>JAKCCV010000001.1 GCA_021838785.1 Acidobacteriota bacterium | reverse complement strand
CGACCTGGTCAGCAAACTGATGGCCTATGTCCGGCTCTACAACCGCCAAGCCCAGCCTTTTCGCTGGACGTACCGCAATCCTCGGAGGCGAATCCATGTTTCACCTATTTCGGTAACGCGACACTAGCTTGGGAACCCGCACTCCCATTCCCTTGCCCGTGCTCACTCCGGAGGGTGGCCCGCTCATTTTCTCCGACGCCCCGGAAATCCTGAACGACACTATGGACCTGCCGGGCGCGATGTACCGCGACCAGGTGGAAGGAGAGTTCCGAGTTTTTTATCACCACCAAAACAAGACTTCTGGGGCGCTCCAGATTGGTGTTGCCATTACGAATGCCACGGACCAATCGGAGCTCCTCTTCGCCCTAGGGCAGGGGCGAGGGCTCAGTGTCTTTCCCGACCTGGCAGGGCAAGCCGCGCTTTCTGAATTTCTTGCCAGTCATCAAACCGTCAGTTTCCTGACCGCCCTTTCGGCAGGTCAAACCTACTGGAGCGTCCAAAGCGTTCCGGTCGGTGATACGGCCTCCGCAATTCTACAATATGCGCTTATTACCCTCCCGGCCGACGCCGAAACCACCTCGGTGCCGCTGGCCTTGCTGCAGGACTTAAACCCTGCGCCCTTCAACGCAGAGGGGGAATTTGTGAACCGACCCACGCTTCCGGCCGGATTGGGTTATGGGGCAGCGACCGTGACGACCTTAGCCTATAGCGGGCAGCCACCGTCCGACCCGACGACGGTTCCTATTCTTGCGGCCGTGCGCCCCACTCGCGGCACCTTCCCGCACTTTGACCGTTTTGGTTCCTTTACCATCTCCACGGCGCGCGGCCTTCAGGTTCTGGGCGTGGACACCGCTCTCAAGCAGGCCATGCCCGGAGAGTACGAAAAGGGCGTGGACGCGGTGGACGGCGGCGTGAGCATCTATGACGTCGGAAACTACGGCGTCCTCTACAACTTTCGTATCCTCGTCAAAAACAGTGTTCCGGATCAACCGACGCCTTTCGGCCTTCTCATGTGGCCATCGGGCGGCTTCGGCCACTACGTGATGCTGACCGACGGCAACCTGGCTTTGTCGCCCTTTGTTAATTATAAGAATGCCTGGTGGTTTGACGAGGTGACGTTGCACGGAATTCCCACGGTGATTGACTTGCAAACCAGCTTGCCAGGAGGTTCCTTTGGGCCGCAGAGGTTGCTCTTTGACCCGGGATTCAACGGCCAGTGAACGCCAATCCGCCAGAAGTCTTGGCCTGACGGCGACCGGCCGAGGCTGACGGCTTGAGAACGCCGGCCGAAGGACGTGGGAGGCCTTACCGCGCTTTGGCCTCCCTGAAATCGCCTTCGCCGGTTCCAGAACAGCATGGAGGAACTTCAAGGGCCGCGCCAACTAAATCGTCGCCCGTAGCAAAGCATCTATGAATCCCACCAACCCTGATCTTGCTCTTGGCATGATGCTCGCGATCATTTCCGGGCTCATGAACGGGACCTTTACTCTGCCCATGCGGTATCTGGGGCGGTGGTCGTGGGAAAACGTCTGGGCGCTGTTCATCCTGGTTTCGTGCATTTTCATGCCCATCGTGATCGCCGCCCTGAGCGTTTCTCATCTCGCCGAGGCTTATCATGAGGCCCCGACCCGCGCCATCCTGGTGGCTGCGGTCTGCGGCTTTGCCTGGGGATTCGGTGCGATTATGTTCGGTCAAGGCGTCAGTGCCATCGGAATCTCCATGGCCAACACTTTTGTCCTGGCCATCAGTTCCTCGCTCGGTTCAATTCTGCCCATCCTTGTGCTGGCGCCTCGCCGACTTTTCCAGCGGCAAGGCGAAGTGATTGTGGTGGGCGCCGTCATCGCGGCGATCGGAATCTTTCTCTGCGGCTACGCGGGAAAATTGAAAGAACAGCGTCAGAAGGACCCAGCCAAGGCTGCTCCACGGGAAATGGTGGGTAAAGCGCGGCCACTCTGGGTTGGTTTGCTACTTTGCGGAGGTTCCGGTGTCCTTTCGGCGGTGTTCAACATTGGCTACAGTTCAGCTCAGGGAATCATTCGCTCGGCGGAGCGCCTGGGCAACAGCGCCTTCGCAGGGTCGAATCTCGTTTGGCTGCTCATGCTGACCAGCGGGGCTATTGCCAATTTGGTTTTCTGCGCTTACCTTTTCAAGCAAAACCGAAGTTGGGCAAAATATTCGCAGCCGAATTCGGCGTCCCTTTTTACCTTAACCATTCTCATGGGCCTATTGTGGGGCGGAAACACATTCGTCTATGGTTCCGCCGCTCCCAAGCTGGGCAAGCTGGGTCCAGCGATCGGCTGGCCTTTGAGCTTGGTAACTGGCTTATTGACCGCCAACGCATGCGGAATTATCGCCGGCGAGTGGAAGAACTCGGGTCGCTCGGAAAGAATCTGGATGGGGGCGGGCTTGGCAGTGTTGGTGATTGCAATCGGCACCTTGGGCTGGTCGGCTACGTTAGGTTGAAAGATGGCCCCGAGTCCTCGCGGACCCCGGCGGGGGGCGAGGACACGCGCCGGTCGTCAGGCGGCCGCGGCCTAAGTACGCCGCCCATGACATCCGTGGGCTTTAGAGGTGAAATCCAATGCTCAGAAACCTTGCCGCGCGCTGCAGCGCCGGCCTCCTTACAGTGATTCTCTTTCCTTGCCTTCTCCACGCCGCTCACAGGCCGCGGCGCGATCCTTTCTGTTCCCAAGCCGATTGCCGCGCAACCCGGCGGCTTCTGAGAAACCTTTGCAATTTTATCGTCAAAAAGAAGAGCAGATTCCCGACCATCTACATTGGCGGCTATTACATGCGGACCCTCGTCGCCGGATATCAGATTTTTCATGATCCCCGCTACTTGGCCACTGCGGTAGCTTATAGCCATTATCTTCTCCGCCGGCAAATGCCCAATGGCTTCTGGGCCACCGGTTACGGGCCGGTTTATCTGGCTGACACGGGTAGCGCCCTCGGCCTCCTCGTCGCCCTTTATCCGCACGTGGATCGCAAGCAACAGCAACAATATTTGGAAGCGGTTCGACGCTACGTGTCGTCGCTCGAAAGAAGCCACATGATTCATTCCGGCGGAGCGCTCGGCACCGGATGGAAGCATACCCAGGGCAATCGAGTCATTGGGCCAATTTATGACCACTACACGCTCTCTTCCGCTCTCACCGGCGGCGAGATCTTCACCTGGATGTACGATCGAACCCGCCAGGACACTTACCGCGAGGTTGCTTATCATGCCCTCCGCTGGATTCTCAGCACCATGCGGAGCGATGGCAACATCCCGTATATTCTGAGGCTGGAAGGCGCAAACTGGAATGAACGAGGCAACCCCAAGAACGAATACAATCTGTGGCACAAATCAACTTACGGAACCTCGGCGTATGTTGGGGAGGGTATTTTATCTTTTGACCTTCATTGCGCCAACCCCGCTTGGCAAGCTTGGATTGAAAAGGCCGTCCAGCCCAACATAGAATTCCTGCTCCGCACCCAGCTTCCCAACGGCACGTGGTCGAAACTCGGACGGACTAGCTGGGATCGAACGCGCAGTCCCGGCATCATTAACTACCTCATCTGGGACTATGAGCACGTCAAGGCTGACCCGCGGATTGCCCAGGCTGTCCGGCGATTTGATGCATTCATTGTCAGCCCGCAGAACGGCAGATCGTTTGGCTTGCTGAACGACGGCGCCCGGGCGAACACCAAGGTCCGGATCAACGCCTTTAACACAGTCACCAGCCTGACCGGTTACGCGTTGGCGGATATTCTCTCTCCCGGCGTTACCTCCCGCTGGTAACCGAGCGAACTGGACGCGGCCGAAGGGCGCGTCGGAGCCTAAAGCTTGAACTACCACCAAACCCGCGAACGTTTCTCCCGGCTCTTGCTCGAAGGGGTCGCCCCTTTTTGGATGAGCCGCGGCATAGACTGGGAATACGGTGGGGTGCTGTCGTGCATGGCGGAAGATGGCTCGCCCATAAGCGGTGACAAATTTATGTGGTCGCAGGCACGGTCGGTTTGGACCTTTTCCGCCCTTTACAACCGCGTGGAGAAACGGCCGGAATTTCTAAAGGTCGCCGAGAACTCGGTTCGCTTTCTGCTGGCTCACGGACGGGATGATCAAGGTCGTTGGGTTTATCACACGGACCGCCAAGGCAAGGTAATTGAAGGCGCTGTCAGCATCTACACCGATTGCTTCGCGATTTACGGCCTCAGCGAATACTATCGCGCCGTTCCGGATCCGCAGATCCTCTCGATCGCGCGCACAACCTTCGAGCGAGTTCGGCGCCGGATCGAAGAGCCGGACTTCTCCGAGACGGCGCCCTACCCGTTGCTGAAAGGATGGAAAAACCACGCTGTCCCGATGATTATGACGGAGACAACGGGCGAGTTGGCCGAGACCACCGCCGACGGCGAACTGGAAGCATTGGCCGACAGCTATGCGACGCGCGTCATGAGCCATTTCGTGCGGCCAGAGCGCAAGCTTTTGCTGGAGTTTCTTACCGACCGGTATGAAGAACTGCCTCCGCCCGCTGGCACGTGGGTCATGCCCGGCCATGCCATCGAATCAATGTGGTTTGTGCTGCACCGGGCCTGGCGGCGGGGCGACGGGGCGCTTGCCGAGCGCGCCGCCGAGGTCATCCGCTGGCACCTGGAGCGAGGCTGGGACCCGGAGTATGGCGGGATTTTTCTGGGAATTGACGCCGAGGGACATCCGCCTTTCTTGCCCCACGCGGAAAAGAAGTCCTGGTGGCCGCACACCGAGGCGCTTTATGCCTTGATCTTGGCGCATCACCTGACTGGCAAGCAGTGGTGCGCGGAATGGTATGACAAGGTTGAAGAATGGGCCTTTGCCCACTTCCCCATGCCAGCCGTCGGCGAATGGAGGCAACGCCTCACTCGTCAAGGCCTGCCGACCACCGAGGTGTTCGCTCTGCCGGTTAAAGACCCCTTCCATCTTCCTCGGGCGGCGATTCTGATTTTGCAGTTGATCGAGCGTGCAAACCGAGAGCGGGCCGGCGGTGCTCCGAGCCCCTCGGCTTAGCGATCTCACCTAAAAAGCCGGAAGGCCGCGACTAGGCTCCGGTAAACCTTTCCAGCAGAAAGCGAAAGTGCTTTGCCCCTTGTTTTCGCAAGGGCTCACGAAAAGTGAGTGGTTCGGCGCGCAGCCGGCAACGGGCCCTTTCTGCCAGGCGTTTGGTTCTTTCCCTGGATAGGTTCTGCGGGCGTTGCGCACGGCGCGTTACAGCGTTCAACAAAGCCTGATAGACCCCGACCTGCCATTCCCACCGAGCTACGGCCTTGTCGCGGGTTCGGTGACAAATTCCAAGTCGGCCTTGACCATCATCCGCACGAGTTCCTTAAAATTCACGGTGGGATGCCAGTTCAATTCCTTTTTTGCCCGGCCGGGGTCGGCGCGCAGATCGTGAATCTCTCCCGTGCGGAGAAACCGAGGGTCCACTTGCACCCACTCTTCGATTGAGCGAGGCGCGCGATCGCGAAATCCGAGCTCGTGCAGGCTTGTGATGACTTCCTGGAGAAAATCCCGCACGCTGTGCGAAACTCCCGTTCCGATAACGTAGTCGTCAGGCGATGGAGATTGCAGCATGGCGTGCATGGCGCGAACGTAATCCCCGGCAAAGCCCCAATCCCGCCGCGCCTCCAAGTTGCCCAGCCGAAGCGGCGTATGATCGCCCGCCACCCAAGCTGCCGCCGCGCGAGTGATTTTGCGCGTCACCATTTCCGGCCCGCGCCGCGGCGATTCGTGGTTGAACAAGATGCCACCCACCGCGAAGACCTTGCGGGCGCGGTAAACCTCCACCAGGCGATGCGCGGCCAGCTTCGAGACGCCGTAGGGCGAGGTCGGCCGCAGCGGAACCCGCTCATCCATAGCACCGTCGAAGTTGCCGACCATCTCGGAGGAAGAGGCTTGGTAAAAGCGCGTGTCCGGCTTGGTGCGCTCGATGATCTGCAACAGGCGCGCCACCCCGCCCACGTTGATATCAAAGGTCTCGGCGGGAAACTCCCAACTGGTGGGTACAAACACCTGCCCCGCCAAATTGTAAACTTCATCGGGCCAGGCCTTTTGGAATGCCACGCCGAGCGATTCGGCGTCGCGCATGTCGCCGTAAACAAACTCAACGCGCTGCCTGACCGGCTCCAGCCAGCGAATCGAGGCCGGCTCGCGCCGTACCAGCCCCCAAACCTCGTAACCCAACCCCAGTAGATGCTCCGCCAAGTAGCTGCCGTCCTGACCGGAAATCCCTGTAATCAATGCTTTCTTCAAAGCGAAGAGTCCTCCTTGTCAACAATTTTATTGGGCTGCGGGCACATCAAGCTTAATGCGCGAACGTTCATAATTCCAGGTACCGGGCGTAAGCGCCATATTCCTGTTGCAATTGCCTGCGAGAGGGCCGCCAGGCGGCGTCCCTAAGAGAATTCCGCAATTTCCTTATGGCGGCCACCGGATAACTCGCCGGCGGAAAGATTCGGCAGGTAGAGGCCGCGAAGCGCAACAGCCGCGCCCGACCGCGCAAGCCGTAATGGTTGCCCAAAACCTCCGCCACCTTGAAGGTGTCATTGGGGTTCCTCCGCGCCAGCGAGCCCAGCCCATAAGCAACCAGCACGGACTTCAAACGCGCCGAGAGGACCTGCTCGGCATACACACGCGCCTCGGAAGGAATGCGTTCGTCCTGAACCAGGTTGCGAATCATCAACGAGTCGCGGCCCCCGGCTAGCCGCTCCGGAAGCAGTGGAAGGTTTATGGACCTGAGCAGGTCTTCGATCGCCAGTCCCACGCTCATGTTCGTTAGCTGGGTGGTTTCGGACATTGAGTAAATCCCAAATGCTCAGAAGACCGAAAATGCTAAGCTGCCGCCGGGGATGCGATAAATCTTCCGCCGCTCGCAGAGCTCGTTGAGCCATCGGGTGACGCCGTACACCTCCGCCCGGCCGTAGTCGTGCCAGGCGATCACGCTACCGGGATGGCAGCACTTGAAAGCGTTCAGGGTATCGGAACGGACGTAATCATAGGAATGGGCGCCGTCAATAAAGAAAAGGTCCACATTTCTGTGGAAGGGCGAATAATCAAAGGCCGCGCTGTCCGCGTAGAGGCAGGTAATCTTCGATGCTGCTTCCATACCCTCAAAGCACAAGTACCTTCCCGTCGCTGCGCGCGGCTCGCGAGAGGCAACCGTTCCCTCATCCACCACCGAGGTCTTTAGCTTGGGTTCAAGGGGCGCGCCGATGGGTATGTCGAGGGTGTAAACCCTTGCGTTGGGGGGGGAGTTCAACGCGAGGTGGAGGGCGGTGTACCCGTAGCATGTCCCGATCTCGAAGATAGTTGTGGCCCGGGTGATGCGGCAGATCAAGCAAAGGCTCAGGAGGTCAGCGAGGAACGGACCACCCTGCGTGAAAAAGTAGTAGTCCTTGTCCCCCTGCAGGCTCGCGATCTTGACTTCCTCGACGGACTCGCAGGGAAGGACGTCGAAGACGCTCCTGGTTGGGATCCCGCGCGGCCCGTCCACCGTGCTGAGCAGGAAAAGCGATTGGGTTGCGTAGTCCACCATTCTCCTAGGCGTTAGCAAAAGCCGCAGGGAGGCGGCGTTGGCGCCCAAGGCCAAGTTTTTGGCCTTAAGTGCCCAAGACCGGGGGCGTCTGCCGAGCTGCATGTCCTTGGTTTCCTCCTGGTGGGGGCTGAGGGCGCCAAGCTGTGGCGAAGGCGCTGACGAAGGCGGCGCCGGACGCGTGGGTAAAGCCCTGCTCTTAGCGGGTCACGCCGGCCCCACCCTCAACAGAAAGTTAGCCACCGCGTGGGTCTCACAATAAGCCAGAGCCTGGTCGCGTGCCAACGCAGTGGCAGCTCCAACCGACCCGTTAAGGGCGTACGCTGAGTATCCGAAAGGTTCGAGCCGGTTCATGATCTCAAGCGGACTCGAGCCCATACCCTTGAGCCACTGCGAAGCGAACTCCATCATAATTTTGGGGCGAAAACGCCCGAGCGTGCGCTGTGCGCCCCGAAGGACCAGTCCCTGCGCCCCTTGAACGTCGAGTTTGATGAGGTCAACACGCCCTCCGAAAACCCCAGCATCCAGCAGGTGGTCCAGAGTGGTGACTTCGACTTCCTCCGACCCGGCCCCGACAGGCACGTTAGCAGACGACAAGGAGCAATTGCCGAAGTTTGCGGGGTCCAGGTAGAGTCGGACCTGCCCTGGCTTCTCCCCTGCGGCGAGGTTCAGGACCGTCACGTTTTCGTAACCGTTGAGGGCTACGTTCTGCGTGAGCAGGCGATAGTTCGCGGAGCTTGGCTCGAGGGCGATGACTCTACCGCTCGCGCCGACGAGCCTTGCAGCGAGGAGGGTATAGTAACCGATGTTCGCGCCGACGTCCACCACGGTCATTCCCTGCTCTACCAGCGAGCAGAAGGCCTTCGTTTCGGCCTCTTCATGAACGCCGCTTGCGAGGAGGTCTAACTGGAGGAACTCGTCGGCCGGATCCACGTACATCTTGCTTCTCTGGGCCTCAATAAGCACGGGGGCTTTCGGCCTCAAGGCGCGCAGGACGAACCAAAACGCAGCCTTCAGCCGAGGCAATTTACCCACCGGCACGCCGTGCTGGGCAAGAAACGACCTTAGTCGCCGGAGTTTAAGGAGTGCTCGAATTAGCCGATTTCTCATGCCTTCTAAACTCCGAACCTGCCCTGCCGGCGGGTCGTGGCGTCGCCGACGTGGCCATTCCTAAGCAGCCTTCAGAAGCGCCCGGCACTCTCTTGAAAATCGCCCCACCGCCCGCCTTCCGAGCCACCGCGCCAAGCGCGCTGCCCGGGCCGCCCGCTCGGCGACGGTCGGAGCAGCATAATCATCAGGCAGGCCGGCGAGCATGGGTCGCGCCCAGTAATGGAAGTTGCAGTCAACGGCCCGGACCCGGCGCGGCGTCAATTGGTCGAGATAACGTTCCCACGCCGCCTGCTCCCATAAGTGCGTGGCGTAGGCGCCCTGAAGATCAATCGGCTCGCGGGAGCGAAACACTTTTGCCTGGTCTGCCCCGCTATAGGTCGGCCAGAAGAACGCAGTGTGTGGCAACACCTTGATCTCGGCGGGGAACTGCTGGGCTAGTCGGCCGGGAACCAGCACCGGATGCTCGCCCCAGAATTCATCGCGCCCTTTGGAGCGGAAGGAGCGATATTCGGCGTACCACCTTTTGAGGAAGGGCGCGTCCTTTTCACCAAGGATGACGGCGTTGCAAAGGCCGTCGAAGTTTCCGTAAGTGTACTGCTCCCCCATGACCACGGAGTGGCTCAGCAAGGGGTCAAAGCTGGAATGAACGAAGACGTCGGCGTCCAGGTAGATTCCTCCAAAGGCAATCAGCGTCTCCAGGCGGACGACATCCGCCCGGTGGGCCGGATGTAGGATCGGGTTGCCAAAGATTTCCCGAGGCGCTTCGATCTTCTTGAGGGTGACCATGGGGCGGGTAAGCTCCCACCACGGGCCCGAAGGCTCATATTCGCAGTAGAAAAAGACCTCCGTGGGCCTGATGCGCTCGACAGCGCTCTTTAGGCAGACGTAATGGACCAGGCTCCATGGCTTGCCGCCGAAGTTGGGCGACAAACCGAAGCAGTAGTGCAACGTTCTGGGTATCAAGGTATCCCACTCCTCTTCCGGGCTGATCACGCTCCGGCGTCCTCGGCTGCGCGCGCGCCGACAGCCACTGGGTTCCTCCACACCACCCCGACCGCGAGGATAATCCCCACCGCTTGGACCGCGATGACCGAGGCCGCCGGGCCGAGATAGGACCACGCGTAGGCCCCGCCAAAGCTGAGCAATATCCCCACCAGCGACTCCCCAAGAACAATGCGAGAATACGTCTTGTCCAATCCCGCGACCAAGAGGAACTGTAGCCGCAGGATGTTGGCGTTCCCGAGGACCACGCCAACCAGCAGGAGCCGAAACGCCAGAGCCGCCGTTGGGGAGCCGGCCCCCGCGATAAGGCGAACCAAAAAGGGGGCCACCCAAAAGGCCACCAGCGCCAGAGCGATCCAGGCCATCGTCACGAGCCTTTGGAGCGCAGCCATCACCTGGAAGCTCCTTGTGCGGCTCCTGACGTAAAGCTCCGCCAGGCGAGGGTAAATGGCTTGCTGCAAGGGAACCATTCCAAACGAGTATGCCACTCCGGTCAGCCTCTCGGCAAGGGCGTAAGCTCCGGTGATCGCCGGCGCGGCGAAAAGGCCAACCGCAAATATCCGCGTGGAACCATATCCGGTGACCGCGGCGTTGGAGACGAAGACGTGCCAGCCTGCCTTAAACTGCGCGCAGATTTCATTCCAGCGCGGAATTATGATTCCAGCCCCGATGCGCCGGATGGCAATCACGGCCCCGGCAGCGCCAGCGATGATGACACCGACCGAGTTGACCAGCGGAACGTAAAGATACTGCCAAGAGTGCCGAATAAAGACGAAAAGCAGCAGCGTGAATAGGAGGCGATCCACGAAGCCGAGCACGGCGATGCACTTCATGTCCTCGATCCCTTGGAAGAACCAAGTGGGGAAAAGGGCGTTGCCGGGCACGCTGCCGAAGGTGAAGAGATAAAGAGGCCAGTTGCGAGCGAACCCAGGGACCGTGAAGACAATCGCCACCAGGATCCCCAGCGATACGAGGACCAATAAGGCCTTGGCGAACATTACGGAGAAGAAGATTTTGGACACGCTGCGTGGGTCACTTCGGTGCTGCGCAATATCGCGCGTCGCCGTGAAGTTGAACCCGTAATCTGTCAAAGTGACAAGGTAGGCTACGAGCGCCTGAGCGAAGGCGATGAGGCCATAATTGGCGAAACCCACAACGCGGAGTAGATAGGGGAGGGCGATGAGCGGGAAGACGTACCGCGCCACTTGCAAGGCAGAGAGCGAGAAGAAATTCTCCAGCACCCGGGCCTTGCCGGGACTCGCAGAGCGGGGGCGGCCGCGGACGGAATCCCGCAGCACGGATAACAGGGCGCCGAAACTATACCCCTCTGGGCCGTTATCCATTTGGAACTCACCGTGTTAAGGGGCCGCGTTGCGGGCGTCCATGCCGAAGCCTATTTCCAGGCTGGCAGCGTTACGCCGTCCCCGTAGGTCAGCATGAACGTTTCACCCTGGATATAAGGCTCAACGCGCTTGACCCGGGCTCCCGTCATCGCCTCCAAGCCGGTATCCGCAAACGTCACTGACCACGGCTCGTGCCGGTTGGGCGTATGAAGTTTCGGCTCGCCGTCGCGATCCAGCCGCAGGGTGAAATCGCTGTTCATCACCCGGTAATTCAAAAAGTATTCTTTAATCAAATGCCCTTTGTAGCCGAGGCAGAGCACAAAGTCGTTGAACCCGTAGTGCGAATAAGTTTTCATGATGTGCCACAGGATGGGCTTGCCGCCAATCTCCACCAGCGGCTTCGGACGGAACTCCGTCTCTTCCCGGAGCCGCGTCCCCATGCCGCCGCATAAAATGACAACTTGTGGCGTTTTATCCTGACTCACGTGGCTTTTTTCCCTATCGGCGCTGACCGAAGATTATAGCATGACTCCGCTACCCGGACCGGGCTATCCCGGCCAGCTAAGGAGCGGGCCGCAGAGCCGCGCCTTCCACCTCGCGCTTTAGCAGGGCTTCGAGCATATCCGTGCTTCGCTCCCAGGTAAACTGCTTGATGGTCTCGATGCCAGCCTCGGCCAGACGAATGCGCAGGTTGTCATCCTCGAGCAAGCGAAGCAGGTTTTTGGTCAATGCCTCCACATCCTTGGGAGGAGAAAGCAAGGCGTTCACCTCGTGCTTGGCGAACTCTCGCACACCGTCGTTATCCGCCGCCACAACCGCACAGCCACAAGCCATCGCTTCCGCCGGAACCAACCCGAAACCCTCGTACCAACTTGGGAACAGGAGAATCCGGCTGCCGTTGTAAATTTCTTCGACCAGCTCCTTTTCGGGGACGTTACGACGGTACTCAATCCAGCTCGGAATTGACGCCCGCCTCCAGGTGGGGCCGAAGAGGACTACTTTGAGATCGGGATGGACTTTCCGAGCTGACTTCAGGGCCTCGAGGCCCTCGGCGGAGCCCTTCCAAGGCTGGTAAGAGAAAAACATCGCCACTCTTTCCGGTCGCCTTGGCACAGGAGTCAAGAGGCGGAACCGGTTGTGGTCAATGCCGTTTGGAACATATGTCATCTCGCCCTCTTTGCAGCCAAGGCGAAGACCCTCCTGAAGAAGGAACTTGGCGACGGCAATCTTGTGAAGCGGAGATGTCCACGTGGCCTCCGCCCGCTCCTTGACTTCTCGAATCTCGCCGTAATTGGGTTGAACGACATAAAATTTCTTCCCCTTGGAGTCGGGATAGATTGCGACGAACTCCGCCGTGTACCACCCGGTTGCTATCACTGCGTCGCCGTCTGGAATGTGACAGGCGCGCAGGTCGGGGACCACAAGCATCTGAACTCTAGGGTCAATGTACTGCCAGCGGATATGGGGTGGACCGAAGACGCCCGAGGTGAGTAGGGCGCTTCTGATATTGCGTCCACATCTTCGGGCCCTGTGGTAAAGCGACGGAGCCGGAGGCTCGTTGAGCAGCCGCTTTCCGTGGACCACGGTTACTTGGTGTCCGCGCGCCGCCAGGCGATTAGCGTATTCGTAAACAAGCCGCGGCCCACCCGCCGGCCGAAACGGAAAGTTTCCCATCACAAAGATGATCCGCATCTATTCCTTGGCTCCTTGCCATGCGGCGCGTCGGCGAGGCTGGAAGATAGAGGAAAGGAATTGCTTCAGCCGGCTTTGGCCGACCAGTTGGTTCACTGCCCAGCCGAAGAGCGGGCGCGGAAGCGCGGGCGCAATCCACCAGAACCAGCGATGGAGTGCGGGCAATGTCTGGAAGTCCTGGTGGGTCACAAGGGCCCTCCACAGCACGCCAGCATCGGGTTCTCCTTTGCTACGGGCGGCCACGTATTTCATCTGCACGACGGTCCAGTTGCTGTCGAAGGGCAGGAACATTTCCGCCAGGCGAGGGTTAATGTTAGCCAAATACTCCCTCTGAAGCTCGTACTGCCTCCTCATAACAGGAAGCATCACGTCCACGGTGGCGGGGGTTAGTGCCAGCGTATAGCCCATATTACCCCCATGAATCCGATATCCTGACAGTGGCTCGCCGACGGCCCCCGTATGAGTCATCAGGGGAGCAAGCCGCTGGAGGGAGCCCTCGGGCGAAACCCGAAATTCTTCGCCCAAAGGAAAGATTCTCTCGACCACCTCGCGGCGGAATGAAAGCCCTGAAGCTGGGGGTGAAATGATAACTCCTCCGCAGCGGACAACAGCAGGACCGAGCCATCCCACAGGGAGGTCGCACAGGAGGGGGGACACGCCGAAGCTTCGCCCCTCATTGTCAATCCGCATTATTTTGTTAGCCACGAAGCCGACCCGCGGATCGCTCCTGAAGACCTGAATGACTTTCTCAACCTTCTCTGGAAAGTACACGTCATCGGCATCGAGAAGGCAAATCACCTCGCCCCGGCTCCCTCGGTAGGCAGCGTTCAAAGCCGACGCCGCGCCGCCATTCGGCTTGCGGATGAGTTTCACTCGCGGGTCACGCCGCGCGTAACCTTCGATGACTTCACAGGAATTGTCGGTTGACCCATCATCGCAGATGATCAACTCGAAGTTCTGGTAGGTTTGGGCCAAAACGCTCTCAATGGCCTCACCAAGGTAGCGAGCGTAGTTGTAGTTCGTCATCAGAACGGAGACCAGCGGCCGCTCCGGCAGGGGCGGAAGGCTCATCGGCCTGAGCAACTCCTCAACCTGTGACAGCGTAAGCTGCCTGACTGTGGGCACAGGCATGGTCAGTCCCCAGCGACCTGGATGGAGGAGCCGTATCTCCTCGACGTGGGAAGCCACCGCAACCGCAAGTAGGCTCTTCTGGCGCGACGCGCCAGCCGAAGCCCAAGCACCAGCGGCGGGAACGAGCGGCACATGACCCGGGTAGCCCGCAAAAGGAATGCCTGCAAGGGGAGATGAAATTCCTCTTCCAGACAGGCGGCATACCGCGCCACGTTCTCCCAGTCGCCCGCGATGGCCGACTTCTTCCCAAACAGCACCGCACGCCGACCCAGGTGCGAGTGCAGCTCGCCCGCGACCCGGGAGCGGTCCGTGCCCGGTATCCGCTCATCCGCCTCGATCTTTTGCACTGTTGTGTTAACCCTAGGAATCACGTCATCAAAACGGAAGGCGTGCGTCCAGGAACCCTCGTCCATACGTACCAGCGCGCCGGGATCGGGACGCGCTACAAGGGCCTGCAACAGGGACAGGCGCATCACGAAGTCCAGGTCGGCAGCCGGCCCGGCCTTCTCAACGTCAAGAGGGCCAGTGACCTCTAAGACTTCTTGGCGGAACAGCATCGCCTGCCAAGACCCGCCGTTTGCCAAGAGGGTCAGCGCTGCCTGCGGTGGGCGATAGATTCCTGCGGGCCATCGCGTAGCGGCGCCCGTGACCCGTCCCCGGTTGTCAAGAAAGAGTACGCTGCAAACGGAGCAGGCGGCCTCCGGATGCCGCTCGAACCCCTCGAGCGCCATCTCAAAGAAGTTCGGCAGCAGCGCGTCGTCATCGCCCAACGTGCAGAAAAATGGCGTTTCGACATGTTCGAACCCGTAGCGATAGTTCGCCATGCCGCCAATGTTCTGCTCGTGGCAGTGGTAGAGCACGCGGGGGTCGGCTGCGGCCAGTTCTTGAACCACGGAAGCCGTTTCATCCCCCGAGGCGTTATCATAGACGCAAACCTGGAAATGCGAGTAGGTTTGTCGCAGCACGCTCGTGATGGCCCGTCTCAGCAACTTCGGACGGCGGAACGTGGGAATGATGGCGGTGATGAGCGGCCGCTCGGCTATCTCGCTCGGCCTGGGCCACGCGGAGTCCTCGATTTCTGGCCTGGCTTCACTCATCAAAGGAAACTCCTCAGTTCTGCACGGCTCACGGCATGGCGGGCGGCCCAGGCGTGAGACGGCGACGAACTTACTTCCAGGCCAGCAGCGCCACGCCGACGCCTTCCCAGCCCTTATCGGCGTTAATGTGAATCTTAGCAAAGCCTAGAGATTTTACAAAATCCTGAATGGGCTCGACGGCCACGCCGAGATACTTGTGAATCTCGCAGCAGAGCATTCGGCACTCAGGGCAAGCGAGCGTTTCTTTCAACCCGGAGAGCACCTCATACTCAAAACCCTCCACATCAATCTTGATGGCGTTCGGGACGGGCAGGCGCTCGCGCTGGCGAAGCTGATCGCCAGGTAGGACTTCAACCTCGACCCTTCCGCCGCCATTCGGAAGGCTCGCAAGCTCGCCTTCTCGCGCGGATCCTGGCCCCGGCTGCTTCTTGGGTAAGAGGGAAGGGCAGGAATTCTCGGTCCAGGCAAGCTGCGCCTTCCCGGCTTCCCGCCCCAAGGCCAGGGGGAATACCCGAACGTTCTCGAGCTGGTTAAGGTCGAGGTTCGCCTTCAGCCGCCCGCGCACGGAGGGATCCGGCTCGAGCGCCACGACCTGACCGGAGGGGCCAACGGTCTTAGCCAACGGAACCGTAAACTCGCCGACACGGCAGCCGACGTCCCAAACGGTGTCGCCCGGCAAAAGCGCCGAGGCAAGGGCCTCGAGCGAATCTCTCTCGCCCGTGGTAAAGATCCGGTCCACCACACGAAACTCGAAGGACGACGGGGTGTCGTAAAAGAGCGTCCGGCCCCTGAAAGTGACTCTGAGAACGCTCCTGCCGCGGACCTTGCGCCGAAAGCACAAAAAGTACAATCGGCGAAGCAGGCCGCTGACACCCAGCCGGCGGGACAGGGACCGGACGCCCTTGTGGGCGGCAAGAGCTCTGACTGGTGAAACGCCCCTGCGGCCCGGAACGCCGGTGCGGCCTTTTGATAACTGGTCTTCAGTGCCCACGTTCCTCTCCGTCGTTGGCAGTGCTCCGAGAAAGGACAGCCGCCCTTCGGCGATTATTCAATCCGTTTTGCAAGCAAACCCTATCATGCTGTACGGCAGCCCCAAAAGCCGAATGCGCAGGAACTTGACCTTCAGTTCCGCTGGAAAGAGTCGCCTAAACTCATCCCAACTGAGGAGATTGAGGACCCGTGTCTCTGCCAAGTCCTGGCGACCGAAGGGTCTGAGGGCGGCGCGCTGCAGGCTCCGCGGCAGCCAATGCGCGAAGGGGACGAGCATATGAATGTCCACGGGGAAGGCACGATCCGGCGTAATCACGCACACCTTCCGAGACACTCGCAGCAGTTCACGAACATATCTCTGCTGCCGCTCCCGGTCCCCCACATGCTCCACGACAGCATTCGAAAAGCCGATATCGAAGGTGTCATCAGGAAACGGCAGGGCCAGCCCGTCGGCGCAGAGCATTTCTGGCTTGGGATGGCGACTTCGAAACGTGGCGGCGCCGCGCAGCGTGACGTCCAGAGCGGTGATGCGCTCCGGATATGGATACCAGCCCTCGAGAAAGTTATCCGACGCCCGAATCCCGTAAAACCCGGCGCCGTCGTTAAGGACCCAGTCGTTGGCGCTGGGCGTTACGAGCGCCATGAAACGTTCAAACTTCTCCCGGCGCGAACGCCAAATGAGAGGTTGGAGCAGCTTGTAGGGGCTAATCTCCATCACACTCCTGGTCCGGCCGTCGAGTGAGGTGACTTCGGCGGCTACCGCGGTGGTCGTGCCCTTCGGCGGGCGGGCGCTCGCCTACCGTCGCGACGCGGCGAGCGCGCGGCGCGCGGCCTTTGGGCTGAACTCGCGTGCCCCGCCGTGATGAGCATTCGCTTCCTGCCTCGCGTGCGAGGCAAGATCTTGAAGCGCTACCTTACGGTCTGCAAGGAGGAGCAGGTAGCCGGCTTCGAGCAGAAACAAGACCACGAGCTCCTCTGTGCCGGCGAGCATCGAGTCAGTGAATCCTTGGATTAGCCAAGCCACGATGCCACACGCGAGCGCCACCACTTCAAACCGCCGCGCGCCGAGGGAGCGGTCGCGGAAGGCGCGATAGCCGAGCTGCAACGCCCGCAACCAAATCCAGCCGTAACAAACCAGCCCCAAGACGCCGTATATGTCAGCAATTTGGAGGTATGTCTCGTGGGGGTGATTTAACAACCAAAACGGCGAGCTTTCCCAGAAGCCCCCCGTCCGTAAAATGAACCACGTGCCGACGTTCGGCCCGATGCCCACGAGGGGGTGCCTCTCGAACAACTGCCAGCCCATTTTCCAAAGGCTGAGGCGCTGATAAAGCTCGTCGTACCGAATGGCGCGGATGTGCGAAACCAGCCTGCGCTGAATGTAGGATTGCATCAGGACGAAGCCGGTGAACGCGGCGGTGAACCCGGACGCGAGAACGAGTTTCCAGTTAAACTTCTTCATTAACAGGACGAGGAGCAAGCTGGCCCCCAAAGCCGAGAAGATGGGCACGGCTGTGAAGGTGAGCAGCATCCCGCCCCAAAGAGCGGCAAGCATCAGGTAATGCGTCAGCTTTCGCTCAGCGGCTAAGAGGCGATAGAGCGCCAGGGGGAGCAACATCTCGAGAAAAATTCCCGTTCCGCTCGGTCCTGACAGGCCCATCCCGCGGCCGGTCCAAGGAACCTGATCGAGGTGGGTCGGTGAAAATGCCGTGGCGCCAGTTCCCCGCACGAAAAAGTAGAACCACGTGGGCCCTCGCACAACCATTTGCCAGAAGACGAGGATGGAAATGACCGCTGCGCCGCCGAGCAAGCTGTAAATCATTTTGCGCAAGCGGTCCCACGTGGTGGCGAGGCTGAGGATTGCCCAGGCAATGCTCAGCGCTTCGCAGAATCGTCCCATGCCCTTAATGTAGCCATAACGGCTCTGGCCTCGAAAATAGAACGTGGCGGTCATGGCGAAGAGGGCCAGCACGGGCCAGAGATAGACGGAATTAAATCTGAGTCGGCGGACGACCTTGCCTCCCGCCAATCGGTGGAGGACGACCAACGGCAAGGCGAAGACGTAGGCTTCCTCGACGGCAACGGGGAAGCCGTGGATGGCTCGGGCAAAATCAATGGGCAAAGTGAACAGGCAAAAGTAGAGGAACCAATCGGGACGCATGAACGCGACGACCACGCCAATGGCCACGATGAGCAGGAAAAGAATATCGGTGGGAGACTTGACCAGCGCCAGCCCGACAACCACCAGGGAAGCCGCGGTGAATAAGGCGATCAAGGGCGTCAACACTTGGGGCCGCGCTGCGGAAATTTGCCCGTTCGCCATCGTTTAATTTTACCCCGTGACGCTAAAGCCGACTAGACCCTGTCCTTCGGCAACTGCGGATGACCCAACCTTGAACCTGCTGGGCCGGGCGTCACCTTCGTTTCTATTTCCTGCCCGTGCAGATGTAATTGACACCGTCGCCGCTCGGGCCGCTCACCGTAAGCCTAACCGGCGTCGTCGTCACCTGGAGCGGATTCGGTGCGGTCGTGTCGGTTGCGGTACACACGGGAGCGACCTTGTACTTTTCCTGAAAATCATACGTTGCCTTGCCATCCGAAAGCGTTAGCCGCCCCGACAGGTCGGTGTTGGAGGCCCTGCCGCTCCTGATGGCAGGGACGGTCAGGGCCGAGTTCGGTCCTCGGGAGTCCGGGGGCCAGTTGTTAAAAACCAGGTTTTTCGCAGCGCAGGCGTTCATCCCGCCGCCACGCCGCACATTGTTGAGGCCCATCAGGTTGTTCCCCTCAATGATATTACTGTTGGTTCGGGTCGCGCTGCAATCAATCGAGTAAGTGGGCCTGTTGTTGGGCCCGAACTCGAAGGAATTTCCTATGATGGTGTTCCATTGCCCGTTGATGGCAAGAGCAGGCGCGGAATCGGCAGAAGCATTCCCGAGAAATTGTAAGCCGATAACGGTGTCCTGATTGCCGTTAATTGAGAGAGCCGGACTTCCTCTTCCGCCGCATATTTGCCCTTCAACAATGAAATTAGCTCCCCGATCGTAAATGCCGCCGCCTGGGTTGCCACAGACGTCGATGTTGGTCAGGCGCTGTCCCCCGGCCTCCAGAAACAGGCCCCAGCCCCTGTTAAAGTCGAACTGGCTCAAAACGATAAAAAAGTCGCCTGAGGCGAAGTAAGCGCCGTGGCCGCCATTTCCCTGCGAGTAAAGGGCGATGATTTTTCCGCAGCAATTGTTGGCCTCGACATGCAGGCCATCCGAACGGGCGCCGGAGATTCCAACGTGGTCAATATTCAAGCTATCGCCGCTGACGACATGAACTCCGTAGGTGGCCAGCGAGGCGCCGTTAATGTCCACGTAGTTCAGCGAAGCGGCCCCAGCCGGAACCCCATGTCTCCCCACCTCAACCACTGCGTCCATCTTCGCGTTTGCAACGATTTGCGTCGGAATCACCGTTCCCCCGTTTCCGGTCATGTGCCCTGAGGGAAGTCCCAGGATACTCGATGAATTGAAAAGCGTGATGGGCGCGCCCACCTTAAGCATGACCGCGCCCAGCTCGAGCGCTGCTCCTCGATACGCTGTCCCTATGCTGAGCCCGCCCGCGCACCTCTGCGAACCGGTAAACCCTCGCGCATCAACGATGCCGCCCGCTGGTGGCAGGGCGTTGATGGCCGCTTGAATCTCGGCGCACGGGTCGCCGCCTGGAACGAAGGCCACGCGCTCGATTCCGGCTGGCGTGACGCTGCTTTGGCCAAGCGTGGGCCGCGAGCGACCGATGCCTAAAAGCAAGCCGCAAGCCAACAGCCTCACGACGCTCCACGCCTGCCGTTGCCTCTTTTGCCGCCCGTTTCTCACGATTGCCGTACGGATGCTGTCCCCGAGTGGAACCTTCCCTCACCTTCTTCGTCAATTCTTGCCGACGGTCACTCCAAGCGCCTGGACGCGGTCGCGGATGTTTAGAAAAACCAGATGGGCCAGAATCAGGTGAACGTCCTCAATTTGCTGCATGGAGTTTGAGGGGACGATGATGCCGTAGTCCAGCAAATCCTTCATTTTGCCGCCTTGAAAGCCGGTCAGGCCGATGGTTATCGCACCGCGCTGCCGCGCCAGTTGGAGCGCTTTGAGGACGTTGGGAGAATTGCCGCTGCCGCTGATGCCGAAGGCAACGTCGCCGCGTTCGATGAAGTTATCCATCTGCTCGACGAAGATATCTTCATAGGCGGCGTCGTTGGCCCAGGCGGTAATCATGGGGACGTTATCGGTCACGGAAAAAACCTTGATCTTGGGCACACTTCGCATGTCGAGGCCCTTCGGGCAGGGAGCGTGCGTGCCCTTTCCAAGGTCGCACGCCAAATGGGAGGCTAGCGCCGCGCTGCCGCCGTTTCCAAAAACGAAAATCGTGCACTGGTTTTCGTAGGCCCGATAAAGCACGTCGCAGATCTGCCGCACACGCTCCATCGGCAACTGGTCCAGGATGCCTTTTACCTCCCCGACGTACTGCAAGAAATTTTCCATCCCTGCCTCTTTACCGCTAAGCTGCCCCATGCCTATCAAGCGTCCCCGATCCAAAGAATTGCCCGCGTCAGGCGAGCGGTGAGTGAATGGATGCTCGAAATCAGGCTTCGGGTGGGGGGGTGTTTTCCTGCGATCCTTCGCGGTCTGCTTCCTCCGCGCCATAGCCATATCCGTAGCCGTAACGATAATAGTAGCTATATTTGTAGCCGTAATAGCCATCTCGGTGGATATCCACATCGTTCAGGGCTACGCCAAGGATGCGAGCGCCAGCGGTGTAGAGCAGTGAACGGGCTCGGCGGACCACATCGTAAGGCGTGTGGTGCGCGCGCACCACCAACACCACCGCATCGGTGAGCGTCGCCAAGATTCGGGCGTCCGTCACGCTGAGCACCGGGGGCGAGTCCACGAGCACATAGTCAAAATTTGTCCCTAATTGCCGAATCAAATCGGCCGCCGTCGGCGATGACAGTATCTCCGCTGGGTTGGGAGGAATCGGCCCGCAGGGAATGAGGAACAAATTGGCAGTGCCGGGAACAGCAATCGTCGCTTCCTCGAGCGAAGCACGGCCCGTTAGGCAGGAAACAAAGCCCGGCTTGTTGGCCACTTTAAGCGAGCGATGGCAATTGGGTCGGCGCATGTCACAATCCACAATGACGACCCGGCTTCCCAGGCTGGCGAGCGTGGCGCCCAAATTGATGACCGTGGTGGTCTTGCCCTCGGAGGGCAAGGGGCTGGTGACCAGAAGAATCCTTGGGACGGGGCTGGCCGAAAGCAGGATGGAGGTTCGCAGAGAGCGATAAGCTTCGAGCGCTGCCTGGCTTGACTGAATGGCTGCCTGGTGGCTTCCGGCGGGCGCCACGGCCAGACTCTTCGATTTCCCATTGCCTTTAGCTGCGCCGTTAAGCAAAAAGGAGGGAACGACGCCCAGCGACGGCAGCCGCAACAGGCTCTCCACCTCATCTGGTGTCTTGAGTGTGTCGTCCATGTACTCCTGAAAGAACGCTAAGCCCACTCCGAGACCCAGCCCCAAGAACATTCCCAGCGCCAAATTCAGATAGACGCGGGGCCGTACCGGATATTCTGGCAGTTCAGCTCCGTCCACCACACGAATATTGCTGCTGGTCAGCGTGGATTGAATCTGCGCTTCCTTCATGCGTTGCAGCAGGTTTTCGTAGAGTTGCTGGTTGGTATCCACCTTTTGCTTCAGGATATTGTACTGGATGGACTTTTCAGCAATGTCGTTGACGACGGCCTTTTGCTGTTGAAGCGCCTGGGCGAGATATTTCTCGTTGGCGCGCGCCGCTTTGTACTTTTGGACGATATTTTGAGTCAATGCCTCTTTCGCATGATCCAAACTCTTCTGGACCGTATCCAGTTGCCGCTTGAGGGCCACGGCGGTCGGGAAATTGGGCTTGACGGTTGCCGTGAGTTGAGTGTATTGGCGCTTGAGGTCTACCAGCCGCTCCGAAAGATCCTGGATCATCGCATTTTGGAGCGTGCCCGGCAGGTCTTGGATTTTTCCTGCTTTGACCAAGCTGTACTCTGACTGCGCCTGAAAACGAGCCGCTTGGGCGTCGGTATATTGTTTCTGAAGTTGTGCCAGGCGCGTGTTGGCCAGGTTTTCCTGGGCCGTGATGAAAAGAATGGAATTTTTCTGCGCGTAACTTTGCAAGGCATCTTCTGATTTCTCAAGCTTGGCCTGCAGTTGGGCCAACTTGCCGCTCAACCATTGTGATGCCTGCGCTGTCTCGTTCCACTTTACTTCCAGGTTCTCCTGGATATAGTCTTCCGCTAAGTCGTTGGCTACCAGAGCCGCTAATTGAGGGCTGTGCGATTCAAACGAGACATTGACCAGGTTGCTCTCGCGAACCGGGTCCACCGACAAGTGGTTCTGCAGATACGCCACAGCATTCCGAAACGCCGCTGAGGTGGATGGCGGAGGGTTGGGATCCGAGGGCTTGGGGATATGTTTCGGATTTTTTACCACCAAGCCGAAAAGCGACCGACTGCGATAGAACTCGGGATAGAGGTACAGTTTGAGGTCCCTGACCACCCGCTCTGCCAGGGTGCGGCTCTGAAGAATCTTGTACTGCGTTTGCCGATAAGCGTCCGGATCCTGATTGTCAATGCGAAGAATTTCTTGGAAGTTCAGAACATTGGGTTGCTCGGGCGTAATTTCAATCAGATCGGTCCCTTTATAAACGGGCTTCTCTTTGAAGGTGGCAATGGCGACGGTGGTGGTCACAATCACAAAAGAGAGCAAAACGGTCCATCGCCGCTTGAGAATGACCTGAAGGTAGTCCAGCAGGTGCGGCGACTCTTCGGGTGAGACATCAAGGATCGTCTGGTCACGGAGGGGCGCAGCGTCAACACGCGCTAAACTTTCCGTCGGCCCTTTGGGCAAAATATCTTTGGATTCGTCGTCCTGCATCATGCTCCTTTTGCCCTTCACAGAAAGAATCTAGGTGTCAAACCTCGGAAAACCACCTTCAGCCAAACTGCCCTTTCCAGCGCCCTGAAAGCTCGCGCGCGGCAGGTAGAAGGAGTTTAGAGCTTGCCGTAAATTAACAGGCCGCTGAGGGTTCCGACCACCGAGGCGGCCGCTGCCTTCAGACCTGCCTTTTCCGCGCTGTTGGGAACCCAAAGGATGTCGTTGGCTTCGAGCAGGGGATCAGGCGCTTTGCCTCGCTCTATTCGGATGACGTTCACAGGTATTTCGACATGGGAGCCGTCAGGCCGGGTATGAATGATGTAAGAGCGCTTGGCGGCTGCGTTGGCGCTCAAACCCTCCGCCATCGCAATCGCCTGCAGGACGGTAAGATTGCTTTGGTTCTGCAGAACAAAACCGCCGGGCTTGGTAACCCCTCGCCCGGTAACGTAAACAATGGCGGCCTTGCTAACGCTAATGATGTCATTAGGCTGAATCTGGATGTTGAGCGCATCGTGGCCGGAATAAAGAAGCTTGTCAATGTTAATCTGGAGTTTGTCCGGCGACAGAAGCTTCATTCCGTCAGCCAGTTGCAGGTTTCCGAATCCACCGGGGCGAGTGATCAGCACGGTGCGCCCGTGGGGCGTGGTGGTCGTCTGGTTGCCGAATCCCGCCAGGGACAGCATCTGAATCAGCGTGCGCTTTCCCAGCAGAGGGTACATGCCCGGACGCGAGACGGCCCCGACGATGGAAACCTGTTCCGCGTTGAATTGGCTCACATAGACGCTGACGATCGGATGCTGGAGATAAGTCTTGCCGTACAACTGCCGGAGCTTCTGCTGGAGTTGTTCCGCGGTTAGCCCTGCCGCCCTAACTTCCCCGAGAAGGAGCACGGGAATCGTGCCGTCATTGGCTACGCGGACCGTCTGGCTAAGTTCGGGAACATTGAAAACGCTGATGTTGAGGACATCTTCGGGGCCAATAATATAGTCGGGCGCAGCCTCCGACATGAGCACGCTGTTCTGAGATATCCTTGCGTTGCCTGACGGCGTGGCGCTGCTCGGGACGTTGCCGCCTGCCAAACTTTGTAGAGCGGGCATTGCGGCGGGCTGGGCCGCATTTGGCTGACTGCCCACCGCGTTTGTTCCCTGTTGGGGGGTCCCGTCCTGCGCCTGGACCATAGAGGGAAGGATCATGGCCACGCTGATGCTCAGCACCAGCACAAGTAAGCGTCGGATAGGAACCTTGCCCGGCTTCGTCTCCATAGTCGCACCCCCTGGGCCCTCCCCCGCCGGCTGCCTCAAGGTTCCTATCACCATAACAAATGCCTTCTCATCCTGTCAATAAGACCTTTTGCGGCCTGTTGGGTCAAGCCTTGGTAAATTGAGGCGTTCAGGGGTCCAAGGCTTCGAACTCATTTCGAGTGTAACGAGCGACCCGTAAGCCCAGTTTGATATGCCGCCTGGCGGCTGGGCGCGTTCAGCGTCTCCCGTAACGATGGAACCTTCGGGTCACTGCCATCGCTTTTCTCCGTCGCCCGAGAAGCTTTTACCAGAGGAGGCAGGCCGGACGTAGCGAATTTATCCCCACGCATTTCGCATAAGTCGAGTAAAATGGAAAGGTTCGCCCGACGTGAATTCATGGACTACGATCAGCTAGCCAGCTTTTTAGAGGTTGCGAAGCTGCAAAGCTTCTCGAGGGCGGCGGAGAAAATCTACCGCACGCAGCCGGCGATTAGCGCGCAGGTGCGCTTGTTGGAGCAGGAATGCGGCGAAAAACTGTTTGACCGGAGCGGCAAGAAGGTTCTTCTGACCCCGGCCGGGGAGATTCTGAAGCGGTATGCGGAAAAAATCCTGCAACTTCACCAAGAGGCGCTTCAGGCCATTGCCGAACTGAATCAGACGCCGCGGGGCAAGCTCTTTATCGGGGCCAATGAAGCCACTTGCCTCTACGTCCTACCCAAAACTTTTGCCATCTTCAAGCAGCGTTATCCGCTGGTGCAAATCAGCATCTATCGGAATTTCAGCCATAAAATCCTGCAGAAGGTGCAGGAAGGCGCGGTAGATCTCGGCATTGTGACGCTGCCGCAAACCGCCAACAACGTAGAGGTTATTCCGATGTTTCGGGATGAAGTGCAAGCCGTTGTGCCCAAAAATCATCCCTTGGCGAAGAAGCGGAGCGTGACCGTGGAAGAAGTGGCGCACTATCCGCTGATTCTGCCCAAGACGGGACACACGCGCATGGTGATTGATCGGCTGATGCGCGACTACCGCGACCACTTGCAGATTTCCATGGAACTGGCCAGTGTGGAAACACAGAAGAAATTCGTTGGGGCGGGGCTGGGCGTCTCTTTCATCAACCGCGCCTATGCGCAGCCGGAAGTTGCGGCCGGCGTGCTGAAGCTGATTCCCATCGAGGGTCAAAAGATTCATCGGGAACTGGGCCTGGTTTATCGGCGCGACCGCTACCTTTCACTGCCGGCGAAGGTATTCATCGAAGTCGTGCGGGAATCTACCCAAGCGCCGACGCCGAACCCAACCCCAGCCACCGGTAGGATTCGCTAAGCGGGATGCGCAGGAAGTTACCCTGCTCACCACGCGGCGTGTGAAGTTCTATCCGGCGCCGGCGATCCGCCCCGGGCAACGTGATAACTCGGGAACATCGTTAGCCGTCAGGAAAAAACCGCAGGAATTTCCTGCTCTAAAACAGAAACCATGCAAAAAGAAACCATGAATCCCGGCAGGGGCAAACGGCCACTCCTGGTGATGAAATTTGGCGGCACCTCCGTCGGCAGCCCCGAGCGGATGCAGAATGTGGCCAAGCTGGTTCAAGAACACGCCCGTGACGCGGAGGTCGTGGTGGTGGTCTCCGCGATGGGCGGTGTGACCGATATGCTGATCCGCGCTGCCAACGAAGCCGCCAAAGGCGACCGCGAACACTTCAAAGGAGTGCGGCAGGAATTGGCGCGGCGGCATCGCGAAGTCGCCGACCAACTGCTGACCGCGAGCGAGCAGGCAAGCGTACTGCCCCGCCTGGCCGAACAGATTCGGCAATTCGAGGACCTTTGCTCCGGTTTTGCCTTGGTGCGCGAAGTGACGCCTCGCGCCATGGACACGCTTTCCAGCATGGGGGAGGTCATGTCGGCCAAGCTCCAGGCGGCCATCCTGCGCTCGCTTGGCGCAGATTCGGAAGCCGTGGACGCCATGAACCTCATCATCACTGACGATAACTTTGGCAACGCCTCCCCGCTCATGGAGGAAACGATTGCCAAAACACGGCAAGGTCTGGCGGCGTTGCGCAAGCGCGGAGCCATTCCGGTCATTACGGGGTTTCGCGGCGCCTCGCGCAGCGGCGTCTGCACGACCCTGGGTCGAGGAGGGTCTGACTACAGCGCCACGCTGATTGGCGCGGCCCTCGACGCCGACGAAGTTTGGATTTGGACCGACGTAGATGGTGTGATGACCGCGGACCCGCGCCTGGTGCCCGAAGCGCGCATCTTGCCGGAGATCTCTTATCGTGAGGCTATCGAACTTTCCTTCTTTGGGGCAAAAGTCCTTCACCCGAAAACCATCCTGCCGGTGATGAAGAAAAAGATTCCGGTGTGGATCAAAAACAGCTTCAACCCGGCGTGCCCGGGGACCAAAATTGGCCCGGCGGCGGCCAATGGCCAGCCGGGCGTGAAGGCCATCACCTCGGTCAGCAAGGCTCACTTGATCACCGTGAGTGGGCGAGAGACGCTCAGCTTTCCTCAGTTGGCGGCACGGGTTTTTGGGGCGCTCGGCGCGGAGGAGATTCCCACCTTGATGGTGACGCAGTCTTCTGCGGATAACGTGCTCTGTTTTGCAGTTCACGACGCGGATTTGAAGCGTGCCAAGGCGAAGCTCGAGAAATCCTTCGAGTTGGAATTGCTGCACGACGCGCGCGCCGCCATTGAAGTCTTGCCACATGTCGCCATTGTGGTGGCGATTGGAGAAAACATGAAGGGAACGCCGGGGCTGGCCGGTCGAGCCTTTGGAGCCCTGGGGCGGCGGGGCATCAATATCATTGCCATCGCGCAGGGCTCCACCGAATTGAGCATCTCGTTTGCTGTCAAAGCCACTGAAATGAAAGATGCCGTGAAGGCCATCCATGAAGAATTCCAACTCTAGCGGCTCGGCAACTATCCTCGGCGTCAGAAAGCCAAGGAGCGAGAGGTCGAGGCGCTTCGGTGGCGCGTCGTCAGGCGGAGGCGAAAGCTCGTCGGCCAACGTCGCAGCATCCGTGTTCCGCGGCAGGTAATTCAGACCCCGGAGTCTGATTACAACCATGTCATCCGAATACTTGCAATGCATCGAAGAAACCTGCGGGCAACGCGTGGACCCCAAACGCGACGAATATTCCTGCCCGGCATGTGGAGGATTGCTCGAGGTCAAATACGATTTCGATCCGATTGATCCCGAGGAACTGCGCCGTGCCTGGCACCAACGACGGCTGAGCGGCGAGCCCATTGACCGAAGCGGCGTTTGGCGCTTTCGGGAACTTTTACCCTTCACCGATTCCTCGACGCGCATCGTGTCGCTTTCCGAAGGCTCGACGCCCTTGGTGGGAACGCGCCGCGCCGGGTGGTGGGCGGGACCCGTCCACTTGACCATCAAGCATCAAGGGAACAATCCCACCGGCTCCTTCAAGGACCTGGGGATGACGGCTTGCATGACGCGGGCGCTGGCGCGCGGTGTCCGCATGGTCGCCTGCGCCTCGACCGGCAACACCTCTTCTTCGATGGCGGCTTATGCCGGTCGAGCCGGTATCCGCGCCTTGCTCTTTGTCCCTTACCGCCAGATCTCCGCCGCCAAGCTGGCGCAGGCGCTCGATTTTGGCGCCATCGTCGTGGAAGTTGGCGACACGTTTGATCAAGCCTTTGGACTGCTGCGCCAGATGGCCCCCGAGCTCGGACTTTACTTGGTGAATTCGGTCAATCCGTTTCGCATCGAGGGACAAAAAACTATCGTGGCGGAAATGTTGGAGCAGCGCGCCTGGCGTCCACCGGATTACATTGTGGTTCCGGGGGGAAATCTGGGGAACGCTTCCGCCATCGGCAAGGGCTTGCGGGAGCTCAAGACCTTGGGCTTTATCGAAAAGATTCCGCACGTGGTCGTGGTGCAAGCCGCCGGCGCGAATCCGTTTTACCGGACCATCGCCGCCTCCTCGCGCGAGTTGATACCCGTCGAAGAACCCTCCACGGAGGCGACCGCCATTCGCATTGGCCGACCTGCCAACTGGAAAAAGGCGCGGCGCGTGCTCGAATGGACCGGCGGCTTTTGTGAGTCGGTGACCGACGAGGAGATCTTCGAGGCCAAAACGATCTTGGCCGAGGACGGCGTTGGGTGCGAGCCTGCTTCGGCTTCCACCGTGGCAGGCGTGCGCAAGCTGGTTCGGGCGGGGAAGATGGAACGCCACGCGGACGTCGTGGCCGTTCTTACCGGCCATCAATTGAAAGATACCGAATACGTGATGCGGCACCGCTCGGAATCGCAGGAGAGTCGCCAGCGGATGCGCTGTGAGCCGTCGCTCGATGCGTTGCGCCGCGCCCTCGAAAAGATTCTGGCCATGCCCGTGATCTGACGACAGCGCATGAGCGAAAGGCGACGCCGGCCTCTGTGCGATGACGCCGCCTTGGCGCCGGGTTGCGCGTGCAGGAAGGTAGGTTGATTGCTATGGATGAAACGTTACGCCACGAAGTACGCCTGTTGACAACGCGCCTGGGCGCGATCGCGCGGGAGCAGGGCGGGGAAGAGTTGTTTGTCGCGATCGAGCGCGCTCGCCAGCTTTCCAAACAGCTCCGCGAGAATCCCCAGCCACGTCTGCTCCAAGCTAACGAACGGGAAGTTCGCCGGCTCAGTGTCAAGCGAGCCGCAGAGGTGGCGCATGCGTTCAGCCTCTTTTTCCACCTGGTGAACCTGTGTGAAGAGCGCCAACGGGTGCGCCGCTTGCGAGCCTACGAAGTCACGCCCCAGGGCTCGCCGATGTCGCTCCGTCACACCTTCCAGCGGCTACGCCGCGAGCGCGTGCAGCCGGAAAGGATTCGGAGCCTTCTCCGCTCGATGCAGGTGGAGCCTGTGCTGACTGCTCACCCCACGGAGGCCAAGCGGCGCAGCGTCTTCAACCATGTGCTGCGCATTGGCAAAACGCTCGACGAGATGCAAGGCGCTCCGGTTGCCGCCCTCGAGGAAGCCCTCGCCCCCTGGATCGAGGCCCTGTGGCTGACGGAAGAAGTTCGCGAAAAGCCGGTCACGCCCAAGCTTGAAATCGAAAACTCGCTCGTCTTTCTCGAAAGAACCATTTATGACTTAGGCGGAATTTTTTGGGATCGGTTACAGGAGGAGCTTGAGCGAGTGGGCGTGCGCGCTAACTTGCAACCTTTCCTTCGCTTTGGATCTTGGGTGGGCGCCGACCGCGACGGCAACCCCAACGTAACGCAGGAGGTGAGTCTGGAGGCGGCGGCGCGGCTGCGACAAAGCATCCTCCAGTACTATCGGCGCTATTTAACGCGACTGTTGGGTGTGGTCTCCTTTCCTTGCACTCGCGCTGCCGTGGAGCACCCGCTGCGGCAAGCCATCGAGCAGAGCATGCGGCGTTGGCCGGCGACGCGAGCCTTCGAGCAGCAGGACGAGCCTCGAGAATGCTACCGCCGCTATATTCGCATCATCCTCTGGCGTTTGGAGCAGACCGAATCGGGCGCTGCGGACCGCTACGCGACACCGGAGGAATTTACTCGGGAGCTGGCGTTCCTCGAGCGGCTCCTGGCGCAACATCCCAGCCGGCGTGTCTCCCGGGTGGGCGTGGGGCGGCTGCGAGCAACGTCGGAAATCTTTGGTTTCCATGCCGCCAGCCTTGATTTTCGTCAGCACATCTCGCTGGTTCGCGCCGCCGCTCGAGAGATCCTTCAGCGTTACCGTAAACCATGCGATCTGGAGCATCCCCGCATTCACTCTATCCAAGCTCTCCTTGCGCAAGCGCCGCAATCGCTCCAACTATCGCCCGCGGCGCGAGGCGTGCTCGGAGAATTTTGCGCACTGAGTGCCGTTCAGGAGCGCTACGGCGAAGCCGCTTCCCACCGCTACATTCTGAGCATGGCCGAGCGCGCCGCAGACATTTGGGATGCAGTGTTGCTCGGCTGGCAGGCCGGACTAGTGAAATGCGGCCGGGGCGATGCCCTCAACTCTCATTTCGATGTGATTCCACTGTTTGAGACACTCACCGACTTGGAAGCCGGGCCCGTCATTCTCGACCAGCTTCTGAGCGACGCCGTTTATCGCCGCCTGCTCCAGTCGCGGGGAAATTTCCAGGAGGTGATGCTTGGCTACTCCGATTCGGTGAAGGACGGCGGCTATTTGGCCGCCAACTGGGCGTTATTCCGAGCCCAGAAGCGATTGGCCGAGGTTGCGGAAGAGCACGGCGTGCGCCTTGGCTTGTTTCACGGCAAGGGCGGCACGATTGACCGCGGCGGCGGGCAATCGCATCGCAGTGTTCAGGCGCAGCCCTATGCCGCGCCCGGCGGCAGAATTCGCATCACCGAGCAAGGCGAAGTTATTTCGCTCAAGTATGCCAACTTGGAGATCGCGGAGCGCAACATCGAGCAACTGGTTACCTCCGTGCTTGACGCGCACCTCTTGCGGCCGCAGCGTGCGCCGCGCGAGGAGGACGTGGCGCGTTGGGAAGCTGATGCGCGCGAAATGGCCGAGAAGAGCAGTGCGTTTTATCGGCACCTGGTTTATGAGACGGACGGCTTTGTGCCCTTCTTCCGCCAGGCCACGCCGATTGACCTGCTGGAAACGATGCGGCTGGGTTCGCGTCCTAGCCGACGCTCGGTCGCCACCGGCCTGCGCGACCTTCGCGCCATCCCTTGGGTTTTTGCCTGGACGCAATCGCGGCACTTGCTGCCGGCTTGGTACGGCTTAGGCTACGCGCTTGAAGCGTTCACCCGCGCCCCATCGTCCCACGGACTCGAGCGCTTGCGCGAGATGTACCGCCGATGGCCTTTTTTCCAAGTGCTGATGGATAACGCCGCCATGTCGCTTGCCAAGACCGATCTTTACATCGCGGGCCAATACAACCAGTTGGTGGAACCCGAACGGCTGCGCCGCGAAATTGCCGCGCGCATCGAGGAAGAGTACCGTCGCAGCGTCCGCATGGTGCTTGCGGTCACCGAGTCCTCGCGGCTGCTCGAACGCCAGCCGGTCCTGGAAGAATCCATCCGCCTGCGCAACCCTTACGTGGACCCGCTCAACTTCCTGCAAATCCGCTTTCTCCGCGAGTGGCGGCGGTCGCGCCGCCCGCGCCCCGACCTGATGCGTGTCCTGCAAATCACCGTGGGCGGCATTGCTTTTGGAATGAAGAGCACCGGATAACTCGGCGCATCCCCTTGGAAGCCGGAGGGCACTGATTGGGAAATTTGGCCGGGCCGGTGCTCTGCCTGAGAGCCTTCCGCAGAAAAGCGAAGAGTCGCTCTGACGACCGTCTTGTCCCTGAAAGGGTGCGACGTCTTCCTATTAAACGAGGGCCATTTCTGTGTGGCCCCTGAGGGCATTAGTCGGCATTGACGAGCCTCGCAATGACCGCATCGGCGAATTCTCGCGTGGTATTTTGGCCACCCAAATCGGGCGTGCGAACTTTTCCTTCTCGCGTGACGGCGCGGAGGGCGTTCATCATGCGGTTGGCCGCACCCGTTTCGCCGAGATGTTCGAGCATCAATGCCGCGGTCCATATCGCCGCGATGGGGTTGGCAATGCCTCGGCCTTCAATATCCGGCGCGCTGCCATGCACCGGCTCAAACATGGGAGGGGCCAGGCGCGTGCCGGGGTTCAGGTTGGCGCTCGCAGCCAAGCCCAAGCTGCTCTGGAGCGCCCCGCCGAGGTCGGTCAGGATATCGGCGAACAGGTTCGAGGCAACGACCACGTCCAGACTCTCCGGATGCGTAATCATGCGGGCCGCGAGCGCGTCCACGTGGTAGTTGCTCACCGACACGTCGGGATAATCGCGCCCGACTTCCTTGAGCACTTCGTCCCACAGGACCATGCTGTAATTGAGGGCATTCGATTTGGTGGCGCTGGCCAAGCGCTTGCGGGGTCGGCGTCGGGCTTGCTCAAAGGCGTAGCGAAGGATGCGCTCCACGCCTTTGCGCGTAAAAACGGCGTGCTGGATGGCAAACTCATCGGCCGTGCCGCGCTTGAACCGCCCGCCCAGCCCGCAGTATTCCCCCTCCGAGTTCTCCCGAATAAAGAGCATGTGGATGTCTTCCGGCTTTTTGTTGCGCAGCGGAGGCTCCAATCCCGGCAATACCTCAATCGGGCGGAGATTGACGTAGAGATCAAACCCAAATCGAATCCGCAAGAGCAACTCGCGCAGGGAAATGTGATCCGGAACCGTCGGATGCCCAATCGCGCCCAGTAAAATAGCGTCAAACGGGCGAAGCTGGTCGAGACCATCCTCCGGCATCATCCGGCCGGTGCGCAGGTAATACTCACATCCCCAATCAAAAGGCTCGAAGGTCAACTGAAAACCTTGCGCCGCGGCTTCCAGCACCCTCGTCGCTTGCGGAATCACTTCTTTCCCAATGCCGTCGCCGGCGAGCAAGGCAATGCGATGAGTTTTCATGGCGCATCAAATTGTACACGCAAAACCCCGCATCGGTTTGGTGTACAATGAGGCCGGAACCATGCCGCCCGCAAATCCCAACCTGCCGGACTCCCGCCCAACCGCTCTCTTCACCGTCGGCCATTCCTCGATGGAAGCGGACGAATTCCTGCGCCTCCTGTTGTCGCGCCGCATCGAGCTTCTCGTGGACGTTCGTAGCCAGCCGGTGAGCGGTCGCTTTCCCCAGTTCAACCGCGCGGTGCTTGAAAAGATTCTCGAGAGCAACGGCATCGCCTATCTTTTTCTCGGCGAAGAATTGGGCGGCCGCCCGGACGATCCCGCCGCCTACGGCCCCGACGGCGTGGTGGATTATCGCGCTCGCCGCCGCTCCTACGCTTTTGGCGCCGGCGTCGAGCGCGTTGAGCGGGAAGCGCAAACTCGACGCCTGGCGCTCCTGTGCGCCGAAGACGATCCCCTCGAGTGTCACCGCTTCCTGATGATCGCCCCCGAGCTGGTGGCTCGCGGCCTCGCGCCGCTCCACCTCCGCAAAGACGGAAGCGAGGAGACTCAGGCGGCCGCCGAAGACCGCTTGCTGCGCTCCACCGGCTTCGCCGACCTCGCCGCCAACACCCTTTTCCCCAACGCCCGCGCCGACGCCCTCGCCCGCGCCCTCGACCTCCAAGCCCAAAAATGCGCCTTCCGCCTCGACCCCCACCTCATCGAGCGCTTTTAGCCCGCCCATGCGCTTCACCCTCTACACCATCGGCTTTACTCAAAAAACTGCCGAAGAGTTCTTTGGGCTTCTCAGAGAAGCCGGGGTGCGAAAGCTGATTGACGTGCGCGCCAATCCTGGCGGTCAGCTCTCCGGCTTTGCCAAGTTTCCGGATATTGCTTTTTTCCTGGAGCGCATCCTTGCCATCCGCTACGTGCATGATCCGCGGCTGGCGCCGAGCCCGGAGATTCGCGACGCCTATCGTAAATCTCGTGATTGGTCCGCGTATGAGAAGGCATTCATGGAGTTGATGCGCGCCCGCCACCTGCCGGAGAGCATCTCGCCGGCTGACTTTGAGGGGAGCGTGGCACTGCTTTGCTCTGAGGCCACACCCGAGAAATGCCACCGCCGCCTGGTCGCCGAGATGCTCGCCAACGAGTGGAACCGCCAGGGGCACGACGTAAGCATTGCTCACCTGGTCTTGGACAGGCGCCGGCAGCCCAAACGGAGGGGCAGGAAACGTGACGGAGCTGATCCTCTCTGACATCACGGTGATGGGTCGGGGCTTTTGTGTGATAGGAGTCGAAGAGATTTCACCCGGCGTCTTCCGATCCGTGCGGCCGATGCCGCCGCGCGGTTTCGCTTGGTCCGCCTTCCCCCACCGGCGCGGCGATACTGCCCTCACCCGTCTTGTGCCGATGCCGAACGCAAATCCGCCGCACCTCGAAGACCACCAATCGTTCGGACTCAGGAAACGCGACCGGGCGCTCGATGAGCCTCAATTGGTTAGTGCCTTGAAACGCGCGGAGGTGGCCGCCCGCCTGGAAGACCTATTCGGGTGTCAAATTGCGTCGCAAAGCTCGCGCGGCAACTCTTGGGTTCCGTCGGGACAGGGCTGCCGCTCCATTTGCGGCTGCGAGGTCAAAAACCTATGGTTCCGAATATTCGAAGATCCAAGCCGCGTGACGCTCCGCGTCCGATTGGCCCTACAATCAGGCGAACGTCTCGAGAGCCTGCCTGTGGTGGATCGCGAGTGGATGGCTTTCCTTCACCGTCTTATGAACCACTCCAAAGACGCGCCAGCGGGAATTCATGCCGAAAAATTTCTGAACGGCCCCATCCGCCGCGAGATGATGGACTCACCCAACCTCTTTGCGAGGGTTGGCCTCGCGCGCGGCATGCAGGACCAAAAGTGCTGGCTGATGCTCGATTCGCTTTTTCCTCAGCCCCAGGATTCCTGGCTGGAGACGCTCGCGCGGAGGTAGCCCCACATGGGTGCGTCGTGGAAGACAACTCAACTGCCGCAGTTGATCCGTGAGATTGTCCAAAGGGAGATCCCTGCTGGGAAAGCGTTGCCTGGGGACGAAGTGGACTTGGTGCAGGCCGGCTTTCTTGACTCCATGGGGTGGGTCGGCGTTCTTACGGGAATCGAAGACCTCGCCCAAATAACCGACTTCGGGAACCCCTGGCCCCAAAACAGGCCCCAAAGCATCCGCGCCCTGATCGAGGCTGTGGTGGAAGGAGCAAAGTCGCTCAGGGCCCGCGACGAAGCGGCTACCACCGAGCGATTGGAGTCGGCGGCGGGACCCGGAGCGGCTGTCGTCGGCTGGGGTTACGCGTTGGGCGGTCGCGAGATTGCCGCCGCGACAGCCGAAGCAGAGTGCGGCCTTCCACCCGGTACCCTCTCAGCCGGTGCTGGTTTTGAATCATTCCGGTATGCATCTGAGCAGGAGGACCAGGTTTCGCTTGCGCAAAAAGCCGCCGAGGCTGCCTTCGATGCGGCTCGGGTTCAGGCTGACGACGTGAGCGTTCTAGCGGTAACCAGTACGACGTTTCTGGCCCTACCGTCTATCGGCGCGGCGCTGCACACGCGGCTTCTTTTGCGCGAATCATGCGCCGTGTTCGACCTGGGTGGGGCGTGCGTCGGACTCGTCAACTCCATGCAGGCCGCGAGCGCTGCCCTTTCAACGCGCGAGCGTGGGGTAGCTCTCGTGGTAGCCACGGAGGTTCACAGCCGGATGCTCCGACCGCGCGGGACGCCGGGCGAGTTTCGGGGACTGTTTGGCGATGGCGCGTGCGCCTTCGTTCTGAGACCCGCGCAAGCTGCGGGCGAGGAGGGACTGACCATTGGGAAGTTCACCTTCGGCTGCTCGGGCGGGATGGCCTCGGCGCTGGAAGTGAAAGTGGGGCATCAGACCGACTGGGAATTCCGCTTTCACGGAGAGCAATTGGGCCGCGCGGCGGTGGAGCGGCTGGCGCGAACGGTCGAGCAACTGGAGCGGCTGAGCGGGCGCCCGCGCTCCGAGGTGGACGCCTTCGCCCTTCACGAGCCCAACCCGCGCCTGGTGCGCATCTTCGCGCAAAACGCCCGCATCCCGATCGAAAAAGTCCCGCTCGTCTCGCGAACCTACGGCAACCTCGGTTCGGCGACGTGCGGCGTGAGCCTGTGCGTTGCGTTGGACGCCCTGGCAAAACGCGCCCCTCAGCCCCTAATCTTTCTGGCCGCCGTCGGCCCTGGGTTACTTTGGGGCGGGACGTATTTGCACTGACGGGCCCAGCGATTTTGGCTGATTTCAGTACCGGCGCTGACGGCACGGGGAAGGGCAGAGGCGGCGAGGCTTCCCTTCAGGTAACCCGTGAAGAGCGCGTTGCGGGGTCGAGGGGCTGGCTCGAGTCCATTCCCTGTGGCGCTGGGCGAGGACCGGCGCGAGGAAATAAAATTCTACATTCGGCCGCCAAAATGGAATAGAGTAGCAACGTTGGCCCACCCGGAACGGACGGGGTGGCGCGCGCGAATCCGACGTTGAGGAGAGGATTTCCATGGGCAAATTCATTGTTGGTGTGATTATCGGAATTTTGTTGGTTCCGGCAGCTTTTTACGTTTATGTGAGTTTAGGGCTGGCGCCAGTGGCAACCTCGGCGCCGCCCATGCCTTTCGAGCGGTTTTTCGCCAAGACGGCCCTGCACGCCGTGCTGCGGCGAGAAGCGCCCAAGACGCTGTCGAAAACGGCGAGTGACGCCGTGTTGCTGGCCGGCGCGCGCGTGTACACGCACAATTGCGTTCTGTGCCACGGCTTCCCTAATCAGCCGGAAAGCCGAGTCGCCAAGGGTATGTTTCCTCACCCGCCCCAGCTTTTTGAGCCTGGGCATATGGTCACCAACGATCCCGTGGGAGTAACGTATTGGAAGGCGCAACACGGCATCCGACTGAGCGGCATGCCCGGCTTTGAAAGCTCATTGACGAACGATGATCTCTACGCGGTGAGTCTCCTGCTCGCCAATGCCAACCACTTGCCGGCCAACGTGCAACAGGCGCTTGCGCCTCCTGCGCCGCCGGCCGCACCGGCCTCGGCCACGCCGGGCAAAAAGATCGCCAAGGCCAAAGCCGTCAAAAAGTAGCGCTGCGCATCTCATCCGGCTCAGCGGTTGTACCGGGGAGCCACGCCGTGCAATCGTTTCGAGACGCGGTCGCAGGCGGCCAGTGTCTCGGGCGCGAGAGGTTTGCCCTCGGAGGCCCGTATGTTCTGCTCCAGTTGCTCCATCGTGGAGGCACCCAAAATCACGCCATCCACCTGCGGTTGGGCCAACAGCCATTGAAACGCCAATTCCACCAGCGACCTTCCCGCGGCCTGAGCAATGGCTTGTAAGTCATCAACGGCGGCAAAGTTTTCTTCGTGCCAGTAGCGATCCAGGTACATGCGATTGTTGTCGAAGCGGGTTCCGGGAAGGGGTCCGGCCTCGGGCCGCTGTTTGCCCGTCAGTAATCCGCCCGCCAGCGGATTGTAGGCGATGATGCCAATGCCGTAGCGGCGCGCAAAACTCAGAAACTCATCCTCAATGCGCCGTGCCAGCAAGTTGTACATGACTTGCGCGAGGGATGGTGGCTGAAAGCCGTTCTGTTGCGCCAAGGCATGAATTTCCGCCACCTGCCACGCCGCGTAGTTGGAAACCGCGGGATAGCGAACCTTCCCGGCGCTCACCAGCTCCTGCATGGCCGCGAGCGTTTCCTCGATAGGGGTTTTCCAGTCCGGTTGGTGGAGATAATAGACATCCACGTAGTCGCGTCCCAAACGTTTCAGGCTCTGATCCACCGCCTTCCGAATGGCGACGCGGCTGAGACCTGAATCGTCGGGGCCGTCGCCCATTTTTCCAAACACCTTCGTCGCCACCATCACTTGATGTCGCCGGCTGCCCAGGGCCTGACCCAAGAAGGTTTCGGCGACGCCGTGGTTATAGACGTTCGCCGTATCAAAAAAATTGATACCCGCGTCGAGCGCACGCGCCACCATGCGCTCCGCCGTCGCTGCATCGGTTGAAGAACCAAACGTCATAGTTCCAAGCGAAAGCCGGGAAACTTTTAAGTCGGTATGCCCGAGATTTCGATATTCCATTCGGCGTGACTCCTTCGTCCCTTTCATAACACGAATCCCTCGCCGGGGCCAACCGGCGAACGCCGCGGTTTATCTTTTGATGGCGGGGATTTTCGCTGCTCGAGCCGGGCGACCATCGCGTCACGTGTGGCTCGCCGTTCTCGGCGAGTCCACGGTGAAGCCGCTTGAGACGCCGGAGATGGCCGATTTTTTTTGAGGTTTTTAGGTGTCGTGTGATATTGTTATCCATTAAACGAGGGGAATTTCCCTTTATGACCGCGGATGTCTGACCACGCTTCGGTACAATCCCCGACTCAACCTGCCAAGGGCGATCACGTTTGCCCCCAATGTGGTCAGACCATTCCATTTGGTCAGATGGAATGCCCCATTTGCTCCACCCACCACCGCTTTCTCTTCTGGAAACTGGAGCCGGAAAGCCTCCTGCTGGCGAGTTTGATTCTGTTGGCGATTTTCTTTGTGATCACCGGCTTCGTCGTGCGGGGTTATCATGCCCGGGAAAAAGCGCTGGCCCTGCAATGGCGCCAGCGGGGTGAGGCGGCGCTCCGCTCCGGTCATCCGCGCCAGGCCGTTGAAGATTTCCACAACGCCCTCAACTACTCGCGCAGCAATGACCTTGACCTTCTCAATCTGGGCCGAGCCTTGATGCGGGAGGGACATCTGGTGGAAGCTCGTGCCTATCTCCGCACGCTATGGTCGCGCGAGCCGGGCGACGGCGAGGTGAATTTGGAACTGGCTCGCCTCTCGTTGCGGCAGGGAAACATTCAACAAGCCATCGCCTACTATCATGCCGCGATTTACGGGGTGTGGCTGCGAGATGCCGTGCTCCATCGCCGGGAAGTTCGCTTGGAGCTGATCCATTTGCTGTTGCAACAGGGGATGATGGCCCATGCGGACTCGGAGCTGATTACGCTGGCGGGCGGCTTGCCGGAGAACTCGCCGCTGCACACCCAGGTGGGACAGATGTTTTTGGAGGTTCAGGATTACCGCCGTGCTCTGGCGGAGTTCCAACGAGCGCTGCGGCTTAACCCACGCCCCAAGGCTGCATGGGCGGGGGCGGGCGAAGCGGCCTTCCACCTGGAGCAGTACACTGAAGCAGCGCATTATCTGGTCACCGCGGCGGCCGATCACGCGGCCAATGCGCGGCAGCTCCACGAGCTTGCCGTGAGCGAAGCCGTCCTCCACCTGGACCCTTATCAACCGCGCCTGGCGGAATCGCTTCGGGTGAGTCGCGCTCTGGCAGCGTTTGAACGCGCCCGCATGCGTCTCCAGGAGTGCGCCAAGTCCAGCGGCCAACACCTTTCCTCCCAAACATCTCAGGGGCCACTTCAGGCAGCCTATGCGCAGCTTGAGAAGATCAAACCCAATGCCGTCCAATGGAAACTCATGCGGCAACCCGACCTGCTGGTTCCTTTGATGGATGCCGTCGCGGCCGCAGAAGGGGCCGCCGCGCGTCAATGCGGTCCCGGAACGCCGCTTGACCAAGCCCTGCTTCTTATCACCACGCAACGGGGAGTGCTGCGTGACTGAAACCGCCTCGCGCATCTCTCCCCCCGTATCCGCCGGCCGACCCTGGTCCAAAGTTTTGGCGTTTTTCCGACGCTTCGAGCGTCCGCGGCTGGCACTGCGAGAAGATTGGCTCTTCTTATTTTTGGCCATCATTATCGGACTTTTTAGCGGGCTCGCCGAGGTCTGCTTTCACGTGGCCATCCAGTGGATCCACCTGGGCCTGCTGGGGTCGTCCCTTGCGCCGAGTTTTCCCGCCGTCGTGCTCGTGCCAGCGGCGGCGGGTCTGGGGGTGGCGCTTCTGGTCATTCATCTGTTTCCGCGAGTGCGCGGCAGCGGGGTGAATCAAACCAAAGCCGCGGTGTATATTTATGACGGCTTTATTCCGTTCAGCACCGTTGTCGGCAAGTTCGTTACCTGCGCGCTGGCCATTGGCGGTGGGCTGTCCCTGGGGCCCGAAGACCCTTCACTCCAAATGGGAGCCGGCATCGCCTCGGCGTTGGGGCGTCGGTTGCGAATGTCGCGCGAGAAAGTTCGTCTGATTGCGCCGGTGGGGGCGGCAGCCGGATTGGCCGCAGCGTTCAACGCTCCCATCTCCGCCGTCCTTTTTGTGATTGAAGAAGTGATCGGCAATTGGAGCGCGGCGGTACTCGGCGCTATCGTGCTGGCAGCCGTTTCCAGCGTCATGGTGATGCGCCTGTTTCTCGGCGAGGAACCCCTTTTCCGGGTTCCGGCCTATCATCTCAGCCACCCCATTGAGTTGCTGGCCTATGCCGTGCTGGGCGTGATGGGCGGTCTTTGCTCGTTGCTTTTTGCCAAGCTCATCGCCGCCTTGCGCCCCCGATTGAAAGCCCTGCCCCGCTGGAGCCATTACTTCCAGCCGGCCGCCGCCGGCCTGCTGGTCGGCCTGATTGGCCTCGAGTTTCCGCAAGTCATGGGCGCCGGCTACAACTTCATTGATCAGGCGTTGCACGACCAATTCACCTGGAAGATTTTGGCGCTGCTGGCCCTTTTCAAGATTCTGGCGACCACCTTTTCATTCACGAGCGGCGCGCCAGGCGGCATGTTCGCCCCCACGCTTTTTGTCGGGGCGATGGTCGGAGGCGCTGTCGGCGGCATCGAGCGGCTTTTGTTTCCCAACCTGGGCGTTAGCATTGGCAGCTTTGCGTTGGTGGGGATGGGCACGCTATTTGCCGGCTTTCTGCGCGTGCCGATGACCTCGGTCTTCATGGTCATGGAGGTGAGCGGCAATTATTCCATCATCATCCCCGTCATGATTTCAAATACCATCGCTTACCTCATCGGTTACCGCTATCAGCCGATGCCTCTGTTTGATTTGCTGGCGCGACAGGATGGGGTGGAATTGCCCTCCATGGAGGAGCGGCGCGAGGAGACCACCCTGCAAATCGAGGACGCCATGCGTCCGCCGACGGAACTGGTCCTGCAAGCCGATGAAACCGTGGCGGAGGTCCTGCCGCGCGTTGAAGCGCTCCATCAACAATTTTTTCTGATTCGTCATCGTGACGGCAATTGGAGCGGCGTCTCCAAAGATACGCTGCGGCGCTTGAACGGAGAAGGGCAGGGCGACCTGCGTCTCTCGGAGGCTTTGCCCAATGCCGGGATGCCCCACCTGCATCCCGACCAACCACTTGACCATGCCCTCCAGGTAATGGGTGATTGGCCCGTTCTGCCGGTGGTCCATCGCGCCGACTTCAATGACCTTCAAGGGGTTATCAGCTTGCCGGATATCCTCGCCGCCTACCGAGCCGCCTCGGGCAACCATCCGGGCAATTTCCACTCGAGGGCTGCCTCACAAGCCAACACTGTCGCCAGGCAGAAGGCGCTTTAGGAAGCTTGCGACGGAAGGTTGAAAAGCTCCCCGGGCTCGTTCCAAAGATTAGTTGTGAGGTGTTGAGAGCCGTCCCGTCTAACCAAGCTCCATATCCCAGAATTCCAGGAATTTTTTCACACGGGCCAAAAACGAATCGGCGAGGCCGCCGTCAATGAGCCGGTGATCGAAGGTCAGCGACAGATAAACCATCGGACGAATGGCAATGGCATCCTGGCGAATGACGGGCCGCTTCTCAATGACCCCGACGCCCAAAATGGCCACCTGCGGTTGATGGATGATGGGGGTTCCAAACAAGCTGCCAAAGGCGCCGGGATTCGTCAGCGTAAAGGTTCCTCCTTGCACCTCCTCAACCGACAGGCGCTTGGAGCGGGCGCGCTCGGCGAGGTCCGCCACGGCGCGGGCGAGTGCCACAAAGCTCTTCTCGCCGGCATGCTTGATAACAGGGACGATGAGCCCGGTCTCGAGCGCCACCGCGATGCCCAGATGAATGTCCCGGTGATAAACAATGTTCGTGCCCTCTAGCGAGCTATTGAGGATGGGGAATGCTTTGAGCGCCTCGATGGCCGCTCGCGCAAAAAAAGGCGTGTAGGTCAGCTTAAGACCGTGGCGGTGTTCAAACTCCTGGGCGGCACGCTGGCGTTGCTCCACCACGCGGGTCATCTCAACCTCAAACACAGTCGTCACGTGCGCCGAGGTTCGTTTGCTCAGCGTCATGTGCTCGGCGATCTGCCGGCGCATGGGCGTCATGGGAACCACGTGCGTGGGACCGGTGAAAACGATCTGCGGCGGCGTCGCCAGGGCAGGGAAAGAAGGAGCGGCGGGCGGCGCCGCCGGCGCTCCGGCTTGCCGACGCGCCACGTAGTCCAGGATGTCCTTTTTGCTGATGCGCCCGCCGGTGCCTGTGCCGCGCAGTTGGGTTAAGTCAACGCCATATTCCCTGGCCATGCGGCGCACAAGCGGCGAGGAGCGAACCTCCGCCTCGGATGACGGCGCCGGCAGTTCCGCTCCGGCAGGCGGAGTGACCTCCGCGACAACCGCGGAAGATTCCGGCATCGTTGCCGCCGCGCCGCCGGTCGCCTGCGGAGCCTTCTCCGGCTCCTCACCGTCAATCACCGCCACGACGGTGTTGACCGCAACCGTTTCGTTTTCCTTCACCAAAATCTTGGTCAGGACACCGGCAGCGGGCGAGGGAATTTCCGCGTCCACTTTGTCCGTCGTGATCTCAAACAGCGGCTCGTCGCGCTCTACACGCTCGCCAACCTTCTTGAGCCACTTCGTGACCGTCCCCTCGGCCACGCTCTCTCCCATCTGCGGCATGATGACGTTCGTGGGCATGTTCTAACCTCAACCGGGTTCGCTGTCAAAAGCTTGGGGCTGAACGCCGCCAGCAGGAACCGTTTCGGAAGCTCGGCGCCTAAACCTCGGTTTTTCTTAGTACGCCGGCAAGCGCCGCCCTGCCTCAATCACCTTTTTAACGTTCGACAGAAAACACTCTTCGAGCGGCGGCGATGAGCGCTGCCAGCTCTCCGGCCATGCCACCAGTGCGCGTGTCCTCGTACAGCAGAATCACTTTACTGCACTTGCGCACGCTGGGGAGCACAGCGTCCATATCCTAGGGCAGGAGGGTTCGCAAATCAACGACTTCGAACTAAATCCCCTTCTTTCGCCAACGTCTCCGCCGCTTCGAGAGCTGTCCAGACCACGGCGCCGTAAGTGACGACGCTGATGTCGGTTCCCTCGCACGTGGAGCGGACCCGCGCGGTGCCTTGGCGGGTCGGATGGCAGCGGTCCGAACGGGCTGGAAGACCTGGGGGTGGCCTTGAGCGCGGGCAGGCTGAGAGCGCGATGTGACGAACGTCACATTGCGCTTGAAATGCCGGCACCGCGGGTGTATAAGGCCAAGTGAAAGAAGCTAGACCAATCTGAGGAGGCTAACTGGATGGAAGACGACAAGAAGATGATTGACCTGCTTCCCGAGGAGGCACTGGTCGAACGCGAAAGCCTCGTTCCGACCTGACACTAACCGAGATCCGGCTCGTGAGGCCGGAATCTATAGCCTGAAGGGGAGCTGAACCCGATTCTGCCAGGGTTGGGCTCGCTCCCCTTCATTTTTGTCTTGTATCCGTCGCGGAGAGACGCCCTCATGCCCGCCGAGAAAATCCTGGTTGGCGCCTTTTACAATCCCCATCTTGCTGAGGAAACGCTGGCGTCCGCTGGCTTGATTGACCACCTGGCGATGGCCGATCCGCCGGAGAAAAACGACCCGTACTTCCCGCAAATTCGCGAGCGGTTCGTGCTACTGCTGCACGATTACATCCATCAGTTGGCGGACCCGATTCCGCCGCATGCGCTCGAGCGAGCGCGTCAACTGGCCGAGCTTTACCGCACGCCCTGGATCGCCGAGCATTGCCAGTGCGTCATGACCGAGGACGGGCGGTTCAACGTGGACTACGTTTTCCCGCCGCTCTACACGCGCCAAATGCTTAACCGTTATATTGAAAACGCCAAGGTTCTGATGAGCGCCCTCGGACGGCCGCTGGTGATGGAGCAAATTCCGCGTTACTTTCGCGCCGACCTGGACGAGATGACGGAGGGAGAGTTTTTGCGCGAATTTTTTGAAGCCACGGGCGCCGGCTTTCTGCTCGACATCGCGCACGCTTGGCTGGAGGCGTATTATCGTGGAAAGCCGCCGCGCGAATATCTCAATACACTGCCGCTCGATTTGGCCAGGGAACTGCACGTGGCCGGCGTGACGGAATATTCCGACCTCGAAGGCCCGTGGATCGCACCAGTCGAACCGAGCGACGACATGCTGGACCTGGCCGCGTGGGCTTTTGAGCGGATGCCCAAGGTTCGCGCCGTGACCTTCGACGCCTTCTCGACATTGCTCCAGCCGGGCGCCATTCCACGCACGGTCGAGAGAACCCGCAAAAGGCTGAACCTCATATGAATTCTCGCCAGGCACAAGACGTGATTCTCCGCCTGCTTGCTGACGGGCCGTTTCGCGCCTCGGTGATGGCGGATGCGGCCGGGCAAGGAGCAGACGTCGCTGCGGTCTCTCACGGCGTGGATATGGCGGCGCTCGACCGTTTTGGGCGATTTCTTTGCCGGCATTATTATCGCGAGCGCATCGTCCACTATTTCAAGTACGCGCGGGCGTTGGCTCCGATGACCGACCGCCCGCCGAAAGTGGTGCTCAAATCAGCGGAATTCAAGGCCCTGATGCCGTGCCTAATTTTGGGCGAACGGACAAGCGCGCAAGCGGTGGCGAATCTGCTCAAAGCGCATCTGACCTGCGAGGCAGAGGCGATTCGGGCGGCCATTCCGTTCTGGGATGATCTCGTCGCCTATCAAACGGTTTTCTTTCTGAGCGACGCAAGGCCGGCTGCCTCCGAGGCGAGGAGATATCCGGCGCGCGCCGAGAGCACCGCGCTGCTGGAGCTCGAATGGGATTTGCCCGCCGTGCTGCCCGCGTTGCTTCATCCTTCTAGCCAGCTTCCCATGCCGCCTCGCCAACGCACGCGGCTGCTCTTTGCAAGATCGCCCGAAGGGGAAGTGACGGTCGTGCGGTGCAACGACGCGTTGCGCGACCTTCTTGAAGGCTTGACGGGCGACGTGGAGCCAGCAAGCCTGGCTGCGCGCCTGGGCCTCGACGCTGCCTCGATAGAAAAAACGCTCCGCCAACTGGAACGCCTTGGGGCCATCATCGCGCAGGGTAGCTTTTCATCCTCCCATGTCGGCTCGGAGCCGGCCAACGCAACGTCGGCACGGAAATGTCCATGAATGGCCGCGCCGGCGGGATACGTTGGGCGACGAGGGCCTGATGACCATCGAGTTTGAAACGCTGGTGACGGAAAATCAGTTGGCGGCAGAACTTTTGAGCGGCCTGGAGCGCGGCTTTCTTGCCGAGAAGTTTTTCTATTGGTTTCCGTTGTCGGTTCGGGCGTGGCTGGACCTCTGCAACAGCTCGCAGCCGTACAAGAACTATTCGCGCTCGCTCGAACTGCTGACCCGTCATGCTTCGGAAATTGCCGCGGCGTGCTCGGCCCGCGACATCGAAGTGGTGGGATTGGGCGCGGGACAAGGTGACAAGGATGTCTTATCGCTGGAGGCGCTTCGTTCGAGCGGCAAGACCGTCTTTTATCGCCCCGTGGATTCGAGCATGGCCCTGCTTGAAATGGCGGTGGGGCGGGCCGTCGAGCACGGCTGCGCTGGGCGCGGCCTGAAAGCTGACATCGAGGACGCGCGGACGGCGCATTGGCTGTCGAAGACCGCCGCGCGCCCACGGCTTTATCTGGTTTTGGGCAACTCGCTGGGCATCATGGACCCGTCGAATTTTCTCCGTTTGCTTCGGGCGCTTCTCCGCCCGGCGGATTGGGTTTTGCTGGACGGCGAAATTTTTAATCCGGACACCACGCTACTCGGTTACGACCACCCGGCCAATCGCCGGTTCGCCTTTGCGCCGCTCGCGAGCCTGGGGTTGAAAGAAGGGGAAGACGGGGAATTGGTTTTTACGCTCGCCGCGGTGCCGCAGTTGGAGGGTCTCTATTGGGTTCAGAAATATTTTCAAGCCGCGCGGCCGCTGAGCTTGCCGGTGGCCGGAAAGTGGTTTCAGTTGAAAGAAGGCCAGAAGATTCGCATGAGTCCCTCGTGGAAGTATGCGCGCCCGGCCCTTGATGGGTTGATTCGTGAAACCGGTGGCCTGAGCGTCGCCCTGGAATGGGTGAGCGACGACGGGCAGTTTGTGATGACCTTGGCCCGCCGGCAGAACGGCGCATGACAGGCGAAACCTTCCAACCGGCGATTGAATTCCTTCAAGCGCGCTACGCCGTGGACGGCCATATCATTCTCTCCGGGCTCGAGCTGGCGGTTGCGCCCGGAGAAGTGCTGGCACTCGTGGGGCGCAGCGGCTCCGGCAAAACCACCACACTCAAGCTCATCAACCGGCTGCTCGACCTGACGAGCGGCGACGTTCGCGTGGAAGGCCGCTCGGTGGGCAACTGGGACCCCATACGATTACGGCGGCATATCGGTTATGTGATTCAGGAGGCAGGCTTGTTTCCCCATTACACGGTGGAGCGCAACGTGGCGTTGATTCCGCGTTTGGAGGGTTGGCCGCCGGAGCGCGTTCGAGCGCGCGTGGAGGAGCTGCTACACCTGGTGGGACTCGAGCCCGCGAAATTTCGAGATCGCCATCCGCGCGAACTCTCCGGAGGCCAACGGCAGCGCGTCGGCGTGGCGCGGGCGCTCGCCGCCGATCCGCCCATCCTGCTGATGGATGAGCCGTTTGGCGCGCTCGACCCGCTGAGCCGGGCGGAGATTCAGCGGGAGTTTTTGGCATTACAAAGCCGGTTGAAGAAAACCGTGGTTTTGGTGACGCACGACATTCGGGAGGCGCTGCGGCTGGCCAACCGTATTGCCTTGATGGAAGCGGGCAAGCTAGTGGGCGTCTATTCGCCGCTGACTTTTCTCAAAGCGCGAGAGCCGCTGGCGGCCGAATATGTGGCCACGCTCGGCCCGGGAGAGACGCCCGAGAGCGCTGCGTAACGTATGGGAGGGATGATGAGCCTGTTGGAATTTTTCTATCGGCACCGCCAGGAAATCATGACTTTGACGCTGGAGCACTGCTGGCTGGTGGGCGTATCCATGTTGCTGGCGAGCGCGGCCGGCATTCCGCTCGGAATTCTGGTGGCGCGGCATCCGAAGTGGAATAAGCCCGTGCTGGGCAGCGCCAACGTCATCCAAACCATTCCCAGCCTGGCGTTGTTCGGATTTTTACTGCCGGTGCCGTGGCTCGGTGAGCGCGCGGACCGTCTGGCGATCACCGCGCTCACCGCCTATGCGCTGCTGCCGATTATCCGCAACACGGCGGCAGGTATCGAGAGCGTGGACCCGAGCGTGCGCGAGGCGGCCCGGGGCATGGGTCTGACCGCGCGGCAAATCCTGGTTCAGGTGGAACTACCGCTGGCGCTCAGCGTGATTTTGGCGGGGCTTCGCGTGGCCACGGTGATGACCATTGGCATTGCCACCATCGCGGCGGCGATTGGCTCGGGCGGCCTGGGCGAATTCATCTTTCGTGGCCTCGCCATGGTGGACAATCGCGTGATTTTGGAAGGGGCGATTCCGGCGGCGCTTTTGGCCTTGGTGGCCGACGCGGCGCTGGGGCTTGCGGAGCGGCGATGGCGACGGTCCTTTTAGAACGTTTCGGTTTTCGGCGAGCGCGGGGTCAGTCGAGACCGGCTAAGGCTTCCTCTCCTTCACGGTGGCGCCGAGCTCTCCCCGCGCCAGGCGGACGGTAATGGAATCGCCCGGTTGTGTGTCCGCGGCGTCGCGCAGGATGCGGCCGTCGGCGGCGCGGGTGATGGAATAGCCGCGACCAAGAATCGTGAGTGGGCTGCGCTCCGCCAGCAAGTCCTCAAGATGGAGGAGGCGTCGGCCTTTGGCCGAAAGCAGAGTGGCGAAGGCGCCCCCGAGATGAAGCTCGCGCTCGTGGATGCTGGCGCGCTTCAAATGGAGCAAGCGGCGCACATCGAAGCGCCGAATGCCGGCGGTTGCGGCAGTTAGGGCCTGGCGACTTTCGTGAAGCTGTTGGCGCAGGTGGCGGTCGAGGGCGCTTGCCGCCTCATCCACGCGCTGAGCCTGCTGATTCAACCGCGAGAGCATCGTTTGCAAGGCGCGACTGAGTGACAGTTCCGTCAACCGGGCACGCCCCTGGGATAGCCTCAGTCGAATGAGCTGGGCCATGTGGCGCGAGTAACTCGCAAGCTCGGCCAGCAAATCCCGCTTGGGTCGAACCACCATCTCGGCGGCCGCGGAGGGGGTGGGAGCGCGAAGGTCGGCGACGAAATCGGCAATGGTGAAATCAGTTTCGTGCCCAACGGCGGAAATCACCGGCACGGCGCAGGCGGCGATGGCCCGAGCCACTCTTTCCTCATTGAACGGCCAAAGGTCCTCGATTGAACCGCCGCCTCGGCCGACGATGACCACGTCCACCAGGCGGTGGCGGGTGAAATAGCGGAGACCCTCCGCGATTTCCTCGGCTGCGCCGTCACCCTGCACACGGGCTCTATAAATCCAAACGTCCATGTTGGGAAAACGGCGGCGAAGGACCCGCAAAATATCACGCAGCGCAGCGCCCTCGAGCGAAGTCACCACCCCGACGGCGCGCGGCAGCAACGGAAGAGGACGCTTGCGCGAAGCGTCGAAAAGCCCTTCGGCGGCCAGTCGCTGCTTCAATTGCTCAAAAGCCAGTTGCAAGGCGCCGAGCCCCGCCGGCTCCAGGTACTCCACCAGCAATTGATACTCGCCGCGACCTTCGTAAACGCTTAAACGGCCGCGCGCGATGACGGAAATTCCCTCTTGTGGCTTGAATTTGAGGTAACGCGCCTGGTTGCGGAAACAGACGGCGCGGAGTTGGGCCCGAGAATCTTTGAGCGTGAAATACAGATGGCCGGAGGCGGCGCCGCGAAGATTCGAGATTTCACCCGCCACCCAAACGTCCGGGAACTTTTGCTCCAGCAACTCGCGCAAGGCGGCGCTGAGTTCGGTGACGCTGTAAATCTTGCGTTCGGGGATCAGTTGGAGCGGAATTTGACTCAAGCGGCTTATCCTCCCCATTCGCCGATGGAAGAGCCTCCGAGGTGCGGGACGGGCTCGCCGCATTTTGAAAGCTCGCGCGGCCGCGAGTGGACGCGCAACCCGCCACGACCCTTGGAGCCCGAACGCTCACCTTCGCATCAGGGATGAGATCACCCAAAATATGAGCGTTAAGACCACGCTCACTACCAACGAGCTGACAATGGGAAAATAAAAGACCCAGTTTTTGCCTTTGTAGGTCACGTCGCCGGGCAGACGGCCCAGGCCGAAAAATGAAAACCGCGTTCCCGCCATCAACAGCAGACCGACCGCCACCATCAACACGCCCACTATCACCAGCATTTTGCCGAGTTGAAACGACATAAAACCGCCTGTGCTCCTCTTTCATGCTGAAGCGGTCGCGAGCGAATTGTCAACCTGCGCCGAGGCAAGCCGTCTTTCGGGAAGAAGCTCGCCGTTGCCTAAAGTTTGTAACCGATCTTTCGGAGAAACTCCTTGCGGGTTTGAATATCCGCTTCGGTTTCGATGCCTTTGGTTTTCACGCCGTCAATGACGCCGAGGATGCCGCGGCCCTGGTCGGTCTCGGCGACGACGACCTCGACCGGGTTGGCGGTAGCGCAGAAAATCCGGCAGACTTCGGGGACGTTTTTGATGGTGTTGAGGATGTTCACCGGAAATCCGCCCTCGATGAAAATAATGAAGGAATGGCCGCAGGCGAGTTCGAGCGCGTTCTTTTGGGCGAGCTCGATGAGCTTCGAGTCGTTGCCTGCCCAGCGCACCAGCGCCGGCCCCGAAGACTCGCAAAAGGCAATCCCGAATTTCATGCCCGGCACCGTCTGAACGATCGCTTCATAAAGGTCTTCGACCGTCTTAATAAAGTGCGACTGGCCGAGGATGAGGTTCATGTCGGCGGGTTTTTGGATTCTGACTATTGTGAGTTCCACGGATTTTATCCCGGCGGGTGCGGAGCCTCACTTTTGCGGATCGGGAACGCCGAGCTGCCTGCAAATCTTGATCGCCGTTGGGTTCTTGATTTCGACGTGACGAGGCACTGTGGAAGTCTTATGGGCGGCCCGGTTGACGTCCACGGAATGCTTTGCCCCCTCGCGCAGCAGCTCGCACCCATGCTCCCGGAGATGTGAAATCGGTTCGTTTCGCGGGACGGAGATAGCGATCTCCTCGTGGATGACGCTGTGTCCGGACTGCGTCTCCCTTGAGAGCTCACGATTCGCTTCCAGCAACCGCTCGATGGCGTCGCGCAGGTTCTCTCGGGCTTCTTCGAGGGTTTCACCCTGGGTGATAGCTCCCGGAAGCTCTTGGGCGTAAGCGACGTAACCGCCTCCCTCGTGTTTCTGTGCCTCTTCGCAAACCGCCGTGAACTTTAATTGCATCGCTCGATTCGGCCTCCCAGTTCAGAAGCTAGTTTATCGGGGTGCCTTGCCAGCCGCAAGAGGCCGCCCGGCAGCCGTGACTGTCCTACCCGCTGCGGGTTTTTCCGACGCGGGACCTCGACACAAGAAGCCCCCTCGCCGCGAACGGCTATTTCGCATTCCGGTTTGGGCAATCCCAAACGCCGCAGACCCCGGCTGCGGAGGTCCGCGCCGCCCGGGCATCTTATTCCGTCACCTTGAGCACGGCGAGAAAGGCTTCTTGGGGAATGTCCACTTTGCCGACGCGCTTCATGCGCTTTTTGCCTTCTTTTTGCTTTTCGAGCAGCTTGCGCTTGCGGGTGACGTCGCCGCCGTAGCATTTGGCCAGCACGTTTTTGCGAATCGGGGCCACATTCTCCCGAGCGATGATTTTGGAGCCGATCGAGGCCTGAATCGCCACCTCGAAAAGCTGACGGGGGATCAGCTTGCGCATGCGTTCGCAGAGGGCTCGCGCGCGGGCGTAAGCGTGGTCGCGATGCGAGATGAATGAGAGTGCGTCCACGACTTCGCCGGCCACCAGCAGGTCCACTTTGACCAGGTCGGAAACCCAGTAGCCGGAGAAATGATAATCGAGCGAAGCGTAACCGCGCGAAACCGACTTGAGCCGGTCGTAGAAATCGAGAACGATTTCGTTGAGCGGCAATTCGTAGGTCAACAAGACGCGGTGTTGGGAGACGTACTCGAAGCCCTTCTGCACGCCGCGCTTTTCCTCGAGGAGCGCGAGAATGCCGCCCAGGTATTCGTCCTGCGTCAGCATGAGCGCGGTGATGACGGGCTCTTCGATCTGAGCGATCTCCGCTGCGGGAGGAAATTTGGACGGATTGTCCACTTCCACAACGTCGCCGGATTTGGTGGTGATGCGATAGCGGACGCCGGGGGCGGTGGTGATGAGGTTGAGGCCGAACTCGCGCTCCAGACGCTCCTGGACGATTTCCATGTGGAGCAGGCCGAGAAATCCGCAGCGAAAGCCGAACCCGAGGGCGAGCGAACTTTCCGGCTCGTAGAAAAAGGAGGCGTCGTTCAGCCGCAATTTCTCGAGCGCGTCACGCAGCCCTTCGTAGCCGCTTGCTTCGACGGGATAAAGCCCGGCGAAGACCATGGGCTTGATTTCCTGAAAACCGGGCAACGGCTCGGCGGCGGGGCGCGCGGCATCGGTGATGGTGTCCCCAATGCGAGTGTCGGCGACACGCTTGATGTTGGCGATGACGAGCCCAACCTCGCCGGCGCGGAGCGCCTCGACGGCTTCGGTCTTGGGCGTGCGCACAGCTAGGTCCTCGACCGTGTACTCCTGTGCGTTCGACCAAAGCCGAATCCGCGCGCCCCGCGTGAGAGTGCCCTCCATGACGCGCGCCAAAACCACAACCCCGCGATAACTGTCAAACCACGAATCAAAAATCAGCGCGCGCAAGGGCGCCTCGGGCGAACCCTGGGGCGGCGGAATGCGATGGACGATGGCTTCCAGGACTTCCGGAACTCCGGTGCCCTGCTTGGCGCTGATGAGCATGGCTTCCGACGGGTCAAGGGCCAAGGCGTGCTCGATCTGCTGCCGGGTCGCTTCAACGTCGGCGCCGGGCAGGTCAATTTTATTGATGACCGGAATGATGGCGAGGCGGTTGTTGAGAGCCAGTTGGGCGTTGGCGAGGGTCTGCGCCTCGACGCCTTGCGAAGCGTCAATCACCAGCAGCGCGCCTTCGCAGGCCGAAAGGCTGCGCGAGACTTCATAGGAGAAATCCACGTGGCCGGGCGTGTCAATCAGATTGAGTTGATACTCGTTGCCGTCGCGAGCCATGTAGCGGAGTCGCACGGCGTGGGCCTTGATGGTAATACCGCGCTCGCGCTCGAGATCCATCGAGTCGAGAACCTGGTCGGCCATTTCGCGTTTGGAGAGCGCGCCGGTGAGCTCGAGCAGACGGTCCGCGAGCGTGGATTTGCCGTGATCAATGTGCGCGACAATCGAAAAGTTGCGGATGAATCGAGCGTCGGTCATTCACTTCACTGCCCGTCGAGCGGGGAGAGGCAAAGGGTTCGGTAGGGAATCGGCGAGACACAAACCCGGTAACGTCCAAGCCCTTTGAAAATCTATCAAAAGGACGCTATGCTGTCAATTCAGCGAGAAGAGTCTCTAGACCGGCGGAGCGAAGCCGTCGAACGCGCGCAGCCAGATGCCCGACGCCCAAAAGCTTTACGAAAAAGCCGAAAAACTGCTGGCCCGGCAAAAACTCGCGGACGCCTACGAGGCGTTCCTCGAAGTGCACCGGCTGGAGCCGAATGATGAGCATGTGCTGACAAATCTGAGCGATTTGGCGGTCATGCTCAATCGGTCGGCGGATGCGGTTCGCTTTGGCGCGGCGCTGGCGGATTATTATCTGCAACGCAACGACGCGCCGCGGGCCATCGCCAGTTGCCGCAAGGTTCTGAAAGTCGCTCCGCAAGAGCTACATTCCTTGACCAAGCTGGCCGCCCTGCTGGAGCGAACTCAAAAAACGACCGAGGCGCTTGAAGTCTATCGGGATGTGCTCGCTCTTCACCTGAAAGCGGGTTCTCAGGGGCCGGCCATCGAATGCCTGCGGCACATCGCCAAGCTCGACCCCAGCAATCTGGAGGCGAGCTTGCAACTGGCGGAGTTGGCCGGCCAACAAGGAGAGGCGAAGGTTGCCGCACCGGCCTATCTGCACGCCGCGCAGTTGGCCCGGGCCGCCGGGCAACAGGATCGCTGGGCCGAGTGGTGCGAAAGAGCCTATCAGCTTGACCCGAACGAGGAGGCCATCGCCGCGGCCACCGCGGAAGTCCGGCTGCAGCAGAAACGGCCGCGCGAGGCGATGGCACTGATGGAACCCATCGTCGCGCGCCACCCGGACGACACCGCCTCTTTGAATCTGCTCGCCCGCGCTTTGGTGGACGCCAGCGAGTGGGCACAGGCTGAGCCTTTGGCCTTGAAGCTTTTTCAAACGCAACCAGAAGCCCTGGTGTTGCTCGAGAAGGTGATTGAAGGATATTTGCAGGCCCAGCAGAGCCAGAAAGCTCTGAGTTTAGTCGAGCAACTTCGGAGTCGTCTGGCAGAGCAAGGGAAAGGCGAGGAATTTCTCGCCCTGGTGGAAAAAATCTTTCAGTTCGATGACACCAACATCGAAATCGTCGAGCTGCTGACGGTGCTCTACGATCAGATGAATCGGGAGGAGGGATTGCGGCGCTCGCTTACCCGCCTATTTAATCTTTACCTGGCGGCAGAACAGTATGACAGAGCGGCGGACACGCTGGAACGCATCGTGGACGTGGATCCGTACGGTCCCGGCCACGCCGACCGTCTTTTGAACCTGGAAGGACATATTGACCCCATCTGGTATCGAAATATCGCCTCGCGGCTGCAAGTGCCGAGTTCCCCGGCAGCATCGGCCGTGCCAATTGCCACGACGGGGTCGCCGGAAAGGAAGGAGTCGCTCGAGGACTTGCTGATTGAAGGGGAGATGTTCCACCACTATCAGTTGGCGCCGCGCCTGATGGAAACGTTGCAGAAAATTGACCGCCTTTATCCGGGGGCGCATGAGCGGAACTCCCGCCTGAGGGATCTGTACGATGCGGCCGGCTTCCATCCAACGCCGGCTCCAGCCGCGGCGGAAACGCCGACAGAGCACCCGGGGGAAGCTCGTGGCGCCAGCACGCCCTCGGCTCAGTCGCTCGACCACTTACAGAAGATTTCAGAAATCACCGCCAATATCTTCCGCGAGGCCACGCCCCAAGGTGTTGTGCAGGTCGCCGTGGATCAGGTGGGAAGAGCGCTCAACGCCAGCCGCTGCTGGGCCGCGCTGGGAAGCGCCGAGCGCGGACCGTCGCTCACGGCGGAATACTGCAACTTGGGCGTGCTGGCTTCGGAAGGCCACGCAGCCCTCAAGGTTTTTGGCTTCTTTGTCCGCCAGGCTCCGATGCACCCGGAGGCGTGGACGTTTGACAGCGTAACCCAAACTTCTGAACTCGCTCCCATTTTTCTTGAACTCACGCAGCTTGGGGTGAAATCGTTGCTCGTCCTCCCGCTGAAAGACAAAGATCAGGTTGCCGGCTTACTGATGGTCGAGCAGTGCGATTCAGTGCGATTTTGGGCGCCAGGCGATTTGATTTTAGTCAAAGCCGTGGCTCCTCAGATTATCATCGGCGTCAATAATAGCCATCTTCGACGGCTGGTGAAGTCGCTGGCCGGCACCGATCCGGAGACCGGACTCCTGCCGCGCGGTTCCTACTTGGATTGTTTACTGGCCGAGGCCGGCCGCGCCAAGGAGCAGCGGCAACCCCTCACGGTGTGCCTCATCGAGCCGGAAGACACGGCCCGCCTGGCCAAAATCTTGGGCGATGCGCGCCTTCAGGCGTTTATGCAGCGAGCGGGCAAAGCATTGACCTCCAATCTGCGGCAGAATGACATGGCTATCCGCTACGGCCCGTGTACCATGGCGGTCGTGTTTCCCGATACGAATCTTGAGCAGGCTGGGCTGGCGCTTGAGAAACTGCGGCGCGTGCTGGGTCAGCTCAAATTGGAAGATCAAGAGCCGCCTCGGTTTTGCGGGGTGGTGTGCGACGTGCCGCTGGGGACCGGGTTCGACGCCGTGGACGGCGTGACGGAGGTGATTAACCGCCTCGAAGCGACGCTCGAAGAGGTTCGCAAAGATTCCAAGCACCCCGTGGTCGCTTCGCGCTTTCAGGGTTAGCAGAGGCGAGAGACTTTCCTGGCATTAACATTGTCCATGGCTTACGAAACTTTACTTTTTGAACAACGCGACGGAATCAGCTTTCTTACGCTGAACCGCCCGGAGAAACTCAACGCCCTCAACCGCCAGGCCATCGAGGAGCTTCGAGATGGCTTTGAGCGCGTGGCCGCTGATGCCAGTGCAAGGGTAGTCATCCTGACCGGGGCGGGGGAAAAAGCCTTTGCCGCCGGCGCGGACATTGCGGAATTAAGCGCGCTGACGCCGGTCGAAGCCGAGGAGGTTTCCCGCCGCGGGCAAGATCTGTTCGACCGAATCGAGAATCTTGGTAAGCCGGTGATTGCCGCCGTTCATGGATACGCGCTCGGCGGTGGATGCGAGCTGGCCATGGCTTGCACGCTGCGCGTGGCGTCGGAGGACGCCAGGCTGGGACTGCCGGAAGTCAAGCTGGGCTTGATCCCCGGCTATGGAGGCACGCAACGGTTGCCGCGCTTGGTCGGGAAAGGTAAGGCGCTTGAAATGGTTTTGACCGGCGAACCGGTGACGGCGGAAGAGGCGCTGCGAATCGGGCTCGTACACCGTGTCGTGCCGCGCCGTGAATTGATGGAGGCGGCGGAGGTCTGGGCGCGGAAAATCCTGGCCAACAGCCCCGTGGCCGTCAGATTCGCTTTGCGCGCCCTTCATCAGGCGGGTGAGTTGCCGTGCTCCAAAGGCCAAATGCTGGAAGCCGCGCTGTTTGGCCTTGCGTGCGCCACGGAGGACATGAAGGAAGGAACGCGCGCCTTTTTGGAAAAAAGAGCGCCTAAGTTCTCCGGCCGATAGGCTGCTCCCCATCCGTTCCATCTGTACGGGTTCAAGGTCTGCGTCCCAGACGACGCCGACCCTTGGTGTCAGGGCAAGCGAGCCGATTTATGGTTTCTCGAAGAAAGGCCCGGGAACTGGCATTGCAAATGCTCTTTCAATGGGATATCGGCCGGCATGAGCCCGCGCAGGTGGTGCGAACCTTTCTCGGCGGCCGTCAGCTTGCCGAGGAGACAAGCGAGTTCGCCCGCTCGTTGTTTGAAGGAACGGTGGCCGAAACCCCCACCCTCGACCCTCTGATTGCACAGCACGCCCAACATTGGCGTCTGGACCGGATGGCCGCCGTGGACCGCAACCTTCTCCGGCTGGCATTGTATGAGCTGTTCCGTCACCCGGAAACTCCTCCGGCGGTGGTCATCAACGAAGCGCTTGAGTTGGCGCGGCGATTCTCCGGCGAAGAGTCGGTGGAGTTTGTGAACGGTGTCCTGGACGCGGCACGGAAATCCCTCCCGTCGCCTGAACCCGCAACCTGAAATACTTTACCGAGACCAGTTCTTGGCAAAGGCGATGCGTTTTTCGATGGAAGGGTGGCTGTGGAACAGAAATTCGATCCACGCCGCCGGACGACGCTCGCTGAGGTTCATCTCCGCCAGCTTTTCCATGCTGGAGATGAACGCCGCCGGGCTGGCGATCGAGGCCAGCGCATAGGAGTCGGCCTCGCGCTCCATCTGGCGGGAATGCAGGTTGACAAGCGGCAGAAGGAGGAAAGATAACCCTCCGACGACCAGCAGCAATAAGGGAAGATTGGCGAAATCCGCCAACCCGTGGAAGCCGAACGTCGGGCCCCAGCTCTTCAAAGCGGCGTTCACGGCGTAAAAACCGATAAAAGTGGTCAAGATTTCGATGGCCAGGCCGCGCAGAACGTGATGGCGAACGTGGTGACCGAATTCGTGCGCCAGAACGGCTTCCACTTCCGTTGGGCTAAAGTGATCGAGCAGCGTGTCAGAAATAATGATCCGGCGCGTGTTGCCGAGGCCGGTCAAGGCGGCGTTGGCTTTCTTGCTCTTTTCGCTTAGCTTCCATTCATAGACGCCGCGCACGCGCTTGCCGGCGCGCTGGGAGAGCTCCATCAGACGCTTGGTGAGTTCTGGGTCCTCGACTGGCTTAAACTTGAAGAAAAGCGGCAGAAGAATGAGCGGAGCGAGATTGGCGAGAAGAATAAAAAAGGCAATGAAGGCTGTGGCACAAATTTCCCACCATTGCCGCGGCCATTGCCGCATCGTCCAATAAATCAGCTCAAAGCCCAGGATGGCGAGCGCGCCGCCGACCGCCCAGCCCTTGAGGCGGTCTTTCGCCCAACTGCGCATCGTCAGGTTCGACAAGCCGTAGCGGTGCTCCAGCCGATATCCTTTGAGATAACTGATCGGCAGGTCGAGGGCTTCGTGGAATAGCCCAAACAAAAAGAGGTAGATGAGCAGGGCCAATGCCGGCTGGGCGGCGCGCGATAGGGCGAATGAGCGCAGCCTGAGCGACCAGCCCGTCAGCAAGAGCACGATCAGGTAGGCCAAGTCAAGGATGAAGCCCGCCACACTTAGCCAGCGATGGGCGCGATGGTATCGCCGGGCGCGGGAGGAATCTCCGTTGCCGGGCGGCATGGAAATAGCCGTCAGCATCAGCCGTTCCTGCGTCAAATGGCGCGGCGGGCGAACTCCGTCACTTCGTCCAAAAGCTGACGCACCAGCTCGCGCGTGGGTGCCTCGGCGTAAAGCCGCAGGACGTTTTCTGTTCCCGAGGCGCGAATCAAGAGCCAAGCCGAGTTGGCGAAGCGCAGCTTGACGCCGTCCAAGTCCTCAATGCCCTTCACGTCGAGGCCGGCGATTTTCTTCAGTTTGCGGCGTGCAGCGCTTCGGACAAAGCGCTGGGCCGTGGCCTTCTCAACCTCGAGGTCCACGCGGCCGTAATGATGCGGCCCGAATTCTTCGTGGAGTTCCGCGACGAGCTCTCCCAGGGTCAGGTTACGTTCGGCCATGACCTCCGCCAAAAAAAGGGAATTGAGAATGCCGTCCCGCTCCGGCAGATGGCCCTCGACGGCGATGCCTCCGCTTTCTTCGCCGCCGATCAGGATGTTACGCTCCAGCATCAACTGGCAGATAAATTTGAAGCCAATTGGTGTCTCGTGAAGGGGGAGGCCGAACTTCTGGCAGATTTTGCGGACCATTTCCGTGGTGGAAAAGGTTTTGACGACTTCTCCGGTTCGCTTTCGCTGGCTGGCCCAATGCTTCAGCAGGATGGAAAAGATTTGATGGCTGTCAATAAAAGAACCGCTCGAATCCACGGCCCCCACGCGGTCGCCATCGCCGTCGGTGGCGAAGCCGGCGGTAAATCGGCCTTCCATCACGGCGCGACGCAAATCGGCGACGTGCGGCTCAATCGGCTCCGGGTTGAGGCCGGGGAATAAAGGATTCTGTTCGCCGTGAATTTCCAGGCAAGCGATGCCACGCTCCTCGAACAAGCTGCGGAGGCAGCCGCGCGCCGCGCCGTACATGGGGTCCACTACGAACCTTGGGCCCGGCGAGCGGATGCTGTCAAGCGAAGCCAGCTTCTTGAGCCGCTCGAGATAGGGGCCGATAAGATCCTGTTCACTGATGGGGGCGACGTGGCGTCGAAAGCGTGCGGGCCGGCGTCGAAGCCGCGCCAAATAAATCTCAATGCGCCGCATGATGGCCGGCGACGCCGAGCCGCCATAGGGCGCTTTGAATTTGACGCCGTTCCACCGGTAAGGATTGTGGCTGGCGGTGATGACGATGCCGCCGGCGGCTTTCCGCTCGACCACGGCATAACTGATGGCCGGGGTGGGCGTAGCGCGGTTGGCCAGCGTTACCGGAATGCCTGCGGCCGCCACGGTTTCCGCCGCCAGCCGGGCGCACTCGAGGGAGAGAAACCGGGTGTCAAAACCTACCACCAGGCCGCGCTCCGGCTGACCTTCGTGGCGAACATACTCGGCAATGGCAGCGACCACCTGTCGCACGTTCGAGAAGGTGAAGTCGTCCCCAATGACTCCTCGCCAACCGTCGGTGCCGAATTGGATTTTCGTTGTCATGCGTGCCAGCCCAAAATGGGGGTCAAAGCAGCTTGTGCCAACCGCGGCGCTCAAGCTGCTGAACCGCGCGGCCCACGTTTTGACATTCCGCCCTAGTTGTCACCAGCAGCGCGTCCGGAGTTTCGACAATTACCAGGTCGTGAACGCCGACCGCGGCGATAAATTTTCCCGATGAGACCATCATGTTGCCGGTAGCATCGAGCGCCAGGCTATGGGCAGGCCGAGCGTTGGCGCGCGCATCCTTTCGAGTCAAATCATAAACCACCGCCCAGCTCCCCACGTCATTCCATCCTATGTCAGCGGCGACGGCGAAGACCTGAGGAATTTTTTCCATTAGCGCGTAGTCTATGGAGATTTTTTTGAGGCGAGGGAACTCCTGCGCGAGCGCTCGGCGGTTGTGAATTCCGCCGGCCGAAGCCAAGCGCTCGAGCCCCCGCGCCATGGCAGGCTCGAACTGCTGAAGATGGTGAAGCAGGGTCGAAGCCCGCCAGACGAACATCCCCGCGTTCCATAGGGTGCGCCCGGAAGCAACATACCTTTGGGCCGCGGAGATGGAGGGCTTCTCGGTGAATTTCTCCACGGAAAAAAATTTCGGCTCACGGGAGACCACGAGTTTTCCCAAGCGGATGTAGCCGTAGCCGGTCTCGGGCCGGGTTGGCCGGATGCCGAGCGTGACGGATCGTCCTTCGACCGTCGCCCAGCGGCAGGCGGCGCGCACCGCTCTCTGAAAGGCTGTGCGTTTCTGAATCAGATGGTCCGAAGGCAGCACGACCATAAGGCCCTCGCGGTCGCGTCGAAAAATCTCATGGGCTGCCAGGCCGATGGCGGGAGCGGTGTTGCGAGCGGCGGGTTCGGCGATGATTTGTCGGCGAGGCACCTGGGACAGCAAACGCTCGACGGCGTGGTGAATTCTGCGGCTGGTGAAAACGTAAATGCGCTCGGCGGGAATCAAGCCGTCAAGCCGTCGGACGGTCTGCTCGAGGAGCGTCTCGGAGCCAAAAAGCCGGAGCAATTGCTTGGGGCGATCGCGGCGGCTCAAGGGCCAAAATCGCGTGCCACTGCCCCCGGCTAAAATCACCGCGTAGGCGTGCGCCAAATCGGCCTGCGGTCTATGTCGAGCGGACATGTCAGTCAAAAAGCAGCTTGCTGATGGTCCTCGCAGGAACCTTCCGCTGCAAGAGCGGCTGGCGAAAATCCCCGTCAAGGTTCGGCACGTAGCAGCGAAAAATCTTTGCCTGACCGCGCGGCCACAGCCGGTACTTGCCTGCGCCGGGCGGAATCAGCCAAGGTTCGCCGCTGCGGAACCCCCACCAACCCGAGGCATTCTCCACGCGGCCGCTTCCGGAAAGCACCACGAGTAACTCCACCCGAGGGGAATCGCTCATCATCTGGGCGCAGCGGTTGAGCGTCAGAAGCTCGACGGCAAAATAACGACACGCCAAGAGGTATCGCCTCGACCCAAACGGTTCGGGCAATTCAACGCCGGACAGATTGCGGAGAGGTGGCGCGTCCAGCCGCGCCACTCGCAAACCTTCCTCCACGTGGAGTGGACGCGGCTTGCCGTTCGGTCCCAGCCGGCCGAAATCGTCCAAACGGTAGGTGATGTCCGAATTCTCCTCAACTTCAAAAACAACCAAATCCGGTCCGAGTGTGTGAATAGTTCCGGCAGGAAGAAAAATCGCCTCCCCCGGCTTGGGCCGAAAACGGCGAAGCAGCGTCGGGATTTTTCCTTGCCGACTGGCGCGCCAAAGCGCCGCCGGACTGACTCCCGGCTTCACTCCAAGAAGATATTCGGCTTTTCGACCCGCCGAAACCATGTACCACATCTCGGTCTTGCCGATTGTTCCCGGATGGCTTTCGCGGGCCTGGGCATCGTTGGGATGAACCTGAATGGAAAGCCATGCGCTGGTGAACAGGAATTTGGCGAGAATGGGAAATCGCGGGCCGGCGTTCGCCGGGCCGAGCAATTCGTCCCCGTATGCTTGCACCACGTCCTTAAGCTTGCTCCCTGCGACTGGGCCGTTGCGGAAGCAAGCGGCGTTATCGGTGAGCCAAGCTTCAGCAATGGTCTCGTGGCGAAGCGCAGCCGGCAAGGCCGCCGTTACTTTGGGGTCGCCGCCGTAGATGGGGGTGAGGTCTTGTCTGCCCCAGAGGCGAGGCTCGAACACCGGCGCGAGCAGGAGAGGCGAGTCCAGTTTTTTCATAGGCGGTCAGAGGCTGGCGAAGAATGCCTTCAGCCGCCGCAAGCCCTCGTCAATCCGCTCCTGGGAGGTGGCGTAGGAGATGCGGAAGTGCGCTTCAGTTCCGAAGGCGGGTCCTGGCACCAGCGCCACGCCCGCTTTTTCGAGCAACTGCTCGGCTAGTGCCGTGACATTGCCTAATCCATTTTGGTTGAGGTAATGCGCAGCATTCGGGTAAACGTAGAAAGCGCCCGCCGGCTGAGTGCATTGCAGGCCCGGGATGGCACGCAGGCCGGCGACAATACGGTTGCGGCGCCGCTCATATTCCTCGCGCATGAGGCGCACGGAATCTTGCGGGCCCGTCAGAGCCTCCAGCGCGCCCCACTGCGCGAAAGAAGTCGGGTTGGAAGTCGAATGGCTCTGCAGCTTCAGCATGTTGGCCAGCAACTTTTGCGATCCGAGCGCGAAGCCGACCCGCCAGCCCGTCATGGCGTAGGTTTTGGAAAGCGATCCCACCAGAATGAGATGTTCTCGCTCCCCCGAACTCCCGAGCGAGAACGGCTTGCGGCCGTCGTAAAGAAAATGGCAGTAGCACTCATCCGACATCAGCAGCACGCCGCGCCGTCGCGCCAGGGCCAGCAACTTTTCCATCTCCTCCGGCGGCACCACCCCTCCGGTCGGATTATTCGGCGAGTTAACGATGATGAGTTTGGTCTTGGGGCTGAGCAGTTTCTCAACGTCTTCGGCCCGCAAGGTGAAATTTTCCTCTTCCCGCAGAGGAAGAATGACGGCCTTGCCGCCAGCGTAGTTGATGATGTCGAGAAAGGAGACCCAGTAAGGCGAGGGCAGAATGACTTCATCCCCGTGGTTGACGGTGGCGGCGATGGCTTCAAAAATGGCCTGCTTGCCGCCCACGGTGATCAGACATTCTTCGGGGGCATAGGCGGAGCCAAAGTCTTTGGCGTGGCGCTCGACGACCGCGCGCCGTAACTCGGCGATTCCTCCCGTGGCCGTGTATTTGGTCAAGTTGCGGCTCAGGGCCTCGATGGCGGCCTGCTTAATCCTTTCCGGGGTTGGGAAGTCGGGCTCTCCCGCGCCAAAATCCACCAAATCCGTGCCGCTCGCTCGGAGCTTTTCCGCCTTTTGGACCACCGCCGCCGTGGATGAAACGGAAATTCTTGAAATTCGCTCAGAAAATTGCATCGCTCGTCGCCTCTTCAATGGGTTGCCAGAACCTTTTGCCGCAAACGTTCCTCGACCAGCGGGGGAACCAGTCCACGCACGTTGCCGCCGTGTCGGACAATTTCTTTCACCAGCCGGGAGCTGACGTAAGTGCAGTTTTCTGCCGGCATCAAGAAGATCGTCTCCAAGGCTGGGGCCAGCTTGCGGTTCATCAGTGCCATTTGGAATTCGTATTCGTAATCCGAGAAGGCTCGGACGCCACGGACAATGACTTTGGCACCGCGTTGCGTCGCGTAATCCACCAGCAGTCCGGTAAAAGCATCCACGGAAACGTTGGCCAGGCCGCGGGTCAGTCCGCGCGCCATCTCGAGCCGCTCCTCCAGGCTGAACAGCGGTTGCTTTTCCGGGTTAATCAGCAAAGCCACCGTCAGCCCCTCAAAGATGCGGCTGCTGCGCTCGATCAGGTCGAGGTGGCCGTTGGTGATGGGGTCAAACGACCCGGGATAAATCGCCAGGATTTCGGTCATCAGCCGCATCGGCGGTGCGGGTACCCGCCAAGGCCTCACCCGTTTATTTTACGAGGCGGCGGAGGAAGTGTAAACCGTAATCTCGCGCTCAGAACCGACCGTGCGCCCGCTCTTTGTGCGGAAGAATTTCGAGACAAGTCGTCCACCAGCCGGTCAGGATGGTTTCAATGAACTCCGGCGGCAACTTTTCCTCCGCCATGTCCGCGGCAAGCGCCCGAAAATCATATTCTACCGGCACGAACTCCACTTTGGCTGCGTCCCGCTCGAGTGAAAGCTCGGCATAGACCACGTGGGTTAAGCCATTATTCTCCGGGCGGCCCAGAACGCCGACATTGATGAATTGACGGCCTGCGCTCAGCCGTCGGTGCCACTTGATGCCCGTGTGCGTCACGGCCACGATATCGGCATCGGCCAGCCGAAGCAGATATTCGAGAAAAGCGTCAGAGCTTGTGGATTCCCAAAGAAATTCGTTCAGCTTGCGGGGCGAACCGTGGCAGAGCAAAATGCGCCATCCCTCCACCTCCAGACGCCGCGTCATGGGCAAACTGGCAAGCCACGCCTTGTTCTCCACCGAAGTGTTCTCAAAGGTGTAGGCATAACTGAGCCGAGCGAAATAATTGTCGCGGGGATCGGTATAGCCGCACTGGCAATCGGCCAAGCCCCCCGCCAGCGAGTTATCGTAGTTGCCTTGAATGCATTCGACGCCTCGGGAGCGCAAGAGCGGATAAACGCGGTCGGGATAAGGCCCGAACGCGCCTAAATCCCCCAGGCAATAGATGCCGTCGGCGCCGCGTTGCTCGATCTGGCGGAGCGCCGTTTCGAGGGCGCGATAATTGCTGTAAATACCGCCTAGCAGTGCCAGCCGGGTCATGGTCTTTTAAGCTCCGCCGGCCCTTCGATCAGCGCACTGACGTTGCCGCAGATCGTGCCGTAGTGGTAGCAGCTCATGCAAGCGGGGTGCTTCAGTTCATAAGTGGGCGCGGCATCTTGGAGCCGAGCGCCGAGACGCGCAGCGGGTATCTCAACCAGCAACGGACAAACCCACACCCCCCGATCCGTGACCAGACGCGAGTTGGAGCACATCAGCAAATCGCGGTCAAACCCTTCAAGCATCTCTTCGCTGAGCAAGCTGCTCTCCGCGCCCGCTTGGGGCGAGCGCTCAAGCTCTCTTCCGAGCGGCAGCGCCGGCAGGAGCTTGATGCGCGGGCGCGCGTAGCCGGCGGCCTTCAGCACACTTCCAAAGCCTTCGAGCGCTGCCTGGTCCTCTCCTTCGTCCCAGGTGCGCACCACGGTCACCAGCGGCAGAAGACCTCGTTGGCAAAGCCGCTCGATGGCGGCCAGCACCTGCTTGAAGACGCCGCGGCCGCGAAGGGCATCATTGGATGCCTCCGTCCAGCCGTCCAAACTGACACGGATTTCCAAGGAATACCGAGCTTTTCTTTCCATCTCCGCCATGCGGTCGGCCAGACGGTTGGAAATCAACATGCCGTTGGTCAACACGGTGGTGGGCGCAACGGCCAGCGACAGTTCCAGCATTTCCGGAAGCTGGGGGTGGAGAAAAGGTTCGCCGCCGGTGAAGAAAATTTCCTTTACCCCTGCCCGCACGGCAGTTTCGAGCTCCTCCTGGACTTGCGCGAGCGTCAGGAAACCAAAGGAGCGTGCCTGCGGGCCGCTGCGATTGAAGCAATGCGTGCAGGAGAGGTTGCAGAGCGTGCCCGTGACCTGGAACCACAGGTTGTCCAGATGAACCAGTTCTGCGAAGGGAAATTTCATTTGCTCAGAGCCTCAAGCGTCTGACCGCGACCTTCCGGCCCCCATAGGATCCACGGCACCATGACCAGCGCTCCGAGGACATAAAATCCCGCCAGAATGCCGAAGGAGGCCATGACTGAAGCATGTTCGGCGATCGCCACCAAAACCAGCGGGGCCATTGCGGCGCCGATCCGCCCAAACGCCACGGAAAATCCGATCCCCGTCGAGCGGAGAGGCGTCGGAAAAATCTCCGAAAACGTCGGATAAGCGGAAACCCAGCTCCCCGTCGCGCAGAAATTAACCCCGATAAATGCCGCCATCACCCACCCAGAACTCGCAGCCAGCGTGGCCCAGCCCATCGCCAACATGGAAACCGCCGCCACCAGATAAAATCCGGTCACCGTCGCTTTGCGTCCTGCTGAATCGAGCGTGACGGCCGCCAGGGCTCCGCCGGCTACCGCGCCCACGTTGCCGACCAAAAAGAACCACGGCGTTTGCGCTTCTGAAATGTTAACACGGGGCAGCACGATGAGCGGCAGGAAGGCGAAGATGCCGTAATAGCCGGCGGCCTCGCTAAAATCGAGCAGCGAGCCGAGTGCCAGCCGCCAGGGATGCTCATGCACTAACTGGGAGAGTTGGCGGAAAAAGCCGGACGCCGGCGGGATGGGCTCGGGGCCGGTGGGCGGGCTTGAACCAAAGCGCGCGCTTCCGGCTTCCATTTGGCGGAGGATTGCGTCCGCTTCCTTCGTTCGTCCGCGCCCCACCAACCAGCGGGGCGACTCGGGCAGAATCTTCCGCGCCCAAATGGTGAACACGGCGATGACCGCGCCCAAAGCGAAAGCGAACCGCCAACCTACGGCAGGCGGGAGCAGATTGATGAAAAGCAAACTGAGCACCGCCGCCAGGATCGCTCCGAGCGGCCAGAAGTTCATCACGATGGCGTTGGCACGGCCGCGATAGCGCGCCGGAATCAGTTCGCCGATGGCGGCATTAATGGCCGAGTACTCCGCGCCGACCCCGATCGCGGTCAGAAACCGAAAGACCAGAAAAAACCAATACCCTGGCGAAAGCGCGGAAATTACCGTGAACGTCGAGTAAAGGGCCAGCGTCAGGATAAAGAGCCGACGCCTTCCAAACCGATCCGCGAGATAGCCGAAGACCAGCGCACCCAGCATGATTCCGATCAGCCACACGGCCACAAGAGCTGAAGCCTGGAAATTCGTCAGATGCCACAGACTTTTCAGCACCCCTAGGACGTTGCCGATGATGTTCACTTCCAAAGCGTCCAGAAGCCAGCCGACACCGAGCGCGAGCGTCACGCGGGTATGAAAGCGGACCCAGGGCAACCGATCCAGTCGCTCGCCTACGCTGAGAGGTGCAACAGATTCTTGGGAGGAACTTAGCGTTGGCATCGGCTCAAAAGTGATAATGCAACACGAAATTCAAGCTACGATCCAGGGTCCGGCGTTCGGAGGGGGACACCGACCTCCAGAAATCATATTCGTAAATGAAGGAGAAACCATCCGCCAATTCGACGGTGATGCCGGGTTGAAGGATAAATTCGCGCCGCCCATCCAGCCCGTGGTAGTCTCCTTGGCTGAAGTTGAAACGCGGCTGGAAGCGTCCGCGCCTCCAGCGCGTGCCGGCCAGGGTGTACGTTGCGTCTTGAGGCGGCAAGAGGATGACGCCACTCACCGTTTGCCGCAGCACCTCGCCGTAGGCAAGCCACGGCCCGACCCGAAGCGTCGCATCCAGGGCTTCCTGGGTGCGCTGGTTGTTCGGGCCACCCGCCCGGTCAATCGCGCCGCGCGCGAATGAGCCGCCCAGCGTGAAGGAAGCCCGACGGCCAAAGTTCCATACGGGGGCAAAACGCATCGTCACATCGTTCTTGGCGTGCGCGCCGGGCTCGGAAACGAAATCCCGGCCTGGCAGCGATCCGTTAACTCCTGAATCCGTCGAGAAATATTGGAGCGAATACTCCGCGCCCAGCCGCCCGCGGAGCGGGTGCGAGCCTTCAAATCCCACGCCAAACTCCGGGTCCAGCATCAGGCCGTCGAAATACTCGATATTCCCAAAGAACGAGCCGTCCCAGTTCAAGCCGACGCGCCGGTAAAAATCTCCGACCCGAATTTGCCCTAGCCGCGTGGCATAGCTGACGTAACCTTCCTGCAACCAGGTGTTGCCCGGATAGTAGCTGCGCAGCTTGGTGGTGCGCAAGCGATAATCGGCATGGAAGCCCCACGGGCCGTGGTGTCCGTTCACCAGCGCTGAGAAAGCGTAAAGCTCAAATCTCGGCTGAGCACCCGGCACGCCCGTCGGCACGTATTGGTAAAGGTAAACATCGCCGCCAAACTTCACGGGCAGAGTTGCTGCCAGGGGGCGGCTTTCGTTGGGCCCGCGATGAAGGCGAACCCTCCTGCGGCTTGAAGGTATGGCCGCTTGCTCGGTTGGGGACGATGGCTGTGGGGTTGTAGAAAGGCTACGCGGCGTTGCTGTCTCATCGCTGACCGCTGAGAGCCTTTGAGCGGCCATCAGCGCCCGGACTTCGGCTTCGAGCTTGCGAATTCGCTCCTCTTGTTTCGCCACACGTCTTTTGAGCGCTTCAATTTGAGCTTCCTCGTTATGCGGCGGCGTCCTGGCTGGAACCGAGCCGAATGCGGTCCATCCTGCTCCTTGCAAGAGCAGCGCGAGTGAAACGAAAAAACTTCGTCTCATCCGTGAGTTCAAAGCTCCTCCTCTCAAGAAAATTCTTGCGGACCCCGTGAAGATGCGCCAATGTCCATTCATTTTACACCTGTGCGTTTTGGTGCCGGCCCGCGTGTCCTCATGGGAAAAACCATCCCTGCATTTACTGGTAAGAGTCAAGCGCTTTAGCGTAGCATCACCGCCAATGTGAGCGCGCCCGCGAAGCTGGTTCCGGCGAGATTCACCGCGCTATTGTTCAGGCAGCCACGCCGCTCGAGGGTTGCGCCGAGCAGACTGTCGAGCAAATTGCCGGCCACCGCTGCTGCCAGCACCCACGCCGCCACGCCCGGCCGGCACAGCCCCACAGCCACGCTGAGGGCTGCAATGACGACTGAGGCGCCCACGCCCGCCAAGCTTCCGGGGAAGGAAATTCCGCCATCTTCCCCCGAGGGAACAGGTTCAAGCGTCGTCAGAAGATAAGCTTGCTCGGAAAGCCATTTGCCGATTTCGCTCGACACGGTATCGCCGGCCGCCTCGGCGAGCGCGGCGACCAGCGCAGCCAAAAACGCCGCCTCGCGGTGTGTGGTGATGACAAGAATTGAGAAGAAAGCAGCGGCCAGCAAATTGGCTCCGGCTTCGCGCCAGCTTCGGGCGCCGCCCTGCCTCTCGGCGATGCCGCGGCTGGCTTTCTTCGCGTAGCCCAGCCGCGTCGCCACGGAAGCCAGCGCAAAAAACCCCAGGAGAATCAAGAAACTCTTCCACCCGTATCCCATGTAAATGGTGACGCCGAGCACGAACCCGGCAAGTGCGCCGGACCGTGTGGCAAAGCGTAGCACCCAAGCTAAAAGCGCGAAGAGGGCGTTCACGAGCAAGGCCAGAACGATTCGCACCCCAAGATAGGGCGCATTGCTGTCGAGCGCGCTCTGTTGGATGTAGAGAGCGCAGAACATAAATCCGCTCGCCGCAAGCGCCACGGTCAGATGGTTGTCGAGGCGGAGCGGCGCGGTTGCAGCCAGCGCACCCACGAAGGAGGTTGCCAAACAAATAAAAAATGTGCGGTCGGCGGGCACGGTTGGCGCAACCCAGCGCGAAAGTACATAGGCAGCGGCGGTCCCAGCCACGGTGAAACTCGCCCCGGCCGCCAACGTTTTTTCAGGATTCCACGGTAACGCGGGTTCGCTCCACGCGGAGCCGACTGTTTCCGCCGCAAAGTTCCCGGCCGCCAAAATGCCCCATACTGCGGCCACCACTATCTCCGAGTGGCGAAAAATCAGTAGGACTAAAAGGAGCGAAACGGTGTAAAGCGCCTCGCGGGTCCCAAACCGCGCGGTCCAAGCGCTGCCCGGCTCGGGCGGACCCTTCGCAGCCCTGAACTCCGGCAAGAGGTAAGCGTTGAACAATAGCGCCAGCAGCGCAATGCCCATGGCTTGGCCCCAGCTTAGAAACGGCAACAAAAAGGCAAAGCCGAGCATCGCCAGACGAACCAGTCGGCCCGTTGGATCGAAAGGCCGCACCCTGAGCGTCGTTAAGGCCGGAGGCGTTTCCATTCTTCAAAGTTTCAAGAGGTTCGGCGCCGTGAAGCGCGTCGAATCCTGCGCGGTGGCCAAGCTGGTGTCCGATGGCTTAAGCCAGTCTTGCGCGCGGATCATTTGCTGTCTCCGCCCACGAGTCTAGCATGAATCCAATTTCAGCTTCGAGCGTGCGGCGATGTGTCGCAACAGACGGATCGGTGAAAAGTGAGGGCTCTCTCCTTGGCGACAAGCGTGGCGCTGAAAGGTGTGCTCACGATTAGTAGGGAGTGGCGTTCGGCTTCGATCACGATCATCGGGCGATGCACCGGGCAGCCCGGTGAACTGAACGGAGATTTCATGTTGCCGACCGGTTGGGTTATACTGCCTCCATTAAGGTTGGGTTCAATCCGCAATCGCCCGAAAGGCCGCTCGGTGAAGCTCAAGGGCGGAATTGACCTGAAGGAGGGTTTATGAAGCACGTTGGGGTTTTAGGGTTGTTTCTAATCGCCGCCGTGGGCGTGAGCGTCGGGGCGGTTCAAAACACAGCTACCCGTGCCGCCACAGCGAATTTGGGAAATGGGCAGCGGGTCACGGTTGGTTTGACCCTCCCGTATCTTGGCGGCAGAAATGGGGCCTCAGCCGGCCCGGCCCTCAATGCTCTTGACGCCGAAGCGCTTGAGCCGGGCCAAGGACGCGGCAATCCGCATGGCAGAGGGAATGGGGAGGAGCGCAGCAACGAACATGGCCAAGGTCGCGGCCACGAGCGCGGGGGTCCGCGGGAACACGGCCGCGGCGGCCGAAGACTTCGCGCGGCGTTTTCATCCCACGAGCAATACCTCATCCGGCGCTATTTCCGCAATGCGGGTTCCAATCTGCCGCCGGGTTTGGCGAAGCGCGGCGGGAACCTTCCCCCCGGACTTGAGCGACATCTGGAAAAGTATGGCACGCTGCCTCCTGGACTTCAGAAGCGGCTTGAGCCATTTCCCCCTGCCCTGGCGCGCGAGTTGCCTCCGCTTCCCGCAGGTTGCGGTTGCCGACGGGTCATCCTGGGTGATCGCGCTCTCATCATTGATACAGCCAATCGGATTTTGGACATATTTCTGTACCGATGAGGAGAGTTGCCCCGTTGGCGGACAGCTCTGGCCGCCGGAAAACGTTCGGTGAGGTGATGAGCGTTCGATCCATGCACGAACGGCGGGTTGAAATGTTTGATGGGATCTGCGGCAGAGCGCGAAGGGTCTTCGTTCCGAGGCTAACCGCGCGACCCGCCTGAAATTTCGTTACATGGGTGGCGACGTCAGTCATGGCTTGTTCGGGAAGTTCGGCCGACCCATAGTGGATGCAAAACGGCTGCAAGAAACCCGATGAGACGAAGCGCATTCAGAGCTTGGACAGGCGGTTTGGCGCTGGCCGTGGCGGTAATGACGGCAACCAGCATTTTGGGTCAGGCTGTGGCTGCTCATCCGCGTCGGACGGCGCGTATTGTAGGCGCTGAGGCCCGCCCGCACTCGGCAAGTCGGAAGGCCCAGCCGATTCCCTTGGCGGTCGTCTCAGCGATTGCCATCGAGCCCGGCCATAAGGGCGAAATTCGCGTGAAGGTAACGGCCACACGATTGGTACCGTACCATTATTTCCGCCTCTCAGACCCAGCGCGCCTGGTGGTGGATTTCGATGGCGCGCGCGAAGGTGTGAGCCGGCAAGTTTTTCCAGCGCATTCGAAGCTACTGAAAAGGGTTCGGGTGGGGCAGTGGAAGGCGGGTGAGCCTTCCATCGTCCGCGTCGTAGCCGATTTGCGCGGTCAGCCTGCATTCGAGGTAACTCGATGGCCATCGGGCGTCCGCATTACGCTTGCGGGTGAAAAGCTCCGCAGGGCATCAAGCTTGGAGAAATATTTGCCGGAGCAATCCCAGAAAGCGACTGGACCGCGCATGGGTCGCGTTCCGCAACGGATTTTCAAGTCCCCAGGACGCAGTTTCCGGCCGAGGTTCGAGCCTAGCCGGGTGGCGGAGAGCGCACCACCGCGGATGAGCAGTTATTTGCGGCGGCTGGCAACGAAACCGGCACGGGTGCGCCTACCGCCAGCCCGTACGGCTGGCGAGCGAGCGCAGGCTGTTATTCCAATCGAGCCGGTCCCTGACCACGCTCCTTCCGATCTCAGCCAACTATATCTGGCCCGAAGGGCGAGCCATCCGATTCCTTTGGCCACTGTCTCAAAGATTGCCATCCGCACCCACCGAAACGGAAACACACGGGTGGATGTGGCGACGACGCGCCGCATTCCTTATCACTATTTCCAACTCGAGAGTCCACCGAGGCTCGTGGTGGACCTCCGCGACGCTCAGCGAGGGTGGCTGCGGTACGCCTACCCGGTGGATTCCCCGGTGCTCCGCGAGGTTCGCGTGGGGCAGTGGAAAAGTCCGGCGCCGGCCATCGTCCGGGTGGTAGCGGACCTGACAGGGTGGCCGGCGTTCCGTGTCCGTTCGCACACCCCCGGCGTCCGGATTGATCTAACCCCTCGGGAATTTATTCCGCGGCCGATTCGGAATCCATTTGCCTATTTCAACCCAACCGTCGGCGTGCAGCGTTACCGCGCCCTGGCGCAGAGGATGCCTCCCGCAGTGGGAGCGGTTCCTTCGGTCGCCGCGCCCTTCACACCGCCGACAAACCTTTCCTACCTTGGCTACGTTTTAATGGAGGGGTCTCATGTCGAGGCCATCATGGCGGATAGGCTGCACGTTCGCTTTGTGCGGCAAGGGAGTATTCTCGAAGGCCGCTACCAAGTCGTGATGATTACCTCTCGCGCCGTCGAGATTGAGGACCTCAAGCGCAATCAGCTCTTCTGGATCAAGATTAACCCTTCGCAATAATTCTGTGAATTGGGCGCCCGACGGAACGAAAAGCTTCCTCCCGCATCAAAAGGCTATACGCAACAGGGGGGGCTGAACATGATTCAGGTCGTCAAGTCCGACGAGCGCTACCACGCCAATCGCGGCTGGCTCGATACACGGTGGCATTTCTCCTTCGATGAATACTACGATCCCGACAACATGGACTGGGGGCCGCTGCGCGTCTTTAATGACGATGTGATTCAGCCCGGCAAAGGCTTTGGCTTTCACCCGCATCGCGACATGGAGATCATCACCTACGTTTTGGAAGGAGAACTCGAGCATCGAGACAATATGGGACATACCGGAGTGGTTCGGGCGGGAGAGGTCCAGGTGATGTCCGCCGGAACTGGCATTGTTCATGCGGAATATAACCACTCCCAAGAACGACCCGTCCATTTGCTGCAAATGTGGATCCTGCCGCGAGTGAACGGGCGAAAACCTCGTTGGGAACAACGGCAATTCACTGCCGTCATGCGGCGGGATAAGTGGTTGCCCGTGGTTTCCTCGGGGTCTTTGCCGGGAACATTGATGATTGATCAGGAAGCGCAAATTTACATCTCGTCGCTCAAGCCAAGCCAACCTTTGAGCCACCGGAGCGAGCCCCGCCGCAAAGCCTACTTCTTTATCATTTCGGGAAGCGCCCTGCTCAATGGAATTCGCCTCGACGCCGGCGATCAGGCGCGAGTGGATGAAGAGGCGGAGTTAACGGTGCAAGCTGCGTCCGATGCGGAACTGATTCTGCTTGACCTGCCCAGTTGATCTTTGCAGCCTGGTCGGCGGCGAAGCGGGTCAAATATTCACCACTCTTGTTTGTGAAATCGTAAGAACGAATGCCGACGCGGGATGGCCACCGCGAAGGAAGTCAGCGACTTCGCAGCCCCCGACCAATGGGGTAGGGAATTCGTCTCGAGCCTCATCCTCGATCGGTGAAGGCTTTCAACCCCCGCCAGGAATGACCGTTGACGGCGCAGTTGAAGTAGCTTATCCTAGCTTTGGTGCGGTTTCCTCAAGGCAAAGAGTGCCACCAACATCGTGAATCCTGCTATTTCTGTACGCTGGGCGTCACCAACAAGATAATTTAATCGGGAGGCGAGCCGGACGGCCACGTCTATGAAGGCGAGTGTCAGAATTACAAAAGGGATCGAGGAATTTTTTGGGGCCTTCGATTCCAACTTAAAGTTATTCGAAGAATCTTTGGGCGTTTCAACGCACCTGGGCGATCAAGCCTTTGAAATGGAAGGCGGAGAGAAAGCCGTAGGGCGCGCGCAACGAATCGTCGAAGAATATGCTGAACTGGTAGAGTCGGGAACCCGCATGGACGCGGCGGAGCTGCAAGCCTTTCTCCGCATTCTTGGCCAGGACCCCGCCGCGACGCTGAAGGGATTTGCCGATGCCGGGCGCCCCAAGGCTTTCGGGAAGAAATCGGTGGCGCCCAAAAGCCTGAACCAACGTATTTACATTGACGCCATTCGACGGCATGACATGGTATTCGGCATTGGGCCATCTGGAACCGGCAAAACCTATCTGGCGGTGGCTATGGCTTCCGACGCGTTGCTCACCCGCTCCGTCAACCGCATCATTCTGGCGCGGCCCGCGGTCGAAGCGGGCGAGCGGCTGGGATTCCTTCCGGGAACCTTGCAGGAAAAAGTGGATCCTTACTTGCGCCCGCTTTACGACGCGCTCTATGACGTTCTGGACCCGGACCGGACCGAGCGATTGATTGAAAAGGGAACCATTGAGATTGCGCCGATTGCTTTCATGCGCGGCCGCACGCTCAATGATGCGTTCGTGATTTTGGACGAAGCTCAGAACACGACGAGCGAGCAGATGAAAATGTTCTTGACACGGCTGGGATTTAACTCCAAGGCTGTTGTAACCGGAGACGTGACGCAGGTGGATTTGCCCGAAGGGCGACGCTCCGGCTTGACAGAAGCCATTGAGATTGTTGGGCGAGTGCCGGGCATCAGCGTCGTCTATTTCAACGAGCGCGACGTGGTGCGTCATCATTTGGTCCAAAGAATTATCCGAGCTTACGAGGAGTTCGAGCAGACGAAATCCGCCGATAACCAGCGAAAGTCCACCGTCGGCAAATAAGAGGCTTTATCGTCCTTGAATTAAGTGCCAGTCGCGTCGCAGGCAGGAGTGATGATTATCAATCAGCAAAGGGCTGTGTCCGTGAACCTGTCGGCGCTCCGCGCCTATTTGAGGCGAATCAAGGCCACCCTTGGCCTCGCTAATAAAGCTTGGAACGTGTGTCTTGTGGACGACCGACAAATCCAGCATCTCAATGCCACTTATCGGGGCCAGGACCGGCCGACGGACGTGCTGGCCTTCGCTTGGCAAAGCGACGATGAGATTGGGGTTGGGGAACATCCGGGCGACCAAGAATTCAAGAACTTTCTGGGCGATGTGGTGATCTCAAGCGAGACAGCACTTCGCCAAGCGAGGCGCGAAGGCCACGCGGTGCAGCAAGAAATCAACTGGCTGATGCTCCACGGCACGCTCCACCTGCTCGGCTACGACCACGAAACGGATGACGGTGAGATGACCTCGCTCGAGTTGAAACTACGCCGCCAACTCGACCGTCGCCCAAGGTCGTTGCTCCGTGGAGCTTGAGGAGCCTAACCATGATAAGTTCGGTCCTGTGGGTGATGGTTCTTGCGGCGCTGTTGGTCTGCGGGAGCATCGCTTCCTACCTGCGACTGTTGATGCGAAGGCTTTCGCCCCGAGGCGCAGCCAAGCTCTTCGGAGTTGGCGAGGGAAGCAAAGTTCAAGCCGACCGAGAACGGGTAGGAGTTTCCATTTCCGCGTTGCACGGTGCCGTGATGGCGCTTTTCGCCATCGGACTGACAGGCTTCCTCCTATGGCACCGCCCGAAGAATTTAGGGTGGGACCTCGGCACCGCTTGTCTGGTTTGTTTGCTGTCGGTGATGATTGCCGATCAACTGATTCCGTTCATCCTGGTGGCTCGACACGATGATCCTGAAAACCTTTTGGCCCAATGGATGCCTGTTCTTCGGCGAACGGTCTATTGGGCGCTACCTCTCACTTTTCCGGTCGTGGTCTCGAGCACCATCGCGCACCTGCTGCAGTCGGCGGACGATTCCGAATCCTCCCCCGCCAAGCCGCAGGAAGGGCTCGAGGAACTGATTCAAGCGGGTGAAGAAGTGGGGTTGATTGAGAAAGGAGAAGGCGAGTTGTTGCAATCGGTGGTGGAGTTTAAGGGCAAGACCGTCCGCGAGGTGATGACGCCTCGGCCCGAAATCGCCACCATCGAGATCAATTCGCCGATTGATGCTTTGCGCGCCGTGTTCCGAGAGCGGCGGTACACGCGCTATGTGGTTTATGCGGGCGACCTCGACCACGTGGAAGGAATCGTGAGCGTGCGCGACCTGATGGAACTCCCGCCTGAGCGCCAGGCGCAGACCACGCTCCGCTCGTTAGTGCAACCGGCCTTTTTCGTGCCTGAAACCAAGCCGGCCGCAGACCTCCTCAAAGAGCTCCAACAAATCACTCCGCAACTGGCGGTCGTCGTGGATGAATACGGCAGCGTCTCCGGTTTGGTGACCATTGAGGATTTGATTGAAGAGCTGGTGGGAGAGATTCGGGATGAGGTGGAACCCCACGATCATGACCTTCACCGAGAGTCCCCAACGACCTATCGCGTGGCCGGCCACGCGGAACTCGGACATATCGCCGAGGAGCTTCACCTTGCCTTTGAGCCCGGTGATTACTCAACCGTCGCAGGGTGGGTGCTTTCGAAGCTTGGCCACATGCCGGGGGTCGGAGAGAAATTGGAGCTAAGCGATTTTACGGTGGAGGTGATGCAGGTCAGCGAGCGGGCTATCTTGCAAGTCCGCTTCATTTTGAAGAACCCGATCCCCACGGTGAGTCCTACCCATGTCAGCCACCCCACCTTTTAAATCCGGCTTTGTCGCCGTTATCGGGCGCCCGAACGCCGGGAAGAGCACTCTGGTCAACGCGTTGGTCGGAAGCAAGGTGGCCATCGTCACGCCGGTCGCACAAACGACTCGAAGCCGCATTCTAGGAATTGTCAATCGCCCTCATGCGCAAATCGTCTTAATGGATACCCCCGGCATTCACCGGCCACTCCATCATCTGAACGAACAAATGATGCTCTGCGTGCGCGAGTCGCTGCAAGACCGCGATTTGGTGCTGTTCATTGTGGATGCTTCGGCGAGTTTCGGGCAAGGCGACCAGTTTGCCATCAGCTTGTTGTCCGAATATCGTCCACGGGCGCTGCTTTTGTTGAACAAGATAGATCGGATTCGAAAAACCTCTTTGCTGCCCTTGATGGGCCGCTATTCGAAACTTTATTCTTTTGAGGCTCTGATTCCCATTTCGGCCCTGGGCGGAAAAGGGCTTGAAACGGTTTTGGACTGCGTCACGAAGGCCCTGCCGGAGGGGCCGCGCTATTTTCCTGCCGACCTCTACACTGATCAAAACGAGCGCTTTTTGGCGGGAGAGTTGATTCGTGAAAAAGTCATCCAAGCCACGAGAGAAGAACTTCCTTACGCGACCGCCGTCATGGTGGAAGAATTTAGCAAGCGGCCGGGTTTAACCCGCATCCGAGCGCGTATCGTGGTGGAGAAGGAATCGCAGAAGCCCATTCTCGTGGGAGCCGGAGGCGTCCGGATCAAACAGATCGGTACAGAGGCACGGCGCGAGTTGGAGAAAATTTTCCCTCCCAAGGTTTTTCTTCAACTGCGCGTCGAGGTCGAACCGAATTGGCGGAATGACCATGTCCTGTTGGCGCAGCTTGGCTACGGTAGCGAAACCGTGCGCCCGGCGAGATGAACGGCTTCATTCGGCGGTCGAGATGCCGAGGGATTTCATTTTGCGATGAAGGTGCGTGCGCTCGAGACCGAGAGCCTCGGCGGTGCGGCTGACGTTGCCGTGATTCTCCTCCAATTTTCGCAGGATGTAGTCGCGTTCATAAGCGGCGCGGGCTTCATAAAGGGTTGAATAAGCGCCGGCAGGCTTGCGCGCGGTTCCGTCCGGAGAGGAAGGGTTGAGAAGCGCCGCCGGGAGGTGGCGACGTTCAATCCGGTCGCCAGGGACCATGATGACCATTCGTTCGATCAGGTTGCGGAGCTCGCGAACATTGCCCGGCCAGCGATAGCGCCGTAAGGCTTCGAGCGCCTGCAGGGAGAGGCGTTTGGGACGGCGACCGTAAGCTTCAGCGAATTCTCTCAGGTAAAATTCCGCCAACTCGCTGATGTCCTCGGGATGCTCCCGCAAAGGCGGAACGTAAAAGGGGATGACGTTCAATCGGAAGAACAAATCCTCTCGAAAGTTTCCCTTCTGAATTTCTTCTTCCAGGTTTTTGTTGGTTGCAGCCACGATCCGAACGTCCACCGTGCGGCCGTTGCTGGAGCCGATGGGAGAGAACCTCTGCTCTTCGATGACCCGTAGGACTTTCGACTGCGTGCGGAGACTCATATCCCCGATCTCGTCCAAGAAAAGCGTTCCACCGTCCGCCTGCTCGAATTTGCCGATTTTATCTTCGAGCGCGCCGGTGAACGAGCCCTTCAGATGGCCAAACAATTCGCTTTCGATCAACTCTTCAGGAATGGCCGCGCAGTTGACCTCCACAAAAGGGCGGTCGGCGCGCGGGCTAGCCTGGTGCAAGGCATGAGCCACCAATTCCTTGCCCGTTCCACTTCCCCCATAAATCAGAACCCGCCCGACCGTGGGCGCCGCCACCGCAATCTGTTGGCGCAAGGCTTTCATGGGAACGCTGTCGCCAATGATGCGATATTGGGATTCGATCTTTTTCCGAAGCTCCCGATTCTGGTGGGATAAGCGCAATTCCTCGGTGGCGTGTTTCAGGGTGAGGAGGGTTTTTTCAATCGAAAGCGGCTTCTCGATAAAATCGTAAGCCCCCATCTTGGTTGCGCGCACCGCGGTCTCAATGTTGCCATGCCCGGAAATCATGATCACGGTCGGAGGGTTGCTGAGGGAGCGAATCTTTTCCAGGGTTTCCATGCCGTCCATGCCGGGCAGCCAAATATCCAGAAGCACCACGTCGCAAGCGTCGTTGCGCAGGAAGTTGAGGCAAGCCTCGCCGCTTTCAACCGCGTGGACCGTGTGACCTTCATCTTCGAGGACGTCGGTGAGGGATTGGCGGATGCCCGCCTCATCGTCCACAACCAAGATGGACAACTGCTCCATCCGAATCGAACCTCCTGAAGAGCCGCTGTGACCTGCCCTTGCCGCGGGAGAGCGCCCGTGATGGCTCATCCGAGGTGGGCGCCCACCGCCGCCCGTTCCACGGGCAATTCGATGACAAACCGAGTCCCTACGGGCTGATTCTCCTCTACGCGGACCGCGCCATGGTGCTCCGAGACAATGCGGCTCACAATCGCCAGACCCAATCCCATGCCTCGACGCTTGGTGGAGAAATAGGGCAGGAACAGGCGCTCTTTGGCTTCGGCAGGAATGCCGGGCCCGGTGTCTTCGACCACCAGTTCAATCAACTCTCGCCCCGGGTCAAAGTTCGTCCGCACGCAAATTTGCTTCACTGCGGACTGCTCCACAGCCTCGGCGGCATTGTCAATCAAGTTCACAATCACTCGCTTCATCTGCTCGGGATCAATCAGAAGGGGGGGCAAGTCGGTGGAGGGCTGCGACTGAACGATGATTCCATCCAAGCGGCCATCGAAGACTCGGAGCGCCTGCTCCACCACGGCATTCAGGTTCGCTGAAACGGGCCTGGAGGATGGAAAACGGGCGAAGCTGGAAAACTCATCCACCAAGGTCTTTAGGGTTCCGACCTCATGGGCGATGAGGCGCGCACTTTCGCGCAAAGCCGCGACGAGTTTGGGTGGCGCCGCCTCGGCTCCCGCTTTTTCAACCCAACGGCTGATTCTCTCGGCAGAAAGCTGGATGGGGGTGAGAGGATTTTTAATCTCATGCGCAATGCGTTGGGCGGCCTCCTGCCAGGCCAGTGCCTTTTGGGCGTGAACGAACTCGGTGAGATCGTCCAGCACCAGGACAAGGCCCGCGTTGCCGCGGCGCGTGCGAATCGAGGTCAGGGTCAAACCCACCAGGGCGCGCCGTCCCCCCAAATGGAGCTCCATCTCACGCGTGACCGTCCCTTGCCGGCGAGCTCGGCGAAAGAGCTGCTGAATCTCAGCGACGTCTTCGGGAGGGAAAAGATCCGCGAGCGTGTGAGCCGAGCGTGCCTCCTCCCGTTGAATCATGCGGGCGCAAGTTGAATTGATGCGGGTCACTTGGCCTTGCCCGTCCAGGGAAATCACCCCCGACGGAATATTTTCGAGGATAGCTTCCATCGTGTTGCCGCGTTCCTCGAGACTGGCATTGGCCGCCTGCAATTCCTGCGCGACGCGCTCGATTTCGCGTCGGTTTTCCTGGAGTTGCCGAGTCATCTGATTGAAAGAATGGATCAGGCTGCCCAGCTCATCGTCGGCGCTGGCGGCGGTGATTTGAAAGCCCAGATTGCCGCGGGATACCTCGTGAGTGGCGGTGGCCAACGCTTCCACTGGGACGGTCACCTGCTTGGACACAAACAGCGCCAGCCACGTTGCCACAAAAAGCAGCAGCAGTGTAATCAGAGCCAGGGAGAGGACGTAGGTCCGTTTGGCCATCTTTTGTTCGCGCGTCAGGTCGTCGTACCTTTGGGCTTCTTGCTGAATTCGATAGGCGATTCCCTCAATCTCGATCGGCAATCGCGTGGCGGCAACGATGCTGCCCACCCGACGGCCGTCCGCCGCCCAAACCGGCCGCGAGGCAAGGAAAATCTTTCGGTTGACAGATCGAATTCCAATGGAGACTCGCGTGGAGCGGGTTTCATTCTGCTTCGGTAGGTCGTCGCCTTGGCTCATCGCGGTTCTGCACAACTCGGGGTCGCCGGAGCAAGCAATGGCGTGGCCTTGTGCGTCATAGAAGGCAGCCGCCTCGTCTTTAGAACTGCCAATCTGCGCTGAAATGAGCGCCCTGAGTGACTGCGCATTGCCCCAGCGCGCTGCCCCCACGAGCCGTGAGAGATCGGCCAAATTTTCACAAAGCCTCCGAGAGCGTTCGGAAGCGCGAACCTCCAGTTGTTGAACGATCTCTCCCGCATCCTGACGAACTACGTCGAAAGGAATGCCGAACCAACGATCAATGCTGTGGTTGAGCAGGCCGTAGGCAAAAAGCGAAAGAAAACATACGGGAACTAGCGTCAAGCCCAGAAAGGCAATCACCATCTTGGTCTTGAAGCGAGAGCCCAGTCGCTGCATTCGCCTTTCGACATAAAGTTTCAGCAGAATCCGCGCCAAAATCAGCCCGAAGATGACAAACGCGAAAAAGATGAGGGTTGAAACCACCAGCAATAAGACCGTCTGGTTCGCGCTGCTGGGATGAATAAAGGATAGATTGAGTGATGCCTGGCTCCAGCCGAGGAAAAGCAAAATAGGAACGATGATCAGGAGGAAGATTAAAAACGGGCGTCTCGGCACCTGCGGAGGTTCTTTCATAACCTATTCAGCCTCTTCGGCCGCCAGGGCCCACGCCGGGCTGTTGGCAAGGCTTCCGGCAACCAGCACAGGCCCCGCCACCGGAAGAAAAGGCCTTAACGGGCACGAGGAGCAGCGAGGTTGTTGCGGTCGGCAATACGTTTTCCCGGTCTCGACGAGCAGCGCGTGAAACTCGTTATAGACCTTCGTTTCGGGCTTCAAATGCTGATGCACCATCGCCTGCGTGGTCGCATAATCGGCGTCGGGAGGAACCAAACCGTGGCGGCTTAAAATGCGCCGCGTGTAGGCGTCCACGACAAAGATTGGAAACTTGCCGGCGTAAAGCAAGACCGAGTCCGCCGTTTCCGGCCCGAATCCTTTGATGCTCAGTAGCCGAGCCCGGCATTCACCCATCGGCAGATGGAACAGCCGATGGAATGATCCCCCAAACTGATCTTCAAAAAACGACGCAAAAGCTTTCAGGGTCCGCGCCTTTTGCCGATAATAGCCCGCCGGGCGGATGCAGGATTCGAGCCTGGACAAAGGAGCATTCAGCAGCGCCCGATGTTGGAGCAATCCGGCTCTTCGCAAGCGGGCCACGGCGACCTCAACGTTTCGCCATGAAGTATTCTGCGTCAGAATCGCTCCGACGATCACTTCCAAGCGAGTGCGCGCCGGCCACCAATGCTGCGGGCCGAAGTGTTGCAGCAACGTCCCGTAGTACGTTGCGAGCGTCTCGCTCGTTGCAGGTCTCGGTTCCGGGGCGATGGCCCGCATCGTTTCCAAGTTAAAGCGCCCTCCATCTGAAAGTCAAGGCGGCGCTCACCCCTCAAGGCGTAGAAGGAATTTCGACGATGGGACCTTATCGGAGGGACTTGTTTCCCCGCCGGACTGGGATTCTTTCCGGTTCGCAGGCCGGGTCGGGCATGACTTCGTTGCCCCGCCTTCTGCCACTCGGTGGCCTGCGGGTTACGGTCCGTGGTGCGGCGCAACCTTCGGTTTCACAATCCGCCTTAAGAAGAACCGGGTCGTCGTGAAAGGGACTGGTATAATGGTGACGGCGCCGCGGCTATGATCAAATCCCCCCATTTGCAGGTGCGAGACACTTCCGGGAGCACGCGGGAGGTGGAAATCCATCGCTTCCCGTTCACCATGGGTCGCCAAGGCGAAAATGACTTAGTGATGCTCGATGGGCGAGTTTCGCGCAACCATGCTCGCGTTGTGCAGGATGGCGATGGCTATCTCCTGGAAGATTTAGGGAGCCGGCATGGAACCTATGTGAACGGCGAGCGGGTCAGCACGTGTCGGCTGAAGAGTGGCGACCGAATCAGCCTGGGTGTGGCGGATGCTTACACGCTCATCTTTGTCTTACGGGATCCCGAGCTGCCTGAGCTGCTGGAGCAGTTCGAAAAGGTTGCGGAGAGTCCCGCGCCGCAACTGCAACACCTTTCGCTGTTGCTGCAAATGGCGCACAAGCTGGTGCGGGCGCCGGTGCTGGAGGAGGTCCTAACAGCTCTGGTGGACGCTGCCCTCAGCCTGACGGGCGCCGAGCGCGGCTTGCTCTTTCTCCAAGACGCGAGCGGCCAGTTGCAGTTCCGCCTGGGACGAGCCCAGGGCATTTCGACTCTTCTCAGCTCTCCCGGAGATTACTCGGAAGCCATCGTGCAAAAGGTCGTACAAACTGGCCGAGAAGAGTTGATGCTTGAGGAAGGCGCGACGGGCCACACGGCGCAGGAAACGCGAACCTTGCAGGGCGGAGCTTGCGGTGTGGTAGCGGTACCGCTCGCCAAGTTACCGGTTCTCGAAATGGGCGGAGAAACGATGGGGGGCCCGGAGCCGGAGCTGCTCGGGGTGCTCTATCTGGAGAGTCGCTCGCATGCTACCTCGCTGACGGGGCTTGACCGACAAGTTCTCCAGACGCTGGCTGTCGAGGGCGCCACGGTGATTGAGAATGCGCGTCTGCTGCGCCTGAGGCGCCAGCAGGAGCGGATCCAGCACGAGTTGGCGCTGGCCCGAAACATCCAACAGAGTTTGCTGCCGCGCCAGCTTCCCACCAGCGACACTTTCGAGGTCGAAGCGTCCAGCCTCCCCAGCCGCACCGTGGGCGGCGATTACTATGATGTGCTTAGCTTGCCGGGCGGACGCTACGGCTTCGGCGTTGCGGATGTCTCAGGCAAGGGACTTCCGGCCGCCATGATGGCCGCCAGCTTGCAAGGAGCTTTCGCTGCGGTTGCGGCCGGCGATCTGCGCCTGGGGGATACCTTCGCCCGCATCAACGCCTTTCTCTGCGAGCGCACGCCCCCGGAAATGTTTGCCACCATGTTCTACGGTGTGCTGAGCCGCGACGGAACTTTCGATTACATTAGCGCCGGGCACAATCCGCCTTTTCTCCTCCGGCGGGATACAGTGGTTGAGCTGCGCGAGCCTTCCAACCCGCCTTTGGGGCTTTTCCCCGTCGTCACTTATGAATCTTCGGCAATCCAGCTTGCATCCGGGGATTTGATTGTGATTTTTTCCGATGGTTTGCCGGAAGCGCTCGACCTGAGCGACGAATTTTTCGGCGAGGCCCGCCTGAAGGAGCTTCTGGCCGAATGCCCCGCGCGGACGGCAACCTGCATCAGCGACTACGTCCTGGAAGGGGTCAGGAAATTTGTCGGCTCGGCCCCCGCCTCGGATGATCTCACCTTGGTCGTTGTCCGCTACGGCCCTCCTTCTTGAGGCTTTCGTGTCGGACGGTCGCCACGCCGCATGACAGATTCTTGGCTGCCATCCTCAGCAATGGCCCAGCGGAGGGAGGCGGGATAGAAATAACAGAACCCGGGTCCGGGCGCCCTCGCGAGCACGGTTGAGATAAAGAGGCCCCCGCGCCCACCGCTTTTAGCCCTTAACACCACAAGGTCAGGAGTCGTGGGGCGCTGAATGACGATCGGGTATCGTTCGGAGCAGTTCAGTTGCGGCTAGCACGCCGTGCCAGGGCACGCGCGGCCTTCGGTGTTGAGACGATGGCAGCGATGGGCGGCGACTCCCCGACGGCTTGTCCGGTTCCTACAACAGCACCTTGCTCCTGCCGAAGGAAAATGAGTCGTCGGCCATCTTCAGTGGCATCCACCGTGACGAAGTCGCCGAGTTGAACTTGCTTGGTGGCCAGAAGATTAGATATTGGAAAAACCAGATGGCGCTCAATGGCGCGCTTCAAGTGTCGAGCGCCAAACTTGGGGTCCGTCCCTTCCCTCAAAAGAAACCGCCGAGCCGACGGCATGCACTTGAACACGAATTGGTTGTCGCCGGTCGCGGAGATGATCCGTTCTTGAACACGGGCCAGCTCGATGTCCAGAATCTTCTCCAAGTGCTCGGGTTTGAGGGCGCGGAAAACAATGACCTTGTCAATCCGGTTCATAAATTCAGGAGAATACTTTCGCCGGGCCGCATCCACCGCCGCGCGATATATCTTATAGTCTAATTCTTCGCTATCCTCCGCCTGGCGACTGGCAAATCCCAGGCCTCCGTTCATCAGCCGCATCACTTCTTGGGAGCCCAGGTTGGACGTCATAAAGATCATGGCGTGTGAGAAGTCCACGCGACGGTTATCTCCCAGGGTGAGGGTTGCCTTGTCGAGGATGCCGAGCAGAAGTTGCCAGAGCGCATCGGAGGCCTTCTCAATCTCGTCAAAGAGCACGAGCGATAACTTCAGCTTGTCGGTGAAGTGCGCCTCCAATGCCTCCTGTGTAATCAAGGGCTGGGTTTCGCGATGCCCGAGGTAGCCCGGAGGAGAGCCTAGCAGTTTGGCAATTTCGTGGCTGTGTTGAAACTCCGCGCAGTCCATCTTTAAGATGGCGTGGGGGTCATTAAACAGGACCTCGGCAACCGCCTCGACCAATCGCGTTTTGCCCGAACCTGTGGGACCTAGAAAGAGAAGGTTCACCAGAGGCCGTCCAGGACTTGACAATCCCGCCGTAAACACCTGATAGACCCGAGCTAAACGCCGCACGGCGCGATCCTGCCCGACAACACGGGATAGCAACCCTTTTTCGAATTCCCGAACCTCCGGGCTTTGCAGCGAAGGATCAAGAATGGTTTGCGCGGTGGTCATTGATGGACGCCTCCCATACTTAATTCGCGTAAGGGCGCGATCGTCCCTTCCCTAACTGGTTCAACTTCACATCAAGGGTCGAACGGAGCAGTTTGAGGCTGCTTGCGAGCTCCGCCACCAGTTCTCGGTCATGCGTCATCTCGAGAACCGGAAAATGCAAATCCGCGATATCCAGCGAGAGATTTCGTACTGCGCCAACCAGGTCGTGGACGAATTGTGCGTTGTTTTCAAACGGCTTGACGAGTTCCTGGGAAGCCTTCCGCCGAAGACTTTGCCAGTCCACCTTAATGAAGGGGTGGCGGGCAGCCACGCCCTGCATCACGTCCTCGCTAATTCGCGGACGACGGCCGAGACAGGCGAGATGAATCTGTTTTACCTGGCCGTTATTCCGCACGTTATGGACTAAATAGTAGGAGTTGCCCCGCCGCCGGATAAAGGCCATCCCTCGCCTCCCTTCCGTAGTGGATAGCTTACCACTACACACCGCGATAGATGCAAGAAAAAAATTTCAGTTGCTCCCATAAACAATTTTTATGGTCAGGTGCCCAGCGATAGCCAACTCGTGATGTTGTTTCCGGGGCTCGAAACAAGGCGCTGGAAACAGTGCCGCTTCGCCCCGCGGCGCTTGTCTCACGAACGCAACCCTTCGCTGGGCGGAGTGTTCGTTTTGGTGATGGCGTTGCTGCCGGGCCGGTGGTTGATGAGTTCTTGTGCTTCTACGGAAGCTGGCTCGCCGGACGCTCGGGCCTCGGGTCGGCGTAATCGGATTTTGGTAATTCGATCCCGCGCGTAGGCGTTCTTCCAGGCTTCGGGAAGCTCCGTCGCCATGTTGGCACTTCTCGCGGGGCAAAGCTCCTGGGAGGCGCCGGAAGCATCCTCGAACGACGGGCCCGAAGGGTCATCGCCGAGGGTCAGAGCAATTCGTAATAGCTATCCCCGGCACAGGCGCGGCAGAGGATGCGCCCGCCCATGCGCACTTCGCGGTGAAAACCGATGCCCTCGCCGCATTGTTCGCAAACCACCCGCTGAAAATGGCTGCCGGGCACATCTTCCGGCTGGAGCTGGACCTTCACCCAATCAGCCCTAAACAGTTTTTCATCCGGAAAGGTGCGATAGGCTCTCGCAAGGGCTTCAAGGCGGTCCAGCTCGGGATATTCGGCGGCACTCCTCTCGTTTGCTGATTCACGCGCCGCAACACGAACCGCGCGATTCGTGGCCAAATCAACGAAGCTTGCCGCCATCTTGCCCATATCCCTTAACTTCAACGTGCGGTTGGCAAGCCGACACCCGGTGACGAGTTGAATTGCATCCGGCAGGCAGCGGTCGGTCTCAGCCACCACGACCAGAGACCTTTTGTGTTTGTTTGGATCGTCAATCTCAAGCCGCTTAAGCGCCACGAGGCACATCCTGACACCGAGAACAATCCCCGGCCGGGGCGGCCGGCCATTCTTGGAGGCGGCCTGGATGTAATCCTCAAAGCTTTTCATCGCGCACCAGCGTCCAAAAGTTTTGTGACTCTTTTCCAATCTTCGGGGCCGTTCAGGTTCTCGAAGATGATTTCATCCATGCCCGCTGTCGCCAGCTCCTCCGGCGTCAACACGTCGGTCTGTAATCGTGGCAGAACTTGAATGATAGCCGTCTCTCCTGCTTCGAGGGCTTGGCGAATTGTTTGGGTGCTCGACCGGCGGTAGGCGGCGCAAAGCGGCTGCCAGCCTTCTGCGGTGCGCGGCACCACAGCGTCCGCGTTGCCGGCCCTTGCGCGTCGCGCGAGCATCTGGATGAATCGGCCGTCAAGCAAGGGGAGATCACAGGCAAGAAAGATTCCCCATTCGCCCCGCAGATGCTCAAGCCCGGTCAGAATGGCCGCCAGCGGCCCTTTCCCTGGCCAGCGGTCCGGAAGATTTGGCTCTTGAATGAATTCGTATCGGTCGGCCGGGGCCAGAACCGTTACCGAATCAACATAGGGTTTCAGAAGCTCCACCGTTCGTACCAAGAGCGGTACACCTGCGATTTCAAGCCGCGCTTTATCTACTCCCATGCGGGCGCTGCGTCCGCCGGCCAACACAAAGCCACTCAAATGGAGATGTTCGTCCATGATCCGCTCTTTCGCCAGCATCAACCTTTCGCGCGACGCGATGCGATGGTCGGTGGCACGCGATGCGCACGGCGGCGTTGCCGGTTGGCAGCGTCGGCCCGGCGATAGCTCCCCGGAAACGAGCCTTATTATTTTCCAAGGAGCTGAAAATGAGTCAAGCGGCAAGGTGCTCTGGGCCGGCGAGGAGGCTGCCCTAAGTGCCGGCAGGTTTTTCCTGAGCAACGGCTGCGTCTTCCATGCCCACGGCGCGAGGAAACAGAATGTTGTTTTCAAGGTGGACGTGCTGATGCATGTCGCTCTCAAAAGTCATGAGGCCGTCGTACAGTGCGCGGTAACTGTTGCAACCATCCGCCGGGACCTCGTAGTCGCGGCTCAGCCTGCGCATTTCGTGGAGGGTTGCGCCCGCGTTGTCATGCTCCAGCACCATCATGCGCACCGGGTTTTGAACGGTCCCGAACGCTGGCCGGAGAAGCGGCCGGCCTTGGCGGACCGTCTCCTCCATATGCGCGATGTAAGGGAACAATGTTTGTTCCTCCTTCACCAGATGCATTAACAGCTCCTTGCTCATTCCTGCGAACAGGTTTTGGAGGCGGCGGAGTTCGGGATGTCTGGCGCCGTGCGCCTCGCTGACCTTGGCGAGCAGCGGCTCGAGGCGCGAGACTTGCTCACGGCAAAAGGTGTGATGCTTTTCAACAATGTGGCTCATCAATCTTGCCAGAGGCTCTCGGCTCCAGTCGAGGATGCTTGTTTCCCCATGCGTCGCGGTTTTGGCGGCTTCGAGGGAACGCAAAACTTCCTCAACCGGTCGCCCGGCCGCCTGACATGCGGCTTCGAGCTGCTGGTCGCCGCCACAACAGTAGTCAATGCCCAGCCGCTCAAAAACGCTGATCGAGGCCGGGACTTCGAGCACAATCTCTTTCACGGACTTCGTTGCGTCTATTGGCATGTCGCCTGCTCCTTTTGGGTCTGACGCGCTTGCCTCCTTGACGAAACTCAGCCGGCCCGCGCGCCCCTCCATCCACGGAGATTCACAGCCTCAGCATGAAGGATTCCGCCGGGAATTGCTATGACCAAAGTCGCACGATTTCGCCCGCCGGCATAGCCTCCGCTACGTGATCGCAGACGTCTCAATTCGGGCGCACCAAGCGGCCACTCTGGCATGTTTAGCTCCTCTTTGCAATCCCGCGATGTGGCACGTGCGTCCTGTGGGTGTTCGCGGCACGGCCATCCTGGCCGTGCCGCGACTGCAGTACTGTAACCTGCTTTGGACCCGCCAGGCTGGCTCTGCCACGCTTACACTCAGCGTCTCGGGTGGTCGAAGTTGTCATGATTTGCTCCTGCGCCATCGCAGGCTCTGAGCAGGCGCTCAAGGGAATCGAATATGCGCGGCCGCGTTGACATGTCGAGAGGGTGTGCTATACTGGCGTGTGGGAGCTTTAGGTAGCCCGCGGCGATGGTGGTCGGCAGTGAGCGAAGGGCGGAAGGCTTCCAGACTGGGCGCTCTCCTCGACTGGACAGCTCATCGGGTCTTGAGCACGGGGTTTCTCACCATTCAACTCCACCTTCAGATATGAGCGCGGCAAACAGTGGACGCTGATACTTGTAAGCGAGAACTAGTTATTGAAATTCCCGCCGAAGTGGTGCGCCGCGAGACCGAAACGGTGACGGGCCAATATCGGCGCGTGGCCCGCATTCCCGGCTTCCGCCCTGGCAAAGCGCCGGTGGCGTTGGTGCGCCGGCATTTTCGAGAGAACATCCGCGACGAGATTCTGCAATCGCTCGTTCCAAAGTACTTTGAGGACACGGTCAAGGGTCAGAAGATTTCGGTGATTGGTCGGCCTCGCTTCGCCGATTTGAAGTTTGAGGACGATCAGCCGCTCACCTTCAAAGCCTCGTTTGAAGTCCTGCCTGAGTTCGAGCTTGGCAATTACAAAGGACTGGAGATTGCGGAGACGCCGGCGGCGGTGACCGAGGAGGATCTCGATCAGGCGGTGAAGGGGCTCCAAGAGCAGGCTGCAATCTTCGAGCCGGTCGAAGATCGCGGGGCTGAAGATGGCGACGAAGTTCTGGTTCATTATCAGGCTCTGTCCGGGGCTGACGGCGAAGGCGTGCCGCCGAAGGAAACACAGGAGGCCACCATCCGCCTCGGTGATTCCGGAACCGTGCCGGCTTTTAGCGAGAACCTGCGCGGCACGAAGGCCGGGGATAAGCGTGAGTTCGACGTTCACTATCCTGCCGATTACCCCCACCCCACCTTGACGGGCAAGACGGTGCGCTACGCGGTCGAAGTCCTCAGCGTCAAAAAGAAGGTGGTGCCGCCTGCCGACGACGAACTGGCCAAGTCCGTGAGCGAATTCCAGACACTGGATGAACTCCGAGCCAAACTACGCGAGGATTTGACCCAACGCAAAAAGCGCCAGGCCGAGGCGGAAAGTAAACGGAAACTGCTGGAGCAATTGATTGATGCTCACCCGTTTCCGGTTCCGGTGGTTTTGGTGGAAGCCGAACTGGACAAGAAGATGGAAAAAGTTTTAAATCAGCTTTTTGTGCAAGGGGTGGATCCACGAGCCTTGAACGTGGATTGGGGAAAAATCCGGGAGGATGCCCGTGCGGAAGCCGAGCGAGAAGCCCGCGCCTCGCTGATCTTGGAGAAGATCGCCGAGGCGGAAAAGATTAGCGTCTCGGAAGAGGAGTTGGACGATTGGATTCGCCGTCTGGCCTCGGAAACCCATGAAGCTCCGGCAGCCATGAAAACGCGCTTGACACAGGAGGGGCGACTGGATACACTGAAATCTACTCGCCGCGCCCAGAAAGCCCTTGACTTTATCTACCAGAACGCCAAGATTCAGCGAGAGGGACAGCCAACGACTTCGGCGGCCGAGGGCTAATTCCACGGAACAGCTATGAACGATCAACCCAGCATGACCCTGATCCCCATGGTGGTCGAACAGACCAATCGAGGGGAGCGAGCTTATGATATTTACTCGCGTCTGCTGCGTGATAACATCATCTTCATCGGCACGCCCATTGACGACAACGTGGCCAATTTGGTAACCGCGCAGTTGCTGTTCCTGGAGGCCGAGGATCCTGAAAAGGATGTTTCACTCTACATCAATTCTCCGGGCGGCGTGGTGACGGCCGGCATGGCCATCTATGACACCATGCAGTTTATTCGGCCCGACGTGGCGACGATCTGCATCGGGCAAGCGGCGAGCATTGCCGCGCTTCTGCTTTCCGCCGGCACGCCCGGCAAACGCTTCGCTCTGCCCAACTCCCGCGTCCTCATTCACCAGCCGACCATGGGCGGGCTTTCCGGCCAAGCGACGGACATTGATATCCATGCCCGTGAAATTCTTCGCATCCGGGCCAGTTTGAATGAAATCATGGCCAAGCACACCGGTCAGCCGGTTGAAAAGATCGAGCGGGACGTGGAACGCGACTTTTGGATGAGCGCCCAGCAGGCGCACGAATATGGCATTGTGGATGAGATTATCTACAAGCACAAATAGGCGGAGGGCCCGGCCATGAAGCGCGTGGCGTCCGATGAAGTCCTTCGCTGCTCCTTCTGCCAGAAGACCCAGGAGGCTGTGGGCAAACTGATCTCCTCGCCGGGCGACCATCCGCGTGCCTACATCTGCGATGAATGTGTGGCGCTGTGCAACACCATCCTCGAAGAAGACCGCCCCGGCCCCGTGTCCACGCCGCAGGCGAAGCTGCCCCGGCCGATGGAAGTGAAACGCTTCGTGGATGAGTACGTGATCGGCCAGGAAAAGACCAAAAAGAAGCTGGCCGTCGCCGTCTATAACCATTACAAGCGGATTCTCTTGGGCCGTGTACGGAGCGATGTGGAACTGACCAAATCGAACATCCTCCTCATTGGACCGACCGGAACCGGAAAAACTCTCCTGGCTCAGACGCTGGCGCGTTTGCTCGATGTCCCCTTTGCCATCGTGGATGCGACCACGCTCACCGAGGCCGGTTATGTGGGCGAGGATGTGGAAAACATTATCCTGAAACTGTTGCAAAACGCTCAAGGCGACGTGCAACGAGCGCAGCAGGGCATTATCTATATTGACGAGATTGACAAAATTTCTAAAAAGGATGAAAACCCCTCCATCACTCGCGACGTTTCGGGCGAGGGCGTCCAGCAAGCTCTGCTAAAAATCTTGGAAGGAACCGTTGCCAACGTGCCGCCGCAGGGCGGCCGCAAACATCCGCATCAGGAATTCACCCCCGTGGATACGACGGACATTCTGTTTATCTGCGGCGGAGCGTTCGTGGGGCTAGAAAAAATTATTGAGCGCCGATTGGGCAAGCGGGCCATGGGCTTTCACACGGAGCAAGGAGCGGAGCCGCTCAGCCCCGAAAGACGGAACACCGGCCTGCTCGAGCAAGTGCTGCCCATGGACCTGATCCGCTACGGGCTGATACCGGAGTTTGTGGGCCGGCTGCCGGTGGTGGGCGTGCTGCACGATCTCGATGCCACCGCCCTGGTCAAGATTCTGACGGAACCCAAAAACGCGCTCATCCGTCAGTATCAGCGATTGTTCGAGTATGAGAACGTGAAGCTCATCTTTTCCGAAGGGGCCTTGCACGCCGTGGCCGACCAGTCCCTCGAGCGCAAGCTCGGAGCGCGCGGGCTGCGCATGATTCTGGAAGATTTGATGCTCGATCTGATGTACCATCTTCCCAGCCAGCGCAAGATGCGGGAGTTTGTGGTGACCGAAGAGATGGTTCGCAAGCGCGAGATTGCTTTCGACCCGCTACTCTTCGAGAAGGCCAGCTAATGGATACGCCGATGTTCTCCGGTCGAGAAAAAAACGAAACGCGAATGCTGCCCATGATGCCGATTCGGGAAGTGGTCATCTTTCCCTACATGATGACCCCGTTTGTGGTGGGCCGCGAGAATTCGATTCGGGCGCTGGAAGCCGCTTTGGCGGGCGATGGGAAAATCTTTTTGGCCACTCAGCATGACGGGGCGGTCGAGGATCCCAAGCCGCAGGACATCTATCAGGTTGGCACCGTCGCCAACATCATTCAGAGCCTCAAGCTGCCCGACGGCAATATCAAGGTATTGGTGGAAGGGGTCGAGCGCGGGAAAATTCTCAAAGTCTCGAGCGAAGAGGGATTCTATCGCGTTTCGGTCAAGATCAGCAGTTACCGCGTCGTCAGCACCCCCAGCCTCGAGCAGTTGGTGCAGCGCGTCACCTCGCTGTTTGAGCAATACGTCAAGCTGTCGCAAAGCCTCAACTACGAAACCATGATTGCGGCAGCCAAAGTGGAAGAGATCGGCAAATTCTCTGACACGATTGCCGCCAACTTGAACGTGAGCGTCGAAGAGAAGCAGGAGTTGCTGGAGCTTTTCGACCCCGTGGAGCGACTCAACCGCGTGGCTGATCTCCTGGATATCGAGATTGAGAAGCTCAACGTGGATCGCACCATTCAGGGGCGGGTCAAGCGGCAGATGGAGCGTGCCCAACGCGAGTATTACCTGCAGGAGAAGATCAAAGCCATTCAGAAAGAATTGGGTCGCAACGAAAAAAACGAAATCGAGGAATTGAAGAAAAAAATCGAGGCCGCCGGGATGACTCAGGACGCCCATGAGAAAGCGCTTGCCGAGTTACGCCGACTCGAGCAGATGCCGCCCATGTCGGCCGAATCCACGGTCTCTCGTAACTATCTCGACTGGCTATTGGCGATGCCCTGGAAGAAGAAATCCAAGGAGATTCGCGATATCCGCCGGGCGGAAAAGATTCTGGAAGAGGATCACTACGGCCTTGAGAAAATCAAAGAGCGCATCCTGGAATTTTTGGCGGTGCGCCAGCTGGTCAAAACGCCCAAGGGCTCGATTCTGTGCTTTGTGGGACCGCCGGGCGTCGGCAAAACGTCGCTCGGCCGCTCCATCGCCCGTGCCACCGGGCGCAAGTTTGTCCGGCTCTCGCTAGGCGGCGTCCGCGATGAGGCGGAGATTCGCGGCCATCGTCGAACCTATATCGGCGCGCTTCCCGGGCAAATTATCCAGATGATGAAGAAGGCAGGAACCACCAACCCAGTGTTCTTGCTGGATGAAGTGGACAAAATGAGCATGGATTTTCGTGGCGATCCTTCCGCCGCCCTGCTGGAGGTTTTGGACCCTGAGCAGAACCACATGTTCATGGACCATTACCTGGACGTGGAGTACGATTTGTCCAAGGTTTTTTTCATCACGACCGCCAACGTCATCCACACCATTCCGCAGCCGCTTCAGGATCGCATGGAGATTTTGCGGCTCTCCGGCTACACCGAGCAGGAAAAACTGGAAATTGCCAAGCGGTTTTTGGTGCGCAAGCAACGCGATGCGACCGGACTGAAGGAATCCCAACTCACTTTTACCGATGAGGCTCTGCTGGCCATCATTCGCAGTTATACGCGCGAGGCGGGGGTCCGCAACCTGGAGCGCGAAATCGCCAATGTCTGCCGCAAGGTTGCCCGCAAGGTAGTGCAGCAAGGTCAGGACGTGGCCATCACCCTGCGGCCAGAAGACCTGCAAGACTACCTCGGGGTGGTCAAGTTCCGTGATACCTCGGCGGAGGAGAAAAACGAAGTGGGCTTGGCGACGGGCCTCGCATGGACGGAAACCGGCGGTCAGATTTTGAACATCGAAGCTACCGTCATGCACGGCAAGGGCAAGCTGACCCTCACCGGCAAACTCGGCGATGTCATGCAGGAATCGGCTCAGGCGGCCCTCAGCTATGTCCGGTCGCGCGCGACGCGCTGGGGATTGCTGCCGGATTTCTATCGCAGCTTGGATGTTCACATTCACGTCCCGGAAGGCGCCATCCCGAAGGATGGGCCTTCGGCCGGCATCACCTTGGCGACGGCCCTCGTCAGCGCGTTGACCAAGATCCCTGTGCGCCGGGAAATCGCCATGACGGGCGAAATCACCCTGCGCGGCAAGGTCTTGCCCATCGGCGGCGTCAAGGAAAAGGTTCTGGCCGCTCTGCGGGCCGGCAACCGAACCGTCGTTCTGCCGCGGGACAACGAAAAGGATTTGAGCGAGATTCCGGCGAATATTCAGGAGGCTTTGGCCATCCGATTCGTCGAGAACATGGATGAAGTGCTTGACCTGGCATTGGAGCACAAGCTCACTGCCGTCGCGCCGCTCGGCGCCGAACCCGCCGAAGCAGCGTCGCTTGAACCCGAAGCACGGCCCGACCGCGAATCGTTGACCAACTGAAGAGAGGTTCTTTCGAAACCCGAAGCGATCATCCCGCCACGGTGCGGCGTCTCCGGTCGGCTTGAGAGCGACGCGGCGAATCGTCAGACCTTGAAGGCTAAATCATCCGCTGTGCATTCAGGATTAATACCCAGAACGAAGAGCGAGGATGGTTGTGGATGCTCTAGGTGGGCGCGCCCTCTGCGGTTCGTGCCCGCAGCGTGAACTGTAACGGCTTGCCTGGAAACACCACGGCCACCTTTGGTTGACCCACCGGCCCTTTGCGGGCTCGGAATTTCACCCGGAATTTGAGAGTGCTTTATGCCTGTGCGAAAACAACAGCAGGAAGAACACGAAGAAAAACCCGAAATTCAGGAAGAAAAGATCGAGGAACTAAAAGACGCGGAAATCCTCGACATCGCCAAGCTGAAGGAGATGAATATCACCACGCTCACCCAGGTGGCCAAGGACCTGGGCGTGGTGGGCGCCACCGGCATGCGCAAGCAGGAGCTGATTTTTAAGATCCTCCAGGCGCAGACCGAAAAGGCGGGATTGATCTTCTCCGAGGGCGTGCTCGAGTGCCTGCCGGATGGCTTTGGCTTTCTCCGCGCCCCCGACTATAACTATTTGCCGGGTCCCGATGACATTTACGTCTCGCCCTCTCAGATCCGCAAGTTCGACCTGCGCACCGGCGACACGGTCTCCGGACAAATCCGTCCGCCCAAAGAAGGCGAGCGCTATTTTGCCCTCATTAAGGTCGAGGCCATCAACTTTGAGCCGCCCGACGAGGCTCGCAACAAGATCTTTTTCGACAACTTAACCCCCCTGTACCCGCAGGAGCGCATTCGCCTGGAGACCACCAAAGACAACATTTCGGCGCGCGTTCTCGACCTATTGACGCCCATCGGCAAGGGTCAGCGCGGATTGATTGTCTCTCCGCCCCGCACCGGCAAGACCATGCTGCTTCAGTGCATCGCCAATTCCATCACGACCAATCATCCCGAAATCACCCTCATCGTGCTGCTGATTGACGAGCGCCCGGAAGAAGTCACCGACATGCAGCGCACCGTCAAGGGCGAAGTCATCAGCTCAACCTTCGACGAACCGGCGGCACGCCACGTTCAGGTGGCGGAAATGGTGATTGAGAAGGCCAAGCGCCTGGTCGAGCACAAGCGCGACGTGGTCATCCTGCTCGACTCGATCACGCGGCTGGCCCGCGCTTACAACACCGTCGTGCCGCCTTCCGGCAAGGTGCTCTCGGGCGGTGTGGACTCCAACGCCTTGCAACGCCCCAAACGCTTCTTCGGCTCAGCCCGCAACATCGAGGAAGGCGGCAGCTTGACCATCATCGCCACCGCCCTCATTGACACCGGCAGTCGCATGGACGACGTGATCTTCGAAGAATTCAAAGGCACCGGCAACATGGAAATCAATCTTGACCGCAAGCTGGTCGAAAAGCGCGTCTTCCCGGCCATTGACATCAATAAATCGGGCACGCGAAAGGAAGAATTGCTGGTCCCCAAGGACGAGCTCAACCGCATCTGGGTGCTGCGCAAAGTGCTCAGCCCGCTATCCCCGGTCGAGAGCATGGAACTGATTATTGACAAGCTGTCGAAGACCCAAACCAACGCCCAATTCCTTGCTTCCATGAGCAACGGCAGCCGCTAGTTCGCGCGACCGCACGAACCTTCACCCCGGAGCACTGCCCTGGCCCGACCCGCACCACACGGTGAGCTCTGCTTCCGGCTCCCGTTGGCAGGACATTCCGTATTTGGCTGACATCTCCCAGCACTGCATTGAATTGGGCGAAGTTCCTACCGTGAAGATTCCAACGAGGGAAGGACCTCGAAGGGATAGATTGTGATTCCGGCGCGGCTCTGGCGGCGGCTTGGCATCAAATGGGGGGCGCCGTCAGCGCTCGGCGGCTCGGCGGCTACCTTGCACAATGGGTTCTTGCCAAGCGAGATGGCCACCCTGTTCGGGTAGAGCCGGTCACTTGCCTGCATCACCGGCGAACTCGACCCAACCCTCCTGAGATGCTAATCTCAAAAGCATGAGCCGGCGCCGAGCTTCATCCGCTTCCTCATCGCCTCGGTCAGGAAAACGCGAGCAATCTCCGCGAGTGCCCGTACGGCCTCGCTCGCCCCGCTTCGCCCGATCCGGTTCCGCCTCCTCGACGGCGCATGGCGGCGACCCTCACACCTCGCTTTTGGAAGTTTCCGAGTCCATTGCCGCCCACCGAGACCTGAAAGCGCTCTTTCACGATTTGGCGGCGCGGCTGCACCGCGTCGTGCGCTATGACTTCCTGACCCTGATGCTTTACGAGCCGGAGCGCCGCACCATGCGGCTGCACATTTTAGAGAGCGCCCTCCCCATCGAGGTCGAGGCCGGGGTGGAGTTTACGGTCGAGGAGTCGCCCGCCGGGTGGAGCTTTGAAAGGCAGACCCCGCTCGTGCTTGCCAACATCGAAAACGACCCGCGCTTTCCCAGGGTCTTCGACATGCTGCGCGCTCACGGCGTGAAATCCATCTGCTCTCTGCCGTTGACCACCGCCCAGCGCCGCATTGGAACGCTCGGCTTTGGCAGTTCTCAAGCTAATGCTTATACGGGCGTGGATCTCAAATTACTCACTCAACTGGCCCGCCAAGTGGCGCTCGCCGTGGACAATGGGCTGAACACCGAGAGTTTGGAATCCTATCAGCGTCAACTCGCGCAAGAACGAGACCGCCTTCGCGCCCTGCTCGACATCACCAATGCCTTGGTCTCTCACTTGGAGCTGGACGACCTGCGCTCCGCTCTTGGCCGAGCGCTGCGCCGCATCGTGGAATGCGATGAAGCTGCGCTGGCTGTCTTCGACGAAGACGCCGGCGCCTTGCGCGTGTACGCTATTCCGCATCGCGACGGACCCCTGCCGCCGCCGACCTCCGTTCGTCCGACCGAGGATCCTCTCGGCCAGGCCATTGCCAAGCGTCAAACCTTACGGCTCGATTTAACGCGCGCCGACTATGCCCAAAGCCCTCTTTGGTCTGAGGGCTTCAGGGCCATGTTGCGGCGATCCGGTTCCGGGGACGGTGCGCCGAATGGCTGTTGTCTGCCCCTCATGGGGCGCAGCCGCCTGTTGGGCGCTCTCCTGCTGGGGCGCGCTCACGGACCCGCACTTACCCAGAGAGACTTGGATTTTCTCACTCAAGCGGCCGGCCAAATCGCCATTGCCATGGAAAACGCCCTCCAATTCCGCCAGATTGCCGCCCTCAAAGAAAAATTGGCGGAGGAGAAACTGTACCTGGAAGATGAAATTCGCACCGAGTACAATTTTGAGGAGATCATCGGAGAAAGTGCCGCGCTCAAGCGCGTGCTGCGCGACGTCGAAACCGTTGCCCCTACCGATTCTACGGTCCTCATCCTGGGTGAAACGGGGACGGGGAAGGAATTGATCGCCCGCGCCATCCACAACCTGAGCCGACGCCGCGAACGCGCCTTCGTCAAGCTCAACTGCGCCGCTATCCCCACCGGCCTGCTGGAGAGCGAACTGTTTGGCCACGAGCGCGGCGCGTTCACCGGCGCACTGACCCAAAAAATCGGCCGCTTTGAGTTGGCGAGCGGCGGCACACTCTTTTTGGACGAAGTGGGCGATATCCCTCTTGAACTCCAACCCAAGCTCTTGCGCGTCTTGCAAGAGCAGGAGTTTGAGCGGCTGGGCGGCGTCCGTACCATTCGCACCGATGTTCGCCTGGTAGCAGCCACCAACCGCAACCTGGCGGAGATGGTGCAGGCCGGCATCTTTCGCTCTGATCTCTATTACCGCCTCAGTGTCTTTCCTTTGACCGTCCCGCCCCTGCGCGAGCGCCCGGAAGACATTCCTCTGCTCGTCCGGTACTTCGCGCAAAAATACGCTCGGCAGATGGATCGCCAAATTGAAAGCATCCCGACCGAAGTGCTCCAAGAACTGATCCGCTACCCGTGGCCGGGTAATGTGCGCGAGCTCCAAAATTTGATTGAGCGCGCCGTCATCCTTTCGCCCGGACCGGCTCTGCGGTTGCCCCTCTCCGAGCTGAGACAGCCGCCGCTCACGCCCGATCCGCCCGCGCATCCCGTGACGCTGCAGGAAGCCGAGCGGGAGCACATCCTGCGCGCCCTTCAGCAAGCCCGATGGGTTATCGGCGGCCCAAGCGGCGCCGCCCGCCTCCTGGGCTTGAAACGCACCACCCTCCAGTCGCGGATGCGCAAGCTCGGCCTCGTCCGGCCTTGAAATCGCTATCGGCACCCCGTCGTTTAAGTGCCAATATATCGGCACATGCCGGAATATCGGCGTCACAATGGGCAAATACATTCCTCCCAAAGTTGCCGATCGCTATAAATAACATACTGATTTTTCAATGGCTTACACGAAAACCAGCGGCATCCACCTGCTTGGACGTTCAATTGCCTTGCGCTCTTGGGGAACAACAGGGAATCGCCTATGCTAAAAATCACCACACGGTTTGAGCCGCATCAAATTACGTTAAAGCTGGAAGGCAAATTGGTCGGGCTTTGGGCCTCAGAACTCGAACGAAGTTGGCAGCAAGCGCAGAACCCAGGCCAGGCGCAGAAGGTGGTGGTGGACTTGGCGGGGGTCACTTTTATTGACGCGGAGGGCAAGCGCGTGTTGGCGCGGATTCACCAGGCCGGCGGCGAGCTACAGGCGCGCGGTTGCCTGACCAAATGTGTGGTGGAGGAAATTTCCCAGCAAGCCCCTGCCACCAGCGAAGGCCACCCCGCCAAGCGCCTGACCGGCTGGGTGCTGATGATGTTGCTTCCGTGGATGGCTGGGTCCAAAGCCCGCGCGGCGCAGAAGCCGCCGCTCGCCTTGAGCCTCCGGCAGGCCATCGCCTTGGCTTTACGGCAGAATCCGCAAGTCCAAATCGCCAATTTGACCTTGGCCGAAAGTCAGCAGGATGTCAAGCTGACTCGATCCGGCCTGTTGCCCCAGGCCACCCTCGACACTTTCGATGAGGCGGAGCGTTTCAACATCAAGGCCTTTGCGGGCGGCGCCTTTCCTCTGCCCTTTGAGCATGTCGGTCCCTTTCAAGTCTTTCAATCGGGCCCGCGGTTCTCGATTCCAGTGTTCAATCTCAGCCTTTTGCGGAAATGGCAAGCCTCGCATCACGTGGTTCAGGCGAGCGAGGAGGATTTGACGACGGTGCGCGAACAGACGGTGCTGCTGGTGGTTTCGCAATATCTGGACGGACTGCGCGCGGCGGCCAACGTCAAAGCCTCGCAGGCACGGGTGGCGTTGGCCCGCGCGCTCTATCAGCAGGCCCTCGACCTCCAGAAGCACGGCGTGGGCACGGCGCTGGACACGCTCCGCGCCAATGTGGAACTTCAAAATGAATTGCAACGGCGAATCCAGGCGGAGACCGATTACAAAACGGCCTCATACGGTTTGGCTCGCCTGCTGAACTTAAACCCTAACCAGCCGATCATTCTGAAAAACGAGATGAGCTTTTTCCAAACGCCGGGGTTCCATGCCAACTCGACGTTGGCCGCCGCCTTCGCCCAACGGCCGGAACTGAAAGCTATTCGGGCGCAGGAGCAAGCCGCCGCGTCCGAAATCCGGGCCGCCCGCGCCGAGCGCTGGCCGACGGTCAACATTGATGGAAGCTGGGAATATCAGGGTCTCTCGCTGGCGTCCTCCATTCCCGCGTACACCTATCAGGTGGACGTTCAGTTTCCTCTGATTTCAAGCGGCCGAATCCGCGCCAATCAAACCAAAGCCCGGCTCGAACTCCGCTCGCTTCAAGAGCAGGCGCAGGATATCCGCGACCGGATTGCTCTCGAGGTGAAGACGGCGCTGGTGGATTTGGAGTCCGCCCGCCATCAAGTGGAGGTGGCCAACCTGGGCGTAAAATTAGCCCAACAGGAGGTGGTGGAGGCGCGCGACCGCTTTGCCGCCGGCGTCGCCGACAACATCGAGGTGATCACCGCGCAAGATGAGTTGGCGCGCGCCAACGACAACCAGATTGGCGCGCTCTACCAATACAACGAGTCGCGGGCCGAATTAGCCCGCGCCATGGGCCAGATCGAAAAGCTTTATTCGAAGTGAGGAATCTTCCATGAGCGAACCGACACGGATCACCGAATTGGAACCTGAAAGCCGCAATGACGTCTCGCCGTCCCCGGAGCGGGAGGGTCCTCCGGCGCCACGCACCAGCCCCAGGACTCGTCGTTTGATTCTGGCCGGCGGGCTGGTGGCGCTGGCCGTGGTCATCGGGCTTTACTTTTACTATCGGAACCGCGTCACCACCGACGATGCCCAAATTGATGGGGACCTTTACGCGATCAGCGCACGCGTGGGCGGCCATGTGATTGCGGTTGACGTTGAAAACAACCAATTTGTGAAAAAGGGACAGGTGCTGGTGCGCCTGGACCCCACCGATTACCAAGTGGCCGTCGAGCGCGCCGAGGCCGACTTTGAGAACGCCGTCGCCCATGCCGAAGCCTTTCACGTGACGGTGCCCATCACGTCGGTCACTTCTTCAAGCGGCATTTCCGCCGCGCAGGCTGGCGTTCAGCAAGCTCAGGCGGCGGTGGCTGCGGCTCAGAAGGAATATCTGGCCGCGCAAGCGCTTATCCATCAGCGGCAGGCGGACGTGGTGAAAGCTCAATCGGACCTGCGTCGCTATGCAGCGCTGGTTAAAAGAGGGGAAATTTCTCGGCAGCGTTATGACCATGCCTTGGCCACCGAGCAAGCGGACGCTGCCGCGCTAGCCGCGGCTCAAGCGAGCGCCCTCGCCGCCCGCCAGAAGATCGCCGAGGCGCACGCCGGGCTTTCGCTCGCCGAAGCCAACCTGCGCAACTCCATGTCCGGCCCCGAGCGGGTCAGCGTCAGCCGAGCCCAAGCCGACGCAGCCCGCGCCGCCGTCAAAATGGCCAAGGCCAACCTCGACCAAGCACAGCTCAATCTCAGTTACACCACTATCCGTGCGCCAGTGGATGGCATTGTCGGGGAAAAGTCCATTGAGCCCGGCGAGAATATCCAAGCGGGCCAGGCGCTGATGGCCGTGGTTCCTGTGAACGGCCTTTACGTGACCGCCAACTTTAAGGAAACCCAGTTGCGCTACATGCGGCCCGGCGACCCGGCCACCATTCATGTGGACGCCTACGACCGCGATTACAAGGGGCACGTGCTCAACATCGCCGGCGCGACGGGCGATCGCTTCAGCCTCTTGCCTCCCGAAAACGCCACCGGAAATTACGTCAAAGTGGTGCAGCGGATTCCGGTCAAGATTATCTTCGATCCCGGGCAGGACCCTCACCACCTTCTCCGCGAGGGCATGTCGGTCGAGCCGACGGTCATCACGAAGCGATAGGGAAAGCAAAATGTTTCGCGCCATCACCATCAGCCGTGAATATGCCAGCGGAGGCGGGAAGATTGCGGAAATGCTCGCTCAGCGGCTGGGATGGAAACTTCTCGACGTTAAGATTATCGAAGAAGTCGCGCGCCGAGCTCGGATTCCTGCCGCGGCCGCGGCCCGCTGGGACGAACAAGTGGATCCGTGGTTTAACCGTCTGATCAAGGCCCTCTGGCGTGGGGGCTTTGAAGCTGCGGCTGGCTCGCCCACGCCCGAACCGTTTGACGCCGAAGCCATGGCCGAACTGACCGCAGAGACCATTCGCGAAGCCGCTCGGGCCGGAGAATGCGTCATCGTGGGGCGCGGCAGCCAGTGTATCCTGCGCGACCGCAACGACGCCTTCCACGCTTCTATCTTTGCGCCACACCGGGAGAAGCTCGATCGCCTGCGCCAGCGCTTGGGGCCTGAAACTGACTACGACACCCTCCTGACGGAAAGGGACCGTCAGCGCGCAGCTTACGTCCAGCGGTACTACGGTGAAAACCGGAAGGACCGGCGCCTCTATCATCTGACGATTACTTCCTCCTTGGGCCTTGAGACCGTTGTCCGGACGATTCTCTCGGCGGCCGGACTTTCCCCGAACAATTGAGAATGACCGAATCCACTGAAAACCCGCCCATCAATCGTTGGATCATCGCCATCGCGGTAATGCTCAGCACGTTTATGGAAGTGCTGGATACGACCGTCGTCAATGTGTCGCTGCCTCATATTGCGGGCAGCCTCTCGGCGACGCCGGATGAAGCTACCTGGGCTTTGACCTCCTACCTGGTGGCCAACGCCATTATTCTTCCCATGACGGGCTGGTTGGCCAGCCGGTTCGGGCGCAAGCGCCTTCTGATGTTAGCGGTCACCGGCTTTACCGCGGCTTCGTTCTTGTGCGGGTTCGCTCCCACCCTTTCCGCCCTCATCGTCTTCCGGGTCATTCAAGGCGCCTGTGGCGGCGGGTTGCAACCCATCTCTCAGGCCGTGCTGCTGGAAACCTTCCCTCCCGAAGAGCGCGGCAAAGCCATGGGCTTTTGGGGACTGGGCATTGTGGTGGCTCCCATGCTCGGACCGGTGCTCGGCGGCTGGATTACGGATAGCTATAGCTGGCGGTGGGTGTTTTACATCAACGTGCCGGTGGGCATTCTGGCGCTGGTCATGACCGAGCTCTTCATCTTCGATCCCCCGTATCTCAGGCGGACCGAAAGCCGCATTGATTACTGGGGCATCGGCTTTTTGGCCGTGGGCGTCGCAAGCCTTCAAATTGTCCTGGATAAAGGCCAGGAAGATGACTGGTTTGGCTCCCATTTTATCCTCACCTTGGCCATCATCGCGGCCATCGCGCTGGTCATTTTCATTGCCCGCGAGCTTCTGACCGAACATCCGGTGGTGGACTTGCGGGTCTTCAAAGTTCGCACTTACAGCACCGGCGTGTTTTTGATGACCTTGTTGGGCTTCGGACTTTACGGCGGTTTGGTCATCCTTCCGCTGCTGCTGCAAACGTTGCTCGGCTACCCGGCGCTCCAGGCGGGCATCGCTTTATTCCCCCGCGGCTTTGGTTCCTTTTTGATGATGCCCACGGTGGGATTTCTTTTGACACGCTTTGACGCGCGCAAAATGCTCAGCGCGGGTGTGTTGGTGACCGCCATCAGCTTTATGATGCTGGGCACGCTGAACCTGAGCATCGGCTATTGGCAGGTGTTCTGGCCGCAGTTGATTCAGGGTTTGGCAATGGGGATGGTCTTCGTGCCTCTCACCACCATCACCATGGATCCGATTCCCAATGAACGCATGGGCAACGCCACCAGCATCTTCAATTTGATGCGGAATCTCGGCGGCAGTATGGGCATCGCCGCTTCCACCACGCTGGTGGCCAGGCGCGAACAGCTCTATTTCAACCTCCTGGGCCGGCACGTCAATCCATACAGCCTCCGCAGCCGAATGCTGCGGAGTTCGCTGCAGCAAATGTTCTTCGCCAAAGGTGCCGATTGGGCAACGGCCACCGCTCGCGCCAACGCCTTGCTGTTCCGCATCGTGGAGCGCCACAGCGCCATGCTCGCCTATAACGCCACCTTTTGGACTCTGGCCGTCATCTTCATCGTGATGGGGCCCTTCATCCTCCTCATGAAAAGACCAAGAACTCGCCCGGGTGGGATAGCAGCGCATTGAGGTTGTCACAACACCGCCCGCATTGTTCCCGAGGCCATCCGGACCACGCTAATTGGGTTTGGTCCACTCGGTGTGAAAGACGCCAGGCTTGTCAATGCGATGATAGGTATGGGCGCCAAAGCAATCGCGCAAGGCCTGGAGTAGATTGGCCGGCAACCTCGATTGGCGGTAACTGTCAAAGTAGCCGAGGCAGGTGGCGTAGGCTAGACAGGGTGTGCCGACCTCGAAGGCGGCGCGCACCACCTGCCGCAAGCTCTCGGTGGCGGAGTTCAAAACCCGCGCGAAGTTCGGGTCAACCATCAGGTTGGGTAATTGAGGATTGGATTTGAAGGCCAGTTGGATGGGGTCCAGCAGCTTGGCGCGAATAATGCAGCCGCCTTTCCAGATGCGGGCAATCTCGGCGTAGTTGAGGTTGTAGTGATGCTCCGCCGCGGCGATGCGCAGTTGCTCAAAGCCTTGAGCGTAGCAAATGATGACGGCTGCACGGTAGGCTTCACGCAGCGCAGTTTCAAAAGCCTTGCGGACCCCGCTGAATTTGGCGGAGGGCCCACGCAGCACCGCGCTCGCGGCAAGACGATCCGCACGCTGGCCAGAGAGAATTCGCGCCTCAACTGCATAAGCAAGCGTCGGAATAGCCACGCCCAGATCCATGGAGTCTTGAGCCGCCCACTTGCCTGTGCCTTTTTGCTCAGCTTCGTCCAAGATAAGCTCGACCAGCGGTTGACCCGTCTCCGGGTCTTTTTTGCCCAACACGAGCGTCGTGATTTCAAGGAGGTAGGAATTCAAGTCAGAGTGGTTCCACTCGTTCATCAAATCGTGCATCTGAGGCACCGTAAGGCCCAGGACGTTCTTCAAAATATCGTAGGACTCGCAGATTAATTGCAGGATACCGTACTCAATGGCGTTGTGAATCATCTTGACATAGTGACCGGCGCCACCCGGCCCAAGATAGGTGCAACAGGGGCCGTCGCTGGTCTGGGCAGCCATCCGGGTCAGCACGGGTTCGAGGTGACGATAAGAATCCTCGTGTCCGCCCGGCATGAGCGAAGGGCCCCGTAGCGCCCCCTCCTCGCCGCCGCTGACTCCCATGCCGAAAAATCGAAGCCCGGAGGCCTCCAGTTCCTTGGCCCGGCGTTCCGTGTCTTTGTAGTGGGAGTTTCCGCCGTCAATGACAATATCTTCCGGCTTGAGATACGGCTTCAGTTCGGTGAGTACCTCGTCCACGGCCTTGCCGGCCGTGACCATCACCAGAATGCGGCGCGGCTCTTCCAGGGCTTGCACGAACTCTGCGAGCGAGTTGGTTGCGAAAATGTTCTTTCCCTTCGCCTCAGCCGCAAAAGCGCGCGTTCGCTCCGCGCTGCGGGTATAGCCGGCTGCTGAAAAGCCTTTGCTCTCCGCATTGAGCGCAAGGTTCTTGCCCATGACGCCGAGCCCCATTACGCCGAGATGATATTTGTTCATGTCTATTCTTCTCCTCTCGCAAATGCCGCTGTTTTTCCGGGGCTCGTTCGTCTTGCGCCTCCTTTCGTGCGGGGCGCTCGGCACCTCGCTCCAGAAATTTTTAACGGGCCGCTTGGTACTGAAGATAAAGTTATATAATACAAGCCTCGGATGTTCCAACCCGTTTTGTGGTGCAGGGAGACGGATGAGCCAAGAGGCAGGCTGGGGTTTTCGCCAGGGGATTACAAGTGTGGAGCGGCAAGTCGCCGCTAAATTCGACGGAGGGAATTGCGCGTGGACGGACAATCGGCCACAGAAGCCCAAAATAGAAATTTAAGTTCCGCGGAATTGGATATGCTCTCCATCAACACCATCCGCTGTCTGGCGATGGATGCTGTGGAAAAAGCAAAGTCGGGACATCCCGGGTTGCCGATGGGTGCAGCGCCCATGGCCTATGTTCTTTGGAAGCGATTTTTGCGTCACAGCCCGCGTCACCCGCGTTGGCCCAACCGCGATCGGTTCATCCTCTCCGCGGGGCACGGCTGCATGTTGCTCTACAGCCTGCTTTATTTAACCGGATACAACCTTTCGCTCGAAGACATCAAGCAGTTTCGGCAATGGGGAAGCAAAACTCCGGGCCATCCCGAGCATCGCTTGGTCGAGGGCATTGAAACAACCACGGGACCGCTTGGTCAAGGTTTCGGCAACGGCGTCGGCATGGCCATCGCCCAACGATACCTGGCGGAGTATTTCAACCGACCGGGGCACGAGATCCTGGATTATAAAATTTACGCTCTGGTCAGTGATGGAGATTTAATGGAGGGCGTCTCGTCGGAAGCGGCCTCGCTGGCGGGTCATTTAAGGCTGAGCAACCTCATCTACATTTACGACGACAATCACATTTCGATTGAAGGTTCCACGAACTTGGCCTTCACGGAGGATCGGGCCAAACGGTTTGAGGCTTACGGCTGGTTCGTGCAAAAGCTGCCGGATGGCAATGACCTGGAGGCGGTGGATCGGGCTCTTCGCGCCGCCCAAGCTGAAACGGACCGCCCCTCCATCATTATGTGTCGTACGCACATCGGCTTTGGCAGCCCCCACAAACAGGATACGGCGGAGGCTCACGGCGCGCCGCTGGGGGCCGAAGAGGTCAAACTGACCAAACAGAACCTTGGCTGGCCGATCGAGCCACCTTTTTACGTTCCCAAGGAAGCGCTGGAGAATTTCCGGCAAGCGATTGAGCAGGGAGAAAGATGGGAGTCGGAGTGGCAAGCAAAGCTGTCGGCATACCGGAGAGCCTTCCCTCAGCTCGCGGAAGAATTTGATCATTTCCTCCGTGGGGAGCTTCCGACGGGTTGGCAATCGAAATTGCCCGTCTTTAAGCCCTCCGAGGGACCCATGGCCACGCGACAAGCGTTGGGAAAGACTCTGAATGCCGTTGCGCCCGCCCTGCCCTTTCTGATTGGGGGCGCGGCCGACCTAGCCCCGTCAACCGATACGCTGATTAAGGGCCAGCCAGACTTCGGTCCCCGCAGTTACCAGGGGCGCAATTTTCACTTTGGAGTGCGCGAGCACGGCATGGGAGCGATTCTGAATGGCATGGCGCTCAGCGGCCTGATTCCCTACGGCGCAACGTTTTTGATCTTCTCGGATTATTGCCGTCCGGCGATACGTCTGGCTGCACTGATGGAAGTCCACAGCATTTTTATCTTCACCCACGACAGTATCTTTTTGGGAGAAGACGGCCCGACTCATCAGCCGATCGAACATCTACCATCCCTGCGCGCAATTCCGAACTTGTGCTTGATCCGTCCGGCGGACGCGAATGAGACGGCGGTGGCTTGCCGCGTGGCCATTGAACATCTCGGCGGGCCAGTAGCGCTCGCTTTGACGCGGCAAAAACTGCCCGTTATTGATCGTCAAAAATGCGCCTCGGCCGAAGGCCTGGCGCGAGGTGCCTACATTTTGGCGGGCTCCCGGGAGGAAATGCCAGAGATTCTTCTGATCGCCTCGGGTTCGGAGGTATCCGTAGCCCTGGAAGCGTACGAAAGGTTGAGAGCTGAGGGAGTGAAAGCCCGTGTCATCAGCATGCCAAGTTGGGACTTGTTTGAAAAGCAGCCGGCGGCTTACCGTGACGAGGTTTTGCCGCCGAATGTCGAGGCTCGACTTGCCATTGAGGCTGCGGCGACTTTGGGCTGGGAGCGGTACGTCGGTGCGCGCGGCGCGGTCATCGGCATGAGGCGATTTGGTGCCTCGGCGCCGTACCAAGTTTTGGCGGAGAAGTTTGGATTTACGGCGGAAAACGTGGTCCAGCAGGCGCGGGAAGTGATGAAACGCCAGAACTGAAGACCCTGGGGGCTGCCGGGCAAGCTGGTTGGATCGCTGGGTAATCCCAGACATCGCCCGGAGGCTATAAATTCCGGCATCCGTCGCGCAAGCAGGTGAGGGCAGAAATGGCTTAAATCAACCGTGGGGGTGGTTATGGAAAGTAATCCTCTTCGAGAACTGAATAAGCTGGGACAGAGTGTTTGGCACGATTACATTCGTCGCGGGGAATTGTTGTCAGGAGAATTGAAGCGGCTGATTGATGAAGACGGCATCTCGGGCGTTACTTCCAACCCGAGCATTTTTGAAAAAGCCATCGTGGGAAGCACGGACTATGACGACTCCATCCGGCGATTGGCTCAGCAAGGGCTGACCTCGGCCGAAATATACGAGCGGCTTGTCGTGGAAGATATCCAAATGGCGGCGGACTTGTTCCGGCCCATTTACGATGCGACCCAGGGACGCGACGGCTTTGTGAGCATCGAGGTTTCACCGCTGCTCGCCCATGACACGGAAGGCACCATTGCGGAGGTTCGTCGGTTAAGAGGAGCCGTGAATCGGCCCAACGTGATGGTCAAAATTCCAGGGACCCGCGAGGGCCTTCCGGCCATTGAGCAAATGCTGGCGGAGGGCGTCAACATCAATATCACTCTGTTGTTTGCCGTGGAGCGCTACGTCGAGGTGGCTAAGGCGTATCTGAACGCTCTTGAAAAGCGATTGCGGGAGGGTGCTGCTGTTGACCGCGTGGCTTCCGTGGCGAGCTTCTTTGTGAGTCGGATTGATACGCTGGTGGATCAGCAACTTGAAGCCAAGCTGGCCACAGCCAATGAGGCAGACAAGAAAGAAATCACCAGCCTCTTGGGCAAGGCCGCCATCGCCAACGCGAAGATGGCGTACGAGGAGTATAAGAAGTTGTTCTTCGGCCCGCGATTCAAGGAACTAGAAAAAAATGGCGCGCGAGCACAGCGACTTTTGTGGGCTTCGACCAGCACCAAAAATCCGAAATACAGTGACATCCTGTACGTTCAGGAACTCATTGCCCGCGATACCGTGAACACCATGCCGCCCGCAACCATCGTTGCCTATCGCGACCACGGCAAGCCTAGGCCGACGCTGGAAGAGGGGATAGAGGAAGCCCGCGAGGTTCTGCGGAAGCTTTCCCGTCATGGAATCCGTCTCGATGCAATCACCCAAAAGCTCGAAGAGGACGGCTGCGCGGCCTTCTCGCGGGATTATAACAAGTTGCTCGAGGTGCTTGAAGAAAAGCGGGGAAAAGTATTAGCCGGTACGCTGAATTCCAGCACGACCTTTCTCGGCGGATTAGGCGCGGCGACTGAGGCCACGCTGGCGCGGCTCGATCGAGAAAAATGGGCGCACCGTTTGTGGGACCGCGATGCCTCACTCTGGAAGTCGGATCCCGCGATTCAGAAACAGATTCGCAATGCCCTGGGCTGGCTCAGCGTGTCGAGCGAGATGGCCGAGCAGCAGGAGGTCATTCTCAGCTTCGTGGAAGAGGTCCGAAGGGATGGATTCACTCACGCCGTAGTTCTCGGCATGGGCGGCAGCAGTTTGTGTCCAGATGTTTGTCGGGCAATTTTTGGAAAGACCTCGGGCTATCCCGAGCTGCACGTGTTGGATTCGACCGTGCCGGGGAATATCGCCCGCTTGGAAAATTCCATTGACGTGGCCCACACGCTTTTTATTGTCTCCAGCAAGTCCGGCGGCACGGCAGAGACGTTAAGCTTTTTCAAGTACTTCTATGATCGCGTGTCCAAGGCTGGATCCAATCGGCCGGGCGGAAATTTTATTGCTATCACGGATCCAGGGACGTCGCTTGAGAAATTGGCAGGTGAGAAAAACTTTCGCCGTATTTTCCACGGCAAGCCGGACATCGGAGGGCGCTATTCCGCGCTTTCCAATTTCGGCATGGTTCCTGCGGCGCTTGCGGGCGTGAAGAGCGCAACGTTGCTCGATCGGGCGGAACGGATGGTTCAGGCCTGTGGCCCATCGGTCGCGTCGCGAGAAAACCCCGGCGTGCAGCTTGGGGTCATCTTGGCGGAGGCGGCCCGCGCTGGGCGGAACAAGGTTACTTTCGTCGCCTCGGCGAGTTTGGCGCCCTTTGCCGATTGGGCCGAGCAATTGATTGCCGAGAGCACCGGCAAGGAAGGGAAGGGTTTGGTCCCCATAGCCGGCGAAGTGCTCGGAGAACCCAACGATTACCGGAACGATCGCCTGTTCATTTCCCTCCAATTAGCTTCGGATTCCGAGGAGGCGACCGAGCGCAGATTGAAGGCTTTGGAAGGCGCAGGCCATCCCGTGGTGAGGATTGAACTTGGCGATAAGTTTGACCTAGGCCAGGAATTCTTCCGCTGGGAAGTCGCCGTGGCGATAGCGGGAGCGCTCTTGGGCATCAATGCCTTCGATCAACCCAACGTTCAGGAGAGCAAGGACAACACAAACCGTCTGTTGGCGGAATATAAGGCACAGGGTCGGTTGCCTTCTCCGTCGCCGACAGTGGAATTTGAAGGGCTTCGCTACTATGCCGATGAGGCAACGCGGGCGCGAGCCGAAAGGCTGAAGGCGGCGGGCAGCAATTCCGGCGAGGCAATGATCGCCGGCATGTTGAGTGAGGCGACCGATGGAGACTACGTCGCGCTGATGGCCTATACCGAACGCTCCGACACCGTTGAGAGTCAACTTCAAACGATTCGCGCGCGACTCAGGAATTCATTGCGCCTCGCCACGACCGTCGGCTACGGGCCGCGCTTTCTCCATTCGACGGGGCAGCTTCATAAAGGTGGGCCCAACAGCGGCTTGTTCTTTCAATGCATCGCCGACGATGCCGAGGACCTGGCAATCCCAGGCGAGCCGTACACGTTCTCGATCCTGAAGCAGGCTCAGGCGTTGGGGGATTTGCAATCCCTTGAAGCCAAGCACCGTCGAGTCATCCAGGTCCATTTGGGCAAGGACGCCGCGGCCGGTCTGGCGAGCTTGCAGAAAGTGATCGAAACCGCGCTCGTCAAAGTCAGCGCCAAGGCGGCTTAAGCTCCGGACCGAGATAGCCAACTCTTACCAAGGGGCGAAAAATTTATGGCCACAACTGCGGTGGTCCCGAACCCTCTGCGAGAAGGCATGCGCATGCGCAAGACGCCAGATCCTTGCGCCATCGTTATTTTTGGCGCATCAGGCGACCTGACAGCAAGAAAACTGGTTCCGGCGCTCTTCTCTCTCGACCGTGGAGGCATGTTGCCCCCGACGGTGGCCGTGATTGGCTGTGCCAAAACTCCCTATTCCCACGAAAAATTTCGGGAGGCGATGGCCGCCGCCATTCACAAGTACTCTCCGGAGACCGTAGAAGATGCGGCCGTGACCGATTTTTTGCGCCACTTCTACTACCTCACCGACAACTTCAGCGATGTGAAAGCCTACAAACAGTTGACCGATTTGCTGGAGAAATTAGACAAAGAGGGCGTCGCACAAGGCAATCGCCTTTTCTATATGGCCACTCCTCCCAGCCAGTTTCCGGTCATTGTCAGCCATCTAAATTCAGCCGGACTCGCCAAGCCCAAGGATCCCGGTAAAACCTGGACGCGGATCGTGGTGGAGAAGCCGTTTGGCCGTGACCTCACGAGCGCGCGGCAACTCAATAGCGCAGTTCTTAGCGTGTTTAGCGAGGATCAGGTTTACCGGATCGACCACTACCTGGGCAAGGAAACGGTGCAAAATCTGTTGGTTCTTCGGTTTGCCAACGGAATTTTTGAGCCGATCTGGAACCGGCGCTACATAGACCATGTGGAAATCACGGTTGCGGAGGATATCGGAATTGAGGGGCGGGGCGGCTATTACGAGGAAGCGGGTTTGCTGCGCGACATGATCCAGAATCACGTCATGTCCGTGCTGAGCTTGGTGGCGATGGAGCCGCCGGCGAGTTTTGAGGCAACCCAAGTCCGCGATGAGAAGGCCAAGGTGCTGCGGGCCATTCGACCCTTCGACCTGGACCGACTCAGCGAATTTGCCGTGCGGGGGCAGTATCTGCAAGGTTGGGTGAAGGGTCAAAGCGTCCCGGCCTATCGCGCCGAACCCAAGGTGTCGCCGACCTCCACGACAGAAACCTACGCTGCCTTGAAGTTTTCGGTGGATAATTGGCGTTGGGCGGGCGTGCCCTTCTACGTTCGATCGGGAAAACGCTTGGCCAAACACATTTCCGAGATCGTTATCGAATTTCGGCGCGTCCCCCACATGGTCTTCGGGAAAACGTGGAGAGATTCCGTTGAACCCAATATCATGTCCGTTCGAATCCAACCGAACGAAGGAATCTCCGTCAAGTTCAACGCCAAGTTTCCGGCCACCACAATGCAAATTCGCCCGGTTAAGATGGAATTCCGATATGCCGACTCGTTCGGCGTGGAAGCCCCCGGCGCCTATGAGACCTTGCTGCTGGATTGTATGCTGGGCGATCAGACGCTGTTCACCCGCGAAGACGCCGTGGAAATGGCCTGGGAACTGCTCACGCCTCTATTGGAGCGGTGGCAGCAAGACGGAGCCGGAGGATTGGCATTTTACGAGGCCGGAACCTGGGGGCCTGCCGAAGCGGACGCGCTCTTGGCTCGCGACGGTCGCCACTGGCACCGCCTGTAGTTCCGCGCCGACGGCATGAAGGAGTAAGTCCAAAGTGGCGAGTGAGAACCTCTCTTTGACAGCAGGTGAGCTTCGGATCGCCAACGTCGCCAATCTGGAAGCCGAACTCTCCGCGCTCTGGCAATCCGCCGCCGAAGGGACTGAGACGCGGCAGCCAGTGACGCGGGCTTCGGTCCTGACGCTTCTTGCTTATTCCGAAAGCGAACAGGCGGGCGCGGAAACCTTAAAGCTGATCGGCGAGATTACGCACGAGAGTCCCTGTCGAGCCGTTGTGATGGTCGCCGACCGGGCTGCGAGCCAGGCCCAGCTTCGCGCTTCGGTCTTTGCTCGCTGCCGCATCCCGACGCCGGGCGAGAGGCAGGTCTGCTGCGAGGTCATCTCACTTTATGCCTCCGGTCCGCCGGTGGAAGGGCTGAAGAGCCTCGTTATTCCGTTGATTATCCCCGAACTGCCGGTTTACTTGTGGTGGCGCGGCAGTGATTTTGCGCCGCCGGCCTATTTGGCGGATATCCTCCGTGTGACCGATCGTGTGCTGGTGGATTCTTCGGCTTTTCCGGACGTGGAACACGGATTCACGGCCCTCGCCCAGCAGTTGAACCGCGTCTGGGGGGCGCGCCGCCTGGCTTTTAGTGACCTTAATTGGACCCGGCTGACTCCTTGGCGGGAGTTGCTGGCTCAATGCTTTGAGTTTCCGGAAGCCGTGTCGTGCTTGCATCAGATCTCCAAGGTTCGCATTGAGTGGGGTGAGGATGCCAGCACTCGACGGGGTGCCAAGGCGGCCGCATGGTTGCTGGCAGCCTGGCTCGCCAACCGGCTCAATTGGCAGCCAAAAAAAGCGGCCCAAACCAAAACCGGCGGACGAGTTTTAACTTTTGACTGCAATGGTCAACCCGTGGAAGTCATATTAGAGCCTGCGGTGGGGGAAAGGCTGTCTGTTTCCATTGAAACGCGAGGTCCTGCGGCCGGTGTTTTTCGATTTATGGAAAACCCCGCGGCCGCCGAGTTGACCGGTCACTGCGCGGTGGTGGGACGCCCCCCGTTCGTGCGGCGGATGCCTCTGGGAGCCACGAAGATCAGTCAGGTGATCAGCCACGAGCTTCATTTTCCGAGCCGCGATCTAATTTACGAGCAAGTGATTGACACCCTGGCGCGTGTGGTCGCGCTCCCCTATTGAGCGCAGGCCTTAGATTGGTTCGATTCGGTCACGATGGGCGAGGCGCAGATTCGTGTGTTCTCCGACATGGCGACGCTTAGCCGGGCGTTGGCGGAGCATGTCGCCGCACGTGCCATGGAACGTGCGCGTGAAGGCCGTCGTTTTTCTGTGGCCCTTTCGGGCGGACATACGCCGCGCCCTCTTTACGAGCGCCTGGCCTGCGAACCGCTAGCGTCTCGGATACCCTGGCCGAGCCTAGACCTCTTCCAAGTGGACGAGCGCGCCGTGCCGCCGGATGACCCGCAAAGCAACTATCGGATGATTCGTCAATCCTTGCTGGACCGCGTTGCTTTGGCTGCGGCCAATTTTCACCGGATGGAGGCGGAGCGGGCGAACCTCGACGCCGCCGCAGAGCATTACGAGCAGCTCCTGGCAGAGCGTCTTGTGCCCGCGGTGGGACATCCTCCGCGGTTCGACCTAATTTTGCTCGGTTTGGGGCCTGACGGGCACACGGCATCATTATTTCCCGGCACCCGCGCACTCGCCGAGCAGACGCGATGGGTGGTCCCAAACTTTGTCTCCAAACTAAATGCCTATCGAATGACCTTGACCTACCCGGTGCTGAATGCCGCCGGTGAAATCGTCTTCATGGTCAGCGGGGAAGAGAAGCGGGATATTTTGCGCCAGGCTCTGGAAGGCCAACGGGACCCTGAGCAATGGCCTGCTCAAGCCGTGCAGCCGGTCGCAGGCCATGTGGTTTGGTTTGTGGATAAAGCGGCGGCGGGGGGATTGGCAAGCGCCCGGGTGAAGACTTCATGATCAAAATCGTGCCTTCGATTCTCTCGGCGGACTTCACTCGCCTGGGCGAGCAGGCTAAAGCCGTGGAAGCGGCCGGTGCCGACCGCATTCAAATTGATGTCATGGACGGCCGATTCGTTCCCAACATTACCTTCGGCGTTCAGGCGGTTCAGCGCCTTCGGCCACTGGTTCGCATTCCTTTGGAAGCCCACTTAATGGTTGAGCCGGCGGAAGACTTCATTGAGCGTTTTGCGAAGGCTGGCGCCGATACCATCATCATCCACCAAGAGGCCACCCAGCACCTTCATCGCGCCGTAGAGCACATTCATCTGCTCGGCAAGCAGGCGGGCGTCGCCTTGAACCCGGCAACGCCGGTGGCCATGCTTTCAGAAATTTTAGATCGAGTGGAAATGGTGCTGATCATGACCGTCAACCCCGGCTTTGGCGGACAAGCGTTCATTCCCGACACGCTGCGCAAAATTCGCCAGGTTCGGGCGCAGTTACAGCAGCGTGGGCGAACATGCGACGTGGAGGTGGACGGCGGCATCAATCGGCAAACCGCTGCGCGGGTGGTCGAAGCGGGCGCCGACGTTTTGGTTGCCGGCTCGGCGATCTTTGATGCTCCCGAAGGCTACCTAGCTGCCATCGAGGAGCTGCGCTCAAGCGCCGCCAACACCCGCCACGGCGGATGAGTCCGAACTGAATACATCTTCCTCTTGAAATACTTCTCCGCCTGTCCTCAGCAAGCTCATTTGTTTTAGGGTTGACAAAGGAATGGAGCTTATGCGAGCCGGTGGTGCGGAAGGGGGGACTCGAACCCCCACGCTCTTGCGAGCGTCAGCCCCTCAAGCTGGTGCGTCTGCCAATTCCGCCACTTCCGCACATAGGAGCCTCGTGCAACATATAGCGAACTGTCGCCCCGTCACGTGGCGTCGCGCGGTCAGGCCGTTACTTCTTCTTCGCCGATGAGGCTGGGGCTGTCTGCCGCGGCGGAGCCTTCGACAGCACCGAAGGGGAGCTCGTCCCGCCGGACCAAATGGCCAAGGTCATCGAGGTCATCACAAACAGCGCCGCCAACACCCACGTAATTTTCTGAATGGTGGTCACTGCGCCACGCGGCCCAAACGCGGCCTGACTGGCGCCTCCAAAAGCGGCGGCCATATCCACATTTTCTCCGCCCTGGATGAGAACCACCAAAATCAGCAGAATGCTGATCAACACTTGCAGGACGACGACTGCGGTTACCATAAGATTTTGATTATCCTGCCCTGCCTGCGGCCACTAGCTGCGGGTACTGGACGATGGCTACAAAAGATTCCAGGTCCAAGCTTGCTCCCCCGACGAGTGCGCCGTCAATTTGGACCTCGCGCATCAAGCCGCCAATGTTGTCGGGCTTCACGCTGCCGCCGTAAAGAATACGCAGCGTTTCCGCCTCCGCTTCTCCGAAACGCCGCCGACTCAATTCCCGCAGATAGCTGTGACTTTCCGCCGCCATTTCAGGCGTTGCGGTCCGTCCCGTCCCAATGGCCCAAACCGGCTCGTACGCCATCATAATACGGGAAAATTCCAAAGGGGTCAATCCGGCAAAGCCGCCATCAAATTGCCGGCTCAGCACCTGTTGTGTCCGCCCAGACTCCCTTTCTTCCAAGGTTTCTCCCACGCACACGATCGGCGTCAGGCCAGCGGCCAACGCCGCCTTGAGTTTGCGGTTGATCATTTCATCGGTCTCGCCGTGATCTCGGCGCCGCTCGGAGTGGCCAATTATGACCGCCGTGGCACCGGCCTCCATCAACATGCCCGCAGAGATGTCTCCGGTGTGCGCGCCGTTAGGCTCCCAATGGACGTCCTGGCCGGCGATGCGGAGGTTGCTTCCCCGGGCCGCCTCGGCCGCCGCGCGAAGAGCGGTGAAGGGTGGAGCGACCACGATGTCGCAATGGTTCACGTTGGCCAGGCGCTCTCTCAGCTTGGCCACGAAGGCGGAAGTTTCTGCAATGGTCTTGTACATCTTCCAATTGCCGGCAATCACAGGACGACGCATGGGGGTTTCCAAAGAGTCGGATTATTTATCCGTCAGCGCCTCAACCCCGGGCAGCTTCATTCCAGAAAGAAACTCGAGCGAAGCACCGCCCCCGGTTGAAACGTGAGTGATTTTGTCAGCCAGGCCGGCTTGATGGACCGCCGCAACCGAATCGCCGCCGCCGACAATCGAAATTGCGGAGGAGTCGGCAACGGCCTTGGCAACGGCCAAGGTGCCGGCGGCGAATTGAGGAATCTCAAACACGCCCATCGGCCCGTTCCAGACAATCATCCGAGCTTGCTGGATCTGAGCCGCATAATCGGCGCGCGTGGCCGGGCCGATGTCCACACCGAGACGATTGGCAGGGATGGCCGCTCCCGAAACAACCTCCGCGGCGGCAGAGATCTCGATTTTTTCTGCTACCACGTGATCGCTGGGCAAGCAGAGCTTGATGCTGCGCCTTTCAGAGAAGCTCAAAAGGTCGCGGGCGAGGTCCAGCTTTTCTGCTTCGAACTTCGATAGTCCAACGTTCACGCCGCGTGCCTTCAGGAACGTGTAAGCCATGGCTCCGCCGATCAGCACGGCGTCCGCAAACCGCATGAGATTCTGCAGAAATTCGATTTTATCGGAGACCTTGGCGCCGCCCACAATCACCACGTATGGGCGTGGCGGGTTCTCCACCGCCTGACCCAGGTAGTGGAGTTCTTTTTCCATGAGCAGACCGGCTGCGGCGGGGGAAAGAAGATGTGTAATCCCTTCAGTCGAAGCGTGGGCTCGGTGGGCCGTGCCAAAGGCATCGTTAACGTAAACTTCTGCCAGCGCCGCCAGCCGTCGCGCAAATTGCGGATCGTTTTTTTCTTCCTCACCGTGAAAACGGAGATTTTCCAGCAGCAAGGCCTGACCGTCGCCGAGAGCGGCGGCGGCCGCTTCTGCTTCCGGACCGATCGAATCTTTCACGAAGGCAACCGGTTGTCCAAGAAGTTGGGAGAGTCGCCCAGCTACGGGCGCCAGGCTCAATTTCGAGTCGGGTTTTCCCTTCGGCCGGCCAAGGTGAGAGGCTAAAATCAACCGTGCCCCCTCACGGAGGGCCAGTTGAATCGTCGGGAGACTCGCGCGAATGCGCGTGTCATCCGCCACTCCGCCCTCGGCGTCGAGGGGAACGTTGAAGTCCACGCGCATAAAAACACGCTTACCTTTCAGGTCAAGGTCGCGAATGGAAAGTTTGGGCATTGAAGATCCGTTGTCGAATGTGGTCGCTTGCGTCGTACCGGCACAATGCGAGGTTCCGGCACCCGTCCTTAAAGAGATTTGGCAACGAACTTAATCAGATCATTGACCCGTTTAGAATATCCCCACTCGTTGTCATACCAGGAGGTAACTTGGACGCATGTGTCGTCAATGACCTTGGTAAAGGCCGCGTCCACAATGGAAGAATGCGGGTTGGCACGAAAATCTGCCGAGACGAGTTCTTCCTCGCAGTACTGCAGAATCCCCTTGAGCGGACCTTCCGCGGCACGTTTGAAAGCGGCTCTGAGCTCTTCGGTGGTGGTGGGCTTCTCGACGAAGGTCACCAGATAGACAATAGAGACGTTCGGGGTCGGGACACGCAAGGAAAACCCGTCCAGCTTGCCTTGCAGTTCCGGCAGCACCAGGCCAATCGCCTTGGCGGCGCCGGTCGAGGTCGGAATGATGGATACTGCCGCGGCTCGCGCCCGGCGCAAGTCCTTGTGGGGTAAATCAAGAATCCGTTGGTCGTTGGTGTAGGAGTGGACCGTCGTCATGGCCCCTTTCGAGATCCGAAAACTCTCATGGACCACTTTAGCTGCCGGCGCCAAGCAATTCGTCGTGCAGGAAGCGTTCGAAATGATGTGGTGTTTAGCCGGGTCATATTTGTCCTCGTTGACGCCGAGAACAATCGTGATGTCTTCGTTCTTGGCCGGAGCGGAGATGATGACTTTTTTGACGCTCCCTCGCAGGTGCTTTCGCGCGTCTTCGGCCTTGGTGAAAAGGCCCGTAGATTCCACTACGATCTGCACGCCCAGGGACGACCAGTCGAGCTCGGCAGGGTCCTTGACTTTGAATACCCGAACGGAACGGCCGTCCACCCGGATGCAATCCTCCCCGTAACTGATCTCGGCTGGAAGATTTCCGAGCACGGAATCGTATTTCAACAGATGGGCCAGGGTTTTAGGGTCCGTAATGTCGTTCACCGCGGCGAATTCGATTTGAGGATCTTGGTATCCCGCGCGAAATACATTCCGCCCGATTCGCCCAAACCCATTAATGCCTACCTTCACCGGCATGTGCGCTCCTTAAGTCAAAGATTGTCGTGATGCTCGTAAACTCTTTATTTTATGCCTTGGCTTCAGACCTGTCAAACGTTTGTGTTCATTGTCAATTGAAGCCGGTCCCGGCCTGGCAGGGATTTTGGGCCTTAGAGAAATAGAAGCAGATTCATCACAGCCAGAGGGGCCGCTGAACCCCGGAATGCCGTTTCCATGATCAGCCGCGATGTATTGGCAAGCCCATGAAGTTCGCGCGATTTATAACGACGTACGAGAGGGTGCTAATAACCGCGCGCTGTGTTCTGGATGCTTTTAGCCAGTTTCTGGATTTTTTTAGCTTTTTTAATCACGGCCACAGGGAGCACGTTCACATTTGACCGGTCAATGTCTTTCTGAAGAGACTTCGCCAGCGCGGCGAGCGCCGCAGCTTGTTTTTTCATCTTCTCATAATTCATTTTCAGGATGGCCTGCTGCTGCTTTTTGCTGAGACGAGGCTCACGCGGACCCTGAAGAATGGGAAGCGGGCTTGGCGGTCCAGCGTTCAAGCCTTGCCCGAACTGGGGCGCGGCGTAACTGGAGCGGCTCCAGCCCATCATACCTACCAGCGCCAAGCCGAGGGCGATGGTTATCAAAAGCGATTTGAGACTTGGAACATCCGCCATTCGATCTTCCTTTCGGACTGCAAGGCTGCGGAGCTTCTGCTGCTTCCAATTCTCATTTTAGGCTGGCGGAATCAAAGATTCAATGCGGAGCCAGCGCGAACCGGCTCGGAACGGAGGCTCGCAGGAATCGTGCGTTCCTCTGACGGAAGCCGTTGGACCGGCTGGGTAAGGTTGAGAGGCTGGGTGAAGAAGGATCGGCTAGCGCATGGAGGTGTCGTAGCTAACGCCGTAAATTTTTCGGTTGGAGCCCGGGATGGCGCGACGGCGCACCACGCGCCCGCGCACCTCGATGCTCTGGCCCGCCTCGTTATAAGGGCATACTACCAGAAGGCCCTCACCCACCTGGTAGTCTTTCTCAGTGGTGAAGCAAAATCCGCCTTTGGAAATGTTCTCGCTTTTGGTGATTTCGATGCCCCCTTGGTAGTCGCGGATGCGCACCGGTAACTGAAGCGCGATGCGCCGATGCCGTCGCCGCTCGTTGGTGGCCACAGCCTCCACTTCCGCCTGAACCTCCGCCACGGCCGTGGCGTCACCCGGAGTTCCCATGCCGATCTGCTTCTCCGCGTATCCGAATCGGGTGAAGGTTTTGCAGTGCTCGCACTGTTTGGTCAGTATGCCCGAGGTCTCGAGGACTTCCACCTCAACCAGCGAGAGGGGCACGAGGGTCACGGTGTGGCACTGGCGACATTCCAGCAAGGCCTTGGATTCGGCCGTTTCACCTTCGCGCAAAGGCGGAAATTGAATTCCCCAAATATTGGCCTCACGTTCTACGCATTCCACCCCAAACTCACCGCCCGCCTCGGAGAACGGAGCGACCGGCCCGATAATCCGAAAATCCGCCGCCCGCCGATTCAGCATGTTGACCACGCGGACGATCTGGCCGCTAGTCAGCCGGCGCCCGATCTGGATTCGCGCGCCGTGACGGTTCAAAACCGAAGTCCGCGCCGTGTCCTGATACGGAAAGCCCTGCTCATCCTTGCCTTGAACCGTCAGCGGAACGGTAAGCATTAACCGGTCGGAACGGCGGTTGTTGATCGTCATGGAACATATCCCCGAAGCCAGGGATTCGGCGCTAGTGTATGATGAATTGAACAAATCTGGCAAGTCTTTCTCATGCCTCCGCGCTCGAATGCCGATTATCTTGAGGGAGATAGCTCCGTTGACAACATAAAAAGCCCCGTCCGGTTGGTATAATAGCGTTCCAGCCATCGAGGAACAGAGTTCGGGAGAGATGAGTCTTGGGTTCGTTGCTTGGCCGGAAGATTCGATCCGGGTTGCGAGGTTTTTGAGTATGGAGACTTACGAGGATGTGCGGCGAAGCGATCGGATTGCTCTGCAACTGTCCATTCGAGTCGCGGGAACTGACGCTATGGGCGCTTCTTTTGTGGATGAAGCGAAGACCGTGGTCATCGCCCGGCACGGAGCCAGAATCCTTTCCCCGCGCAAGCTGGTTCCCGACCAGGAGATCAGCGTCCGTTGCCTCACCACGGGATTGGAAGGCGACGCGCGTGTGGTGGGACAAATCGGCGAGGAACTCGACGGTTACTATTATGGCATTTCCTTTCTCAACCCCGATGCCAATCCGTGGGGGATCGAATTTCCTCCTCTAGGTGGCCCGGGTGAAGTTGTGGGGCGAGTCGTGCTCCAATGTCTTGCTTGCCAGACCCTGGAGGTCGCACACCTCGACGAGTTTGAAATTGAGGTCTTAGAAGCCAACCGCACTCTCACCCGCTATTGTATGCGCTGCACGCAAAGCACGCTGTGGAGAAAGTCGGCGGGGGAACCCACTGCTCCGCCTGCCGCTGCCGCCCCGGTGCAGGAGGCCGAAAGCCGCGAGAAGCGGCGCGAGCCTCGCCGCGAATTGCGCGTGCAGGCCTGCATTCGATCCGTCGAGTTTGGCGATGAAGTCGTTTGGACGCGCAACATTTCCCGCGGCGGCCTCTGCTTTGAAAGCCGCTATCATTATGCGCAAGGTTGGAAGATTGAAGTCGCCGTCCCCTACTCACCCGGCGGCGGCAACATTTTTTTGCCGGCGCGCATTGCTCGGACTCAGGCCCTTCGGCAGGGCGACGTCGTCCTTTGTGGTGTGTCCTATCTTCGTAACCCGCATCCTTGAAAGCATCTGCCCCGTTACAACCAGCTAAACAATCCGTCTTCCGTCGAGCATAATGAGCTGCTTGCATGAGGGCACGTGATGCCGGCGGATGCTTTCAAATTAGCTTCGATGCGTAACAGGATGAGTTGGAGGCGCGGGGGAGAATCGAACTCCCGCATAAAGGTTTTGCAGACCTCTCCCTTACCACTTGGGTACCGCGCCCGGTTCGCCCTCGGTTCCAGAAAGCTATGGAGCGGGAGACGGGATTTGAACCCGCGACTTCGACCTTGGCAAGGTCGCACTCTACCGCTGAGTTACTCCCGCTCGGAACTGGTTGCAGGACCCCGTCCCGCAACCCCACACGGGATTATAGAAACCCACCCCCTGCCCTGTCAACGAGGCAGAAAACTTGCTCCCCCAGTTTGAAGGTGGCGTGCGCCGGCTGAGCGCGGCCCAAGGCGCGGACGCGGCAAGCGTATTGCAGGTGGCCGCTCAGAATTTGTCTGGGAGGGCTGCTCATGTCAGCCGGGAGTAACGTTCCGTCGTGCAGGACTGCCGCGGGAAGCGGGGTATGGCGAGAGGCGGAGAGTTTGAACCCGTGCAGGTGGAAGTGGGGGAAGCAAAAAATCCCGCGTGGGCGGTGCTGGGTCCTCCTGACAGACTACTGAAAATGGGCATAATTAAAAAATTCCGTTCGTCGTCAGGGCAATTTCACCTCCGGGGGCGTGGTTCGCGCGCCCGTCGTCGCTGCCCTTGGGATGGTCTTGGTTGCGGTTTCCAGGCTTCGAGGCGCACTGTGCCCTGGAATTGATGCTGCCGCTGCCCACATGAACACCCACGCCAGCTGCTTTCGGCCTCGCTGCCTCACCTTCCGCACCAACCCAACCGTCTCCATCCAGCCGAAAATTTCTTCGATAGGATGGCGCTTCCTTTGACTGATCGCCTAACCCGCCTGACCGCTGGTTCGTGCATCCACCGCGCTCAATCGGTTCGGGTTGTTCTGCGTCGCGTGCGGACGATGCAACGCGCCGTTTGCGAAACCCGACCCTGCCCGGTATGATTCGCGTTGAGCTTCGGAGGCTCATCCAGACCATGCACCCCGCACGTCAGCCGGGTTCATGGCGATGAAGTGTTGCAGTCTTCAGCAGGAGGTGCTGACATGAGTCTTCTTCCCACCCCGCCCGGCGAAGGCGAAAGTTCACGCGGGTTTTCGGTCCTCGATTACATCACCAAGCTGGCCGTTCCGGTGCTCGCGCTCGTGACCCTGATTGCCACGCAATCCCAGCAGCAGCCGGCGCTCATGTGGTCGTTGCTCGGCCTGGCTTTTGTGTCTCTGTTCATCGGCTTTTATCCGCAGGTTTCGCCCTGGGTCAAGCGCCGTCGCCAAGCCCGCCGCGACGAGCGCTTGGCTCGGCAGGCCTTCGTGCAGCTTCGGCAATTTGTTAAAGACTTCGAGCGGTTCGTCAACGACCGGGGCGGCGACTCGCTGGAGTACGTCCTCCGGACCGAGGTCTTTCGCGGGGGCGACGATTTGCGTCGGCTGTTCGGCATCCCAAGCGCCAATCTGTTACTAAGTTTCTATTGGAACCTCAGCAATGATGTTGCCACCGAAAAGCCAAGCCTCGCGGCCTTTCGAGCCTGCAATGCTGACTTGAGCACGCTCGTCTCGCTGTACAACAACTCCTGCCTTTACCCCATTTTTCAGAACCCGCCGCAGGAGTTTCGCAGCCAGCTTACCGACTCAACGCGAAGCAGCCTGAACGCCTGCCGCGAGCGTTTTGTCACGTTTCTCAACGAGTACAGCTACTTCCTCAAAAGCTTCGATCCGGGCTTCGTGGAGCGCTACGTCGGGGCGAGGGAGTTCAATCCGCCCAAGCCGCTCTGACGGTCGCGCGCCCGTCAACAATTTCCGGTTGCGTGGCGGGGCGGAATGCTATATACTGAGATTGCTTGATCAGTTTTTGTGACCGGTTACCTTAACCGCGAGGCCACAGAATCTCTGGTTTTGTGGCCTTTTTGTTTTTGGCGAGTGGTTGCGAGAGCGGAACAAGAAAATTCAACAACGAAAAGGAACAAAACGAATATGGCAAGTGAACAAGGCAAGGTCAAGTGGTTTAACAACGAGAAAGGTTACGGGTTCATCCAGCGCGCCACGGGGGACGATGTTTTCGTCCACCACTCCGCCATCCAGGCAACCGGGTACAAGTCCCTCGCTGAGGGCGACACGGTGGAGTTTACGGTGACCAAAGGTCCCAAGGGCCTGCAAGCTGAAAACGTCGTCAAGCTCTAAAGCGACGGACGGCGCGGGCGGGCTACACAGCCCGCCTGCGGCGCCTGAACCCGAGGACCAATTTTGTTGTCCACGCTGATTCAATACACCGGATTTGAAGTCAAGCCGCGCGGCCGCGACTATTCTTATCGCGTGCTGGCTCCGCAATCGCAGCCCCGGGACTTCACCATTACCATCACCAATCGCTCCTTCTTGGAGCGCCGCATCCCTTATCAGGACGGCGCTGCCATCGGCTACCAGAAACTGCAACGCGAACTCCTCCAGGAAACCCCCGCCCAACCGCTCGACCGCCACTTCACAGTCTCCGACCAGGAGCTTGACCATTTCCGCGAAGTGCATCGTCCCGCCCGTAAAAGCTACCGCTAGCTCTTGACTTGCGCCGAGGCTCGCTCCTTGTCAGGGCCCGGCTGAGCGGCCGGCGCATCAGCAAAACCCTGAAACCATTTTTCCTTGGACTACGTCATGGAACATTTGCTATGCTGCGGCTCGTTAGGGTGGAACGTTCACGCTGGTCGGAAAAGTAGCTCAAGAACTCCCGCAGTAGGAGCCAGCGCGACAAAGCGCTTGGCCAAGAGCTTCGGGAGTAGATGTAGTTTTCAGCCAGAGGAAATCCATTGGGAGTCAGAGGAGAGGAAAACCGATGGCGAGCCGTCTAGAGAAATTTTTTGCCCTCATCGTGATTTTTGCCGGAACAGCTTTCGCAGGCCCGCGGCCTGAGTTGGCGCAGAATTCAGTGCCGATGGTGCCGGCGCCCGCCCATCCCATGAGCATGGCCGGGAAGACCGCCGAGCAGTATTACAAAAACATCAAGGTGTTCAAAGGGGTTCCCGCCTCACAACTTATTCCGGCCATGCACTTCATCGCTGCCTCGCTCGGCGTGCAGTGTACCTTCTGCCATGTGATGAAGGGCCAGCCGCCGCGTTTTGATTTTGCCAGCGATGACAAGCGAACGAAGCGCACGGCTCGCAAAATGGTTCTGATGATGCGTTCCATTGACAACAACAATTTCCACGGGCGGCTGGTGGTCACCTGCGCGACTTGCCACAATGGACATCCGCACCCCCGCTCGGTGCCGGCTCTGGCTGAGGCAAGTTTCGGGCCGCCGGCGCCTCCACCACCGCCTCCCGCTTTCGAGAGCATGCCCCTGCCCTCCAAAGTTCTCGGCGCCTATGATGCCGCCATTGGCGGTGAGGCCGCCGCGCGCAAAGTCACGACGCGCATTCTCGAGGGAACCGTTACGATGGGGCCGCATCGCACCCTTCCTGCCACGATTTATGAGAAGGCGCCCAATAAATTCCTTGACGTCGTGACCTTGCCCAACGGACGAACGGTCGAGCAAGGAACTAACGGCACCCTCGCATGGATCCGGACGCCACGCGGTGTTATGCCGGCTTTCGGACCCGATGCGGAACAGATCCACGAACAAGCCAATTTCTATGGCAATCTAGACGTCATCAACGTGGCCCAAGATTATCCGCATATGCGTGTGCGTGGCACGGCGAAGATAGGAGGGCAAGAAACTTATATCCTTGAGGCGCATTCCGCGCCCGGCGGCCCCTTCGAGCAGCTCTACTTTGACCGGCAAACCGGCCTCTTGCTCCGCGTGACCCACTTCACCCCGACACCGGTTGGCAATCTGCCTTCGCGGGCAGATTTTGCCGATTACCGCAATGTGGACGGAACCAAAATTCCTTTCCAGGTGACCCTTACCACAACCGAAGGCGCGATGACGGAAACCTTCACGCACGTCTCGCTCGACACCCCTATCCAGGATTCCAAATTCAACATGCCAGTGGTCCGCGCGGGCTCGCGGCAAGCGCGGACGGGGCCATAGCACGTTCAAATGCCTTCGGTAACAAAACGCTTGGCGTGTTCTTTGAGGATGCAACGGTCCTGGATGACGTCGAGGCTGGCGCGCCGGGCGCGACGAGCCGCTGTCTCATGCTCGATGCCTTCCTGCATCCAGATCACCTTGGCTCGCCGGTGAATGGCGCTTTCAACGATGGCGGGAACAAACTCGGACCGACGAAAGATGACTACAACGTCAACGGGATCGGGAACTGCTTCCAAAGAAGGGTAGGCCTTTTCTCCCAACACGGATTCTTCGTGCGGATTGACAGGGATGATGCGGTAGCCGTGGGCCTTCAAATAAGCGGCCACGCCATGGCTCGGACGCATCGGTTTTGATGACAGGCCCACAATGGCCAGCACCTTGGAGCGTTCCAAGATCGCCGAAATCAGATCCGGCGAGCCCCGTCGCCGCAGCCGCGAGGCATGAGTCAGCGAGTGTCCGGACAAACCCGTGGATGCCATCTTTTCTCCTCCCAACCCGCCCCTTCGCCTCCGTGAAGGATGATTCCTGTTGCCTCTCAGCGGCGGTTGCCGGCCGGCAATGCCATCACCTTGGTCAGTGCTTCGAGAAATCGTTCATTATCCGGCCGTGCGCCAATAGTAACCCGAAGCCGGGTCGGAAAGCCATAGAGTTTCATGGGACGGACGATAACGCCCTGGTGCAGAAGGCGCATGAAATCCTCCTCGCAGTCGTGCCCCGTGTCCATCAAAATGAAATTCGCGGCCGAGGGTGTGTACCGCACGCCGAGCAACGCCAATTCCTGGGAGACAAACTTCATTTCCCGGCGATTCGATTCGACCGAGCGAGCGATGTGTTCCCGGTCATCGAGGGCTGCCAGCGCCGCCGCCTGAGCCAAACTGCTGGCGTTAAAGGGCGAGCGAACCCGGTTGAGCACCTCAATCAGCTCGGCATGGCCTAGGCCGTAACCGATACGCAATCCCGCCAGACCGTGGACCTTTGAAAAGGTTCGCAGCACCAGCACATTTCGGCCTTCACGCACGTAATCAAGAGAGTGCGAATAACCAGGCCTCTGGGCATACTCATAATAGGCTTCGTCGAGCACTACCAGCACGCTCGGTGGTATCGCGCTCAAAAAACGGTCTATGTCCTCAGCCGTTACCAAAGTGCCTGTGGGGTTGTTGGGATTGCCGATATAGATCACTTTCGTGCGGTGCGTGACTGCGCGGGCCATGGCGGTCAGGTTGATACCTTCGTCGGCAAGAGGAGTTTCGACGCGCTGGGCGCCCACCTCATCCATCGCCAGCCGATAGATGTAGAAAGAAGATTCCGACGTGATGGCCTCGTCGCCGGCCGTTAAAAACGTCCGGGCAACCAGTTCTATGAGGTCGGTCGAGCCGGCTCCAAGAATTACCTGCCCCATGTCGAGCTCATGAATTTCTGCCAATCGTTTTCGGAGGTAGTAGCCGTTTCCGTCCGGATAGAGATGAATCCGATCCACCCGGCCGCGGATGGCCTCAATCGCTTTGGGTGACGGGCCGAGGGGATTCTCATTCGAGGCGAGCTTGATGGCGGTGTGACCCAGCTCACGCTCGACTTCCTCAATGGGTTTGCCAGGAGGGTAAGGTCGAATCCGCCCTACCCACGGTAGTAGCAACTCGTTGAGAGGAGAACTTCTTGGCATGGTTTATCCCATCCGAGGTGCTCGGCAACACCCTCGCCGCTCCGGTTCCGGCCAGGTCGCTCCGAGCGCCTTCCGACCATCAGGCGATTTTTGCGTTTCTGTTCTCATCCGAAGACCGTTCGATTGCCGGGTTCCATCGCTTCAGCCGCTCGACTTCCTTCAGCGGGAGAAGTCGAAACCCGCCCGGCGGTAGCCCTCTCTCCGTCAAGAATGCGATTCGAACTCGCTTCAACTTGAGCACTGGCTGTCCGATACGTTCAAACATCCGACGAACTTGATGGTATCGGCCTTCCACCAAGGTGATTTCATACCAAGGCTTGCCTCGACCGGTAAGAGGGCGAATGCTGCACGGTGCTGTTGGGCGGCCATCCAAAACAATGCCGTTTTCGAGCTTGCGGAGATCCTCAGGCTTCGGATTGCCTGGAAGCTTGACATGATAGGTGCGAGGAATACCGGAAGAAGGCGACATGAGGAAATGCGCAAGCTCGCCATCATTGGTCAGCAAGAGCAATCCTGTTGAATGGTAATCCAGGCGTCCCACGGGGTACAGCCGTTCCTTCACGCCACGCAGCAATGAAAGCACCGTCGGGCGATGCTGGGGATCGCTTACGGTTGAAATATAACCGTCAGGTTTGTTCAGCAGAACCGTCACGCGGCGAGGGTTGCGCGTGAGCGGCCGGCCGTCCACACAGATTTTATCGCGCGCCGGGTCGGCTTTGGAGCCGACAGCCGTGACGGTCCGGCCGTTGACTGCAACGCGGCCCTCGACGATCAGCTTCTCAGCTTTCCGCCGCGAGGTGATGCCGGCCTCGGCAATGATTTTCTGCAGACGCTCCATATTGGCTTCCATCTACGGGCCTATTTTGAATTACAACATACCACCCCAGCCTTTCCTGCGGCGCTCGACATTATCCTCACCCTGGAGGAAGGCAATAAAATGCACTACCGCAGCAGGCGAGGTTGTTCCCAAATATCGAATCCCAGTCGAGAAATCGGACGCTAGGAAATAGGACCTTGGCGCCTTGAATCCGTCTGAAAATTCGCTTGCGCTCTAAGGTTCCCATCCCCACGTTGGAGGGGCTGCGACAAACAAGCGATTCACCCTAGACCCCTCGCGCGCCCGACTAGCTGGAAAGGGTACCATCCGTCGGCAACGGGACAGGAATGACTCTCTTGCCAAAAAGCGAGGCAACCTCCTCGCCAAGCGATGGCAAAGCGGAATCCGGCAGACAAGCTAGCAGCGCCCGAAATACGACCAATGATTCCTTGGCCACCAAGTCAAAGTCGTGGAAACAGTAATCAAGTTTGCTCCCACGCCCGGTAAAATCCTCTCTTGGCAGGGTGGCGCGGCAGAACTCTTCTGTAAGAATTTGCGTCGCATGGCGAAGGATCCCGAGATGGAGTTTGAAGCGGAGGCGCGGCCGGAAAACAAACTGATCAAGGAAGGAATGGAATCGCACGTGGTCGGCCATGATCTGGGAGCGAAAGTGATGGGAGGTGAGCGGTCGCAGCGGCACCGTGTACTCCGTGAGGACCAGATAGCGAACGGTAAGCGCTTGCAGGCTCTGAACGACCTTCGCCAGTCGGCCCCATTCGCCGAGCGCGAGCGAGTGCAACTGGAGGGCGAGTTCTGCGTGCCCCGCCTGCTGCTCCTCCAGGGCGTCGTTCAACGAGACCGCCACCATGGTGATGTAAGTTTCAATCTCCTCTCCCGCCATGCTATACAAAGCCTCACGTTGCGGTCCCAAAACATGGGAAGGCGATCGGACGGGCTCTTTCTCCGTCCCCAGGTGCAGCAGACGCCGCGCAACCACCGAGACCAATATAAGAACGGGTATCGCCAAAAACCAACTCATGCGTTCACCGAGCGGAGCCTCATCCTGAAAAAGCCCCGAAGCTTAGATCTCTCTTATCCTAGAGGAACCGGTTCGGCTATTCAAGCTCCAGCGCACACCTCACCCACCGAGTTTACCCGGCATGGTGGCTCTGGTGAAGCGCTGGGAGCTCGATGGGCGGTGAGCTGGCGTGAATCGTTCAGCCAGGGGCGCGCGTTAAGGCTCTTTCCCAAAGTCTCTGTGACACACATCCCCCAAGGGCAACCCTGATCTTGTTAGCCTTGGTCTCTCTTTGATCGAGATGCTTGCGCCGGTGCCCGGCCCTTGAACACAACGATGGCGAGTGATATGGTTGAAGATTCGCCCTTACCCAACCACGCTCGACGAGAGGCGGAGGCATAGCCTAGGTCAGCGGAAGGGCGAGGGCTGATGCTGTCGTTGAGGGCTGGGCCTTTTGAGGGTCATTCGACCCGACCAGCAGTTTGTGAAGGAGGCGGAACTTTTCGATGGCTGCGTATAACGGTGTTCCCGTTCCGTCCGACGGGGGAACTATCGCCTATGAAGGCGGCCGATTCATCGTTCCTGATCGGCCGGTGATTCCCTATATCGAGGGTGACGGCACCGGCCGCGATATCTGGAAAGCGGCGCGGCGCGTCTTTGACGCCGCGGTCGAGAAAACCTTCGCTGGCCGGCGGCGTATTGAGTGGTATGAGGTCTTCGCAGGAGAAAAAGCTTTTCAGAGATTCGACGAATGGCTTCCCCAGGACACTCTGGAGGCCATTACACAGTTTCGCATCGCCATCAAAGGCCCGCTGACCACGCCGGTGGGCGGCGGCATTCGCAGCCTCAACGTGGCTCTGCGGCAATTGCTGAATCTTTATGCCTGTTGGCGGCCCGTAAAGTACATTCCGGGCGTTCCGTCGCCCGTCCGCGAGCCTTCGCGGATGAACATCGTTATTTTCCGTGAAAATACCGAAGATGTTTACGCGGGCATCGAATGGCGCGAGGGGACACCGCAGGCGAAGCGTCTGATTGAATTCGTCAACCATTTGTTGCGCGAGGATGGTGTTAAAAAGCAAATGCGCGCGGACTCCGGGGTGGGACTGAAGCCGATTTCCATCACCGGAACTCGCCAACTGGTCCGACGCGGGCTGCAATATGCGCTGGACCGGGGCCTGCAGCGCGTGACCCTGGTTCACAAGGGCAACATTATGAAGTTTACCGAAGGCGCGTTTCGCGATTGGGGGTATCAGTTGGCGCGGGATGAATTTCGTCAGCAAATCGTGACGGAACGCGAGAGCTGGATTCTCGCTTCCCGCGACCAAGACCCCGGCCTATCCATCGAAGCGATTGCCGCCCAAATTGAGCCTGGTCTTGCCATGGCCCCCCCGGCGTTTCAGAAGCAAGTGGCCGAGGAGGTAAAGACATGCCTCGATTCCATCTATGCGACGCACGGTCGGGGTGAATGGAAGAAGAAAATATTGGTGAACGATCGAATTGCCGACTCGATGCTGCAACAAATTCTGACACGGGCCGACGAATACCAAGTGGTCTGCACGCCCAATCTCAACGGCGATTATCTTTCCGATGCTTGCGCGGCGCAGATTGGCGGGCTGGGCTTGGCTCCGGGAGCCAACATTGGCGATGGTTACGGTGTGTTTGAGGCGACGCACGGAACCGCGCCTAAATACGCCGATAAAGACGTCATCAATCCCTCGGCTCTCATCCGCTCCGGGGCGCTGATGTTTGAGTTCATCGGATGGGCTGAAGTCGGCGAACTGATTGAGCGCGCTCTGGCTGCGACGATTGCGCAACGCCGCGTCACCTATGACCTGGAGCGGCTGCTGAAGAGGGAAGGCGTAGAAAACGTCGAAAAGCTCGGCACGAGCGCGTTTGCGAGCGCGCTCATTGAAAACATGGGTGCGGTTAAAACTCAATCTGCGTGACCCGCGTCACGGAGGCCGAGGAGGAACCGAGTTAAATGAGAAGGAGGGCAAGCCGCTGCCGTACCGGGGCGCAGGACGGCCTCCGAAGAGGGTTTTTTAGGCAGGTCAATACTCGCTGGCAACGGGTCGGGCAACGAAACTCGAGGGAGGTGACATGAGAAAGAAAATTACCGTGGTGGGTGCGGGCAACGTGGGCGCGACGGTGGCTCATCGTCTCGCCGACAAGCAACTGGGCGACGTGGTGCTGATTGATATTCTAGAAGGTGTGCCGCAAGGCAAAGGGCTCGATTTATTGGAAGCGGGACCCATTGAAGGCTACGACGCGCGCATCCGAGGCACCAACGATTATGCCGAGACCGCCAACTCCCATCTGGTCGTCATGACCGCAGGCTTCCCGCGCAAACCCGGCATGAGCCGAGATGATCTCCTGAAGGCCAACTATGACGTGGTCAAGGGGACGATTAAAAAAATCGTTCAGTATTCTCCCGACTGTATTCTGATTGTGGTCACCAACCCGCTGGACGCGATGGCGCAGACGGCGTTTCGCGTGAGTGGCTTTTCCCGCAACCGGGTGATTGGCATGGCCGGCGTGCTCGATAGCGCCCGCTATCGCACCTTCATTGCCGAGGCGCTCAACGTCTCGGTACAGAACGTTCAAGGATTTGTCCTCGGCGGCCATGGCGATACGATGGTCCCCGTGCCCCGGTACACCTGTGTCGCCGGTATTCCGGTGACCGAGTTGCTACCGCAAGAGAAGCTGGATGCCATCATCCAGCGCACGCGCAACGGCGGAGCGGAAATCGTCAATTATTTGAAGAGCGGAAGCGCCTATTACGCGCCCTCCGCCGCCGTGGTGGAGATGGTGGACGCGATCTTCAACGACCGCAAGAAAATCCTACCCTGCACGGTCTATCTCGAGGGCGAGTACGGGATTCGCGGGCTTTTCGTCGGCGTTTTGGTGAAGCTCGGCGCGCGCGGCATGGAGCAGGTCCTCGAGATCAAGCTCACGCCCGAAGAGAATGCCGCGTTGCAGAAATCCGCCGCTGCTGTCAAGGAATTGGTGCAAGTAATTGGCGTGTAATCCGGTCAGCCGGGACAACCCCGCCGCCATCGGGCCACAGATTCCTATGAGCGCACCGCGCACCATGCTTCTCCGCGGAATCAGAGACGCTCAATGCGGACACGGTGAATGACGACCGGGGTTCTGGGCCGGTCTTGGCGGTCCCGGGGGACGAGGGCAATTTGGTTGACCACGTGCTCACCCTCGACGACCTGGCCAAAGATGGTGTGGTGGTCATTGAGCCAAGGCGTTGGCGCGACGGTAATGAAAAACTGGCTGCCGTTGGTGTTCGGACCTGCGTTGGCCATAGCCAACCGACCCGCGCGGTCGAAACGAACCTCCGACGCGAATTCGTCTTCGAACTGATAGCCCGGCCCTCCCCGCCCGTTACCTAGCGGGCAGCCGCCTTGAATCATAAAGTTCGGGATGACACGGTGGAAGGTTAGGCCGTCGTAAAACGGCTGAGCGACAGTTTGCCGGCTTGAGGGATCGGTAAATTCCTTCGTGCCTGTAGCGAGACCGACGAAGTTTTCGACGGTTTTTGGAGCCTGGTCGTGAAAAAGCCGGCAGACGAAGGTTCCCTCGGAGGTTTCAAATCGCGCATAAAGTCCGGGTGGTCGCTCGCTCATGTTGACTCCTGTTGACGCTAAGTCTCTTTTTGCGTGGACTTGAGGCGCCTCAATGGTTCCCCTGCACCGCTCGGCCTGTCCGTCGCCGGGAAGTGGCGCCCTCGTCGGTTGAACGTTCGGAGGGGGTAAAGATGGAAGCTGTCTCGATGCTATCCAGCTTAGGAAAGTCCTTTTTTAGATACGCGGCCCCCTGCATCATGATTCGATTCTGGTCGGGGCCGTGACCCGACGGTGGTGCGTCGCCATAGCCGCTATAGATTTTCTCCACCACGTTCATTCCTTGCACGACTTGGCCAAAGGGGGCGAAGCCCATAGCGTCCAAATTTGAATTGTTGGCCAGGTTGATGAAGACCTGGGTTGTACGAGTGTTCGGTCCGGCTGCTGCGAAGGCCAACGTGCCCGCCAAATTGCTGTGGCGTACCGGGTCATCCTGAATCATGGCCTGACTCCAAATTTGAGAAAGCCTCGGATTGGGACTCAAACCGAATTGGATGACAAAGCCGGGCACCACGCGGAAAAAACTCGCGTCGTTGTAGTAGCCAAACTTGACCAGGTTATAGAAGCGGTCCGCGCCGAGAGGCGCCCAATCGCGGTGAACAGCAACGACGAAGCTGCCCTTGGTGGTGTTGAATTTAACTTGATAGGTTGGCGGTGCCGTAAGCTGGAGCGAGGCTGGACGATAGAGCGAGGGTGGGCCCGCACTCTGGCTCGCACTCTCTCCGGGGCGCTTGACGGCCGCTTTCCGGCAGCCTCCGAAGACGAGCGTGAGCGTCCCCACGGCCAGCAGTGCCGCCCGCGTGCCGTGTTTTCTGGGTGCTTGCTGTCGCATCATGAACTCGTTGCTTCCCTCGCTGACAGGAAGTGCACTCACTCTGCGCATATGGGCACAGTCATTGATTATCGGAAGCGCATATCAACTTTGTCAAACCGTTTCTGTGTTCCTCCAGGGTCGCTCAGGGAAGCGACGAGATCTTGACCGAGCGGAGCGGCGCCGACCAAGTCTCGATGTGCCCCCCTTGTCTCGCTGGGCGCAATGTGGCAACCTTGTAAGATGGAGAGCGGAATCATCGGCGCTCCAATGAAAAGGCACGCTTTCAGGTTGGGGTCCGAGCGGAGCACCCGAGGTTTTCCGTAGTCCGGACGAAACGACCTAGCCCTTATGGCCTCTTGATGGCCCCGAGACCTCACTCGACGGCGTTGCGGCGACGGCTCGCAAATCCCGCTGCTGCCAACCCTAGAAGAGAAACTTGAAGACCCTGCCCGGCTTAAGCTAACGAGCCGATAATGCGATGGAGAGCGAATCTCAGAGCGTAGCGACGGCACCTCCGCCCAGCGTGTCCACGTCGCCGAGCCCTTCTCCACGCCCAAGGCGGCGCCGTGTTTTGTGGGCGGGCGCGGCGGCGCTGAGTGTGGCTGCGGCGGCGGGTCTGTGGCGGGCGCGCACGGCGGCTCGGGCCCCAGTCGGCGCGCCCACGCGAACGGCCAAGGCAGAGGTCGGAACCTTCACCGACGTCCTCCGACTCAGCGGCTCGACGCAGGCGGTAGAAGCTTATCCCATTGTCGCGCCGCGACTGGCCGGAGAGCCGGGTTCGGCTCTGACGATAGTCCGGCTCCAAACCAATGGGGCGCGCGTGAAGCGGGGCGAATTGTTGGTGGAATTCGATCGGCAGAATGAAATTAAGAGTTACTTGGCCAATCGAGCCACCTACCTGGACCTCCTACATCAGATTGCGGAGCAAAAAGCCGCTGCCGCCGCTGCTCTGGCGCAGGATGAGACCAATATCCAGACGGCCAAGGATCAGCTTCGGACCGCCCAACTTGAGATGCAAAGGCTTGAAATTTTGCCGCGTATTCAACAGGAGATCACGCGCGAGCAGTTGGCGGAGGCGCGGGCGACGTTGAAAGAACTCCGGCAGACTTACGCTTGGAGGCGGCAGGCGGCTGCGGCAGGACTGCGAGACCTCGAAATTCAAGCTCAGCAGGCGCGGGCCAATATGCTCCACTCCAAACACAACGAGGAGCGGATGGCGATTGCCTCGCCGATATCCGGCGTCGTGGTTCTCCAAAGCATTTGGAAACAAGGTCGCCTGGCACAGGTGGAAGAGGGCGACCAGGTGTACCCCGGAACCGGCTTCATGCAAGTGGTCAACCCGGCAGCGATGGAGGTTCTGGCCAACGTCAATCAAATGGATGTTCTGCGCCTGCATTTGGGTCAACCGGCGCGGGTGCGATTGGACGCTTATCCGAAGCTCATTTTTCCGGCAACGCTCACCCAACTGAGTCCCGTCGGCGCCCGCGGGCAATTTTCGAGCACGGTGCGAACGTTTCGGGCCATTTTTTCCATCCGAGGACAGAACTCGAAGCTGATGCCGGATCTCTCGGCTGCCGTGGACGTCCGGCTGGAACGGCAGAAAAACGTTCTTCTGATACCACGCGAGTGCGTGTTTGAACGGGACGGACGAAGTTATGTCCGGGTACGCTCGGCTGTAGGATTTCAGCAACGCGCAATCCTACTAGGTCCGGAAAATCCCTTGGTGGCGGTGGTGAAATCCGGACTTCGAGCAGGTGAGGTGGTGGCTCGGCCATGAAGTCGGACGATTCAATGAGGGGCGGCGAACGGCACAGCCCGTGGAGATTGTGGGCTGCGGCTGGCGCGGTCGGCGTTGCGCTGGTGGCGCTGATGAGCGGAACTCGCACGGCGCGCCCTGCCGCCGCGATTCCTACGGCGGTCGTGAGGCAAGGCGTTTTTCGCGACCAACTCCCGCTGCGCGGTGAACTCAAGGCAAACCGTTCCATTATCTTGTCGGCGCCGATGGGCGCGGGCCAGCTTCAAGTTATTAACCTCATTCCGGACGGAACCAACGTCCGTCCGGGAACGGTCATCGTGCAGTTTGATTCCAGCCAACTTAAGGAGCAATTGGCCGAAGACGAATCAACGCTGGCCACGGCGGAAGCCGAGATTCGGCAGGCCGAGGCGCAGGGAAGATTGACGGAACAGCAGGACGTGACCGCCGTCAAGACCGCCGAGTACACACTGGAGGCGGCCAAGCTGGACGCCAGTAAACAAGCCATTCTCTCCAAAATTGACGGTGAGGAGGCCCTGCTGAAGGTCGCCGATGACAAGTTGGCGCTGCGGCAGGCTAAAGAGAAATTGAAAATGGACCGCGCTTCGGACGCCGCGGCGGTTGTTGACCAGAAGCAAAAACGTGCCGAAGCCGCCTTCAATGTGCGGCGCGACGAGGAGGCGCTCGCCAAAATGACCCTGCGCGCCCCCATCGCCGGCAGCGTGACCATTCTCAGCCACTGGACACCCAACGGTCGGCAGACCTTTCGGCCCGGCGACCAGGCTTGGCCGGGGGCCGCCATTGCCGAACTGCCGGATCTTTCCACGCTTTACTTTAGCGCGCGGGCCGATGAAATTGACCGGAGCCGGCTGAAGGTGGGGCAACCGGCCGTGGTGACGGTCGCGGCTACGCCGGGGCGACAATTCAAAGGCAGCGTGCAAATGATTAGCACGCTGGCCAGCGTGGATTTTTCCGCCCCGTGGCCCTTTCCTCGAGATTTCGAGGTGGCGATTCACCTGACGGGCCAATCGCTCGCCAAGTTGCGGCCGGGAATGAGCGCCACAGCCCGTGTCACCCTGCAAACCGTGCACCATGCCATTTTGGTCCCGGCCCAAGCGGTGTTTGAGAAGAACCGCGGCACGGTGGCTTATGTAGAGCAAGGTGGCAAGTTCCGAGCGCAGCCCGTCAAGGTGGGTGAGCGGGGAAATGGCGTCCTGGTTGTGACGCAAGGGTTAAAGCCAGGCGAGCGTGTGGCGCTTAAAGACCCGACGCTGGGAGAGTAGCGCGATGCGATGGCAGAAAGCATGGGTGTTGTCGGCGCTCCTCATTGTGGGAATCGTTTGGTGGGTCAAGCGCGGAGCTGCCGGGCTGAAGGAGGCGGCGGACCCGATTCCTACGGCACGGGTCCGGGAAGGCACGGTTCGTCTGAATGTGCATACCACGGGTGAACTCGAAACCGGCCAAATCGCCACGCTGGTAGCGCCACCTGTCGGCGGAGGAACGCTGCAAATCGTTCGCTTGGATCCAACCGGAACAGTGGTTCGCAAAGGAGACATTGTGCTCCAATTTGACCCCAGCGAGCAGGAATACAATGTCGAAAACAATCAATCAACGCTGGAGGAAGCGGAGCAGGAAATTGCCCAAGCCAAGGCGCAGGCGGATGTGCAGAATTCGGACGACCGCTTGGCGCTGCTGAAGGCTCAGTTTGCCGTGCGGCAGGCTGAGCTTCAGGTGCAGGAGAATCCTATCCTGGCGGCAATTGACGCCAAGAAGAACCTGTTGGCGCTGGCGGAGGCCAAGCGCTCGCTGGCTGAACTTCAGCAGGATATCCAATCTCATGCTGCGTCCAATCAGGCGGCGCTTGAGTTGGCGGAAACCAAGTATGCCAAAGCCCGTGTCGAGATGGAGCGGGCGGAGCGAAATATTCACAACATGACCCTGCGGTCCCCCATCGCGGGCGTGGTCAAGGTAGAAGAGAATCGCATGGCGGCCGGCGGAGTCTTTTTTAACGGCATGACACTACCTGAGTTCCGCGCCGGCGACCAGGCGCAGCCCGGAACGCCCATTGTTCAAATTCTTGACCTGAGCCACATGACCATCGCCACGCATATCCCGGAAAGGGACCGGCCGTTGGTGAGCGTGAGCGAGCCGGTAAAGATTCTTGTGGACGCGATGCCGGGGGTAATTCTGCGTGGCCACATCGAGACGATCTCCGGCATGGCGTTGCGACCGCTGTTCTCCCCCAATCCCAACCGAAGATTTGATGTGACGGTGGCGCTGGATCGGCCAGACCCAAGCCTTCATCCAGGTTTTTCCGCTCACCTCATCCTGGAAGGGCGGCGGCTTGGCGGGACACTGTACATTCCGCGCGTGGCGGTTTTTGGGGAGCCGGGCAAGCCTTATGTCTATGTCGGGCGGGGCGGGAAATTTGAGCGGCAGACGGTAAGCGTGCTGGAGGAAACCTCTACCTGGGCGGTGATTGAAGGGCTGCAAAAAGGGATGGCGGTGGCATTGGTCAGCCCGCGCGGGAGGGGTCATGTAGCCGACGGCGGGGCATCAGGGCCCTCGGTTGCCGGCGGAGGCGCAACGCCATGAGAACCGCGCCTGCGAGCGACCAAGCGCTGGCCATTGAGCGACCCCACTGGGCGCAGGTCGGGCCCGACCTCGCGTTGGGGCTTGAAAACCTGCGGATTCACAAGCTGCGCTCGATGCTCACCATGTTGGGAATGATTTTTGGCGTGGCAGCGGTGGTGGCGATGCTTTCGATTGGAGCTGGAGCACAGCAGAAAGTGATGGCTTTTATCCAGCAATTGGGCGTGCGCAACCTGATTGTCCAAGCGAAGGAAGCGAGCGATTGGCAATCTTACCGCAAGATGCGAGCTATCTCGCCGGGACTGACGTTCCAGGACTTCCGCGTGATTGAGCAAGACACGAAAAACATTACAGCCGCGACGCCGCTCAAGCGATTTACACCCGCTAAATTGATTCCCAAACCGCAGCGTGGCGTGCCGGTGGTTTATGGGGTCGAGCCAAGCTATCGGCAGATAGCGGGGCTGCGGTTGGAACGAGGGCGCTTTTTTGGGACTCACGAGGCGGCCGAAGCGGCCCCGGTTTGCGTTCTGGGCGAAGGCGCCAGCCGCTCGGTGTTCGGGCCGGGAGATCCCGTGGGCCGTTCGGTGAAGATTGATGATCAATGGTTTGAAGTGATCGGCGTAGTGGGACCGCGGCTGACGGGCGGCAGCGGGGTTTCCGGTCTTCCGTCGGAGGACTTGAACGACCTGATCTATGTGCCGTTGAATGCGGCTATTACCCGTCTGGAAGATGCCCAAAGCCAATTTCATGACCAGATTGACGGCATCTACCTCCAACTGAAGAGCGGCGCGGAGACGCCCGAAGCGGCTTCGGTGGTGCAAGCCGTGTTGAATCAATCACATCATCATGCCGGCGACTTTAGCGTGATCGTGCCCGCGGAATTATTGGCGCAACAGCGGCGCACCCAACGGCTGTTTGAAACCGTGATGGTGGCCATCGCTTCCATTTCGCTATTGGTGGGCGGAATTGGCATTATGAATATCATGCTGGCGAGCATCCTGGAGCGGACGCGCGAGATTGGGGTGCGGCGCGCCGTGGGGGCGCGTCGGAGCGACATTGTGCGGCAATTTGTCACCGAGGCCCTGCTCATTTCGGTCTTGGGCGGCGGGGTGGGCATCTTGGTGGGCATGGTGATGTCGCGCATCATTGCGCTGGCGGCGGGGTGGTCCACCATTGTCACGTTGGCTTCCGTGCTGTTGGCGTTTTTGGTCTCGCTCTCGGTCGGGTTGGCGTCGGGAATCTATCCGGCGGTGCAGGCGGCGCGGTTAGACCCGGTGGAGGCGCTGCGGTACGAGTAGGAGGCAAGCTTTTAATGGGGGTGCGAGTTTGATGCAGCGATGCAAGGTTGCAGCATGGGTCATCGTCTTCGCGCTGAGCGCGGGCATGACTCGAGCCGCCCTGCCTCGCCCCACGCTCGCAAGAGCCCGCGGCTTCCGCAAGTACATTGTCGGTGACACGCTGCGGCTTACCTTAGCAGACGCCGTGCGCCTCATGCTGCTCAACAATTCGAGCGTTCGGGTGGAACAACAGAACGTAAAGCAGGCGCAGGACGCTGTGACGCGTGCCTATGCCCCCTTTGACCCGCTTTTTGTCTCGGGCTTTTCTCCCACGCGCGAGACGCAACCGACCTTTTCGCAGTTGTCCGGCGCGTCCACGCTCAGCAGTCTATCGCAGAGCGCCGAGACGCGGTTCCAGCAAACCTTCTCAACCGGCGCGCAGTTGCAAACCGGCCTGAGTGCCACGCGAACTTCCTCAAACAGTATTTTCAATACGTTTAACCCGTCCGTATTTTCCACCCTGAATATTTCGTTGACGCAACCGCTGTTAAGGAACTTTGGAAGATTTGTGAATCGTGCCCCCATCGTCATTGCGGAGCGCAACCTGGATCAATCGCGGTTGCAGTTCGAGGAGGAAATCAACGACTCCATGCTGCAGGCGATTCGGCAGTATTGGCAAGTAGTGGAGGATCGGGAACAACTTCAAGTGCTGCAACAATCGCTTCGGGCGGCCAAGGCCAGCTATGAATACGATCAGCGCGCCTTGCAGTTGGGGGCTCTTTCGCCGCTCGACATCTACCAGTCGGAAGCTGAGGTGGCCACGCGGCGGGTCGCGGTGATTCAGGCGCAGTATGCGCTCAAACAAGATGAGGATCAATTTCGGATGTTGATTGGTGCCGACTTGGATGCGCAGGCGGCTGCGCTGAAGCTGGATTTGGTGGAACCCTCGAAGCCCTCGAAGCCCCTGCTTAAGCCTCACTTGAAGAGGCTGGTGCAGGAAGCACTGGCGAGCCGGCCTGATCTGAAGGCGCTCGAAAGTCAACTTCAAAACACCCGTACCAGCTTGCGCGTGGCCCAAAACCGTTTGCAGCCCGATTTGAGTGTTACGGCGCTCTATGCCAGCAACGGTCTGGGCGGCAACGAACTGAGTTCGACGACGCCGCGGACTATCCTCGCCCACGGAGGCATCGGCGATGCGCTGGGGCAAGTGTTTGGATTTGGCTTCCCAACTTACGGCGTCAGCGTGCAGTTGAGCCTTCCGCTAAGGAATCATGAAGCCGAGGCAGACCTGGCGGACGCGCGAGTGGCTCGGGAGCAGACCCTTTACACCATCCGGCACAGCCAGGAACAGGTCGCTCTCGATGTGAAGAATGCGGTCAACGAGCTTGAGCAGGCCAAGCTCTCCATGGCCGCCGCTCAGGTCGCGGAGCATCTGGCGGAAAAGAACGTTCAGGCACAGCAGGAAGAATATGAGTTGGGCTCCGGCCTGATGTTTTTGGTTTTACAAGCCCAAACGCAATTGGCGCAGGCCGAGGCAAGTCTGGTTTCGGCGCAAGTGGGCTACCAGTTGGCCGTGGCCACGCTCGAACACGCGACGGGCGGGCTCCTCGAACGCTTTCACGTTCAAATTGCTCGCACGGTGCCCTGAAGCCGCCAGGAACCGCGGCCTCGGCGGTTGGTTCTCGCGGCGTGCGAAAGTCAGCCGCCGGCTGAAAACTGTGCGCAGCGTTTGGTGTTATTCTGAACGTTTGACGGCCCTCAAAGCGACAACAAGGGCGCCAAACAGGGAGGTACAACATGAAACTGTTGAATTTGGAGATAACTCGCGTGGGGCACGATACGTTCCGCATTGCTGGGTCGAAAATCATTTATACCGACCCATTCAAGCTTTCGCGGCGGGAAGATGCGGATATCGTGCTTCTTTCGCACGAGCACTTTGACCACCTTAGCGTGGAAGACTTGGAAAAAGTCTGCACGCCCGGCACGACCATCGTAGCGAGTCCGCTCTGCGCCGATGGGGTGAAGAATCTTCGTGTCAAAGAGAAACTTTTTATGGATCCCAATGCCAAGGTGAAAGTTGGAAAAGTTGAGATCGAAACGGTGCCCGCGTACAACGTCAACAAATTCCGGGAGCCGGGCAAGGCCTTCCATCCCCAGGGTGAAAAAAGACTGGGGTTTGTGGTTCGGCTGGATGGAACTTCGATCTACTATGCCGGGGATACGGACTTGATTCCCGAAATGAAAAACATTCGATGCGATATCGCGCTTCTGCCCGTGTCAGGAACCTACGTGATGACACCGGAAGAGGCGGCGGAAGCGGCCGAAACGATCCGTCCCAAAATCGCCGTGCCGATGCACTATGGAGCGATTGTGGGCAGCGCCGCTGACGCTGAGAAATTCAAGGCGCTCGTTAAGAATTGCTTGGTCGAGATCGTTTGAGGGCGGCCTCAAGACTCCGCGCCGGCCGAAAGTGTTGCTCCGTAGCCGAGCTGAGAAGGAGCAGGGAAGTCACGGATGAAAATTAGCGACGTGCGCGCGACCACGGTGACGGTTCCGCTGGAGGCGCCTTTGCGGCATGGCAACGGCTGCCATTGGGGTCGCTTTGTCCGCACCGTCGTGGAGGTCGAAACAGATACCGGACTGGTAGGGTTGGGCGAAATGGGCGGCGGGGGCGAGTCGAGTGAGGCCGTCTTTCGCGGCCTCAAATCCTATTTGGTGGGCCGTGATCCGCGCCGCTTAGAGGAGCTGCGCTTCTTGATTGCCAATCCGACCGCCTCGCTTTACAACAACCGAACGCAGATTCTGGCGGCGATTGAATTTGCTTGTTTGGATATTGTCGGTCAGGCGTGGGGCGTTCCCATATCGGAAATCCTGGGCGGGCGATTGCGCGATGCGGTGCCGTTCGCAACCTATCTTTTCTTCCGTTATCCCCGGCCTCAGGATGGGGCAGGGGAAGTGCGTACTCCCGAGCAACTGGTGGAATACGCGCGGCGCGAGAAGGGCGAATTCGGCTTTACCACGCACAAGCTGAAGGGCGGCGTTTTCCCCCCTGCGTATGAGCTGGAGTGCTACCGAGCCTTGGCGGCGGCGTTTCCGCGCGACCAATTGCGCTTTGACCCTAACTGTTTGTGGTCCGTGGAGGAAGGCTTGCGTTTTGCGCGCGGCATCGAGGACCTTAACAATGACTACCTGGAGGATCCCGTCTTTGGGCTGAATGGAATGCGCTGGTTACGCCAGAAGATTCGACTCCCGCTTGCAACCAACACCGTGGTAGTCAATTTCGAGCAGTTGGCCGCCAATGTTCTGCACCCGGCTGTGGACGTCATCCTGCTGGACACCACATTCTGGGGCGGGATTCGCCCCTGTGTGAAAGCGGCGTCACTTTGCGAGGCCTTTCAACTGGGTATTTCCGTCCACTCATCGGGTGAGTTGGGCATTCAACTGGCCACGATGCTTCACCTCGGCGCCGTTCTACCCAATCTAACCTTCGCTGCCGATGCTCATTACCACCATCTCACCGACGACATCATCGAGGGCGGAAAGTTGCGCTACCAAGACGGGAGCCTGCGGGTGCCGACGGAGCCCGGGCTCGGGGTCAAGCTGAACCGACAGAAGCTGGCAGAATACCGCGAACTTTACCGCCGCCTGGGTCCTTACCCTTACGATCAGGACCCCTTGCGGCCGGGCTGGACGCCGACAATTCCAAACACCCGCTGGGCCGATCCCCATGACGCGCGCGTCACCAAAATTCCTGTCTGACTCTGCTGCCGGACTGGAGGGGCTGCTTAAGGCCGGGTCGAGAAACCCTAAGTCAGTCAGAATCACCTTCGTCTTGCCAGGCGTGTTGGCCAACCAAGGGAACGAATTGGCAGGCATCGAGGTCACGCTGCGCCACTTGCCCCTGATGTTTGAAAATCAGCCGAAGCATTTGCTGGTGAAGGCTGCCAATGGGAATGACCAGGCGACCACCATCGGCGAGTTGGTCGAGAAGCGGTTGAGGCACGCGCGGCGAACCGGCGGTAACCACGATGGCGTGGTAGGGCGCGGCGGGCGGGTAGCCGAGCGAGCCGTCCCCTGTGACCACTTGAACGTGGGAATAACCGAGACGATCCAGCCGGTCGCGGGCGTTGGCAGCAAGCACCGGATTGCGCTCGATGGTAACGATGCGCCCGCCGAGCTCGGCTAGGATGGCGGCTTGGTAGCCGGAGCCGGTGCCCACTTCCAGCACCGAGTCACCGGGCTTGATTCGGGCAGCCTCGGTCATGGCGGCAACCATATAGGGCTGAGAAATGGTTTCAGATTCGCCGATGGGTAACGGGCGATCGTCATAGGCGAGATGGCGATAGTCCGGGGGGACAAACTCGTGGCGAGGCACCTTCAGCATGGCTTCCAAAACCCGCTCGTCGTGAACTCCGCGTCGGCGTAATTGCTGCTCGACCATGGCACGACGCTGAACGCCGAAGGCGAAATTCTGTTCCATCAGGATCGGGCGGCCGGCCTGAAAGGGCCGCGCCTCGCACTGAGAGTATAATAAAGACAAGGCATGAATTCCGAAAGATACTCCCGGCAGATTCTTTTTGCGCCGATTGGCCGCCAGGGTCAGGAGCGGTTGGCGCACTCGAACGTGGTCATTGTCGGTTGTGGAGCACTCGGAACAGTTCACGCCACGCTGTTGGCGCGCGCGGGTATCGGGCGGCTGCGGCTGGTGGACCGTGACTTTGTGGAAGAGAGCAATCTGGCACGGCAGTGGCTGTTTGAGGAAGAAGACGCCGTCCAATGCCTGCCCAAAGCCGTCGCGGCTGCACGCCGATTAAGGAGCATCAATGCCGAGATACAGATAGAAGACTCGGTGGCAGATGTGATGTCCCGTAACGTCGAAGAGTTGACTCGGGGGTTTGATCTGATTCTGGATGGGACGGATAATTTTGAGACTCGATATCTTCTGAACGATGTTTCGGTGAAGCACGGTGTCCCGTGGATTTATGGGGCTGTGGTGGGCAGCCTGGGGGCTACGATGACGATTCTTCCCGGTCGGACGGCTTGTCTTAATTGTGTCCTGCCGACGCTCCCATCCGGAGCCGTTGAAACCTGCGACACGGTGGGGGTGATTGGGCCGGCGGTGATGTGGACGGCGTCGGTTCAAGTGACCGAGGCGTTAAAAGTCTTAATCGGGGGGAAACAGGACCTGCACGGCTTTCTCCTGAGTTACGACATTTGGAACCACCAGCTTCATCAGCTTCGTCCGAGAAAAGACCCTCAGTGCCGAGCTTGCGGGCAGGCCAATTTTGCCTATTTAAGGGGCGCGACGAGCCATGCCACGGTGCTTTGCGGACGCCATGCGGTGCAAATCCGGCCGCCCGAACCGCGCGCCTTGGACCTACAAGACCTACGAAAGCGGCTGGAAAGCGCGGGCAGCGTGCGAGGCAATGACTACCTTCTGCGATGTCATCTCCCGCGTTATGAAATGACGATTTTTGCGGACGGACGGGCCATTTTCAGGGGAACGGACAGCGAAAGCGTGGCCCGCGGATTATACGCAAAGTACATCGGCAATTGACGGTTGCTGCTCGATGCTCAGGCAACCGGCCAGGTGAGCGCTGGAAGGTCGGACAACCACTGTCGTCCCATAACAACTCCGTAATCTTCATGCTGAGGGGCTGGTTGTTGAGGGTTCATTGAGCCTGCGGCCAAGGAAAATTTTACCTGGATAGCGCCTTCTTTACCTTCCGCGCGGTCGCAACCCCTCCCTTCTTTACTGATTCGCCGCAGGTTCCAAACACCACCTTTGGCACTCCACATGCACAAATTCAGGCCGCTGCAAGCAGAGTTGGAGGGGCCATCACCTTCGGGAGGATTGCCAATGGTCATTACGCAACGGATAAAATCTGCTGCTATTTTCGTCGCCGCCCTCGCGCTGACGACCGCGGGGTGCGCCACCAAGAAGTTTGTCCGCAACTCCGTGGCCCCACTCGAGGCCGGCATTCACGATTTGAAACGGGAAACCTCCCGAAATGCACGGAATATCAAGGCTGTGGACCGTCGCTCGGAAACAGGGATTGCCGAAGCAGAAAACGACGCCGATAAAGCCAACGAGGCTGCCCAAACAGCCGACAAACACGCCTGGACAGCAAACCAGACGGCTGAGAAGGGGCTGGCCAAAGCCCAACAGGCCACCGAGGTGGCGGAGAACATTGACAATTACGCGCCGAGCGGGCGCGTGACGGTGTTGTTCGGCTTCAATCAGGCCAAGCTGACGTCCAGGGATAAACAGAAACTTGAGCAGCTCGTTCAACAGGTGCAATCGCTGAAGCACTATGCGCTCCAGGTAAAGGGCTACACTGACACGACGGGTCCGCGGCAGTACAACTTGATGCTGAGCAAGGAACGAGCCGACGCCGTGGTTCGATACATCACCTTGCGCGGTAATATCCCCCTGGTGAAAATCTACCGGATGGGATACGGGGAAGATGCACCCGCTCACTCCAATCGAACCCTGCGAGGGCGCGAGTTAAATCGCCGCGTGACGGTGACGGTGATGGTGCCGCAGATTCCGGCCCCGCAATCTGCTTCAGCCGAAGCGCTCCCATCCGCCTCGGGTTCGTCCAACCTGAAGTAGTTGGCGGGCGGATAGCGGCTTGTGTTTCGCAGAGCAAAAAGTTGATGGAAGGTAAGAGATTCCTGCTTCGGCAATTGCTTGCCAAATCAGGATTTGCCATGGGCTGGGCGGCAGCCTCCTCGTTGTCGGGCGCAACCGGGTGGTCGTGAAGGTTCAGGGATGTATCCAACTTCAGCTCCTGCCCGCTGATAGAATGAAATGGCCAGGCGCGGGGGGCGGAAGAGGCTTGATCCGCGAGCCGCGCGAAGGCCCTTTCATATTCCGCCGCCGCTCCCCCCAGGCAGTTCTGACTCGCCTTGTGCATTCATTCAGGCTCCTCCCTATGGTCAGAGTGTAACGTCCCGGATGGCCTCAGTCCGCTTAAGCTTCCGCCTCCAATTTGTGGAAAACCTTGACAAGCCAGCAGTACTCCACTAGGATGAGGCCAAGTTTCTGTGTGGCGATGCAGCGATTGCGAGGACACTTTCCGGCGCGTCGGGTGGGGCGAACTCATCAGGGTGTCAGGCTGTGAGGGAATGAGCAATGTCGGGAAAGCTGGGGGAAATTCTCGTCAAGGAAAACCTCATCTCGGCTGAGCAACTCAAGCAGGCCCTTGAACACCAGAGGGCCAATGGCGGGAGACTTGGGAACAGCCTGGTGAAATTGGGCTTTCTCAGCGACGATGAGGTGACGGCGGTGTTGTCCCGCCAATACGGGGTTCCTTCCATCAACCTGGCGTATTTTGAAGTGGACCCGAACGTCATCAAGCTGGTGCCAATAGAAACGGCCATGAAGTATCAGGTGCTGCCGTTGAGCCGGGTGGGATCGTCGCTGACCTTGGCCATGGCCGACCCAACCAATGTCTTCGCGATGGATGACATCAAGTTTATGACGGGCTTCAATATCGAGCCCGTGGTCGCTTCCGAAACCGCCATCACCGATGCCATTAAGAAACATTATGGCAGCATCGAGGACGTCGAACGAAAGAAGGAAATCGAAGAACTGGTCAGCTTTATTGACGAAGGCCAGACCGAAAGCGTGGAATTGGAAGCCGAGGATGAGTCCACGCTCAACCTAGCCCAGCTCGAGAGGGCGGCAGAGGAGGCGCCGGTCATTAAGCTGGTCAACTACATCCTGACCGATGCGGTGAAGCGCGGCGCCAGCGACATCCACATGGAGCCTTACGAGAAAGAATACCGAGTGCGCTACCGAATTGACGGCCTTCTGCAGACCATCATGAATCCGCCGGTCAAGCTGCGGGACGCCATCATCAGCCGCGTGAAAATTATGGCCAAGCTGGATATCTCCGAAAAGCGGCTTCCGCAGGACGGTCGCATCATGATCAAGATGATGCACAACGGAAGGAAAAAACAACTCGACTTTCGAGTTTCCGTCCTGCCGACGCTTCACGGCGAGAAGATCGTGATGCGGCTGCTCGACAAGGAAAACCTCCGTCTGGACATGACCAAGCTCGGCTTTGAGCCGGAATCGCTCGAGAAGTTTCAAAAGGCGATCTTCAAACCTTACGGGATGGTACTGGTTACTGGGCCGACGGGCAGCGGCAAAACCAATACGCTGTATTCTTCCATCGCGCAGTTGAATAAAGCGGATACCAACATCATCACGGCGGAAGACCCGGTGGAATTTCAGTTGCCGGGAATCAATCAGGTGCAGATGAAGGAGCAGATCGGACTCAACTTCGCCGCCGCTCTGCGGTCCTTCCTGCGGCAAGACCCGAACATTATTCTGGTGGGGGAAATTCGGGACTTTGAAACCGCTGAAATCGCCATTAAGGCGGCCCTCACGGGCCACTTGGTGCTCTCCACGCTGCACACCAATGACGCTCCTGCGACAATCTCCCGCCTCATGAACATGGGCATTGAGCCCTTTCTGGTCGCCACTTCCGTCCATTTGATCTGTGCGCAGCGGTTGGTGCGCCGCATCTGCACGGAATGTCGGGTTGAGGATCCGGTGAGCCCGCAGGTGCTGATTGACGCAGGATTCACACCCGAAGAGGTCAAGACCGTCAAGGTTTATAAAGGACAAGGATGTTCAGCCTGTGGCAACAAAGGATACCGCGGTCGGGTCGGGCTTTACGAGGTTTTAGAGGTGACGGATGAAATGCGGGAGTTGATTCTGGTAGGAGCTTCGGCCTTGGAGCTGAGGAAGAAGGCCATCGAACAGGGAATGATTTCTCTTCGCCGCAGCGGTCTCACCAAGGTCGCGGCGGGCCAAACGACCTTGGAGGAAGTGATTCGTGAGACTGTTCTATAGCCGCCCGTGAAGGCGGGCTGACGCCGGAGCACAAACCGGGAACCTGCAAATCGGAGGTAAGGGAACATGGCGATCCCGTCCTTAAGCGAACTCCTCAAGCGCATGGTGGATAGTGGAGGTTCGGACCTCCACATTACGACGAATTCCCCACCTCGAATCCGCGTGCACGGGGAGCTAAAACCCTGCGAAGACTTGCCGTCGCTAGGCCCCGCCGAAACCAAGCAGCTCTGTTATAGCGTGCTGACCGACGCTCAGAAACACCGTTTTGAGGAAAACCTGGAGCTGGATTTTTCCTTTGGCATCAAGAATATTGCCCGATTTCGCGGCAACCTCTTCAACCAGCGCGGAGCAGTGGGTGGGGTGTTCCGGGTGATCCCTTTCGAAATCAAAACCTTTGAGCAATTGGGCTTGCCGCCCATACTGCGCCGCCTCTGCGAAAAGCCGCGCGGGCTCATTTTGGTGACCGGCCCGACCGGAAGCGGAAAATCAACCACCCTGGCGACGATGCTCGACTTGATCAATCAAACGCGCTACGAGCATATGATCACCATCGAGGATCCGATTGAATTTATCCATCCCCACAAGAAATGCCTGGTGAACCAACGCGAAGTTCACTCCGACACCCACTCTTTTTCCAACGCGCTTCGAGCGGCGCTGCGGGAAGACCCCGATGTCGTGCTCATCGGTGAGATGCGCGACCTCGAAACGATTGAATCCGCTCTGCGGATTGCTGAAACCGGGCACCTCACCTTCGGAACCTTGCATACCAACTCCGCCTCTTCCACCATCAACCGGATTATTGACGTTTTCCCTTCCCATCAACAATCTCAGATCCGCGCCCAGCTCTCTCTGGTTCTTGAGGGGATCATGTGCCAATCGTTGCTGCCGCGGGCCGACGGCCGCGGGCGAGCCATGGCGATGGAGATCCTCATCCCGAACTCCGCCATACGGAACCTCGTTCGGGAGGACAAAATTCATCAAATCTATTCGGCGATGCAAACCGGCCAGGATAAATTCGGGATGCAAACCTTTAATCAGTCGCTTTTTACTCTATATCAGCAAAAGGTGATTAGCCTGGAAACCGCCTTGGCACGCTCGAGCAACACAGACGAGCTTCAGGATATGATCAGCCGAGGCAGTCCGACGGTTTCCACTCGCCCGGTGAGCCAGTACGTGCCAGCGGCCAAGAGATAGTAAGTCACGCGGGGCACAGTTCAGTGGTCGAGCCCCCATGGAAACAGATGTAACCGGATCCAAGGAATTCATTGAGGAGGTAAGTCCGTTATGCCGCAATTTGAATTTCGTGGAACGTCCCGCACCGGGCAGCCGGTGGCGGGGGTGCGAGTCGCAGCCAACCGGGATGCGTTGGACGCCCTTTTGCGCCGCGAGATGATTACTCCGACGCGAATTGTTGAAAAGGGGCGAGAAATTGCCATCCCGAAGCCCAAGGTCGGAGGCCGAGTGGGTTCGAAAGACTTGGCCATTTTCACCCGTCAGTTTTCCGTCATGATTGATGCGGGTCTCCCTCTGGTTCAATGCCTCGAAATCCTTTCCTCGCAGCAGGAGAACAAGGTTTTCGCCCGAGTGTTGTCGGGGGTGCGCAGCTCGGTGGAGAGCGGCTCGACGCTCGCCAACGCCCTACGCCAGTACCCCAAAGTCTTCGATGGTTTGTACACGAACATGGTGGAAGCCGGCGAGACGGGCGGTATTTTGGACACCATCTTGCAACGGCTGGCGGCTTACATTGAGAAGGCTGTCAAGTTAAAGCGTGCTGTGAAGTCTGCCATGATCTACCCAGTTTCCGTTTTGAGCATTGCCGCCGGAGTGATCACGCTGCTGCTGTGGAAAGTGGTGCCGATTTTTGCCACGCTTTTCGCCGGTATGGGCGTTCAGTTGCCCCTGCCGACGCGGATCGTGATCGGTCTGAGCCGTTTCGTCGGGACCTTTGCGTTGCCGGCGATCGTCGTCCTTATTTTGCTTGGCTTTGGGGTGAAATGGTACTACGGGACCCCCGACGGGCGCATGATGATTGACTCGTTGATGCTGAAGCTCGTCATAATTGGCCCCTTGCTGCGGAAAATCGCCGTGGCGAGGTTCACTCGAACCCTGGGGACGCTGGTCACGAGCGGAGTTCCAATGCTGGAAGCGATGGACATTACGGCGCGGACCGCCGGCAATGCGGTGGTGGAGAAAGCTATCCTGTCAGTGCGGAAAGCCATCGAGGCCGGACGAACGATAGTGGATCCCCTCCGGGAGACTGGCGTCTTCCCGAACATGGTGGTGCAGATGATTGGCGTCGGCGAGCAGACGGGCGCGCTCGATGCCATGCTCCAGAAAGTTGCCGACTTTTACGAGGATGAAGTGGACGTTGCCGTCGGGGACTTGTTGACGGCCATGGAACCGCTGATTATTCTTTTGTTGGGCATTGTCGTCGGCGGCGTCGTGATTTCAATGTACATGCCCTTGTTCAGTCTCTACGGCCAATTGGCAAAAGGATGAAACGTTTCGGTTGCGAAGAACCGGGCCTCGGCGTCCACTCGGCTCGGTTTCGCAGCGTACTTCGCCATCCCCAAACCGGGTTCCCTCCAAGGGCCAACGACACCGAGGGGGAACCCGTTTTGTTTTTCGCTAAGATGGTGCGAGGGGGCATGTGGCAGCCGAGAGCTCGCGGCTGCAGCGGGGGTGTGAGCAATCGCCGCGTAACCGTTTAGGGTTCAAGAGCGCTGACAGCCGGTGCGAGTGTGGGCTAGAGCTGATACTCGCGCGGTGAGGAGATCGGAAGAGTGGATCTCTCGAGTGATTTGAAAACTTGGCTCCCCTGGGTGATCCGGATTCGCTTCGTGATCATCAGTTTTGTCTTCGCCATTGACTATGCGATCCAGCAAGTGGCTCCGACCTCCAGCGACCCTCATTCGATTGTGTATCTTGGAATGGCGGTCATTCTCTGGTACATCCTGAACCTTTTTTTCTTGATCTATAACCAGATTAGCCAAGACTACTTGTTGCAGGCGCACCTACAAATTTATGCCGACCTCGTCATCATCACGGCCATTGTGCATGTCACGGGCGACCTCGACAGTAATTATTTCTCGCTTTATTTGGTCGCTATCATCCTCGCCAGCATCCTTCTTCCGCGCTCGCAAGCGTTTCTTGTGGCGGGTGTGAGTTTTATCTTAATGGGGTCGCTGCTCGAGCTGGCTTATCTGCCGAGTTTATATTCCCATTTTGTGTCGCGGCACTCCTTCCTGAATGTTTTCGCGACCACCTCTCTGACGCCCGTGGACCTCGGAACCCTCCAAGTCAAAATCGGCGTCAGCCTTTTCGGTTTTTTTGCCGTCGCTTACCTCTCGAGCTTCCTTGCGGAGAATCTGCGCAAGACGGGAGCGGAATTGCGGGACAAGAGCGGTCAGGTGGCCAGCCTCCAAGCGATCAATGAAAACATCATTCGCAGCATGAGAGATGGGCTCATCACCACGGACCTGGAGGGAACCGTCACCGAACTCAACCCCGCCGGGGCCGCGATTCTGGGTTGCTCGCGGCTGGCAGTGATTGGCCGGCCGATGCGAGCCATTTTCCCCGATGTGGACCTGCCGGACCCCTTTGCCGAGCGCCCGGCCCCAGAATACGCAAGAACGGAGATTCATTATCGGAATCCCCAGGGTGAGAGACGAATATTCGGCTTGTCGGCGTCGCCGCTGACCATTCCTGAGATTGGAGCTGTCGGCTGCGTTTATGCTGTGCAAGACCTAACCTTGGAGAAGAAGCTGGAAGCGGAGTACCGCTTGAAGGACCGCATGGCGACGTTAGGGCGTCTGGCGGCTGGGATTGCTCATGAGATTCGGAACCCCCTGGCTTCGATCGCGGGTTCAGCCAAGGTCCTGCAATCGTTGGCCGAAACGGATGAAGATCAACAAAAACTCATCGGAATCGTGAGCCAGGAGTCCGAGCGTCTAAATAAGCTGGTTTCTGATTTTCTTCTCTATTCCCGCGAGCAACGGTTCGAGTTTCGGGAGGTGAATGTGGTGGCGCTTTTGGAGGAAACCGTGCTCCTCCTAAGCCACAATCCTTGCTTCCATGAACATTTCAGGGTGGAAAAGCGTTTTCCCGACCATCCGGTCCGGATGATGGCCGATCCCGACAAACTGCGGCAGGTCTTCTGGAATATCTGTGACAACGCGGTGAAGGCAATGGGAGAGCAGGGCACGCTTGCCGTTGAGGTTAAAGACCTGGACGACCGCGAGGTGCAGATTCTTGTTTCCGACACCGGCATCGGCTTCACGCCCTCTCAGCTAGAGAAGTTGTTTGAACCGTTTCAGCCGGGTTTTCGGAATGGCACGGGACTGGGCCTGGCGATTGTTTACCAGATTGTCCGAGGGCACGGAGGGAAGATTCATGTTCAATCCGCCCCGAATCAGGGGACTTCCTTTGTGATGACCCTTCCCAAAACTCCCGCGGCGGAGGAGATAGGAAGGCTACAAGCTTCCTCGGTTTGAGTCAGGGCTTGCCGCGCAACTTTTCCCGGCCAGGAACTGCCCAAGCTATGGCACGACTGCTCATTGTTGACGACGAAAGATCCATTTGCCAACTCATGGAAATTGCCTTTCGCAAGGCGGGCCATTTAGTGGAGACCACCTCGAGCGGCCACACGGCCAAAAAGAAGATCGAATCCCAAGTTTACGACGTCATTATTTCAGACATTCGGATGCCTGACCTGACAGGCATTGAATTGCTCGAGTACGCGCGGGCTACACGGAACCCTGCGGCTTTCATTCTGATTACCGCAGTGCCCACCATGCCGACCGCCATCCAGGCATTGAATCTGGGTGCCTACCGCTACGTCATCAAAACCGATAAACTGGTGGAAGAACTGACGTTGGTGGTGAAGCGGGCCCTGGAAGATCTCGCGCTTCGGGAAGAAAATACCCGGCTTCGGCGCGAACTGCTTCGAGTGTTCGCGCACGAGAACATTGTCGGCCACAGTCAGAAAATCGCTGCCATTCTCGAAATGGTCCGCACCGTCGGACCGACCACCAGCACGGTGTTGATTACCGGCGAGAGTGGAACGGGCAAGGAATTGGTGGCGCGAGCCATTCACGAATCCAGCCTCCGCCGCGAAAAGGCCTTTGTGTCCATTAACTGCGGGGCCTTTCCGGAAACGTTGCTGGAAAGCGAGCTTTTTGGATATTTGAAGGGAGCCTTCACGGGCGCGGACACCAACAAGAAGGGAATCATTGAATCGGCCAACGGCGGAACGCTCTTCCTGGACGAAATCGGAGAAACCAGTCCCACCATGCAAGTGAAACTGCTTCGCGTGCTTCAGGAAAGAGTCATTCGGCCCCTCGGAGGAACGCAGGACGTTCCCGTGGATGTGCGGCTGATTGCGTCAACCAACCGCGATCTGAAGAGCATGGTGGCGAACGGGCAGTTTCGAGAGGATTTTTACTACCGCATCAGCGTGATTCCTATCCACGTTCCCCCGCTGAGAGAACGGCAGGAGGACATCGAGCCACTGGCCCACCATTTCTTGAAGAAATTTACGCTCCAAATGGGCAAGCCGATTCGGGAGTTTGACTCCGAGGCGCTCGCTCGGCTGAAGGATTACCATTGGCCCGGCAACGTGCGGGAGCTCGAAAATGCCATCGAGCACGCGGTGGCGGTCAGTGGCGAACGGGACGGCGCCATCGGCTTAAAGCAACTACCGGAAGCGGTGCGGGGATTTACGGCGCATGAGTTGCGGGATATGCAAATTCCCAAAGAGGGCCTCGATTTCGAGTCTCTTTTGAACCGCGTGGAGAAACACTATTTGACGGAAGCCCTCCGGTTGACCAACGGCGTGCGGCTTCACGCGGCTGAGCTTCTGCACATGTCCTACCGATCTTTCCGGCATTACGCCAAAAAACACGGAATTTAGGGAGAGAGTTTTTGGAGCCGATCTCCACATCGCTTAAAGCTCTTGAACCTGCCCCAGCGGAGATCAAACCTTCATCTCCTCCGCCAAAACCGCCGCTTCCGACTTGGATTCCCGTGGGGCTGGTGCTCCTGCTGACCTTGGCGACCTATCTGGGAACGCTGTGGTTCCACTTTGTTTTCGACGACAGCGGCCAGGTCTTGCAGAACCGCTACGTGCATTCATGGCGATATCTCCGGATTCTCTTCACGAAGCAGGTTTGGATCTTTGTCAGTCCTCCCTTGCCCGCCAATTACTATCGTCCGATTTTCCTATTTTGGTTTCTCTTGAACCACACGGCCTTTGGATTAAACCCGATGGGCTGGCATTTGACCACGGTTTTGGTGCAGATGGCTGTCACGCTGATGGTTTACTGGTTGGTGCGAAGGGTCGCTCAGGACCGCTGGATGGCTCTCATAGCGGCTCTCGTTTTCGGCCTTCATCCCGCGCATACCGAGTCTGTGGCATGGGTATCGGGGGTAACGGATCCCTTGTTGGCCCTATGGTTGATCCCTTCCTTGATGTTTTATATCAATTGGCGCCAGAACCGACGCCGCCGATATCTGGTGGCTTCAGTGGTTTTCTACGCTCTGGCGCTTTTGAGCAAGGAGACAGGAATCATCTTGCCTGTCCTGATCTTTGTCTATGACTGGATTTGGGCTGATGATCGAACCATCGAACCGCGGATCCGGCGATGGGCCCGGCGATTCGGAAGGAATATCCTCCGGCTGCTGCCTTACGCTTTGGTGACCCTGGCGTATGTCGGCATTCGCTATCGCGTGCTTGGGGGGTTCGCGCATCCGGTCACCCTGATGCCCGTTTCGACCATTGTTTTCACCTGGCCTTCTCTGCTCTTCTTTTACATCAAACACTTGGTGTGGCCGCTGGGCCTTTGCGCGTTTGTTCACCTGCCGTATGTCACGCAAGCCAGTTCTCCGAACTTTTTCGTTCCTCTGGCCGTGGTGATCGCCGTGGCCATTAGCCTCGGCGTGTGGCACCATCAGTTGGCCCGAAGCTCTCCTGAGCTCGCGCGCGTGCAAGCGTTCGCCTGCGCCTGGCTGGTGGTGCCGCTGATGCCGCTAGCCGATCTTTCGCTGCTGGCGCGGGGGGAAATCGCCCATGACCGATATCTTTATCTCCCGATGATTGGTTTTGGCATACTGGTGGGCTTGGCGCTCCGACCTTTGAGCCGCTTACCCCTTCGTGCTTTTGGCGAGCCCGCTTTCCAATGCGTTGCATTTCTTCTGCTGGCCGCGGTGCTAGGCACTTTGACCACTGCGCAGGACATCTATTGGGCCAACAATTTCCTTTTTTTTACGCGGGGCGCCGAAGTTGTGCCAAGCAACAACGCCGCGGTAACGAATCTGGCCGATGTTTACGGCGGGCTGAATCAATTCGGCGCGGCTTTGGCGCTCTACCATGCTGTGCTGAAGCGCGACCCCGGCTACTGGCCGGCGAATTACAACCTCGGCTACACTGACTATCGCCTGGGGAACCTGACCGGAGCCGACAAGTATTTGCGCCGCGCGGTGGCCATCAAGGACACTTTCCCGTCGGCTTTCTTCTTTTTGGGGTTGACCGCCCTCAAGCGCGGCCATGACGATATGGCCGAGGCCTCCATCCGGCGTGCCATTCAGCTTGACCCCGGCGGACTCGCCTATCATCTGGCCCTTGGGCTTTTACTAAAGCAACACGGCAACCTGCAGGGTGCTTTGCAGCAGTTCGAATTGGAGCATAAGTACCACCCGCACGAAAAGGCGGCGATCGAACAAATCCGCCAACTCGAGCACGTCCAGCAAAAGCCAGCGGGCTGAAGCGCCCCCGTTTCGCGGCAACTTGATTTATATTAGGAAGCGTAGGAAGCGTAGGAAGCGAACCCAACGTTTTCCCGTGATGAGGTTTGGGAAATTCGTCAACGATGCTAGCCGTCGAAATTACCGACCTGACCAAAGATTATTCTGTGGGTTTCTGGCGAAAGCGGCCGCGACGCGCCCTGGACCACGTGAGCCTCCAAGTGGAAGCCGGGGAAGTATTCGGCTTGCTCGGCCCAAACGGTGCAGGAAAGACCTCGACGCTCAAAATCCTGTTGCGACTGGTTTTCCCCACGGCGGGAAGGGCCCGCCTGCTGGGCTACGATCTGCACGATCTTCGACTCCACCGGCAAATCGGCTATCTGCCCGAAAATCCCTATTTTTATGACCACCTGACCGCCGAAGAATTGTTACGCTACTTCGGACAACTCTGCGGGCTGCAGGGCCCGCCCCTGCGCCGCCGCGTGGAAGCGTTACTCGAGCAGGTGGGTCTGACAGATTTTCGCGGCGTGGCTCTGCGTAAGTTTTCCAAAGGGATGATTCAGCGGGTGGGGATTGCACAGGCCCTTGTCAACGATCCTCAACTGGTCTTTCTTGATGAACCGATGTCGGGCCTCGATGCGTTGGGCCGTCGGGACGTGAGAAATCTGATTCTACAGTTGAAAGCGCAAGGAAAGACGGTGTTCTTTTCCACGCATATTTTGCCCGATGCGGAGGCCCTGTGCGATCGAGTGGCCGTCCTGCACCGAGGACGGTTGCACGGCTGCGGCGAACTGCGAACCCTGTTGCAGTCGCGGGCCTCGGCCATCGAAATGGTGCTGGAAAACCCGACGGATGAAGTGCTCCATGCGCTGGCCCCTTTTTGCTCCTCCACTGTTCGAACGGGCGCTCGAGTGCGAGTGACCCTTCCAAGGGAATCCGACGTGGAAAGATGCCTGGAGGTTGTTCTTCGCCTCCGTGCCAAACTCATCTCCCTGAATCCCGTAGGGATGTCACTCGAAGACTTTTTCATGGCTCAGGTGGGCACCCCTGCCGAACATCGCGGCGAGCCGGAGCCGAAGGGGTCGTGAGGACCCGTATGATCTCGAGAATCAAAACGATTGCCCTTCACACGTACAAGGAGTCAGTTCGTGAGAAGGTTCTTTACAATTTGGTCGCCTTTGCCTTGCTCTTGATTGGGGCAGCGGTGTTGTTTGGCAGCATCTCCCTGGGTATAAGCCAAATGTTTTTGGTCAATCTGGGGCTGAGTTCCATCAGCGTCTTTGGGTTGCTGATGGCTATTTTCATCGGGATTGGCTTGGTTTCCAAGGAAATTGAGCGGCGAACGATATACAACATTCTTTCAAAACCCGTGGCCCGATTTGAGTTCATCATCGGGAAGTATCTGGGGCTGCTGTTAACCCTCACGATCAACACGGCCATCATGACGGTGGGCTTTTACGCTGCCTTGTTTTACATCCAACGACATCTGGTTCTTGCCGATTGGGTTCCCCTGCAGTGCATCTACTTCCTCCTGCTCGAGTTTGCCATTGTGGTGGGCGTGGCTTTGTTTTTCTCCTGCCTTTCCACGCCGATTCTTTCGGCGACCTTTGCATTTTGTGTATATGTGATTGGCAATTTTCTTTCGGATATTCGCGGTTTCGGTCAGGAGAGCGGGAGCGCAACGCTTCAGAAGGTGACCATCGTCGTGTCGTACCTTTTGCCCAACTTTAGTAATTTCGAAACGATTTCCCGAACCGCCCACGGCTTGCCCTCGCCACCTTATCTCGTTACCGCCAATACTTGCTATGCCCTGCTTTACGTCACGATTCTGGTCAGCGCGTCGGTATTGATTTTTGAAACTAGGGAATTCCGTTGAAGCCCGAATCATCCTCTCTGCAATCCGGCCAAGTTGCTCGACGGCTCTGCGCGCTTCTCATCTTGGGAGCCTTCGCTGCGCTCTGGCCGTTGCAGCGGGCCATCAATCGGGAGCGGGAGAAGCTGCCACCCACCGCGGAAAATCTCTATTTCACCTCGGGCCACCTTCTTCGCCGATTGTCCCTGGGTTATAACGGTCTGTTAGCTGATCTTTACTGGACGCGCGCCGTGCAATACTACGGCCGAAGGCGCCTGGCTCACGCCGCTCACTATCCGCTTCTCGGCAACCTATTGCGGATTGCGACCGACCTTGATCCGCATCTGCTGATTGCCTATCGGTTTGGCGAGATTTTTCTGGCCGAGAAATCTCCGGAAGGCGCGGGCGAGCCGGAGGCTGCCTTACAGCTTGTTCGGCGCGGTATCGTCGCCAACCCCAGCTATTGGCGTCTGTGGGAAGACCTCGGGTTCATCTACTATTGGGATCTGAAAGATTATCCTATGGCAGCCCGCGCGTTCGAGACGGGGAGCGAACGGCCCGGCGCTTATATCTGGATGAAGGCCATGGCGGCGGCGGTAGCCGCTCGAGGCGGAGAGTTGAGCACCTCCCGGTTACTTTGGACTGAAATCTATCAAACAGCCCAAGGCAAGGATGTGCGTGCTAGCGCCGTGGCGCATCTCATCGCCCTCGATGCCGCCCAGCAACTATCTCAACTCAACCAGCTCGTCGAGCGCTACCGCCAGGCCACGGGCCATTGGCCGCGCTCATTTGAGGACATGATAACGGCGGGCTACCTGACCTCCGTTCCCAAAGATCCGACCGGCGTGCCATATGTTCTGACGCCGCAAGGCAAAGTGACCTTGGGGCCGCACTCGAAGGTCGAGTTAAGCCTTCTGCCCTAGGCTGGGAAGCCGTATGTTGGCCGACTTCATCCAACATCAAACGATGGGAGGGGCGATGGATGCTCAAAGGCTCCAACCTTCGGGTAATTTCGACGCGCGCCGTGCACAGCTCGAGTGTCGTCTCATTGAATTGATGGTTTACGCGACGCGTGCATGGACCATCGTGTGCCGCGCGAGCAACGCTCCCGTAGAGCTGACATGACCGAATTCGCTCCAGGTTCTCCGTCGTTGCCGGCCGAGGTCAATCGCTCTTCCGACCGGCCTGAGGCAATGCGCCCTGCCGTCCTCGCCCTCCTCATTGCCGCGGCAGCGCTGCCTTATCTGAACACTCTGCTCAACGGTTTCGTCTATGACGACAAGCGCCAAATCTTGGCTAATCCCTACCTGCGTAGTTGGCGGTACCTGCCCAAGGTATTCGCCACCAATGTGTGGTCGTTTACAGGAGCCCAGGGTGTTTCCAACTATTATCGCCCCGTGATGACCCTCGGCTACCTCTTCTGTTATCAACTTTTTGGGCCAATTGCCTATCCCTTCCATTTGGTCAATTTACTCCTAAACGTTGGGGTGACACTGCTGGTCTTCTGGGTCGCTCGTCGGTTGTTTCGCCAGGATGCGCCCGCGCTGATCGCCGCCGTGCTTTTCGCCTTGCACCCCATCCACACCGAGGCCGTCGCCTGGATCGCCGCCGTCACGGACCTGGAGGTGACGTTTTTTTATCTCCTCACGTTTGCCCTGTTTCTTTGGCTCCCAACGAAAGGCGGAGGCCGCTCCGAGAAAATCGAACTGGCCATGGTGGTCAGCTTTGTGCTGACCCTCCTTTCCAAGGAACAATCCCTCACCTTTCCCTTGTTGGCCACGGTTTATGAGCATTTCTACCGTGAAGATCGCTCTCAAACCTCCTGGAGCCAAAAGGTCGCGCGCTACGGGGCCCTTTGGCTGATGGACTTGGCCTACGTGCTCCTCCGGGTTCGATTTCTGGGGGCGTTTGCACCTCAAGAGCAGATGAGCAGCCTCACATTAACCCAGATTTTCCTTTCTGGAATCGCCTTGGTGGGAAAATATCTCGGCAAGCTTCTTTGGCCGGTTCATCTATGCGCCTACTACGTCTTTCACAAAAGCGCATCCTGGTCGGACCCCCGCGTGCTGGCCGGCGTGCTTGGCCTGTTGATTTCGGCGGTGGTCTTTATGCAGCTCTGGAAGCGGGAGCGCATCGTGTCCTTCGGGCTGGTTTGGATGTTCGTCACGCTGAGTCCGGTGCTGGACGCGCGGTTGCTCGCCGGCAACGTCTTTGCGGAAAGGTATCTGTACTTGCCCTCGGTTGGCTTTGCCTGGTGTTTCGGATGGCTCGCAGCCCACCTCTGGCAAGCGCTTCAAGGCCGCCCGCTGGCGCGGTGGGGCCTGGCCTTCGCCTCTGCAAGCGTGGCCGCGCTTTGTTTCATGCGCATTGTGAAACGGAATCGAGTCTGGCGAAATGACATTGTTCTTTATACGGAGACTTTGAAGGTTTCTCCCACGGCAACTCACATCCGCAACAATTTGGGAACTGTTTATTGGAATCGGGGCGAGTTTGCCCGTTCGGCGGAACAGTGGCGCTTAATCTTGGACCTCACTCCCGATGATCCCATCGCTCGGTCGAATCTGGGCCTCTTTTACACGAACGAGAAACGATATCGCAAAGCCGCGCGCTGTTTTCGTCAAGCCATGCATCTTAAGCCCAATTACACCGACCCCCACACGAACCTCGGCAACGTGTATGAGAAGGAAGGCAAACTTGCCCAAGCTGAGTTGCAATTTGAGGCGGCTGCCATTTTGTCGCCCTTTCTTCCCTCCACTCACAATGACCTCGCCAAAATCTATCTCAAAGAAGGGAAGTTACGCCTGGCCAAGGAGCAGTATCAGGCTTCCCTCAGCGCGCAACGTAACGAGGAGGGTTATTATGGTCTGGGGGAAATTCAGTTGCGCGAAGGGAATCTTGCCGCTGCCGAACAGAATTTTCAGCGCGCGGTTGCTCTGAATCCGTTCGATAGTCGTGCGCACTTTGCGCTGGCGAAAGTGGCTCTAGCTTCCGGCGACCCCGCGACGGCTCTCCGGGAGTATCAGCTCGGCCTTAAAACCGACCCGCGCAACTCGGTGGCGCTCACCGCCGTCGAAAAACTGGAGGCGCAAGCTCACCATGACCATCGCCCCTAAGCGAGCTGCTTCCGGGTTACGACTTGCCATGCTGTTAGCATTTTTGCCGGCAGCTGCTACGGCCCGGGGCGCGAGCCCAAGCTTCTCACAGCTTCCTCTCAAGGGCCTTGTCCGCAAAGTGGAGCGCAGTTACAACGGCGTGCGCGCTTTGCGCGCCCATTTTGTTCAGACCTACATTTCCGGTGGCAGCCGCCGAACCGAATCAGGAACGGTTCTGCTCGCCAGGGGCGGCCGCATGAGGTGGGATTATCTTCAGCCTCAACCAAAGCTGTTCCTCTCCGATGGGAAGCAGGTTTTGCTCTATCTCCCCTCCGAAGGCCAGCTTGACCGGTCCTCGGTCAAAAAAAGTGAAGATTATCGCGTTCCCTTCCGTTTGCTGCTAACCCGCCTTCATCTCCACAAATATTTTTCCAAGATTAAAGATGGTGGCAAGGCGCTGCCTCATCCGGCGGAAGATCGTGTGCTCCTCGGAATTCCGAAGGGCGGCGCTCGTGCCGGCTACCGCGAAGTCCTGATGGAATTCGACCCGCGTCTCAACTTGCGGCGCCTCGTCATCACTTATACGGACGGCAGTCGCATGGACTTCCATTTTGATCAGATCAAGCGTAACCCGCCAATCCCGCCGGGCACTTTCAAATTTCACGCACCGGCCGGCACAGAGATTGTCCAGGAATAATCACCTTATCGTTGGCCACGCCATCCGCTAACCCACGACCGCTCCCGCCTGGCGCCGAACAACGGATGCAACGGACGAGCGCCGTTGATCCCTCAATGTTGCCAAACCATTCTTTATACCTGCCAGAAAATCTATTCATTTGACCGCTGAGGTTCCTGTCTTTAATGTGAAGTAGCCAGTGACGGATCTGGAGAAGACGCTGGTGAGTTCTTTTTGCATGGGTCGGCGGGGGGAGAAAGCGACAACCAATCCGATGAAGCTTCAACAACGAATTTGGCTAGTGGTTCTCCTAATGCTTTTGGCGGCGACGCTTTGCGCCTATGGACAGGATTCGGCCCCGTCCACAACACCCACGGCGAGTCCGACATCAACACCAGCAACTGCGAATCCGGCGGCGGGTGTCTCTTCGGCGGCGCCCATCACCACCACCCCAGCGCCGGCCGCGCCGAGCCCGCAACCCATGCCCTATCCCTCGATGGGCGGGCCGCTGACGCTGCCCTCCCTGCTGATGTTTAACGCCGGACCGCTCGGCAAGGTGAACGTGGGAGGCGTGGTGAGCGGTATTGGCGTCGTCCAGAACAACTGGGTTCCTGGAGATCAAGCCAGCCGATGGGATTTGGACAACGGCCAGGTTTTTATCGAAAAGAACAATGGCTGGTGGCAGTACTTCATTCAAGCCGGAGCGTACAACATTCCTGACCTGGGCTTGCCCACGTTATCCACCTCGGATTGGGTCAAGCAGCTTTATGGTCCCTTTCCCCAGGGGTTCCTGAAGATTCAACCGAGCGCCAAAAGCAATTTCTCGATGGAAATCGGCGCGCTGCCGACGCTCATCGGAGCCGAGACCACCTTCGACTTCGAGAACGTCAACATCTCCCGCGGCATTTTATGGAACCAGGAGAACGCGGTCAATCGTGGCGTGCAACTCAACGATTCCTGGGGTCACTTCAGCGGCTCTATTTCGTGGAACGACGGATTTTATTCTAACCGTTACACGTGGATCTCGGGATCGCTGAGTTACGCGCCCAATCCCGCCAACTCCATCACCTTCGTGGGAGCGGGCAACCTCGGGCAAACAAAATTCACCACATTCGCGACTCCTGTGCAGAACAACTCTCAAATCTACAACGTCATTTACACGTACACGCACAAGGCATGGGTCATCAATCCGTACTTTCAATATACGGACGTTCCCACCAACGCCCAGATCGGCATCGCGCACGGGGCTTCGACCACCGGGGGCGCGTTGCTGCTGACCTACAATTTCAAGAACGGTTTCTCGATGTGCGGCCGCGGAGAATACATCGCCAGTTCGGGAAATGTCGCCGAAAACGCCGTGAATTTGATCTACGGGCCGGGGAGTTCAGCGTGGTCGCTGACCCTGACGCCGACCTATCAAAAGCACCGCTTCTTCCTCCGCGTAGAGGTCGGCTTCGTGGAGGCACAGAACATTACCCCAGGCGACGCTTTCGGTCCGTTGGGGCTTAACAAGAGCCAACTGCGGGGTGTGATTGAATCCGGCTTTGTGTTCTGAACCGAGGGACCCGGCTGCGCGGCGGCCCGAACGCGGCGCGCGACACCCTGTGAAGATAGTTTCCAGGCGCTCCACGCCTGATAATTCAACGTTGAAGGGGGATGAAGATAGACATGACCGCAACCGAAGTGATGAAGCTCATCAAGGACAAGGGCATCCAGGTGGTGGACCTCAAGTTCGTGGATCTTCCCGGTCTCTGGCAGCACTTCTCGGTTTCCGCCAAGGAGTTCGACGAGAGTGCTTTTTCCGAAGGCGTCGGGTTTGACGGGTCCAGCATTCGCGGCTTTCAGGAAATCCACGAAAGCGACATGCTGCTGGTTCCGGATCCTGCCAGTGCCTTCGTGGATCCGTTCACGGCGGTTCCGACGCTCAGCCTCATCTGTGATGTCCGGGATCCGATCCATGAGTCGGCCTACACGCGCGACCCGCGGCACGTGGCCAAAAAAGCCGAAGAACATCTCAAGAAGGCGACCAAGGCCGACCGGGTTTACTTCGGTCCGGAAGCTGAATTTTACATCCTGGACAGCGTCCGCTACGACCAGTCTTACAACTACGGCTACTATCACATTGACTCCGAAGAAGGTTTCTGGAACAGCGGCAAAGAAGGCCAAAACGGCAGCAAAAACCTCGGCTACAAGACGCGATACAAGGAAGGCTATTTCCCGGTTCCTCCGACGGACAGCCTACAAGACATCCGTTCGGAGATGATGCTGACGCTCGAGAAAGTCGGCGTGCCGGTCGAGGTTCACCATCACGAAGTCGGCACCGCCGGGCAGACGGAAATTGATCTTCGCTTCGACACGTTGGTGAAAATGGCCGACAACATGCTCAAGTACAAGTACATCACCAAGAACGTGGCCCTCCGCCACGGCAAGACCGTCACCTTCATGCCCAAGCCGATTTTCCAGGACAACGGCTCCGGCATGCACGTTCACCAGAGCCTGTGGTCCGACAAGAAAAACCTCTTCTACAAAAAGGGCGGCTACGCCGACTTGAGCGAGACGGCCATTCGCTATATCGGCGGCCTGCTGGCTCACGCGCCGGCGCTTTTGGCCTTCTGCGCGCCCACCACCAATTCTTACCGCCGACTCGTGCCGGGCTACGAAGCGCCCATCAACCTGATGTATTCCCAGCGGAATCGTAGCGCCTGCGTCCGCATTCCGGTCTATTCGCGCAGCGAAAAATCCAAGCGCATCGAGTTCCGCTCGCCCGATCCCTCCGCCAATCCCTACCTCGCGCTCAGCGCCATGCTGATGGCAGGCTTGGACGGCATCGAGAGGAAGCTCCAACCGCCTTCTCCGATTGACAAGGACCTTTACGAACTTTCTCCGTCGGAAAAGGCCAAAGTCAAGTCCACCCCCGGCAGCCTGGATGAGACGCTCGCGGCCCTCGAAAAGGACCACGACTTTCTGCTGAAAGGCAATGTGTTTACCCCGGACCTGATCGAGACTTGGCTAGCCTACAAACGGAAGAAGGAGGTTGACCCCGTGCGCCTGCGCCCGCATCCGCACGAGTTCGCGCTGTATTACGACGTGTAACCGGCGGCATGGTCTGTCGGGCCGCCCCTGTAGCGCCGCTCCTGTAGCGCCGCTCCTGTAGCGCCGCTCTATGAGCGGCGACGGGCCTTTGCCTGATCAATACTGAGTTTAGCCGACGATTGCCCAATACGCGGGGCCTTGGCCTGGTCGCAGACACAAATCCCCCCAACGACCAGCCACCAGGCCAGCCCCGCACCAACCACGCCCACCGTCGCAAATCCGAGCGCCAAAATCGCCCCCCGTACCCAACGGGTGAGAGGTATGATCGCCCTGCGGCGGAGGGGCGCGAGGTTGCGGCGGAAGGTTCATCAACGCTGGGGCATCAACCGGGTGCCGACCGTCGAGTCAGCATCGTCTTTTCTGATGGGTCGGGCCGCCGCCGGAGCGTAACCGGGCCCGTCGAGGTCGTCCGCGCGGCGAGTGACGCCAACGTTCAGATTTATGGCGTTCGCTTTCAGCCTGCGAAGGAGACATTTGAGGCCTATATCCGCGGCGGCCGCCTGAGCAGAGTGCTTTCCTCGCCACACCGCCTCCAGGAGGACCGTTCGGACCGAACGGCTTTGGTGTCAGCTTCAATCTGGTGCCGCTCGCGGTCCTCGGGCTCCAGGCGGCGCGCGCGGAAGTGCGGAAGAATGTGCTCGGGCAGTACGCAGGTTACACGGGCGGGGTCGTTTACACGCCCTGGAGCGGATTGAGGAGTGCGGACGGGGGAGTTGCGATTGAGAACAGTGGCGATATCCACGGCTAGCACTTATCGCAATAAACCATTCATGTCAGGTGCTGCGCCATGAAGCTCTTGCGTGGCGAGAGGATTCGCCGGTCCCAAATTGGCAGGCAGGAACGAAACCCCTTGGAGCCAACTACCAATCATTCTGGTGGTAAGGGGTGCCGCACAGAGGGTCTCCTGGCGTATACTGCCGGAGCCGTGACAGAAGGAGGACGAGGAATGACAGACATTCATGGCCAAGGGCGGAGGCGAGGAGGTCGAAGATCCGGAGTGATGCTGGTCCCCATTCTGCTAATGTTCGGCTGCATGAGGATGGGGGCCTCGAGCGGTCGGCACGGCAACGAATCACGGGCGCAAATGATTGCCCATCTGCGGGCGCGCATCCGGCATGTATTTGTGATTTATCAGGAGAATCGTTCGTTTGACTTTTATTTTGGGGATTATCCGGGGGCAGACAATCTCACCACCGCCGAAGCTCGCCAGCACGGCTTTCGTCAATGGGACCCCCTCGGCCACACGTGGGTCACGCCATTTTTCCTCGAAACCCCTGACGTGGCCAGCCCCAACCACTCGCGTCCATCGCTGATTGCCAAATCCGACAATGGGCGCATGGATCGCTTCGTGGCCGCCGAGGAACTGGGGTTGAAGCAGCACGGCCGGAGCACACAATATGCGCGCCAGATGGGCCTATTGACCATGGCCTTTGAGGATTGCCACACGGTCCCTTTCCTCTGGTTTTACGCTCATCATTTCGCTCTTTACGACCACATTTTTGAGGGGATGTACGGCCCTTCGACGCCGGGCAACATTGACTTGATTGCTGCGCAGACCGGGCAGACGCAGTGGGCGCGAAACCCCAACCAAGCGGTTGCCCCTGACGATAAAGGGGTGGGCGAGCCGATTGTGAATGACCATAATCCCCCGTGGGGCCCTTATGCCAGCGGCCGAGTGCCCCGACATCCTGCCTTGGACCAAACCTATGCCACGGTCCTATTGACGTTGCTTGGCAAAAAAGCCACCTTGGCCAAAAGGGACAATGCCGGGGTCAAGCAGGACATCACAGAACTCGCCAAGCTAGACCGCCGCGCCATTCCTTGGGGGTGGTATCAGCAAGGCTTTGGGAACGGCCAGGGCAACTACCACCCCGGTTATGTTCCGCACCACAACGCGCCGCAATACTTCGGCTACATCCGTTTGAACGCCCCGATCTGGAGCGGCGTTCATGGCTTGAGCGATTTCTCGAGGGTCATCCAGCAGCGTCGCCTGCCGCCGCGGAGCGTGGATTTCATTAAGGGTGGCGGCGGGAATCCTTTTGGCTGGAAGCCCGCCAACCCTAGCCCATGGGTCCAGGCGCACTACAGCGGTGACGACGACCATCCAGCCTCTTCCGACTCCCAAATTGCCGAATCCTTTGTGGCGCACTATGTCAACCTGATTGCGCACAGCCCGTACTGGCCGAGTTCGGTCATCATTATCTTTTGGGACGATCCCGGCGGCTTTTACGATCACGTTCCACCGCCACAATTTGAACGCTGCCCCGACGGCCATCCTTGCGGGGACGGCCCCCGGATTCCGTTGATTCTGATTTCTCCATATGCCAAGTCGGGAGCCATCGTCTCCGCTCCCGGCGATCATGCTTCGTTTGCCAAATTTCTCGACGTTTTATTCGGCCTTCCGCCGCTGGCCTCGTTGCCGGATGAAAAGCCGTATCTTCCCGAAGGCCCGCGCGACGCCAATCCGCGCCTGACGAATTTGCTGGGAGGATTTGATCCGGCGCGGCTGGCGGGCCGGCGGCCGCCCATCCCTGCCTCAACGGCGGAAATTCCCAACGCCATCGTGGACCATTTTCCACCCGCCATGACCTGCCGCCAGACCGGCGTCATGCCCGTTCGCGTGCCCGGCGCGGGGACCCATCCGCCCGCTGGATTCAATCCTCGGCCGCGCAACCGTCCATCGCATCGCGCCCGGGCTCAGGTTGGCCGCAAACGGCGCTCAGGGAGGCGATAGAGGCTGTGGGCTTCAATGGGGGAGGCAGAGGCGCTGGCATGCTAACGTCCGGCGCCACTTCTTCTGCCCTCTTGCGTAAGATGAAATGCCTATGGGCGGCAATCAATTCACGGGAGGGTCGAAAGGTTTAGGGAGCGCGGAGCCTATGCAGAAGCTCAAAGAGAGTGTGCCATCCTCCACGACTCGAGCTATTTTCACAGACAGTCAATTCTGGGTTCCCGTGGCGGTGCTGGCACTCGGAATCCTGCTGCTGATTTATCTTCATTGAGGGGCCAACGCCACTGCGAGCATCGGTGGAACAACGTCCAGTCAATACGGCTCAATCCTTGCACGAGCTGGGGGTGGTCTGCGGACTGGCGGCGGGGGCTTGGTTGGCAGGCGCGGAAGCGCCCACCAAGCTGGTGACCGTCGGCCTTTCGCCCTTCCTCGTTTCCCTCGCCATGGTGGCCGGCGTGTTCGTGGCTCGGTGGACGCTGCCGACCGTTTTGAAAGGGACGGGTTACGTCTTCGCCGATCTTCGCCAGAAATCCTACCTGATGGTGTGGGCTGTATTGGCTGGTGCACTCTGGGCGGTGGGCAACACGCTGACCGTGTTCGCGGTGCGCGACATTGGCCTTTCAATCGCGTTTCCGCTCTGGAATGTCAACAGCCTGGTAGGGGTTTTCTGGGGATGGTTTTTCTTCCGGGAGTTGCGCGGGGCCGGAACCGAGACGGCTGTGAAGGTCGTTGGTGGCGCGATTGCTATTCTGGGAGGAGCCGTCGTCCTGGCCTACGCCTCTTCCCATGAAGCCTCCACCTCGCCCCATCGCGCCCTTTCTGGAATCGCGGCCGCCGTGGGCGCTGGACTGATGTTCGGGACGATGTATATTCCTTACCGTAAAGCCTATCTGAGCGGCATGAACCCCATCTCGTTCGTCACCGTTTTCACCGTGGGCGAGGTGATCACGATGTCGGCGTTGGCGATCGCCTTCAGCGGCGGTGCCGCCTCGGTGGTTGCCCAACTGCGGGAGGCTCGACCCGCTCTATTTTGGCTCTTCCTGGGGGGATTCTGCTGGGTGGTCGGCGATCTCTTCCAGAACTATGCCGCCAAATATATCGGGATCGGACGCGGCGTGCCCCTTTCCAATACCAACCAACTTTGGGGACTTGCCTGGGGTGCGTTGGTCTTCAGCGAATTCGCCGGACACGGCAGGTTAACGCTGATGATGGTCGTCGCCGGTTCGGTGGCGATGATTCTGGGTGCGGCTGCCATCAGCAGCGCCGCGGCCCCCGAGGGAGAACAAGTTTCCACCCAACAGGCCATCGCGCGCGAGTGCCATCGCTACGGAATTAGTTTGGAAGATGCCCAAGCCGCCCAGCAGGGTGAAGACGTGGTGGCGCGCGCGGCGCCGTCGCACCGAGGGTGGGATGCAGTGGTGGTCGCGGCTGCCGGCGGGATTTTCTTGTGGCTGGGGGCCAACGCTCAGGTTCCTGCGCTCCACTTGCGGCAAGGCTGGATGCTTGGTTTAGTGCTTTTGATGCTGGTGTTCCTGGTCGGCAGCGGTTGGCTCTTGTGGAAGCGCACAAGGTTTTCGTAGTGGGAGGCTCGGCCCAGCAGAAATTTCTTGGATAAAGGGCGGCGAGCGTTTTAAGATACCAGCGCAACCTAAGCGGTTAGAAATTAAGCGGACAGGAGGCACCGTGCAGGCAAGGTTGGGCGTGGCCGTGGTGGGTGTTGGAATGCTTGGGCGGCGACACGCCGAGAATTTGCGCCGCCACGTGCCGGAAGCACAGCTCCTCGCGGTGTGTGACTCCAGCCGTTCCCGCTCCCTCGAAGTTGCTGCGGACCTTGAAGTCGAGCAGGCTACCGATCGCCTCGACGAGATCCTCCATCGCAAGGACATTCAAGCCGTCGTCATTGCCACTCCATCCAAGTTTCATGCCGAGCAGATCGAGGCTCTGGCTCGGGCCGGCAAGCACATCTTCTGCGAGAAGCCACTGGCACTCAGCCTCGCTCAGTCCGACCTGGCGTTGGCGGCTGTCGGCGCTGCCGGCGTCCAGCTTCAAATTGGATTTATGCGGCGCTATGACCCTGGCTACGCCGCTGCTTTCCGGCGGATTGAAGCGGGGGAGATTGGCGAGCCGGTGATATTCAAGTCGGTCGGGCGCGACCGGCAGCCGCCGCCGGTCAGCTTCTTTGAAGCCGGGATTAACGGCACCTTGTTCAGCGATGCGGCCATTCACGACTTTGATTTGGCGCGCTGGATGATGAGCGACGAAGTGGCCGCGGTGCACGCGTACGCGGGGGTACTGGCCTGCCCAGAGCTGGCTCCCTTTGGCGATGTGGACGCCGCCTTGGTGAATCTCCGGTTCGCGCGCGGCGGGATCGGCAACATTGAGGCGTTTCGTAAATCGAGCTACGGTTACGACATTCGCACGGAGATTTTGGGGACGCGAGGCGCTGTGCAGGTCGGCTATCTCCAGCAGACTCCTCTTCAGGTTTTGACCTCAACGGGCATTGCGCACGATGTGGTGGAGCACTGGCTCGTCCGCTTTGCCGACGCCTACTTGGCCGAGCTGCGCGACTTTGTGCGCTCCATTCGATCTGATGCGCCGGTGCGGGTCAATGGCAAGGATGGTCGTCAGGCGCTGGCCGTGGCCCTGGCGGCCGAACAATCCTACCGTCAAGCCGGGCCGGTCGCCCTCGACTGAGAACCGACCCGAGGGGTTTCCCGTAAGCTGGTAGAATGGCCTCGAGCCGTGGGTGGTTCGGTGATCGGTCGCCGGGCGACTCAATCGTGAATATCGTCGTCGCTCTGAGACGTCTCGGTTTACGGGTAGGCACCATCAGCGTCATTGGGGTTGTTCAGATGCCATGCCGCGATGGGAAGAATTGACGGAACTCCCTGGCCCCGACGCGGGCCGGCTGATTGCTTTCATTCGTCAGGAACAAAACCGAGTCGGTCGTGGCGTCGAGATGCCACGGGTTCGCGCCGGAGCCACTCCAACCATCGCCTTCGTTGGCCATATGCGCGTCCACGACCAAATCCCCCGCCGAGTTCATCCTGCCGTGGCGGGACTTGGGCAATCATTGTCCGCGGCGGCCCGCTGTATCAATAGGGTCTTTGGGCCGGGACGACGCATCCCTGTTGGAGCAGGCACGGCGCGGATGGCTTCATTGAGTCGCATTTTAGGATCTTCTTCACGTCCGCTGGATCGCCGACGATGCCGCGGGGCGCACGCCCCTCGAGGCGCGCCAGCGCGTTGACGACGGCCACGCACGTCCCCTGGTTTTGCGTCCTTGCCCCCAGCCGTCGAAGCGCCGCTATGGAGCGCGGGTCGCTGATGTCAGCCAGCGTGCTAAACCCTAGACCCTGCACATCCGTGTACGGGGATTTGATCCACGCGAGTCCGTGGCGCAGGCCCGCCTTTTTCTGGCCCAGGACTCGACGCTTGTACTTCAGCACCATAAACTGCAGGCCCATTTTGAGGTAGCGCGCCGCAGGGGACAGGGGCTCGGCGGCGAACGGGGGCTTGAGCAGGTAGTCCGCTGCGGAGACTTGCGCCAGCAGGACCGCCCGATAGAAGCCCGGGAACGCGCTGCTGACGTCCAGCGGCACACCCTTCTTGAAGCTGTAGATCGTGTACCAGTACAGCGGTGGGCTGTATGGTGAGCCGTCCCCCTCTGACGAGATAACCTCAGAGTTCCCGTCGCCCTTGAGCTCGGTGACGCACCAAGCCAGCGGGACGGGCGCGTAGTACGGCAGCGAGGTGTCCCAGTAGCCGCCTCCCCTCGCCGGACACACCACCTCCATCTGGTGCGCCCCGCGACCCTGCCAGGCTTCGATAAGGCAAATCTCGCCGGGGCCAAGCTGCGCGAAGCGAAAGTCACGGATTATCGGCTGCGGAAGAAAGGCGTTCAGCGCCGCCTTGGTCACCCTCTGGTTCGCGGCCCACGCGCCCCGCGCCGTTACGGGCCAAGCGAACGGCGGGCTGGCGTAGAACCGATACGGTGCCGCTGAGGCCGCCCGCGCCGCGCACGCGAGGAGGGCCGCTGCGGTGAACCAGACTAGTTCCGGCCTACTGCGCCTGAATTTCATTGCGAACCCCAGCTTGTTGGTTCGTAGTGGCCTGCGCATAAACATAAGCGTAAGCCGGGCTGCTAGTGTCTTCAACCCATCCGTTGTCGCTGCTATTCGGCTGCCAGATGTAATACTTGGCCGGATAATCCAACGCGTCGTAGCCCCCGTACAGCACCAGCGCGTTGTCCTCCTGCTGCGTACCGCTCAGATTGGGCAGGCTCGGATATTGCTTCTGCAAGCCCGCCACCCAACTGGCTACGGCACTCAGCTTGTCCTGAAAGGTATTTGCGCCGCCCTGAGTGTTGGTCAGCCAGTCGAAGCCGTCGGGCATATTGTTTGGAATCTGCATTAACCCCACGAAGAGGTCGAGCGTGCCCACCCGGTTCCCTTGCGGCCACAGGCCGGTAAAGCCCATTTCGGAATAGTTGTAGAACTGCGCGTAGTGGCTCTCGTGCATGGCGATGCCCGTCAACAGGCCCGACGTGGTTCCCGAGTAGAGGCCGTAGAGCCGCGCGCTGATGGTCGAGTTCGGAATGCCGCCGCTGGGCCCGAGCACGTAGAACGTGACCGAGGCGTTGAACGCCTGCCCGTCTAGCGTGGCCGACGCCTGAGCGTTCACCTGTCCACCCTGACCGACGTTCGTGGTGTAGTTCGTGCTTTGGTTGATCGTCGTGGAAGTGGTCGGCGATGCGGTGAACGGACCGCCGGTCTTGGGCGTATAGGTAAAGTTGAGCGTCCAGCTCGCTGCGCCGGAGCAGGAGGAATCCGCCTCCAGGGGCACGGTCGCCTGGTTGTAGTTCGCCCCGCCCAGGCTGTACACGGCGTTGGCGGCGGGGCTGGAAATGGATAGCCCGCAGACGTTGGCGGTGTTGCTGCCGGTGGCGTGGATCAAGTTGGAGACGCAGCGGGCTTGGGGCGAGTAGTAGTACCACTGGTCGCCGCTGTAAGCGGCCTGGATGGTGGCGCTGCCCGCGGCCACCGCGTCGACTTGGCCATTGACGCTGCCGTCCATGGTCGCCACGCTGGTGTCGCTGGAGCTCCAGCTGGCACCCACGGTCTCATCGTAATAGTAGGGGGTGCTGTTGCAGCTATAGTAGTCGGCCGTGCAGGTACAAGCCGTCGTCCCGCCAGCCAGCGTGTCAAAGCTCGGCGACGGGGTCACCGTGACCGTCGTAAAGCTCAGTGGACAGACGCATGTGCAACAATCGTAGCTCGATACGGTGCCTTGGCCCCGGCGGATGACCATTAAGCGGCCGCTCATGGGAACATCGTCTATTCTAACCCAATTGACCGAGCCGTCCGTGGCGTTGGGAGGAATCTTGTTGCCCTTGAAGTCAGCCACCTGCGCGTCGCGGAGTTGGCGAATGCTGATGGCCCGCGTTTCGTAGGGCGCAAGTTCGAGCGAGGTCAAATAGTAATGCACATTCTCGGCGGTGATGGAAAGCCCGACGCGGGCCGGCTGATTGCTTTCATTCGTCAGGAACAAAACCGAGTCGGTCGTGGCGTCGAGATGCCACGGGTTCGCGCCGGAGCCACTCCAACCATCGCCTTCGTTCGCCATATGCGCGTCCACGACCAAATCCCCCGCCGCGTTCACCGTCATTACCAACGTGTCGGTGCTTGACCAGGTGGCCGAGGGGTACACGACATCGCCGTTGGAATCCGTCGCTTCGAAGGTGAGTTGCATGCTGTCACCGACCGGGCACAGGTCAGGGTTGGGCGTGACCGCCGGGTTGGAGTAGCCGGAGCAGGTAATGCAGGTCACGCCGCAGGTGGCCGTCTCAACATTGAACGTTCCGCCCGCCGCCACCAGCGTCATTGGAGCCGGCAGACTCGTTCCCGAAGCTGTCTTTACGTTTCCGGCCACCGTATTCCGAATGATTGCGCTGCCTGCGGTCTCGGTCATCGGGAACGTGTGGCCGTTCGCGTCCGGCTGGCCGCTTTCGATCAGCATCATCACGTCAATCATTGTAGAACCATTCAGATGCACCGGCAGAACGTCCTCCGGCCCGGCCTACCTGCTTATGCCCTGCGACCAGTACGGGGTGAAGTCGTCTTCGAAACACGGCGCCGAGCCGTTCGAAGCTCCAGGGGGCGCTGTTTGCGGAGGGCGGTTAAGCTGGATAACGTCTATCACGGGAACTTGGCCGCCGGGGAACGACTGCGTGTAGGACTTGACCCACGCGCTTGACCTCGGCAAGTAGGGTGCATCCCCCTTATTCCATTCTCGTAGGACGACCCGGAAGAGGACCAGCGTCTTTGCGGCGGTTGGCCTGCCTCCCAGGCGTGCGGGCCTGAAGCGCACGCGCGACATGAACACCTCAGTCCATGCAGCGAACGGCCAGGTACCAAGGGCGTCGAGGACTTGGAAGTGCTCCAGCTTGCCGGTCGGCCCGACATCAGCCAGACCCAGGGCCACGTCCACCAGGGGCGCGGAGCTTGAGACCCCAGTCCCTCCAAGGCACAGTCGGTCCCACTGTCCCGAGGGATAAAGTGAGATGGGGCTCAAAGCGGCGGGAGACCACACACGCGGCGCGACCTCCCTCCCCAGGACCGACCCCGGTGGCGGGTACTGGTGAGTTAAATAAAACCGCATGAGCCGCGGCTGGGTCGCGCTGGCGAGGAAGACGCTGCTCGAATACAACGTCCTCGCCTGGCCCGGGAGGATCGGCCCCTTAAGCCTTTGGGTGTTGGTCGTCAGGCTGAACAGCGCCGTGAAGCAGAGGCGGCCGGAGCCGTCGTACAATTCGCCGTAGAACGTGGCCGTCTCAATCGGAGCGGGCGCGACGCTCTCAACCGTTACCTCGACCTCGATCTGGCGGAAGTTCTCGGTCACGCTCGCCCGCTCGACCCTCCATCCGCTGTCGATGCCGGGCCCCGGCTCAACCTTGAGGGGCGTTGCGACCCAGCTCGGAACGGCAGCGTGCGCCAGCCCGACACACGAGGACCACGCCAGGACAGCCGAGACCAGGCCGTGCCCTAAAATCGGCAGAGGGCCGCGCGGCCGCTGGACGGTCATGGGCTGCTCCCACATGCAATGTTCCCGGTAAAGCTATGGGTGACTGTCCCTGGCCCTTCGGCGAAGGCCGCGGTTATCTGTACCGTGATCGTCCCTGCGTACCCGTTCGACTGCGCCGGGCCGGCGTAGAAATTAACCTGGCACTCCCCGATGCCGGTAACAACGCTAAAGCTGGTGGGGTTCTTTGCGTCCAGATCTATGTTGCCCGTCGTACCCGTCACCTTACACGACGACCCGGAGGCCGAAATGTTCAGGTTCGTTGAAGAGGGGGTCGCTTGGAACTTCTGGTAACTCTCCGTCTGCCCGGTGCAGTCTACATTGCGGTTGTCGAGCCAGATGGAGAAGTCCATCGTCTCGGCGTTGGCGCCGGCGCTCGGCTGGGCGTACTGGCAACTGGGGTCGACAGAGGAGCAGATCGTCCCGGTGTTGACGATGATCGGGGTGGAGGACTGCGCGGTTATGGTCGGCGTGCCTGCCTCCAAGCCCGTCACTATGCCCGTGGTCTCGCCCACGGTCATCACCGTCGTATCCGAGCTGGCCCAGTTGGCCGGAAGGCTGACTACGTCGCCGTTGGAATCCGTCGCTTCGAAGGTGAGTTGCATGCTGTCACCGACCGGGCACAGGACAGGGTTGGGCGTGACTGCCGGGTTGGAGTAGCCGGAGCAGGTAATGCAGGTCACGCCGCAGGTGGCCGTCTCAACATTGAACGTTCCGCCCGCCGCCACCAGCGTCATTGGAGCCGGCAGACTCGTTCCAGAAACTGTCTTTACGTTTCCAGCCACCGTATTCCGAATGATCGCGCTGCCTGCAGCCCGCGTCAACGGGGAAGTGTACCCGTCGCCGCGGGCCCTGTGGCTTTCGAAAGCTCAACCACGGCCGATCTCCGGGCGAGACATGCTGGCTCCCATGTCCTGAATAGCAGGCAGACCCGGTTTGGATTGCCCTTAATCCGGGAAATGTCTTTGACGAAGAAGGCGGCGGGCGATAAGTTACTGCACTTGGCCGGATTGAGAACGCCCAGCCCCATGAGCGAGGTGACGGAGACCGCCGGGTGTCGGATCCCGCTGGCGAGGTCTGCCACCACGAGAGACACGGTCCCCTCGAAGGTGTCCGCGAAAGCTACCCTGGCCGCGCCAAGCCACCAAAATCCATCCGACGACATCACGTGCGCGCTCGCGACGGCCGTCCGCTGGACGACGTTGTCCAAGGGCGCGTTTGCGGCCCCGGGCGGGTACATGGGCCACCCCGCGTCGTAGATATCCGACGGGCCCCGGCCAGCGGGGGTGCGATTGTAGCCTGGCGTACGGCTCAGGTCGTAGGCCAAATATTCGTCACTAACCGAAAGGTGTGGGGGGAGTTCGCGCGAGGACCATTTAACGAAGGCCACGAACCTCCCTCTCGGTGAAATCTGGGGAGAGAGGCAAACAAACCTATCGGCCACTCTCCCAGCGGCGAGGTCCACCACGCTGACAACGGCGACGTTTGCGGAGACGCGCCCCAGTATGGCCGCACGGGAGCGCCCCACGAGCGTGATGGCATCAACCATTGCGGTCTCGTTTTTGATCTCGAACCGAACCTGCTCCCCCGTGGATCTCCCAACGGCCCTGAAGTGGAAGCACTCGTGGCTCACCGCCTCTCCCGGGCAAGCACTCCAACGATGCAGTGTCACGTCCCACCACTTGGAGCGAGCCGACACGTGCCGTTGGTATTTTGTACCGAACGGCGATATGTACGCGCGATTCCAGCTGGCCGAGCACCCCGGGCCCATAGCGGCTCCGCCCTCAGGAAGAGCTGTGACTCGGCACGGCTGCAGAAGCGCCGAACTCGCTAGTAAGGACACGCCGAGGATCATGGGACGCAGGTTCATAGGCTACCCGTGCCGGGACGTGCTCTCGCCGGCACGCTACCGGTTGATCCGAATCGTCTGAAAATTGCCAAGGCTGCCCATGCTCCCGGGCTCGCACGCGTTACTCGTATTGTAGTCGTCCACATGCGCTGCCCCGTGCAGTCGCCGGATCGGTCGGTCACGGTCTTTGCCACCTCATCCGCACAGGCTATTCAAGCCAATTTGCGGAAGCTTCTAACGACCCAATGCGACGGCCGGGATGCTCAGCTCTATGGGGACCGCGCGTGGGAAGGCCGCCTGGAGCGAACAAGCCACGGTGCGCGGACATCCACGACCGAACTCGCGAGGCAAGGGTTCGGGAACAGGTCGACCTGGACCACCGGAGGCTGTCCCCGAAGTTCCCTTATGGATTTCGCGAAGATGAGCAGGGCCGGGTCCCTCTGCCACCTCGCGAGGTCTGACGGCGCAACTTTCTCCGCGCACGTGGTGAAGTCAACCAGCCCAGACGCTGCCAGGGGGACGGCGTTTACGCGCGGGTCTCGAACTCCTCGCCTGAGATCGGCGACAATTAAGCGGTTGACACCTCTATACCGGTCAACAAACGCCACCGTGTCGGCCCCCAGCCAGAAGAAGCTTGTGGAGGCGATGCGATGGGCCCGCCCGGAACCTCGACCGCGGACAATGTTCGGCCCGGTCCCGTTCAAGGCGCCTGGTGGGTAGAGTACGAAGCCCGGCCCGCAGGGGCACCCCGGCCCCGGCGCCCGGTTTTCCAACGGTCCCTTCATCAGATCGTAGATCAGATATTCGTCACTGAAGTGCACCTCGGGAGGCAGGTGCGCCGGAAACCACTTGCGGAAGGCCATGAAGCGGTCGCCCGGCGAAAAACTCGGCCATACGCAGAGGAAGGCGTCCCTGACCCTGCCTGAGGGCAGCGCGACGACGGTTACAAACGCCCATCCCTCCTGAGACCTTTCCACAAGAGCGGCAGTGTTGCCGCCGCGAGGGACCCTTATCTCGGTCACTCCTGACATCGCGTTGGCGAGGGTAAACCGGCTCACCGTGCCCGTGAGCCTATCCGTTACGCTGAACTCAAATGACACGCCAGCCGGGCAGACCGGGCACGGCCTGGCGCGTTCGAGGGAGACGGCCCATCGGGGCGACGCGGCGGACAAGCGTGCCCGCACGCTCCATGAGGCTGGGCCCAGCAATACTGCCGCTCCAACGAGCGCGGCCCTGCATAGGGACACCATGAATGCCCCCCCTCGGTCTCGTCGCCGCCTCGTGAGCATCCCATCCTCTTACGGGGCCACTCGTGACGGACCCCTATCGGTTGATTCTGATCGTCTGCAGGTTTCCGAAGCTGGGCAATGCCGTCGTGGAGCACGCCCCACTGGTGTTGTAATTATCTAGCTGCGTCAGTGAGAGGCCTCCCCCATGATCGGTCACCTCCTTGACCGTCCCGAGGCCAGACCCCAGCCCGACGATCAGCACTTGGTCCCCGCACTGAAGGCTCGCGTTCGATGCGTTGATGGCGACCGTCGTGTTGCTCAGGGAGCCCCCAGCGCAGGCTGGCTGAATCAAGCTTACCTCTCGGAAGTAGTTCATGTTCCCTCCGGGTGGGGCGCTGCATCCGGCCAGGTATTCCTGAATTAACCCGTAGTTGTTGGTCGCCCCGCTTCCGTTCTCCCAGGCTTGGCCTATGAACGCGCTTATCAGGCTAACCGTTGACCAGGGGCACGCGGTCGGCCCGGTGGTCAGGTAGGCCGTGGCGGAGCTGCCTGTGCACTGCGATTCGGCGGGCGTATTGTACTGTGTGTTCAAATAGGTTCCCAGCACATTAAAGCTGTCGCTGTAGCTGGTGCTGTCGTTTACGTCGTCAACCCTCCATGTGGCCGAGACCCCGCTATACTGGCCCGTCACCAGCCCGCCGAGGCTGGGATTGAAGGTGTAGCCGCCGGGGCCTTCCGTCTGATCGGCGATGTCGGCGTTGCCGCTCGGCCCGTTCCAAGTTACCGTCAGAGTCCCACTGGCGGTCGCTGAGCCGGTGCTCAGCGTGACACTCACCTGGTCCGAGGGCAGGTCAACGGAGGTGATCACGACATTGCCGACCGTGGCATTGGAGCCGGCGCTGGGTTGGCCCGTGGGGCAGACCGGGTCCGTACCGCTGCAATACTGTCCCGTGCTGATTTCGACGGTCGTGCTGAACGTCGCTATGATGGAGCACGCTCCCGGCATGATGGCCGTGGCTAATCCGTTTGAGTTCACCGTCATCACCGATGTGTCGGTGCTTGACCAGGTAGCCGAGGGGTACACGACATCGCCGTTGGAATCCGTCGCTTCGAAGGTGAGTTGCATGCTGTCACCGACCGGGCACAAGACAGGGTTGGGCGTGACTGCCGGGTTGGAGTAGCCGGAGCAGGTAATGCAGGTCACGCCGCAGGTGGCCGTCTCAACGTTGAACGTTCCGCCTGCCGCCACCAGCGTCATTGGAGCCGGCAGGCTCGTTCCAGAAACTGTCTTCACGTTTCCAGCTACCGTATTGCGAATGATCGCGCTGCCTGCGGTTTCCGTCATCGGAAACATGTGGCCGTTCGCGTCCGGCTGGCCGCTTTCGATCAGCATCATCACGTCAATCATTGTAGAACCGTTCGCGGCCAGATGCACGGGCAAGACGTAGCTGCCCGAACCGTCGCCATAATAAAACGTCACCGTCAGGTCTTCGGCCTGGGCGGTCGGGTTCCAGAGCGAATACATCGTGTCAAAGCCGTTGGCCGTGGTCCAGTAGGCGACTTGCTTGGAGTCGGTGGGGCTGACGCCCTCCGGCTCAACCTCAAAGACGTACGTGCCCGTGTTGTCCACGCTGCCGGTGGCGATGATCAGATCGCCCGCGTGGCCCGTGAAGGAACGGGGGCGACGTGGGGGAAGAGGTTGATGCGCGGATAATGCCGTTGGTCGAGGTTCGGTATAATGGCCTGTCATGAGGACGGCCAAGGATCGAAAAGGGCTTGCAGAGCTTGGGCGTGAATTGGAAGGCTTTATCCGCTCGCTTGCCCATCCTGTCGTCGTGGAAGATGAAGAAGAACTATTTGACCTTTCTGCGGTCGAGTGGCGGATTTCCATTCAATTTGGGAAGCTGATTTTTGAGGCGTGGAATGCCTCGCGGAGTGTTTGCCGGCGAATTGAGGAACTTGCCTATCGGGATGCTGCGCGCATTGGTGTTTTTAGCCAATCGTCGCGAACTGGCCGAACGACCACCTTAGAATTTTGCGAGCAGGCACCTGCTCCAGCCGACCGTCGTCGAACGAGGAGCCGCGGCGAATTCTCTCGGGAACTCGTTGCGATGCTGGCACGACATTACCCTGGATGGAAGCTGGAGCGGGTGAGTCACCGTTCAGACCGTGAGTTTTCATTTTCGACGTGGTACGCGCGCGGGTTGCTCCGCCGAGGGCAAACGGCGTGGGCCGTTATGGGATTGGACGAAGGCGAGGCGTCGGCTGCGCCGGACAGCATGCTGGCTTTTGGATTGATCTGGCTCGATTGGGTGAGAAATCACGGCGAATCCGTAATTGTTCCCGGGCTGAGGCTGTTTATGCCGAAAGAGGCAGTTGAGCGAAACCGGTTGCGGGCTAGGTGGCTCCGAGCAGCGAAGTTGGAACTTTTTGAGTGGAGGCCTGGCGAGGCGAATCCGCGTCAGGTGAACATTGACAATTGCACCGAACTCGAGGTGAGGTTAGTCGGCCGGCGGAAGGGCGTGCTTTTGCTGAATCGGCATCACGGATGGTTGAGGGAGATTTTAGAGGATTTATTCGACCGCATCTGCCTTGTCCCCGAATCTAACGGCAACGCGTTGTCTATTCGCGTGGCTGGCCTTGAAATCGCTCGGGTGGAGGGCGACCTTTCACCCCGTCTTCTTTATGGTTTGGAAGGGCATGTTCGCGAGTACCATCCGCGAGACCGCGCGAAGCTACTTGCCTTTATTCGAGCGAGTCTTGATCGGCGGACGGCTCGGAATACAAACCACGAGGACGAATTTTACCGGCTTCAGGGCGAGCGTTGGCTCGAGAGTATCCTGGTTGACGACATCACCAAGGTTGATCCGGAACTTTCTCCGCAATTTGTCTATTCGCAGGTGCCTTCTTTCACGGGTTATGACCGCGGCGTGATTGACATCCTGAGCGTTAGCCGCCACGGGCGATTGGCCGTGGTGGAGCTGAAGTTGGAGGAGGGAATTAATTTGCCGTTTCAGGCGCTTGACTATTGGATGCGCGTGGCCCATTTGGCAAAGCTCGGCACCTTGCAAAAGTATGGCTATTTTCCTGGAATTGCGTTGCAAACGGCAGCGCCACGGCTATATCTGGTTGCGCCGGCGTTTCGGTTCCATTCAACGCTCGAAAGCGTTTTGCGGTATTTTGATCCGAGCATAGAGGTGATTCGAGTGGGGATCAATGAGAACTGGCGCGAAGAGGTTCGGGTGTTATTTCGGCACGCCAGATTCGATGGGGGCGAGTGCGGAGCAGGCATTTAAAATCGAGTCCTGGGCCGTCATTCTGGTGTTCAACAGACCCTGTAGCGGCGTTGCGAAGGTCAAAAGAGCCGATCGGAATCGAGAAGCAACGTCACCGGACCATCATTCACCGATTCAACTTCCATCATGGAGTGGAACTCTCCTGTTGAAACGTTGAGGCCGCAGGATGCGAGGGCGCGAGCGAAAAATTCGTAAATTTCGCGCGCTTGAGCGTGAGGCGCGGCCAACATGTAATTCGGTCTGCGACCTTTGCGGCAATCGCCGTAGAGGGTGAATTCTGACACCACTAAAGCAGCGCCATCGGATTCGATGAGAGAGCGATTCATTTTGCCGTGCTCGTCGTTGAAGATTCGGAGGCTGGCGATTTTAGCGGCGAGGGTTTCTGCGGCGCGGCAAGTGTCGTTGCGACCGATGGCGAGATAAATGAGCAAGCCGGGGCCAATTTCGCTGACCACGCGTTGGCCGACGCGAACGCGAGCGTGAAGGACTCTTTGAATGACGGCGCGCATGGGAGAGTATTTTAAGGGCTATCGGCGGGTAAAAACAGGAATAATGCGAAGGCAATGTAAAAGTTACACGATGTAACCGAAAGAAACAAAATCTCACGAAATTTGACCCCAGCAGGGCCTCATAAGTAATATAAGTCATTTATTATCAGCACCTTACAAAATCACACCAAAAACTGTCCCAAACGTCCCAATCGTCCCATTTTGGCCTGCTACCCTAGCTATGTGAGTTGAGGGAAGCGAGCGGGGCAGTTGAGGCGACGGCCGAAGGGCGCTGGCGGGGCCGGCAGATGACGGCTCGCGCAGGCGCGGGTTGGAGGGCAGCGAGGGCAAGCCACGTTGCCTAGTGTCCTGAGTCAGAGGTTCGATGAACAACTAAAAGCCTGTTTCACGCCAAGGCGCAAAGATCGCAAAGGACTTGCCGGAGGCCGGACGGCCCGGAATTATTCATCCTTCTTACGACTCGGGACACTAGCTTATGTGAGTTGAGGGAAGCGAGCGGGGCAGTTGAGGCGACGGTGAAGGGCGCTGGTGGGGCCGGCAGATGACGGCTCGCGCAGGCGTGGGTTGGAGAGCCGCACGGTCAGGCCACTTTGCCTGGTCGTTGAGAGGTGAGGGGAAGCGCGGCGGTCGGGCGCGGCGGCTGTTGGGCGGGGCAAGTTGTTCGCCGCGGCCGCGAACGAGCGGGTGACGGCTCACGTGTGCGTGGGGCCCGGAGCGGCGGAGCGGAGAAACGGGTGGCGGACGCGGGAAAGGCTGGCAGGGCTTAGGCGCGGCGACCGTTCTTTCGCTGGCAGTTGGATGGCCCGCTGCAATCGCTCGGCCCGGCGTGGCGCGGCGGTCGGGAATGAAGTTAAGGGCGCGGCGATTCGCCGGTTCGGGCGGGGAAGCTGGCGCCTTGGTGCCGTGGGAAGCGGAGGGGACGATGGCGGCGAGTGGCTTGACTTCGACGGGCGTGGCGGGCGGCAACGACGAGCCAAAGGCGGTCAATTCGACGTCCGGCAAGCCAGCGAGCGCGAATGTGGCGGGTTCGAGCGAGCCGGCGAGCCCGGTTGAAGCTCCGAGCGATAGTCAGTTGACGGCGGCGGAGGCGGCGCTGGTGGCGCAGTCGTCGCGGGCCGAGCGGACGCTGATGGAGCGAATTTTTGCGGTCGCCGATGGGGTGATGCGAAAGGCGTGCATGTTTTCCTCCGTGCCGGTGGAATTCTTGGCGGCGCTGACGGCGAACGAATCGGGCGGGGATGGGCGGGCGGTCCGTTTTGAGCCGGAGGTTTACGACCATTTGGCGGCGGTGTCGCAGGGGGCGCGACCGGCCTACGGGGCGATTGGCGGCAAGGCGCTCGCGGCGGAGATTCAGGATGCGCTGCATCCGAAGGCGGAAAGTTTTCACCGCCATTTTTTGACCGACGCCTTTGCCGAGCGCAACGGCGCTCGGCTGGCCGAAACGCCGGAGGAGGTGTTGCGCGAGCTGGCCACCTCCTGGGGTTTCACGCAGATCATGGGATACCACATGCTTTGGCGAGGCGGCGAGCCGCGCGACCTGCTGGTGCCGGATTTCCACTTCACGATGGCGCTCGAGTTGTTGTCGCAGTTTGCGGAGAGTTACCAACTCGACGTGCGCTCGGAGTTTCGAGAGCTGTTGGGTTGTTGGAACACGGGCCGACCCTACGGCGAGACGACCGACCCGCAGTACGTGGAGAAGGGGTTGCGCCGCATGGCGATTTATCGCTGGGTGTGCGAGCGGCGTCGGGTGAACGGCTGAGGGGTTGGGGTCGCAGGCGGTCGCATCCGATGACCCCGGCGAGCGCCGGCGCGAGCGAGCGGCTGCGACCCCACGACGGGCCGACGACGGATGCCGGTTAGAACGCGAGGCCGCCGGCCGGCGCCGAGCGCCTGCGTCGGGGCAAATTGAAACGAGAGGAGGCATCATGGATCAACCACGCAATGCCAAAGGGCAATTTGAGAGCAAATCGGCGGAGGGCGAGTTTGAGCCGGTGCGCGAGCACGACGTGATTCACAAAACGGAGCACGTTTCGACCACGCCGGATCACGCGACGGCCAAGAAAGCGGCCGAGCGCATGAGCCGCAAGGAACCGCCGCGCAACGCCAAGGGCGAATTTGAAAGCAGGCGCTGAACGGCCAAGGAGGGAACAGGATGCGGGAAATCATCAGCTTCATCATGGGGGCGGTCGTGGGCGGCGCAGCGACGGCGGTTTATTACCGTCGGGCGAAAGCCGAACTCGAGAAATTGAAGCAAGAGGTTGAGTCGAGAATTCGGTCGTTGTGAGCCGGGCGCGCGGCGGGGCTGGCGGGGCGGCGAACGGGCCGACCTGGTTTCACCTGCCGCGTCGCGCGCTCCGCTCGGGCGCGAGCGGACAAGGCGGCGGTGCGAGGCGCGGCAAGAGGCGGCGATGAGGCAATTTCTGAAGCAATTGTTTTCGGAATCGGGGGAAGCGAGCTTTAGCCGCACCGGTTCGTTTTTGGCGCTGCTGCTGGCGTGTGGATGGGTTTCCTACATCGTGTGGAAGACGCACGCGCTGCCGAGCCTGCAAGGGTTGACGCTGTTCATTGGCACGCTCTACGGGCTGGGAAAGACGGGCGAGACGGTGCAGAGAATTGCCGGGAAGAAACAGTGAAGTTACGGCAGGCGGCAAATTCGGCTTGGGCGATGGCGTCGCGAAGCGGCTGGCTGGGAATGTTGGCGGCGGTGGTGATGGCGGGTTTCTGGCTGCGGGAGCACGACGCGCAAGTACGGGCGAAAGCGGCGCTCCGAGTCGAGAAGCGGCAATCGCAAACCGAAGTCGCGCAGCTCGAGCGGCAGGCGGCGCAAGAGGCGCGAGCTGCCCAAGAGGAGCAAGCCCAGGCCATGGCGCGGCTGAAGGCGGGGCGGGAAAAGGCGATGGCGCAAGAGAAGAAACTGGCCGAGCGGTTGGCGGCGCTCGAGGCAGCCGAACACGCCGCGGTGAGCCGGATGGCGACGCTGCCCCTCGGCGAAGTGGAGCGGCAACTGGAAGCGCGGTTGGGAGCCGGCGAGGTGGTGACGTTCGGAAGCGCGGCGGGAAGTAAAGCGAACGTGGCGTCGGAGCTCCGACAAGCGGGAAGCAACAGCACCGGCTTGGGGGAGCAAGCTAGCGCCATTGCCCAAGCCGTGAGGTTGAACACCGTCACGGTGGGGAGGGACGTTTGCCAGAACCCGACGCCACGAAGCGAAATTATACCGCAAGCGGGATGCCCGCAAGAGAAATTATTGAAGGGTCGGGTTCATGGCGGCGGGAGCTCGGAGGCGGCCATCGGGCTGAGCGCGGCGGGGGCGCGTGAAGTGGACGTGGCGCTCGCGGAATTGAATGCCTGCCGGGCCGAGCGGGCGAATCAAGCGCAACAGTTGAAGGCGAGCGGGGCGCGGGCGGCGGCGGATGAAGCGGCGCTCCAGCGGCAAGCGGCGGCGACGGCGGAGCTTGGCCGGGCGCTCGAAAGCGAGCGGCAAGCCGGGCGGGCGCGGCAGGCGGAGGCCAAAAGGGAATTGAAGGCGGCGCGGGGAACGTTTTTGGAGCGGCTGGCGCGGGCCACCGAGCACGTGGCGCTGGGCGTGGCGCTGGGGTTGGTGGCGGGCGTGGCGTTGCGATGAGCGAAGGAGCAGAAGCGTGATATTGCCGGAAGAGGCGTGGCGGATGGCGCTGTGGTGGGGGCCGGGAGCGTTGCTGCTGGTGATGGTGGCGTATGGGTTGATGCGACTGGCGCGGCTGTGGATCGAGGAGAGCATGAGCGCCAAGCGGCGGCAGATGGAAGCGATGCTCGACATGTTGCGGCAGTACGTGGAGCAATTCGTGGGCGCGCAGCGGTCGGCGGCGGACGCGCTGGCGCGGCTGGCGGCCTCGGTGGAGCGGAGCGATTCGCGCGAGAGCCTGGAGCATCAGCAGATCATCATCGGGCTCAAGGCCATGCGGGAAGACGTGGAGCGGCTCAACCGCCGGGCGGGGGAGCACGGCAAGGCGTAAAGCGCGGCCGGCCGCGACGCGCGTTGCGGGAGCGGTCGGGCGCGCCAGGGAGAAACCATGACGGGAACGATTCGGCAAAAAGAAGTTGTGCGCGGCAAGATTCTTTACTACCTGAAGCTGATTTATCCGCAGGCCGCCACGCTGCCGCTGCTGCAGGGCGAACTGGATATTTTCGGCTATCCGGTGCCGATGGAGGATCTGGACTTCCACGTGGCCTATCTGGCGGAAAAGGGATTGGTGGCGGTGGAGAAGACGCGCGGGCCGCGCGCCCATCGCCCGGTGACGCTGGTGCGCATCACGGCGCGCGGCATTGACACGTTTGACGGGCGGACGCCGAGCGACGAAGGCATCTATCTGGAACCGGAAGAGCGTTAGAACGATGGTCAAGGAAAGCCAGAGCAACGGGGCAGAGCGCGAAGCGGCGGAGACGGGGCCGCGAACGGTGCCGGTGGAACGGTTGCCGGAAGCGCTGCAAAACCTGGTCATCAAGGGCTTGCGCGAGGGATGGACGGTGGAAGGCGTGGCGGAAGCGGTGAACAGCGAATCGTCGGAATATCGGGTGACGCCGCTGGCGGTGGAAAACTTTTTCTGGTCGGATGCGCGGCTGTGGGCGGAGCGCGTGGTGTGGAAGAAAAAACGGGTGGAGGAATGGCGACGGTCGCTCGGCCAGGCGGGGTCGGCGGAAGCGCTGCTGGTGGATTCGCTGCTGATGGCCGGGCTGACGGATTTGTATCAGCACCCGCGACGCCTGCGGCCGAAAGACGCCGCCGACGCCGCCCTGCGCCGCGAGACGCTGCGGGCGCGGGAAGCCTTGCTGAAGGTCAAGACGGAGCGCGAGCAACTCGAAAAACGGCTGGTGACGGCGCGCGTGGAACATATCCAGCGGCAGAACGAGTTGCTGACCGAACAGATTCGTCAACTGCGCCAACTGGCGGCCCGCGACCGCACGCGACTGGAACCGGAAGTGTGGCGGCAAATCGAGCATATCTACGGGCTGACGCTCTTGCCGGAAATTCCCAAAGAGGAAAGCCAAAGCGAATGAGCCGAGTGGAAATCGTGACGCGACCGCGCTTTCAGTTGCTCGCGTATCAGAAGCGCTGGGTCGAGGACAACGCCAAGCTGAAGATTGCCGTGAAGGCTCGGCAAATCGGATTTTCCTTCGCGGCCACGCTGCGCGCCGTCTTGAAGTGCCTGGAAGGGAAAACCACGTGGATTCTGCTGTCGAAGGGCGAGCGGCAATCGCGGCTGCTGATGGAAAAGGTGCGCGAGCACGTGCAGGCGTGTGGGGCGGTGGCGCGCTGGCAAGAATCGGAGTTTTTTGAGGGAACGTCGGCGCGGCAACTGGAGGCGCGGTTTCCGAACGGCAGCGTCATTACGGCGCTGCCGGCCAATCCGGAAACGGCGCGGGGGTATTCGGGGAACGTGACGCTCGATGAGTTCGCGTTTCACGCCGACGCGGGAAAAATCTATACGGCGCTGTTTCCCTCGATTACGCGCGGCTACTCGATGGAAGTGATTTCAACGCCCAACGGCACGCAAGGGAAATTCTACGAGTTGGCGCGCGCCGCGGGATTGGCGGAGGAGGGCGGGGCGGCGCGAGGCGAAGGCGAAGGCGGCGTGTGGTCGGGACATTGGTGCGATGTCTATGAGGCCGTGCGACAAGGACTGAGGCTCGATTTGGCGGCGCTGCGCGCCGGCTGCGACGACGAAACCACGTGGCTGCAGGAATACAACTGCGTGTTTGTCAGCTCGGCGGAAAACTTCTTCTCGCCGGAACTGGTGGCTCGATGCCTCAGCGCGGAGGCGACGACGGATTATCCGCTGGAGCGATTGATTGAAGAATGCCGGGAGACGAAGCGGACGACCGAATTTTATCTCGGCGTGGACGTGGGACGACGACACGACCGGACGGTGTTTTGGCTGGATGAAGCACGAGCCGAGGAGACGTCCGAGCGACACGGGTCGAGCGACGCGGGACCGCGCGGCGTGGCCGTGACGCGGTTGGTGCGAACGCTTGAACGAACGCCGTTTGCCGAACAGCTCGAGGTGGCGCGGCAATTGCTGGCGGCGCGGCGGCCGGATGGACGGCCACTCATTCAGCGCGCCGCCGTGGACGCGACGGGCCTGGGCGCCATGCTCGCGGAAACGTTGGAACAGGAATTCGCGCCACGGGTCGAAGCGGTGAATTTTACGGCAGCGTTGAAGGAAGAGTTGGCCTTTCGCACGCGGCGACGCATGGAATCAGGAGCGACGCGACTGCCGGAGGAGCGAAGCATCGAGCGGGCCTTCCGCGCCGTGAAAAAAACCGTGACCCTCAGCGGCCAGGCGCGCTTTGACGCGGCACGCACGGAAGCTGGCCACGCGGATGAATTTTGGGCGAAGGCGCTGGCGGATTATGCGCACGACGCCAGGCCGCGAGGCAGGTTGAGCGAAGGCTGGCTGGTCGGCGAAGCGTTGGTGGATCCGAAGGTGTTCATGGAAACCGCACGGGGCTGGGCAGGGATGATGTAAAGCCGGTCGGCGGCAGCGCGAGGCCGTCGAACGCGCCGGGCACGGAATGCAATCCGCGCGAAAAAAAGTGGCGGCGTTGGGAAGGCTTATGAAAATTGGACCGATTGAAGTGAATTGGCGAAAAGCCAGGCTGGCGGAATCGGAAGACGTGGTGCCGCTGGAGCGCACGACGACGCGCGCGCAAGGCTGGCCGTCGGGGTTGCCGGGAACGCCGTTTTTCCACGGCTTCATGATGGACCCCGGCGAGTACAACCCGACGCTCGAGGGGCAATCGGCGATTCGAACCTACGAAATGATGCGGCGCTCGGACGCGCAGGTGGCGGCGACCATCGAGGTGTGCGAGTTGCCGATTCGCACGGCGAATTGGGACGTGCAGCCGGCTTCGGACGATGCGCTGGACCAAGAGATCGCGGATTACGTGCGGGAAAATCTGTTTGGCGGACTCGAGTACGAATCGCCTTCCGGGGTCAAGACGTCGCAGCCGTGGGACGACGTGCTGCGCAACGCGCTGTTGATGCTGACGTTTGGAGCGGCGGCGCACGAGGAAATCTACGCCGTGGACGGCGAGCGCATTCGGCTGGCGAAGCTGGCGCCGCGCCCGCCGCTGACGTTTTACCGCTGGATCACGGACCTTGACGGCGAGACGCTGCTGGCGCTCAACCAATACGGCTACCGCAACGCCAACTTTGAGAGCGTGGAGATTCCGGCGGATCGGCTGGCCGTGTTCACCTTCAACCAGGAGGGAGCGAACTTTTTTGGCCGCTCCATGTTGCGGCCGGCGTACATGCACTGGTACATCAAGCAGCAACTCTACCGCATTGACGCGATTGCCGGGGAGCGCAACGGCTTGGGCGTGCCGACCATCGAGCAGGGGCCGGACGGCTCAATGGAAGACCGGCAAGCGGCGCAACAGTGGGTGACGCAACTGGCGACGCACGAAAAGACGGGGATGGTGCTGCCGGCGGGATGGAAATTCAGCTTGCAGGGCGTGCAAGGGCAAACGCGCAACCTTTTTGAAACGATACACCACCACAACGTAGAAATATCCAGAACGGCACTTGCCTTTTTTATGAACTTGGGGCAAATGCCGCACGCGAGCGGCAGCCGGGCGCTCGGAGAATCGCAGACCGACTTTTTCCTTTTGGCCGTGCAGGCGACGGCGGATTACGTGGCGCGGCAATTGACGGCGACCACGGTGAAGCGGCTGGTGGACTTCAATTGGGAAGGGGTCAGACGGTATCCGGTGGTGACGGTGGCGAACTTGCAGGCGCGCAAGCTGACGGAAGTGTTTCAAACGCTGGCGCAGTTGGCGCAAGCCGGATTGATTACGCCGTTTCCGGATCTGGCGCAATATTTGGCGCGCGAGATGGGGTTGCCGCAGCCGCCTCCCACGGGCGCAATCGGGTCGCCCGAGGCGGGGAGCGCGGCGCGGCCCTAACCGTGGGCCGCCGTTCCGGCAGATTTGGGGGCGGCGGCCCGACGGCGGAGGGAGACGCGGGCGGGCGGCGTCGGACGCCGCAGAGGGAGAAAACGCGGTGCGGGTGAATTTTGACGTTCAGAGGCTGGCGGTTGGCCGGCGCGAGGGATGGCTCGGGGAGGGTCGCGTAGCGCGGGCAACGGGCGGCGCGCATCGCGGCGACCACAAGCGAAGCGGCGACGTGCGGAAGAAGGAAGTGGACGGCGAGCATCCGGCAAGCCATTACCTGGTGGTGGGAGATCCGAAGCGTCCGAGCACATGGCACCTGCGGGTGCGGGACGCCGACGGCCAACTCGACCACCGATTGATGGGCGCGGCGTGGGCGGCGCTGCACGGCGGCTTTCGCGGCGAGAAGTACGAAGGGCCAAACAAGCAAGAGGCCCTTCGAGGGCTCGAGCGGCTGTATGAGAGCGAGGGCATGGAGACGCCGGGGAGTGGCGGAGAGGAAGCGTCGAAGGCTCGAGAAACGGAAAAGCAGCAGGCCGGCGCGGAGGCGATGAGCGCTGGCCGTCGGTCGGCGGTGAAGTTTGTGGCCACGCTGGCCGAGGCGCCAGCGCAGGGTTTGGTTCGGATTCCGCTGGCGGTGACGGGGACGTGGGCGCGCGGAGCGGAGAAGTTTTCCATCACGCGGCAAGACCTGGAAGCCATCGCGCGGAATTTCGCGCGGCGGAAGAACGGCGAAATCAACGTGGATTACGACCACGCGAGCGAGATGCCGGAGGTGGCGGCGGGCGGGCCGATCCCTTCGGCCGGGCGGATTGTGAAGATTGACCCGCCGGAGGCGGCGGAGGGGCAGGGGAGCCATGGAGGCGTGGCATCGGGGAATGGCGGCGCGAAGGCGGCAGGGAATAGAAGTCAGGTGCGCGGCAGCGGCGCGGCGATCTCCCACGCCTTCACGCCCCGATTTTCAGGCACTCATGCGGCTCGACTATCCGGGGCGCGTTACATCCTCTGGGGGTGGTACGAGCCGACGGAGCGGGCGCGGGCGCTGATTCGGCGGCGAGAGTATCGGTACATTTCGCCGGCGATTGATTGGGGCGCTCGCTCCAAGCGGACAGGGCTGCCGCAGGGCGCGACGCTCACGAGCGTGGCCTTGACCAACCGGCCGTTTTTGGAGGAGCTGCCGCAGATTCATCTGTCGGATCCGTCGTACCGGCTGATTGGAGCAGGGACCGGCGCGACAACCAAGTTGATTGACGTGGGGGACGTTCATGTGGACACGTCATTGCCGGATTTCTCGGTGGCGGTGGGCGTTCCGGAGACGTGGGAAGGCCGCCGGTCCCGCCGAGGCGGGAGCGGCGGGACAGGCAAAGCGGAGGCCGGCCGCAAACCGGCAAAACAGCATGGAGGAGGCTTTATGAAAAAAGTGGAAGTTTCTGCGGCGGACGGGAAAGTGGCGCTGACCCATCCGGACTTCACGGATGAGTACTACGCCGACCCGGAAGAGTTGCAGGAAGTGTTGGAGGAAATGGGGCTGACGGGGGATCCGGCGGAAGCGGGAGTTGAGGAGATTCCGCTGGAGCAAGCGGCGGCGGCGCTCTCAGAAGCCGAAACGCGCGGCAAGCGGGTGGCGGCCGAAGAGATATTTCGGGCGCGGGTGGAGGAGGCGCTGGAGGAGGCGGTGAAATCCGGAAAAATCCTGCCGCGGCAGCGGGGCGAATGGCGGCGGGTGGGATTGTCAGACTTTGCCACCTTCTCCAAGCTGCTGAGCGAGCAACCGGCGCGGGTGCCGCTGCGGCCGGTGGGGTTTGCGAGCGCGGGGCCGGCGGATGTGGGCGCGCAAGTCAAATTCTTGGCCGAGCAGCGAATGCGCGAGCGCGGCATCAGTTACGGTCAAGCCCTGACGGAGCTGGGGCGCGAGCAGCCCGACCTGATTCAGAAATACCGACGGGCCGTGAGCGGAGAGTAGAGCCGGTTGCCGGCGCGAAGCCGAGCAGCGGGAAGGTTGAGCGAGCCGGTCCCGCCGAGGCGGGAGCGAGCAAAATCCGCCGCTTGATTGAGCGGCGCACCAGAAGGAGAGGAAATGGCAGGAGCAACGTACGTTCTGGATAAGACTTACACGATTGACTCGGCGGGAGGCGTGGCCACGTTCACGGCGGTGGTGCCGGGCTCGGCGGACGGACACTGCGCACTGCCCTCGGGGGCGAATCAAGTCTGCTTGGGGATCACGCAGGAGAACCAAATCTTGCAGGGCGAAAACGTGGCGGTGCGCAAGTACGGGATTTCGCGCGCCATCGCCGCGAGCGCCATCACGGCCGGGCAGTACGTGGAAATCGCCAACGCGCAAGGGCAATTGCAGGCGTCGAATCTGACCACCGTGCCGGCCTCGGCGACAGCGCACAACATTGTGGGCATCGCGGAATCCTCGGCGACACAGGCGGGGGAAATCTTTTTCGTTTTCCTGACGCCCGGGGTGTGCGTGGTGCCGGTGAGTTAACCGTGGCCAGGGGCGGCAAGGGGTAGGTGGAGGGCGAACGGTTCAGAGCTGCCGCAGACTCCTTGCCGATGGATTTTCGCGGGGCAGGCTCACGGTCGTCAGCGGCCGGAGCACTTTAAGCCCGCTCGAGGCTCGGCGACCTGCTGACAGGTCTCCGTGTTGGAGCGCCGGTTTCGCCGGGGGCGGAAGCGGCGCGACGACCCGCGCGCGGAGCGCCGGCTCGAAGCGGCTAGGGGAGAAAAAACCATGCCTGATGTCTCGATGGTGCACGTGGATACAGCCTTGACCAACGTGTCCATCGCTTATCACAACGCTCAGTTCGTGGCGGACGCGGTTTTCCCGCCGATTCCCGTGACCAAGCAGTCCAACAAGTACTTTATCTATTCGAAGGACCGCTTTCGGGTCATGAGCGATGCCCGACGGCCGGGAGCGCGAGCCAACGAAATCAATTGGACGCTTTCCACCAATACGTACTACGCCGAAGGCCACGCGCTGGCGCAAGCCATTCCGGATGAATTGCGCGCCAACGCCGACCAGGCCATTGACGTGGACGTGGACACGACGGAAACGTTGACCGACTTGCTGTTCTTGCAACGGGAGATTTTGGCGGCCAACTTAGCCAGCAACCCCGCCAATATCACCCAAAACACGACGCTTTCGGGAACCAATCAGTGGTCGGACACCAGCTCGCCCGACCCGGTGACCACGGTGGAAGAAGTGAAGCCGATTATCCAACAGCAGATTGGGCTGGTGCCGAACGCCTTGCTGATCGGCTATCCGGTGTTCACGGCGCTGCGGAACCATCCGGCCATCATTGACCGGTTCAAGTACACGCAAGTGGGCGTGCTGCAGCCGGATCATTTGAAGGCCGCGTTCAACGTGGACTACTTCTACGTGGCCTCGGCCATCATGAACACGGCCGGGGAAGGCGAGCCGGATAACTTCGTGAACGTTTGGGGCAACAACGCGCTGCTGTGGTACAAGCCGCCCGCCCCGGGGCGGCGAACCGTTTCGCTGGGGTATCAATTCACCTGGTTGTTCGGGGCCAACACAAACGGCTTTTTGGTGAAGCGGTATCGCGACGAATCGCGCACGGCGGACGTGGTGGAGACGCAACTCTACTACGACTTGGAGTTGGTGGCGCCGCAAGCGGCTTATCTGTTTCTGAGCGCGGTGGCGTAAACAGCGGCGGAGGGTCGAAGGGCGCGTGGCCCAGGGGCGCGCGACCTTTCGACCTTCGAGGCTTCATGGAAGGAGGATCGGATTATGGCGTTTACCACGGTCGAGGCGGTGGCGGCGCATTATCCGGGATTTCAGCGGGGCGGGGTGAATCAAAACCCGCCCGACCTTCAAATTCAAAGTTGGATAGACAACCAGGCGGCGCGGATTACGGCGCTGGCGACGGCGCGCGGCTACGTGTTGAGCGAACTCGAAACGGTGAATCCCGCCGCCTACGCCGTGCTTTCCATGATGAACGAAATCGGCGCCGCGGCGGATCTGGGGGACGCGCTGCTTTCAATGCTGGGGCCGGGCGCGCCAGCGGCCGGCTGGGCCAATCCGAATACGCTCCGCAAATCTTACGAGAACATGATGGCGGAGCTGAATCAGGGCGCCTACGACAAATTGTTCGTCACCCTGGCGCGGACGGGCGACGTCTATCCGGAATTCGGCGGCATCGCCGGACAGGAAACCGACCCGACCGATCCGGAAGACAACCTCAATTTGGCGTTCCGCAAAAATGACGTTTATTAAGCGCGGCGGCGCGGCGGGGCGCGAAGCCGCGCGCGGCGCGGGTGAAAGATGATTCCCACGTATCAGGCACAATTCGCAAGGCCGCTGGTGGATCAACTGATCGCCATTTTGCAGCGCGACCAGCAGGCGGCGCTTGACCTGGTGAACGCGACGCGGCCGGCGAGCCGGGCGCTCGGGCCGTTTGTCGGGTTTTATAAGGAAGCGTCGGCGGTGCAGAACGCGCCGGCCATCGTGGTGGCGGCGCAGCAGATCGCCTTCGATCCGCAGGCGGATATCGGGTTGCGCGCGGAAACCGTGCAGATGAGCTGCACGCTGTTCGTTCCCGGCACGGACCCGGAATGGCTGGTCGAAGACACGATGGATTACGCGCGGGCCGTGGATATGGTGCTGACGTCGGCGGCGCTCGCGGATTTTTATCTTCCGCTGCCCATCGCGCTTTCGACCGCGCCGAGCGGCACGACGTCGGGGTTGAGCGCCACCAGCCACCTGTTGGATCTGCGGGTGACCCAACACCATTGGAGCGAGTTGACGACGCGGCGCGGCGCGGGGACGCTCCGGCAGGCGCAAATCGAGTTTGTGGTGGAAATGGAAGAGCAGTGAGGGAGGGTTCGATTGATTCATCGGGTCGTCGGGTGGCCGAGGCAGGGAACCCGTGACGCCATGAAGGAATGAATCAATCGCTGGAGGATGCATGGCAACGGTGGATGTCACGAAGATTCATCAAGGGCCCGGAATGCTGTGGATGAAGGTGGTGCGGCCGCTGACGGGCAAGCGGCTGCTGATTGACGCAACGGGGACGCCGGTGGCGGTGCCGTGGGCCGCCTCGACGGCCTACGCGCTCGGGCAGCAGATCATTGACGCGAACGGGAACATCGAGCAAGTGACGGTGGCCGGAACGTCAGGGACGGCGGCGCCCGCGTGGCCCACGACGCTCGGCGCGACGGTCACGGACGGCAGCGTGACGTGGCAGTTGACGGAAATCGGCTCCAACGTTTTTGCCGGGGCGACGACCGGCGCCGCCACGGTGGGATTGGCGCCCAAGCTCGAGGAAGTGAGCGCCGATCAGGTGGCCGGGCCGGTGGACGTCATTATGACGGCGGAGGCGGCAACGTTGGAGTTGACGATGATGCAGTCCGACCTTGCCAACCTGCAAAACTTTATCACCCACGGCACCTACGCCACGGGCACGGACGCCGGGCTGCCGGCGGGCGAGCAGAATTACGAGGAAATCGCCTTTGGCGGCATTTTGGCCGTGCCGCGCATGTCGGTGGCGGTGATTTCGCCGCGGCGCAACGCGCCGAGCAAATTCGTGGTGAGCCAGCTCTACCAGGCTTACCAGGCTGAGGCCGTGCAGCTTCCGTTCCAGCGGGCCAAGGAGACCACGTACAAGGTGAAGCTGACCGGACTCGCCGATGCGACACGGCCGGCCGGCGATCAGGTGGGAAAGATTTATCGGCAGACGTAACGAGGAGGCTGCGCCAGCGGCGCTCGCGCGACATTCGAGGAAAACGGGGAGCCGAAGACTGCAAGGCATAGAAGTGAAATCCGACGCATGAGGACCTTGACCATGAGCGAAAAAAAACCAAACGGCATTGCAAGCGTGGGGGATTGGCAAGCGGCCGCCGAAGCGCAGCGCCGAGCCCGCGCCGTGCGATTGACGCTGCCCAGCGGAACTACCATCCTGGCGGCGCGGCCCGAACCGCTCGAGTGGGTGGTGGCGGGGCGGTTGCCGGCGCGACTGATAACGGCGGCGGTCGAGCCGGAAGGCGACACCGCGCACGAGATGACGACGGAGGAGGTGCTGGAGTTGGCGGGGTTCGCCAGCCACTTGGTGGAAGCTAGCGTGCTCGAGCCGCCTATCGGCGAAGGGCCGGGAGAAATCTCGCTGCGCGATATTCCGGCGGAAGATTGCGTGTTCATCTTTGAGTGGGCGTGCCGCGCCTTGAGCGAATCCGAAGAGGCCGAAAGCGATGAGGGGTTGCGGCAGCCGAGACGCCGCCGCGCGGAGGAGAGTGCGAGCCGCCGGCTCGACGGGTTTCGTTCGCGGTGAGAACTTTTTGTTGCTGGCGCTGGCGGCGGAAAAATTCGGCTGCCGACCGAGCGCCATGATTCGGCTGCGCGACCCCGTGGTGGCGCTCGATTTTGATTTGGCGGCGGCGGCGCGGCTGCTCGAAAGGGAACGGCAGACGCTCAATGAGTGGAGCGAAGAAACGCTCGAACGGCCCAGGGAGATTTTTTGGTGAGCCGACCAAGACGGCGTGACGCGAGCCGCGCGCCGATCAGCGCGGCGCGGCCAAAGCCGCCGCGACCGCGTTAAAGAGAGCAGGAAACGATGACCGACCACCGAACCCATCTGTTATTTCGAATAGCCTCCGACCCGGCCCACGCGGAAGAACACGTCCGCAATTTTCAGACGAGTTCTGGCGGGCGATGGGCGGACGCGGGGCTGAATTTGACGGAGTGGGCGCGGCAGAGTCATCGGCATTTCGCGGTGGTGACGGCGGCGCTTGAAAACTTCACTCGCAACGCGCAGCGGGGCTACGGGCCGCTCGGCGAGACGCTGCGGCAGTTCAATCTCCAATTGCGCCAGACGACGGATTACGCGAAGAGCGCGGCGCCGGCGTTCACGGAGATGGAACTGCGCCTGATGCAGATTCGGCAAGCCACGGAAATGTCCGGCATTTCGCTGATGAAGTTCTCTTCGGCCATGGGCACCAGCGTGGCGCAGGCGATTGTCTATGGCAGCTCGATTGGCGCGGCGATGGAGAAGGCGTTGAAGGCAACGCTGGCCTCGATTGCGGCGCAGGCGCTGGTCCACGCCATCTACGAAACGGCAGTGGGGTTTGCGGAATTGTTTTGGAATCCTCCGGCGGCGACGGCGGCGTTTGAGTCGGCGGCGCTGTTTTACGCCGTGGCGGGAGCCGCTGGAGGGCTGGGCGCGGCGATTCCGGGAGCGGGACGCGGAGCCGCGGGAGGTCGCGGGCGCCCGCTTGGGGAGCGAGCGGGGCGACGCGAGCGCGGCCGGGGCGAATACGGCGGCGAGACGAGCGGGGAATACGGCGGCGGAGAAATTGCTCCCGGGCTCGCGCCCGGCTCGATGGGGCCGTCGCTGGTGGTGAATCTGCACATTGACGGCCGGCAGGCGGCGGCGGCGCTGGTGCCTTCGATTTCTGAGGCGGTGCGCAGCGGCAGCGTGAATCTGCACGCCACCACCGTCGAGCGCGGCGCGCCGGTAGGACATTGAGATGGCTTATCCGAAGATCACTTACACGGTGGGCGGCGCGGTGAACACGCTTCCGTTCACGTATCCGCCGACGGGCGTCGCGGCGTACAACGCGGTGGCGACGCGGCACGACAACCTCAGCTCGAGCGGCGTGCGGGAATCCATCCTGGAACGCATTGACAATTTCCTGGAAATCACGATGGCGGCGGTGCTCTCAGGCACCGACGTGCAGAACTGGAACACGTTCATGCAGTACGCGCTTCAAGGCGGCCAGTTCAGCTATTACCCGGACAGCTCGCAATCGAGCTTCACGAATTATTGGCTCGAAGGGACGACGTGGCAGGCGGCGTACCGCGCGCCGGGGCTTTACAAATTCAAGCTGAAGTTTCGCCAGGTGGTGACGTAGCAGGGGCTTCGCGCTCAGGAGGGGCCACGGCCAGGATAGCCGTGCCACGAGAATGATTCAGGGCAACCAAACGTGGCTGACGCAACTGGGGCAGCTCGAAAAGCAGCCGCTTTATGCGCTGGAGATTCCGACGGCCGGGGTGATTCTTTCGAGCTTCAATCCGGCGCTTTTGGCGCCGCCGGGCGGCTACGGGGTTTTGGGATACGGGATAGGAGGCTATGGACAATGAGAACAACGACAAGAAGCAAGACGAAAGCGGTGCGGGCGGCAGGATGGCTGGCGGCGGTGCTGGCCGCTTTGAGCGGGCCGATGTTGCGCGCCCAGACGGTGACCCAGCGAGGCGTTCCGGCGCCGACCTATCGCGCGGCTTTTACGGTTTCCTGCGGCGGGACGGGCGACTGCGCGACCATTTCCTTTGGCTCGGAGGTTGTGCGCGTGGAGCAGGTGACGGTGAGCGGCGCGAGCGCTCAGGTGGTGGTGTCGCTGATCGAGCGGACAAGCGCCGACAGCGGCGGAACGGCGGGAACGGCGCCGACCGCGGTGGCAATGAGCTCGAGCGACCCACCGGCGACGGCGACGCTCGCCGATTACACTGTCGCGCCCACCGCGGGCACGGCGGCGGGAACGATTGCCATTGCCACCGTCGCGGCCGGCGGCACGTTTACGCAGAACTTTTCGACGGCGGGCGACCAGGCCCCCACGCTCGAGAGCGCCGGGCAGAGCCTGGCGATTAACGTGAGCGCGGCAGCGAGCCTAGAGGTGAGCATCGAGTGGACCGAATAGGGAAAATCGCGCGCCGGACCGCATGGCTGGGGCTGGCATTCTTGGGCCTGACCGGGTGGCTGCGCGGCTCGACGCTGGTCGAGTCGGCGGCGGCGAGCGACTTGACGGGCTACCCGGGATCGTGCTCCAACGCCACGGCGCTCGGCTCCCTTCCGCCGCAGGCGCTCGTTTCAAGCGGGGCAACAACGGGAAGCTATGCGACCACGATTGCGAAGGGCTCAACCGAGGAGCTGGTGCTCAACTCCGCGAGCGGAGTCCCTGGCTTAACCTCCTGGCCGGCCGGCAACTGGGTAGTCCAGCTCGATGTGACCACGGCCAATACGAACCTGTCCTGGACCGCGACCTGCGTGGTCCGGGTGTCGAGCACCGGAAGCAATTTGGGAGAAGTCGGCAGCCTGACGGGGCAGAATATCTCGCTCGGCGCGACGGGCGTCCAGAGTATGACGATCTCCGGGGCGCTGATGGGGACGAGCTCGACGGACCGGGTGCAGGTAATCGTAGAAATTACCAATAGCGCCGCACATCAGAATGAATCGGTGACCTTCGACGCCGGCAACGCGACGAACGATATTGTGACGATGCCGGGGGCGAATGCTTACAGCGTCTCGCTTTCTGAAGCACTCTCGCAGTCCGACGCGATTGCGCGCGTGGCGGGATTTGGGCGGGGCGTGACGGACACGCCGACGACTTCGGATTCCGTGGCCCAAAGCGAAGGCTTTCCGGTAACGCTGGCGGAAAACGAAAGCATTTCCGACTCGCTTGGGCAGCAGTTCGGCGTGGCCGTGACGCTCGCGGAGACGGAGCCGGTTTCGGATTCGCTCGGGCGACTCGCGGCATATTCCCGCGCGCCCGGCGAAACGCTTTCGCAATCGGATACGGTCTCGCGCCTGGGAGCTTTTGGCAGGACGCTCGCCGAGGCGGAAACCGTTTCGGACGCGCCCACGCGAAGCGCAGGCTACATTGCCACGGCGTCGGAGTCGGAGAGCGTGAGCGATGCTGTCGGCCGGTCATTCGGCGCGGTGGTTGCGCTCGGCGAGTCGCAAGCGCTTGCCGACGCGCTGGCTCGGCAGACAGCCATCACGCGAGCGCCATCAGAAACGCTGGCGCAGTCGGACTCGTTGGCGCGTCTCGCGGCCTTTGGTCGCGCGGCGACAGAAGCGGAAACGCTGATGGATGCGGTCACATCGTTTTACCGCTCCGGGGCGCGCGTGGCGCCGCTCCATGGAGCAACGCTCGGCGCTCAATCTGGCGGCGCAGCGATCTCCCCGCGCCGCCAGGGCGCGACGCTGGGCGCAAAGACGCAAGGCGCGGCCGTCAGCGGGCATGGCGCAGGAACGGTTTTGCAAAAGCCGCAATAAGCGAGGGATTCGATGGCGCTCATCACGAAAACGCCTTACGAGATAGACAGCTACTATGTGGACTTTGTGGAGCGGCTGGCAACCGGAGAAACGATCGCGCTGGTTTCAGTGACCAGCGTCAACATGGCGACGGGGCTCGACTCAACCGCCGAAATTGTCGCCACGTCGCCAGCGCCTTACGTGAGCGGAACGCAGGTGATTTTTTGGTATCAGGGCGGCGTGGTCGGCGAGGAGCATGTCATCTCGGCGCGGGTGACGACCTCGGCCAATCGAAGCTTGGAAGGCACGGTGGACTTGCAGGTGCAAGAGGAGGAGCAATGAGGGAGAGAAACGAGAGGTGGCGAATGGCAAGCTCATGGGCGCGCAAGGCGTTTTGGGGCGGATGGATTGGCGTGCTCTCGCTCTGCGGGATGGTGCTGGCGAGTGGAGGCAGAAAGCTGAGCGAGCGGGCGCGACCGCGCGAAGACGTGGTAACGATTGTGGCGCGGCATCCCGACGGAAAAGTCTTTTATCGCTGGCGCGGGCACAACTTGGAGACGAACGCGGGACTCGATTGGCAAGCGAGCGTGATGGGCAACACCTCGACGCCGCCCGCGACGTGCAACTACTTGGCGCTGACCGCCACGGCCATCACGCCGGCAGCCACGGACACGTCGCTTTCGGGGGAGATCACTACGAATGGCCTGGCGCGCGCGCAAGGAACGTATTCGCACACCACGGGCGCATCCAGCTATTCGGTTGCCCATACTTGGACGGCGACGGCCGCGCAATCGGCGGACGCGGCGGGAATGTTCAACGCCGCCAGCAGCGGCACGATGTGCTTTGAAAACACGTTTACGTCGGTCAGCTTGCAGGCGAATGACACGCTGACGTTGACTTGGACGGTGAATTACTGATCCCGCCAGAGCGGGACAAGGGCTACCGATAAGGCGCGACAGGTAGAGCATGGCGACGCTGAGCACATATTGGCCCGGACGGATGTGGACGGACATGAACCGGACGCTGCGCTGGCTTTTATCGCGGCAAGGTTCGGCCGTCGGCAACTGGCTGGCGAACGCCCTCCTAACGGCCGGGGCAACGCCGTATCCGACGACCCCGGCTCCCGCCTCCGGGTTCATCGAGTGCGGGATTGAGTCGCTCATCAACTTTGCCACCGGGCAAACACTTTCGGGCGCGCAAGCGCAGCCGTTTCCTCAGCAGCAGGTTGAGAACATCGTGCTGGCGCTGCCGGCCGGCTTGCTGCCGGATAATCAGCAGGGGCCGGACGGATATCCCATCAATGCCTCGCCGATTGCGCTGCCGTGGGGCAATCTGCTCGTGAACTCGTATGAAGTGACGAGCCAAATGCAGCAGGCGCAGGAGACGCTGCTCTATAACGCTTCGAGCAATTGGATCACGGCAGGCTCGCCGCAGATTGCCGGGGTGATAGCCAAGTGGCAGCCGGGCACGCGCTACACCTTCGGGCAAATGATTGTGGATGGCAACGGCAACACGCAGATGGCGCTGGTGGACGGGGTGACGTGCTCGGCGTCGGTGACCGGCTGCGGCGGGAACAACAATCCGCCCAACTGGCCCACCACGCTCGGCGCGTTGACGGCCGACAACACGCAGGTGTGGAAACTGATTGCGCTCGGCTACAAATATACCGGCTGGGCGGCGCTCGGCTACTGCTTCAACTTGCTCAACCCGCGCTCCGATTACCGCGTGGATGTGTTTGTTCATACCGACGTTTTTTATTACATGGGCAGCTCCGCGCTCTATGAGACGGCGCTTGGCAACGACGCTTTGGCGAACGCGGGAACCTTCAGCGTGGCCGGAGTTGCGCCGGGGCAGATTCTCGCCGTGCTTTATCCTTCGACGGCGCCACAGCCCGCGAGCGGCTGGTACGGCAGCCAAATCCCGACCGGTTGGTCCGCGCACTCGAACATGGGCTTGGGGTACAAGCTCTCAGGCTACAAGGCGCAGATTTTCGTCAAGACAGACATCGAGTACCTGCAGGAAGATAACGTGCCATTGATGGTGGAGGCGGATGAGTGGCATGCGCGGGCCGGCTCAAGCGTGTGGCCGAGCGCCGGCACGCCCACGGTCCACATTCTTTACGACGATCCGGTGAATGGCTGGACGCAAGTGTATTCTTCGCTCGAGCAGTCGGCGGCGTTTGAGGGCATGGTGCGGTCGCTCGCCGTGCCGACGTCGGACCCGCTTTACGTGCCGGATCCCACGGCGACCAATGCCGGGGCGCTCCAGAACCGCAGCTTCATCTATGACGACGCGCTGGCCATCTTGGCGTTCATCGGCTCGGGCAACACCTCGGCGGCGCTCGAGATCATCGAGCAGATCGAGGAGCTGATTCAAAACCCCGGCTATTTGCCGTCACTGATTTTGGAGAACGCCGAGGAAGGCGGGACGGCCAACTGGTCGAAGTCAGACGCGAGCGCCACGATTGCCAACGTCAGCGCGAACTCCATGACGCCGGAGGAGCCACCGTACGGCACCGGCGAGGTGATTGAGTTCCAAGCCGCTGCGGCCGGGGATGAATTCACATATGTCGGCAGCGGGCTACCGGATTCAACCGACACGCTGCTTCAATTTGAGCATTACGACCCTACGTCCAGTACCTCCACTTGGAACGCGCAGATCGGCGTCACCACGAAGAACGGCAAAGTCACGCTGATTGAGGTGACGAACGGCGCGGTCGCGCCGGCGTCGCTTTCTGGGACGACCATCACGCTGCCCATCGGCTTCGGGGGCGGCCAGTGGCGAACCACTCAGGTTCAAATCGCCTCACTGATTTCCGAGTTGGCGGGCGACACGCTCACCTCGATCACGAGCTTCAAAATCACGCTCGGCGACGCGGGCGACGTGATGTATCTCGATAACTTGAGCGTGGGCACGCCGCAGCCGACCGGCTCCCTCAGCTTTTCCTACGACGTTTATTACGGCCAAGTCGGCGAGGCTTACATTCGCACGGGCGCGATGGCGTGGGTGGTTTACGCGATGGCGCGGTACATCCAGTTCACGCAGGACTTCTCGCCGGTGCCGACGCTCATCAGCATGATAGAGTTTCTGCTGACGCTTCAGTCGGCGGACAACGACCTGCGAAAGGGCTTCTTCTACCTCGGCTACGGCGAATACATCAACCCTGGCTATCAGTTTGTCCCTGGGCTTGAAAAGTCCTGCTCCACGGAACACAACCTCGACGTTTATTTTGCCTTCTACGTGGCGAGTCAAATTCTGACGCTGGCGGCGACGCAGCAGCTCAAGGTCGGGGCGATTACCCAGGCGACGGCGAGCTCGTACCAAAACCTCGCCACGCAGATTGGGGACATCGCGGAGACCGTCGGCTCGAACCTGCTGGCTTATCTCTACACGGCGCCGACGGCTTCGGCGTGGGGCGCTTCGACGGCCTATCCGCTGGGCGCCCAGGTTCAAGACTCGAACGGCAACCAGCAAAAGTGCATTGTGGCGGGAACGAGCGGCACGGCGCAGCCCGCGTGGCCAACCACGCTTGGCGCAACGGTCACGGACGGCACCGCGACCTGGGAGCTGACCGGCATGGCCGGCGATCCGGGGCACTTTGCGCAAGGAATTGACCCGCAGACTTCCGGCCCTCCCGCCGTCCTTGATGTGGGCGAAGCGTGCGACGCGAGCGGCGTTTGGGCGGCGCTGTTGGCCGATGCGGAGGGCAACGACACGGCAGCCGTCGAGTGCCTGAAGTTCGCCTATCAGAAATTTCTGCTGACGAATCAGACCATTCAGCTCTCCAACCAGACGAGTTCCTGGAATGAGGCGTATTCCGAAACCACGCCGTTTTCAGGGATGAAGTTTTACAACGACTCGCCGGGTGGCTACTCCGGCTCGCCGCTTTCCGTGAGCCAGGAAATGACCTGGAGCATGATTCTGGCGCTCTTGCGGCTCTATAACGCCACGGGCTTGGCCGACTATTTCTCCGGTCTCGGAACATCCCTCGATGCAGTGCTTTCCGAACTCGTCGCGGGTCAATACACGGTTTCGCTCGTGACCGGCGATGGGTCGCTCGTCGAGTATTCGCTGGCCTCGCGGGACTTGCCGTGGGAATTCGACGTCTGGGCGGCAGTGGCCGGAACTGCGTGGATGTGGCTTGCGGCGATGCAGCCGAGCTTGCCGCTTTCTACCAACCTGCTGCCCGCCACCTTGCCGGTGCTGCAAATTCCTGAAGGCGCGTCGCAAACGGTGGACGATCAAAGCGGCTCATCGAGCGTAGGAACGTTTCAAGTGACGGCGATTGATCCGAGCGGGACGCTCAAGGCGCTCGCCGCCGAGCAAGCGCTGATTGGCGCGACGGCGCAACTAAAGATGGGTTTTCCGGGGCTTTCTTACGGCGATTTTGTCCCGCTCCACACTGTGCAAATCACCGAAGTGGGCTGGGACTCGAGCGGGCGCGTGACCCTGACCTGCGCCGACTTGCAGCGCTGGATCGCGGGCAGCATCGTCTGGGCGATGGGCGGACCGGGCGAATACTTGCCGGGAACGAAGATGTTCACCCCGGCCGGGCCGCAGTGGCTGCCGAACGCTTTTCCAGTTTCAGATCAGAACCCGCGGTTTGTGCAAGGCAATCCGCTGGATATTTTTTTGGCGGCACTGCAAAACGAGCTGGGCGTGGGACAAGACCCCGCGCTTGCGCCGATTCTTACGCCGTCAAGCTCATCCTCGCTCGGCTTGGTGGCGTCGAATCCGTTTTGGAAAAAATACGTTCCGGGGCAGCCAGAAACGCTCATCAACCCGAACCAATTTATTGACGTGCCGGGAATTTTGGCGCTGCGCGACGGGATGTTTGGTGGAGACTGGTTTGAGTTCAAGATGACCAGCCCCATGCAGGCGAAATCGTGGCTTGAAATGTATTTGTTGCGGCCGTTGGGCCTCGTCACCATCGTTCACGCGGACGGGCGCATTGGCCTCAAGCCGATGAAGAATCCGGTGAATCAGACGCCGGTCGGGAGCTTCACCCCCGCCAACGTGATAGGGATTCCGAAGGTGGATCGAGCGCCGCTCGTCAACATGCTGACGCTGCGGATGGACGTGAACGACGCGTTGCCGACGATGGCGTCGCGCGCCTACGGCAAGCAGGTGACCGAGCAGAATCAGGCTTCCATCAATCAGTTTCGCAAAATCTCGAATGCGCAGATTGAATCCACCGGCGTGCAATCAGCGCGAGGCGGCTTTTTACGCGGGTTTTTGCTGGCCAGCCAGATGTTCAGCCGCTACGCCTTCAACACCGTGCGCTATCACGTGACGGCGTTTTTGAGTTCGTTGCCGGTCGAGATTGGCGATTACGTAACGCTGACGCACTCGGCAGTGCCGGACTTTTCCGACGAGGGACAAGGGGCGCTCGGCCTCTCCAACGTGCTGTGCGAGGTGATCGAGCGGAAGCCGGACTACGCCAAAGGCCAAATGCAATTCACGCTGCTCGATACGCGATTTATGAGCCTCACCAAGGCTTATCAGGTTGCGGCAGCGTCGGCGAACGTGCCCGCTTGGTCAAGCGCCACGGCGGCCCAACGCGAGCAGTACATGTTCATCTCGGCTTCGGCGACCGGCGGCGAGAATGCCGACGGCTCGCCCGGCAACGAGATTTTTTAAGGAGCTTCGACGATGAGTCAGTTGACGCTGGCGGAAATTCCGGGGTTTTTCGATTTGCCGGACGCGGATTTGGCGGCGGGACAGCCGGTCACCGATTACGTGATGACCAAAATCTCCAACAACGCCAAGTTCGGCGTGGTGAACGACGAGCGGTTTTATATGGGCTGGTTTGCGAACGGGGATACGGTGCCCACGCCCGTGAGCGTGGCCGATGGCTACATCTATTCGCTGCTCGAGTGCGAATTTAACATCGTGGGTTTTGCCTCGCGCGCGCCGGCGCCGGGCTTTGTGCCGGGCCAGCAAGCCGAACCCGTGCAGGCAAGCTCGAACAGCGGACCCGGCGAGCTTTATTGGTTCAACTTCGATATTGACGATTCGACCGGCAAGGTCGCAACGCGGGTGAGCTACTACCAGCCGGGCGGCGCCGAAACCATCACCAACGACGGCATGGTGAAGGTGCGCGTCCGCGCCAAGCGACTGACCCAGACGCTCACACCCGGAACAGGCGGAGATTAATCTATGGCGATTGTCCGAACCGTGCTGCCGCGCAAGGGCATCATTGAGCCGCAGCACGGCGAAAACTACGAAAGCGATCTCGATACCAACTGGCAAATCATTGACAGCCTGCTGCAGGATGCGAACGACGTTCAAACGGCCATCCAGGCGGCGGGCGTCCTGGGGCCGCTGTTCACCGATTTGGGGATTTCGGGCGTGACCGGCGGCTTTGCGCTGTCGGTTTCCTCGACGTTGACGCCGGGGTTGACGGCCGGAGCGCTCTACGCACAGGGACAACGCTACGCGCCCACGTCCGCGCCGGCGCTCACGGCGGCAGCGGCCAGCGCCACGAGTTATCTCTGGTACAACTCGACGAGCGGATTTTATTACAGCGCGAACCCCACGCCCAACGCGACGGGCGACGCGCTGATTGGGCAGGTGGTCACCAGCGCCACAGCGGTGACGGCTGTGACCCCAGCGACGAAGATTTTTGGCGCGATTGCGCTTGCGCCGGCTGCGCCGGGCAACTTCACGGTGCAGCATTTTCTTGGCCGGGCGCCGGTGGGCGTCGCATTGCGAATGACTTCCGGCGGCGCGATTTGGTTTCAGTCGCCGACCGACGTGGACGGAACGAATTTGTATCTTGTGTCCTCGGGCGCCGGCGTGACAGGGAAGGTGATGGTATGGTGAGCGGAAAGATGACAAATGACCGGCGGCGAGTAGCAAGCCGCAAGCGGAATGTGGCAAGTGTTGTGGCCGGGACGGTTCTTCTGTTCTCTCTGGCCACTTGTCACTCGTCACTGCTCCTCGGCCAGAGCGTGGCGAGCGTGCAGGCGAACCGCGACAACATTCGCTACGCGGACGCTTTTCCGGGCGCGGACGCCTGCCAAAAGATTCAGAATGCGGTGAACGATCTGCCGGCCACGGGCGGCGTGGTGGTGGCCAACTTTCAGGGCACGCAAGTGTGCGCAGGCGGTTTTACTGTGGGAACGTTGCCGTACAATGGCCCTTCTGCCGCGCCCACGCTTTCCTATGTAGCAGGGGGAACGCTCGCTGCCACGACGTACTACGTGAAGGTGACGTGGGTGGACTCGGCTGGGGAGTCGCTGGCGTCGGCGGAGGCGAGCCTGGCGGTGCCGGCGGACAACCTTCTCGTCGTGACCTCACCGCCTTCGGGCGGCGTGCTTTCGGACCAAGGATGGAACGTCTATGTGTCCACGTCGAGCGGCACGGAGACGCTGCAAAATACCGGTCCCTCGACTATCTTGCAAGGGAGCACGAACATGGCGCCAATCCCCATTGGAACCAACTGGACCGAAGCCTCGACCGGCATCACCACCACGGGCGTTAAGGTCAGTCTTGTGGGCACGGATAACAAGCCCGTCGCGCTCCGGCTGGGCGGAGAGACGCTGATTGTGGGGTCCAACGTGACCGTCTATGACAGCTCCTCGATTACGGGGATGCCGCAAGGCACCAACACCTTCATGCCCAATGCTTCCGTGATTATGGCCAAGGCCGGCGCGAACTTGCCGGAAGTCGTGCTGGTGGATGGAACGCAGGATGTCGGCGAGCAAAATCAAGCCCTGCGCTACGTGACGATTGACGGCAACAATCAGGCGGGAGCCCAGGTGGGCCTGCTGCTCAATAGCGTGGGCGACTTCCTTCTGGATGGCGTGACTACGCGGCAAGCGGCGAGCGACGGCATTGAGGTGGAAAATAGCTGCTGCGCTCTGATGCGAGGCGTGTTTTCGATTGGGAACAAAGGTGACGGCCTCTATGTGACGAGCACCACGGATTTATTCATTCAGCAGTCGCAGTTTGAGGACAACGGTTCTAACGGCGTCGAGATTTCTGGCGGCGGCATTCGCATGGTGCAGAACGATTTTGGCGGGAACAGCGGCGCCGGCATCCTGCTGGACAGCGGCAGCGGAGGCAACTGGATTGAAGATTCGCAGATTGATAACCAGGGCGACGGCATCAACCTGGGAACCAGCAATCAGAACACGATTATCGGCAACCAGTTCACGGGCACGCAGTCGGCCGGCACAGCCGACGGCATCTACTGCGATGGCCGATGGAACATGATCGAGGGGAACATTTTCCAGTTTGGGCCGTCGAATGAGTACCGCTACTCGATCAATTTGGACACCGGCGCCAGCTCCAACACGGTTGTGGGCAATAGCCTGATGGGGCTGAACAACGTGACTTCGGGCGGCGGAATCAACAATCCGAACGGCGCCGCGAACACGCTCAGCTCGAATTGGGTCTCGAACTCTTATCAGAGCGCCTCGACGCCGGAAACCTATTACAACAATATGCCGCTTCAGTGGTTAGAAACGTCAGGGAGCGCCTGGAAATCTCTGTGGCTGGACGGCTCGAACAATCTCAATATCAACTCACCTAATGACATTAACTTCCTCTCGAGCGGCTGGAGCACTCCGAGCATTGAGATGGACAGCGGCAACGACGGAGAGATGACGATTGGGGTCGGCCAAGCAAACTGGGTCGCTCTTTCGTCCCTGGGTGGTGTGTTGAGCACGACGAAATTTCAGCTTGGTAGTTCGAGCGGGCCGACGTGGACTTCGGGTTCCGGCGCGCCGAGCGGAAGCTGCACCAACGCCAGCCTGTACTCCAACACCGCCGGCGCGAGCGGCTCGACGCTCTACGCCTGCGTCGGTGGCGCCTGGAGTGACGTGAAGTAGGGCCTCGATACCGGCGCGGACGAGGCCCTATCACGGCGTGAAACTGCCGACTGCCAAACAGAGCGGCTTGCGCCAGCCCGCGCGCACAGGCTATGATTTGGCACATGCGACGGGGCCCGGGCCGGGTTGGTCCCGGGGCGTAAGCGTGCAAGGCGGGGCGGTGTGCCGGGTACCTGCGCCTGGGGGTACCCATCGTGTGGGTACGCTTCAATCCACGGTTACCCGTTTGTCGTGTCCCTTCGGAGGTGCCGAGCGTGGGCTCGCGGCTAGAAGCTAAGAATCCCGTCCTGGCGGAAATCTTACGCTCCGACCGCGTGCGGGACTCGAGCGGGGCTGAGATTCCGCTCGACGCCAACAACATTTCCGCCCTTTACGCCGACGCTCTTTACCAGACAATCTTAAAATATGCTCCGGCGACGGTTCTTGAGATTGGGATGGCGTTTGGCATATCCTCGTTGGCCATTCTGACCGCCCTGGAAGAGATCGGGGGTGACGGTAAGCTCATCTCGATTGACCCGGAGCAAGCCGGCGAAAAATGGAGGGGCATTGGGATTGCCAACGTCGCCACGTGCGGTTTTGCGGGGCGACATGTCCTGGTTGAAAAGCCGGACTACCTTGCGCTGCCGGAGTTGCTCAACTCCGGCCTGCGGGTCGAACTGGCCTATGTTGACGGGCGGCACACCTTCGATTATGTATTCCTGGACTTCTTTTACATTGACAAGGTGCTCGTGCCCGGGGGCATTGTCGGATTCAACGATGCGGGGTGGCGCGCGGTGCATAAAGTCTTAAAGTTCGTGACCCGCCATCGGAAGTACGCGGAGATTGAGGTTGGTTTGAAGCGAACCTACGATGCTCGCAGTCCTCTGAGAAGCCAGGCGCGGCGAGTCCTCGGCGCCCCGACGCAGGACCGTTACTTTCGAAAGCTGGCTGATTGGGAGCCGGCGTGGAACTTTTTCGCGGAATTCTGATTCACGATAGTACGAGGCGGCGCGGCGACGGTGGGGCGGGGAGGCTGGAAGCGTTCAACTTCGGCTCCCGGGAGATTCTCCGCCTTCGCCTCCGCACGCAACGGGCTAGAGGCTTGACCGGAAGGGAAGGGCTGTTGTCGCCTATCGAACAGGGATGACAGACTGGAAAGCAAAATGGATTTCTCCATGATGCTCGCGGAGATACGGGGAGCCGCGGCGCATCCGGGAAAGGTTCCGCGGTATGCGCGGCGCAGGTTGCGGGAGACCTTTTTATGGAAGCGTCGCTACGCGCGTCTGCGAGGGCCGAAGACCACGGTGCTTCCCCAAAGCGATGAAATTGACCGGCAACTTATCCTCGAACTGAGGCAGGCGGGGCTGGGGCCATTGGATTACCAACTGGATCTCGAGGATTATCGCGCCTATTTACGGGCCGCCGGGTATAACCGATTTCCCGGCTATTACCGAGGCGGCAGATCGCGGGATTTCCCTTCCAAAGCGGTCCAACACTATCTCGCGGCAAGGCTGCTGGCTCTCGAGTCCGGTGACACTTACATTGATGTGGCCAGCGCCGATTCGCCGACGCCGGAGATTTACCGTTCTATTTACGGGTGTCGCGCCTACCGCCAGGATCTAGCGTATCCGGAGGGGGTCCACGGGGACCGGATCGGCGGGAGCGCGGTGGCCATGCCTGTTGCGGACGGCTTCGCCACAAAGCTGGGCCTGCACTGTTCGTTCGAGCATTTTGAGGGCGCGGCTGACATCGAGTTTATAAGGGAGGCGGCCCGCGTGCTGAAGCCCGGAGGGAAGGTTTGCATTATCCCTCTTTATCTCTATCCGACCTACACGATTGTTACCGACCCCGTGGCTCTGCCTCGGACCGGCATCGCGTTCGAGCCCGATGCCGTGCTCTATTGCTGGAAGGGTTATGGCAACCGTCATGGCCGGCTTTACAGCGTGGCCAAGTTGGTCTCGCGCATTGCGAAGAACTTGCATGGAATGACGCTGACCCTCTATTTTCTCTCGAACCGACAACGGATTGCCCCGAATTGCAACGTGCGGTTCGTGGCGCTGCTTGAAAAGAAATCCACCCCGCCGTCAGAATAGATTTGTTAGAATCCTCACTACGCTGCTCGGGGCAGAGCTCCGAGGGAAGGGGCTGCGCGCGTCATGGCCGGATTCAGGCGGAGGTTTCCGGGGCATGAAGCGCGACGCCATGAAACGACGGGGCGCACCGGTTGTCCTCAAATAGCGCCGCTCGGATGAGGTGATGAGCCGTGGCCCAAGGTAGCCAGCCCGCGTTACGTCGGAGCACGAGGGTGCAAGTGAGAATTCCGGTGACCGTCTCGGGAACGCTTCCCGAAGGGCAGCCTTTCACGGAGGACACTTTTGTCCTCACTGTCAGCAAGCATGGGGCGAAGCTCAAAACGAAATCGCGGTTGCAGACGGGCATGCAGGTTACGGTGAAGCCCAAATTGCGGAAAGAGGCGGCGGAGTTTCGCGTGGTGTGGACGGGCCGACCGGGGACGTTGCGCGAGGGCGAGGCGGGCATCGAGTATGTCAAGGTGTCAAATCTCCTGGGGATCTGGTTTCCGTAATTTTCCCTCAACGCTTCGAGGATGGAGATGAGCCCTGAACCCGGCCCGCAGCGGCCGCATCGCGTGCGTGTCGCGTTTCCGATTCGTGTGCGCGGCATGAATGCGCAAAGCAAGTTTTTTGATGAAGAAACCGAAACCCTCCTTTTAAGCCCGCATGAAGTGATGACGCGGCTTCGGAGCCTGCCGGAACTGGACTCAGATGTTCACGTTACTTCGCTGAAAAACGGGTTGGGCGGAACGTACCACGTGGCGTGGCTCAATGCCGAGCCGCGCGACGGCTATTACGAATTGGGGTTGGAAATCGTGGAGCCAGAAGGCGATCTTTGGGAAATTACCTTCCCGCCGCCTGCGCCGACCGAGCAAGAAACCTTGGCGGAAACTTGGCTTGCCTGCCGGCGCTGCGGGCAGAAAATCTTTACCACGGTTCCGGAAGCCGAAGCTGAATTCTTGCGCCAAGGCTTCCGCGTGGCGCGGCCCTGCGAACAATGCCGGAGCACGACGGGATGGGAATTCACGATGCCGGAGACGGAGACCGCGCCCGAAATTGGGAAAAAGCCCGGCGTGGATCAGCGCGCCAAAGGCCGCGCTCCGCTGCGCTTGCGGATCAAAGTCGTCCGGCGCTCTTTCGGCGCCGCGAGCGACGACATCTGCGAAACAGAGAACGTTTCGCGCACCGGCGCCTATTTCTTTACCTGCCAGCACTATCAACTGGGCGAAATCGTGGAAGTTGTTCTCCCTTTCAAGGAGGGCGAGCTTGCCATTCCCGTGCCGGCGAAGGTGGTGCGGCTTGACCGCTCAGTTGAAGGCCACGCGGGCGGGGTTGCGATTCATTTTCTGGCGGCCGATAATGGATAAGCATCTGCCGCGGGTCACCAGTGGGGTTGAAGACAGCCGCGGGGCCGAACGGCAGAGGGGGGAGACCGAATGAAAGCCGAGCGTCATCGAACCTGTGGTGGCCGGGTGATGATGGGCGCCACGCTGCTTCTGGCGGGCTTTGCCGTCGGCGCTGGGGCTCAGAGTTCCGGACCAAGCCCCAACATGCCCTTCACGGTGTCCGGCAAAATCGGCACCGTTTCCGCAGGGAAATTCCAGCTTGACACAGGCGGCAACGTGTTTTTTGTGGTGCGCTACAGCTCGGCCACACGGATTACTCGGGCCGATGGCAGCGCCGGCAATAGCTCCGACCTGCGGACAGGTACGCGGGTGGACGTCAAAGGCGACTTGGCTGAGAATGGCGACGTGCTGGCCAAGACTATTCGCCTGCAAGCGGCCAAGGAGAAGAAGCCGCCGCGAAAGGATTCTGCTCAACCGGGGGCGTAGGCCGGTCGCCAAGTCGAGCGGCCACGAGCGCTAGGCCGAGGCCGGGAGTGGGTGTCCCACGCCTTGCTCAAGCGCGCGGCGATAGACGTAACCGCCCACGGCAATATCCCACACTGCAAGGCCGCAAGACTTGAACAAGGTGATTTCCTCCGGGGTGCGTCGGCCGGGGCGGGCACCGGCTACCACCTCGCGCAATTCCACCAGTTGATCCCAAGCGCGGCCCGCAGCCGGCAGACCCTGAATCAAATCGCCAGCTTCCTCGCGTGCCTGCTCGACGGAATCCACGGTCAAAACGCCGGCGCGCACCAGCACCGCGTCATCCATTTCGCGGCGATTCGGCATATTGGAGCCGATGGCGTTGATGTGCGTGCCGGGGCGGAGCCACTCGCCGCGCAGCACGGGCTCGCGGGCGTTGGTGGCGGTGATAACAATGTCAGCGGAACGCGCCGCCTCTTCGGCCGTCACCGCCGGCTCGACGGCCACGCCCAGACGCTGCTGCATCTCACGGGAAAATTCTCGACGACGGCTTTCATCCCGGCAATAGACGCGGGCCACGCTCAGCTTGCGCACACAAGCTACGGCTTCCAGTTGAGTGCGCGCTTGGCGACCGGCGCCAATCAGTCCGACGGTTGACGATTCCAGGCGGGCCAGGAATTTGGTAGCCACGCCGCTGGCCGCGCCGGTGCGAATGCGCCCGAGATGATCGGCTTCCATTACCGCCAAGAGATTTCCCTGGGCGGCGCTGAACAGCAGCACGACAAATTGCATTCCCGCCGGCGTCACCGTGTAGGCCTTAAGCCCAACCCATTCCTTCTCCGACCAAGCGGCCGCCATGTAATGAAAGGAAGCGTGGGGAAGGAAAATCCGGCGGCGTGGGCGATTCACCGCCTGGGCTTGCTGCTGCGCCAGGAAGCTCGCCTCGATTTGCTCGAGCGCGGCGGACATGGGCAGCAGTTGTTGAACCTCTGCCTCCGTGAGAAAAAGCGTCATTGCTGACCTCCTTTTTGAGAGCCTCGGGACGCTTGGCGTAAAGCCGGCAGCGCCGCGGGTGTTCGCTTGGCGCAGGGTGGCACCGGCCCTCGCCTTCAATACACGTCACGGGTAACGCAGGAGCAGCCGCGCCAAGATCCAGCCGAGCAGGATCAATCCGAATGCGCCCACGGCGTAGGGAAAGCCGGTGCGCAAAAAAGGAATTTTGTACAAAAACGAGGTCTGCTGCCAGGAATCGTCCGGCGCTTCAAGAACGGGCCGGACAATCTCCCAGGCGGCATCGTTCAGGATGGTTCGAGCCACCTCGCCGAACTCCGCGCGAGCCGCTTGCGGTGTTCCGATATATCCCATGCGGTTGCCCAGGCGTAAAGGATAATTCTTTCGGGCAGCCTGCTGTAAGGTGAACGTCACCTGCGGGAGTGTGGCGTAGGCGCCGTCCACCAAGTCGGGGCGAATCAGGAGAAGGAGGGAAGTCTCCCAAAGACCCGCGTGCGTGTCGCCGCGAAGGGCAACGCGTTCCTGCCAGGTGAGCGGACGCCCCAGCAACGGCTCAATGCGGTGATGGTAACGAGCGCGCAGAAACTTCCACAACACCGGGCCGCTGACGGAGAGCATTCGCACTCCATAGCGGCGGGAAACGGTGGCGGCAGCTTCCTCAAGCGCCAGCACGTGAAAAGGGCCGGCATGACCGTTGGTCAGCAAAATGTAACGGAAGCCGTGACGGGCGAGCGCCGCGCCGTAATCAAGCGCGAGATGGCGAACGGTTCGCGGGCGAGCGCGCAGCGTTCCCGGAGCGTCGAAGACGGAAGCGCCCAAAGGAACCGTGGGCGCTATGACGGCCGTCCAGTCGGGTTTGGCCTGAAGGATGCGGCGAGCCAACTCGAGCGTAAAGAACTCGGCCGTGAGAACATCGGTTCCAACCGGCAGGTGGGGGCCGTGCTCCTCCAGCGGACTGACGGCAAACAATGCCACCGTGCGTTCGAAATCAAGCGAGCGAATCCGGACAAAGCTCATCTCGTCGAGCCGAAGGATTTGGCCGACATCGCGCGACGCGGCCGGGACGTCGGTGGAATGGGCGATGGTTTCCGACATGGTCAGGAGGCTCGAAGGCCGCGCAAGGAACCCTCATTCACCGAGCGCGGGCCTTCACGGGGACGGTTGATTTCTTGGTCGAGCTGCCGAGTGACGCGCCGGCGGAGACGCTGCAGGTGGCGCGTCGCCATCGGCGCCCACACCTTGAACCACAGGACACGAATGCGCGTCTGCCACAATCGGACGTAGCGCCAAAGATAGGCTCCGGAAACCGGCAGCGTGAGCGCATAATAGCCGGCCGCGGCGCGCCCCCACCAGCGGTCGCAAACCACAATCTCAACCGCGTAAACCGCCAGAACGATGGCCGCGCGCAGCGACCATTCAACACGCCGGTCGGGACGCTCGCCGGCCCTCGCGCGGCGGAGGGCAAATAATCCCACGAGAGCCGGGGCGTGAGTAAGGGCGCCGTACAAGGCTATGGGCAAACCCGCCACGGCCTCCGCCCACGCGACGGCGCGACCAAGCGAGGAGACAAGCCAATCCCCCGCCGTCTCGACGGCGAACTGGCGCTCGGCATGGAGACGATGGGCGCGGCGATAGGAGGCCACGGATTCCGTCAGCACGACCAAGCGAGCGGGGTCGGAGGCGTTCGCCCACTGCATCCAATCCTTCACTTCTTCGCTGAGCTCGAAGTCCGCCGGGTTTTCCCGCGAATGAGCGCGGCTGGACCAGGTGTCCTGAAGTTCGGCGCGAAGTAGGTCTTCGAGTTCAGCCTCGGCGTGCTCGAGCGAACCGGGAAGCAAGCCAAAAGGGTTTTGCGCCCAGGATTCTTCGAGCGAGGCATGGAGCGATTCGGCAGCGATGGGCGCCTCACCCTGAGCACGATGCAGGTGCTCGGCGGGATAGATGGGTTCGCCGAAAGCGACGAGCGTCTCCCAATGAGCGAAGTGCCGAGGCGGAACAAAGACGTCCACCGGAAAGACGGCCAGCTCGGCCGGATGAGGCCATCGCTCGCCAAGCGCCAGCAGCAGATTGACCCATGAGGGCACCGCATCGGGCGGCGAGACGGAAGTTCGCGCTTGGAACCAGGCGACCAACCAGCCGGTGCGAAGGGCGTCGGCAATCCGCTCGAAAGCGCGACCACCCGAGGCAGAATCGTTCCAAGTGACCGCGCCGAAGAGCCGAGCCGCCCATCGTCCGGCTGTGGTGCGGGTGGCGGCGGCGTCAAAAACCCAGAGCACGGGCCGCTCAAACGCGGCTGTCAACAACAAGGCCGTGGGCAACGATTCGGGCGCGTGGACGGCCAACACAGCGGCAGGATGGTCATCCAGTCGGCGGGATTCAAGCACACGAATTTGACGAAAATAAAGGCGAAGACACGCCAGTCGCCGCAGCCAACGGTAAACGCGCGGAGGCTCAGGAAATGCGTTCGGTTCCAAGCTCAAGGGCTCCTTGCGAGACTATCGTCGAGCCGGCATGGCGTTGCTCGACCACCCCTCCACGATGCCCACAGGCCGGACAATGGTGTCAAATAGGCCGTAGATTTTTTGGAATTTGTGCCCGGCCTTATCCTTCAACCGAAGACGAAAATAAGGAACACCGCCGATATGCTCCACTCGAATGGGGAAAGTGCCGTCCAAACCGCTCTCCACAAAGGCCGTCACATAATGCTGACGCTTGGCCCACCAGGTGAACACGCGGATGTGATTGAAATCTACCGTCGCGGTCCCGACCCGATCCGCCACCAGGTATTCCGGCACGCTGCGGCCGTTATCTTGAACCGTGGTCAGCACAAGCCACGCCACCATGTTGTAGGAAGCCGCGTACTGGGCGATGGCGGGAGGAATGTCGAGCGAAATCAAGCGTCCCAAAACCCAGCCAGCGTGACTTTTTGACCGAACCAGATACCACACGTCGGAAGAGGAAACGGCGGTCGTAGCGGCTGCCGCCGTGCGCGGGATGACGCGCCTTTCGTAAAATTCGACCGGATCATCGGGCGCGAGCACCGCCAGCCGCGGCGCTTGCACGGAAGGGGCATCGTGCATGTTGACGGTACCGACGGTGTTGCCGACGGCCTGCACCGGTTCGCCGGCAACGCGCCGGAGAAGCTGTTGGCCCGCATCATAGACGGAAGGTGCAATCAATTGGTTGGCCAGCACCCAACCAACGATGCCGGATGGCGAGCGCACTTCATCCCATTGGCCTTCCTCGCGGAGCACGGCCACGCGGTCGCCGGATTTGAGGATGTCGAGCGTGGTGTGGACGGGGGCAAAGGTGCTTAAAACATCGAGCGAAGGCGAAATGACGTAGGCAAAGCCCACCGGGGAGCGATGCTGTGGGCGGTAAAACCATTCATAATAGGCCGCGCCCAATATCACCGCCAGAATGCCGAGGACGAACAGAACTCGCTTAATCAGCAGCCCCTCTCCCACCACGACGTCCGTGCAGGTTGCGGGCCTCCGCGCCCGGCGTTCGACCTCGCCCCGCACCCGAGCCGGACACGCGCCAAAGGGATGCTTCGCGCGCGCCGGCTTCCTGTCTCATTTTACACCATCGCCGTCATTTGAGGCCGAGGAGGTTCGGCGGGATACAAAAAGAGAATCTTCAAGGCATCGAGCGGCGCGAAGGTCGGCACCAAACCGGGCCCGAGGGACGAACTTTCGCGGTATGCTGGAAGGGATGGCGGTCAAAATCGAGAGGCTTATGATTCCGGGTCCAGCGGGCGAGTTGGAAGCGCTGCTGGAGTGGGATGCCTTGCGGCCCGCGAGCTTGGCGGCGATGGTGTGCCACCCGCATCCGCTGTTCGGCGGGACCATGCACAACAAGGTGGTGTATCGAGCCGCCAAGGCGGCCCTTGCCAGCGGGGCAGTGGTGCTGCGATTCAATTTCCGCGGGGCGGGAAAAAGCCAGGGGACTTACGATGCCGGAAGAGGTGAACGCGACGACGCTCGCGCCGCGCTGGACGAGCTCGGTCGGCGCTTTCCGCACCTGCCGGTTGCGATGATGGGATTTTCTTTTGGCTCCGCGGTGGCTCTAGCGGTCGGGGCGAGCGAAGCGAGAGCGCAATGGCTGGTGGGTTTGGGTCTCCCGGTTGAGTCCACCGACTTCAGTTTTCTGGCCGATTGCCCAAAGCCAAAATTGATTGTTCAGGGCACGCTCGACCAGTTTGGTCCGCGAGAGAAATTGCAGGAAGTATTCGACGGATTTGCTCCGCCGAAAGAGCTGCGCTGGGTGGAGGGCGTGGATCACTTCTTTACCGGCAAGCTGGAGGAGGTCGAAGGCGCCGTTGAGGAATTTCTGCAGCGTGTTGCCGTAGGGCAATGACACGAGGGCGCGGCGGCAGGACTTCGTCGCGCGACGCCGCCGGTCGGATGGTGATGGCCGCCGCGGCGAGTCAACCTGGGAGGCAGAATGCCGTCAATTGAGGATCCGGAAAAAGGGCCTTTCTACTGTCCGACCTGCGACCGTGAAGTGGACGACCCGCTGGTCTGCGGCGACTGCGCCGCCATCATCTGCCGGCGCTGCGGGAGCGTGCTCGAGAAAATAGATGAGCTGGGCATCGGATGATGTCTCGAAAGGCCGAGCGGGGAATTGCCTCCGGCTCATCCCTCCGCCGTGGTCGGGTCAATCATGGATCTCACTTCCGAGACGCGGTTGGCGGGAAAACCGCCTTGCTTCGCGTGCTCCTTAATCATCTCTGCGTTCGGGGCGATATAGACGCAATAGATTTTGTCGTCCGTGACGTAGCTTTCCACCCACTGAATTTGCGGCCCCAGCTTCGTGAGTACGCCGCACGATGTTTGCGAAATGGCGTGCAGGTCTTGGCGGGAAAATCTTCCAGCCCCGGGGATTTCACGCTCGATGATGAATCTTGGCATCGTGGTGACCCTCCTTTTGGAGTTTAAGGAATTTCCGACAACTCCCAAAGACGAATTAGGCCGTAATCCGCCGGTTGGAGCTTAGTACTCCGCCAATGACCGCGCCACGCGCACAATATCCGCCGGTTGAGGCAAGACCGCCTCTTCAAGGATGGGATGATAGGGAACATAGATGTCTTTTCCTGCCAGACGCTTGACGGGCGCGTCGAGAAATTCAAACAGTTCATCCGCGATGCGCGCCGCGATTTCCGCGCCGTAACCCCAGGAAATACAGTCCTCGTGCAGAACTAAAGCGCGATTGGTTTTTTTCACCGAGGCGGCAATGAGCTCCCAATCATAGGGTTGAAGCGAGCGAAGGTCGAGAATCTCCGCGCGAAGGCCGGCAGCTTCGAGTTCTTTGGCGGCATGCACGGCACGAATGACCAAGGAGCCGTAGGTGATGATGGTCAAATCGGTGCCTTCCCTCACCAGCTTGGCCTTGCCGAACGGAATCATGTAATCGGGGCCGGGATAAGGACTGCGATTGTGGGTTTGGCGGTAGAGGTGTTTCGGCTCAAGGAAGAGGACTGGGTCGTCCGACCGAATGGCGGCGCGCAACAGGCCGTTGGCGTCGAGCGCGGTCGAGGGCATGACGACCCGCCAGCCGGGCAAGTGCGTAAAGATGGATTCCCCTGATTGACTGTGATAAATGGCGCCGCCCGCCAAATAACCGCCAATCGGCGCGCGCACGACCATAGGACAAGAGAATTCGTTATGAGAGCGCCAGCGCAGGGTGGGGATTTCGTCCCGCATCTGCATCATGGCCGGCCAAATGTAATCGAAGAACTGAATCTCCACCACCGGCTTCAATCCTCGCGTGGCCATGCCCATAGCGCGGCCCACGATGGCTCCTTCGGCGATGGGCGTGTTGTAGCAGCGGGCGCTGCCGAATTGCCGCTGCAGGCCGTGGGTCACTTTGAACACGCCGCCCTTGCCCTTGACTTTGGGTAACTCCTCTTCGTGGCTGCAATCGGCCACATCCTCGCCAAAAACCACCACGCGCGGGTCGCGCGCCATCTCATCGCGCAGGCAGGCATTGATTAAATCCACCATGGTGCGGGGCTCGCCGTGAAACTTAGGCGGCCGGTCAAATTGCTCCGAGGTCGGATCCACGGTGGGCGAATAAAGGTAGAGCATGACCTTTTCTGGCTCGGGAGGCGGCGCGGCCAGGGCTTGGTCGGCGGCCCGGCGAATTTCGTGGTCCACCTCGGTTTCCATATGCTTCAGGTCTTTTTCGGTCACCAGACTTTGGGCCAGCAAAAAATGAGCGAGGCGGGGCAGCGGATCGCGCTTGGCCTCCTCCTGTCGCACGGATTCGGGTTTGTAAAGCCGTTCATCATCGGAAAGAGAGTGAGAGTAAGGCCGGATGACGTGCGCGTGGACGAGCGCCGGGCCGCGACGCTGGCGAGCGTATTCGACGGCCTGGCGCATGGCCTCATAGCTTTCCAAAAATTCGGTGCCGTCGCATTCAAGCGTCAACAGGTTCGGGAAACCGCGAACCAGGCGCGAGATGTTGCCGCCAGCCGTTTGCACGTCCACCGGAACGGAAATGGCGTAGCCGTTGTCCTCCACGACATAGACGACGGGCAGCTTTTCCACGCAAGCCCAGTTGAGCGATTCCCAAAACTCGCCTTCGCTCGTGGCGCCGTCGCCAAGCGACGTGTACGTGATTTCGTCGGCGTGGAAGCTGTGGGCGAGTTCCGCGGCCTCGCGCACGAGCGAAAAATAACGGGTCGCTTCCGCCGAGCCGACAGCCTGGTGAATCTGGGTTCCGGTAGGGCTGGAGCCGGAGACGATGTGGAGCGTTTTCGACGACCAATGCGAGGGCATTTGCCGCCCCGCCGAGCACGGGTCGTCTTTTGAGCCGACTGCTCCCAGCAACATGTCGAGCGGCGTCATGCCGAGTTGCAGGCAAAAGGCGCGGTCACGGTAATACGGATAGAACCAGTCATAGCTGGGGCGCAAGTGCAGCGCCGCCGCCACGTTGATGCACTCGTGGCCGACGCCGTTAATCTGGAAGAAAGCACGGTTTTGCCGCTTGAGCTGGATTTCCTTGTCGTCGAGGCGCCGAGAAAGAAGCATCGTCCGGTAGGCGCCGACGAGCAGCTCCTTCGAGACATTGAACCCTTTAACCGCGAAGGTGGTGGTTGCCATGCAGCTTTAGCCTCTCGATGCCAATACCCTCGAGGCCGGATCGTCCGTCGAGCCTCACGTTACGTTCCCTCGGAAATTATTCGATTGTCTTTGGGCAAAGTCAACGGCCAAACGGCCGACGCGCCGGAGCTTGAGAGATGTCCGCGCAAATCCCCATCGGGGTCTAGAAAAATTTGCTCCTGAATGTGAAACGGGGTATGCTGGCGGGAGCGAACAAAAAGCGAAGTAGCTTGGCCGGAAAGCGAGACGCAAAAATGGTCACTGAATTCCTCGATCGAACCATGACGCAGGCTGAGGGCTTGGGGGCGCCTCTCGAACGGGCGCTGACCGAGATTCAGGAGAGGTTTAGGGCTGCATCGGGACGCGGTGGTGTGACCGCCATTCGGCACGAACCGGCACGCGAGGCGAGATGGGAGCCTTTGCCGGATTTTCTGCCAAGCCGGGTCGCCGAAGCCTTGCGCGCCCGGGGGATTGACCAACTCTATTTCCACCAGGCAGAAGCGATGCGGCGGGCGCGAGAGGGAAGGAACTTGGTCGTGGTGACGCCGACGGCCTCGGGCAAAACGTTGTGCTACAACCTGCCGATTCTCTCCGCTTTGGCGGAGAATCCAGAAACCCGCGCCCTCTACCTTTTCCCCACCAAAGCGCTTTCCCAGGACCAACTGGCCGAAGTTGACCGTTGGCGGGAGAAGTTGGGCGAAGCGCTGCGCACCTTCACCTACGACGGCGATACGCCGCAGGACGCGCGAAAGGCCATTCGCTCACGCGCCAACCTGGTGATTACCAATCCCGACATGCTCCACGCCGGCATTCTGCCGCACCACACCAAGTGGGAACGGTTGTTTGAGAATCTGCGCTTCGTGGTGATTGACGAGCTGCACTCTTATCGCGGGGTATTTGGCAGCCATCTGGCGAACGTGTTGCGGCGGCTGAAGCGCATTGCGGCGTTTTATGGGAGCCGGCCACAGTTCATCTGCACGTCGGCGACGATTGCTAATCCTGACGAGTTGGCCGGACGCATCCTCGAAGAGGAAGTGACGTTGATTTCTGAAAATGGCGCGCCGTCGGGCGAGCGGTATTTTGTGCTCTACAACCCGCCCGTCGTCAACGCGCAACTGGGGATTCGACGATCGTATTTGCACGAGGCGCGGCGCTTGGCGCGAACCTTTCTCGAGCGTGGACTCGGCACGGTGGTGTTTGCCAATTCGCGCTTGGCCACGGAAATCCTGGTGACGTATTTGAAGGAGGATTTGGCCCAAGGGCCGGTTGGCCCGGACGTGGTGCGGGGATATCGGGGCGGCTATTTGCCGCTGGAACGGCGGGAAATCGAGCGCGACCTGCGGGAGGGCCGGCTGCGCGGGGTGGTTTCAACCAACGCGCTCGAGCTCGGGATTGATATTGGCAGCTTGGACGCTGCGGTGCTGGCAGGCTATCCGGGGACAATTGCCTCCACGCGGCAGCGCGCCGGGCGCGCCGGGCGCCGCGGCAGCGCTTCGGCCGCCGTGCTGGTGGCGTCAAGCGCTCCCGTGGATCAATTCATGGTGCAGAATCCGGATTATTTCTTTGGGCGCTCACCCGAACATGGCTACGTCAACCCGGACAACCTGTCCATCCTCTTGAATCACCTGAAGTGCGCCGCGTTTGAGTTGCCGTTACGCGAGGAGGAGAGATTTGGCTCGCCCGATCTGCCCGTCTTGTTGGAGCATTTGGCTGAGTTGGGTTTTCTGCATAAAACGAGCGCCGGCTGGCATTGGATCTCCGAAAGTTATCCTGCCGACGCCATCAGTCTGCGGTCGGTTTCCTCTGACAATTTTGTGATTGTGGACACGACGCGCGAGCCCAAAGTGATTGGCGAGGTGGACTTTTCAAGCGCCCTCTCAACGGTTCACGAAAAGGCGATTTATCTCCAAGACGGCCAGCAATACCACGTGGAGCGGTTGGATTACGCCGAGCGAAAAGCTTTTGTGCGGCAATGCGACTCGGACTATTTCACGGACGCCATCTCTTACACGCAAATCAAGATTCTGGAAACGTTTGAGTCCGCGCCGGTCCGGGAAGGGAAGCCGTTCGACTCGAGCCCGGCGCCCAGCAAGCACCACGGCGAGGTTCGAGTGAACACGCAGGTGGTGGGCTTCAAAAAAATCAAGTTCTATACCTTGGAAAATACCGGCTCGGGCGACCTAATGCTGCCCGAGCAGGAGATGCATACCACGGCGTTTTGGCTGACGCTGCCGCAACCATTTTTTGCTCGCTTGCCTTTTACGCCGGAAGAGCGGCAAAACGGTCTGCGGGGGCTGGCGAACGCGCTTCAAGCCATGGCTTCTTTATTGCTGATGTGCGACCCGCGCGATTTGGGCGTCACGTTGGGTGAAAATCAAACCATCGTTTCGCCAGCCGTCCCGGAGGAAACGCAAACTCTCCGCCGCGGCGCCGGAGCGACGCCGCTCTATGAGCCTAACCTTTACCTGTATGACCATTACCCTGGCGGCATTGGCCTCAGCGAGCCGCTGTTTCGACTGTGGGGAACCTTGGCGGAGAATGCCCGACGGCTGATTGAAGCCTGCCGCTGCGCCGCGGGTTGCCCCTCCTGCGTGGGGCCGGTAGGTGAAGTGGGTGAAAAGGGCAAGGAAGTGGCGCTCGAAATTTTGAGGCGGATGAATGGGCCAAGCGAGGTTGCTTCCTCCGAGGCGACGGCAGAGCGTGAAGCGTCATGACCCTGGAAGAAAAGTTGCGGTGGCTGCGAGCGCCCGCCGCTCGGGGGGCTCGGAACGCCGAGTTGGAGCATCAGCTCAAATATCTGCTCAAGCTCGAGAGGCGGCAAGCGGTTTTGCCCGCCGAACGGGCTCGGTGCCCCATCGAAGCCTGCGTTGAGGGAAGGGCGCTCCAAAACGGCGGCGGCGAGTGCTTCCTGGCCGAGCAGGTGCTTCCGTTCGGCCGGCCCTACGGCAGGACGCGCATCGGCGAGATCGCGTGGGCGGAGCTCAGCCCGCTGAACCTGTTTCTGGCAGGGGCATCGCTGCCACCCGCTCCCTCCATTGTTTATCTCGATACGGAAACCACGGGGCTTGCCGGCGGCACAGGAACGTGCGCCTTCTTGATCGGCGTCGGGCGCGCCGAGGGTTCCGGGTTTCGCGTGCAGCAGTTTTTTCTGCGCGAGTTGACGGAAGAAAAGGCCGCGCTGCGGGCGCTTGAAGAGGCGCTCGCGCCCTGCGAAGCAATGGTTACCTTCAACGGCAAAACGTTCGATGTGCCGCTGCTCGAGACGCGCTATCGGCTGGCGCGGATGCGCTCGCCCTTCGAGCGGCTCATTCATCTTGACCTGTTGCACCCGGCGCGGCGGATGTGGAAGCTGCGGTTGGAGAGCTGCGAACTTAAGCGGCTGGAGCGGGAAGTCTTGGCGGTCCATCGTGAGGGCGACGTGGACGGCGCGGACATCCCACGGCTTTACTTCGATTATCTTCGTAGCGGCCATGCCGGCGGGCTGGCGCCGGTGTTTTATCACAACGCGCTCGACATTGTGACGCTGGCCGGCTTGGCGGCGGCGCTCAGCGAAACGCTGCGACGCGGCAGCGAGGGGGTGACGGATGGCCGTGACCTCTTCAGCCTCAGCCGGATTTTCCATCGCGCCGGCGAGCGCGAGCGCGCCGTCGCCGCCTGCCGCAAGGCGCTCGACCGCGGACTGCCGGAGAGCATCGAACCGCGCGCGCTCGCCCATCTCGCCGCGCAGCACAAACGTCAAGGCAATTACTCTGCCGCCGTCGAGCTGTGGCGGGAAATGGTCCGTCGAGGGACGCCGGATTCGATCGCCGCTTACGAGCAACTGGCGATTTACTACGAGCACCGCGAGCGCGATTTTGCCAGAGCCGCCGAATTCACTGAAGCCGCGCTCGAACGCCTTCGCGAGCACCCCAATCCTTATCCTTTTCTGCGTCGCTTTTCGCACCGCTTGGAGCGTCTGCGCCGCAAGGCCCAACTTCGCGGCTGAACTCGGCTGCGCGGATGCGGGCCGTGGCCCGCAGGCAGACTGAGTTTGCTCGCCGGGTGGCAAGAGGAAAAAGCTGGCGAGAAACGGCGCTGGGCAGGTGAAATTACAGATTCAGGCGGAGCGAGAGGGTACGCCTAAGTGACCGGCTCGGCGCGGCCGACTCGCGCGGCGGCGAGCGAGGGCAGAGCGGTCCACAGACGCCGCAACGGCGTTTGCAACAACGACATCGAGCCCATATAGGCGTAGCCGATGAAAAACAGAGCGAGAAAAGGCGCCGTCAGGTAGTTCTCCGCCGAGAGCGCGTAACGGGTCACCATCAAGAAATAGGCCGCCAAGGCCAACTCGACGAAGGGAATCCAACCGATTTTGCGACGAACGTATTTTTTGCGCTCCCAGCTTTCGAGGTGAGCCTCCACGCGATACTTCGGCGTGCGAACGAATTCCGACGGTTTGCCCGCCAGCGCCTCGATGACGGCTTTGGCGTTCGAGACGGCCAAGCCGATGCCGGTGGCCATCAGGAACGGCACATAAATGATGCGCTTCCACCAATCGCGCGGGTAAAGCTCGCGCTCGGCCACAATGTAAAACCCGGACACCGTGCACGTGGAGGCCACGAAGAGCGGGAAGTCAAGATAGAGCATCTGGAACCAGCCTTGATAAAAGCGCACAATCATGGCCGGCCAGAGGATGAGCGCAAAGGCGACCATCAGCGGATAGGCCAGGTTGGAGGTGAGGTGAAACGTGGCTTCGAGCTTGATGGCCAGGGGCTGATCGCTTCGCCAGACTTCCGGCAGGGTTTTCTTGGCCACTTGAATCAGGCCCTTGGCCCAGCGCGCCTGCTGGGTTTTGAAGCTGTTCATTTCCACGGGTAATTCAGAGGGACAGGTGATGGTGGGGTCGTAGATGAACTTCCAGCCGCGAAGCTGGGCGCGATAGCTGAGGTCGCTGTCCTCGGTGAGGGTATCGTGTTGCCAGCCGCCGGCGTCCTCGATGGTGGCGCGTCGCCACATGCCCGCCGTGCCGTTGAAGTTGAAAAAGCGGCCGGAAAAATTCCGCCCACCGTGCTCCACGATAAAGTGACCATCCAACATGATGGCTTCGACTTGCGTGAGTGGGGAGTAATCCTGGTTAATCCAAGTCCAGCGCCCTTGCACCATGCCCACTCGCGGGTCGGTAAAATAGTGAACCATGCGGCGGAGAATGTCCGGCGGGGGCACAAAATCGGCGTCAAAAATGGCGATAAAATCGCCCTTCGCGCGCCGCAGCCCTTCTTCAAGCGCGCCGGCCTTGAACCCGCGCCGATGATCGCGGTGCAGATAAGTGATGGGGACGCCGTTTTGCGCATATTCCGCGGCGCGCCGGGCGGCGAGGAAGCGCGTCTCGTCGGTGGAGTCATCCAGCACCTGGATTTCCAGCCGATCGCGCGGGTAATCAAAGCGCGAGGCCGCTTCCAGCAGCCGCTCCACCACGTACCGCTCGTTGTAAATGGGAAGCTGAACCGTGATGCGAGGTAAGTCGGCAAATTCCTTGGCCGGCTTGGGCGCGCGCCGCCGGTTTTTGAGATAAAGGTAAGTCAGGCAATACCGATGAAGGCCGTAAATTGAAAGCAGAATAAGGATGGTAAAGTAAGGAATCTCGATGGAGAGATCAAAGGCGTTCGGCTGGTAGATGCCGCGAAAGGGGTCTTTGTGAAAAATCAAATAGAAATAGTGCGCCACCGGGTTGGTGGGCACCAGCATCACCGCGAACAATGAAGCCATCATGGAGCTTTCGACCTTCGACCGACGCTAAGAGAATCTTGAATTTGCCGGAACTAAAAAAAATCTTCAATGCCCAGAATGAATCGTTTACCCTGGCGTGGAACTTTAGGAATTGCGGTGCTTGGTTGCGGGCTGGTAGCCGATTTTCTTGCCATCGGCGCTGAACCGCGCCTCAACCAGCACGTTCCCGAGTTGATTACCTGGCTGCTCGCGGCGGGCATCCTTTATCTCGCCGGAGTCTATCTGGTGGAGCATGTTCCGCTCGGCGGCGTTGCGCTCGCGGTAATCCTCGCCTCCGGTGTCATTGCCCGTGTCGCGCTGTGCCTTGCGCCGGTCGCCCTCACCCAGGATATTTACCGCTACCAGTGGGATGGCCGCGTGGAACGGGCGGGCATCAATCCCTACACCGTCTATCCGGCCATGAAGCGCCTGGCCCGCTTTCAAACCGCCGCCCACCCCATTACGACGGGGCGTTTTGTGCCGACCCTTTATCCGCCGTTCAGCGAGTGGTTGTTTGCCCACCTTCGCACCGTGCAAGCCTTTAAGTGGACCTTCACGGGGCTGGATTTGGCGACGCTGGCGGTGATTCTGCTGCTCCTTCGAGCCATGAAGCAGCCGTTGCATCGTTCCCTGATCTATGCGTGGAACCCCGCCGTCATCATCTCCTTCGCGCTCTCCGGGCACCACGATGCGTTGGCCGTGTTCACGCTCGCCGTAAGCTTTTATTTTAGCACAATCGGGCAACAGACCGTGGCCATCATTTTTTTGGCGCTGTCATTCCTCTCCAAGTTGTTCGCCGCCATCCTTTTGCCCGTCTATCTTCGGGGCAAGCGTTGGGCCTATGCGGTGCTTTTTGCGGCTGTGGCGGCGCTGGGCTACTATCCTTTTCGTCGCGCCGGCGTGGACTTAATTCGCGGCTTCTCGGACTACGCGAGGGGCTGGGAGGGCAACGACAGCCTGTTTCGCTTGCTGCGCTGGGCGGGCAATTCCAAGCCGCAAGCGGAACTGATTGCCGTAACCTTGGCATTAGGTCTGGTGGGCTTCACGCTCCGGGAGCGGCTGAAGCCGGCGCGAGCCTGCCTGGTGATTCTTTCGGGTTTACTGTTCCTCTCGCCAAACGCTTTTCCCTGGTACTTCACGTGGTTCGCACCCTTTTTGTGCCTGGAGCCGAGCCTGCCGCTGCTGCTAATGAGCGTAACCTGCGCGCTTGGCTATTCACCCGTCGTGGCCTATGCCGCCGGACAAGCCTACCGTAACTCGCCCCTCATGCTGATGCTGGAGTATGCGCCGGTCTATGGTTGGCTGATGGTGGCCGAGATAAAACGCTTCCGGGAGGCGGAATGAGCCTCCCGGCGTTGAGTCAAGCGTTGTGGGTTGCTATCGGCCGTGGCCGGCGGGCGGCGGGGGCGAGAGCGGACGGACGGGCCGAGCTCGAAACCGCATGGCCAAGGGTCGGTTTCTCCATTCGCGCAGTTGATGCCATTGCTCAGGCGTCAGAACGTTGCGCGCCGCCAATAGGGCCTTGATTCTGGCTCGCACCATCGCCAGCCTTGCCTGACCGATCTTATCCACCTGCGCAAGCACTTGCTGTTCGTTGGGGTGATCGGTCTGGAGCATCGGTCGGAGCAGGAGTTGCTGCCGCTCGACCGCCGCGCGGAGGTCAATCATTTGCAGCCGCGTTTGGAAATTGATTTTTTCGAGCTGCTGGCGCTGCACTTCGGTTAGGCCCAGCCGCCGGGCAAGATATGGATTTCTCCACCAGGCTTGCATCCTTCTGCCTCGAGATGCCCACATCATCCGCCGACGAGCCCGCATCATCGGCCCGCCGGAGCGCATCATGATCATGCCACGCCGTTGAATGACGCGCGCTCCCGCCCCTCCTGCCGGGCCGGGGCCGGATTGCGCCATCCCTAGACCCGCCAACAGAATGACCATCGCAAAACTGCTGAAAGCTCTTTTCATTGTTGCTCCCTCGCGTTGATTTGCAGCTTGAAGAATACGTCGCATCTTTCAAGCTCTCCGGGAGGCCGGCGGAAATATCCGTTGTTGGCCTCCAGGACATATTGTGACTTAATTCGGGTGCTGAGAAGTTAAAGCCTGTGTAAACTCATCGTCAGCAAAGAAGGTGCTGGCATCTGGGCGGGGCTTCGCATAGGATGGCGGTCTTTTGAGAGGCTTCGCGCCGGCAAGCTGGAGCAGCCTTGCGAAAGGAGTTAGACTTCGATGCGACACCATAGCAAAGCCGCGCCAGGCTCGGTGAATCGGCGGGAATTTCTTGCCTCCACCGTTGCCACTTCCTTGCTACCTGCCTTGACGCCGGGTCAAGCGCCCGCGCCGCCGGCGGCTCCGACCGCTTCGGGTTGGATGGCGGAAGGTCCGGTGATTTTGGTGGGCAATTGGGACGATGCGCCGATCTTCCCGCGGCGCGTCGGCGGCATTCCCGTATGGCTTGATGAAGAATATCGCCGCGAGCACACCGAAGCGGCGGTGCAAGCGCTCCAAGAGCTGGGTGTGACGTTGGCGATTCTGCATTTCTTTAAGGGTTTTGGACTTGAAGCGGAGCGGCCCTACATCCAGGATACGATTCGTCTGGCCGCGCTTTGCCATCAACACGGCCTTCGCGTCGGCGTGTACGTTGGGAGCACCATTATTTATGAAACCTTTTTGCGTGAGCAACCGGACGCCAAGGAATGGTTTGTGCCTGACTTTCTCGGTCGGCCCGTCATTTACGACCACCAAACCTTTCGCCAACGGGTCTATTTCATGCATCCGGGCTATCGCGCGTACATTCGGCGCGTGCTGCGGGTGGCCCTTGAAGAAGTACATGCCGACCTGATTCACTTCGATAACACCAGCCTGCAAGGAGCGCCCGCGATTTTCCTGCATCCGCTGGCGGTGGAGGATTTTCGGCGCTATCTCCGCTCCAAGTATGCGCCGGAAGAAATGGCGCGTCGCTATGGTTTTCGTGACCCGCAATTTGTCCGCCCTCCCGAGTGCGATTGGCCGCTTCGGGAAATTCGTGACCCGCTGTTTCAGGATTGGACCACTTTTCGTTGCGAAACGCTCGCCCGCTACTACCAGGAGATGGCGGCGTTTATCCATAGTCTGCGGCCGGCAACGGCGGTTGAGTGCAATCCGAGTTCGGGGATGAACGGCTCGAATACCTGCTGGTTTCAGGGCGTGGATTACCCGCGACTGTTGGCCCATACTCAAGCCGTCTGGACGGAAGAGGGCAATGACGCGCGCGTCACGCCAGAAGGCATCCTGATTTCCAAGATTCGCACCTACCTGGCGGCGACCGGCCTCGGCAATCGCATTTTCACTTACACCGGCGTGCGGTACGGCGGCCTGCCCGTGACCGAAACCCAAATGAAATTGGAAATGGCGGAGGCGATGGCTTTTAACCGGCAGTGCCTCGGCATGGTGGGCGGAGTGCTCAGTGTTCAGAAGTTACCTGCCGGGCCGCGGCGTTACCTTGAGTTTTTCCGAAAAAACTTCGAACTGTTTCGCGGCGTTGAAAGCGCCGCGGAGGTGGCTGTGCTCCACGGCTACGCCTCGCTGGCCTTCAACAACGACCGGCCTTATCAAAGCACCTGGCTTTTCGAGCAAGCGCTGATTCAGGCTCAAATCCCGTTTGACATAATTTTCGATTTGAAAGACGTTTCGCGTTATCGCGTCCTGGTGCTGGCGGATCAGGAATGCCTGAGCGAGGCGGAAGGCGAAACGCTTCGCCGGTTTGTCCAACGGGGCGGTGGACTGGTAGCCACCGAATGGACCTCGCTTTATACCGAGAGCCGCGACCTTCGCCGGGACTTTGAACTGGCGGATTTGTTCGGGGTTCATGCTCCGGCGGAGGCTCTTGCCTCGGGCGAGCGAGCGGCGTTCCCGGCTTCCGAGCGGCGTCGCGTCAAAGCGGGCCGCGTAGCTTATCTTTCCGAGGTGCGCCCGGCCATCGAAAAGCCGCCCGCCGAGCCGATGCACAGCCGGTTTTGGAAGCTGCCGCGCAATGCCGACGAACTGGTGGCTGCGGTGCGTTGGGTGGGCCGCGGCCTGAATTTGAACGTGGAAGCACCCAGCACCGTGGCCCTCAATCTTCTACGGCAGCCGACAAACCACGCTTGTTTGCTTCACTTGATTAACTATGATGCCGAGCCAACCCAAAACGTTAAGGTTTCAGCGCGCTTAGCTGCCACGACACCAGCGCCACGTCTCTGCGTTTATTCTCCCGAGGCGGCGGAGGTAGCCGAGCTTCAAGCGACCGCACGGAACGGCTGGCTCACTTTCACATTGCCCCGGCTTGAGACCTACGCCGTCGTCGAATGGAAGTAACGCATGGCGTTGGCGGTACGTCCGTTGGACTTTGGAATCCTGGGTTGGGTTCCTTCAACCGGGCGGCAGGGTCGAGCCATGACTCTTTTTGGGGCGCGCCAAAAATGGAGATGGATGGGATAAAACCGAGGTGGGTTCGCATCTGGCTCGCTTGCCTGGCGATTTATTTTCCGCTTTGGTGGCTCGGCCAATTTTTCCTGTTTGCGTTGCCTTCGCTCGCGGCCACCCTCTTGTTGGGTTATCGGTTGAGGATTGTGGATGTTTCACTCCATCGGGTGTTCGTTTGGAGTGCTCCCCCAGATTTCGCCGCCCATCCGCAGGATTTCCGCTTCCTTCAGCCGCACCACTTATGGGTTGTCGTCTTGGTGGTGACGCTCCTTGCCGCGGTGCTGATTCGCCGGCTTCGCGCCGGCGCGCGAGTTCTCGTGGGGCTGGGAGTCGCGGTATGGGCTGAAGAAGCGCAAGCAGCGATACTCCGTCCGAGTCCGTTTGGCCAGCTTCACTTTACCGCTATTCTCCCCGACCTTCTATTATTGGCTGTCCTCGGCCTGGGTTTCAGTTGGATGCTTTCCGGCTGGTGTTTACCGCGATATGAGGCGCGGGTAGCAAGTTTGCTGGCTGCGGCGGGACTGCCGGCGGCTATCGGCGTCTTCATTTTCCGTCCCGGGTTTTTTGGCCCACCGCGATATTGGGATTTCCTGCTCTTGGCGGCAATGTTTGTGGCGGCATTGGTCGTGAGCGGTTTAAGACCGCGCCGGTCTGCCGAGGCGTGGGATGCCAGCTCGAGACCGGCCATTTTTGGAGGCATCACAACCGCGCTATTGGCGGTTGCCCTGCACTGGTGCGGGCCGCAGATTCATCGAGCCTTTCGCCGGCATCAACTCGCGGCCAACCGCGCCGCCTTGGCGGCCTATCCGCCGAATCCCGTCGAGGCGCCTTACCCCAAAATCTTTTTTCAAAAAGGAGTGAATTTCTCAGCCGAGTTTCCGGACCCTTACGCTTCGGCCGGGGCCTGGCGCATGTTGAAAGCTCTGCGGAGCGACGGCGTAAATGCCGTGGCATTGGTTCCTTACGGATGGACGCGCATCGGCTCGGTGAAAATCGGCAGCTTTGGCCGGCACAGTTGGGAGAGCGACGAAGGCATCCGCGAAATGGCGCGCGTAGCTCATGCGCTGGGCATGAAGGTGATGTTGAAACCGGGCATGTGGGTGCGCGGCGGGCGGTACGCGGGCAGCTTGAAGTTCACCTCCCGGGCTCGTCAGGAGGCGTGGTTTGTCGCCTATCAAAAATTTATTGACCATTATGCGCGATTGGCTACGGAAGTTCATGCGGACATCTTTTGCGTGGGCGGCGAATTCGTCCACCTTTCGACCGATACGCCGGCTTGGCGTCGCGTGATCGCCCGTGTGCGAAAGCTCTATCCCGGCCCGTTGACCTATGCGGCCAACTTTGGCGGCGAGTTTGAGCACATTCAATTTTGGGACGCGCTCGATTACCTGGGCCTGCAGGAATACTACCCCTTGCCGGCCAATCTTTCCACCGCTTCGGTGGTCGCTCAGGTTGAAGCGGTGGAGAACAAATTTCATAAGCCCGTCATTTTTACCGAAGTTGGTTTCCCCAGCAGGCCTGGCGCAAACCAAAAGCCGTGGAACGACTCGGGGCGCGCGACGGCGGATTTGGCGCTCCAGGCTCGCTGTTATGAGGCCATTTTTCAAGCCTTTTATCGCCAACCTTGGTTTGAAGGCATGTACTGGTGGAAAGTAGGCACCAACGGAGAGGGTGGCCCGCGCGACAGCTCGTTAACCCCGTGGGGCAAGCCCGCCATGACGGTGCTGAAAAAATGGTACGAAAGCAGTTTTCGGTAGCCAACTTCGGCGCGCCGTGATAGCATCCCTTTTGCCGTGAAGGTGAGTTGGCTCAGTTTGGTGGTGCTTTTGTGGCTTGGGTGGTACGTTTCCGGGCCGATTGCCGAAACCTGCGATTTTTGGGACACGCCAAGGCAGGAATTTCACGACATGACAACCAACGCGGGCGGGGGCGTGGCGCTCTTGGCTGCGGTGTTTGGCTTGGGGCTAGCCGCAGCCCGAAAATGGCGCGAGGTTCGCGCCCCGCGAATTAGGTTGCATCGCCGCCAGGCCAAGAGCGGATTGAACGTGCGCACCGTGTTTTCGGCCGACTCCAACGTGCGCTTTGACGCGGCCCATTCACCCCCCATTCCCCTCCGAATTTAGTTTCCTCTCCAATCAGCTTTTAGCTCGCGCGTGAAGGCGCGCGGCAAAGATTCCTGCTGCCTTGTTGCCGCTGGGCGCGCGCTTGTCCGCACGGCGCGAGCATTTCCCTTGGTGTATCGAGTCAGTCTCTTGGCGCGAGAGGGCGTTTCCAATACTCCCGCGGGAGGAATTACCTTCTATGAGGTCTGCGAGCCTTTTCATGGCGGCGGCGCTGGCGGCGCTCGGTTTTTCGGCCTGCGCCCCGGTTCAGCGCTATCACCCAGAGCCGATAACTCCGGCGATGACCGCCATGCGGATCGAATCGCGCTCGCTGGACGACCCCGGTTTGCGACGCTTTATGGAAGCTAACCTTGGTCACAAACTCACGGAATGGCCGCTCAAGGCTTGGAACCTCAACGAGCTGGCGCTGGCAGCCTATTACTTTAATCCGCAGATGCAAGTGGCACGCGACCAAGCGCAAGCAGCCCGGGCTGCCATCCTCACCGCCGGCGAGCGGCCAAACCCCATGGTGACGCTGCGCCCTAGCATTCCCAGCCCTTATTTATTGACGCTGCGCCTTGATGTTCCGATCCAAACCGCAGGGCGTCGGGGTATCAAAATCAAGCAAGCTGTCGCGCTCACCCAGGCGGCACGCTTCAACTTGGCTAGCACAGCCTGGAGGGTTCGGAGCGGCGTGCGGGCGGCGCTGGTGAGCACCTTTTTTGACCAAAAGCAGGCGGAACTGGCGCAGGCACAAGCGCGCCTGCAATCACAACAGGTCGAGGGCCTTCGAGTGCAATGGCGGGCGGGCGAGATTGCGCGCCCGGTGGTGGCCGCGGCCGAGGCCAACCTTTTCAATATTCGAATGGCGGCGCGGGCCGCTGAAGGTCAGGTTCTGCAAGATCGCGCCGCGCTGGCGGCGGCTATTGGAGTGCCCGCTCACGCCCTGGACGGCATTCGACTGCGGTGGCGAAGCTTCGCCCAATTGCCTTCGGAGAAGGCGTTGTCGCCGCAGGTAATTCAACGGCAAGCCGTGCTCAACCGTCTGGACGTCCGCCAGGCGCTCGCCCAATACGCCGCCGCCCAAGCCGCCCTTCAGCTTGAAATTGCACGACAGCACCCCAATATCCAGCTCGGGCCGGGATACAGCTATCAAGAGCCCGACAATTACTTAGTCACGGGCTTGGCGGCGGTTTTGCCGATCTTCAATCGTAACCAGGGACCTATCGCGCAGGCGGTGGCGGCGCGCAAGCTGGCGGCCGCGCAGTTGATGGCTGTCCAGGCTAGGGCGATCTCGCAGAGCGAAGCGGCTCTGGCGAACTACCGAACCGCGCTCGGCGAATGGCGGGATACAGAGGCATCGGCGCATGAGATTCAGCACGTACTCGAGCCGCTGTCGAAGCAATCCGTCACCGTGGGGGAGACAAACCAGCTTGCCTTCACCAGCGTCCAGCTTCAGGGCGCAGCCGCGGCGAGAGCCGCGCTCGCAGCTCTTGACCGCGCCCAGCAAGCTCTGGGGCAGCTTGAAACCGCGGTGGAAAGGCCGCTCGGAGCGGGTGAGGTTGCGCCGCGTTTCAAGCGAGCTCCCCGGCAACAGAAGCCAGGAAAGCTCACACGGTGATAAGGCCTGCGGCACGTAGGCAATAAGAATTGGCGGGGGTATTCCATGAAAAAAACCAATGGACGTTGGCTTGTAATGGTGCTTGGGATACTGGTGGCCGGTGTCGTCCTTTGCCATTGTGGCTCGCAAACGAGCATAGCGACTGGGCCGCCTTCCAAAAGCGGCGACCCAGGTTCGTTAGCCGCCGCGCGCGTCATCGAGCAAGGCGGGCAAGCAATCGTTCAAGTGAATGCGCGGGCGCGAGCCAGCCTGGGCATTCAGACTTCACCGCTTAGGGCGGCTCGCATACGACCGCAGGTTACTCTGCCGGCAACCGTCGTGGCGACGCAGGGTTTGGTGAGCTTGGTGGCGGCCTATCGAACCGCCTCGGCCCAGTTGCGCAAGGCGCAGATTGGCGCGCAGGTTGCCGGTCGCGAATACGTGCGGCTGGAACAGCTCTACCGCCATCAGCGCAATGCTTCAGCCAAGGCGGTCGAGGCCCAAGCGGGAATCTACCACAGCGACGAAGTTGATGTGAACACGGCTCGACAAACCTTGGCCCTGGCCGCAGCTTCCATCCGCCAGAACTGGGGCAAAGCGGTTGAAGAATGGGTCCGGCGGGGCTCAGCCACGCTCAGGCGGGTTCTCGACCGCCAGGACGTGCTGGTGGAGATGACGGTGCCGCTGGGGATGGCCTTGAGGCCGCCGCGCACAATCCAGCTCGAATTGCCCGCCGGGGGCCGCGCTTCGGCCGGGTTCGTCTCGACATTTCCGCAAGTGGATCCGCGCGTTCAAGGGGTGAGTTTTCTTTATCTCACCGAGCGGCGCCCCGGGCTGGCGCCCGGAGCCAACTTGGTGGCCCATGGCCGCGCGGGTGGGCCGAGGACGGGGGTGGTGGTTCCTTCAAGCGCGCTCGTTTGGACTCATGGCCGGGCATGGGCGTATATCGCCACGGCGGAGGGTCGCTTTATCCGACTTCCGGTGGCAACCAACATCCCAACCTCCGGCGGATGGTTCGTGACGCGCCGCTTGGCGCCGGGCGAACCTGTGGTGACGCGCGGCGCGGAAGAGCTTTGGACGATTGAAATGAATCCTGCCCTGAAGCCGTTGGCCAAGGAAGAAGGGAACTGAAATGTTACGCGCCATCGTTCGCGAGGCTTTGCGGCGCAAGGAAATCGTTCTGGTGCTGGCCGCCGCGCTGATCGCCTATGGGGTCTATTCGTTGACGCGGGCAAAGTATGACGTCTTCCCGGAGTTTGCGCCACCCGTCGTTTCGATCCGCACCGAAGCGCCCGGCCTTTCGCCCAAACAGGTGGAGCTGCTGGTGACCCAGCCTATAGAATTTGCCATCAACGGCGTGACCGGCATTGAGTCCCTGCGATCGAAATCCATTCCTGGCCTTTCCGATGTGCAGGTGGTTTTTAATCCTGCGAGCAACGTTTACCTGGACCGACAACTGATTTCCGAGCAATTGGCCACCCTGGAGGGGCATTTACCCTCGGGCGTGGAGGCTCCGGTCATGACGCCGCTCACCAGCTCGACCGGCGACGTGATGGAGTTGGGGCTTAGCTCGAACTCCGAATCGCTGATGCAGTTGAGAACCGTGGCTGATTGGCTGGTCAAGCCGACGCTGCGAGCCGTGCCCGGCGTGGCCAACGTGGCCATATGGGGCGGGGAAATCAAACAATATCAGATTCAGTTCATTCCCCGGCGCCTGATGCAATACGATCTGGCATTGAATAACCTCCTGGCAGCGGCGCGCCGGGCCACCGGCGTGCGGGGCGCGGGCTTCATTGAAACCGCCAACCAGCGCTTTATTGTGCATCCTCGCGGCCAATCGCTGACCACGGCGGAGTTGGCCCAGACGGTGCTCGTCCACCACAACGGCGTCAACGTCACGCTGGGCCAGGTGGCGCGCGTGGTGAAAGCCCCGCAGCCCCCCATTGGAGCGGCTTTGGTGAATGGGAAGCCGGGCGTCATTTTGCGGGTTAACGAGCAATACGGTTCCAATACGCTGGCGGTGACTCGGCGGCTTGATCGGGCGCTCAGCGGCCTCCATCCGGCGCTCCAGCGCCTGGGGATTCGCGTGGATGAGCGACTGTTCCGCCCTGCCAGCTTCATCGAAACGGCGCTCGACAATCTACGCGCGTCGTTGACCGTCGGAGCCATCCTGGTGGTGATCGTCATCTTCCTATTTCTTTTTGATTTTAGGACCGCCGCCATTTCTTGCACGGCCATTCCGCTCTCGCTTTTGGCGGCGATTGCCGCCATGGAGCACCTGGGATATTCGCTCAACACGATGACGCTCGGAGGCCTCGCCATCGCGATTGGCGAGGTGGTGGATGATGCGGTGATTGATGTGGAGAACATCCTGCGTCGCCTGCGGGAGAATCGGCACGCGGAAAATCCCCGGCCGCCGATCCGTGTGATATTTGATGCTTCGATCGAAGTCCGCAGCGCTGTCGTCTATGCCACGTTCGCCGTGGTGCTGGTCTTTGTTCCCATTCTATTGATGAGCGGGATTCCCGGCGCGCTTTTCCGCCCGCTGGGGGTTGCCTACATTCTTTCCGTGCTGGCTTCGCTGGGCGTGGCCCTGACGGTCACGCCGGCGCTCTGCCTGATGTTGCTCGGCAAGAAGGCGCTTCCGTCACAGGAGCCTCCGCTCGTGCGGGCGCTGAAGTCGGTTTATCGCCGCGTGCTTTTGATGGTCGAACGCGGGCCAGTGCTGGTGATGGCCGGCGTTGCGCTGGTGACGCTGCTGGGGCTTGCCGTGGTGCCGTCGTTTCACAGCACCTTTCTGCCCGAGTTTCACGAGGGCGAGTATATCGTTCACATGATTGGCTTGCCCGGTAGCTCGCTTAAAGACTCCTTGCGGGTCGGGCGGCGCGTCACGGCGGCATTGCTTAGGGCCCCTTACGTGGCGACCGTGGGGCAAAAGGCCGGGCGCGCCACCCTCTCTTCGACGCGCGGCCCTTACCAGAGCGAAATTGATGTCGCCCTCCAGCCCAACCTCAACGGTGAACAGAATGAGGCGGCGCGAGCCGGCATTCGCCGGGCGCTGCGCAACTTCCCCGGCCTCACGTTTACCATCAACACCTTTCTGAAAGAAAGGATGGAAGAGATTGTTTCCGGTTTCACGTCGCCCGTGGTCCTCAACCTTTATGGCCCCCATCTCAGCGTTCTGGATCGTGAAGCGCAACAAATGGCGCAGGTACTGCGCTCAATTCCCGGTGCCCGTGCCGTGCGCATCCAGTCGCCGCCCGGAACGCCGCAAGTCGTTGTCCGCTTGCGACGGGCGGCCTTGGCGCGTTGGGGCTTTGAACCGCTCTCCGTGCTGAATGCGATTCAGACGGCTTTTGGCGGGGTCAATGTCGGTCAAATATATAAAGGTAACGAGGTCTTCAACGTCAATGTCGTGCTCGACCCGCGAAAGCGGCAAACCCCTGCCAACGTGGCCGAGTTGTTGCTCCAGAGCCCGGCGGGAAACTATGTTCCGCTCGGTCAACTCGCCCATGTGGACGAACAGTCGGGGCGTTACGTTATTCTTCACGAAGGGGCCCAGCGGGTGCAGGCCATCACGCTCAGCGTTACCGGGCGGAGCCTAAATTCTTTTATCCGGCAGGCACGACGGGAGCTTTTGGCCCGCGTGCGGCTGCCGGAAGGTACTTATTTTAACTTCAGCGGCACGGCGGAGGCGCAAGCCCGGTCGCGGCGAGAGTTGCTGGTCCACTCGCTGTTGGTGGGGCTGCTGATTATTCTGTTGCTCTCCGTCGTGATGATGAACTGGCGAAATCTCCTGCTGGTGCTGGCCAACTTACCCTTTGCGCTGGTGGGGGGTGTGTTGGCCGCCTTCGCCACCAGCCGCTCGCTTTCCCTCGGATCGCTGGTCGGTTTCATCACGCTGTTTGGCATTACGCTCCGCAATTCGATTATGCTCATCTCGCATTATGAGCATCTAGTTACAGAGGAAGGGGTAGCATGGGGATTGGAAGCGGCGCTGCGGGGTGCTTCCGAGCGGCTCGCTCCGATTCTGATGACCGCTACGGTGACCGGCTTGGGGCTGTTGCCCCTCGCGCTGGGTAGCGGCGACCCGGGCCGAGAAATCGAAGGCCCCATGGCCATCGTGATTGTTGGCGGCTTGGTGACTTCGACCGCGCTCAATCTTTTGGTGCTGCCCACGCTGGCCTTGCGTTTTGGAAGATTTGAAAAGCGCGGGACGGATCCAGAGTTGGTGTGAACCACGCCGCGTGGCCCGTGCGCGAGCGAACCATCGGGCAATGATAACTTGCTGCCGGGGGTTATAGCGAAGGAGATGAAGATGAATTCCAATAGCGGAACGGTCTCACAAGTGGTGCAAGCCTGGGGGCGGGTGCTACGCGGTCAGCGGCCGCTTCTCTCTATTGAAATCACCCGCGAATGCCCGCTCCGCTGTCCGGGCTGTTACGCCTATGAGCCGGAGCACTTGGGGGTGGCCGGCTCGCTCGCCCAGCTCAGCGACTTCAAGGGCGATGCGCTGGTCGAAAAGGCGCTCGAGCTGGTTCGCCGCCACCGGCCCGTTTTTCTTTCCATCGTCGGCGGTGAGCCGCTCGTGCGCTACCGCGAACTCGAAATCCTTCTCCCTCAGCTCGACGCCATGGGTGTTGAGGTCCAACTGGTCACGAGCGCAGTTCGGCCTATTCCGCTGGCTTGGAGAGACCTTCCCAATCTCCACCTGGTGGTTTCGATTGACGGCCTTCAGCCGGAGCACGACAAGCGCCGCGCGCCCGCCACCTACGACCGGATTCTGAAGCACATCGCCGGCCACTCGCTCATCGTCCACTGCACCGTTACGCGGCAGCAGGTTCGACGTCCGGGTTACCTCGAAGAGTTCGCCGCCTTTTGGTCGGCGCGCGAGGAGGTCCGCAAGATTTGGTTCAGTCTCTATACGCCGCAGCAGGGCGAGCAGAGCGAGGAACGATTGACGACGCCCGACCGCGCCCAAGTCGTCGCTGAGTTGGCTCGCATCCGTCAGAATTTTTCAAAGGTGGACATTCCACCGGGTGTGCTGGAGACCTATCTGCGTCCGCCCGCGTCGCCCGACGAGTGTGTTTTCTCTCAAATGACCGCGTGTTATTCCGCCGACCTTTCGACGCGCATCACGCCCTGCCAGTTCGGCGGCCGGCCCGTCTGCTCCGAGTGCGGCTGCATGGCGAGCGCCGGGCTGGCGTCGATCGCTCGGCTCAAGGTTGCGGGCTTCATCCCGATCGCCGGCATTTACTCCGCCTCGCGGAAGATCGGCGAGCGGTTCGCCGGCTTATAGCATGGGGCCCGGTTCTTGGTCCCGCGACTTTCCGCAAGGTCCTGACCGCGCCGTGCGAGCAACCGTATTCTTGACGGCTGGCTCTTTGATCGCCGCGGCGATGTCTTTCCCGCCGCGCTTGCTGGCCGCGCCGTGTTCGCACTCAAACGCCGCAGCCCTTGGTTCACCCGCAGCGCAGCGGTCGCCCCTAAACGCTGCGGTTTTTGGCTCAGGCCGTGACGCTGCTTGCGCCGCCTCGCCCGAAGCTGATTCCGCCCGCTGGGGCCGCTTCCTACCGGAGATCGCGCATCAACAAAAGCGGATTTGGCTCTTTCCGCGAAGCCTCGCGCGCGGCCGCCACTGGCTTCCTTTCACGGCCTTTGTGCTCGGTACGGGCAGCCTGATTGTGCTTGACCAATACGACGCGCCGTATTTCCGCCGCACCACGCGGTTCCATACTTTCAACACCACGCTCACCGGCGTCAATGCCGTGGCGGGCATGGCGGCGGTTCCCGGAGCGCTTTACGCCATCGCTCATTTTCGTCACGACGGTTATATGCAGCGCACGGTGGAACTCGCCGGCGAAGCAGTGCTCGATTCCGAAGCCCTCAATCTGGTCCTGCGCGATGTTTCCCGCCGACTGCCACCGCGCGATATTCCTCTCAATGGCAACTTTGCCGACAGCTTTTTTGACCGCCACGTAGGGCCCTTTTACGTCGGCCCGGGCGGTTTTCCTTCCGGTCACACCATCGGCGCGGTTTCGCTCGCCACGATTTTTGCCCGCCGCTATCGCCGCCATCGCTGGGTTCCCTGGCTCGCCTACGGCCTCGCCGGCGTGGTGGGGTTTTCCCGCCTCACGCGCTCCGACCATTTTCCCTCCGACGTCTTCGCCGGAGCTTTTCTCGGCTACGCCATCAGCCGCTACGCCGTCCTCCGCGGGACGCGGTAGCCCAGAGGTTGCGCTTCGCAGCCTCCGCCGCCTGCGCCGCCCGAGAGTTTTGTAGCGCTGAGGTGTGCGCTCTTTGCGCTCCTCAGCGGCCCTCGTCTTTTGCGTTCCCCTGCGGCCTTTTCCGAATTCAACCGCCAACCCGAGCGGCGAGCCCTTGGCAACAAACGAACTCCCATCAAACGGAGGGCCAAACGCCGCAAAGGAAGCCAAACTGCGGCTACCTTTGCGCTACCGCTCTGCCGTCACTCATCGAGCGCCGCGCCGGTGAAAATTGGCCGGCCAGCCAGCGAAACCTTGAACCCGTAAATCGCCAGCCCCAGCACGAACGCTACGCCGATGTAAGTGGACAAGGCGTACCATGCGGAAAGATTTGGCGTGGTCGCCAGTTGCGTTAGCCAAACGTCCGTAACGAAGAATGCGACCAGCGGCATGAGGCCGAAGCGCTTTAAAATAAAAATCAAGAGTCCGTAAGCCCCTGCGACGAACACGGCGTCCACCAGGGGATAACTCCCCGGCAGGGCGATGGCAGCGACGAAAATGAGAATGAACGCTGCTGCCGCAATCAAGTCCCGGCGGAATAAAAGGCGTAGCAGGAAGAACAAGAAGAACACCGCCAGCGCAAACGCCAAGTAGTGAGGAGCAACCAGCAGCAATATCCCGAACGTGCCGCGCGCGCCGAGCTGTGGAAGCAGGGGCGTGTCCCGCGGCTGGGGCGGAAGCTTGCCGAACCAGCCTTCGGCAAGCGACATGAGATTGAACCAGAGACTGATGCCCACCCCCAGGGTCACTCCCGTCAGGACATCGCGGCCGACCAGCGGGTCGCGGAATTGGCCGGCCAGAACTCGGTTCCAGGAAATGATCGAGTTCGGCCAGCGCCGCCGCACGTAAGGCTCGAGCCCGATATACAGCAACCAAACCAAGGCGGCAAAAAAGAGCGAGTAGCTCGCCCCCATCACAAACAAGCCGAACTCATAAATGGTGGGAAGATGATGGGCGGTGATCGCCCAGGCGAGCATAAGGGTTACGAGAAGAAAAATCGCCAGACGAAACGCGCCGCGCCGGTCGCCGCGTCCAAGCCGCAAATTCCGCCGCGCCAGAAGCGCAGCCCCCAGCAGAACCGCAAACAGAAGGGCCAGTTCGACGGCCCGACGCACTTTGGTTTGCGCCGTTTCCTTGGGCGACTGCATTCGCGAGGCCTGCGTCCAAGGCCAGATCAATTGGAAATAGACCGGCTTCCCACGATATGCCGCCGCCTCCACGCGCAACGGAACATTGGTTCGTCCGGGTGCCACGCCCGTCCAGGCCGCGCGGGTATCGCTCCACACGGGCGGAATCCAATCGGGAGTCGCGGGTTTGAATTGGGTCATGTCAAGCCCGGCGGCTTTGAACAGCGGCGACCAATCGGGCGCGGCGCTCGCCGGCGGGCCGACCGTAGCGGCGGCCTCTAGGCCTCCATTATCTTTAGCCTCAACCTCGTGCTTGGCTTGCTCCCGCTCGGGCGGCACAGCCTCGAAATATTCCAGCCGCCCGCTTGGGTCGAGCACGGCGTAGGTCATTCCGGAAAAGTTTCGCGGCGGATCGTGCTCAGTGACCACGCCGCCTGCCGGTCCGTTGAACAGGCTCCGGGGTTCCAGGTATTCCGGGCTTTCCCGATACCAGAACTCGATCGCCGAAGGATGGCCAAGCTTCAATTGTTTCCAGCGGTCGGGCGATTTGTCATGGTTTTCGATGTAGCGCAGATAGTCATTGTCGTAAACGTAGCCCTCTGCCGAATCCACCGGCGGCGCGGTGTAGCCAAATCGCTTGATGAAATCGCTCGCTTTCGCCGCCAGCACGTCGGGCGGCTCGCCGAGCGGCACCATGCCGGTCATCTCCGTCTTGCTATTCAGCACGCAGGCCGCGGCGATTCCGACGATAACAAACGCCAGGCACGCAAGCGCCGTGCGCGGCTGGAACCCTTCCGTCTCGCCCGCCGCCGCCACCAGTTCCGGTGAAGGCGTTTCGCCCGCCGCGAGCGCCGCCGCCAGCGGGTCGCCCCCCGGCAACCCCGCGGCCACTTGCAGCGCCGAAGCCGGCCGCAGCTTGGGGTCTTTTTCGAGGCAGCGGAGAATCACTCGTTCCGCCGCCGGGTCAACGTCCGTTACGTGGCTCGAAGGAGCGGTGGGTTCCTCTTCCAGGTGTTTGCGCCGCCACTCGTTGAGCGTCGCGGCCTCAAAAGCCTTTTTACCGGTAAAGATTTCGTAAAGCACCAAGCCGAGCGCGTACAGGTCGCTTTTGACGGTAACGGGTTTGCCGGAAAGCTGTTCCGGCGACATATACGCCGGCGTACCGACGATTTTCCCGTCTGCGGTTTCCTCGGGCCGGGCGGCGATGCCGAAGTCCGTGATGCGCGCGTGCCCCTGCCCGTCAATCATGATATTCGAGGGTTTCAGGTCGCGGTGGATCAGCCCTTTATCGTGCGCGGCGGCCAGCCCCGCGCAAAGCTGTCGGGCGATTTCAAGCGCCTTTGCCGGCGGCAATCGCCCAATGCGCTTCAACAGCGACGCCAAGTCTTCGCCGTCCACGTACTCCATGGAAAGAAACGGACGGCCTGCGACCTCACCCAGGTCATAGACGCGGCAAACGTTCGGGTGCGAAACCTGACGCGCGTTGCGGACCTCAGCGCGAAAGCGGTCCAGCGCGGACTCGTCTTCGGCCATGCTGGGCGGCAGAAACTTCAGCGCCACCGCTTGGGCCAGCTTCAAGTCGTCGGCGCGATAGACCTCTCCCATGCCACCGCGCCCCAAAAGCGCGATGATGCGGTAACGTTCCGCCAGCACTTCGCCCGGCGCGAAGCTGCCAACATCGGTCAGACCGCCGGAAGTGGTTCGGGCTGCGGCAGAGGAAGTTGGCCGCTTGGGCGCGGGTGATGCGGGCTTTGGCGGTTCGGCGGGGATGACATCGGCGGTGGCCGTGGGCAGGTCGGAAATCGAAGCGCTAGGCTTGCCGCAACTTGGGCAGAACCTCGACCCCTCGGGAATTGTCTCGCTACAATGCGGGCAGTGTTTCATTCGCCGAGAATTATATCCGAGTTGGCGCGGCGAGCGGGCCTTTTCGCGCCCGATTGCTCCAGCCATGCTGATGCGCGCTCGCGCGTTTGAGCCGCCCTTCAACCGCCACTAAGGGTGAAGATTTTACCTGAGCTTCTCGCCATCACATTCGGTGGTCATGCTGTAACTATCTCATTCCAAGTGAGTTGGCCCTCGTTTGACGGTTTTGGCATTCTGCCTGCTCCGAAACGTAATGCAGCGCGTGCCCGACGATAACGCGCTCCAAGGAGGGTTCGGCCATGAAGAGACGGCGACTTTTGATGATAACGCTTTTGGTTGGCTCTGTGGTTTTGGTGGCTCCATGGTCTCCGCTTGCCTTTGCGCATGGCGGGCCGCCGCCTTGGGCTCGCCGAGGCGACCAGGGAGACCAAGGCAATCATCACGGCCGAAAGGAGTGTGGCGAACGTCGCGGTCGTAAGGATTGGCGTGAAAACCGTGGTCGGCACGACGGTTGGCAACGCGACGCCCGCGGTCGTTACCGCTTCGACGACCATGACCGTCGGGTGGTTTTCGCCTACTTCCAGCGCCACCACGACGACCGCGATTTCCGCGAACGCTGGTGGGACCACAACGATCAGGGGGATGACGCGCAGGGCGATGAACCGCCCATCGCCTATGGCTACGTGATCGCCCCGCGCTATCGGCCGTATTGCCGGCCATTGCCCGTGGTTCTGCTCCGTGAGATGCCGCCACCGCCGCCGGGCCTCCGCTACTTTTTCTTCGGCGGAAACGTCGTCCTGGTGGACAACGGCTACCGCGTTCAGGACTTTATTCACATCGGCTTCAATTTTGGCAATTGAACCGAGCGAAATCAGAAGATGGTTCTGTTCGCAGCGCTCAAGGGGCTCCTTCACGGGGCCCCTTGAAGTTTAAGAGAGAAAAGACCTGGCGGCGCTCAAGGTGCGGCGGTTGTTGCCCCCTGTTGCCGGCGTCGGTGCATCAACCCACGCCGCGCGGCGACGCTGCGACGGATCAACAGTTGAGGGGGCTTGGCGATGCCGACGCGCCGTGGTTCGCCTAAAGCGCCGGCGAGATTCAGACGTTCCCTTTTTTCATCTCGTCGAGCAGATAATCGCAGGAGCGGACCGCGAGGGCCATCATGGTGAGCGTCGGATTCTGGCAGGCCGAGGAGACAAAGCCTGAACCGTCCATAACAAACAAATTCTTGACGTCGTGGGATTGCTGAAACGCATTGAGCACGGAGGTCTTCGGATTGTTCCCCATGCGGGCAATGCCGACCTCATGGATGGCCCAGCCTGGGTTGGAGGGCTGTTGGTGCGGTTGGACGTATTTCGCCCCGGCCGCTTCCAGCATCTCGGCCGCTGATTCGGCCATGTCCTTCACCAGCGCGAATTCGTTCTCGCCATATTTCATGTGTATCTTGAGGACGGGAATGCCGAAGGTGTCCACCGTGTTGGGGTCAATTTCGACATAGTTGTCCCAGCGCGCCAGGCACTCGCCAAAGCCGCCGAACCCCATTCCCGTTACGGGATCAAGCATCGCCTTCTTGTACGCCGCGCCAAAGCCGGGGGCATTCCAGCTAAAGTTGGCGCTGCCGCCGCCCTGGAAGCCGTAGCCTCGAATGAAATTTTTGGATCGCGGGCCGTTGTGAGTGTTGCGAAAACGAATCACGTAAATGCCGTCGGGACGATGCGGGCCGTTGATGGAGGCTTTGCCGGGAAAATCCGGAAATACGCCCCAGGCGCCGCCTCCCGTGATGTGATCCATCAGATAGTGGCCCAGGACGCCGCTTGAATTGGCAAGGCCGTTCGGGTATTGCCGGTTGGCCGAGTTCAGCAAAACGCGCACGGACTCGAGCGATTGTGCGCAGAGCACCACCACGCGGGCATGGACCTCGCGAGGCTGGCGCGTGATGCGATCAATATAAAGGACGCCGCGGGCGCGGTTATGCTCGGAATCCATCAGCACCTGATACACCATCGCGTTCGGAATGTGGTCGCAGCGGCCGCTCTTGAGCGCGTCGGCGACCGTGGTGAAATACGAGTTGAAGTAGGAATGCGTAATGCATCCTCGCTCGCAGGGGCCGCAATAGTGGCATGGCGGGCGGCCGTTGGTGGGCCGGGTGATGTTGGCGGAGCGACCTAATGTCAGGGTGCGCCCGAATTTCTCTTTCACCGTGGCGCGAACCCGCTCCTCAATGCACGTGAACGCCATGGGCGGCTGGAACTTGCCGTCGGGGAGTTCGTAAACGCCCTCCGGCAGTCCGGTGATTCCGACGTACTCTTCCACAAGGTCGTAATAAGGGGCGACGTCTTTGTAACTGATGGGCCAATCTTCGCCGTAACCATCAAACGACGCAGCCTTGAAATCAAGATCGCTGTACCGGTAACTCTGACGGCCCCAAACGTTGGTTCGGCCGCCGGTGATGCGCATCCGGCCCTGCCAACTGAACGGCATGTTGGGCGCCGTGGTGTAAGGCTCGTCGAGGTCATTGCAAAACCAGTCGTAGTTATACTCCATGCAGGCGTAGCATTCTTTTTGGATGGGGCGCGTTTTGCGGATGATCTCCGGCGCCATATCCCGATACTTCAGTTGGAAAGCCGGCATGTGTTCGGTGAAATTTTGATCTGACTGCTGTTTGCCTGCATCCACAAGGGCGATTTTCAGTCCAGCCTCGGCCAAACGTTTGGCCGCCCATCCTCCCGTGGCGCCCGAACCGACCACAATTGCGTCATATGATTTGCCTTTCCCCATGGAATCATGCCCTCCAGGATATTTTGAAGCCGCCACCAAAGCGTTTGATGCTAACAGTCGGTTGGCTGTCCGTCAATCACTGAAAATCTGCCGCTTTGTTGAATCTCCCCCAGGGCGACGCAAGACCGAGATACAAGTGTCCATGAGCGTCGGCAGACTCCCGGCCGTCACGGGCACGTTGATTTTTCCGGCAGTGGGCCTAAACTAACGGATGGACATGTCTGCGTTTCAATTAGCCTCGGACGAATTATTCTATTTTCCGGAACCGGCCGATCCTGCCTCCACCGAGTGGCCGGGCACGCCGCTCGGCCTCTCCAACACCATCACTCGAACCAAAGGCCGGACGGCGCGGCATAACAAATGCGTGGATTCGACGCCCGGTCTGCTTGAAAAGCTCCTAGCCACGGTGTACCGGCATTTGGAGCGGCGAGTCGGCCAGGAACCCATCCACACGCATGATGTCGTCATCCACGGCGTGCGCGTCCGAGCCACGACCAACAGCCCCCATCTTTACGACTTTTGGCTCGACAACTGGCACAGCGTTCAAGAGTGGAAGGAGTACGGGGGGCGCGTTTCCAAAGATCCCCAGGTTAAGGTCTATGCGCTCGTGGGGGTGCCGAATGAACCCGAGGCCGCCTATTACAGCCGCCAGGCCAACACGGTGATTTTCTTCAATACGTCGTACTACGGTCAGCTCAAAAGTTGGGTGCTCGGGGCTGTCGGGCGATGGCTCGCGTCGGAGTACGGCATCCACTCAATTCACGGTGCTTGCGTCGAGATGAATGGCCGAGGCGTGCTTTACATCGCGCCCACTGGGACCGGCAAATCCACCAGCTCTTACGGCTTGATGGATTATCCCAACACGCGATTCCATTCGGATGATTGGGTTTACCTTCGCTACGCTTACAGGACTCGCTCTGGAGAGCCCGTGGTCGTGTTGGAAGCGGAGGATTCAGCCGATGAGCGAGCGCGAGGATACCAAGTTCATCGCTGGATCGAGCGACACGCCGGGGCTCCCCATGCCCGCTTGCGGGTGATGAGCCTTGGCCAAGATGAGTTTTCGTTGTCGCTAGGGGAGTTAGACCTCGGTCATCCTCCCGAGGCTTATGCGTACACGTCGGAAAAGTTTTTCTATCTGCGGACGAACTTGGTGGAGAACTTTCCACCGGCGATTTGCGAGCTGGCCTCTGCCAAACACGAGAACGTCCCCGACGTGACAGCCGAATTCATCGCTCGTCACGCGCATGTTCTGGATGCCATGGGCCCCACGCTGGCACATTCTGATTGCCCGGCCTTTCAGGGAGAATCCGAGTCCGAGATTCGGCGCCGCGCGGCACGGCTCATCGCTTTTGACAACGCGCGCGCAATGCTCGATATGTCCAGGGTGCTGCCTCTCGCGCGCCGGTTCGGCAATCCGCTCGAACCCTTGCGGCTGGTCGCGGTTATCCTCCTCAAACGTAACCCTGCCGACCCGAGCGTCCTCAATCATGTTTTGCTCGAGCCGTTTATGGAGCGGTTGCTGATCGGTGAAACGCCCGAGGGAAAGCGCGAGACGGCGTACAATGCCTATCGCGTGGTGGACGATCGCGCCGAGCGCCAGTACGTTGAGATGCTGGAAAGGCTTGCTGGGCCGGGGCGGCCGCTCGATGCGCTTTTTGATGAAGCCAGAGACGCGCCGGAATCTTTGCGAGAGGAATTCGAGCTTTTTCACGTGCTGTATAACGCGGCGCGAACCTACGATTTGAACACCACGCTGGAACGCGACTCGAGTGTGCCTGACAAGCAGGAAGCCGTGCGCCGGACGCTCGCCATCATCGCGCGGGTCATTAAGGAAGAGCCCCCGGACATTCAACTGACGCTCGAGAGTTACCGCGACTACATCCGTTAGTTGGCCTTGCACGGCGCCGTCGGCTCGGCGTGCGCCGGGACCATCGGGTGAGGGATTGTCGGCCGAGCGGCCCGCTTATTTCAGCTTGCGGACAGCCTCCAGAACCTCTCCGACCTCCGGCGTTTGCCGCAATTCATAAACCTTGGCCCACGCAATCTTTCCGTCTTTGCCCACAATAAAAATCGCACGATCGTTAACAAAAGGAATATCGTGCTTGGCGGGAGGGAAGATGCCGTAAGCTTTGGCCGTCTCCGCGTAAGGCCAACGGTCGGTGGCAAGAGGAAACTTGATTCCACCGAGCGACTTCTGAAAGGCGATGTGAGAGAAAACGGTGTCCGTGTTGACGCCCACGACCTGGGCGTTGGAGTCGGCAAACTTCGCAAGCTGCGCGTTGAACGCCGACAGTTCGTTCTGTCAGACCGGCGTGAAGTCGAGCGCGTAGAACAGAATCACCAAGTTCTTACCGGCGTAATCCGAGAGCTTAAACTCTCCCGGCGTTTCACCCGTTGCGGATTTCAGCGTGAACGTGGGAGCGATGTCACCTGCTTTAAGGGCCATTCGTATCCTCCGCTAAAGCTGCTATCGTGCCTGAATGGACGTAAAAGTTGACCGCATGACGGAACCCCGGCGTCTTTGTTACGGACTGCCTTCTGCTGTCCCTTTCCCTATCGGCGCACCCACGGATGGCTCGGAGCGTCCGTTAGGGGATGAGGAATTTTGAGGTGTAAGGCGAATTGCGCGAAAAGCCAGTCCCTTGCCGGCGGAAGTGGCCGGAGGGCCCTTCGCCTAGAAATTCACTGAACCAGGATTCGTGCTCCACTTCTTCATGCAAGATGGCGAGTGACAGGTCGTACGTGCGGTGATCCTTGCCCGCCGTCATGTTGCAAATCGCGTTGTATCCGGCAATGGCGCATCGCTCGGCGCTCACCAGCACCTGGAGCATGGCCTTAATGTCCGTCGGGTCTTTGGGCAGGTGCGCTGGCGGGCAGGCGGACAGGTCGTGAAACGCCTTCATATCATCCGGGATTTTCCCACCCAGCTCGTATATCCGAGGCACCAACACCTCAAAGTGATTGCGATCCTCTATGCGAGCGTCTTCAGTGATTTCCTTCAAGCCCTCGCCCTCAAGACCAATCAGATTTACGCGCAGGATGGTGTAGTAATAGTAGGTGGTGAGTTCTGCAGATGCGTTGCGGACCAACAAGTCCAACAGCTTGTCCACGTCCACGCCCGCTTTTTGGACAACTTCCCGTGCCACTCGTGCCATTGTTGACCTCCGTCAAATTCCAGATTTGCAAATCACTTCCGGCGCGGCAACCCGTTGGGTTTGGGGAGCACCCGCGCCTCTGCCATAGACCGCAGGGAGTCTTGCCCCGATAAGTTAGATTGCCAAACTGCGTAGCCGCCGTCAAGCACCAAGCTCCGCAGACTTTGTGGGTCTTGGGCGGGGCCGCAGCGAGCCTTCCACCTGCCCCGGCTTCGAGGCCTCACTTGGCGACGCTGAGGTTACGCGCGCCGTTAATTTAAGCGACTATCTTCGGCCAGCCGCGGCTGTTGCAGGAGTGAAGATCATCTCTCCTTTTTTAAGGTCCGCGTCCACCGTGAGCATCTCGCCGGGAAGAATTTCGCCTTCCAGAAGCTTGAGGGCCAGTGGATCTTGAATCAGCCGTTGGATGGCGCGCTTGAGCGGCCTTGCCCCAAATTGGGCGTCGTAGCCTTCTCGAATCAGGAGTTGGCGCGCGCGTTCGGTCAGCTCGATCGAGACCTTGCGCTCGGCGAGCAGCCGTGCGAGATTTTGGAGCTGAATATCAATGATTTTCTCGATCTCGGCCTGTCCGAGCGGGTTGAAGATAACAACCTCATCCACGCGGTTAAGGAACTCCGGCCGGAAGTGTTCGAGCAGGGTTTCATGAATTCGCCGCTTCAATTCATCAGAAATCTTGCCGGCCTTGCCTCCGTTGCGGCGATTGTCCGCGGAGTCGCCGAGCGCTTCATGGATCATCTGGCTGGCGATGTTGGACGTCATAATGATCACCGTGTTCTTAAAATCCACCGTGCGCCCTTTGCCGTCGGTCAACCGCCCTTCGTCCAGAATCTGCAAGAAAATGTTGAAAACATCCGGGTGGGCTTTTTCAATCTCATCGAAGAGGATGACGCAATAGGGCCGACGCCGGACGGTTTCAGTTAATTGTCCGCCCTCTTCATAACCCACATAGCCGGGAGGCGCCCCAATCAGCCGCGCCACGGCGTGCTTTTCCATGTACTCGGACATATCCACCCGCACCATGGCGCGCTCGTCGTCAAACAGAAATTCCGCCAAAGCGCGAGCCAATTCCGTTTTACCGACCCCGGTTGGACCCAAGAAAATGAAGCTGCCAATGGGCCGCTTGGGGTCGGAAAGCCCGGCCCGGCTACGGCGCACCGCGTTGGCAACCAGGCGCAGCGCTTCGTCCTGGCCCACGACCCGAAGTCGGAGCCGCTCCTCCATTTTTGCAAGTTTTGCCATCTCGCCTTCCAGCATCTTGGTGACGGGAATCCCGGTCCACTTCGAGACGATCCGCGCCACATCTTCCTCGTCCACTTCTTCTTTCAGCATTCGTTTTTCTTTGGTTTCGAGCTGGGCATTAGCTTCGGCAAGCTGCTTTTGGAGCGTGACCAGCTTGCCGTAGCGAATTTCCGCCGCCTTGTTCAAATCGCCCTCGCGCGTGGCGCGTTGCTCGTCAATCTTGGCCTGCTCAATCGCCTCTTTAAGAGAGCGGATCCGGGTGATGATCTCCTTTTCGTTCCTCCAACGCAGTTTAAGTTTGTCCGATTGCTCGCGTAGCTGCGCCAGGTCCTTTTCAAGCTTGGCGAGACGCTCCTTCGAGGCGGCGTCATCCTCCTTCTTGAGGGCTTGCCGCTCGATTTCGAGCTGGGTGATTCGCCGCTCAATTTGGTCAATTTCCGACGGCATAGAGTCAATTTCAATTCGCAGGCTAGAACCCGCCTCGTCAATCAGGTCAATGGCCTTATCCGGCAAGAAGCGGTCGCTAATGTAGCGATGGGAAAGCATGGCCGCGGCCACAATCGCCGAATCCTTGATGCGCACGCCGTGATGGACTTCATATCGCTCCTTCAGGCCACGCAAAATCGCAATCGTGTCCTCGACCGACGGCTCGCCGACCAAAACCGGCTGAAAGCGGCGTTCCAGCGCCGCATCCTTTTCAATATACTTTTTGTATTCGTTGAGCGTGGTCGCTCCGATGCAGCGCAATTCACCTCGCGCCAAGGCCGGTTTGAGCATGTTCGACGCGTCCACGGCCCCCTCGGCCGCGCCCGCGCCCACTAGTGTGTGCAGTTCGTCAATAAAAAGGATAATTTGGCCGTTCGATTCCTCAATTTCCTTCAAAAGGGCTTTTAGGCGATCTTCGAACTCACCGCGGTACCTGGAGCCGGCGACCATGGCGCCAAGATCCAGGGCGACGATGCGTTTGGATTTGAGGGATTCGGGAACATCGCCACCCACAATACGCTGCGCAATGCCTTCCACGATCGCGGTCTTGCCAACCCCCGGTTCTCCGATGAGTACTGGGTTGTTCTTGGTCCGCCGGGAAAGGACTTGAATCACCCGCCGCACCTCATCATCGCGGCCAATAACGGGGTCAAGCTTTCCCCGCCGCGCCAGCTCGGTGAGATCGCGCGCGTACTTTTCTAGCGCCTGATATTTCGCTTCAGGATTCTCATCGGTCACGCGCTGCGTCCCCCGAACCGCCACCAGCGCCTTTAAAATCGCATCATGGGTCACTCCAAGCCGCTTCAGAATCTGACCGGCAGGGTCATTGGTCAGCTTGGCCAGCGCCAGCAGTAGATGCTCTGTCGAAACAAACTCATCCTTGAAGGGCTCGGTTTCCTTAAAAGCTCGGTCCAGAACGTCCTTTAGCGCTGGCGATAGAAAATGCTCGCTGACGCCGCCTACCTTGGGCAACGCCTCGATGGCTTTTTCGGCCTCGCGCAGAACGGCAGCCGGCTGAACGCCAAGCCTCTCCAACACGCCGGGAACAATGCCCTCCGATTGCTCAGCCAGCGCCATGAGCAGGTGAAGAGGTTGAAGTTCCTGGTTTCCATAGCGAGAGGCTACCTCTTGGGTCGTGCGCAGCGCTTCCTGCGCTTTGATAGTCAATTTGTCGAATCGTAATGGCATGGAGTTACCCCGCTTTCCACCTCAGAATGATCAGCCCCTCCACGAACCCCCTCATGACGGTGATGGTCCGACTGATCTTCACGGTGAAATTTTATACCTTTTCCTTCCAAGATCGTGACCTCCAAAAAAAACCGCGCCGGCTTTTTTGAGCCGGCGCGGTTTGGCCATGCTTCTTTGGCTCGTGGGATTTGCCCCGTCAACCAAGGCCTTAATGGCGCGCGCCAGCAGCCTTGGCTTCCTCCGCGGCGGCGCTGATCTTGATGACCTTGGGCTTGGCCTCCTCGTGCTTGGGCATGGTCAGCGTTAGTGTCCCATCGTTATATTCCGCTTTCACGTGGTCCGCATCCACCGAGGTCGGCAGGATGAAGCTCCGTGTAAACGAGCCGTAGGATCGCTCCACCAGGTGGTAGTTTTCCTTCTTTACCTCATTCTTGAATTTCCTCTCACCTTTCAGGTAGAGCGTGCCATCCTGAATTCGGGCCTCGATGTCCTTCGGGTCCACTCCGGGCAGATCGGCTTTCACCACAACGCTGTCGTCCGTCTCATAGATGTCTACGGCCGGAGACCAGCCCTGGAAGCCAAGATCCCCCTCGTCAAAGAAGCGGGAAAAAGTCTCATTGAAAAGCTTGTTCAGCCGATCCTGAGTCGTGATTAGGTCCCGGAACGGCTCCCATCGAACGATCGCCATGTTTATTTACCTCCTTCATTAGTCTTAGCCTATCTGCATTATCGTAATTTAGCGTGCTGTTGTCAAGTATTATATTTATCGTATTTTCAGTAACTTAATTAACGCTAACAATATGCCTTATGCAATTCACAGCTTCTCCACAGGCCATGGTTAAGTCACGAGAGACGCTTCAGATGATGGATTGCAGGAGCGTCATGGTTGACACAGACTAAATAGCGCGAGTACGCTGGGCAGGGTTTCCAACATGGGCGACTTGCCACCCCACCCTTCGTCCTCTCCCTCGGCGTTTCATGTTATGACCAAGCCGATGGGGCCGATTTGTAACCTCGACTGCAAGTATTGCTTTTACCTCGAAAAAGAGAAGCTGTATCCCGCGGATTTCGACTGGGCAATGCCGGAGCCCGTTTTGGAAAGCTATGTCCGCCAGTACATCGAGGCACAGGACGTCCCGGTTGTCCAGTTTGGCTGGCAGGGTGGCGAGCCCACGATTCTGGGCGTGGATTATTTCCGCAAAATCGTTGAATGGCAGAAAAAATATGCGAACGGCAAGCGCATTGAAAATGCTTTTCAAACCAACGGTGTTTTGCTCGACGACGAATGGGGCGAGTTTTTTGCAGCCAACAATTTCTTGGTCGGCTTATCCATTGATGGACCGCGCGAGTTACATGATTGCTACCGCGTGGATAAGGGCGGAGCGCCGACTTTCGACCGCGTGCTGCGCGGGCAGGGATATCTGAAAAAGCATGGGGTGAATTTCAACACCCTGACGGTGCTGCATCGTAAGAACTCGCGGTTTCCCCTCAAGGTTTATCGCTTCCTGAAGGAAATCGGCAGCGGTTTCATGCAATTCATTCCCGTCGTGGAGCGCATCGCCGTTCAACCCAACAGCGACGGATTAGTGTTGATTGGCCCCGCGGCCACCCAGGCGTCGCGAGTGGCGGCGTGGTCGGTTGAGCCGTTGCAATACGGAAAATTTCTCTGCGCGGTGTTCGATGAATGGGTGCGGCGGGATGTGGGCAAATACTTCATTCAGATTTTCGACGTTGCTCTTGAGAGCTGGCTCGGTCTTGACCAGAGTCTTTGCATCTTTCGCCCCACCTGCGGAGGGGCGCTGGCCATTGAGCACAATGGCGATCTTTATTCATGCGACCACTACGTTTACCCGGAGAACAAGCTGGGCAACATCATGGACAAGCCGCTGCGTTTGCTTGCCAACTCGCCGGAGCAGCAGAGGTTCGGGCAAAATAAGCTCGACTCATTGCCACGTTATTGCCGAGAATGCGACGTGCGGTTTGCTTGCCACGGCGAGTGCCCCAAGCACCGTTTCCTGCGCACGCCGGACGGCGAGGGTGGGCTGAATTATCTTTGCGCAGGATACAAGCTCTTTTTCCACCACATCGCGGCGTGCATGGAGTTTATGGCCGCAGAGCTTCGGCAAGCTCGAGCACCGGCCAATGTCATGACGTGGGTTGCCCTCAAGGATGCCGAGCGGAGGGCAACATTGTCGCCTGGGCGAAACGATTCTTGTCCATGCGGCAGTGGGAAGAAGTTCAAGAGGTGCTGCGGAAGACGGGATTGAGCTTGCTGAGGCTGAGGCGCGGGCGAGGCTTGTGACGGGCGAGGGAACCTCTGAGCAGCCTTGAGCTTCTCGGGGGCAGGGAATTGGGCCGCGCCCGTAAGTGTATGTAACAGCTTGGCTTAGTTTATGCCTCATGTTGCTTGGGGAGGGCCATAGGCGAAGCGTCTGAGCGCCAAGCAGCATGGCAGTTTTGTTTGCCGAGGGCGCGTCGCGCGGGTTGGCGGTTGGGTTCGGGAAAAGGAAGGGCCGCTGAGGAGCGCAGAAAACGCGCACCTCATCGCTACAAAAACCGCCGTGGACGGACACCTCATCGCTACATGGAGCGCAGAAGACGACGCCTCGGGAAGGGCCGCTGAGGAGCGCAGAAAACGCGCACCTCATCGCTACAAAACCGCAAAGGACGCGCACCTCATGGCTCCATGCTGTGGGAGCGGCGGTTCGAGTGGGGACGACCGGCGGCCGGTTCGGGAAGTAAGGAAAGATTTTCGGTGCTGGTCCAGCCCGAGCGTTTCGTGGGCCGTGTTTTCCTGGCGGCGGGCAGGAGCGGAGCGGTGAGCTTTTCATAGAGCGCGGCGTGGGCCTTGACCAGGACGGGCGGCATCGCCAGCGGATCGTAGAGGTCGGCCAGCGTCGCCTCGGGGAACTGCCTGCGCGCGTCTAAAACCGCTTGCGCGGCGGCTTCGACTAAAGCGCGCTGGAGCCCTTTTTCGCTCCCGAGAGACGTGGTATCATACTGGCATCTAAAAAGGTGCTTTGATAGGAGGCCACTCATGCTCGACATCGCCAAGGACATCCAATCCCTGACCACCTTCCGCCGCCGGTCCGGCGATTTCATGAAGCAACTGAAGAAAAGCAAGCGCCCCGTGGTGCTGACGGTGAGGGGGAAGGCAGCCGCCGTCGTGCAAGACGCCGAGGCCTATCAGCGCCTTCTCGACCTCGCCGCCCGCGCCGATGCGGCGGAAGGCATCCGCCAGGGTCTTGAGGACGCCAAAAGAGGAAGAGTGCGGCCGGCCAAGGAGTTCTTCGACAGCTTCGAAGCCCAGCATGGCCTACCTCGTTGACATTACTTCCCGCGCCGAGCGCGACCTGGCGCGCCTGTATGAGGAAATCAACGCCGAGGATTCGGAGGCCGCCTGGAAATGGTATCAGGGTCTCAAGGAGGCGATCCTCAGCCTGGAAGCCCAACCGAACCGATGCCCGGTGACGCGCGAGAAGCCCGAGATCCGGCACTTGCTTTACGGCCACAAGCCTCATGTCTATCGTGTGCTCTACCGCGTTCTGGAAAAACAGAGGCACGTCGAGGTGCTGCACATCCGCCACGGCGCGAGGCGGAAGTTCAACCCACGGTCAATTCCCTTTGAGAACCGACAATAAATTCGTCGTTGGGGGAGCCCCCGGAGGGTGAGTCCTAGTTTGAACGTGCCCTGGACCGTCTTTTCCTGCCGGCGGGCAGGAGCGGAGCGGTGAGCTTTTCGTAGAGCGCGAAGAGGTGCTCGACGCGCTGGCGGTCGCTTTCAAAGGGCTGAGGACGGTAGCAGAGGTCAACCGCGCGGTCGAGCGCGGCGTGGGCCTTGACCAGGACGGGCGGCATCGCCAGCGGATCGTAAAGGTCGGCCAGCGTCGCATCGGGGAACTGCTTCCGGGCGTCCAAAACCGCTTGCGCGGCGGCTTCCACAGCGGCGCGTTGTTTGGCGGTGGGCGCTTCGGGAAATGAGAAGTTGTTGTAGACAACTTTCCCTGAATATTGGAATCGCGATTCGAGTCGTCCTGAAACTTGGCGCACCCAGGCCATGTGCATTGCAGAGGAGAGTATACCAAAGATGAACAGATCAGCTTGAGAGACTGTGTAGAGCTTGTTACTCGCAATAATTTCTCCGCTGAGGAAGGCAATCGGAATATAGGGGCGGCGTTCCGATGACACTTCTGGAATGGCGAGATAGCTCCGTGTGGGTTGCCGAATTTCACCGAAAAGTGTCGGCACTTTCGCCAACTTGCGCGTTGCCTCTCGGGTGCTTTTCAACCGTCGCTGGCGCACAGCCTCAACCCTCTTCATCACTTCGGGCATCGCTCGTAGCTCCTGTGGCGACGCTTTCACGAGCCATAAACACCAGCGCGGAATTCCATGAATGAGTTCTTCGGAGCCAATAAACGGCCTTAAGAATCGAGAGGCGGCGGGCTCCTTCTCAATTAGTTCGCGTTTCTCTTCATCCGATAGCAAGAGATGGCCGCCGTCATTGGGCATGCTCCCGAAGACAATTTCAGGCACGTGGCTAATCTGGGTCAAAGATTTCGTAATAGCCTTGTCGCTTCCTTCGACAAGATATGGGCTGATATTTCGCGCGGTTGTTACTGTGGCATCTCCGACCTCGTAATTGTAGATTCTTTTGTTCGTCGTATCGAAATTCCCGAAACCGATAATGACAACGTGGACGTGAGCCTTGCCGCGCGCCTCGCTTTCCCATGCGAAAGGACGATGGCCGAAGTGAATTTTAACGCCTTGCTGAAAAAGCGCATTCCAGAGAATTCCGACTTGCTCACCTTGGGTAATTGAATTCGTGGAGACGAAACCAACGACGATGCGTGTATCTCGAATGTAGTCGGCGGCCTTGAAATACCACGCTGCTACGTAATCGAGCATGCCGTGTCCTTTAGTCTTTCCGCAAACGGTACCCATGTCCTCGTTCTGGTCGTCCGTCATATATTGCTTCCCGACAAACGGCGGGTTCCCGAGGACGTAGCTGCATTTCTCGGGCGGGAGGATTTTCTTCCAGTCCAAGCGGAGCGCGTTGCCACAAACGATGGTGGGGGATTTTTTGAGCGGGAGGCGGACAAAGTATTGGCCGAACGCCTCTGACAAGCGGATGTTCATCTGATGGTCCATCAGCCACATAGCGACTTCGGCGATCCGGGCGGGCCATTCGCTGATTTCGATTCCGTAGAAGGCGTCCACGTCCACCAGGGAGAGTCGCGCAACATCGAGGTTCGGTTGATCGCCCGGAAATAGCAGTTTGAGGATTTCGATTTCGAGGAGGCGCAGCTCGCGGTAAGTAATGACCAGGAAGTTGCCGCAGCCGCAGGCGGGATCGAGGAAGCGAAGCCGGGAGAGCTTTTCGTGGAAGCGCCTCAGCTCCGCCTTGTTGTTTTTGGCGCGCTCAAATTCTGCCCGCAGATCGTCAAGGAAAAGAGAGCGGACGACTTTGAGGATGTCGCGCTCGTTGGTGTAATGGCCGCCGATTTGCCGCCGCTCTCGCGGCTCCATCACGGCCTGGAAGAGCGAGCCGAAGATCGCCGGAGAAATGCGTGACCAGTCGAAGCGCGCGCACGCCAGAAGGGCGTTGCGCATGTCGAAGTTGAAATCGGCGAAGCCGAGCCTTTCGGCAAAAAGTTCCCCGTTAACGTAGGGGAATGCGGCGAGGGTTTCATCGAGATTCGTCTGTCGCGCCTCGGGCGGCGTGTTCAGGACGTCGAACAGGCGTGCGAGGTGCAGCCCAAGGTCTGAGCCGTCCCTGGCGGTGCGATTAACGAGGTAGAGCGTGAAGGCCTCGCGCTCAAAGATGCCGGTGTCCTCCGCAAAGAGGCAGAAGAGAACGCGAACCAGGAAGCGCTCAAGCTGGTGTCCCTTGTAGCCCCCGGCTTCGAGCGTGTCATGGAGGCGGCCCATGATCTCCACCGCCTCGATGTTGATGGGGTCCTGCTCTTCAAATCTGTGCTGCTTGTAGCCGGGGATAAAGGCGAAGTGATGGATGTTGCTGTGGAAATCGGCCAGCGGGAACTCGACGGTGGCCACGCGCCATTGGTCGAAAAGCGGCAGGTGGCGCTGGTCTTCGGGCTCGAGATCGTGCAGAGCGATGCGGGCAAAGTCGGAAACGATGACGTAGCGGGGGATCTCGTCGGTTCGACCTTCGCGAGCAAGGTCTTGGATATAACGAAACGCTTGCGACTCTGCCTTGCCGAGGTCTTTTCCGAGGCTCTTGTGCTCGACGAGCGCCACGCCCGGCCAGAACAGGTCAATGTAGCCGTATCTGCCCGAAATTCCCTTGACCGGCTCCTCAAAGCTCGCCACGGCCCGCCGGGGAATCCCAAAGACTTTGAAGAACTCGTTCCAGAAGGTCTGCTTTTCGGCTCGTTCGCTTCGGACGCCTGTCCATTCCTTGGAGAAGGCGATGGCACGATGCCGAATTTCATTCCACGATAGAGGCACCGGTGCATGATACCAAAAACTTTCGCCAACCGCTGCCGGAGGGTGACCCAGGACCAGTTCTCGAGTCTCTGCGGCGGAGCCGGGCGGCGGTTGAATGCCGGAAGAGCCGCTGAGGAGCGCAGAAAACGCGCACCTCAGCGCTACCCGGGGTGGGACACGGTGGGAAGGTGGCGCAAAGGTGGCCGCCGTTTAGCCTCCTTTGCGGCGTTTGAGTTGATTTGATAGACGTTGGTTGGTTGCTGACGGCGCGTCGCGCGGGTTGGCGGTTGGGTTCGGGAAAAGGAAGAGCCGCTGAGGAGCGCAAAAAACGCGCACCTCATCGCTACAAAAACCGCCGTGGACGGACGCCTCATTGCTACATGGAGCGCAGACGACGACGCCTCGGGAAGGGCCGCTGAGGAGCGCAAAAGGTGCGCACCTCATCGCTACCGCACCGGGGTAGCGCAAAGGTGGCCGCGGTTTGGCTTCCTTTGCGGCGTTTGAGTTGATTTGATAGACGTTGGTTGATTGCCGAGGGCGCGTCGCGCGGGTTGGCGGTTGGGTTCGGGAAAAGGAAGAGCCGCTGAGGAGCGCAAAAGGCGCGCACCTCATCGCTACAAAAACCGCCGTGGACGGACGCCTCATTGCTACATGGAGCGCAGACGACGACGCCTCGGGAAGGGCCGCTGAGGAGCGCAGAAAACGCGCACCTCATCGCTACCGCACCGGGGTAGCGCAAAGGGTGCCGCGGTTTGGCTTCCTTTGCGGCGTTTGAGTTGATTTGATAGACGTTGGTTGGTTGCTGACGGCGCGTCGCGCGGGTTGGCGGTTGGGTTCGGGAAAAGGAAGAGCCGCTGAGGAGCGCAAAAGGCGCACCTCATCGCTACAAAAACCGCCGTGGACGGACGCCTCATTGCTACAAAAGCTGCAAAGGGCGGGCGCCTCGGCGCTACAAAAGCTGCAAAGGGCAGGCGCCTCGGCGCTACCGATGATTCTTATGCGCGGGAGGCGGGGTTTCTCTTAAAATGGGAGGGTCAAGGAGGGACCATGCGAGCCTCGATGGGTAAATGGGTGATGCTGGCGGGCGCGGTGCTGGCGCTCAGCTCATGTGGCGGAGGTTCAGGCGCATCGCCGGCGTTGCCGAGCCCGCCGCCGACCATGCCGGGATATCTCCAAGCGGCAGCGTTGGGCATCCAGCAACTGCAAACGTGGTACGACTCGACGACCGGCCTGTGGCAGACGACGGGTTGGTGGAACGCGGCCAATTCCATCACGGTGCTCGGAGAATATTCGAAATTGAGCGGTTCAACGGAGTATTTCCCGGTGATTTCCAACACTTTTACGCGCAATGAGAGCGGCGGCTTCCTGAACAATTATTATGACGACGAAGGATGGTGGGCGCTCGCATGGATTGAAGCTTACGACGTGACGGGCAACGCGAGCTATCTCACCATGGCGGAGGACATCTTTTCCGACATGACGACGGGTTGGGATACGAGCACCTGCGGCGGCGGGATTTGGTGGAACAAAACGCACACGTATAAAAATGCGATTGCCAATGAGTTGTTTCTCGATGTGGCGGCCAACTTGGCGCTGCGGGTCAGCGATCCGAGCGCCAAAACCGCCGACCTCAATTGGGCGCAGGAAGAATGGCAATGGTTCTCCCAATCCGGCATGATCAATGCGCAGAATTTGATTAACGACGGGCTGAGCATCAGCAGCACGAATCCTTCCAGTTGCCAGAACAACGGACAGACGGTGTGGAGCTACAATCAGGGCGTGATTTTGGGCGGTTTGGCGGCGCTCTCTCAACTGACAGGGCATTCCACCTTGCTGGGACGGGCGCAGATGATTGCGCAGGCGGCCATCACCCACCTGACGGACTCGAATGGCATCCTGCACGATGCGTGCGAGCCGAATTGCGGGGCCGACGGCGTGCAGTTCAAGGGCATCTTTGTCCGCAACTTGGCGATTCTAAATGCCGCGCAGCCGCAATCGTCCTATGGAAGCTTTCTCGCCACCAACGCCCAGAGCATCTGGAATAACGATCAGGGGCCAAACCACCAGTTCGGGGTGGTGTGGTCGGGGCCGTTTAGCTCACCGTCAGAAGGCGCGGCGGCGGCGCAAACCTCGGCCGTGGATTGCTTTTTGGCCGCCGATGAGGTGGGCGCGCAACCCTGAAACGAAGACGCCTCGGCAGACCTCGCGTGGGCACACGAACGAAAAGAGCCGCTGAGGAGCGCAGAAAACGCGCACCTCAGCGCTACCGGACCGGGGTAGCGCAAAGGTGGCCGCGTTTGGCTTCCTTTGCGGCGTTTGAGGAAGAGCCGCTGAGGAGCGCAAAAGACGCGCACCTCATCGCTACAAGGCGCGCACATCGGGAAAAGGAAGAGCCGCTGAGGAGCGCAGAAAACGCGCACCTCATCGCTACAAGGCACGCAGAAAACGCGCACCTCATCGCTACCGACTGCGGGCCTGGGGAGACTCGAACTCCCGACCCTCTGCTTAGAAGGCAGATGCTCTATCCACCTGAGCTACAGGCCCGCCAACACGCCGAATATAACACGCTCGGCGAGATGACGATAGGGCAGTTATAGTAAAGTAGGAAGAACGCTCGCGGCGGAGTTGGCGGGGGAAGAATGTGAATTCTTCAGCGGGACGTTCAAGCGCGGCGGAGGTTGCCACAGGACGGAGCCATCAAGGAGCAGGGTGAGTTTTTTAAGTCAGGGCAGCGCAAAAAAAATCGAACCGGTCAAACGACTGCAAGGGCGGGCGCGCTTTCCGGGGGATAAATCCATCTCCCACCGCTACGCGATGCTGGCGGCGCTGGCGGAAGGCCCAAGCGAAATTCACTTTTATTCGACGGCGGAGGATTGCCAATCCACGCTCAATTGCCTGGAGCGGTTGGGGGTGAATTGCCGTCGGCAGGGGAGCGCGGTCTCGATTGAAGGAGTGGGTTTGGAGGGATGGCGCGCGCCGACAAGAGACCTTGATGCGGGCAATTCCGGCTCAACCATGCGGATGCTTTCGGGCATCCTGGCGGCGCAACCGTTTCGGTCGAGGTTGGTGGGGGATCGGTCGCTCTCCCGCCGACCGATGAAGCGCATTGCCGAGCCGCTCATCCGCATGGGGGCCAAGGTTCACTTGCAACCGGGCGGGCTGCCGCCGGTCGAGATTGAAGGCGCCAAGCTTTCTCCGATTCACTACGAAATGCCGGTGGCGAGCGCGCAGGTGAAAACGGCCGTGCTGCTGGCCGGGGTTTTCGCGGAAGGCGCGACGGAGGTGAGCGAACCCGCCCAAACCCGCGACCACACGGAAATTGCTCTGGAATGGATGGGCGCCACCATCGGGCGTCACGGTGGGACGATTCGCCTGGAAGGGCCGGCGCGGCTGCGCGGGCAGAAACTTTATGTTCCGGGTGACATCTCCTCCGCCGCTTTCTTTATCGCCGCGGCGTTGATGGTGCCGGGGTCGGAGTTGGTGCTGGAAAATGTGGGGCTGAATCCGACGCGAACCGCCATGCTCCAGTGGGTGACGGACATGGGCGGGCGGGTGAAGGTAGTGAATATGGAAATGCTGCAGGGCGAGCTCATCGGGGACGTCCGGGTGGAATCGAGCACGCTTCGCGGCGGCGAGATTCCGCGCGAGACGGTGCCGGGGTTGATTGATGAGTTGCCGGTGCTGGCCGTGCTCGGAACGCAAACCGAGTCGGGGCTGAGCTTCCACGGCGCGGAGGAATTGCGCGTTAAGGAAAGCGACCGACTGGCCGCCGTGGCCGAGAATCTGCGTCGCCTGGGCGCCGAGGTGGAAGAATTTCCCGACGGCTTGCGCGTGGCCGGCCGACAAAAATTGCGCGGCGCCTCCATTAACACTTTCGGCGACCACCGCATTGCGATGGCCTTCGCCGTCGCGGGACTGATTGCCGAAGGCCCAACGGTGCTGAGCGAATCCGATTCGGTCAAAATTTCCTTTCCGCAATTCTTCGAGACTCTTCAGCAGGTGGCTTCCTAAGCGAGCCCGGGTGGTCAGACTTGGGGCGCAGGGCCGCCGCCGGTCGAGCGAAGTTGCGCAGCAACGATGTAGTGTCCCGAGACCGAAGTTCGATGCACCACCAAAGCCTGCTTCACGCCAAGGCGCAAAGACCGCCAAGGGCTTTGGGAGGGCGGAGGGCGCGGAATGATTCACCCTCCTTACAACTCAGGGCAGTCGGAGGGTAGCCATTTAGCGTGAGGGCGCGGTTGACGCGGGCCGATAAGTTTCCGCAAATCGGATTCGGTCGGCGATGGGCGGATGAGAATAGAGCCAGAAGCGGATGAAGGGGCTCGGGTCCGGGTCGCTCAGGTCGCGCTCGCCGAGAACTTGAAACGCCTGGGCTTCGGCGGCGTTGGGGTTGGGCACCACGCCTTCCGTGACTTGCAGCGCGAATTTATCGGCTTGATGTTCGTAATGGCGGGAAATGGCGTTGACCACCGGGTCGGAGAAAAACACCAAAAGCGTCAGTATCAGTAAAATCAAGGGGAGCGAGGCGACATCGCCGGTTCCTTCGAGTCCCGTTTGTGGACCCCAGCGGGCGAGCGTCCACTCAAAGACGCGAAATCCCAGCCAGAAAAAGGCCAACGCCACCAATTCATCCCAAATGAATTCCTTGACGATATGGTGCAGAACGTAATGGCCGGTTTCGTGGCCCAGCACCTCCAACACCTCATCGGTGCTGAGGGCGTGGAGGGTGGTGTTCCAAACGACCACGCGCTTGGACGGGCCGAAGCCGGAAACATAAGCATTGAGTTCGCGGGTTTTGGCGCTGGCGTCCATTTCAAAAATACGCGACGGGGGGATGCGCAGGCCGGCGTGATGGAGCATCTGCTCGATGCGCTCGACCAGCACTGGATGCTTTTGCTCGAGTGGCGTGAACTTGAAGAAGAGCGGCTCAATGACGTAAGGCTCAACCAGCGCGATGCATAGCCCGAGCGGCAGGGTCAGACACCAAAAATAGAACCAACCACGGCGCGGACTGCGCCCGACCAAAAGATAGAACATCCAGACGAGGAAGCTGGCGGCGATAAGCTCCAAGGCCAGGCTTTTGCCCCAGTCGGCGAGCCAAGCCCCGAAGCTTTCCGTCGAGAGACCGAACCGATGGCCGAGCACGAAACTGGAATGGTAATCGAGCGGCCATTCCACGAGGGCGGCGGCGCCGAGCAAAAGCGGCGTGACGATGAGGCACTGCACAAAGAACCGAGAGGAGATTTGCCGCGCCCATCGCCGCAGGACCGCACCCACCTGAAGCACCCAGAAAAGGAAATAGACGGCGAGGGCCAAGGCCACGGCGAGAAAGTAATCGCGGTATTGAGCGTGCGCATAAGCGAGCGCGCGCGCCCGCTGCGCGGGCGTGAGCGTATATCCCAGGAGCGGCACCGGCGGCGAAGTTGGAGAGCGCGCGACCGAGAGGGAGGGCCTCGAGGTGGCGCTGGACCGCGCAGGCGCGACGAGCCGCGGAGCCGCCGACGCCCGAGGGCCCAGGGTAATGCCGAACAGCAGCGCCGCAACGCCCACCAGGCCAGGCGTCAAATGCGCGGCAACACGATGCCTTGCTGGGCTTGATATTTCCCTTTTTTGTCCTTGTAAGAAGTCTCGCAAATTTCGTCCGAATCGAAAAAGACAATCTGGCACAAACCCTCGTTCGAATAGACACGGGCCGGCAATGGCGTGGTGTTGGAGATTTCGAGCGTCACGTAGCCTTCCCATTCCGGCTCGAGCGGCGTCACATTGACAATGATGCCGCATCGGGCGTAAGTGGATTTCCCAACGCAAATCGTCAGGACGTTGCGGGGAATTTTGAAATACTCGACCGAACGCGCCAAGGCGAAGGAATTGGGCGGGACGATGCAAACCGGCCCGCGAAATTCGACGAAGGAGCGCGCATCGAAATGCTTGGGGTCCACAATGGTGCTGTTGACGTTGGTGAAGATTTTGAACTCATCGGCCACGCGCAGATCGTAACCGTAAGAGGAAAGGCCGTAGGAAATGACGCCTTCCCGAACTTGGCTTTCCGCGAAGGGATGGATCATGTCGTGCTCTTTCACCATGCGACGAATCCAACGATCACTTTTAACCGACATGGGCTCAACCTCAAATAGAGAAGCGCGGGCAAGGCCGCGGCTTGATGGGGTCGCTTAAGGACCCGATGAATGATAGTCGAGCGCGCCAAACTTGACAATCACTAAAGCGGTCTTTACGATGAAGTCCAGCCATTCGAGGAGGATAGGGTGATTAAGCTGGATCTGGTGAACGAAGTCGTCAGGCGGACCGGGCTTTCCAAGGTCAAAGCCGAAATCGCCGTCGAGACCATTTTCGATTCGATGAAGAAGGCGCTGGGGCGTGGCGAACGGATCGAGCTGCGAGGCTTCGGAGTGTTCAACGTCAAAGCGCGCAAGACAGGCGTGGGAAGAAATCCGCGCACGGGCCAAGTGGTCAAGATCCAGCCGGGCAAGGCCGTGCGCTTCAAGCCGGGCAAGGAACTGCAACTCCGCTCCTCGTAACGTCATCCCTCCGCGCGTTGGCGCGGCGGCACGCCTCCTCGAAGAGAGCAAAGGGCCGTCGCAGCCCTTTTCAACGGGTGCGGGTGACGATTTTGAGCGAGCGCGGGCGATCAGGGTCAATGCCTTTGGCCTCGGCGAGCAAGGCGGCCAAAAGCTGGCCCGGAACGATGTAGGGAATGGGGCTGTAAAGTTCCGGGATGACGGCCGGAATGCGGAGGGCGCGGGTGACGGGCGGAAGCTTGGCTTCCGCCGAGGAGATGGCCAGGGTTTCCGCGCGCAGCTTGCGGAGGCGCGTGGCCAAGCGCTTCATTTCCGCAAACGCTTTGCCGGGCGGCATGAAGAGGATCATCGGGAAATCGCGCTCCACCAGGGCGATAGGCCCGTGGAGAAAGTCGGCGGCGGAAAAACGCTCTGCGACCACGTAACAGGTTTCCATCAATTTCAGCGACAGCTCGAAGGCATTGGCGTAGTTGAGCCCGCGCGCCACGACCGCGCACTCACGCATGTAACGATAGCGCTCCACGAGTTCGCGGATTTCGGGTTCGAGGCGCAGCGCCTGGCGCACGTGACCGGGAATCTCGCTGACCGCCTCCAGCGTGACTTTGGGCCCCAACGTGGAAGCCAAAAGGTAGAGCATCAGGAGTTGGCCGGTGTAGGTCTTGGTGGCGGCGACGGAACGCTGGCGTCCGGCGCGCGCCAAGAACACCTCATCCACCAAGCGCGCCATCGCCGAATGCCGCTCGTTGGTGATGCCGACCGTGCAGGCGCCCTGGCGGCGCGCCGCTTGAAGCACCAGGTTAATGTCCGTGCCTTCGCCCGACTGCGAAATGCCAATCACTAGCGCCCGGCGAAGGTTGAGTCGGGCGTGATAAAGCGTGTGGACGGAAGGGGCGGCGAGCGAGACGGGAATGCCCGTCGTGATTTCCATGAGGTAGCGACCAAAAAGGGCGGCGTTATCGGAGGTGCCCCGCGCCACCAGAACAATCAATTGGAAATTCTGGCGAGCGCAAAACTGCTTGAAGTCGCGGGCATGGTCGCGCTCCGCCCGCAAGGCGCGTTCGAGCACGCGCGGCTGCTCCAAGATTTCATCCATCATCCGCGACATAGCAGGTCATTGTACCTTACCCGTGGGTGACTTAGGCCAACCCTGGAACGGGAAGCTCCGATGCACACGATTTGCAGACCCGCGCCGCCTGCCCTCTGCCCTGACCTTACTGCGCACGGATGGGCCGCGCTCACTTCGGCGCAGCCGATCAAAACGCGTAGGGATCGTCCCCACCGCAATCTTGGCCCCACGCGTGGAGGGCGGACTGGAAGGCGCCGGCGAGTCGCCTATGGGTTGGGTGGCGTAGGGCTGGGGGGCGTCGGTAAAGGCAGTTGGGCGCCCCGTAAGACGGGCGAAGGCGGTATTGGAGACGGTGCCTGACGGATCAACGCATCTCCTTTGCTGTTTTCAAATAGTTTGTAAACTGGGGAGTTCGCAAAGAGAACGTCGAGGCAGCAGTAGAGCTCATCCACGGCCTTGTATAGCGCGGGGTCGGACCTCGTGTCCGCCACCTTGACGCCTCTTGACAGGAGGTCGGCAATCTTCACCGCTCGTGCGTGGGACTTGAAGGCCGAATGGTCCGACAAGTACCTCGAGATTTCCCTGGACTTGTTCTCGGCTTCAGGGTCGCCGGCGAACATGTAAGTTCGCGTCCACTGTGTGACCATCTCCTTCGACAAATTGATTGCGTGCTGAGAGTCAATCAGCAAGGAGGGGCCTAACGGCGCGAGGATTGGCAACCAGCTTTGGATCTTGGATGGATCTTCCTTCAACTCCTCCTGGGCCTTCCTGAATTGCTCCAGGATGGCTTCGGCTGGCGAAAATCCGTTCTGAGTCCGCATTTGCGGGTCAATAGGCCCGAGCTCTGCATCCCTGTCCATAAGAATCTCGTCCCCAGACATCACGAGCATTGTCGCCGCGCTTTTCGCGAACGAAGGGATTATGAAGCGGACACTTGTGAACCTCGCCCGCAGCTGGTGAACGATGGATTCCGCCGCGTCCGCAATCCCGCCAGGGCTGTGGATCAAGACGTCCAGATTCGGGGGCTCGATGTTGTCAATGACGGTCTTGAACCCGATTTTGTCGCTGAAGTCGATCATCAGCCATTCCGGCGGGACGGGTTTTCCCGGGGACGTGCAAGCGCTCGCATAGATGACCAGGGGGCGCTTCGTAACCTGTTCGACGGCAGCGGTTTTGAGTCGCCGATATCGGTCCGCATGCCCGGGCTGTCCGGGCTGCGGTGGGGCCTGCTGGTCTTGCAAAACAGCAAGCGTCAACTCATCAAGGATGCGGTTCCAAGTCGCTTTCGGCATATCAGAGCGTGAGGAGTGCGGAGCCGGTCGAGAAAGACGTCTGGGCGCTGAGGGCCAACAGCGCCTCCAAATACTGGCGGTACGAGATGTTCATCACGTTCATGGCCTCAATCAACTCGGGGTGGTCCCTCTCCAGTCGAGCAAAATACTCGCGCACCTCGGCCTCGTTCTGAAGGTCAGGGATTGAGAGTGGCATATCTAAGCTCCTCATCGGTCGGCCCCACTGCTTGCCGGTGCCGTGCGGCGACATCTCTGACTATTATAGTCCACCTTGGGAAAGAATACGCTACCTGGGTCGAGGCAGATTTGCCACCGGTAACGCTCAGCCCCCTGCCTTCGCACTTCCCGCTGCTCACGCCCGGGAGAGCTACAGGTCTCAACAGCAGGACCGCTCGGCGGGCCCCCCGCACCAACCCCCACAGCAGAGCGATTTGTCGGCTAGCCGGGGAGCGATTTGGCTAGGGCTTCAAGTTCCGGCTCACCGGGGCCGAGGGGCAGCTTCACTTTTCCGCGCTGAACCGCCGAACGGCAAATGGCCATCATGATTTCGAGGTCCTTGTAGGCGCTCTCACCGTTGCAAGGATGAACCTTGGATTCATCATCCAGCCAATCCACCATTTCCTGGACGTAAGGCCCCATGTCGTGCTCATAATCCATGCCGCCCGGGCCGGAGAGCACGCCGTCGCGCGTGACGGCGCGCCAGCCGCCTCCGGTTAGAACCTCGGCAAAGCCTTCCGTGCCCTGCGCGCCGATTCGACACTTGCGCCACCAGTATTCCACTTCGGGGACGTCCGGCGCGCCGTCGCCTGATTCGACGATGCCCCGCACACCGTTGGAAAATTGGATGAGGCCGGCGACGTAATCGGGGGAAGGATGATTATCCGCGAGCTTCGACTTTCCGTGCGCCTGGCCGACGACCCACTCGGCTTCGGCGTAATTGTTAAACCAACGAATATAATCAATCAGGTGCGTCATCATGTGCATCATCCAACCGGTGGCCGTGCCATAGACGGTATGGACGCGGCCCAGCGCGCCGCTGGCGACGATTTCCTTGACCTTCTTATAGTGCGCGCCGTAGCGATGCTGATGGCTGACGACCGTTTTGACGCCCGCCTTGCGGACCAGATGCATGATGTCGAGGGCCTCGTTCGTCGAAAGCGCGGTGGGCTTTTCGTAAGCGATTAACCGGGCGCCCGCTTCGACGCCAGCGCGAATCAGCGGCAGGCGAAGGTCGGGAAGCGTGCAAAAGCAGAAGACGTCCGGCCGGGTTTTCTTGACCAGCGAGGCGGCGTCCGCGCTAGTCTCCGAGACGCCGAATTTCTTGGCAGCGGCGTCCAACCGCGCGCGGTCAATGTCGCAAAGGCCGACAATCTCAAAGCGGCCGTTTTTCACAAAGGCGTCGGCGTGATGGTTGCCGCGCTTGCCCATGCCAGCCACCACGACGGTGTACTTTTTGGATACGCTCATGGTTCCTCGCGCAAGCTCGCGGAGGTGTCTCCGGGAGCGAAGGTTTGGGTTCCCCTGGGGCGGGCCGTCTCGACTTGAAAAGATTTAACGCCCGGGGCTCGAGAACCGTTGTGGCCTCTGGGTGGAAACGTTTGGCGCGCAAAGAACCCAGCCCCGCGGCGGTTCCTCCGTGCTGCGATTTAACTCGCCACTTTCTGAGCCTTGCCCGCCTGAGTTTTATCCCACGCGACGATGGCCTCAATCACACGGTTCACTTCGGCCTCGGTCAACTCCGGGTACATCGGCAGCGAAAGAACCCGCGCCGCGGAGCGCTCCGTGTGCTTCAGCGAGCCCGCAATGCGCGCCGGCCGGCCCCACGGGAAGCCTTCCTGCTGATGAATGGCAATGGGATAGTGCGGGAGGGCGGTGATGCCTTCGCGCTCGAGCCAGCCTTGCAGCGCATCGCGCGCGTCGGTCTCGACGACGTAGAGATGGAAAACGTTGCGGTAGCCGGGAAGCGTCCAGGGCAACTGAAGCGAGGTGCCGGCCAAGCCTTCATCGTATTGCCGCGCCAGGCGGATGCGGGCGTCGTTCCAGGCGTCGAGATGGCGCAGCTTCACGCGCAGCGTGGCGGCATGAATGTCGTCGAGGCGGCTGTTGAAGCCGAGACTGTGATGCGAGCGCTTGAGCGAGCCATGATTGCGCAGCCGGCGCAGCGCCGTGGCCACGGCTTCATCGTTGGTCAACACGGCGCCGCCGTCGCCAAAGCATCCGAGATTTTTCTGAATGATGAAGCTGGTGCAGACGGCATCGCTCAACTCGCCCAAGGTGAAATCGGCGCCGCGCGCTCCGAGCGCCTGGGCGTTATCTTCAATGACTCGCAATTTGTGCTTCTTGGCGATGGCCGACACGGCTCTCATGTCCGCGGGCTGACCGTAGAGATGGACGGGCACCACGGCTTTCGTGCGCGGGGTGATGGCGGCCTCGAGCAGGGAAGGATCCAGGTTGCGCGTTTTGGGGTCAATGTCCACGAAGACCGGCGTCGCGCCGGCCAGCCAGATGGCTTCGGCGGTAGCGAAAAAAGTGTTCGACGTCGTGATGACTTCATCGCCAGGGCCGATGCCGAGCGCGTAAAAAACCAGCCAAAGCGCGTCCGTACCGGAATTGACGCCCACGGCGTAGCGCTGATGAGCATAACGGGCCAATTCTTCTTCAAACTGCTTGAGCTGCGGCCCTAACACATACGTTCCACTCTCCAGAACCTCGTGGAAGGCGTGGTCAATTTCATCCTTGAGGTTATGGTATTGACGCACGTGACCGTAAAATCCAATCTTCTCTCCCGCCATGGAGCGCCTCCCTGGGAATTGAATCAGAAAATCTCAGGATAATGAAAAAGCCCTTTGCAGCGCAAGAAAATTCGCCGACCGCTCGCAACCCGCCTCACGGCGCCGAGTGTCGGTGATGAAGCCATGCATCGAAATTGTGCAGAATCTTGTCGGCCATCGCTTCCTCGTGGAGGCTGTGGAGGCGGGCGAGCGTGGCGGTGACGGAGCGGACGTAAGCGGGCTCGTTGCGCCGGCCGCGATGCGGCTCGGGCGCGAGATAGGGGCTGTCGGTTTCACTCAGCAAACGGTCGCACGGCACCGCTTGCGCGACGCGGCGCAAGTCCTCGGCTTTTTTGAAAGTGAGATTGCCGGCAAAGGAAATCAAAAAGCCCCTGTCCAAAAAAATGCGGGCATCCTCGAGGCTGCCGGTGAAGCAGTGCAAGATGCCGCCCAGGCCCGTGGCCGCCCAGCCGTCCAAAAGCTGACGCAGATCGCCCCAAGCCTCGCGGCAATGGATGACCAGCGGCTGAGCCGCTTCGCGGGCGATGTCGAGTTGCGTCGCGAAAACTTTTTTCTGCGCCTCGCGCGGCGAGTGGTCGTAATGATAATCGAGACCCATCTCGCCGAGAGCGACGACCTTGGGGGCTCGCGCCGCCTGGCGCAGCCGATCCCAATGGCGCGGCTCAACCCGCGCCGCGTCATGCGGATGGATGCCCACGGTCGCATAGATGAAATCAAAGCGGGCCGCGAGCGGAAGGCTCGCGTCGAGTTCATCCGGGCCGCGGCCGCCGCCCACGGCCACCAGATATTTCAGCCCGGCAGCGCGCGCCCGCTCGATGACGGGCTCACGGTCGGCGTCGAAAGCGGCGTCATCCAAATGACAGTGAGCGTCGAGAAGCCAAGGGTTCATCGGAAGAGGAGACGGCGCGACGCCGGAAGAATCGGCCTTGAAGGCTTGGCTCACCGCACCATCCGAGGATTTATTTGAGCCGGGCGCCTTTGGGGACGTCTTCTTGGAACGTCACGAGGACGGGGCGGCCCTCCGGCTCGACCGACGCCGCCACAATCATGCCGTTCGATTCCACGCCGCGCAGCTTGCGGGGCGCGAGATTCGTCACCACCACGACTTTTCGGCCGATGAGTTTTTCCGGCTCGTAGTATTCCGCAATGCCCGCGCAAACCTGCCGAACTTCCGTGCCGATGTCCACCAGGAGCTTGAGCAACTTGTCGGCCTTCGGGATGCGCTCGGCGGCGATAACTTCGCCAACGCGCATTTCGACTTTGGCGAAGTCGTCAATGGAGATTTTCTGGTCGGCTGGCGCTTGGGACACGGCCATCTTGGCTGTGGCCTGTTCCACGGGCTGGAAGCCCGTGTTACGAGTGGGTTGTTCCACGGGCTGGAAGCCCGTGCCACGGGACGCCAGCGGCTCGGCAGAGGGTGGCTTTTGTTCAGGTTGCTGTTCCACGGTTGCTCCTTTGGTAGGGGATTTGTCAGCCGGCCGCCGGTCATAGGCCGGCGCTACAGCTCGCTCGCGCACTCGGTCGGCTTCCGCAAGCTCGTGTAGCTTGGCCAGCGTTTTTTCCTTGTCAAGCCGAGGGAAAATCGGCTCGGGCTTGCCAACTTTTGATCCGGGCTTAAGGCCTCTCCATCTCCAATCTGTGAATCGTTGGTCTTCGACATTGCCGAGATAGCGCTCTGCGCCAAGCTGTGCCCATACTCTGCGCGTGGCCTCTGGGATAACAGCGTGAGCGAACGCTGCTGCGGCTCGCACCGCTTCGAGCGTGACGTACAGGACCCCGTCAACGAGCCAGCGCTGTGTGGGGTCGCCAGCCTCCGCCCAGGGCTGGTATATGGAAAGAAATCCGTCTGCGTCCACCGATTCCACGGCAGGCGAACTCCGTCCACCGTAAAAAATGACGAATGTCCAAATCAATTCCAAGGCTGTGGAGATCTGAAAACTCGCATACGCAGATGAAACTTGGTCGGCATATCGGGCGCGGCTGGTGTCGGCCTGCAGACTGAACCACGTCCCTCCCGTCCGCAGGTTCATTTCCGACGCATCCGGGACCACGCCGCTGCAATATTTTGCGACCATGTCAAGCGTCCGTTTGGCGAGATTACCGAGGCCGTTCGCCAGGTCGGAGTTGTAGCGCTGAATCAATCCCTCGTACGAAAAGCTGGCGTCCTGGCCGAACGGCGTATCGCGCAGTAGGTAATAGCGCAGCGCGTCGTTGCCGGGAGCGCCGAAGGAATTGAGCGCCTCGACGATGGGTTCGGGATAGACGACGTTGCCCTTGGACTTCGACATCTTGTCCTGCTCGTAATAAATCCAGCCGTGGGCGAAGATGGTGGTGGGCAACGGCAGGCGGTCGCCTTCCGGCAGGGCTTCGTTCGCGGCCATCAAGAATGCCGGCCAATAGACGGCGTGGAAGCGCAAAATATCTTTGCCAATCATGTGGACGCGCTCGGCGCTCGGGTCCATCCAATATTTGTAGAAATCGGAATTCGGGTCGGTCGCATCAAGCCCGCGAAAGCCGATGCCCGTTAAGTAACTCGTGAGCGCGTCGTACCAGACGTAAACGACCTGCTCGGCATCATCCGGCCAGGGCACGCCCCACTTCAAGCGTCGGCGGCTGATGGAAATATCGCGCAGGCCGCTTTTGACGAAGCTTTTAACTTCATTCATGCGGAAGTCGGGCAGGACGAATTCAGGATGGTCTTGGTAGAGCTTCAGCAAGCGGTCTTGAAACGCCGAGAGCCGGAAAAAATAATTCTCCTCGCTGATGAGTTCCGCCGGGCGACCGCAGATATCGCAATTGGCCGGTTCCGTGCTGTCAGAGACGTAGCGCTCATCGTGGATGCAGTAGCGGCCTTCGTATTTCTTCTTCGCAATGTAGCCGGCCTTTTGCGCCTGGCGAATCATCCAGTGGACGGACTCTACGTGGTCGGGGTTTTGCGACGTGTGGACAAAGCGATAGCCGGCGGGATGCTCCGGGCTATATTCGGGAATTCCGAGCGTGCGCCACAGGCTTTTGAACAGCTCACGCTTTTCAGCGACAAAGCGCTCCACGGGAATGCCTGCCGCATCCGCGGCGCGCTGAAGCTTTTCGCCGTGCTCGTCGGTGCCGGTCAGAAACGCCACGTCATAACCGCACATGCGTTTGTAGCGCGCCATCACATCGCACACGATGGTTGTGTAGGCCGAGCCGAGATGCGGCCGGGCGTTCGGGTAATAAATCGGCGTGGTGATAAAGAATCTGTTCATGCGTTGGTCGGGTCAGGTAAGCCGTGGGCGGACGGCTTAAAGCCTGCGAGCGCCGCGGCCATGACTTGCTTCAACGGGACCTTGTTGTCATCGGCCAAGCGCGCGCAATCGTCGTATTCGGGCGCCACGTTGACGATCTTGCCCTCGCGCCGCGCCACCTTGACGCGCACCGGACCGTATTCGGTCTCGACGGAAACCCACTCGCGCTCAAGCGTCTTGCGCCGCGCCTCATAGATGCGCACGCCCAGGGTGGTGGTCTCCTCGAAGAGGAGATTGGCGAGCGTTTCCGCGTCGTCGGGTGGGGCTATGACGCTGATGAGCAAGCCGGGACGATTTTTCTTCATCTGAAGCGGGGCGCAGGTGACGTCGAGCGCGCCCGCGGCGAGGGCCCGCTCGGACAAGTGGCCAAAAAGCTGCGGATTCATGTCATCGAGGTTGGCTTCGATGATAGAGACGACTTCATCGCCCGGCGCGCCCGCTTGCGGGTGAGAGACTTCGACGGCTTCGCCAATCGAGAGCCGCGCCAAGTTGGGGCGGCCCGGCAACTCCTGCCGGCCGGCGCCGTAACCGATTCGCCGGAGCTTCATGGGAGGCATCGGGCCGAACTCCGCCGCCAAGGTTGAGACCAGCGCCGCGCCCGTCGGCGTGACGAGTTCCGCCTGGACGCCGGAAGAATAAACCGGAATGCCTTTGAGCAGTTCCGCCGTGGCGGGCGCCGGGACGGGAAGCGAGCCGTGCGCGGCCTCAACCCGTCCGCCGCCGACGTCGAGCGCGGAACACATCAACCGTTCAATGCCCATCAGCTCCAAGCCTAGGCAAGTTCCCACGATGTCCAGGATGGCATCCACGGCGCCGACTTCGTGAAAATGAACATGCTCCACGGGCACGTTGTGGAGTTGAGCTTCCGCCTCCCCCAGCCGACGAAAGACCTTGAGCGCCATGACTTGGGCCGAGCCGGGCAGGTCAGCGGCGCGAATCATCGCCTCAATGTCGGCGAGATGGCGATGCGGCTGCGACGGAGGAATCTCAATTTCGACGCGCGTCCCGGCCAGGCCGCCGCGCAAGGCCCGCGTTCGCTTGAAGCGATAAAAGCCCAGAGGAAGCTTTTTCAGCTCATCGAAGAGGCGACGCGCGTCGAGCCCGGCGTCCAAAAGCGCGCCGAGGAACATGTCGCCGCTGATGCCCGAGGAGCCGTCCAGATAAGCGATTTTCATCGGCGTCGAGCGCTCCATCTCAGCCGCAGAGGGAAATGGGAAGTGCTGCCGTTGGGCTGCGGAGAAATGAAGAGCACAATCTTCGATAGTAGGGCGCTCGCGCCAGCGTGTCAATCTGATGAGCCGGCGCGAGACGGCGGATGGCGCCATTGGATTCTGCGTTGGCGACGACGCGCGACGTTGCTTAGCTGTTCTGCCTGCGCGTCGGGCTTGCCCAGCGCGCGCCATCTCGCCGACCCCATCCTGGCCGCGGGGCGAGCCGGTGATTTGAATTGTTTGTCACGAACCCTTTCGACTATAATGCCGGAACGGAATGCCACTTTTGAGGAAGCACTCACCATGGCCGCGGATGATTTAAGCTTCAAGTTGGTCCGACTAATCGAGGAAATGCGCCAGGCCGGTGACCCGTTTTCGCCGGAGGCTTTGGAGCGTCTTGCGGCGACGCTTGGCTCCGCCTTCGGGGCCAAGCCGGACGAAGTGGCCATTTTACACCTGTCGGCCGACGGGATGCTGCGGTTTGTCACGCCGGTGAAGTTGTCCAAGCTAGGCTCGATTCCCATTACCAACTCTCACTCCTTGGCCGTGAAGACCATCCGCGAGAAGCGCGGCGAGTTCATTAACAATTTTTCCAGCTATCATCATCCCACGGTCTTTGAGGCGGTGGATCTTTCCGCCGAGCGGAAAGCCGCTCCTATTCAAAAAATTGTGAGCGTGCCCATCCTGGCGGACGGCAAGGTGATGGGAGTGATTCAGGTGAGCCGGAAGGGCAGAACCGGCGAGTCGGCGGGACGCGACTTCACGCAACGCGATTTGGCGGAGTTGACTAGCGCCGCCACCATCCTGAGCAAACTCCTCAGCCTGCTGCCGGACTCGGGCGGCGCGGGCAAGCGATCGCCCGCCTGAAGAACGCGCCGCTCCGCGCACGAGCGTCAATCGTAGTATTCGAGTCCGAGGTGGGTAATGAGTTCTTCGCCCCGCAGATAGCGAAGCGTGTTTTTCAATTTCATCAATTGGATAAACAGATCGTGCTCGGGATAGAGGTCCGGAGCATGCATGGGGCTCTTAAAGTAGAAGGACAACCATTCCTGAATGCCCCGACGGGCCATCTCCGGGGTTCGCTGGGCCAAATCCATGAAGAGCGCGAGATCCAGAACCAGAGGCGCTGCCAGAATGGAATCCCGGCAGAGAAAATCAATTTTAATCTGCATGGGATAGCCAAGCCAGCCGAAGATATCGAGATTGTCCCAGCCCTCCTTGTTGTCGCCGCGCGGGGGATAATAGTTGATACGAACCTTGTGGTAAAAATCTTGGTAGAGTTCCGGGTAGAGTTCAGGCTGCAAAATATATTCGAGGGCCGACAGTTTGCTTTCTTCTTTGGTCTTAAACGAGCCGGGGTCTTCCAAGACCTCGCCGTCCCGATTGCCCAGGATATTGGTTGAGAACCAGCCGCGCAGCCCCAGCAACCGAGCCTTCAGTCCGGGGGCGATGATGGTTTTCATCAGCGTCTGCCCGGTCTTGAAGTCCTTGCCGCAAATCGGAACGCGCTGGCGAGCCGCCAAGTCCACCAGCGCCGGGATGTCCGCCGTCAGGTTGGGCGCTCCATTGGCGAACGGGACGCCCGCTTTCAGCGCCGCGTAGGCATAAATCATACTGGGAGCAATGTCAGGGCTGTTGGACTTGAGAGCTTTCTCGAACGCCGTGAGCGACCGATGAGGCGGCTTCTCACTTAAAAACGTTTCGGTGGAGCCGCACCAGACCATCACCAACCGAGCCGCGCCGCTCGCTTCGCGGAAGCGGGAGATATCCGCCATGACTTGCTCCGCGAGGTCCATCTTGGTCTTTCCCTTTTTGACGTTCTTGCCCTCCAGGCGCTTGACGAAGCGTTGGTCAAAGACGGCGGGCAGCGGTTCGATGGGCTCGAGGAAATCCTTCAAGTCGTCGAGGAGAGAACGCTCCATGACGCCGGCCTTGCGGGCGGCCTCGTAAGCGTTGTCGGGGATGGGGTCCCAGGCGGCAAACACCAAATCCTTGAGTTCGGCGAGCGGCACGAAATCCTTGATTTTGGGCGCTCGCTTTTCGGTGCGCAGGCCCAGCCGAATCGTCCCCATCTGGGTGAGAGAGCCGATGGGCTGCGCATAGCCGCGCCGCACGGCTTCGACTCCGCCAATGAATGTTGTTGCAACGGCCCCTAGGCCGCAGAGGAGCACGCCCAATTTCCCTTGGGGTTCCTCGATGGAAACTCCTTTTTTCGCCACGCGAATCTCCTTCGGTGAACTTTGGTTGGCAACCATCCTGTTGCCTTGCTGGAACCTCGGGCTCCCGAAGGCTGCAAATTCTTCCGACGCTCTGTTGCACCGCGTCGCAGCCTTGGAGGGCGAGGCACCGGCAAGCGCAAACTCACTATCTTGCGCGAGTCGCGCCGGAAATGCAAATTCATTTGGGGGATGTTCACCTGCGCAAGCGGCTTCCTTTTAATCTCGATTTGTGGGACGATACCTCTTTGTGACTCCCATCCTTGCCGGAACCAAAGACGCCTGCTTGCAGCCTCGCGCCGAGCGCGCCGGGCAAGACGCGCCGGCCAGCCGCCCGCGCTGGACGGTGAAGGAAGTCTTCGCCCTGGTGCGGTCGGACTTGCAAGAGGTGGAGAAAGAGCTGGCGCTGCAAGGCTCGGGGGCGATTCCGCCGGTCGCGCAAATCAGCCAATACTTGCAGGCCGGAGGAGGCAAGCGATTGCGCCCCGCGCTGCTCTTGCTCTCGTCAAAATTTTGCGGCTATGAGGGTCCGGCGGCGGTGCCGTTGGCGGCCGTGATGGAGCTCCTTCACTCGGCCACGCTCATCCATGATGACGTCATTGACAAAGCCGAAATGCGCCGCGGTCGTCCCTCCATCAATCGCCGCTGGGGAAACCACCTGAGCGTTCTGGCGGGAGACTGGCTTTACATGCAGGCCTTCAGCATGGCGCTCGAGGAGAGAAACTTCAAGATTCTCGATCTTCTCATCGAGTTGACGCAGGCTATGGTGGAAGGCGAACTGCTGCAATTCAACGGTCTCCGCCGCGCCGACACGACCGAAGAGCAATACTTCGATCTCGCCTATCGCAAAACGGCCTGCTTGTTTTCGGCGTGCCTTCGGCTGGGCGCGACGCTGGGCGCGAAGCGTCAGGAGGAAGAAGACGCGCTCGCCGCCTATGGCCTCAACTTGGGGCTGGCGTTTCAGTTGGTGGACGACATTCTGGATTTCACCTCCTCCGAGGCCAAACTCGGCAAGCCGGTGGGCAGCGATATGCGCGAGGGCAAGGCGACCTTGCCGTTTATCTATCTGCTCAAACGGTTGCCGAGGGACCCGGCGCGACGCATCGCGCGAGCCTTCGAGCGCGGCGAGTTTCCGGATGCGCTTTTCGCTGAGATTTTGGAGCTGGCCAAACAATCGGGAGCGCTGGAGGCGGCTCAAGCCAAGGCGCTCGAACTCGCGCAACGAGCCAAGCGCCGCCTGGAAGAGTTTCCCGAATCCCCTTATAAAGACGCGCTCCTGTCGCTGCCGGACTTTATTATTGAGCGCGAGTCGTGAAAAGCGCCCCCGCCTCCCTGGAAACTGAAATCAAGCTGCGGCTGCGGCCTGGCGAACCGATTCATCACGCTCTCCGGCAACTTGGGTTTCGAGTTGCGGTTCCTCGACGATTCGAAGACAATTTCATTTTCGATTTCGAGGATGGCCGACTGACGCGCGCCGGGTTGTTGTTGCGGCTTCGGCGGGAAAACGGCCGATGCCTTCTCACCCTCAAGGGACCACCGCGGCCGGCTCGTCGCTATAAAGTGCGGCCAGAGATGGAAGTGGAGATGAGTGAGGAGACGGCCCGACGGTTGCGATTGATGCTACGGGCGGCGGGCCTGCACGAGATTTTTCGCTACCAGAAATTTCGCACCACCTACGCGGCTGCCTCACGACGGGGCGGCTGCTCAGAAAGAATTTTTTGGGATGAAACTCCTATCGGCGACTATGTGGAGATCGAGGGAACCCGCAGGGGGATTGATCGGATCGCCCGCCGGCTGCGGCGAAAGCCCGCGGATTACATTACCGCCAGCTACGGAAAGCTCTACCTGGAGGTTTGCCAGCGCCCGGGAGTCCGGCCGGGCAACATGGTGTTTTCGAGGGCCCGTCGGGTGAAAAGGAAATCTTGACTATATCCGCCGAAACGTTTGCGCTATAATGAGGTCGTAACCAGCGCAGCGTTTGAGGCGCCGGAAGGAGATGCTGATGGACGGGTTGTTGCAACCAATCCACCTTTTTTTTATTCTGCTCATTGTGCTGATTCTCTTTGGACCGGGCAAATTGCCGGAACTGGGCAAAGGGCTCGGCAAGGGAATCCGTGAGTTTAAGGACGCTCTCCGCGGTGGCATGGCGGGAACGGACGAGCGCAAAGAAGAAGAGAAGAAGGCGTAAACAGCTCGTCGTCCTCTGGGCACAGGAAGGAGATTGCAATGGACGGACTGTTAGAGCCAGTTCACCTTTTCTTCATATTGCTGATTGTCCTCATCCTGTTTGGGCCAGGCAAGTTGCCTGAACTGGGTAAAGGGCTCGGCAAGGGAATCCGCGAGTTTAAGGACGCTCTCCGCGGTGGCATGGCCGGAACGGACGAGCACAAAGAAGAGCCGAAAAAACTTCCGTAACGGCGGGCGCGCCCGGTGCGATGTTTCGATGCGCTTGACGTGGAAGGGCGGGGAGGCTTGAGCCAGGCGCTATCTCCTCCGCCGCAGAACCCCACTTGCCCCAGCATTTTCCTCGGTAGCTCAATGGTAGAGCATTCGGCTGTTAACCGAAGGGTTGCAGGTTCGAGTCCTGCCCGAGGAGCCAATCTTGTCAATTGGTTACGGCTGAGGCGTTTTTCTCGCCTGAAATTTGGTGTACTTTTTGGTGTACCTCGCCCCTAAAATTGGGTACTTTTCCACAGCCTTGACCATTTAGCGCCCGAACCGCTTCAAGTTGGGCGGCCTGCCCGATGTGACCGTACCGGCGGCTCATCCTCACCGTGGTAGATGGACTCCATCCCATGATGGTAGCCACAACGGAAAGCGGCGTGCCGGATTCAAGCATCCGCGTGCAAGCCGTGTGACGGAGATCATGAAACCGGCAGGATAGCCCGGCGCGTTCGCGGGCGGCTTCCCATGCTTCTTTCCAATCGCCAATCGGCTTTGTGGAGTCGGTAGCGTAAGCGCAAGGCGTGAACTTATCCCCGGCGGCTCCGTACTTCTCGGTTGGGAACACGTAATGCTCCGGCTGGCGATTCGGGAATGTCTCCGCCCACATCGTCATCACCTGGAAGGCCCGATCATTCATCGGGATCGGCCTACCCTCGCCATACTCCGTCTTGCTCTTGCCGACCCACACCCGCCTGCCGATGAAGTCAACCTGCTTCCACTTAAGAAGTCGAATCTCGGAATAGCGCATCGTGGTAGATAGGGCTAAAACCACGGCGGGATAGAGTGACCGTGAACGGCTCTTGCTGCATTCTTCGAGCAACCGGGATTCTTGCTCATGGCTGAGGGCTTGCCCGATGTCATCACGGGTTGGAAGCATCTTCACGTCCACCTGAAGGTTGGTCCACAGCTTGTGACGGCGCAGGATGGCGCGGACCGTGCCGACTTCCAAGTTGATTGTCTTGGGTGACGCGCCTTCGGCAATCCGGCCTTGCTGGTACCTCGCAACGCTCGCGGCGGTGATGTCGGTAATCAGCCACCCGCCGAAAACCGGCAGTAGGTGCGCAAGGTTGGCTTGCTCAATTTCCACGCTTCGCGGCGCAAGGTGCGGGCGCTTGATTTCCAGCCAATCGGCAGAGGCTTTCTCGAACGTTGGTGGCAAGGTCCGCCTGGTAAGTTGGTTGAAACTCTCTTCAAGCTGGCGACGGCGCTGCTTCTCGGCTTCACGGGCTACGGTCCGGCTTGTGGACTTGCTGCTTTCATGAATCCGCCGTCCGCCGAATTTGAAGCTGTACCACCAGATGCCGCCCTTCCCGCGTCGTTTTAGCGCCATCTCACTTCCCTCCGTTCCTTGGCTTTTTCCCGCCGGAGCCGCTGATACTTCCCGGCGGCTGAAAGCTGGCTAAGCGGCTTGCGCGGCCTTCCGCCTTGTTCGCCATTCTTGCGGGCAATCTCTTGGATTCGCTCCAAGCCTAGCCTCTCCAGCCTTGCCTTATAGCTTCGCTTGCCAAGCCAGCTTGTGAATTCCCGAAGTTCGCGCTTTGTCATGCCTCAAAACTAACCTAAACTATTTCGGTTTGTCAAGAGAAAAATAAGGGGAAATGTGGGTGTATAATTATTCTGAAACAAGGGCGGATAGGTTGGCCGCCGACAAGGTGAGCGCATCCCGGCTCGCCTTCCGCCCTCATTCCAAAACCGGGAGCCATGCGGGAGATGGCATGAAAGACCCGCGCGAGTGGGAACAAGGATTTATCGAAAGACTCAAACAGCAGCCTCATGGCTTGAAGGCATGGGAGAAGCTCCGCTGTGCCGGCCTGCTGGACTTCATAAAGTTTCACCTTTATTGCTACGCTGTCTGGCGTCCTTTCAAGCGCCCTGTAAGACGCGGACTTCGTGAAACCACTCGTGCGTTAAAAAAGCTGAGAGATGCCATCAAGGCAGATCGGGAACAAGTGAGAGGCTCGCGACGGAAGCTTGAGAAAGTCCTGGAGAATGCCGCAACCACGAGATGGCCCTACGAAAACCCCGCAGTAAAGACACTTGCCGATGCTTCGGCGGCCTACCCTGTCATTGGCAATCTAACCTTGCAAGAGGCCACTATTGACAACGGCAAGGCCCGGCAGAATGTCAAGCGATACGACGGCAAAGAATTCTTGATAATAGTGCGCGCTGGAGCAAAAGCCCGCGGCGTTCATCTCACAATGGCAGAGCTTGTTGAACTGGCCCATGCCGCCCGCGAAGACGCCGGCTACATATCAGAAAACGCTCTACAACGCTTCTTTGCCTACGAAAGTGTCCAGCGGATGGAAGCTGCCTTCCAACGTCAGTTTGAGGCTTCAGAAGTTTGGGATATGTTCAGCATTCACGAGGCGGTCAAGCAAGAACTTGCCCAGGCTTCATCCAAATCTCAAACCTTGAAAATCTAACCCATAAAAAAATTATATCCCCTTTCAAATCAGAAGTTTACAAAGAATTTTTCGACCCTGCGGGGTTTTCTTGTTACCCGGTGCTCGCCGACCATCGCAATCGGGAGGTGTTTCGTATGACAAATCTAGGTATTCAGCATGATGGTGGAACGGGCCGGCTGCTTAGAGTCGAAGAGTTCGCCGCCCTGTTGAACGTCCGGCCCGCGACGATCCGGCGCTGGGTTTTGTTGCGGAAAATTAACTACATGAAAGTCGGCAAGTCCGTCCGCATTTTCGAGGGCGAGGCGCAGCGTTTGATGACTCGCGTCCCCGCGAGGTGCGCCGATGGCCGCTAAACTTTTGTGCGAACCCGTCGCCCGTGCCGCGTTGGGCGAACCGGCGCAACGCCGAGGGCGATTCGGGAAACGCGAGGACGCAATGACCGTCCGCGAACTTCTCGCGCGTCTCGATCACGTTCGGCCCGTCAAAGACGGCTGGATTGCGCGTTGCCCCAGCCATGATGACCGCAATCCGAGCCTGAGCGTTTCCGAGCGTGATGGGCGAATTCTTCTGCATTGCCATGCCGGTTGTGAAACGGGCGCGATTCTCGCGGCGCTGGGCCTGACGATGGCCGACTTGTTCGGGGATTCCAAGCCGAGCAACAACGGTGTGGGCGAGAGCCGGATTGTCGCAACCTATGATTATACGGATGAAACTGGGAAGGTGCTGTACCAGGTTGTCCGTTACGAGCCGAAGGGTTTCCGCCAGCGGCGGCGGAACGGCAACGGCGAATGGGTTTGGAACGTTAGCGGGGTGCGGCACGTGCCCTTTAACTTGCCTGCCGTGATAAAAGCGCAGTCTGTCATAGTTTGCGAGGGCGAAAAGGACTGCCTGACGGCGGCCAAGCTCGGCTTTGTGGCAACCTGCAACGCCGGCGGCGCGGGCAAGTGGCAGGGTGAATATTCGAAATTCCTTCGCGGGAAGCGTGTGGCAATCATTGCGGACGCGGATCCGCCGGGCCTGGCTCATGCTCGCGACGTGGCGCGTTCACTGATTGGACTTGGTACCAGCGTCAAGCTGATTGAAGCGCTGCCCGAAGCGAAAGACCTGACGGAGTTCTGCGAAAAGCTGCCCGATGACGCCACGCGCAAAAAACTTTTGCTTGCGGCGATTGCGGACACGCCCGAACTGACGCCGGCGGACGTGGCGAAGTGGCAACCCGACAAACCCGCCAACGCGAACGGCTTCACGCTTATCCCGCTGGGCGAGCTACTGAAAAAACCGGACGTGCCACTTGAGTACGTTTGGGATGGCCGCCTTGTCGCGGGCACGGTGTCCGGCGTGTTCGCCAAGCCCAAAGTCGGCAAGGGAACCCTTGCCCGCAACTTTGCCCTTGCGCTCTCTCGCGGCGAGGAGTTTTTGGGCCTTCCCACAAAGCAAGGTAAGTGCATTTATCTCGCCCTCGAAGAGCGGGAGCAGGACGTCAAAGCGGACTTCCGCGCGATGGGCGCGGACGGAACCGAGCCGATTGACGTTCACGTGGCGGCGGCGCCGCCGGAGGGCATCCGGGCGCTGTGCGAGCTGGTATTGGAGCACAAACCTCGGCTGGTAGTCATTGACCCAATTATCAGGCTGGCGCGAATCAAAGACGAAAAAGCCTATGGGGAAACCTACGCCGTGCTTGGCCCTTTGATTGACGCGGCCCGCCAAACGGGAACGCACATTATGTTCCTTCACCATTCGTCCAAGGCACCGAAAGCTGACCCGACCGATTCCCCGCTGGGGTCAACTGCCCTTGGCGCCATACCAGCGACACTTATCTATCTCAAGCGCGCAGAAAGATACAGGACGATTCAAACCGTGCAACGGCTTGGAGAGGAAATGCCGGAAACTGTTTTGCAGTTTGACCCCGACACGAAGCGCCTCTCCACCGGCGGAACGCGGGAGGAAGCCGAAACCGAAACCCTGAGTGGCGACATCCTCGATTTTTTAAAGGCAGCCGGGGAGCCGAAAACCGAGCCGGAGATTACCGAAGCGGTAGAGGGCAAAACCAAGTTTGTGAGGCGGGCGCTGCGGCAATTGGTGGAGCAAGGCAAGGTGTTCCGCGACGGCTGTGGAAAACGTGGTGACCCCTACCGTTATCATTTCTCGTTTTCTTGTTCCCAACATATAGCGGGAACAAGGGAACAAGAAACGGAAAAACCGGCTCAGACCCGCATGGATATTGAGCGGAATCTTGTTCCCACTTCGGAGCAAAAACCGATTCTTGTTCCCGACATCGAGGAGGGTCAAATATGAGTGCAATTTCCAGCCCGATTGACCGTCTCAGAGAGCGTGGCGGGGAGCTATTCCTTCATGGCGAAACCGTCCGCTACCGCATCCCCGCCGACTGCCAAGAGGCCCGCGAGATTATCGGCGAGCTTCGCCGGAATCGCGAGGCTCTGGCGGCCATGCTCCGTGATAGCGAGAGCCAGCCGCCGACCCTTGAGGAAGTCCAGGCGGCATTGCCCGCTGGCGTCCGGTTGGTTTCCTACCAGCCCAAGCAAGCGCCCTTCGCGGTTGCGCCGGTGAGGGTGGTAACGAATGCCGGGAAATTCTACCGGGCCTACCTTGCCGATCTATCCCGGCGGCTGGCGAAGCCGGAAGGCTACCACTGCCCGCCACTGGCGGACATCTTGGCGAAGCTGGCCGAGGCGGGGTTGGAATTGCAGGTTGAAAAGCCCGGGGCATTCGTCAACGCTTCCGGCCCATTGGTGACTGACGATGATTTGCCTCCCTGACGCGAGCCGGGCGCGAAACACGGTATTTTCCCCGGATGCATCAAGGACTCGCCCAAGCTTCGCGCTATGTTGACCTACGTTCAATCGGCAGATGGCAGGTAATACGATTCTTTCCACGGGCGGGTTGACCGGAAGTACGGTGAGGGTCCAGCAGGAGCACAGCGGGAATTCGAAGGCACAAATATGATAGAATGCGGACCCATAGAGCGATCCTTGTATATGCTGTCCAGTTTGAAAATCATTGAGAGGGGGAGAGATGAAGCGCCGGTTTCTCCTGGTCTTGCTTACCGTTCTCTTGGGATTGCTTGGAGCGTTTTTACCTGCCGGCATAGGCAAAACACCGCCTAATCAACTAGCTAGAACCAATTTCATTGAACTCCCAGCAACCGAACAAACATCTTATCTCAACAACCTGCTCCTGCAGTGGCAGAGGGTCGAGCACCATAAGAAGAATCAACGCCACAAGAAAAAGCAGCGATGGGCGCTCATCAGCGCCGAATTGCTCGCTTCTGGCGAGCAGAAAGTTCACGTTCGAACAGTCTGCACAGAAAGTGGGGAAGGTACAGCAAGCCCGTCTTACAGTCAGTCAAAGAGCTATGATATTGACACCTACTCGAATACACTTTGTCGCCAGTTGCATGATGTAAAGAGCGGAGTCGTGCTAGCGGTTGCCGACTCAAAACAAAGCCTCAGTAAAAACGGTGCTTGGCGTTCGGGGCACCTCATTTTCCTCGCATGTACCTCAGGTTACTCAAAACGTCAAAAGGGTTTGGCTTTGGGAACATTGGGATACGGCGCTCTTTTCATGCACAAACACCCTTGCATCATGCAGGAAGGCCCAATCGTGCATGTGGTCCTAGAACGCGAGAAGCACGGAGAATGGTCGGTATATGTGGGCACAAAGGAGAGGTTGGGGGGCAAGGCGAAGGTTTCGAAATACGCCGTAATCAAGGTGGAAAAGTTTGCCATCAGTCCGACCCCGGACAAATAGTGCGTTACATTCTCGATCAAGTGACTAGCGATGACCGATATTATCCGTTCCACGAAAAATGTGACCCGATGGAAAAGGCTGGGGCGTGCCTTTCTGCGGGCCGCACCTGCCGTTCGCAACTGGCTTTGGTGGACGGGCACTGGCGGGATGCTTGGCGGGGAAGCCGCCCTCATTTTTTGCTCTGGCACCTATTCCGTCCGACAGTCGTTAGTCACCGGCGCAATTTGCGGTGCGGGTTTTGCGCAGCTAGTCTTCTGGCTTGAAAAGGAGAAATTGCTTTTGAGGTTTGTGCGAGACGTGATAAGATTCGCGTTTTTTTTCCTGATTGCTGGTACGATCTTCCTTGTGGTCGCGCCCTTTTGGAAGCGGCACACGGCGAACCGCACTGCAACCGTGCGTGCGGTGTTTTTGCATCCCGCGGACGCGACAACCGGCCCGCAAGTCTACATGAATGACGGGACCGTTTGGGCGCTGTCGGATGCGCCCGAAAACGTTCGTATGATTCAAGGTGACAAGGTGCGGTACGTTTTTTTGCAACTTCCGCAGGGCTTCACGCCGGATTACCCCGTGTGCGAGCTTAAGGACGTGACAACGGGCTACGTGGCGGACGCCGAAAGGCTCTCGGCCCCATTCAAACATTCAAGTTGCCCGGCTCAGTAGCTACTAGGTCTGCCCTCGCGCGCCCGCGCGATGAGGGCTGACAAAATTCGCCAATCCTTCCATGCCTGTTCCATGTTCCCGATATAGTTTTCGGAAGAATCGAAGTGGTCAAACCAGACGAAAAGATGATTGTCGCTCGCGCGCTCGTAACGCTGAAGAAAGCGGGCGTCCCGGCGGAGGGCGCGATAAATGGTCCTGTCACTAATCCCCAGTTCTGCGGCGATGCTCTGAATGCTGGAGCGTGAACAGCCGTAACGCTCCAAGAAACGGTCCTCCAGTTCGGGCGTTAACTTTTGTGGTCTGCCGCATTTTCTCACGGTTTTATTTTTCATTGTCCAAGGAATCGTCTTCACGAAATTTGGTGCCACACAACGATTATAAGGTCTTAAGGGGTTGAAATTTTAACGGGCAGAGTGGAACGGACGCGAAATCGCCCGCCAAAAAGAACGGGTATGGGGGTCGAATCCTGAACTTTTTTCCGGCATCTTCGGGCGGGCGAGCCAAAGTCCGCGTAGAATGCCCCGCCGTGAAGCCTGGCGGCCCGCTGTGCGATTCTCTCTGTCACGGTAAACGGTAAGGCAATCCTCTCCCCCTCTGCCCGGCGCGAATGCACCATAACAGGGCAAGGAAATTTGGTGTACTTTTTGGTGTACCCCCCGATAAAAAACCGTCACAATCCATCACTATCAGGCAAGGCGTCAGACTCTCACGGAAGGCGCATAAATAGCGGGCGAATCGCGCTTTGTCGCACTCTATCACCAACTATCGTAAGTGCTTGAAAATTGGTGTCCGCGCATCTGTTAACCGAAGGGTTGCAGGTTCGAGTCCTACCCGAGGAGCCAATCTAAGCCAGGCGCTCGCCTGAAGGTGTTTTCTTCGTTCAACTCGGGCCCGAATCACCTGAGTTCGGGAGCGCAGCACCCTCTCAAAGATGGATCGGAACCCGGCCACTGTCGCCTCGGCCCGTGAGAGGGAGTCGGAGATTCGGCAACCGTTGGGCAGGCATTTTCGGCGGGAGAGAAGGGTTTAAGGAGTGCAGCGTAATTGAGGGTAGAAAGCCTGCTTGAGGCGGGCGCGTGGGCGACCGTCCAAGAACGACTGGCGTTATTTGTCCGCTAAATCCTGGTTGATGATGGCGAAAAACTCATTGGCCGGAGGCAGGCCCACCATCATCTGACCGTTAATGAACAACGTAGGGGTGCTGTTGATGCCCAGCCGCTGGCCTTCGCGCATGTCGGCCTCGACGCGCGGCAAGGTGGCCTTGGAATCTATGCAGGCGGCGAGCCGCGTCCGGTCCACGCCGAGGCGCTCGCCAAAATCCAAAAGCAGGGCCCGGGCGTTGGTGGCATTCAGCAGGCTTTGATCTTGAAAGACCAGCGTGCGAAAGCCCAGAACATCGGCGGGATTGATTTGATAAACACACTGGTCGGCAATCGCTCCGGTGAGCGCCCATTGGTGGATTTGCACCAGAGGAAATTCCTTAAAGACGATCCGAATTTTGTTGCCGTACTTGGGAATGAGCTGGCTCACCATGAACTGGTGCATGCGCGCGCACATAGGGCATTCCAAGTCGGAATACTCCACGATGGTGACGGGCGCGTTGGCCGGCCCCACGCTCGGCTGATTGTGGAGATTGATTTCGCGCTCAACGGCGAGCCGCGGATTGGAGCCGAGCTGGAAGATATTGCCAAACACAAGATATCTTCCAGCCTTGCTGACATAGGCGATTTGCTGCTGCTGGCCGCCGTTCACCAGCACGGTGGTTTGGTAAAACTGCGGGAACGGGGAATCGCGAAAGCCCCTCAAGCCGACCGTCAGGTTGGCGGGAATTTTGAATTGCTGGCGGACGAATTGAATAAGGACGGCGCGGCGCGCCGCGAGCGTCGGCGGGTCGGAGGGCAAGGCATAAATGTTGCCAAAAATCAGGAGCTTGCCGTCGGCGCTGACGTAGGCGATCTGCTTCGACTTGCCCCCGTTGACCAGAATGGTGGTTTGATAGAACCCCTGAAAGCCGACGTTGCGGAACGGCGTGAGCGTCAGGGTGACGTTCGGGGGAATGCTGAAGCGCTCCTTCACGTAACGAAGGATGGATTGCCGAACAGCTTCCTGCTGCGCGGGCGCGAGGGTCTGCGCCGCCATCATCGTGCCGACCAGCAGCACGAGGGCTAGGCCGGCGATACCCCCTCTCTTCCAACGCGTCTTTTTCAAGGATTTACGCTCCTTTTGTTGGCTCGGAAAAACATCAACGTTCCCTCACGTATTTTAATCAAGCAGGCGGCTAAAATCCAGCCGAGCGAACACGCTCAGCTCGCGACCGTTCCCGCGCCGTGAACCCTCGATGGGCGCGGGCGGCAGGCTGCGACGGCGAAGGCGGCCTCAGCGCGCCGTGCCGGGTTCGGATAGCCGCCGGTCAGAAAACCAGCTTGATGCCGGCTTGGAAGGTGCGCGGGGTCACAAAATGGGTGCCGCTGAAGGTTGAAAGAAAGTTATAGAGCGCCTCCTTGTTAAGCAAATTGATGACCGTGAGGCGAAGATTGAGCTTGTAGCGGTCGGTATGCAGGATGTTATCCATGCCGAAATCCAGATTGAAAAGATTGCGGGGAGCCACGCGGGGCGGGTTGGTGTCCGGATTGTAAGTTCCCGGCGCGGGGATGCGCACGCGGGTGGCGCCCCATTGAGGATACGGCACGCTGCACGAAGTGATGGGATTGGTTAAGGTCGCCACCTCGTTGCCGCAGAAAAATCCGATGGCCGCCTGCTCATCGCCATCCAGCGCCAGGACGGACGCCAGGTTCGGCACGGCGCCGGCCACCAGGCCGCTTTCGTACTGCCAGCTAAAATCCACCCACGGCCCCTGACGAAATTGGTATTGGAAATTCGTGGTTTGCTGGAACGCCTGGTCGTGGTCAATGCGGAACACGCCGGTGTCCAAAGGAGAATTAAAGATCAGGCCGCCCACTTCCGGTCCAAAGAACCGCGAGCGGGCATGGCCCAACACGGAATAGGCGGTGAAGCCGTGGAGATTGGTGAGGTTCACGCGAATGGCCGCGCCATCAATCTTCGACTTCCGCCATTGGATGGGGAAGGTGAGTGGAGTATCGAAGAGCACGTCAAAATCGTAATCATCTCGAGTGTATTTCCAGAAGTATCCGGCATCCACGACCAGGTGGCGTCCGAAGGCTTGTTCGAGGCCGACGTTGAATTGATTGCGCCGCCCCGGCACGAGCGGCGCTTGGCCGAAGGCGCCGATGCCGGTGGTGGCCAGGCCGCCGGCGCCGGTGGCGCTGGAAAGGAGGAGGTTTTCGTAATAGGGAGTGTCAAAAAGGCGCGCGTAACCGACGCGAATAACGGTGTTGGTGGGTTTGATGTCATAGGCGATGCCAATACGCGGCTCGAGGGCGCTGGCGCGGCTGAGGCCGCGATAAACGTCCTCGCGCAGGCCGCCATCCAACCGCCAGGGACCCAGCGTGATGTCATCCTGCGCGTAGAGGCCCACCTCCTTGATATCCGCGTAGCCGTGAAAGTTGAAAAGGTGGCCACCCCGCGTCAAATCATACGGAATCAGGCCTGGAGCCAGCGACGGATTAACCACAAACCCATCGGCAGCGCAATCTGCCGGGTTGGTCAGCGTGGGGATGAGAACGGGGCTGCCCGTCGAGGTGAGGCAAACGGGATTAAAAGTCGGGTCCGTGAGGCCCAGACCGAAATTCTCCGTGATGGGGCTGTTCAGCAACTCCATGCCGGCCCTCATTTCTTGGATACCGTGAGAATAGGTCAGGGCGGCCGTAAAACCGAAATGGGCCAGCCGGCGATCCTGATTGAGTGTGGCCGGCAGGTCGGAAAACGGGTCGGCGCTCGGGTAATACTGAACGTGCGTGATGCGCATGAAGGGCTGAATCGCTATGAGCGTCGAGTCGTTGAACAGGTGAGTCCATTCCGGCGAGAGATTGATGGATTTGATTTGCTCACGTTGGTCCTGCCCGACGCGGAGCTGGTCGTAGGTATTGGGAATCTGAAACCACGACCGGCCCACTTCCAGGTCGAGATGGGCGGTGTCTTTGGCATCCGGCTGCCAGTCCACGCGATCGAAGATGCTCTCGTCATTGCCCTTGTCGTGGAAGGCGGTAAACTCCGGCGAGTCCAGGAAACGGCTGGAACCGTCGCCGTTGACGGCGATGAAGTTGCCCCATTTGCTCCCGCCCACGCCGAGCGTCAGAGCTTCCGACCAGGAACCAAAAGTGCCGTATTGGCTGCTGAAGTTGCCGTGGGGCGTCTTAAGACCCAACCCCGACTTCGTGGTGGTGTTGACGATGAGGCTGGTCATATCGCCGTACTGGGCCGGCGGCGTGCCTTCAATCACCTGCATGGATTGGACGGCGTCCATCGGGATTTGATTGGCAAAGATTTTAGCCTGCTGATCGGTGATGGGCTGGCCGTCCACGACAATGGTGGTGTCGGAATGTTCGCCCAATGGATGGAAAAAACCGTTGGCGTCCGCCACCACACCGGGCGTGGCGTTGCTCAGGACCTCGCTCATGCCAATGGACGGGCTTTGGATAGGAAGCCGCGCAATAAGGGTGCTGTTGACGTCCGTGTGTTGAACGGGGGTCCTCTCGATCAAATCATTGGCTTGCGTGGTCACCGTGACGGTTGTGGCGACGGAAGCAATCTGCAGGGTGATTTTCAACTGAACGGGAAGCCCGGAACGAACGCTGACATCCTGCACCGCGGGTTGAAACCCCTTCTGTGTCACGGTTAAGTGATAGGGATTGAAAGGCACATTTTGAAACTCAAACTGGCCCGTGCTGCTGGTGGTTGTCGAGCGAACGTAACCGCTCACCGGGTTTTGAATCATCACCGTCGCGCCGGCGACGGCGGCGCCCGATGGGTCAAGAACGGTTCCTTGAATCGTTCCCGAAGTTCCCAGAGCCTGCCCAAAGAGGGTTCCCGCGAAAAGCAGCGTGATGAGAATTCCGGCAAGCCCCGCCGGTCCAAGATGGGTCTTGCGTCCGGATTGCCGCACGGTCGGCGGCGCGGTCCCGCCATGAAATAAAATGCCCGATAAACCTGATGCGCTCATCGTCACACCTCCATTGAGATTTGGTGTTGATTTGACGTACGGAGGAAGCGAAGCTACGCACAAGGTGGGTCGCGGCCGGACGGCCGGTAGAGGAAAAGAAAAGGAGGGCAGAGAACGGAGGCCGGCCGCGCGGCGGCCACTTGCTGGAGCAGCACCCACGCGGGTTTTTCGGTGGAGGGATGCACGGCTCCTTGACGCGCCAGTTGGCAGGCCGGGCAAAAGGAACGATGGGGCGGCGCCGGGCTCGGCCCGCTCCAGCTATTGGCCACGGGGTTTAGAAATCGCCGAAAGCGGGGACTGAGGACGTTGTCGTGCAGTTCAAGGACAAAGAAGATCTGCAACTGCAATAGCACAGAAATCCACGCCACCGCGAAGCGGAGCAGGGAGTGGCGATAAAACAAGGTGCCTTTAGTTGGAGAAAGAGCTTTCACTGCGTCGTAATTTTCGGCCTTGAGCCGACAAGTTGGCTTTTACTACACCTTTCCAGAATAGCACAACGAAGGGCTCTCCTTCGTCATTGCGGTCATGGATCAAGCAGGCCGCCCGTCCTCGGTCACCTTGGGAAGAGGGCGGCGCACGTCAGCCCGCCTGGCGAGGAAGCGCGAGAATACGTGGGCGGACTTACAAGACGTCCCACGGAGTTTGAACACGCGGCCTCTCGTACCGCCCACTCGTTGACTTTGTGGAGCGGTTGCCCCATCACGAAGTCCCCTGGCGTCCATCCACCCCGTCGGGCAGCCTACCCTGCGCGTGGAAGCCAGATGGATGGGAGCAATCTCTGACGCTTAGAGCACTCCCCCGGCCAGCCAGCACCGAAAACTCGGCCGGAACGGTACGCTAGGGGTGATGCCCCTCGGTTGGGCTGGGTTGCATGGGACGGAGGAAGTAAAAATGAGAGGACGCAACGCTAAATCAAAGAATGAATCTGTGGCTTGCATGAACTTGTCGCCCTCAGAACTCTTGAGTCGGTGAATGGGATGCGAAAGGATTGCTTTAACCGCGGCTATCGGCGGCTTGATGGGTTTCTGCGATGTTGCTTTCGCGCGCTTCTTGCGAGGAGACGATAAGCCTGCTTAAATTCGTCGAGCGGCCGGGCCGGGGTGCCCCAAACCGTGGCGTCAGCGGGGATGATCTTGCCCGGCAGAACTCCTGCTTGTCCGCCAATCACGGCCCGCGCCCCAATGCGAGCATGATCCCCAACACCCACCTGACCGGCCATCACAACACCTTCGCCAACTTGAGCGCTTCCCGCGATGCCGGTTTGGGCGGCAATCAAGCAGCCCCGGCCTATCACAACGTTGTGGGCGATTTGAACGAGATTATCAATCTTGGTTCCGGCGGAGATGCGCGTTACTCCGAGCGAGCCGCGGTCCACGGTGGAATTACTTCCAATTTCAACGTCATCCTCAATAATGACCTGACCGATTTGAGGGAATTTTTTATGCTGACCCTCGGTGAAGACATAGCCAAAGCCGTCCGACCCAATGACCACGCCGGCATGGAGGATGACGCGGTTGCCAATGATCGCCCCAGGATAAATTGTGACGCGGGGATAGAAGACGCACTGCTCGCCAATCCGAACCTGCGAACCGATATAGACGCCCGCGCCGAGGCAGGTTTCGGCTCCCACGGTGGCTTCCTTCTCAATCACGACGTAAGGGCCGATCGAAGCCTCCGGGGCGATCTTCGCGGTGTCATGCACCAACGCCGTTGGATGGATGCCCGACGCGGGCTTTTCTCGCAAAAGCAAAATTTCTGCGGCGTGGGCCAAAGAGGCTTTGGGTGATTGGACGGCAATCGTAAGGTGGCCAGGAAGCTCAACGCCTTCGGGAACCAGAATGCACCCGGCGCGGGATGCCCGGGCGCGCGCCAAAGCGCGCGGCGATTCGGCAAAGCTCAAATCCGTGGGCGTGGCGAATTCCAGAGCGGCAATCCCGCGGAGCTGGACGGTGCCATCCCCTTGCAATTTCCCGCCAACGAGGCGAGCAATTTCCTCGGCATTCATCTTGACTCCTCCACCGCCCAGCGCCGGGGCGAATGCGTAAGCTGCCCGGCGAGGCGGCCCGTTCAAGAATACAACTCCGGCGCGCCCGGGGGACGGGTCTTCCATCGCCGATGAACCCATAACCATTGGTCGGGATAGCGGCGCACATATTGCTCGATGAGGTGGGTGAAATGGGCGGTATTGGCCACGATGGCTTCTTCAGGGTCGGGGCGCTCAAGCCACGTCACAGCGTCAAAGTGGAGCCGGTACTTTTTAAGCTCGCGGTCCCAAATCACAAGCCCCAGGACGATGGGAACATTGAGCTTACGGGCGATGCGCGCCGGGCCGGTGGTGGTCGAGGCGGGAAGGCCAAAAAAATCCACGAAGACGCCCTCCTCGGGGAGCATGTTCTGGTCCATCAACACTCCCACCGATTCTCCTCGCTCGAAGGCGCGGAGAACGCCGCGGGCAAAATCCTTCTTTTCGATGGGTCGCCCGCCGCTGGCGGATCGGTAACGGTTGATGAGCGCATCCAAAAGGGGATTATCCATTTCTCGAACGACGAAGTTGCACGGATACCCGTAAATGCCGTGGGCAAAAGACCCTAGCTCCCAATTGCCGAAGTGAGCCGTTAGAAAGAGCACGCCGCGGCCTTGTTGGCGGGCGCGTTCAAAAACCTCAAAGCCATCATACACGATGAGCTTGTGAAGGTTGCTGCGGTCGAAGCGCGGGAAGTGGGCAAATTCGGCCAGCATCCGGCCCAGTGTTTGGAATTCGCCGCGAACAATGCGGCGGCGTTGGGAATCGGTCCAATCGGGAAAGGCCAGGCGCAGATTCGCCATACCCACCTTGCGCAATTTCGGCCAGCAAGCGTAACTGAGCCTCGCCAGGCCCGCGCAGACCAACCGTGCGCACTCGAGAGGCATCCACCCCAGCGACTTCAGGATAACCCACGCCACGGCGTACTCCAAGCGGTGCCGAAAAGTGGGTGGGCGCGCGCGATGGGCCGAACGTTGACCGGCTGGGTTTTGTTTCGACATCAGGGGGGCGCGGCTCAGACTTTCCAAAGCCCCATCCCTCGTATCCGGTGAGTGGTGCGAGCGGGGTCAATCCTCGGTGCGTGGAGAGGCGATGCTCGAAACAGACCGAGAGAACCCTGCAAGCCTTCCCTCGTGGCCATGCAGACTCGGGAGGGGATTTCCACGGACAGGATTTCAACTTCGGCCATTCAAGGCTCCTGTTCAATTGGCGCGCAAGGGCAAGTTCTTCAAGAAGAAAGTGATGATCCGATCCTCGTAAGCTTTTCGCTCGGAGGAGGAAGCCATATTGCCGGCTGAGTGGTTCACCAATTGGATTTCCTTCGGTTCAGGGGCCGCTCGATAGAGCGCTTCCGTGGTGGCTTTCAGAGAAGGGACATCTTCTCCCGCCACGAACAGCTTGGCGCGCCCCGCCAGCTTGGATAAATCCCGGCGAACCGGGGGATTGGCCGTGCCGAGCATGAACAATCGAAACACCAAGCCGGAAATGAATCGGAAGACAGAACCCGTCCCTCCAAGCTTGCGGTCCATTTCTACATCAAACATCTGGAGCGGTCGCTCGTAAACATCATCCACGGCGAGAGCCTGCACCTTTGGGTCGCGCTCTGCGGCCACCAGCGCCGCAAAACCTCCGACGGAGGGTCCGTAAAGGCCGACACGATGGGGATTGATGCCCCGTCGGCGCGTGAGGGCTTGAATGGCAGCTTCGACATCGGATGCCTCGCGCACGCCCAGGTTCGAAAACGTTTCGCGCGCTTTAGGCCCCGAAAAATTAAAAAGGTACACGTTGAAATGATTCGCTTGAAGAACGGCCCCTAAAGAAAGCATGTCGGCCCGGTTCATGTCATATCCGGGACAGAGAATGATGACCGGGGCTCCGCGAAGGCCAATGAGCAGCCAGCCGGCATGTTCGCCGCCTTGAGCATCGGTAAAACCAACGCTCAAGTAGCTGGGCAGCAAGTAGGTCGCCGGAGTAACATTCTCCACATCATTGTGGGTGGTGGTAATGCTATAAGTGAGAAAAGCACTGGCGCCTAGCAACACGACCAGCAGTACGCCGACCGCGATGAGCCCTCCCAGAAGCACCTTGGCCGCCACCTGCGGCGAAAGGCGGGAAGGAACAGCCACCGTTCGATTGCGTTCCAGAGCCATGCGGAATTTTCGGAGGCCCTAGGGTCTCGACCGCCGACCAAAAGCCAGAGATGTTATCATAACCGCATTTTCAATTGGAGAGGCCATCAACCTGCGAATGGGGTTGTGACCGACTGGCTGGCGTGGGGGTTCCAGAGTGGGCGGCGAGAGAAAACTCATCCAGCGGTTGGGATATACTTAGAATTTGGCGGCCACGGCGACAGGTTCACGCTTGAAATTTGAGACTGCGGATATTCTCGACCTCGCACCGGCGGACCTGGACCCACTGCTCCGCGCCGAGGCCAACGCCTGGCAAACAGAGCTGCATTGGGACTATTCAGCTACTCTTCGCCTCATCTATCAATGGTTGGAAGAAAGGCGACTCACCGGCTGCGCAATCCGCGCCAATGGCCAGATGAAAGGTTTTTGCTTTTATTTCACCGAAGGGCCTCGCGCGGTCATTGCCGACCTATTTGTCGAGCCCGGGGCGGAGGCGCTGGCTTATGCGCGAGGGCTGCTTGACCGGGCGCTCCATCAGCTTCTGAGTTCGCCGCAAATTGAGCGGGTAGAGGCTCAACTTCCTCACTTGGCCTTTGACCGGCTCAACACCTGGTTTGGTTCACGCGCCTTTGCCGGCTATGGGCGCGAGTTTATGGTCAGGCCGCTCTGCGGTCCGGAAGCCGAGGTCGCCCGAATGACCGGCTCCACGGAGGGTGACTTTTGGATTGAACCTTGGGAAAGGCGTTACGACCGCGAGGCCACCGAACTTCTTTATCACGCCTACCGTCACCACGTGGATGCCGCGATTAACGAACAATACGCCAGCTTCGAGGGGATATCGCGCCTGATGGAGAATGTGATCTATCACCACGGTTGCGGCGAGTTTTTAAGCGGCGCCTCCTTGGTGGCCGTCCACCGTCTCACGCAGAAGTTGGCGGGCATTTTAGGGGCGACGCGGGTGAGGCGGAACACCGCGCACCTTCCACAGGTTGCCGTGGCGGCGGAGTTTCAAAGGGCGGGGGTAGGAACGACCTTGCTCGGCTCCGGCCTGAAAATGCTTCAGCAACTGGGCTTTGAGGAAGTCTCGCTGACCGTGACGAGTCTGAATCAAGGCGCTGTTCGCTTGTACCAACGATTTGGGTTCCGCACCTTTCGCACCTTCGGCGCGTTTGTTTGGCAGCGAGTTCCGGCCAACCCTCAGCGTTTTTTGCCATGACGGCTTAAAGCCGCAAGGAACCGCACATCAATTGGCCGGAGAGCAAGCCGGGAAAGCACCCGAAGGTCGTTATTTCGCCTTGGCTTTGAGCAAGTCTTTGAGCTCGTCCATAAACTCGCGGACGTCTTTGAAATCCAAATACACGGACGCAAAGCGGACGTAGGCGACCTTGTCGAGCTTTTTTAAGCGGGTCATCACCATCGCGCCGAGTTCGGAACTCGGCCGTTCGCGGGTCGGAGACTCGGCGACGTAGCTCTCCAGCTCGTTGACAATTTGCTCCAGGCGGCTCATGGCGACGGGCCGCTTCTCGCAGGCCTTGAGGATGCCCGCCAGAGCCTTCTGCCGATCAAATTTCTCGCGGCTGCCGTCTTTCTTGACGACCATATAAGGGATTTCGTCCAACCGTTCGTAAGTCGTGAACCGCCGGCCGCAATTCAGGCACTCGCGGCGGCGACGGATGGTGTCGCCGGTTCGGGCGGCGCGGGAATCCACGACCTTATCCTCGAGGTGGGAGCAGAATGGGCACTTCATCGGGAGGAATCCATTGCCTCCAAAGAGTTTTGGGCGCCCGATGCCGAAGTTCGCGGCCCGGCCGCATCACCCAGTTGTCGGCGGGTGGCGATCATTTCTCTTTTTGCGCCAGGGCAGCGGCGCGTTCCTCCTCTTCGGCAATGGCTTCCAATCGCCGGATGGACAATCCTTCTCGGACCAAGATGACGACGGTCAGCGCCAGTGCAGGAACAATCATCACCAGCCAGATCAAAATGGCAGCGCCCGCCGCAACATCCGCTTCGATGGCAAAGACCTCGGTGAGCACCAGAATGATGGCCACTTGATAGCCGCCACCAATGCCGGGGAGTTGGACCGCCAAGCCCAACGCCGCGCAGAACATCACCATCGCGGAGGCGAGCCAAGGCATGGCCGCCAATTCCCCTCGAAGCCCGTGGAAGACTATCCAGAAAATGGTGGCATTCGTGCTCCACAGAAGCGCCGTCAGCAGGACACTGGCTAAAAAGGACGGCCAGTCCCGAATGACTCCCAAGCCCTCCGCAAAGGATTTCAAGAACCGCTCCGCGTGGTTGCGGCGCTTGACGGAAAGGAACGATAGCCCCCGAAGCAGCCAACCGGCAATCTGCTCGGTGCGCAGGCGATAGGCAACCATCAGGCCCACCAGAAGCGCGGAAATGCCCAGCATCACTTCTCCGCCATGGTGCAGGTCGCTCAACACACGAGTCCCGCGCGACGTCATTTCCGCGGCTGGAATCAGTGAAAGCGCCAGGGAGAAGAGCAACACCAGGAAAACCGCGTCGAAGATGCGCTCCATCAGCCAAACCGCCAACATCGAGGTAATCGGAACATCTTCTTTCTTGGCGATGTAGGCCGGCCGAACAAATTCGCCCGGCCGCCCGATCAAATAAATCGAGCTGAAGCCGAGGATTTGCGCCGCGTAGAGCTTTTTGAGTGACGCCTTCTTAATTTGACTCATGAAATATTTCCAGCGAACGGCCCGAATGAGGTAGGTGGTGTACACAACGGCAACCGCGGCGAGGAGCCATTGCGGGCGGGCACTGGTCACCGAATCCCACAGTCCCGTCCAGTTGAAGTTCCGCCAAGTCGGGCTATGGCGCAGATTGAAAATCACGAGGACCAGGATGGCCAAGCCCAGTCCCAACCCCCACCATCGCCATTTCTTTTTTCGCATACAATGCCTGGTTCGGGTACCGTTCGCCAACCTATCGGATGGGCCCAGGGATGTCAAGGTCGGAAGCGGCATGGAAATCGAACGGCGCTCGTTCAACCGAGAACGCTCGGCTCGGCTTCAACCCGCCGCGCCCGCCTGGTGGATAAGCCAGGAGACCCGAAGGGGCCGCCGCCATCTTTCTTTCGGTTGCCTCCGCCTGACGCCTTGAGGGAACGAGGCTGCCGAAGGCTTGCCGGCTCTGCTAAAATCCGTGGTCATTGGACTGCCTCGAACGAAGGAGGGTTGAGCGAAAGGCGGTCGGGGCCTGTTCGAGGAATCGGAGTTTAATTTGGCGCAGGACCCGGAACTGGTGAGGCGCTGCCTCTCCGGAGAAAATTCGGCCTGGGAGGCATTGCTTCAGGCTTATACGCCAAAGGTTTATACGGTGGCCTTTCGTTTTACCGGCCGCGCGGAGGTCGCCGAGGACCTTACGCAGGAAGTCTTCATCAAAGTGTTCCAGACGCTCAAAAGCTATGACCCCGCGCAAGGGAGCTTTGCAACCTGGCTGCATCGCGTGGCGCGGAATCATTTGGTGGATCATTATCGGCGCACGCACAAAGACCGCGTGACCTCTTCAATTGAAGATTCGCTGTCCACGTTCGAAGAGACGCCGGGCCCCGGCGAGCACCCGGAAGAAAACGTTCATTTGCGGGAACGGCGCGAGCTTCTGCAGGAGGGCTTGAGCCGCCTCTCTCCGGATTTGCGGGAAGCGGTGATTTTGCGTGACTTAAGCGACCTGGACTATGCCGAGATCGCGCAAGTCCTCGGCGTTCCGGTGGGAACGGTTAAATCCCGTATCAACCGCGGGCGGTTGGAACTAGCGAGGGTCCTAAAGCGTATTCATAAGTGAAAGGCAAGGCGCAAGGCCATGACGCATTTGGAGATTGAAAACCTGGCCAGCGATTACGTCGAAGGGCAGCTTGACGCTGAACTCCGGGCACAGGTGGAAGACCATCTCGCGGCTTGCGAGGCTTGCCGAGACCTGTTTGCCGAGGTCCGCGGCGCCCTCGAGTTGTGCCGCCAGGAAGGCAGCGTTGTTCCTCCGCCTTGGCTCGTCGCAAAGATTCGCCTGGCTACCCTCGGCGAACGAAAGGCGACGCTGGGCGAGCGGTTGGCGCTGTGGGCGCGCCCGCTCCTTAACCCCCGCTTTGTCTATGCCCTGGCCATGGCGGTTTTTTCCTTTTCAATTATCATCAATGCCGCAGGCTTGAACCTGAGAAGGCTCAACTTGGCCGAGCTTAACCCTCGCACTTGGCTCTACAATGCGAGTCGGGCCGGGCATCTGATGTACGCGCGGGCGGAGAAGTTCTATTACGATCTGCGCTTCGTGTACGAGATTCAGTCACGCTTTCGCGAGTTGGAAGCGCAGCCGCCTTCGGAGCCGTCAAAGCCAGGGGCCAAACCGCCGGGGGCCAGCAGCGCTCAACCACCTTTCGTTCCCCGGCTTGCCCGATCGGTGGTTCCCGCCGTGACCCCCGCCGAGCGCGAAGCGACGCTCGCCGTCATGCTCGCGAGAGAAAGGAAGACAAACCCATGAAATGCGCTAACCATCCGACCGTGGATGCGGTCGCTTACTGTGGACAATGCGGCCGGGCTCTGTGCGCAGAATGCAAACGTGAAGTGGCGGGAACGGTCTATTGTGAGACGTGCCTGGCAGCACGGCTGCATTCACCTCTTACCTCGTCCGGCGTGGCCGGCAGCCCCGGCGTTGCCTTGGCGCTCGGATTCATCCCCGGGGTGGGAGCCATCTATAATGGCCAGGTCTCAAAAGCCATCGTGCAGGTGCTTATTTTTGGCTCGCTCATCGGATTAAGCAACAGAATCCCCGGGCCGTTTGGCGTGATTTTTGGCCTGGGAGCGTTCGCTTTTTACTTTTACATGGTGATTGATTCCTATCAAACGGCGCGAGCCAAGGAGTTGGGCCGGCCCGTGGAAGAGTGGTTCGGTTTGGGTGAAGCGAACTTAAACTTGACGATGAAAAAGCCGTTGGGCCCTGCCTTGCTCATCGCTCTGGGCGTGCTCTTTTTGCTCGATAACCTGGGCATTCCGGTGTTCAATTCGATTGGCCGATTCTGGCCGGTGCTGTTGATTGTGGTGGGGATTCTGTTGCTGCAACGGCGGACGACAGCGGGGCGCGCGGAGCCCGATACGCATCCGGCACCCCCGGCGCCGCCCAACGAAGCGAGAGGTCCGGAGGGTCCCAAACTATGAGGCGGACTTGGCGTGATCGCGCGGCGCCGCCGAACAGGAGGTTCCCATGTTCCGTTTGATGGCCGTGGTGATAGGGATTGGGCTGGGTTTGATGGGATTGTTTTTAGGAGTGGTCACGGGCGGAGTCGGAGCCCTTCTCGGGTTGGCCGGAGCCTTCTTCGGGATTGTTTTCGGCTTGATGTTTCCCCTGGCGCCGTTGCTGTTATTGGGACTTGTCATTTGGCTGCTCGTTCGGCCCAAGACGGCGCGAGCTGGAAATACCACTCGGGCATGATGCGACCGGCCGCGAAGGTTGGCTCCGGATTGTAAATTCGCTAGGAGGCTGAAGATGAATTGGTTCGACAACCTTGGACCGTTCCTTATTCCCCTGGGAGCTTTTGTCATGGTTGTGCTGATTGTGGGCATCAAGGTCATGGGACGGACGCGCGAACGTGAGCTCGAGGCGCACCGCGAACTTCGTAGCCGGGAAATGGAGCACGAGCGCCGCATGAAGGAACTGGAAATCGAAAAGGCGAAAATCGAACTGGAAAAAGCCAAGCAAGGCAAGGCCGATTAAATCAGGGCGCCCGCCGCCGCGCCGAGGAGAAAAAACATGTCGCTCAATAATCCGTTCCTTGTTCCCATCGTCGGAACCGTGTTTGGAGTGGTGATGATTATCGCCATCGTCGCCATCGTTTATTGGGCCAAAACGCGCGAGCGTGAGTTGGAAGTGCATCAGGACTTACGCCTGCGCGAAATGGAGCACCAGAAGCGAATGAAAGAGCTGGAACTCGAAATCGAAAGAACCCGCGCCCAGCAAGGCGTTCCGAAAGCGGGTTGAAACGAGGCCTTGGAGCATGGACCCCACGTTCCTCATTCCGCTGGCGATCTTTACTGCCGTCGCGGCTCTGGTGTGGGCCCGTTATACCGCCCAGGTCAAGGACAAGGAATATCGGGTGAAACGTGCGCTCACCGCGGCGGAAAACGAACATCGGCGCCGCATGGCGGAGCTGGAGCAACAGCTCGACCGGGTAAAGCGCGGCGACGTGGACTAGCGGCATCGGATGCTGGCTGCGGCCACAGGATCGTGAGTTATGGAAACGACATCGGGCAACACGCCAAGCCATCAACGGGTTGACGGCAGGCTTCATCGCCGACGTTACCACGGTTTGATGGGTCCGGTCTTGCTCATCGCCATTGGCGTTTTATTTTTACTCGACCGGTGGGTTCCCGGGTGGCAGATTCACCGTACCTGGCCTGCGCTGCTGGTCGTCATCGGGTTGGTCAAATTGGTCGAGGCGACGGGGCCTCCTCGGCCGCCCGAGGGGCCCAGAGTTTGAACCGGCTGGCGGGCCGGCCCGTGCAACACGTGGCGAGCTCCTCTTAGGGGTGGTGGTGAAGAGAGGACAAAAACCACACCCTAAAGAGGCTGGCGGTTGCTCTGGGGTCGGCAGGAGGTTGAAACCATGAGTGCTGGATACCGACGCGGAACCATTTTCTGGGCGCTGATTTTGATTGCCGTGGGCGCTCTGTTTCTCGCGCAGAACTTCAATCCGGCGTTGCATCCTTGGGAGGTCATCGCCAAATTCTGGCCGGTGCTGATTATCCTTTGGGGAATTTCCAAACTGGTGGATTACCTCCACGCCCAATCGCATCCCGACGAAATTTCACCGCCAATTTTTTCAGGCAGCGAGGTGGTTTTGTTGGTTTTGGTTTTGATTCTCGGCACCCTCATTTCCAAAATCATTTTGCATCCTTGGAACCATTGGTCGGGTTTCAGCGACCGCGGGTTTGCGAGCTTATTCCTGAATTCCTACGCGTACACGCGCACTTTTTCGGTTCCGGTGGGAACCTCGCCGCGCCTGGTGATGGTGGATCCGTGGGGGGACGTGCAGATTCGCGGCGGCAACGGCTCCTCGCTTGACGTCACGGTCAAGGAAACCATCCGCGCGCAAGACCGCGCCGAGGCGGACCAAACGTCTCGGCGACTCAAGGTTCAAATCGTTCAGCGCGGAGCGGATTACGTTCTGCAATCCAATCTGGATTCTCTTCCTCATGCGGGCCGAAACGTTCGCCTGGACTTCACGCTGCAAGTTCCCAAAGATACGCGGACCGAGATTACCGCCGAGCGCGGGGACCTGGTGTTGCAAGGCCTGGTGGGCGACCAAGCGCTCACCGACAAAGGCGGAGACCTCCACGCCTCGGACCTCAAAGGTTTGGTTCGTATTCGGAAGACCAGCGGCCTGACGGAAGTGCGCGACGTGGAAGGAAACGTGGAAATTGACGGCCGCGGACAGGATATGGAGGTGTCCAACGTCTCCGGCACGGTCGCTGTGAATGGCGATTTTGTCGGGTCGGTGCAATTTTCCAAGGTGTTGGGCACGCTCCAATTCACCTCGTCACGGACGGATCTGAATACCGAGAAAGTCATCGGCCATCTGAGCATGGACATGGGGTCGCTGGTGGCCCGGCGCATCGAAGGCCCGTTGCAAATTTCCACGGCCCAAAAAGATATTAGCGTGGAAAATTTCGCCTCCGGGCTGACCATCAAAGACGTGAACGGCGATGTCCACTTGCGGCTCTCTGGACCTCCCCGACAGCCCATCGAGGTGGATTTGCGACGTGGCGGGATTGATTTGGCCTTGCCGGCCGATTCCGCATTCCATGTGGACGCTCGTTCCATTCATGGAGCCGTCCAATCTAATTTCCCGAACTTGACCGTCTCCAACAGCGGCGATCGCCCCTCGATTACAGGCGATTACGGGCACGGCGGACCGCTCATCAAACTTGCCACCACGTATGGAACGATTCACCTGCATCGAGAGTCAAGCTCGGGCTCCGGGCCGGGCACGTCTGAAAAATCTGCCAGCCTGTAGAAGCGCCCTCGGGTTGCAGGATATCGGCTTCCGGCCCTTAAAGGCGCCCCTCGCCGATCCCACAAGGTTGACGACGCCGATGCCCGGCTGTGCCGGCATTTGACTTCTCGACCGCCGAAGGATAGATTTTGACCTGCTTTAGCAGTCCGGGCCGCGACATCGGATTTTAGCGCAGGTCGGCAACAGGCGAACGCTCGCCGAAGGCCATCGGTCAAGGCATGTCGGCCGCCAGGAACTTCTGCAACGCGCTGAGGCGACATGAAGAAATCACACACGGGCTGGGCATTGCGCAAGGGGTGGGGAGTCATGCTGGCGTGGGCAGGAATGGCGTCTCCGGCGTTGGCAGCAAGTCTTCAATTTGGACCGGCCGCGTACCCACCACGCATGATGGCCTTCGGAACGATGCTGGCTGTCGCCGTCATTTTCGGTCTCGCCGCGTATATCTATTTCGCACTGGCCCTCCAAACCATTGCGCAGCGAACGCATACCAAGGACGCTTGGCTGGCATGGATTCCACTGCTGAATATCATCCTGATGTTAAACATCGCTCAAAAGCCGCTATGGTGGATTCTTCTTTTCTTGGTCCCGCTTGTCAATATCGTCATCACCGTCATTGTTTGGATGGCGATGGCAAAAGCTCGTCAGAAGCCGGAATGGCTGGGAATCCTCATCATTGTTCCGCTCGCCAACTTTGTTTTGCCGGGCATTTTAGCCTGGGCCGACTAGCCCAACGATGGCTGATGGGCCTCGATTCGTTCAGCCTAAAAGCGCGGAATTCGTACTTCTAGCCAGGCACTCCAAAGCTGAGGGAGTTAACGGAACTCCAGCGCCTAAAGTGGGACGGGAGTGGATTCGATGATGTCCCGAAGGATGGCCTCCGCTTGATCGGTTTTGCGGAGGGCCGAAGCATAGCGCGAACTGACAACGCAGCGATGAGCAAAGACAGGCAGAACCAAACGTTTGAAATCGTCGGGAATGGTGTAATGCCGGCCTTCAAGCAGAGCCAGCGCCTGGGCCGCCCGGTAAAGCATCATGGAGCCTCGAGGGCTGACCCCGAGCGTCAGATGCTCGTGCTGGCGAGTTTTCTCGACCAAGGCCAGCAGATAGCCCACCAGCGCATCATCCACGGTGATGTTCCGAGCCTGTTCCTGCATCTCCGCCACCTCTTCCGCGCTCATCACAGGCTCAACGGCCGCCAAGGGGTTATTGGCGGCAAAATTCCGCAGAATCTCCTTTTCATTCTGGGCCGGCGGATAGCCGATGCGAAGCCGTATGAGGAAACGGTCGAGTTGCGACTCAGGCAGAGGATAAGTTCCGTGGTGCTCGTTGGGATTCTGCGTGGCCACCACCATGAACGGCTTGGGCAGAGGGTAGGTGCGATTATCCACGGTGACTTGAGACTCATTCATCGCTTCGAGCAGGGCGCTCTGAGTTTTGGGCGTGGTGCGGTTGATCTCATCGGCGAGCACAATATTCGCAAAGATGGGGCCGGGCCGAAATTCAAATTGCCGGGTTTGCTGATTATAGACGCTAATCCCGATGACGTCGGAAGGAAGCATGTCCGAAGTGAATTGAATTCGCTGGAACGTGCAGTTGAAGGATCGCGCCAGAGAGTGCGCCAGCGTGGTTTTGCCTACACCCGGCACGTCCTCAATCAGCAAATGGCCCCGCGCAATCAGGGCCACGAGGGCAAACTGGATGGCTTCGCGCTTGCCACGGATTACCCCTTCGACGGATTGCTGCACCCGCAAGAGGAGCTCGGCTGAAGCGGCCGCGTGGCTTGTTGCAGGGATCGGCTCCATTGGCTCTCGGCGGAAGATAACCACTCTCTCTAGACGGGCGGACCGAAATTTGGTAGCTTAGTACGCCTCGGGGCGATTAACTCAGCGGTAGAGTGCCACCTTCACACGGTGGAAGTCAGAGGTTCGAGTCCTCTATCGCCCACCACCCCTGGCGCTATTTTATAGCAAATCGGAAAGCTCACCAATACTTATTCTCTATCCACCCCGCTGGCCGGGGCCCTTTGCCCGGCGGACGTGAAACTTTCGCTGGCTGTTTTAACCCGCCGTCGGGCCAGAGATTGAGCGTGCGATTGGTTTACGGGCTCTTCCTTGGGCTAATGACGAGCGTGTGCTTGCCGGAACCGATGGTCAGAGTGTGAGCGAAGGATGGTTCCGGCTGGCGGCGTCCATCGAGCGTCACCGCAACCTGGGACGGCAAGGGAGGTTCGCCGGGCATGGCGAAAGCTGGGTTGGTCAAACGGGGGCGGGGGATTCGGTTTTCAGTCGTCGGTGGGGCAGAGAACTGGGGTGTCTGTTCCGGCAAGGCCGGAGAAACGCCCTGATAACCGTTCCAAAACCCAGAATAACCGTTGTAACCGTAGGGAGAATAATCGTAGGGGTAGTTATAAGGACTCTCATACGGCAGATAGCCGGGTCCGGCGTAACCCCAAGGGTATGAAAAAGCATAAGGACTGTAAGGATAAAACGGGTTCATAAAAATGAATCGGCTGGGTGGTTGCGGCTTCAATATCGAAGACGGATTAAACGGACTTTCTGATGGAGCCAGCATCGGTTGAGGGGACGGACCCGGGTGTTGGGGGTTGGCAACGAATGGGTGAGGAAATGAAAAGTTCATCGCCGGCGCTCGTGGGATCAGCGGAGAAAAGGCCGGTTGTTCAGGGTAGGGCCGAGCCTGCGGTTGAGCCGCCTGAAATCTAATTCGCTGCGCACCGGCGGTCACGGCCAGCGCGCTCGCCGCCAAAGCCAGCGGGATCAAGGTCCATCGGAGCATACCACCCTCCTTAGACACTTCCAGCTTCAGGATAGACCCTTCAACACCTCAATTCAACCTAAATTGACAAGGCTCGGAGGTGTGATAAAATGGACTTGTGGGATTGGAGCTATTCCACTGATAACTTTGGGTTTAGATTGAGATGAGAAACGAGCCAGACCGCGAGGCGAGACGTCGCAACGTATTGAGTGCGATTCTGCGTCACTATATCGCGAGTGCGCAGCCGGTAGGCTCAAAAGCGGTCATGCTGGATATTAAGGAGCCGCTCAGCCCGGCGACGATTCGCCACGTGATGGCAGAACTGGAAGCGGAAGGGCTTCTCGCGCAGCCCCATACCTCGGCAGGCCGAATTCCGACCGAGAAGGCCTATCGTTTTTATGTGGACTGCGTGATGGGGGTGCCCCGCCTTCCCTCAGAGATGGCAAGGCATATTGACCGACTGCTGCTCATCGAAGACGCGCTCCCGGAAGAGACCATGTCGTCGGCATCGCGGATTCTCTCCAACGTATCGAAGAGCGTGGGCGTGGCTTTGGGTCCGGCGACGAGTGAGAAATTGCTCGAGCATGTGAAGTTCGTGAAGCTGTCCGAAAAGCGCGCCGTGGGAGTGATTGTCTCAAAACCGGAGCTGATTAAAAGTTGGCTCATTCGGTTGCCGGAGGACTTTTCGCAGACGGAATTGGACCGTGCCGCCAACTACCTGAATACCGAGTTCCGCGGATGGTCCCTGCGAGCCATTCGGTTGGAAATCTCGAAGCGAGCGGAAGAGGCCCGCGCTTTTGCAGATGCCGTCGTCACCAACGCGGCGCGTTTGTTAACAGAAGGCGACTTGGATGTTGGCGAACCGGATGCTCTGTTTGTCGAAGGAACGGCCCACATCCTCAATCAGCCGGAGTTTGGCGACCGCGAGCGGATTCAGGCGCTCTTATCGGCGCTGGAGGAGAAAGCGCGACTCACAGAAATACTGAACGCTTGCTTATCCGCTGCGGAACTGGGTGTTCAGGTGCTGATTGGCCGGGAAAACCCGGCCCGTGAGATGCAGTCCTGCGCCCTGATCATTGCGCCGCTTCAATATCGTCAGCGCACGGTCGGCGCGCTCGCCGTGGTCGGCCCGACACGAATGGAGTATGATCGCGCTGTGCCGACGGTCGCCTACGTGGCACAGCGTTGCAGTCAGGTGCTGAGCTTTAACTGACCAGCACCGAGCGGGCACTCCGAAGTTGCCCAGCGCGGCGGACGAACGCCGACGCGGACCTGAGCATCGCGGGTTTCGATTTGATGCCGGACGAAAAGGAATTCAACGCAAGCCAAAACAACGAGGCTCCGCCTCTGAGCACCGCGCCGAAGGCGGCACCGAGCGCGGAGGAGGAGCATCCGCCGACGGCAGCGGCAAGTTCTCTCTCGAAGAGCGAACTCACGGCCGCTTACAACAAGCTCCAGGCTGAGAAGCAGGAGCTATTCGACCGGCTGCTGCGGAAGCAGGCGGAACTGGAGAATCTGCGCAAGCGCGTTGAGCGTGAGAAGCAGGATTTCCTGCAACACGCGACCGCCGACCTCATCCGAGCCTTGCTTCCGACGGTTGATTCCTTGGAGCGGGCGCTCAAGCATCGGGACGACAAAATTCCCGGCCAATTTTACGAGGGCTTGAAGCTTATCCACCGCGAACTGCTCGAAGTCCTGGAGCGCGCGGGCGTGACGGTGATTCCGACCGAGGGCATGCTGTTTGACCCGCATGTCCACCAAGCGGTGGAAACCGTGGTGAGTCCGGAGCACCGCGACCACGAAATTGTTGAAGAATTACAACGGGGGTACAAGCTCCGACAGCGGTTGCTGCGGCCTGCCGTGGTCAAAGTCGCCATCCATCCCGGGAGCGCGAGCGAGAGTTCCAGGTCGCAAGGGTAAGGGGAAACTTTCAAGCCGCCGGGGAAGCGAAACCTTCGGCAAGGGTCAGTGAGGTTATATTTTGAACGGCAAGACCGACTATTACGAAGTGCTGGGCGTTCCACGAGACGCCGACGAGCAGACGATTAAGAGTGCCTACCGCAGGCTCGCCCTGCAATATCATCCCGACCGCAATCCGGATCGGAAGGCGGAGGCGGAGGAAAAATTCAAGGAAATCACCGAAGCCTACAGCGTGCTGGCGGACCGCGAGAAGCGAGCCGCTTACGACCGCTATGGGTTTGCCGCTGTGAGCGGGTCAGGGGCCGCTGCGCCCGATTTCTCCGCGACGATTTTTTCAGATTTTGAGGATCTTTTTGGTTCCTTCTTTGATTTCGGCGAGGTTTTCGGCCGCTCCCGCGGGCGCCGGAGTCGAGCTGAGCGGGGAGCGGATCTTCGCTATGAGGTGGAGCTTTCCTTCGAGGAGGCTGCCACAGGGCTTGACACGAGAATTAAAATTCCGCGCAACGAGATTTGCGGAAGTTGTCATGGCAGTGGCTCGCGGGGCGGCAGCGCGCTGACCAATTGCCCGGCGTGCGCGGGTCGCGGACAGATTCGCCACAGTCAAGGTTTCTTCGTGGTTTCGAGAACCTGCCCGCAGTGTCAGGGGACCGGACAGGTGAACCGCGACCCCTGCCCGGATTGCTCGGGCGAAGGCCGGGTCCGGCGCGAAAAGGTTCTCAACCTGAGAATTCCTGCCGGCGTGGACGAAGGCACCCGCCTGCGCGTGGCGGGAGAGGGTGAGGCAGGTCTTTTTGGCGGCCCTCCAGGCGATCTCTATGTCGTTCTGCGAGTTCGCCCTCACCCCCATTTCGAACGGCGCGGAGATGATCTCTACCTTTCGATTCCGATCTCGGTGGCCCAAGCGGCTCTTGGCGCCGAAATTTCTGTCCCCACTTTGGACGGTACTCAGAAGTTGAGGATTCCAGAGGGCACTCAACCGGGCGCGGTGTTCCGCTTGCGCGGCAAGGGGATGCCGTCCTTGAATGGACGTGGCCGCGGGGACCTCTACGTTGCCGTTGAGGTTGTCATTCCCACTCGACTCCGAGGTGAACAGCGCCGCCTGTTTGAAATGCTTGCCCCTTCCGTCCGCGTGGAAAACAAACCCCTCAGCCGCTCGGCGGGCGAAAAGGCCAGAGATGTTTTCGGCTAGCGGTCGCTCGCATTCGTTTGCCAATCCCCATAACTATTAGGCTCGTGGGCTGCCACCGGTTGGGAGCCCGGGAACCGGGTCAGGGCGTTGCTACGATTTAGACCGCCACGCCTGTCGCCGAATGCTTTTATTGTGGGCCGCCGCCGGGCGTCATAGGCGACATAGAAGGAAATTGCGAGGCGGGGCCTGCGCCTTGCGGCGTTGGCGCGGCGCCTGGTTGAGCTTGAGGTGAGGGAAGGGCGATGCCGGGAATGGTCACCGTCCGCACCACCGAACCCGGAACCCCAGGAATTCCGAAAAACTCCCAGTTGTCGTAATGGGTATGATGGTTATAGACGATGATGGATTGTTGGTTGCTTAGCGGCGCCACGCCTACGATATACGCTCCTTCGATTTTTTGGGATTGAGTAGAAAATCCAAGCGGATTGGGGCCGTTGCCTTGCATGGGCCCCGTGCCACCGCCGAGGCCTGGTTGTGTGCCTTGGCCGTTGACCATGCCGGGAGGGGTGAGGGTTTTTGAATCGGTGACAATTCCATTGGCGGTGGCGTGGATAAACCGCCATTTGCCGTTTCGCGCCACGGGGTCGCGGTAGGCCTGCCGCAAAAAACGCATCCCGTTGGTTTCCAAAAGCTCTTTCACCGACGTCGGATAGCGATTGAACTGCAAGTGAAACAGATAGATCGCCCGGGCGTACTGCTGGCCGCGAAAAATTAACTCTTTCTCTCGCTCGCGCTGAGCTTCCGTATAGACGCTGGCCATCGCCTCCGTCAGCATGATCAGCAAGATGGCGAGCATCATCATGATGATCAGGAGCACGTAGCCTTGGTTTTTGGGTGATCCATTTTTGCGAAACATTGCAGCCTCACTGAGCTTGTGGAATCGGAAGTCTGGCCTTTTCTCCAGACTGGGTGTCCTCCACAATCACCGCCATGGGGGTGATGGCCAGAACCTTGTAACGGTGGGATATTTCATCACCCACGCGCGCGGCGTAAACCTCATCCTGGCCGGAAAGATATGCCTGTCGGTTGCCTTCCTGGTCCTGCGAATATCCTAAAGCCTTTAACGGAATAGGCGGCGGAGGGGGTGGCGAGGAGGCATCGCCGCTCAGACGCTCGCCGGGACTCATGCCCGGCGGCGGAGGGGGCGGGGGATAGCCGAAGGGATTCCGTGAGAAGGTTGGGAGCGGCCGTTGGTTGGCTGCTTTTAAGACATCCAAACGGAGTTCACCCGATGCCGTCAAGTTGTTCTCCAGGGCGTGAATTTTTACGGACCTGCGACCTCTGTGGGCCGACGGGCTATCCACCCGCGCCGCCGGTTGCGGTGAACCGTTAAGCTCCCGCACCAGCTTGACGATCATGAACAAGCATACGACGCCAAGCACGATTGGCCCCCACTTTTGAATGGAACGAGATGTTGTCATGGCGTCAAGTAAAGATCCGCATCCACGGTGAGCGAGATATTCCGCCCTCCGCTTGCCGTAAAGCTAAAATCGCGCACCAAAATCAAGTCGCTGGCGGTCTCAATGGCATGGGCAAAGTTGAGAAGGTCTGGAAATGATCCTGTCGCGGTCATCTGTATTCCCAGGCGGTCGAGCGGCTGCTGGCCCGCAGAACTCAACTTGTAACTGACGCTGACCAGCGTCACGTGGCTTTGGCTTGTCAGATGGCGGACAAGTTGCTCCGCCTGGGAGAAGCCCCAGCGCCGCGCCGGCACATGCTGAGCCAAGAAAGCGTGCAAGTCCTGGGCATCCTGCGGCAACGAGGAGCGTAAGCGCTCCAAGCGCGCGGCCTGGGCCTCGGCGTCGAAGGCGGCCAGCCGCACGCGGTCAAAGGACTCTTCGTGCTGAGCTACTCGGCGCGCCAGCGGTCGCACCACCGCGGCGTAAACGACCACATCGAGCGTCAGCACGAGCAACGCGGCGCGCTCAATCCATCTTCGGAGGGTTTTACGGCGAGGTCTGAGCATCCGTTATTCCTTGCCCCTCGGCAATGATTCCCGCTCCGTGGTACTTTGCCGTGCAGGTTGCGAGCACGGTGCTGCTGTTGCCTGGGGTGTCCGTGTCCGCAAAACCCTGATTCGCCACCACAACGTCGGAAAAATCCGCCGCGCCTTCGAGGTTGTTCAGAAAGGCTTCGAACGCCCGCTCGCTCTTGGCTTCCACGGAGAGATGAACTATTGGATGGGGAGCCGTCACTGAAAACGAAAGCCCGTCCACTCGAACATCGGGGGGCAACAATTGGCTCACCCGCGCGGTCAGGCCTGCCACTGAAAACTGCTTCCGTTCGATTAGACCATTTAAGTAGGTTGTTTCCTCAACCAAACGATGGAGCTCCGGCCGAGCGAGGTACTGCTGGAGCGATGACACCCTTTTTTGCAGACGGACCAGGCGTTGATGAGCCTGGGCATACGACGTTGCGACGCTCTGATCTTCTCGGTAGTTCGCCACCGCAGAGCGCACTAAACTTCCCAAAACGCCGAGCGCAACCGCCAGGACCAAGGTGCCCACGGCCAGGCGGTAACGCTCGTGCCAGCCAAGTGGCGTTGCCAAATTCAGGGAAACCTTCATGGGTTCGATCCACGATTGGCGATGAGTCCGGCAAAGGGCATACCGTAGGGCGTCAGCAGGTCTTGCTCATCCGGCGGAAGCGCCGCGGCATACCCTGGCGGGCAGGGAAGATCGTTCATCTCGAGGTCCGTGGTCTCTCGCAAGCGCTCGACCCAGGCTTCCTCCGAAAGCGGTCCGGCGTAAAGCCATGCCCGGCGAACCTCAACTTTCAGTCGGTCCTGAGCGCTGGCGAGCACCCGCACCATTTCATCCGTCGCTGCCTGGGGGAGCTGATCAACAGCGTCCACGGGCTCGTGCCGCCACAATAACAACCGGTCACCGGCCACCATCACGGTGGTCAGTCCTGCACCGGAAATATGAAGGAGCAGCTCTGCCGAGGTGGCCGGGGGCAGAAGAGGAAGTAACGCTGCGGTCACAGGAAGCAATAACGTAAGCTGCCCATTCAGGGGTTCCATGACGCTCTCATATTCGGCCAACACCGAGGATCGAGCCGCCATGGCCACCACCTCGATGGGACCTGCGCCGTTCCGCACAATCTCGTAGCTGATTCGGGCCTCGTTCGGAGGGTAGGGCAGCAAATCCTTCAGCCGCCACCGGATCAAAGCATCCGATTCTCGAGCGCTGCTCGGTAGAGTCTCAAAGGTCAACGACGCCACGCGCACCATGCCATCCGGCAACAGAAGCCCGAGCGGCCCTCCCGCGCCGCCCAACTCGCTCGCCAGCTCCGCAAAAGAATTCCGAATACCGGCGAGCCGATCCTGGTGCGGCGGCGGGCCGGCAGGCAGTGCGTTGCTGGGGAGCTGGCGAATTCCGATGTGTTTGATTCGGCGCGATGAGCGGTCAAGGCGCGCTCCCGCGACAAAGCTGGCGCCCACCTCGAACGCCAGGGCGGGTAACGTGGTGCGCCGGGGAGCCGAGCGGCGGTCGAAAAAGCGTCGCGGGATATCTTTCCAGTCCATGGGTCGAGCGCCTCGAGCGGGAAGCGTTACTCCACAAAAGTAACTTTGTTGATCTCCTTGAGCGTGGTCACGCCCATTCGCACCTTTTCGAGGGCGGATTCGCGCAACGTGCGCATCCCCTCGTCGCGGGCCAGCCGCCGAATTTCAGACGACGGCCTCTTCTCAAGGATCATCTCGCGGATCGGGTCCGACAGCGCCATCAGTTCTCCGATGGCCGTGCGACCACGGTAGCCGGTGCCATTGCACTTGGGGCAGCCCGTGCCTTCATAAAACGTGACGTCCTGCCATTGCGCGGCCACCAGGCCCGACTCTTCCATCAGCTCCCGTGACGGCGGGGAGGGCCGCTTGCAGGCTTCGCAAATCGTCCGGACCAGTCGCTGCGCCAGGATACAATTCAGGGCGGAAACAAAGTTGTAAGGTTCAACGCCCATGTTGAGAAAGCGGCCTAGCACGTCCACCACGTTGTTGGCGTGGACGGTGGTAAAAACCAGATGCCCCGTGAGCGCGGACTGAATGGCGATTTGGGCGGTATCATTGTCCCGAATCTCGCCCACCATAATCTTGTCCGGGTCGTGCCGCAAGATGGAGCGCAGCCCGCGCGCAAAGGTTAATCCCTTTTTCTCGTTGACGGGAATTTGGGTGATGCCGCGGATCTGATATTCCACCGGATCCTCAATGGTAACAATCTTGTCTTCATCGCTCTTGATTTCGGAAAGCGCCGCGTAGAGGCTGGTGGTTTTTCCGCTGCCCGTCGGTCCCGTCACCAGAACCATGCCGTAAGGCTCGCGGATGAAGCGTCGCAAGCGGCGAATCTCGTGGTCGGAAAATCCCAGCACGTCGAGCCGAAGCTGGCGGAACTTCTCATGCAAAGACTCCTTATCAAGGATGCGAAGCACGGCATCTTCGCCGTGGATGGAGGGCATAATGCTGACGCGGAAATCAATCAAGCGTCCTCGATAACTGACTCGGAATCGGCCGTCCTGCGGTATCCGCCGCTCGGCGATGTCAAGTTCCGCCATGACCTTGATGCGCGTGATGATGTTCGATTGATACTCCGGACCGAGCGGCGCCATGGCTTGCTGCAACACGCCGTCCACCCGATACTTCACCACCATGGAGTTGTCCCGGCTCTCCAAGTGAATATCGCTCGCGCGTCGCTCCAAACCCGCGAAGATAATCGAATCTACCAGCCGGATGACCGGGCTCACGTCCTTGACGCCTACCAGTTGCTCGAGCGAGAGCTTTTCGTCTCCGTTCTCTTCCTCGCGGATCACGTCGAGGCGGAATTCGCTGGTGGCCTCGTCGAGAACTCGCTGGGAGGGGTCCGTCTTGGCCAGAAATTCCTTGATTTGGCTGGCGGAGGCGACCTTCACAATCAAGCGCCGGTCGAGCCGGGCGCTGATTTCGTCCAGCCGAGCCAAATCCGTGGGATCGCTGATGGCTACGACCAATTGATGGTCCTGGGCGGCCAGGGGAAGAAACTCGTACCGAAGCATCAAGTCGAGCGGAATGGAACGCAGCAGGTCGGGTTCCGGCCGAAAATCGCCCAGGTCCACAAACTCAAAGTGGTAGCGGGCGGCCCGCTCGCGGGCCATGGCGATTTCTGCATTCACATCCGGCGTGGCGTTCGGTTCCACATTCTCCTCGCAATCGCTTCAATGCACTTGGGACGCCAGAGAGAACAGCGGCAAGTAAAATCCCACCAGCACGAATCCCACGGCGACCGCGATAATGGCGATCATTAAGGGATCCACCAGCGCCACCAAAGCCGAGAGATCAATGCCCACATCTTCCTCATAAAAATCCGCCACTGCATCGAGCATGGAAGGCAGGGCGCCCGTGGTTTCTCCTACTTCCACCATATCCAGCGCCATGTCGGGGAACAAGCCGGTGGCGCGCAGGCTGGCGCTCAGCGATTTGCCGGCCGTCACATCCTTTCGCGCTTCCGCCACGCCGCGCGCGAGCAAAGGGCTGGAAGAGGCTTCCGACGCGGTCTGAAGAGCCGCCACGATCGGCGTGCCTGCCTGGAGCAAGGTGGCGAGCGTTCTGGCGAATTCGGCCACGGAAAACTTCAGCAGAAGATTTCCCGCCACCGGCAGGCGAAATTTAAGCCTTTCCCAGGCCATCCGAAAAATCCCCGATTGTCCGGCGGCGCGGAGGGCTATGATGATTAGCGCGATACCCACCAGCGCGGCAATGGCCCATTTGCGCATCACTTGGCCGAGGGTGATCAGCACCACGGTCAGCGCGGGCAAGGGAACGTTCAGTTCGGCGTAGAACTCCGTGAACTTTGGAATAATGAACAAGTCCACGAGAATGATCAACCCCACAAGAAACACGAGCAGAAATGCCGGATAGATCAGAGCGGAAAGAAACTTTTTGCGGAAGCCTCGCGCGACTTTCTGATAGGCCACGTATTGCGAAAGCACTTTGTCGAGGCTGCCGCTCCGCTCGCCCGCCCGCAAGGTGGCGCAATAGATTTTGGGAAAGCGTCCCGTGGACTCAAAGGCGTTCGAGAGCATCTCTCCTTCGCGCACTCTGTCCCGAACCTGTTCGAGAATCCCCCCAATCTCGGCACTTCGTGCCTGGCGCGCCAATAGGTCAAGCGATTTCTGCAGCGGCAAGCCGGATTTTGCCAGGGTGACAAACTGTTGGTTGAACACCAGGAGATCATCCGCCTTCACCGGGGCCGAACGGTGAGCTTGGCCGAGGCGAATCCGCAACAAATCCTTGGGTCGGATTGAAAAGACATAATAACCTTCCGCGGCCAGACGGGAGCGCAGTTCGTTTTCCGACGTCGCTTGATGGGTCTCTTCAGTGACTCGCCCGCTCGGGGCGCCCAGTTTGCAGATGAATTCAGTCATCCCTACCAGCTACTGTACGGCGTGCCATCCAGCGAAATCTGGTTCGAGCCGCTGTGTACGTCCACGATTCCGGGAACGACCTCGCCGGCTCCGACGGGCACGTCTTCAGTCTCGACTTTCCAGGTTTTATTGGAGCCGGTGAAGGGATCCTTCGGAATGCCGCCTCGCAGATATCCGGCCTGAACCAAATCGTCCAGCGATTGCGGGGGCTGCTGTTTGTCAATGGTGTATTGGTCAATGAGCTTGCGCATGGTGAACAAATCGTCGCGGAGAACGGCTTCGCGGGCGCGAATGATGGTGGTGCGAAGCGTGGGAACCGCCATGGCCGCCAGGATGAGAATCAACGTCATGACCACCATCATTTCGAGGAAAGTAAAGGCGGTCTCCAGCCGGAGCGGATGGGCCTTCGAGTTTTTAAGATTACCAGGTGTCATAATGCGTACCATTCAATGCCACGCCCTGACTTTTTGAATACACATCGAACACGTTTTGCCCGCCCCAGCTTTGCGAGTCAGGGCTGTCTTGCATGGAGCGCAAACCCCAATCTCGATGCCCGGTCATCGGGTCGCGCGGGATGCGGCGCAAAAACTTGTAGCGCACATCGGTCCCCTTCAGTTTAACGCCGTTCACCAACGCTTGCAGGGAAGGGGGATAGCCGAACCCGTCGAGCGTGGGAGGAATCAGGCCCTCATCGGAGAAATCCTTGTAGCGGTCAATGGCATTGCGCATCTCTCGCAGATCGCGCCGCAACTCGACCTCCTTCTGTTCTTTCACCTCCGTCTCGGCCACCGGCAAAGCCATGGTCGTCAGCAGAAGAATAATGGCGACGGCGGTGATCAGTTCCACGAACGTAAAGCCCGCAGAGTTACGCTGCTTACTGACTCGTCTTAAAACGCGGTTCATGGAGACTCCGGAGGTACACCGGCCGCCGGCGGCCCGGCAGCCGGCAAGGATGGAGCAGAAGAAGTCGTGCCCGGGGCGGGGTTGGTGCTGGCGGCTTCGACCGGCGGTTCGGGCAAGCGAATGACGTGGGGCGTCAGCATGACCAGCACCTCCGTGTTGACTTTCTCACGATGATTTTGCGCAAAAAGATATTTGAGGCCCGGAATATCGCCCAGCCCTGGCAAGCCGGTCGTCTCGGTGGTCGTGGTCCTTTCGATTAACCCTCCCAACAGACTCACCTCGCCTTCCTTCAGCCGGATATCTTGCTCAATCTGCCGTTGGCCGAAACTGGGTTCCTCGATGCCGCCAATGTTGAAATTTTGGGCGAGGGAAGAAATGTCAATCTTCGTTTTCAGCTCAATTTCGCCGTCGGTCATGAGATGCGGCGTGATCGTCAAACTGACGCCCACATCCTTGTACGTGAACTGCGTGCTGGCCAATAGCCCAAAGCTGGGCGTCGTTGCCCCGGTGGTCGTGGCCCCGGTGATGCTTCCCCCGAAAGAGGGTAGAAAGCTGCCCGTTGCGATCGGCACGCTGCTGCCGATCTTTAGAGTCGCGGTTGCGCCGTCGGTCACCCGAACCTCCGGGTTATCGAGAATTCGGGTGTGAGAATCGTCCATGAGCGCCGTGGCCACGGCTCCCGGCACGGCGATGCTAAAGTTTTTGCTGTTGAGCGAATTGCCCAGTTGGTTCAGCGGAACCCCCGTAATGCCGTTGACCGTGACTCCCTTTAGCGGTGTAAAACCGAGGACCGCCTGCGTACCGGATGGGAAGCCGGCCGAAGCCGGAAAATTCAACGCCTGCGTCGTGTTGAGGCCCAAATCGCGGATCCGGTCCGCGTCAGCCTCCAGCACATCCACATCAATCAAGATCTCCGCTTTGCCGCGATCCAAATCGTCTATCAATCGCTCTGCTTCCGCTATGCGATGCGGTGAGGCGCGGATGATGATGGCGTTCGCCAGCGGATTATCAATGATGCGCTGAATGCCCAAAATTTGCTTGAGGGCGGTGGTGATGGCCGTCCGGTCGGCCGGCTGCATCGGGTTGGTCAAATAGATCGCCTTGGTGATTTCTTGCTCGTATTCCCGACGGTTGGCCGGGTTATCCGGAACCACGAGAATGGTGTTGGGGGTCATCACGCGCCAAAAAGTGTGGGTTTGAAGGGCAAGGATGCGCAGCGCGTCGCCTACCTTCACGTCCGTCAAGTCGAGCGTCACGGGACGGGGCTGAAAATCTGAGGTGAACGCCACATTCAGGTTGGCCAATTTGGCGAGGCTTTCGTACACCCGCTCACTATCGCCGCTGATTCTTAAGCGCGCGATGGGGGTTTGGGGCAGGGGCTGGAGTTCGACGATTTGGCGCTGACCGGCGGCTTCACTCGCTTGGATGGCTTTCCGCAAAGCCTGGGTGCGTTGCTCCTTCGCCGCCGCCTGCATGGCCAAAAGCCGCGTCAGATACTGGTCGGCGGCCTGATTGGAGGGGTCAATGCTGTGGGCTTTCTGAAATTCACCGATCGCCTGTTCGGTGCGGCCGGCTTTCAGGTCGCGTTTGCCTTGTTCGACGTGAAAGATGGCCGCTTGGCTTCTGGCATACCGTTCATGGAGCCGATAATCCGCGTTTTCCGGCCGAGACTTCACGGCTTGGTCAAAATCCACGACGGCGGTATCCCAGTCTTTCCTTTCTTCCGCTTTCAATCCCTGCCGGAAAAACGTATTCCCTGGGGTGCAGGCGAGACACATTCCTACGCTCACAATCCCCGCTGCCCAGCGAACCTTGTGACTGATCATCCCTTTTGGGCCCTCCGCCCGCGGCGATTCCCCTCGGAGAACATTATCATCATACCCAGAAGCAAAGGCAAGCCGGATAGTTGCCTTGCCGCGAAATGTGAGCGCTCTTTTGATGGTGAGCGGAGGCCGGAACGAGGCTCGCGGCGGGAGCCGCCGGAAGAATCGTCCGTTTCGGGCAGGAGGCGTTCTCCCGAACTCAAAATCGGGGCTAATGTCGAACGCCCATCGCGTGTACAATGCAAGTGACGCGGATGGAAGTCGCCGCATCTAGTAATCGTGACCTCTCATCATCGGCAATGTCTCGGCGCTTTTGCCCGTGCGATCGCCCTCATGCTCCTCTGCTTGAGCCCGCGCCTGGCGGCGGCCTCGTCGTTCGGCTTAGCGGGAACCGTCAAAGACGCGAGCGGAGCGCCCATCGCCGGAGCCGCTTGCACCCTGAACGGCCCGGGATTGAGCCAGGGTCTCACCGTGCGGACGAATTCGCGCGGAAGGTTTTCCTTTACGGGCCTGGTCCCCGGATCGTTCAATCTCACCTGCGCTGCCATCCGCCATCAGCCGGTCGAGAAGCGAGGAATCAAAATCGGCGCGCAAGCCTCGCCTTTGCTCGATGTGACCCTACCTCCTGAGATATTTCTGCGCCAGACGGTTGAGGTTCACGGCAAGGCAGGCCGTATTTCCACAAGGAGCGCCGCGCGTGCGTCCACCTTGAACTCCACAGCCCTTGAGAGCTTGCCTCTGGTGCAGGAAAAGTTTACGGCGGCTCTGCCGTTGGTGCCGGGCGTCGTGCGGACTCCCGATGGCCGCCTGAGCATCAAGGGTTCGCTCGAAAATCAGGGGATGCTGCTGGTGAATTCCGCAGAAACCGTGGACCCGGTGACGGGCAGTTTTTCGATTGACGTCCCTATTGACGCCATTGAGTCATTGCAAGTTTACAAATCACCTTACCTTGCCCAGTACGGAAGTTTTTCCGGCGGGTTGGCGACGATTCACACCAAGGCTCCGCCGGACCGCTGGACGTATCAACTCAATGACTTTCTGCCCACGCCGCGCATCGAGGCCGGGCACATCGCGGGCATTGCCGATGACCGCCCGCGGCTCAGTTTTGGCGGCCCTCTGATTCCCGGCAAATTTGATTTCGCGGAGTACTTGGTTTATATCTATGGCCGCAACCCTGTCCGCGGGCTTCCTTACCCGCACAACGAAATCAAAACGGAAGGGCTGACCTCGTTAACCGATTTCCAATACATTTTTTCGGACCGCCACCTGTTGAGCGCCAATGTCAGCGTCTTTCCCCTCCGCCGCGAATTCGCGAACATTGACTCCTTGATTCCTCAATCCGCCTCTTCCAATTACGGTCAGCGAGGCGAATCCGTGGGGCTCACCGACCGTTACCTGCGGCCCGGCGGCGGCATTCTCACCACCATCCTCAAAGAGACACTCTTCTCCAGTTATGCGAACGGGCAAGGGCCGCGCGATATGCTGGTGACGCCGGAAGGCTGGGGTGGAAACTATTTTAACGCTTGGAACCGTTCGAGCAATCAGCAGGAAATCATGCAGACTTATGAATTCCCGCGTTGGCGCGGCTGGGGAAGGCATCTGCTGACCATCGGAGATGATTTTGTCCATCGCGCTTACGATGGCGTGAGCATCTCTCATCCGGTCCTCGTTCAACGGCAGGACGGGTCACTGGCCGAGCAGATTGACTTTACCGGGCCTGCGCCTCTCAATGCCGAGGATACCGAACTGGCGGCGTTCGCGGAGGACCATTGGGCTTTAGCCAACCGCTGGGCCATTGAGACGGGGTTGCGCTATGGCGGGCAAACGATTGGCGATGCCGCGGCCTTTTCACCGCGCTTGGGCATCGTCTATACGCCCGGCTCGCAAGGTCGTACCGTCTTGCGGGGTGGCTTTGGGGTGTTTTATGACCGCGTGCCGCTGCTGGCGGGAGACTTCACTCATAACCCTGTTCGCCGCATCACAGAATTTAATTCCTCGGGCGTGCCGCTCGGGCCGCCCATCGCCTATCAAAACTTTTATGAGCGGGTGGGAGAAAACGGAACCATCGTGCCCTCCGGTCATCACTTGGCGAGCACGCCGTACAATCTCACCTGGAACGCCGAATGGGACCAGGAAATCACCCCCAATTTACTTCTCCGCCTGAGCTTTCTTGCCAGCCGCACCTACGATGAATTTGTGGTCAGCCCTCGCCTCACCGGCCCCTCGAGCGGGCTGCTTTTGCTCAGCAACACCGGCCGCGCGCGGTACCATGAATTTGAGTCCACGCTGCGCTACCGGGCCGGCCGCAACGCCGACGTCAATGTGGCCTATATTTACAGCCGCACGCGCGGCGACCTCAATACCTTGTCGGAAATCTATGTCCCCTTCGAGCAGCCGATTATCCGTCCGAATTTTTTCGCGGCGTTGCCTTCCGACATTCCACATCGGGTGGTGACCTGGGGTCGTTTCCGCCTTCCTTGGCGGACGACCGTTAGCCCACTGTTGGACGTTCATTCCGGGTTCCCCTATTCGGTTGTGGACGCACAGCAAAATTACGTGGGCTCGCCGGACCGCTTGCGTTTTCCCACCTTCCTCTCTTTGGACATGAAGTTGATGAAGGATTTCCACTTCCCAGTGATTCCTTGGCTCAAAAAACACACGCTGCGGGGCAACCTGGAGATTTTCAATGTGACCAACCATTTCAACCCTCGCGATGTATATTCCAACATCACCTCGCCGTATTTTGGACATTTTGTGGGTTTCGAGCACCGAACCTACGACGTATCGGTGGATATCATTTACTGAAAATTTTGAGAGGTCGGGCGGCCCTCGCCATTGTCGGGTTGCCGCGTGCTACAATCTCGCCTCACCGCATGGAAGACCAGCCTACGAGCGCCTCATTCGGTCCGGCGGAGGGTTTGCCGGCGGTCGGGTTCCTCGGCCGCTACGCGAGGTTGGTGCGCTCCAATCGAAATTTTCGACGCCTTTGGCTCGCGCAACTCGTCAGCGAAACCGGCGACTGGTTTTATAGCCTGGCCGTCTATGACCTCCTCTACAAAATGACTCACAGTGGCGAGGCGGTGGCCTGGGCGGTGATTATTCAAACCCTTCCCTGGGCGTTGATGACGCCGCTGGCCGGCCCGGTGGTGGACCGTTTTTCGCGCCGCCGCCTGATGATTGTGACCGACATTTTGCAAGGCGTGGTGGTGTTGGGACTGCTCTCCGTCCATGCCCGCTCGCAGATATGGCTGATCTATTTGCTGCTGGGACTCGAGATTATCTTTGCCTCATTTTTTGAGCCTGCCCGTTCGGCGCTTTTGCCCGATCTGGTTTCCACGGAAGAACTTCTTCCTGCAAACGCCTTAGCTTCGGCCACTTGGTCGGTCGCGCTTATGATGGGAGCCGGGTTGGGCGGGGTAGTCACGTTCTTTCTGGGCCGGGACGTTGCCGTCATCGCCAACGCCGCCTCTTATTTTGTCTCGGCGATGCTGGTCGGTCGCATTGTCGTGAGCGAGAGGCATCTGGCTCCGGCTGCCAAGCGCGCGGCTGTCCGCTCCGCTGCGTCGCTCAAGGAAGGCCTGGACTATGTTCTTCAGCGCCCCAAAATTCTCACTCTGCTTCTGGCCAAGATGGGCACGGGCCTGCTCGGCGGCTCGTGGGTGATTCTGGTGGTTTATGCGGAGCGGATCTTTCCGATTGCCGGGCACGGGGTATTGGTTTTAGGGCTGCTGTACGCGGCGCGGGGCGTGGGCTCGACCATCGGTCCGGTGGCGGGGGATCGTTTGACGCGCGGCGTTGAGGCGGCCATGTGGCGATGGATGACGGCATCTTTCTTTTTGGGCGCGGCGGCTTTCTTAGCCCTGAGTGGCGCGCCCACGCTGACGCTCGCTCTCGTCGCGTTGCTCGTGGCTTCCCTCGCGGGGAGTAACATTTGGGTCATGTCTTCCACGCTGCTTCAAGTTCACACCGCTCAGCCTTTGCGAGGCCGCGTCTTTGCACTCGACTTCGGTGTCTGGATGCTGACGGTTTCTGTTTCCAATTACCTGGTGGGCGTGGGGCTTGACCGATGGGGGTTTTCGGCGCGCGAACTTGCGGCTGCGCTCGGCTTGGCCATGTGCCTTCCCGGGGCGATGTGGTGGTGGGCATCCGGCAGATTATCCGACCTCTGATCTGACCTCTGCGTCTCCTCAGCGCGCGTGCACGGCGTTCGTCATGCGACGAAGAATAATCATCGCCACTGAGCGATGCGCTCCGTTCGAGTTGTATAATGAAGCACGATGCGGGTTGCGCTCCGATGGATTCTGGCGCTTGTCGCGGTGACCGTCACGGTCACTCTGATTTTCGCCTTCTTCCAGGCGAAGGCTGAAAAGCGCGCTTTGCGGAACGAATTGGAAGGCCGTGCCCAGGCACTCGGCGAGACGCTACAGGACCACGTCGAGGCGCTGCTGAGTTCGCCCGACCCGACGGCCCTCGCCAACTATTTGAGCCAGGTGGAGAATCGCGACAGCCTCTACGGCATCGCCGTTTATAACGACCTCGGTACGGAGCTGGCGGCCACGCCGAGCCTTGTCGGCGCTCTCAAACTTCTTCCCTCCGTTGTGACGCGCGCGATTTCCGAAAATGGCGGACGCGGCCGATTCATTGACGTCGGTCCCACGCTGCTCTACCTCTACGCCTTGCCCTTGCATCGTGGCCCTTCCGTGACCGGGGCGGTGGGCATGTTTTATGATGCCAGCTACATTGACGCAGAAATCGCGCGCATCTGGCGGACAACCTTCTGGACGCTGGTGGTTGAGATTTTCTTTATCGTCCTCATTACGATCCTCGTCATTCGTTGGGCGCTGACCGGCAACATCACCCGCATGGCCCAGTGGATGCGCCAATGGCGGCGCGGTAGTTCCCACGCCGCGCCGCCGCTTCCTGACGACGATCTCTTCAAGCCGCTGGCCGAAGAAGTTCGCCACATGACGGCCATGCTGGCGGCGGCGCGGGCCGCCGCGGAAAAGGAAGCGCAACTGCGAGAATCGGCAGAATCCTTATGGACGCCTGAGCGCTTGCGCGTCCACGTCAAAGGCAAGCTCCAGGAAAGGCCGCTCTTCGTGGTTTCCAACCGTGAGCCATATGTTCACATCAAGAATGGCCGAAGCGTGCAGGTGGTCGTGCCGGCGAGCGGTTTGGTCACGGCGCTTGAGCCCGTCTTGCTGGCTTGCGAGGGCACTTGGATTGCCCACGGAGCCGGCGACGCCGACCGTGAGACCGTCGGGCCGGGCGACCGCCTTCGTGTTCCACCCGACAACCCTCATTACACCTTGCGGCGCGTCTTTCTCAGCCCCGAAGAGGAGACCGGCTATTATTACGGTTTCTCGAACGAAGGTCTTTGGCCGTTGTGCCACATCGCCCACATGCGACCGATCTTTCGCGCTTCCGATTGGGAAGCCTACCAGACAGTCAACCGCAAATTCGCGGAGGCCGCCCTTGAAGAAATGGAGGGGACGGAGGAACCGGTCGTTTTGGTGCAGGACTATCACTTTGCTTTGCTTCCCCGCCTGATTAAGACGGAGCGTCCCGAAGCCCGCGTCGCCATCTTTTGGCACATTCCTTGGCCGAACCCCCAAGCCTTCGGCATCTGCCCCTGGCAACGCGAGTTGCTCGATGGCTTGCTGGGTGCTGACCTGATCGGTTTTCACATCCAGGCCCATTGCAACCATTTCCTGGAGACGGTGGATCAAGCGCTCGAATCCCGCATTGACTGGGATCGCTTCGTGGTGAATCGTCGCGGCCATCGGACGCACGTCCGCCGCTTTCCCATTAGCGTGAATCCCGCCGAACTCGCTCCGCCGGAGGGAACGAAACCGCCCCCCGTGGACCGTGTGGCCCTCCTTAAGGAGCACGGAGTGGATGCGGTCCTGATGGGTGTGGGAGTGGATCGCGTGGATTACACCAAGGGCATTCCGGAACGGTTCCGCGCCGTTGAGCGATTCCTTGAGAAATATCCGGACTATCAGGGCCGCTTCACCTTCCTCCAAGTGGGCGCGCCCAGCCGCTCCACCATCCAGCGCTACCGCGACCTGCTGGCCGAAGTCAAAGCGGAAGCGGACCGCGTGAACGCCCGATTTGCCACGCCGCACTGGAAGCCGATCGTTTACCTTCAGACCCTCCACTCGCACGCGCAACTGGCACGGTATTACCGCGCCGCCAACCTCTGCATGGTCACGGCGCTCCATGACGGGATGAATCTTGTGGCCAAGGAGTTCGTGGCGGCGCGCGAGGATGAGCGCGGCGTTCTGATTCTGAGCCGGTTCGCGGGCGCCGCGTATGAACTGCGCGACGCCCTGATCGTCAATCCGTATGACACGGAGCAATTAGCGGAGGCGATTCGCGCCGCCTTGGAAATGACGCCGGAAGAAGAAACCCTTCGCATGCAAGCGATGCGCCGCGTGGTCGCCGAACACAATGTCTATCGCTGGGCCGCGAACTTGATTGCAGAGTTAACCGAAATTCGAACGGAAGAGCCGCGGCCGGTCGGCGCCCTCTAAACAACTCGAATGGAATATCCAAGCGCCGCGCCTGACAGGGAACTTCCAACGCGGAATCGGGCCAAGCCGCTCCGAGGCCACGTGCCTGACATTCTGGAAAGGATCCGCCGGGCGCCCGAGGTGCTGCTTTTCCTTGATTTTGACGGCACGTTGACCCCGTTGCGGCCGCGGCCGGAACAGGTTCGGCTTGCGCCTTCGGCGCGCAACCTGCTACGCCGTCTTGCGCGCCAGCCCCGGGTGGCGCTCTTCATCATCAGCGGGCGAACTTTGGCGGACTTGAAGGCCCGCGTGGGGCTGCCGAACGTTCGTTGTCTCGGCTTGCACGGATGGCAAGGGTTGCCGGGGGCACGCCTCGATGGGCCCTCGCGGACAGCCCTGGCCCAATTGCGTCGGGCCGTGCGGCGCGAGATTCTTGTCATCCCCGGGTTGCGCCTTGAAAACAAGGGTGAAGCCTTTTCCCTTCATTTTCGCGGCGCCCGGCGGGAGGCCATTCGTCAGGCGCGCCGGCGATTGAAGCGGTTGCTTCGGCCCTTCGAGCGGCAACTTCGCGTGATGGAAGGCAAGAAGATTTGGGAGGTCCTGCCACGCCTCAACCGGGGCAAAGGAGCCGCGGTCAAAAAACTCCGGGCGCGGTTCCCGCGCGGCTCGCTCACCATTTATATGGGTGATGATACGACGGATGAAGATGCCTTTCGCGCCCTACCCTCGGGCATCACCGTGCGCGTGGGAAGCTTTCGTCGAACGAGGGCGCGTTGGCTTGCCCGCAACCCCTCAGAAGTTATACGCTTCTTAAAAGAAATGGAGCGCGCTCTCGGATGAATGAACCCTTTCGCTTTTCCACGGCGTCTTACGTTACCCAAGTTTGTCCGCTCGTCGCCCGCAACTTGTGCGAATTGGCGGCAGGGCTTGAGCAATCGAGCGATGCCTCGATCTTCTATCACACCTTTCAGACCCTGCGTCGTCACCATTTTCTGACCGAAGGTTACTCCAATGATTTTGCGCAATGGGTGCTCTCCGCCTGCAACCACTACGAGTTAGCCGAACGGCTGGCCTCCTTTGACATTCGGGATTACGTCTCGCTCAACGATTTGCGCCGTGACTTTTACCAGGCGGTTCGTGAGGCCTGCGAGGCTCGCCCTCAGCGTGCGGAAGCACCCGCCTTCGAGCCGTTCTATTTCCTCGAGGCGATTGAGGTGGCCGTACCGTTGGGGCTGGTGGCGACGAATCTTCAGGAATTTGCCTCGGTGCTGGCGCGTATCCCTCGAGCCTCCATTTATTTTCACTTCATCGCTTCGCGCTTACGGCTGCACCTTCGCACGAACGATTTTTCCGTTTGGCTGGAGGGAAGCCTGGGCCTCAAATCCCTGGCGGACCAGTGCAACCGGATTGATATTTATACGCAGACTCTGGATGACGTAAAACAAACATTGCTGGAACTCATCGCTCAACAAGGAGCTTCATGGCCCCCGACCCCTCCGCGCAGCGCGTAATTCATCTGGACGATTACATCCCCGTTGTCGGTGAGCCGGAAATCGAGGAACTCCGCGCCCTGGCCTCCGGTTTGTCGGGGCAAACGATTCAGATGGTCAATTCCACCGCCGTCGGCGGCGGGGTTGCGGAGATTCTCAACTGCATGGTCCCCATGTTCCAAGACCTTGGGTTGCCCATCCGGTGGGACGTCATCACGGGAGGCAACGACTTTTTTGAGGTCACCAAGGCCTTTCACAATGCGCTGCACGGTGGGCCCTATGACAATCGTCCCGAAAACTTTGAGATTTTTTTGAGTTACAACGAGCAGAATCGCCGCCGGTTATCGTTTGACTCCAGCCTCGTGGTGATTCATGATCCTCAACCGGTGGCCCTCATTACGGCGCGGCCCCCTCACGGGGCACGCTGGCTTTGGCGTTGCCACATTGATCTTTCCCAGCCCAACCCGCTGGTTTGGAATTTCCTGGAACCCCTGGTCACCCGATACGACGGCGCGATTTTTTCTTCGCCCTCCTTTACGCATCAGCTCCCGATCCCACAATATCTTTCTTACCCCTGCATTGACCCTCTCTCGACCAAGAATCAGGACCTCGACCCGAGCCAGGTGCGCGCTGTCATCGAGCGCTTTGGAATCGACCCTGACCGGCCGATTCTCACTCAGATTTCACGCTTCGACCGACTGAAAGATCCGTTGGGGGTGGTGAAGGCCTATCGGTTGGTACGAAATTACTTTGATTGCCAGTTGGTGCTGGCCGGCGGGGGCGCCGCGGATGATCCCGAAGGCGGCGCTGTGCTGGCTGAGGTGCGCGAGGCTGCCGGGCCGGACGCCGACATTCACATTCTCGACCTGCCCCCTTGGAGCGCCCTTGAAATTAACGCCCTGCAGCGCGCCTCCACGGTCATCATCCAAAAGAGCCTGCGCGAGGGCTTCGGCCTTACGGTGACGGAAGCGTTATGGAAGAAAAAACCGGTTGTGGCTTCCGCCGTCGGAGGCATTCCGATTCAAGTCATTCACAAGCACACAGGATTGTTGGTGCATTCGGTGGAAGGCGCCGCTTATCAGATCCGCTTCTTGCTTTCCAATCCAGCCCTCGCCGCCCAGCTGGGCGAGCAAGGTCACGAGCACGTGCGGGAGAATTTCTTGATGACCAGCAACCTCAAGCGTTACCTCACCATTTTCCATCATCTGCTCAGAGCGCATTGACCGATGGGGGTCTGGGGGCGCCGGCGCAAAAAATTGTGTATCCTTCGCTATAGGTTCCGCATCCAATAATGCGGGAACGGAAAGCACTCTTGATGAACCATTCCGACCAGCCGGTTCAGGTCTCAACCGACCGGAAGGGCATCTTCCTCATTTCGACGCTGGCGGGCGTGATTGCCGGCCTATGTTGCCTGTCACCCGTGATCTTGGTGCTGCTGGGTTTGGCGAGTATTTCCACAGCCACCAGCCTGGGAGACATGCTTTACGGCGACTACCGTTTGTATTTTCGCCTGGGAGGGCTGCTGTTTTTGGCCTTGGCGCTTGTGTTCTACTTCCGGCGACGTGGCGTTTGTACGCTCAGTGACGCCCGCCGCCAGCGCAATCGTATCGTCAACACATCCCTTTTGGTTCTCATCTTTTCCGTCGGCATTTACATTTTCTGGACCTACGTCGCCGTCCAGCACTGGGGCATCATGGTGGGTTTACCGTGGGCCCAATATGATGAAAGCTGGGCGTTGCCTACGTCTGTCGTTGTTCTGGCCATCGGGGTGCTGCTCTATTGGCGCTCATTCCACCGAATCTCCCGTCGTCCCAAGCCCAACTCCTCCAAAGCCGCTGAGAAAATTTCAAATCCGGCGTCCAAATAGCTTCTGTTCAGCCTGAGCTGCGGCCTATCTTGTTTTTTGTGCGTGCTACTGCCGTGCGACGGCGCCTCGTCCAAAGCCGAGCCGACGGCCCTTCAGCGGCCCGCATTGCGTTATCATGGAACGGTGATCCCGGGCGACCTTATCAAGCGCCGCGCTATTGAATGTGGTTTTGACCTGGTGGGCATTACTTCGCTTCCGGTGGCCGAGGGTCCCGAATTTGCGCGGCGCTGGCTCCAGAAGGGCTTTGGCGGGGAAATGCATTATCTCCGCAACCCGAAGCGAGAGGACCCGCGGCTTGTTCTTCCATCGGCAAGGTCCGCCATCTTGGTTGGGCTGGTCTATAACACCTCCTTGCCTTATTCGACAGAGTGCGTCGGCAAGGAGACGGCTGGAACGCAGGGAAGGGAAGCCGGGCAACCTCCGCATCCATCGGACGGCCTGCGGGCCTGGATTTCTCGCTACGCTTGGGGCCGCGATTATCACTCGGTGATGCGTGAGCGCCTGGAGCGGCTGCGGGAGGCGCTCGTGGCGCTCGCTCCCGGCGCTGAAACCCGTGTTTACGTGGATACGGGGCCGGTCAACGAGAGAGCCTTGGCTCGCTCTTCGGGTATTGGATGGATGGGCAAGAACACATTGATTATCAATCAGCAGAAGGGTTCATGGTTTTTCCTCGGGGTGGTGCTGACCAGTCTTGAGCTGGCGCCGGATGGGCCCGCTCCGGACCGTTGCGGCTCCTGCACTCGCTGCTTGGATGCGTGTCCCACAGGAGCCCTGGTCCAGCCTTACGTGATGGACGCTTCACGCTGCATCGCCTACCTCACGATAGAACTCAAGGGGGCCATCCCTGAAAAGCTGAGGCCGGCGGTGGGACGGAACGTGTTTGGGTGCGATATCTGCCAGGATGTGTGCCCCTGGAACTCAACGAGCCCACGTCAAGGAGAGACGCGACTGACCCATCAACATCCGGCAACCACCGAAATCCCCGAATTTCAGCCGCTTCGTTTAACGATTCCTCACCCTGCAGGCCAAGGCTTGAATGGCTTCGGAGACTCTTTTTCTCTTTTCAACCCTTCGCTCGAGAACCTTACGGCGCTAACCGCCGAGGATTTCCAAACGGCGTTTAGGAATTCTCCGATTAAGCGCGCCAAATATCGCGGCTGGCTTCGCAATCTCTGCATTGCGGTTGGAAACAGCGGCGACACCCGGTTTGTACCTTGGCTCAGGCGGTTGCTGCATTATCCTGACGCGCTCGTGCAAGAGCACGCTCTTTGGGCCTTGCGAAGAGTCGAGGCCAACCAAAGCGCCGTCGAGTGTGCCCCCGCCACCGCCCAACCACCCATGCTCGGCAATTAAGCTTGACAAACCACCCCTGAATCGTGTAATTTTTACCCATATCCCAAAGCGCAATTAGGAACTTCTGACTCGGGCTTGCTCGTGATGGTGAACAGGAGCATCTGGAGGTTGAATGCGAAACTTGATGTTCGGTTGTGCAATCGTGGGGATGGTGGCCCTCTCCGTCCGATCGGAAGCCCGTTCCCCTCGGCAAAAGCTTTTGAGCGCTCCAAACGCGCCGCTGTTCAGGGCTCAGGTTGGCGTGGCAAGCTGGTACGGGAGGGAATGCATGGGGGATTATACGGCGAGCGGCCAACTCTATGATATGAATGCGCTTACTTGTGCCCACCCAAGCCTTCCGATGGGAACTAAGGTTCGGATTACCAACCTGGCCAATTCCCGCTCGGTCACGTTAACGGTCAACGACCGTGGCCCAGCCATCCCAGGGCGTATCGTGGACGTTTCCCGGCTGGCAGCAAAACGCCTCGGCTTTGTCGGCGCCGGACTTGCCCGCGTTCGGCTCCAGGTGGTCGGCTTGCCTAAGCAATCCACGGAGATGGCTCAGGTTCCGCCCCTCGTCCGCCCGCAATAAGACTTGTTCGCCCGAGTCACAACTTTCAGACGGTCCCGCCGGGCAGCGGCCGGAAAACCGGTTTTCTCACGCTCCGGCAGCGCATCCCAGTCGCCGATCCCGCTGTATTGAGGGATGATTCAATCCGAACCACGCTGGCGGTAGGCTCGAAGGTCGTCCTCGCTGACTTCACGGCTCGCAGTCTATATCCGTTGCCCGGATGTTTTGGGGGCTCAGGTACACGTTTAAGTAATTTAGAGAGGCCCCGCGCGAAGGAACCGCGACCTCACCGTAGGGGCCGACGGCTTTGCTCAGTGCTCGCCTGACCTTGAGCAGGGCCTCGGACTTGGTTCGCGCGCGTACGCTCCCGGCCAAACCAACCGGCCCGTGCGTAGAATCCCCGCAGCTAAAATGATAATTTCTCATCACGAGAACACTCCTCCTCTTGCGGTTTGGCTCCCAGCCTTCGACGTGTGCGGCGAGATGCCGAGACGCGTTGCGGGCCTGGACCAGAGGAGCTGCATTTGGTGCGTCACGGGGGACTGCTCCAATCCGACGGATGACACCACGGCCGACGGGAGGGCAAGCCGTTCGAGACCCCGTGGCTCTACTTTGATTGCTCCTCCGCCATAGGACTTTCCGACCAAGGCCAGGTTCGAAATCGTCTGTGGATGCCTCAACACCCTCCACAACTTTTCAACGAATTCCGGCGAATCGTCGAGCGGGTACACACACAGAAAGCAGGTGAGCGGGACCACTCCGGCCACGTTGCGGACGAACCTGACACTGCGGCGTCCCAGGTAGGCGAAAAGAAAAGGGGGCGGCTTGCGGACTTCCATCTTGTACCAGGGGTTCCTGCTTGCAATCAGAGGCCGCGTGGGCAATCCAAGCTCCTCGCCGTGCTTCAGGTAATCTCGCACAGACCCGGGAAACAGCGACCTGGGGCGGCCATCGGGGGAAAAAAGCAGGGTCGGCCTTCCCTTGGCCTCCAGCTTGCGCAGGGTTTCGGCGCTCACTTCATCGCCGCCTACATCGCGCGTCCGACCGATGGCGGCAACAAGAAGCCCTTCCGGAATCCGCAGATCTCGCGCCTGAGCCCTGGTCATGAAGAAGAATTCATTGGCGCCGGTGGCAATCCCCCGCACGGCGCGGGCGTAATCGCCGAGCACTGGCCCTTCGGGCTGCGCTCCCGCCTTCGGCGGCCGCGACAGTCCCGTCGCCAGCGCCTCGTCGAGCCCACGCCTAAACACCTCTACCCCGCAAGCTGGCGATCTCGGTCGGAAGCCGGACCCGACGACGGTCATGAGGCCCCCCGCGCCGCGAGCCGAGCACCTTATCCAGGTGAACCGCTCCTCGGGAGGGGAATTTCGGATCATGAAAATCACGGGATTGGTGTCCACGTCGGGAAACGGAGAAGCTTCCGCCGCGAACGTCACTACCCCATCCAGTCTATACCTTGCCGTGATCCAGTTCCACAACGCTGAAGCGAAAATCCCCTCGCAGGTGTCCGCCGGCACGATGAACGCGAGCCGCCCGTTCGTATCGAGCAATTCCAGAGCCCTTAGAAGAAAGTACACATGGGTCCCGGCTCGGCCGTCCAGTGCCTTGCCAATGAGGCGCGCCCCGAAAGCGCGAAGTTCGCGCTTCGCGTGTGGAGGGATTCGGTGGTGTCGAATGTACGGAGGATTTGCGACGATAGCTGTCTGGCGAGCCTTTGGCGGATCGAGCGTGAAATCCCGAATCTCCACCCGGCACAGATCCTCGGGTGAAAGGCCGGCCATGACTGCCTGCCGAAGAAGCTCCGGGTCGATCTCGCACCCACGCATCTCGATTCTTCGTCCGCCGAACCAGCGCCTCAGCCGCTTCCATGCCAGGAAAAAGGCGCCAGTGCCGACCGCGGGGTCAAATAAATGGTCGCACCCTTCCTGGACAACGTAGGCAACCATCGCGTCGGCGATCCAATCGGGCGTCCAGAACTGCCCCTTCTCACGGAGATTCTCCCGCTCTGGGCCTGACCGTGGCAAAGGCTGGACCGGCGACCCTATCGCACGGCGCATTTACTTTCCCTCCGAAGCGCGGCGCAGCACGTCGACAGCCTCAGCCGCGATCTCGAGTGAGCCACCCTGGAATCGCACATAGGGCAGAATACGTCCGTTCTTGTCCGCGATGTAATCCGCCACGAGCGTTGGTTCGGATGTGGACGCGCCAAGCTCATAGGCATATTGGTAGTAAATTTTGTAAATCACCTTCTTGGTGGTCGCGCCGCCCGGAGCCTGAAAGACCTGCTCGGTTGGCTCGATGAGCCCTGCTGCAATCAGGCGGTCCGCCTCATCCAGAGAGATACCCACGGCCATATCGTAAAAAACGTGCCAAACGTGGACCGGGATGCTGCGCTGCTTCTGCCATTGTTGCAACGGCGAGCGGTCCTCTTCCTTTATTATAACCGTCGGGACTACCGCGGATTTCTTGAGACCCAACCTTCCGCCGAGCCTGCGTTGCGGAGTGAGCTGGGAGCCAAAGTCCGGCATGGCCTTGGCCTTCCATAGGCTGTTCTCGCACTCGATAGCGAGGAACGCCATCTCGAGAAGCGACCGCATCCTAAGCTCGCCCTCCGGCGTAAAAGGGAGCTCTTCCTTGCCGCCCAAGGACTCAACGATCTTTCGGGCTCGGCCTTCGTTCTTCGCCGAAAAAATAAGCATGTCGGGCCGTTTGAGCTTTCCGAGGCCAGCCCTCTCCAGCCGCTCGAAGTATAGCTCGAATTCTCTCACATCGCTGTCGGGCGCTGTGCCGCTCGGCCCGTAAGGCAGGGCAAAGTATGCACCCGTCTCGTTTACAGCCTGAATCAACCTTTCCTCGCTCCATTGTCCCTGCGACCATCGCATCAGGAAGTCGCTGCCACGCAGGCGACGCGGGTTAAGGAGGAAGTCCGCCCACGGAAGGCGGCGGCCCGGGCGCAGTTCGATGGTCAGGTCTTCCTGCGGAACAGATAGCGCGCTATCGAAAGAGGTCATCCGTCCTCAGAAGGGGTCCGGGACAAGGTGTCCCCGTTTAATTCTAAAGCGCTGCAAGTATTCGCGGACAAAATGTGTGGGAAACGAGAGCACGAACCGGTACCAATCATGCGCCGGGCGATCCTCAGGAAGTAACTTGTTGCTGTCACAATCCCTGACGGGAGCGGAGTCGAGCGGAAATCGGGCGCCCATGGGCATGGCGTATAATTACCACAACCTGTAAGCTGGAGCAACTTCGGGTGTCATAACCGCAGCGTGCGAGAGGGCTCCCCGGGGGCTGGCGTTCCCGAGAGGGGCACAACTATGCAGCCACGCAGGCCACAAAACCTACGCAGATCAACGTGCCCCTCCTGTGGCAATTGGTACTCCGGCGCGAAGCGCGCGGGTTTTGCTCGGGCGGAGCCGGCGCGTGCGGGGCACCCGCCGGCTACCACGGTTGGCCCTAATCTGCCCAGGCTGCTGAAAGGTTTAATCTCTGCGAGCCGGGCGTGACCGACCCGCAGGGACTCCTTTTCAATCCAGCCGCAAGTGGCGCAGGTACTCGTAGCTGCTCTTGGCGGCCACCAAGGGTGGGCGATTGCATCGGTCCTGTTCGACGTAGATGTACTTGGCGCCCGCCTCATGCACGTGCGCGAAGATGCGTTTCCAGTTGATAATTCCGTCGCCCACCGAGACGAAGGGGTTGGGGCCGTTGGGCTTGGGAAATTCGTGTCGGTTAATCTTGACGCCTTTCCGCATGTCCTTGATGTGGAGCAGAGGAAAGCGTCCGGGGTAACGCCGCCAATACGTTAGCGGATCTTTGCCCGCATAAACCGTCCAAAAAATATCCATCTCCATTTTGAGCAAATGAGGGTCGCACTCTGTAAGGAGAATGTCATAGCCGCTGGTATGGTCCACGCGCTCGAATTCGGGGAAGTGGGCGTGGTAGCAGAACTGGATTCCGGCGTCACGCGAGATTTTGCCCCACTGGTTGAAGAGCGCGGCGCGGCGCTTCCAGCCTTCCTCGCTCAGGCGAGCGGCGTCGCCTACCACGATGTATTTGAGGCCGTAGCGGTGAGCCCGCTCGACGGACGCTTTCCAGCCGTCCGTCGTTTTCGGCACGTTGAAGTAGCCGCTCGGCGCCGTCAGGCCGGCGTTCCGCAGGTCCTGGTTTAGCGTGGAAGGTTTCAGTCCCGGCGCAATTTCCACTTCCTTGTAACCAATCGCCGCCACCTCCTTGAGCGTGGTGGCAGGGTGCTTGGCAAACATAAATCGCACCGTGTAAAGCTCCAAGCCAATGGGTCCGGGCCAAGCTAACCGCCCTGCCGCCCACAGGTCCGTGCTGGCCGCCGCGGTTCCGGCGGCCACGCCTCCGATAAGTTTTCCCATGAAGTCCCGTCGTGTAAGCATGTTCCTCCCTCTCATTTAAGATCACTACGTTTTGCTTTACCTTCCCTGTGGCCAAACCATCCGCTTGAAAGCGTTGACAAGGTGCTTTATTCGAGAGACCGCATCTTCTGGGCCGGCCGCGTCGGGTGATAGCTCATCGAGCGTCCCCCTCATGGTTCATATGCGCCATCGCGCGGCAGAGTTGCTCCATCCTCAAAGCTGAAATTCTTCGCGCCACTCGCTTCCCAGGCTAAACAAGTCCAAGCCGCGTCAGAATGCGCCGCAACTGTTCCCGGTCGGATTCAGGAAGAGGCGCGAGCGGCGGCCGCACGGGGCCGGCGTTGAGGCCGCAGAGATTCATGGCCTCCTTGATGACCAACGTGCGATAACCGGGACGCTTCACCCGGAGGTCGTAGATTTCAAGCATCTCTCGCTCCACCAGGCGCGCCGCGGATTCAAATTCTCTGCGCTCGAGCAACTCGAGCATCCGGCGGCAGCTTGCCGGCATAAAGTTGACCAACCCGCTCGTGAACGCCCTCACACCCAACGCAAAATAACTGGGGGCAAGAATTTCCCCCACGCCGCATAACAGCTCCAGGCGCTCGCCCACAGCCGCCCATTGTCGGACAAACAGGTCCAAGTCACCGTTCTCATCTTTGAGACCAATCAGATTGGGAATTTCGGCCAAGCGTCGCAGTAGGCAAGGGCTGAACTGGACGGAGGGGGTTTGAAAGACAATCACCCCGAGGCGCGTGGCGCTCGCAATGGAGCGGTAGTAAGCCAACAGGCCATCTTCATTGGCATGGACAAAGTAGGGAGGAAGAATCAATAGACCGTCGGCGCCGTAAGCTTCCGCCGCCTGGGCAAGCTGAGAGGCCAGCGGCGCCGTCAGACCCACGCCAACGATGACGGGCTTGCGGCGACGGATTTCCTCGACCACGGCGCGACCGACCGCGCGGTGCTCTTCCGGCGAAAGCGAGTAAATCTCTCCGTTGCCTGCCAGGGGCACCACCACCTCGCAGGAGGTGGCAAGCGAGGAGGCGTTTTGTCGCAAGGCATCGAAATTCACCGAGAAGTCGTCATGGAACGGCGTGACGCCGAAGCCGATTAAGCCTCGCAAACAGGACTTCAGTTCCGCAGGTGTCAAACCCATGAATCGGATTCCGCTCGTCGGAAGTCGGAATTTTCGGTTCCCAAGCGAACGGGGATTGTATAACATCCCTAGGAAGACGTAAACAAGCGCAAATCGCGCGGCGGGAGCTGATGGGGAAGAAACACCAAGAGGTTGTGCAGAAGCAGTTTACGAAGACGACGGAAGCCTTTTCAAAATACGCCGTCCGCGACACGCCGGAATGGCTGAAGGAGAAGGTGGAGTTCGCAAGGCCCCAGCCGAACGAGGTGGCGCTGGACGTGGCTTGCGGTCCGGGCTCCTTTGTGCTGGCCATCGCGCCGAGGGTACGCTGGGCGCACGGCCTTGACCTTACGGAAAGCATGTTGCGTCAGGCGCGAACCTTTCAGCAGGAGCGCGGTCTAACCAATGCGACCTTTGAGCGAGGTGAGGCGGAACATCTGCCCTACGGCGACGGGTCTTTCGATCTGGTGACCTGCCAGTTCGCCTTCCATCACATGGCGAAGCCGGAACTGGCCCTGGCGGAAATGATTCGTGTGACCAAACCGTCGGGGCGCTGTTTCGTGGTGGATACAGTGGCCCCGGAATCCGACTCCAAATTTGATTTGCACAACAAGATTGAGGCCCTGCGCGACCCCTCCCACACGCTCAGCCTGCGGCTGACGACGTTTCTGCGGCTGTTCGAAAAATGTCAGCTCACGGTCACTCGTCAGGCGGTACGGCGGCGGGAGCGGTCATTCAATCAATGGATGTTGCGAGCGGGACTGGAGCCGAGACAGAAAAAATATCAGGAAACGCGGCAATTGATGGATGACTCGATGGCAGGCGACCTCGCCGGCTTTTCTCCGCGGCCGCAGGACGGCGACCTCATTATCGTTCACCATGAAGGAATGTTTTTGCTGACCCGAACGCCGGCGGAGGGAGCAACGCCCTAGCCGAGAGGCTTCAGAGACAACTGACCGTAGTGCGCCGGGGTTACCCGGCGGCTTCCGGAGCTGCGAAGGGCCATTCGCCGCGAGCGCGGGCGCGGATCAGATAAGCCGCAGTGCCCAGCAGGAAAATTGCCAGCGCAAACACGAGCGAGCCGCCTGCCGAAGTCACCAGAATGTAGATCCAGCCAAGAACGGAAATCAGTCCGGGAAGCGGATAGAGCCACATGCGAAAGGGGCGCGGCATTTCTGGTCGGCGAATTCGCAGGACAAAAAATCCCACCGCCTGCGGCAAATATTGCAGCAAAACCCGCGTGGCCACAAGGCTCGCAATGACCTCCGGCAGCTTCAACAAGCTGAACGCTGAGGCCACCACGCCCAGCACAACCAAGGAGACGGTGGGAAAATCTTCCGTGGGATGGAGCCGAGCAAACATTTTGAAAAAATTGCCGTCCGCCGCCGCTGCATAAGGAATGCGAGAGTAGCCGAGCAAAAGAGAAAAAACTGAGACAAAGGCGATCCAAAGCATCAACAGGGACATGGCGCGGCCGGCCCAGCGGCCGTAGAGAATCTGAATATAGGTGGAGGCGATGAAGCTGCTGCGCTCAGCTTCGCGCCACGGAACCACGCTGAGAATCGAGGTGTTCATCAGAAGATACATGGCGCCAACCACGAAGATAGAAGCCAAAATGGCGCGCGGAATGACGCGGCCGGGATGGCGAATCTCTTCCGCCAAGTAGCAAACGTTGTAGTAACCGAAGTAATCATAAAGCGCGTAGAGCGTGGCGTGGCCAAGGCCCGCCCAGAAAAGCAAGTTAAGGTGAAATGCCCCCACTGGGAAGGCAAAGACGCGGTGCGGGTTGAAGCGCGGCAAGCCGGAGACGATAATCCAGAGGCAGCCCGCCAGCACACCCGCCAGCATCACCACGGAGAGGTTGCCAACGATACGAATCCGACGGTAGAGCAGCAACACCAACGCGAGCGGAACCACGGAAGCCAAAAGGCGGACCGCCCAGGCGCTGAGCCGAGGATCGAGATAATGAAAATAATTTGCAAATCCGATGGCTCCGCTGGCCACCGATAGCGGAGCGGAAAACATCACCTGCCAGACGACCAGAAAACTCAGCCAGCGGCCAGCCGACTGCGGGCCATAAGCGTCCCGCAGGTAGTAGTAACTCCCGCCGGCCTTGGGCATGGCGGCCCCGAGTTCCGCCCAAACCAACCCGTCACAAAGGGCCAGCACCGCGCCAATCAGCCAGCCCAACATGGCTTGCGGGCCGCCCATCGTTGAAAGGAGCAGCGGGATGGTGATGAACGGGCCGATGCCCACCATGTCGTTGATGGACAACGAAGTCGCCTGCAGGAAGCCGAGTTCCCGCCGCAGTCCCGGTTTGTGGTCCTTGTCTCCCATAATCCGTAAAAGCGATTAAGTCGGCGATGATTTTTGTTTTCTCCCAGGAGCACGCTGCCTGGGAGGATCTTTTTGAGGAGGTAGAAGGGTTAGCGCATACGCCGTGAGCGCCGCTTCGCGCATTCGGGCGAGGCAATGCGGACATCGGCGCGCTAAATGCTCAGTGACGCCGGAAGATTCCTCTGGGCTTAGCAAGTCCAAGAGGTAAAGCTCATAAATGTCATCTAAATGCCGGCTGTCCATGCTCCCATCATGGCGCGCAGACGGTGCCGCACAAAACGGAACGCTGCCCGCAGCTCACTTTGAACTTTACCCTCCGGTTCCCCGAGCCTTTGAGCGATTTCAGCTTCGCTGAGCCCCATGCAAACGGCCCAATCCAGCAAGCGAGCCTGCGAGGGCGGAAGCTGGCCGAGAACTTTGGAGAGCAGGCGATGCCGCTCGTCGAGCGAAGCCGCGTCTTCTAAATCAGGCAGCCAGGAGGCGTCGGTCGGCAACGACTGAAGCCGCGCCAGCGCTTGCGGCATAACGCCTCGGCAGGTGCGCATCCAGTCCACACCGCGGGCGCGCGCCTGGAGCACGAGCCAAACTTCCGGGCTCCGGCGCGCTTGACTGAGCGACCGGGCTTCGCGATGAAAACTTGCCCAAACTTCATCCAGTATCTGACGGGATACCTTGGAATTGCCGACCACCGCCCGCACCCATGCGAATAAATGGGGCGTCAATCGCCGACGCAGTTGGTCGTAAGCTTTTTCATCGCGCCCGGCAACGCGGGTCAAAAGGTCCGCCACGGTGGATTGGGTCTTCATAAGCACGTGGTTGAGGCGTTGTGGCAAGTGGTGAAAATGTGAAGTAACGCGCCCCCGGCTCGGCCTGCTCGCCTTTGAAGCATGGTCAAACACTTTAGGCTTCGCGGTTGGCCCTAAAGCTTTTCTTCCCGGATGCCTTCGCCGACGACGGCTCACCGCTGCCGTGGCCGGGCGGCTACCAACGCACCAAAAGCCGACGGGTTTCCTCAAGCGAGCAGTGTTTAGGCGCTTTTGATGGTCCTCGTCGCCATGTCCCACCGAGCCGCAGTCTGGTGGAAGTAAGAATAATTGGCCATGTGACAGCCGAGGGCGGTGTTATTCGCAAAATGCGGCCCTTCGACCGATGGTTGACGGGTTCGCACCGATTGAAAGAAATTCCACAGATGCTCGCGATCGTCATCATAGCCGAGCGGGGCATAGTAGGTAGCCGATTCGAGCACCTTGGCCGTTCCCGGCTCAGTACGATGTCTGGCTTCCCACTCCTTGACGAACTCGGCGTGCAACTTGGGGGGATAGCTCGAAATGTAATAACACGGCGCATGATTTTTGCCGTCCTGGTGTGAAACCGTGACGCTTTCGTCTCGAATTTCCACCGTGCCGCGCGTTCCCATGAAGCGCACCACCTCATCGGAGTGATTGTTGAGCGTAACACGAACCAAAGCCCGAAAACCCGGGTACTCGTAGAGGGTGGACATTTGATCGGGATAATCGCGATGATCCACATCCCATTGGAACATCCCGCCCAGCGAGTAGGCGCGCTCGGGAGGATCCTGAACCCCCATGACGTAGTGAATTCCGGTCAACAAGTGAACGTAGAGGTCGCCAGGAATGCCTTCGCCGTAGTCCTTAAAGCCTCGCCACCGGGCGAAGCGAATGGGATCGAAGGGATGCGGCGGAGCGTCGCCGAGCCAGGTTTTCCAATCGAGATTTTCAGGGGAAAGATCGGGCGGTGGCGGGTAAACCCAAGCGCCGCAGGGGCTGTTGCGCCCCATCGTATCCTCAATCAAGCGCACCTCCCCGATGGCCCCGCTGTCAATGAGTTGCTTGGCTTTGGCATAAACAATGGAGCTGCGCCGTTGGCTTCCGATTTGCACGATACGCTGATTTTTCTCGGCTGCGTCAATGATTCCAAATCCTTCGCTGGGGTGATGCGTCATGGGCTTTTCGCAATAAATGTCCTTGCCGGCGTTGCAGGTGTCTTCGATGATTTTGGCGTGCCAATGGTCGGGAACGGCCGCCACGATACAATCAATCTCGTGGTTGTCGAGTAAATCCTGATACCGGCGCGTCGTGGGAACAGTTTTGCCCGTCGCTTTTTGAATAATGGAGTTGGCCAGCACGTGCCGGCCGTCGTAGAGATCGCAGGCAGCAACGCACTCGACGCCCGGAAGATGAATCGAGAGGTCTAATAGCCCTGATCCCTGCATTCCAATGCCAATCATGCCAAAGCGGATGCGATCGCTGGGCGCAGTCGGACGAGCCGGCACCGGAATGGGATTGGCTTCCAGCAAGTACGATTTGCCCGCCAGCGCCGCGCTCGCGGCTCCCGTTTTCTTCATAAAATCGCGTCGTGATATGGATGAACGACTCATCAGGGTTGTCCTCCTCCGTGGATGTCCAAACTATTCTCAATAACAGAATCCCCAACCGCCCTACAGTCTGCCAGAAATACCGAATCGGCGAAACTGCTTTATCCGGCATGGCCAGGGTTGCCGTCGGTCGCCGGATGGTCCGGCTCGCCAGCCAACGCCAGGAGCGCTTGGCCCGTCAGGCGTAGTGTTAGCCATTCTTTCATCACGGTGGCGCCGAGCGATTGGTAGAAATCAATCGCCGAACGGTTCCAATCGAGCACCTGCCATTCAAAACGGCCACAACCCTCGGCCAGTGCGATTTTGGCCAAATGGATCAACATGCTGCGGCCAATGCCGAGCCGGCGAAACTGCGGCCGCACGAACAAATCCTCCAAATACAGGGTGGGGCGGCCCAGCCAGGTGGAGTAGTGATACAAATAAAGAGCAAAGCCGGCCGGTTTGCCACTCCAGCGCGCGATGATAACCCGAAATTTGGGCGGGTCAGAAAAACCGTCGCGACGGAGGTCTTCCTCTTGGGCCACCGCCTGATCGGCCGCTTTTTCGTATTCGGCCAGTTCGCGGATCAGTTGAAGAATGAGCGGAACATCCTTGACCGTTGCGTTTTCGAGCGTCAGCATGACGCCATTGTAACGCTTTCTGATTTTAGTTGACGTCGGGCGGCGGTTAGGATTAGATGGCACGTCAACGGGATGGAGGAACCGACCGATGCCGGAGCTTCGTCACAACATCCTGACCAGAGAATGGGTCATTATTGCGACCGAGCGCGCCAAACGTCCCGAGGACTTTGCGCGCCAAGTGGAGAAGAAACGCCTGCCGGACTTTTCTCCCTCGTGCCCGTTCTGTCCCGGCAACGAACATCTGACGCCCCCGGCCACCTATGTGGTTCCGGACGATGGAGCCTGGCGGGTGCGGGTGACAACGAACAAGTTTCCCGCGCTTTCTCGGGAGGGAGAGCGGCGTCGCGTTTCGGCGGGCATCCGAAGGATGGTCTCCGGGGTAGGCATCCACGAGGTCATTGTGGAGACGCCCGCGCACAACCTGACAACGGCGCTGCTCGAGGATTCTCAGGTTGAACTGATTATCGAGACTTATCTCCATCGTTTCCGGTTCGCGGCCGCCGACCCGCGCGTTGAGCAGGTGACCATCTTCAAGAATCACGGCGAATCGGCGGGAACGTCCCTGGAGCATGCACACTCGCAAATCATTGGCACTCCCGTCGTCACCACCCAGGTTCGGGACCGGCTGGTCAATGCCGTGGAGCACTACGACGAATACGGCGAGTGCATCTTTTGCCGCGTGCTGGAGATGGAGCTAAAGGAAAAGATACGATTGGTTCTGGAGAGTGAGCATTTTGTGGCCTTTGTTCAATTCGCCGCCTTAACCCCGTTTTCGATGCTCATTATGCCCCGCCGTCACATGGCGGTTTTTTCCGAGATGCGGGACGGTGAAGCGAGCGACTTGGCTCGGATTCTGCGTCGCGTCCTCGCCAAGCTCTACCATGGGCTCCATGATCCCGATTTTAATTACACCATTCGCACCGCCCCAACCGACCACCTGGGCGTCAAATACTACCATTGGTACTTGAGCATTATCCCGCGGTTGACGCGCGTGGCGGGTTTTGAGCTGGGCGCAGGGATGTTCATCAACGTTTCCCTGCCGGAAGAAAATGCCGAGTTTTTGCGTCAGGTGGCTGTGTAACCGGCGGAAGCTCTTCATGGCGCTCCTGGCGACCCATGGAAACAATCCACCGAGCGATTTTCCACCACCGCCATCAATCTGCCTTTCCAAGGGAGCGGCAGGCGATAAGAACCTGTGGTTTAAGCAATTCGAGGGCAAGAAGAATCTATGAATAAGAAAACCGGATGTTGGTTGCGGTCGGCCGCCCTGGGGGCAGCCATCATTTTGTTGGGTGGCCCACTCGTGGCGCAGACTTACTCTGCCAAACTGTTTGCCGGCATGAAGTGGAGATTGATCGGCCCGTTTCGAGGTGGGCGAGTGCTGGCGGTGGCGGGCGTGCCGGGTCAACCGAACCTTTACTATTTCGGCGCCGTGGCGGGCGGCGTGTGGAAAACCACCGACGGCGGCGTCACCTGGAAACCCATCTTTGACAAAGAACCGATTGCCTCGATTGGAGCCATCGCGGTGGCTCCTTCCGACCCGAACGTGATTTATGTCGGCACGGGGGAATCCTGCATTCGCGGTGACATTTCTTATGGGGACGGCGTCTATAAATCCACCGACGCGGGCAAGACTTGGACGAACGTTGGCCTTAAGAGCACCCATCACATTGCCCAAATTGTCATTGATCCCAAGAATCCCGACGTCGTTTACGTGGCGGCCTTGGGCCATGCTTACGGGCCCAACGATGAGCGCGGCGTTTTTAAGACGACCGACGGCGGGAAGACATGGAAAAAGGTTCTTTACAAGGACGATAAAACCGGCGCCATTGATCTGGTCATGGACCCGAACAACTCGCGCATCCTTTACGCGGCGCTCTGGCAGGCACATCGGACCCCGTGGAGTTTGGTGAGCGGCGGCCCCGGCAGCGGCCTCTACAAAACCACCGACGCCGGCGCCACGTGGAAGAAAATTGAGGGCAAAGGATGGCCGAAAGGCATTTTGGGAAGAATCGGTATAGCCGTCTCCCCCGCTAATTCGGAGCGAATTTACGCGCAGGTGGAGGCGAAGCGGGGCGGACTTTATCGCTCGAACGACGGGGGCAAAACCTGGTCGCTGGTCAATTCCGACCATCGCTTTCGCCAACGCGCCTGGTACTTTACCCGTATTTTTGCCGATCCCCAAGCCGAGGATACCGTCTATGAACTGAACGTCAGCGCCTACCGCTCGACCGATGGCGGGAAAACGTTCAAAAAACTTCGCGTACCCCACGCGGACAATCACGCCCTCTGGATTGATCCTCATAATCCCCAAAGGATGATTGAGGGCAATGACGGCGGGGCCACGATTACGACCGACGGCGGGCGCACCTGGACGGCCATGAACAACCAGCCGACCGCGCAGTTTTACCGCGTCACGACCGATAATCGTTTTCCTTACTACGTGTATGGCTCGCAGCAGGACAACAGCACGGTGGCGATTGCCAGCGCCACTGACAACGGCGTCATTGCGCGGCAAAACTGGTATCAGGTGGGAGGCGGTGAGAGCGGCTACATCGCGCCCTATTTGCCCGATCCCAACATCGTTTATGCGGGCAGTTATGAGGGCGTCATCACACGCTTCGATAAACGCACGGGGCAGCAGCGCGAGATTTCACCCTGGCCGGAGGTCACCGATGGCGAAGGCGCGGCTCGGCTCAAATATCGGTTTAATTGGACGGCGCCGATTGTCGCTTCGCCCGAAGACCCGAAGACGCTCTACTATGCCGGCAATGTGCTGTTCAAGACGGACGACGGCGGCACCACGTGGAGCATTATTAGTCCCGACCTCACCCGGAATGACAAATCCAAGCAACGCAATTCCGGCGGCCCCATTACGAAAGACGATACCGGCACGGAATATTACGACACCATTTTTACCGTCGCGCCTTCTCCGCTCAAACCAGGAGTCATCTGGGTGGGGAGCGACGATGGCCTGGTTCACCTGACGCGCGATGGGGGCTTGCATTGGAGCGATGTTACGCCCCGGGATTTGGCGCCTTGGAGCTTGGTGAGCATGATTGACGCTTCGCCGTTTGACTCTCACGCCGCCTACATGGCGGTGGATCGCCACCAACTGGAGGACATGGCGCCCTACATCTACAAAACCACCGACGATGGGAAGACTTGGACGAAAATCACCCAGGGCATTCCGACGGGAGCTTACGTCCACACGGTCCGCGAGGACCCGGTGCGGCAAGGTTTGTTGTTTGCGGGCACGGAGCTGGGGGTTTATGTTTCGTTGGATGACGGCGCGCACTGGCAGCCGCTGCAACTCAACCTTCCCGTTTGCCCTGTCTATGATTTGGCGATTCACGGCAGCGACTTGATTGCCGCCACCCACGGACGATCGTTTTGGATTTTGGATGACATCACGCCGCTTCGCCAAATGACTCCGCAGATTGCCGCCGCGCCGGCTCACCTTTTCGAGCCGCGCCCCGCCTATCGGCTGCGCGGCTGGCGCAGCCCGAAGCACGTCGTTGGCGTGGGCAAGAATCCGCCGGCAGGCGCCATTCTCGATTACACGCTGGCCGCCGCGCCCAAGAAAGGCGAAGCCGTAACGCTGCAAATCTTCGACAGCCGCGGAAACTTGGTGCGCAAATTCTCAAGCTTGCCGTCGAAACCCGCCTCGCCCTTCCCCCCGGAATCAAAAAAGAAAAAAACCAAGCACGAGAAGAATTTGTTGCCCGCGCACGCGGGGCTCAACCGTTTCGTGTGGCACTTGCGATATCCGAAGGCAAGGAAAGTGCCGGGAATGAGCGCGGTATTTTCCGATTGGCCGCTCCAAGGGCCGTGGGTTCTTCCAGGAACCTACAAGGTTGAGCTTAACGTGGCCGGCAAGACCTATACCGCACCCCTCACCGTCAAGCTTGATCCGCGGGTGAAAAATGTGACGCCGACGGACCTTGAGAAGCAGCTCGAGCTCGCCCAGCGGATTCAGAAGCGGGTCAACGAAGCCGTGGACATTGCCAATCAAACGATAGCGCTGCGCGCGCAACTGGCCGCCCTTGGAAAACGGCTCGGCGACGACGCTAAATACCATGCCATTGCCGCCCACGCCGCGCAAGTGGACGCGCAGCTTAAAATGCTTGAAAACCAACTGGTTGATCCGAAGATCAAATCATCCGAAGACTCGCTGAATTACCCCGTCAAACTGCGCTACAAATGGGTGGCGCTTGAAGACGTGGTGGAAAGCGCCGACGCCGTGCCCACCCAGGCGTCCTACACGGAGTTTGACTCGCTTCAGCGCCGGTTTGCGCGCTCCATCGCGGCGTGGCGCACGATTCGGACGCAAAGCTTGCCCGCACTTAATGCGGAGATTCGCCACGCTGGCATTCCCCCGATCGGCGTGGCTGAGCCGGCGCCAAGCCAACAGCGTCGTTAAATGTTTTCGTGGGGCTCGGGAGGCGGCCGGCACCTTACAAACGTTCAAGAGAAGACTTGAGCAGCGAGCGCTGCGCGAGGGTCAAGCGTGCCCTGACCGCCGGCTTATTCATAACGAAGCGCGGCGGCCGGATCAATGCGGGCGGCCCGCAACGCCGGGGCCACGCCAAAAGACAAGCCAACCGCCAAAGAAACTGCCAAAGCCACCACCACGCTCGTCCGGGAAACCGGCATGGGAAACCGAAACACCAGGGAAACCAGGAGCGGACCGAGCGAACCAATCAGGGTGCCAACCACTCCTCCGGCCAAGCTGATCATCAAGGCTTCGAGGCCAAAGAGCCGCAGGATTTCCAGCCGCCGTGCTCCCAGGGCAACACGCGTGCCAATTTCGCGGGTCCGCTCGCTGACCGAAATCAGCATGATGTTGAGGACGCCGACACCGCCCACGACAAGGGAAATCACGGCTAAGAGAATAACCACGACCATTAGGCCCACGGAGATACGCTTTACCACCCCGATGAAGTAATGGAGATCGTTGACCGAGTAATATTGGGCCCCGCCATGGTTGGCTGCCAGGATACGTCGAATTTGGGTCACGGCCTCGGGCAACAAGCGTGGTGACACAGCCTGCGCGTAAATGGTGTCGAGCGAGGTGTCGCCGGTAAAAAACCGGGCCACGGAAATGGGGATCAGAATGGCATTCTGACTGATTTCGGTTTGGATCCCTGGGGTATGAACGTCGCGAAAAACACCGACCACAACGAAGTCAAAATCCTCGATTTTGAGGGTCTGGCCGATGGCCGGTCGGCGACCGAAAAGTTTCCGCGCCAGTGATTGCTGCACCACACAAACTTTGCGGCGCTCGGCGACGTCGGCCGGCACCAAGCCGCGCCCCTCGGCGAACTTCAGATTTCGCACGCGGGCAAATTGGCCGTCGGTGCCGACCAGAGAGATGGGATAAGTTTTCCCGCCTTTGAAAATGGAAGTGTAAAGGACCTCCGTGCGAGAAACGACCGAGAGCGCGGTGGCGCGCGCCCGAATGTCTCGGAAGTCCCGCTCATCAAGTTCCGGCCCAACGGAGGAGAATCGGCCACCTTGATCCGCCGGCCCCGTGTAAGACACCCAGATGAGATTGGTTCCCAAACTGTTGAGCTGTCGGATCGCGTAATTGCGCCCCGCCAGCCCTACCGAGGTGACCGCAACCACAGCCGCAGAGCCGATGACCAACCCCAACATCGTCAAGACGCTGCGGGAGGGATTTCGCTCCAGGTCTTCAATCCCTTGCCGAAGCAATTCGGCCCACCCGATCAGTGGCCAGGTGGAATCAGATCCCGCGCGCCCAGACGGTCGGGCCGATGAGGCAGTGCCGTTCGTCATGGCTTTTCAGAGGGCAGGGAGGTGGTCGCAGGCGCCTTGGGCGCGGCGGCCTCGCGGGCAACAAATTCCTCTCCATGGCCCGGCAAGACGCGGCCTGCGAGCGCCAGTAACCGGGCACGATCCGCAAGGGACTGTTCGCGGTTATGCGGAATCATCGTCAGGACACGCGCATCGGCGTCGCGGGCCAACAGCGCGTCACCGGCAATCAGGGTGGGCGGCCCACCGTCATGGACCACGAGGGAAGCGTGACCGGGCACGTGGCCCTGCGTAAAAATGACTTCGATAGGAGCGGGTAGCGAAGTGGTCTCCAGCCACCGAAACCGCGAACGGTCGCCCAACCGTTTGGCATCCCACCAACGCAACGCCAACTTTCTTAACTGCGACATGAGCCTTCCCGCTTCCTCATAATCTTTTAGCTCGGGATAATATTTGAGCGTCAGCTTTTCCCAGTTGGCTTCGTCGCGCAGGTCCGAATAGAGCGAGCAACACCACTGATACGATTCCTGCGAGGCATAGATCTCACTTTGGGGAAACAACGAATTGTTGAGCACGTGATCTATGTGGAAATGCGTGTTGATGACGGCGGTGATATCTTCGGGGTGGAGTCCTCTGCGCTTCAGGGCCTCCATGAGCAAAGGCGCCTCGTGGGCCATTCCGGAATCCACCACCCAGTAATGGCGTCGGTCCGAGATCAGGGCCGAGGTTGCGCCGCGCCAATTTCCGGTGAGCAAGGCTTCGACTTCGACCAGATCATCCCCCTTGGGAAGTTCTTTCGCAAATCTCCCCTCCACATTTTAGCAGGATCGAGCGGCCGATGGTTGAAACTAAGGGGGGGGACGGAGTTTTCCATGTCCCGTTGAGTTACTGGGGGGCGTTGGCTGGTGCGGGTTCCGGGGAGGGCTTGTGGCCTACGGCATTATCGCGGGCCGCGCGCAGGGCGCGGAGGATGTCGCTTTTGGTGACAATCCCTTGCAGCTCTCCGGTGGGTGACACGACCAGGAGAAGCTGGCGGTGCTTCTGGGCGGTCAGCAATCGCAGCGCTTCCATGAGGTCGCAGTCCGGCCCGATTTTGATGACGTCCGGGTCAATCACCTCACGGATCAGAGTTTGATCCCATTTCTCCGGCGGCTGTTCGCTCAACGACCACACCGAGATGATGCCCACCAGCTCGCGGTTCTGATAGACCGGAAAGGTGCTGTGAGGATGTTGGGGCACCATGCGGTCGGCAAATTCCCGCAACGTCATTGAAGCCGGGACCGTGATGGGGTGTCGCTCCATAACCTCACTCACCAAAACATTCGTCAATTCCTGAACCTTCACGCTTTCGTGAACGCGCTGCGCTTCGGAAGCGGAAGCCTCTCCTGACACGGCGTAGGCCACAGCCGCGCCGATCAGCGCTGGAATGATAAAAGCGTGACCTCCGGTGGCCTCAGCCACAAAGACCACGGCGGTTAAGGGAGCTTTGTAGCCCGCCGAAAGAAAAGCCGCCATACCGACGGCCGCGTAAAGCTCAATGGCGGGGCTGTGGGCGAGCGACTGAGCAAACGCCACGCCCAACGATCCTCCGGTTAGGAACAACGGAACGAACATGGCGCTGACGCCGCCCGAGCCGAGGGAAAACAGGGTCGCGGCCATCTTTGACACGGCAAAGGTCACCAGTTCGCCGCTCGAGTGCTGGTGATAGAGAATTTCTCCAACTGCTTCGTAGTTTGGGCCGAGCGGGATTAATGAACCATGATAGAGGGAGACGAAGGCGAGGCCACACAGCCCGGTCAATAAGCCTCCGATGGCCAGTTTGCTCCAGTGAGGGATGCGGGCGCGGATGGCCAGGGCGCGCGCGCGGCGATAAATCAGCACAAAGACCATCGCCACCAGTCCGCACAGCAACCCCAGCAATGCCGACCAAAGCAGGTCTTTGCGGGTATAAGAGGCGTGGCTCGCAAAGTTGAACAGCGTCCCCGATCCGACAAAGGCCGCCAGCGTGGCATAAGCCACCACCGAGGAGATGAGCGACGGCAGGACGGCTTCATGAGCGAGATCGTCCTTGTAAGGCATTTCGATGGCAAACACCAGCCCCGTCAGAGGAGCGCGAAAAACTGCCCCCATGCCTGCGGCGGCACCGCTGATGAGCATGATACGGCGGTCGCGGGGTTCGATTCCGAGGCGACGCAACTTGGCCCAGCACCAGGAACCGATCGCTCCACCGGCGTAGATGCTCGGCCCTTCCAAAGCCGCGCTGCCCCCAAAGCCGACCGTGGCGATGGCGGCCAGTAGCTTCGGGAAAAACGGCCGCATTTGAATGTCGCCCTGATATTCGTGATAAGAGTCCACAATCTCTTCGGTGGAGTGCTCGTTGGGATTGGGCGTGAAGAATTGCATGATGAGGCCCGCCAGCACAAAGCCCACCAATAGCACCGGCACAATTGCCCAATGGTGCGCCAAAACATAGCGCAGCAGGCGCGGCCACAATTGCCCCAGGATGACCACCGTGATGCCGGTCACCACCAGTCCCACCAAAACGCCAATCACCGGCGAAATCAGCAGCCACTTGTAAAGGTCACGAGAATAGTTGGCCGCCAGGCCCTTTTCGAGGAAGTTCCGATATTTTCGCAAGCCGGACACATTAAAAATCTTGAGCTTGCGCGCGTTGGTTGTTTCGGCGCTCATAACGTCATCGGAAGATAATTTGCCGCAGGTTCCACGGCGCGCGTTGTCGGCGCAAGTGGTCGAGGTGCATCTCCGTGAGCTTTCTCAGCAGGCGGCGGCCGCGCACCGTCAGGCGAACTTCCATCACTCGGCGGTCATCCAGGCTGTTCTTCTTTTGGACCAAATCCTGCCGCGCGGCCCGTTGCACCAAACCCACCACGGCGTTGTGGCGCTCCTGCAGAAATTCTGCCAGTTCGGAAATCGTCGCCCAGCCGCGGCCGGTGAATCCGGCGACTCCGAGCAGCAGTTGGTGCTGTTGCGGCGTCAGGCCGTTGGCGCGGGCCGCCTGCTCGCTGAAACGCAGGAAGCGGCGCATTTCATAACGAAACAGCGCCAAACGTTGGAGAGAGGCCGCCAGGGTCTCGGTTCGCTCGCGTTGAATGGGTTTCGGGGCCATGGCCAACATTATATCACAACACGATTCTTTGTTTGCAACCGCTATCCTCCGGGGCGCTATTGGGCTTTAATCTTCCTGCTTGTCGAGGAGGCTTCGGATTATCTATACTTTAGAGGGGCTAGAGAAGGGACGATGCTTCAACTGATTCTACTGCTGGCGTTGCTGGGCTGGTTGACAGCGGGTGCGTTTCTTTACTGGAATGCGCGCGGCCTCAATGTGCTCCGACCGGCAACGTCCTTGCCCATGCCGCAGCCGGCCCCTCGAGTTTCGATTCTGGTGGCGGCACGTAACGAGGAAAAGACGCTCGGCGCCACGCTGAGTTCGCTGCTGAATTTGGACTATCCAGACTATGAGATCATCCTGGTGGACGACGATTCCGCCGACGGAACCCCCGCCATCGCCGATGCCTATGCTCGCCGACCGGAGGTGCAAGGTCGCCTGCGGGTTATCCACAATCACGAATTACCCCCCGGCTGGCGGGGCAAAGTGTATGCCCTCAGTCTCGCGGAAAAAGCCGCCACGGGCGAATGGCTGCTAGCCACCGATGCGGATGTCATTGCCCACCCCGCCTTGCTTCGCGTCGCCGTTTCGTTGGCAGCCCAGACGGGTGCCCGGTTGGTCTCCATTACCCCACAGTTTGACTACGGTTGTTTGGCGGAACGTGCGGTGCTTCCGATTTTTTCGTTCTTGCTGGCTCTAGCGTATCCGCTGCGCCTGGTCAATCATCCCAAGTCCCGCTGTGCCCTGGGCGTGGGCGCGTTTCTCCTGATGCGGAGAGAAGATTTGCGCGCCTTGGGCGGCTATGAACGGTTGCGCGGAACCCTGATCGAAGATCTTCGCATGGCCCAGATGTTCAAGCGCAATGGGCGGACGATTTACCTGGCTGTGGGCAAGGACTTGTTTCACACCCGCATGTATGATGACTGGCGGGAGATGTTCGAGGCTTTGGCCCGTACGGCGTTTGAGGGAACGGGCTTTTCGCTCCGCAACACCTTGGTCGGCCTCGTCATTGGCCTGGGCGCTGCGGTTTTGCCCTGGGCCGCCTCGCTCGTTTTGTTGCTGAGCGCCTTCAAGCACGGAACGCCACTGCGGCACGACCCGCCCTTCCTGCTGGCTACTGCCACGGCTGCCGTCAGTTTGGTGGTTTATGCGCCGCTGGTCACCTTTCTAGGTCTTTCGCCGCTTTGGGCTCTGGCGCTCCCGCTGGCGACCTTGTTTTACTCCGCTGCTGCGGTTACTTCGGCAGTTCTCACGCTGGCCGGCACGGGGGTCCGTTGGAAAGACCGATTGTACCCACCCCCACCGGCTTGAGCTTTGGAGGGCTTGGGGGCGCCGCGAACCGGCCACGTGGCGTACCGTCTGCATCGGTTTACGGGTGGCCCTTCTACGGTTCCGATGGGGTAGGGGGCAGACGAAAGCATCCTTTAGGTTGACCCGTAGAGCCTACATCGGAGGATAAATTTGGGGGGCGGGGGTGTAAAAAATTCCTCTAACCGGGTCGCCTCATGGCTCCGAGATTGATTTTTTGTGCTATCATCTTGTTTGACTTATGGCGAGTATCTTGCTAGTCTTCTGGATTGGATAGTGGGACCCCCTTTTAGTTTTAGTTATTGTCAAGCTTGCACGTTCGCAGGAACTCAAGATTGAGGGAGGTAGTTCGAATGAAATCGCGACGCAGCTCATCGTTCCTTCTCGGACTCGCGCTTCTGGTTGTGCTTGGCGGGACTTCCCCGGCCTTCGGTCGCGGTCGCCAAGGCAAGCTGAGGATTCACGTTAGTCCGCCGCAGGCGTATGTTTTCGTGGATGGTGCGGCTTTGAAGGAGGGCAACTGCACCATGTCTCATCTTTGCACTATTTGGCTTTCGCCGGGCGAACACACCGTCTCGGTGCATAATTACGGGTACACAACAGTCACCAAAAAGGTGGACCTTCATGCCGGCAAGGTGACCAACTTGAGCGTGAAGTTGCAGCCCGAAGGCGGCCCAGTTTCTCCTCCCTGGGGCGCGATTGAGATTAAAGGTGCTCCGCCGCACGCTGCCGTGTTAATGAACGGGAGCACGCCAGCCTATTTTGTGGGCCACGTGGACGAGTTTGACCATGAATTTTTGACGGGTAAAGAACAGCTTGTCATGCCCCCCGGGACGCAGCACATGACCATCACGTGGTGGGGGCAGACCATCTGGTCAGGCGATGTCACGGTGCATCCCAACGAGATGACCATCGTGCATGTGAATCAGAATGGAGCGAGCACAACCCGGCCCTGGTCGGAAGGCAAGAAGGTTAGCTCGCTGCCGCGCTTTAAGGCAGGCTTCGCCAGCGCGACGGTCGCCGTGGCTCCCGTCAAGGCTCAGTTCTCTGCCAGCCCCACGAGCATCAACTGCGGCGATTCCAGCCAGCTTACGTGGTCATCCACCAATGCGGTGGGAGCGGAGATTAGCAGCATCGGCCAGGTGGCCACCTCCGGCACGCAGTCGGTTTCTCCGAAGGAAACCACGACCTATGACTTTACGGCGTCCGGTCCGGGCGGCATCGTGAAATCGAGCTCCACCGTGGAGGTCAACAAAGCGATTGAAGCCTCGATCAGCATCGAGCCCAGCGAAGTTCGCTACCATAAGATCGGCAACAAGGTGGTTGAACAAGGCTCCGCCACGCTGACCTGGTCCACGACCAACGCCCAGACGGTTACGATTGATCCCATCGGGACGGTTTCAACCAGCGGCAGCCGAACCCTCACGCCGACTCCCAAACAGACCACCCCAGGCCCTGTGGATGAGACGGATACTTACACTCTCACCGCCACCAACGCCTGCGGTGGAACGGCGACGGAAACGGCGACTCTCCATATTACCGGTCTGATTGAAGCAGCCCACCACGAGGTCGCTCTGTACAGCATTTTCTTCCCGACCAACTGGCCATCGCCTGCCCATCCTCACGATGGCTTGCTGAATAGCCAGCGGGAAGAGCTGAACAAGCTGGCCAGCACCTTTATCGCCTACCACAATTCCAATCCCAACGCCAGCCTGATCCTGGAAGCTCATGCCGATGTTCGTGGCCCGCTCTATTACAACAAGGTCCTTTCCGAGCGGCGCGGCGAGGTTGTGAAGAGTTACTTGGTGTCGCAGGGAGTCCCTGCCGATGCGATCAGTATCAAAGCCTACGGCAAAACCAAGGAACTTAGCCTCAGCGACGTGAAGGCTCTCGAAGCCAAGAACCCGCAGGCACCTGCGAAGATGCGCTTCTGGTACGACGACTACCTGGCTACCAACCGCCGGGTGGATGTGGTCCTCATGCCGGATAACAAGCGCTCAACGCCATACTTCCCCCATGATGCCGCCGATGCGCATATTCTGTGGGAGCGGCCAATGCCGCCGTATCGCGTCATCAAGGCTCACGAGTAAGTCTGACCCTACCCCTCACCTCGAAGGCCCTGGAAATCCCCAGTTCCAGGGCCTTTTATTTTGCTTCATGGCCTTCGGCTCGTCAGCGTTCTCCCCACATGAGCTTGTCACGCAGGATTTCAAAGTAATGTTTTGTCGCCGGTTGGATGAGCTCGGCAAAGGAGTCGGATTTGCGAAGCCGGACAACGTCCTCGCTGTGCGTAGCAAATCCGATTTGCCCATCCACGGTGAGGTAGGCGGCTTCGCGCTGACTCTTGACGACGATTTCGATCACGGAGGTGTCCGGAAGGACTAACGGGCGATAGGTGAGCGTGTGGGCGCAGATGGGAGTCACCAGAAACGATTCGACCGCCGGCGCGATGATCGGACCGCCGGCCGCCAAGGAATAGGCCGTCGAGCCGGTGGGGGTGGAGACAATCAAGCCGTCGGATTTGAAGGTAGAAATGAAGGTTCCATCCACCGAAACGTCGAAATCCAGAATCCGCGCGATAGCCCCTTTGTTGAGCACGACGTCGTTGAGGGCACGAAAGTTGGAGAGAACTTCGTCGGCCCGAATCAATTGGCCCTCAAGACGAACCCGTTTCTCGCTTCGGGAGCGGCCTGCCAGGACGGCTTCGAGCGCAGAATAAAGTTCTTCCCGCGAGATGACGGTAAGGAAGCCCAGCCCCCCAAGGTTCACTCCAAGAATGGGGACGTTGTTACGGTCCAGCGCACGGGCCGCGGCGAGCAGCGTTCCATCTCCTCCCAGCACCACGAGCAGATCCACGCGGCTCGGCAACTCGTTGCGGGTGAAGCACTTACCGGCGTCGTCTAAAATCGCTCCGGTCTCCTTGTCAATCAACACTTCAATCTGGCGCGCTCGCAGCCACTCCACAAGGCCTGGCACAATGTCGCGGATTTCGGTTTTCTTGGGTTTGGAGATAATTCCGACTCTCTTAATGGACATGGACGTGCCCCTTTCAACTTAGAAGACGATTAGCTCCTTCGTGACGCTGCCGTATTGTAGCAGGCTGCTCACGAGCGTCGTGGAACGATGACCTACGAGCAGAATTATTCAACGGTCAATCCTGGGTTTCAATTCTTTGTCTCCAATGGGCAAGTAAGAAAAACTCGCGGTTGCCGGTGGCTCCCGGAAGGACGCTTTCCGAGGTTGCAAGTCCAGTAAACCCAAGCTCTTCAAGTTTTGCAGCCACCTTCCGAATCGCTTGAGCATGCAGCCGACTATCCCGAACGATTCCGCCCCGGCCCACTTGCTCTCTCCCAACTTCGAACTGAGGCTTGACCAATATCATAACCTCAGCCTCCGAGGCCAAAAGGGGTGGGACGACGGGGAGAATCAGCGTGGCGGAAATGAATGAAACGTCCATGGTGACCAGGTCAATTTTTTCCCCAATCGCGTTCGGGCCAAGATAACGGGCGTTGACGCCTTCGAGCGAGACTACTTGCGGGTCGCAGCGCAATTTCCAAGCCAGTTGGTTTTGACCCACGTCCAAGGCATAAACCTTGCGGGCGCCGCGCTGCAACAGGCAATCTGTAAAGCCGCCGGTCGAGGCCCCGATATCCAGGCAGACCTTTCCCGCCGCTTCGACGTGAAAGAAATCCAATGCCCCATCGAGTTTAATGCCGCCGCGGCTGACGAATCTCATCGGTTCGCCAAGAAGTTGGATCCTCGCAGCGGAGTTGACTTGCGCGCCGGCCTTCTCGACCTTCTGGTTTTCCACCAACACTTGACCTGCCAAGATGAGCGCCTGAGCTTTCTCGCGCGAGCCTGCCAGTCCCCGCTCGACGAGCAAGCGGTCAAGACGAACTTTAGAATGCCGCAATTTGGACATTGTGGAGGGATAAGCGACAAAAATCATGGCACCGGCTAAGGACCGCTCGTCACTTGAGCCGGAGAGTTGAGGCTGGCCGGCTCCACCCTTGCATGGCAGCTCTTCGCGGCGCGGGATTACCCGATCGTCGAGGATCGGTGCCTCACCAGGGGGCGGCTTGGAGACTCGTTGGCAAATTTCTGAACACGCTCGACGATGCCATCCGCATCCAGGCCGTATTTGGCGTGAAGAAGATTGGGGGCGCCATGGGGAATAATGCGATCCGGAACGGCGATGCGCAGGAGGCTGGCCGGGATCTTTCGGTCTTGGAGCAGAGCCGCGACGTGAGCGCCAAAGCCGCCGGATGCCGTGCCTTCCTCGACCGTCACCAGGAACTCCTTCTCCGATGCCAGGCAGCCGATGAGTTCCTCGTCGAGGGGTTTGGCAAATCGGGCGTTGATGACCGTGGCGTGGATGCCAGCCTCTTCCAGCCGCTCCGCCGCTTCGAGCGAAGGATAAACCATGCTGCCCAGGGCGAGGATGGCGATGTCGCTGCCTTCCCGCAGAATTTCTCCTTTGCCGATGTCCAGTTTCTTGAACTCTGAATCCATGGCGACGCCGATGCCGTTGCCGCGGGGGTAGCGCACGGCTGACGGGCCGTCTAATTGCAGGGCCGTGTACAGCATATGGCGGAGTTCGTTTTCATCCTTGGGGGCCATCACGACCATCCCGGGCAAGGCGGAAAGGTAGGCGATGTCGTAAAGGCCGTGGTGCGTGGGACCGTCTTGACCGACAATGCCGGCGCGATCGGCCGCGAAAACCACCGGCGCCCGCATCAGGCAAACATCGTGGATGACCTGGTCGTAGGCGCGCTGCAAAAACGTCGAGTAGATCGCCGCCACCGGCCGCATCCCTTCGCACGCCAGACCACACGCGAAGGTGACGGCGTGCTGCTCCGCAATGCCGACGTCAAAAAATCGGTCGGGGAATCGCTTGGCGAATTCCACCAGGCCCGTGCCCTCGGCCATGGCCGCGGTGATAGCTACGATGCGCGCATCGTTTGCCGCCAGCTCCGTCAGAGCCTGGCCAAAGACCGCCGTATAAGCGGGGGCTTTGGTCGGGGCCTTGTGAAAGACTCCCGTCGCCACATCAAACTGCGTCACGCCATGAAACTTGACCGGCAGTTTCTCCGCGTGGGGGTAACCTTTGCCCTTTTGCGTGACGATGTGCAGCAGGGTGGGTGTGGGATTGTCCTTGACCCGCGCGATGACGTCCAAAAGTTCATCCAGGTTATGGCCGTTGATAGGGCCGACATAATCAAACCCCAATTCCTCAAAGACGAGGCCGGGGATCAGCACGGCTTTGGCGGATTCCACAATGTCCTTGGAAAGACGGAGCAGTCGCGGGCCCAGGCGGGGAACCGCCAACATCATCTTTTCGACTTCCTCTTTGAGCCGATGATAGGCTTGTCCGTGAACAATGCGGTTCAGATAGCCAGCCAACGCGCCGACGTTGGGGGAAATGGACATCTCGTTATCGTTCAAGATGACCAGGACTTTTTTCTGAAGATTGCCAAGGTTGTTGATGCCTTCAAGCTCCACGCCTGCGGTCAGACCCGCATCGCCAACCACCGCGACGACATAGAAATCTTCTCCCTTCAAATCCCGCGCCACGGCCATGCCGAGCGCGCCCGAAATGGCCGTTCCGGCATGCGCCACATTGAAGGCGTCATAAGGGCTTTCATCACGCACCGGAAAGCCGGAAATGCCGCCGTACTGGCGAATGGTGGGAAGGCGGTCGCGCCGGCCTGTCAGAACCTTATGTCCATAGGTTTGATGTCCAACGTCCCAAACGATTTTGTCTTGGGGCGTGTCGAAAAGGTAGTGCAGGGCCAACGTCAACTCCACGGCGCCGAGGCTCGAAGCCAAGTGCCCACCCACCTTGGAAACCACGGAAATCAAATAATCACGGAGTTCTTCGGCTACCCGCGGCAAATCCTCGCGGGGAATCTTCTTGAGGTCGGCTGGCGAATCAATTTGGGGCAGGAATCGGTACTCCATCAGGATGTCCTCTCGATTAAAAAGCGAGCGATCTCGCGGAGCCGCTCCGCCCGCTCGCCGTAGGGTTCGAGCAACCCACAGGCTTCCTCAACGAGCTGCCGGGCACGGCGCCGCGATTCTTCGATGCCGTAAAGCGCGGGATAGGTCGCCTTGCCCTGACGGCTATCTTTGCCTGTTTTCTTGCCAAGCTCCGCGCTTGAGCCAAGCACATCCAGCAAATCATCGGCAATTTGGAAGGCCAGCCCCACACTTTCCCCGTAGCGCGTGAGGCGGTCTAGGTCGTCGGCCGAAGCGTGGCCGGCCAAAGCGCCCGCCCGGACGGAAGCCCGCAGCAGGGCCCCGGTCTTGGCGCGGTGAATAAACTCGAGAGAAGCGGTCGTCGTGGCCTGCCGAGAAGCTTCCAAATCGGCCACCTGCCCGGCGATCATGCCGTCCGGCGTCCCAATCGCCTTGGAGATCTCTTGAAGGATTCGCACCTGCCTTTCTGACGGCACTTCCGGAAGTTCCGTAAGCACGTGAAAGCCCAGGGTCAACAGCGCGTCCCCGGCAAGAATCGCTGTCGCCTCGCCGAAGGCTACATGACAGGTCGGCTGGCCTCGGCGAAGATCATCGTTGTCGAGCGCGGGCAGATCGTCGTGAATCAGAGAGTACGTGTGGATCATCTCCAGCGCGGCAGCGATCCGAACCAGCGAAGCTTCCGGCCCCTCAACAAGACGGCCTGATTCGATGCACAGGATAGGCCGAAGCCGCTTGCCTCCGGCAAAAATGGAATGCCGCATGGCTTGGTGGATGGACGGAGGGTAAACGTCAGCTCGTGGAAGCAAGCGGTCCAGTTCACGCTCGACCGAGGTTTGAACCCCTTCCCAAGTGGAACGGATTTGTGCCGAGGCCATCACTCGGAATCAGACTCCTTCTCGCCCGTCTCATAGGGCTGAGAGATGATTTTGCCGTCAGCCCGCTTCACGAGCGCTTGCACGCGCCCTTCGGCCTCTTCGAGTTGCTGATGGCAAAGCGCAGAAAGCTTCATTCCCTCCTCGTAGAGTTGAAGAGCTTTTTCGAGGGGCAGGGAAGCGTCCTCAAGCTGGCGGACGATGGCATCCAGTCGCTCAAGGTTTTTCTCAAAAGAGTCCGGTTTGGCAGCTTTTGAACCCGTGTGCATGATTCTCAGATGGCGGCGGCCAAAAATCTCCTTCACGGTCGCGACGGAAAGAAGCTTCCGGCTACTCAGACCTCAGCCGTCAGTCCGGGGCGCGCCGCATCCGCACGGGGGACAGTGCCCAAAACCTGTGCGACTTCCACCGCCAGCGCATAGCGTCCAAAGGGAGCGGCAATCTGGATGCCTTGCACCAGTTCGCGCATCTCGAGCAAAAGCTCCTGGGCGATTTTGACGCCCTCGGCTCGCGCGCGATCGCCCGTGTCCACCTTGCGCATTCGCTCCAGAAAGGCGGCCGGAACCGGGACGCTCATTTCATTATTCATAAACTCAGCGCTTCGAAAGCTGGTGAGCGGGTAAATGTTGCCCAGCAAGGGAATTCGCGGAATCCCGCTTTCTTGGAGACGTTGCAAGAAGACCCGCACCCGATTAACGTCAAACACCGGCCGAAGGAGGGCAAAATTGGCCCCGGCTTCGACTTTGTAGCGGAAACGCCGAAGCTCCTCGTCAAGATTCAGCGCATAGGGATTCAGCCCGACCCCGATCAGAAACGCGGTCTGCGCCCCCAGAGGATGTCCACCCGCGTCGAGTCCGCGGTTAAGGTTAGAAAGAACGTTGACCAGACCGACCGAATCAATGTCAAAAACCGTGGTGCCGGCGGGGAGCGTGGCGAAGGGAGGCACCTCTCCGGTGACGGCATGAATATTGCGTAGGCCCACAGCATAGGCTCCTAACAGATCCGATTGAAGGCTTTGCAGATTGCGCCCGCGACAACTGAAATGCAGCACGGGCTCAAGGCCGGTCTTCTGCAGGATCAGAACCGCTAGGCTCTGCGCGCTCATCCGAACTGTGGAACCGTACCCATCAGGAAGGTTCACAGCGTCAACGCCTTGCCCGCGTAGGTAAACGGCGCCTTCGAGTTCGCGGGCTGCGTCCCAGCCTTTGGGCGGCGTCATTTCAACGATGAGGGGGAATTCGCCTTGCGCCAGCTTGGCCCCCAGCCGGGAGCGGCTTTCGACGTTCACGGGCGGCAAGGCTTGGACTGACCGCGGGGGATTCTCCACGCTGATGCGTCCGCCCCGCGGGGTGAGCGCGCGAACCGCCGTTTTCATGGCACGGATGTGTTCCGGCGTGGTCCCACAGCAACCGCCGACCAGCCTCGCGCCGGCTTCAATAAACCGCTGCGCGTAGCCTGCCATATATTCCGGCGAGCAGAGGTAGAGGCTCCGTCCACCGATCATTTGGGGCAAGCCGGCATTGGGTTGGGCCGTCAATTTTTTCGTGGTGACGGCGGCCATGCGTTCCAACGTTTCCAGGACAATGGCCGGCCCGAGGCTACAGTTAACGCCTATAAGGTCAGCGCCCCATGCATCCAGATGCCGGGCAAAATCCTCGGGCCGCGCGCCAGAGGGTGTGCTGCCGTCCTCGCCCACCGTGATTTGCACGATGACCGGGAGGCTGGCGACGTCGCGGGCGGCGAGGAGGGCTTGATGCGCCTCTTCCATGCTGCTCATGGTCTCAATGATGATGAGGTCCACGCCGCCTTCAACCAAAGCCACAATTTGTTCACGGAAAGCCGCGCGTGCTTCCTCGAGCGAAGTGGGTCCGAGCGGCTCCAGGCGGATGTCCAGCGGCCCCACAGAGCCGGCGACGTAAATTTCTTCCCCGGCTACTTCGCGCGCCAGGCGGGCACCGGCGAGGTTGATTTCGCGGACTTTTTCGGCCAGATCAAATTTGCCCAAACGATAGCGATTGGCGCCAAAGGTATTGGTCTCAATCAGTTCGGCGCCCGCGCGCACATAGCCCAGATGGACTTCCTTCACCAATTGGGGCGCGCTGAGATTGAGCTCATCAAAGCAGCGGTGCAGGGGAATGCCTTTGGCGTAAAGCATGGTGCCCATCGCCCCATCGCCCACCGCAACACGTTCCTGAATTTTCTCAATGAAGGGCAGCCGCACAATATTCGTAGTTTAGCACGGCCCCCAATGCAGGGCCACATTAAAAGCCCGTCGTAGGCTGATGGGCCTTCGGAATACTTATCGGCGACCACGCGCTTCGGGGTATGATAATCGGCTAACCCGGGGGCCCCACCCCGTCAACTTATCGTGGCACAAGTCGCTCATCCAACCCTCGCGCACGACTTTAGCGCCTACGGCTATTGGGTGATTTTTTTTGGGGTCATGCTGGAGAACGCAGGCATCCCGCTTCCCGGGGAAACGGTTCTGTTGTTTGCGGGTTTTCTCGCGTGGGAAGGCCACCTGCAGCTTGTGCCGGCAATTCTGGTTGGCATCGCCGGGGCGACGCTGGGTGATAACCTCGGGTATTGGATTGGTCGGGCAGCAGGGCGGAATCTGCTGGCGGGCTTGTTCCAGCGACTGCCGTGGCTGGCCCACTCCTTTGAACGTTCTGAAACCGCCGTGCTGAAATACGGCCCTTGGGCCGTGTTTGGAGGCCGCTTCGTCGCCGGCCTGCGCGTGTTCGCGGGAATCTTAGCAGGCGTCTTTCAGATGCCGTATGGCTTGTTTTTCATCTGCAATGTAAGCGGCGCGACGGTGTGGGCCATCGTTATGACAAGCATTGGGTTCGCTATCGGCAACCGATGGCCGCGGATCGTTCACCTGCTTGCGCGAATGGATCAACTGACCCTGCTGCTTTTCGGAATCGTGATTCTTGCGGTTGCCACGGGTTTTTGGTTGCGCGAAGCGCGCAAGCGGCGCACGCAATAGGCAAGGCGACGCTCGCGCCTTACCCTTCAACGAAGCCATTGCCTGCGGAGGGCAATCTGGCCGGCGGTGGCGCCGGGCAGGTTGACGATGCGGTAAACATTGGGCCTGGGCGGCCCCAAGGTGACCCAAATCATGTGATGCGCCAAGTGGCGCTGGACGGTGAAGGGAACTCGCGCGCCAGGGGGATAAATTTCCAACATCCTTTTCAAGCTATGAATCGCCAGGGAGCGATTGTCCAAGTCAATCAGGATATCGTCGCGGCTCAAACCGGCTCGGTCGGCGGGGCCGCCCGGACGGATGGAGACAATTTTCATCCCCGTATCCACCGGTGTGACGGAGGCTCCCAGGTTCGGCGGTGTGCCAGGAGCCACGGCCGTTTCGAGTTTTAAGCCGGCGTCGGCCAACACGGCATCGTAAGGCAGAGGCGCGGTTCCGGCAACGTAGCGGGCAAAGAAACCGGCAAAGTTTTTTCTTGCCACTTGATTGACCGCATTCAGGATATCCCGCTGGTGGTAGCCGCGACCGGGTCCATAGTAGGTGGTCGCCGGCGATTCATAGAACTGGCGATACATCCGATGAAGGACATTCAGCAGAGTTTTCCGTCCGTCAGTGTCGGCGCGAATCTCCAAGTCCAGCAACATGCCGAGAAGGGCACCCTTGGTGTAATAGGAGATGGTGTCGTTGGCGAAGTTGGTCTCTTGCATTTCGGGCGCCCGATCGTAGAACCAGGCATGGAAGCTCGAGCTGTCGGCGGACATTAAGCGGCGGCCGGGATCGCGCCTCAGGCGGCGGATTTGGCGGCCCAGATGATGCAGGAACTCGGAGCGCGTCCACAGACCGCTACGCAAAAGGACAAGGTAGGAATAGTAGGTCGTGATGCCCTCCACGAACCACAAGCATCGGGTGTACACCGGGCAGCGGTAATTGAACGGCCCCAGCCCCGCCGGTCGCAGCCGTTTGACGTTCCAGAGATGGAAAAACTCATGCGCCGCAATTTCCAGAGCCTCGCTAAGCCCACCGTTCGATAAACTGGCGGGAATGATAATATCCGTGGAATTCAGATGCTCCATGCCATCGCCCATCGGGATATCCGGAGCGAAGTGGAAAATGAAAGTGTAGCTGGAGAAATCGGGCGTGGGCATCATGGCCATTTCCGTGGCGACAATCTTCTTGACGCCCTCCACTAACGGTTGAATGTTGGTGTCTTGCGGATCGAAGCTGTGCACGGCCACGCGAAAAGTTTTCCCGCGGTCGTGGAATTCTTGAATCATCAAGTGCGGTGAAATTTCGAGCGGCGTATCCACCAGCACGTCATAATCCGGAACCTGAAAGGTGCTCTGGCTCGTAGAAAGGGAAAAGCCGCTGACGATTTTCCAACCGGCGGGCGCCTCGACGGTCAACGTGACTGGGTTCGGCTTGTGGCCAGCCACGTACATGAAGACGGACGCTCCATTGACGGCGGCATGGGTGGTGTCGAATTGAGAGAATGAGCCGGTAAGGTCGTTGCCGTAAACGCGATAGCTAACTTCCACCTCTCCGCCCGCGTTCTGGGTATTCACTTTCCACGACGTGTCGTCCGGTTGGCTCCAAGGGAGAGGCTGGCGCTGCGCGTTGGTGGCTTCGAACTGCTGCACGTTTTTGGCAAAATTGTAAATTGCGTAACGTCCGGGCGCCCAGCGAGGAAGAACGAATTCTACCGAGGGAGTGGAAATGTTGCCCACCGTGATCTCCACTTGCATCAGGTGGGCCGTGGGGCGTTTGAGGATGAGATGATAGGCAATCGTTAAAGGCCGAGGCACTGAAATCTGCGCGGCGGCCGATGCGGCGGTTGACAAGAGCGACATCAAGACAAGGAGGGTCACCGCCCCAGGCTGAGCCGAAAGCGGGCACAGCCATTTATGACGATAGTTCAAAGGTTCCTTCCGAGGGCGCGACGAAACCCGCGTAGCGTAAAATTGAGCGGCGCCGCGCGATGCCGTAAGCGGTCGGCTCGGCGGGCGAGAAATTAGGGAGAGTGGGCTATTCATGGGGCGACCTTTCAGGCTGAGTGCCGGCCGGCTCCAGCGTCAACTTGTGCATGGCTGCCTTATCCACCGCCCGGTCTGAAAAAGGCATGAGAAAGCTCCGGCCGTGGTACCATGCCGAAAATTGGTCCTGATAATAAGGACTGAAAACTTGACCGGACTCGCCGAGCGGAAGGTTATTGACTGAATGGTTTAAGTGGGCGAAGTCAACAACCATTCGCATGGAAGGGCCCAAGTCTGGCGTGGTGGCCTTGATCGTGGTGGACATGCCACGCTGCGGGAACGGCCCGACATCGAACAGGTATCTCATCAAAGGCAGCCGGTCCAGCGGATGGCGGAAGAGCAGGGGAATGGTCTTGCCCCACTGCCAACGCTGCGGGTTGGCTGTTCCGGTAAGCTGCGTGATCCGTCGTAAGGCGTCCTGGAGACTCTTCATCAACGTCACATTAAAGTTGGCGTCTCCCGGCGGCAGCCAGCGCGTCCATTGGTTGCGGAGGACGTTATCCACAAACGTATAGCGCAATCCCCAATGGTAAAATCGGGCGTCGTTGCCGAGCTTGGGGCGTAGCAGCCGCTCCAAGAGCGCCCGCCGGGCAAACTTGCAGATCAAGGGCGACGGAGAATGGATGCGCGCCTGGCCGTCCCATGTTTCCAAAATTTCTAACGCCTCCCGTGCCTGAGCGTTTTGTGGGGGCTCGGCTTTTCCCGCCCGGATGAGCCAGCGCGCTATCCATTTGTCCTCAAGCGAGTAGATATCCGAATCAATTCGCAGCATGTCGGCGACGGTCAGGTTGTGCCCTGCGTCCAGCAGTTGGTAGATGCGAGCGGTGCGCCACGGTGCTTCCCAGTCATGGGTAATGAAATAAGGATAGCCGCGCGGGACCACTCGGCTGTTCGCTGTGGCGATGATGCCCGAGGGCGGATTATAGGCGTGGGGAAGGTCTTGAAAGGGAATGTAACCTTCCCAGTCATATTGCCCAGTGTCGCCGGGGACCGGCAGCGACCCGTCGCCCTTCTTGCGCACGGGCACCCAGCCCGGTGCGTAATAGCCGATGTTGCCTTGAGTGTCGGCGTAAACCATGTTCTGTTCGGGGCCGCTGAAGGTTCGGAGCGCTGCCTTGAACTCGTGCCAATTTTGCGCTTCATCCAGCTTCAGGAATGTGTCAATGCTGAGAGCGTGCGGCTGCAGAGCCGTCCATTCGAGGGCCAAGTCGCGCCCGCCCAGGTGGGAGATAATGGGACCGTGCCGCGTCACGCGAACCGTCAGCATTTGCTCGGGTCGGCCCCGCACTTGGATCACCTCATGGCGCACCTCCGCGCGGCGCCATTGACCGTTGTCGAGATATTCATTGGGGTGCTGGGGATTGAATTTCTCAATAAATAGATCCTGCACATCAGGGCCGGTATTCGTCATGCCCCAGGCGATGCTTTGATTGTGCCCGATAATGACCGCCGGTATCCCCGGAAGGCTCACGCCAATGACGTCCACTTGCGGCGACTCGAGCTGAATTTGATACCACACGCTCGGAACGCCCAGGTGAAGGTGCGGGTCGTTGGAGAGAAGCGGCATACCGGATTGCGTGTGAGCGCCACTAACGACCCAGTCGTTGCTGCCCACCCCCAGGCTCCTTCCGCCCCAAGTTTGAATCCAGTCGCCCAAGGAAAGCTCCGCCATCACCTCCAGGGGCTCGCGACGCTCCGCCAAAACTCCCTGCTCGCTCGGCTGGACGGCCCGCACCGGGCCTGGCACCATCTCGGCAACGGGGTGGTCGAGGGGCGAACTGTCAGGAAACATGTCCTGATAAAGCTGCGGGCCGACGCGGTCGAGGATCAACTCCCGCATCAGGTCCAGCCGCCAGGAAGAATTCAACGTCTTCATCATGTTGAGCGCAACGGCAAAACAATCCGCCGGCCGCCACGGCTTTGGCCGGTAGTGGAGGATGACAAACTCAATGGGCAATCGGTTCAGGTGGGTTGAAATAAACGCATTGACGCCATCGCTATAGGAGGCCAGAAGGCGGCGAGAGCCGGGATCCAGTTCCTGCACGGCGTGCTCGGCGACCTCCCGAAAACCGAGCTTGCGGTTTTCAATATCACTGTGCAGCGCTCGCGGACCGAGAATGGCCGCCAGCTCGCCGAAAGCCATGCGGCGGCTCATGTCCATCTGCCAGAGCCGATCTTGGGCCGTGACGTAACCCTGCGCGAACATCAGGTCGGAAATTGACTGGGCACGGATATGAGGAACGCCGTGAATATCCCGCAAAACTTCGGCCGGCTGCTTAAGGCCGTCAAGGTAAATGGTTCCGTCAAGTTGGGGCAGGCTGACTCGCGCCCGCCAATAGAACCAGCCAATGGCTCCCGCAAGGAGGAGCGCCAGCAGCGACCCAACCGTGGTAATGGCTCGACCGAGCCCGCTGCGACGAGCCGGCACAGGTTTTTCAGGGCTGTATGACGCGGTGGCGTCCATCCATGCACTCCGTCTCGGCCTCGGCGTTATGGAGAAAACAGGCCGAGCGGACAGGCGATAGTACTCAAATTTCAGAGCGGGGGCAACGAAAGATCGTGGCCGGGCGAATTATTTGCCACATGCATCCGTCGTCGAATTATAATCGGCCATTTGAACGCTGGGTTGGCTATCGGGATGAATCCTCATGAGGTGAGCAGGCATGAAAACAACCTGGAAGGGCGCAGCCAGTGTGGTGGTCATGGCGGTTGTGGGGCTTGGCATTTTGAGGAGCGGTCGGCAGGCTGCCATTTGGGGAAGCCCGGCTCGCACGAAGGCCGCGAACTCAACGCCGGTCATTCCCAAGCTGCGGGCGTTTGACCCCAGCATGATGGATACCAAGGTCAGTGCATGCACGAATTTCTTTCAGTTTGCAGATGGCAATTGGGCCAAGAACAATCCTGTGCCGCCGCAGTACCCGAGCTGGGGAATGTTCAACGAGTTGCAAATCAAAGACCGTGAAGAGCTGCATCAGATTTTGGAGCAAGCGGCTCGCGACAATTCCGCGGCGCCGGGGTCGGACACCCAGAAAATCGGCTATTTTTACGCCAGTTGCATGGATCGGCCCGCTATCGAGCAAGCGGGGATCAAGCCCCTTGAGCCTGAATTCCAACGCATCGCCGCCATCCACAACCTCCAAAGCCTGCAAGAGGAGATTGCTCGCCTTCAGCGGATGGAAGTCAACGCGGTGTTCAGCTTTGGCTCAACGCAGGATGAAAAGAACAGCTCGCAGGTGATTGCTGGAATTGGCCAAGGCGGGTTGGGCTTGCCGGACCGTGACTATTACACCAAGACGGATCCGAAATCCGTCAAGATACGCCAAGAGTACGTGGCCCATGTCGCCAAAATGTTTGAACTTTTGGGTGACCCTTCGGCTAAAGCCGCCTCTGAAGCCGCCACGGTGATGAAAATGGAAACCGAACTGGCCCTGGCCTCAATGACGCCCGTTCAGCTTCGCAATCCTGTCACAACCTACCACAAGATGGGCATTGAGCAATTGCGGGGGCTGACGCCTCATTTTTCCTGGCCGCAGTTCTTCACGAAGGTTGGCAAGCCGGGCATTTCCACCCTGGACGTCATGCAGCCGAAATTCCTTCAAACCGTCAACCAGATGATGACCTCTTTGCCCTTATCCGACTGGAAAATCTATCTCCGTTGGCATCTCATCAACCACGCGGCGCCGGCGCTTTCTTCACCTTTCGTCAAGGAAAACTTCAACTTCAACGGCCGCATCCTAAGCGGAACCGAGGAAATTCTGCCTCGCTGGCAACGCTGCGTTCAAGCTACCGACCGTGAACTCGGCTTCGCGTTGGGGAAGGAATATGTGAAGAAGTATTTTCCGCCTTCGGCGAAAGCCCGTGCCCTCCAAATGGTTCATAACTTGCAGGACACACTTCGGCAAGACATCCGGACCTTGCCCTGGATGGGCCCCAGCACAAAGCAGGCCGCTCTGGCCAAGTTGGACGCCATGATGCTGAAAATCGGATATCCCGACAAGTGGCGTGATTACTCCGCCTTTCATGTGGTCCAAGGCCCTTACATTGTGAATTTTCTTAACGGCGACCGCTTCGATTTCCGTCACGATGTCAACAAAATCGGTAAGCCGGTGGATCGCACGGAATGGCAAATGACGCCGCCAACGGTGAATGCCTATTACGATCCTCAGATGAATGAAATTGTGTTTCCGGCCGGCATTCTGCAACCGCCGTTCTTTGACCCAAAAGCCGACGATGCGGTCAATTACGGTGGGATTGGCGCCGTCATCGGTCACGAGATGACTCACGGTTTTGATGACCAGGGCAGGCAATTTGACGCCCACGGCAATTTGAAGAACTGGTGGACGCCGCAGGACCTTAAACGGTTTATGGCGCGCGCCCAATGCATCGTGAATCAGTTCGACCACTATGTGGCCATCGGCCATCAGCATGAGAACGGCAAACTAGTTTTGGGCGAAGCCATCGCCGACTTGGGCGGACTGACCATTGCGTACAAGGCGTTCAAAAAGACCCCCGAAGGCCGAGCCAATGCGCCCAAGATTGACGGCTACACTCCCGATCAGCGATTCTTTATCAGTTATGCCCAGATTTGGGCCACCAATATACGGCCTCAGTTCGCTCGACTGTTATTAAGCGTTGACCCTCACCCGTTGGGATTTATCCGAGCATTCGCTGCGCCATCGAATATGCCGGCCTTTGCCAAGGCGTTTGGGTGCCCTGCCGGTAGCCCCATGGTGAGGCCGGCGGGCGAACGCTGTCAGATATGGTGAAGTGAAGGGTGAAAGAGCTGCAAGGCTCAATGAACGGGCGCGGGGACGGCGCCTCTAGTGTCCTGGCTCGAAAGGAGTCAGCGCCGGGGGAGAGTGACGAAAATCGTCAGCTAGGCGCCAATTCCGGTCATTATTTCGGAATCAGGAAGCGGTTGTGGCCTGAATTATCAAAGGGATAGCGTGCGAGGGCACGGCCACCAAATTGCAAGTTAATCAGAGGGTAAACCCGCAAGTTGGGGCTTGATTCTAAGCCTGGGCTGGTTTACATTACATTCCAGCGGTAGGGGATCAAGCCGGGCGCGGAGACGCCAGCAAAGCAAGTCCATCGTTCGTTCATCACGCCGCGGCAGAGCGCGGATCTTCGGAAACCGGTCGGAGGTGGAGCGGGTGAGGAAACACTGTTCCGGTTTTACAATGCTGGAAATGTTGGTGGTGATTCTGATTTTTGCTATTGTTGCCGCTATTGCGCTTCCGCAGGCCCTCAACGCCATCAAGGATTACCGACTCAACGAGGATTCCATCTCGCTGGCCAGTACGCTCAACGTCGCGCGAATGCAGGCTGCTTCACAATTTGCGCCTTACCGCGTGGGAATTGACGTCGCGGGGGGATTTTATTGGGAGGAGCAACTTTGCGGAAACACTCCGGCCACCGTTGACCCCGCTTGCACTTCGCCCTACAACTCATACTCGACGCCTCGGATCGTCGGGGGCATGCAGTACATTTCCCAAGGCGATAGCTTTGCAAGCTGCCGACCGACCTCGGTGACATCTTACCCGGGCGAAATTCAGGCTGACCCGAATCCTTGTCCCGACCCGCTGTACATCTACTTCAATACCCGAGGCGCGCCGGTGAACAACACCGGAGGCCCTGCCAGCAACGGCGGATATGTGGTTTATATCACCAACTCCGCTCAAATGGTCGAGGCGGTGACGGTTGCCGTAGGAGGAGCAGTCTCAACATGGTTATGGAATCCCGTGAGTGCAGCGTGGAACGGAAAATAGGCGAACAGGTTATGACGGTCGGACACAAGGCAGGGCTCGGTCGGGAGATGACCCGCTCGACAGACCGCGGAACGACGCTTATCGAAGCCTTGATCGCCGTGGTGATTGCCCTGATCGGCGTTTTCGGGCTGGGCAGCTTGATCTTTGAGGCCACCGTCACCAACAAGAATCGAGGCACCGAAGTCACCCGCGCCACCATTTACGCCCAGGACAAAATGGAAAAGCTCCTTTCCCTTGATTTCAATGCCTGCACGCAAGCCGCCGGCTTGCAGCCGGCAAGCTGCAACACCACCAACATGAACGCCACGGGTTGGGAGCAAGGCTTGCTGGCCGGAGGAAGCACAGGGCCGCTGCCACAACCCATTTGCCCGTCCTCCGGTTCCTCCGTCGGCTACATTGACTTCTTGAGCGTGGACGGGCTTCAACTGCCGGCCGGAGGGCCGGGCTCGGGCTGCTCGGCGCTCGCCGGAACTTCGGTGGGTTACGTCCGCATGTGGCAAATCACTGACCTGCCGCCAACGGGCGGCCCGCCGATGATTCAAATTTCCGTTTCCGTTTATTCGATGCTTTCCGTCAACACGGGCGCGGCGCGGCCGATTGTCACCTTGACCAGTTACTTGTCCGACCCGAACTAGGAGGGGGCATGCTTTCCATGAAACGCGGCCTCGCACGGGCGCGCACCGATTCGGCAGGCGGGTTTTCGCTTCTTGAAACCCTGGTAGCGGTGGCTATTATCGTGCTGCTAATGTCCGCCGTCTTTCCTTTTCTTGCCGAATCTGAAAAAAGATTCCAAGGCAACGAGGCGTCCTCGGAAGCCAGCGAGAGTGCGCGCGCCGCGATGGAGGTGATGACCCAAGAGATTGGTCAGGCTGGTTTCAATCCCAGCCCGAGCACCAACACCACGCTGGCTCAAGCTGTGGCTCCCAGTGGCACGCCCCAATGCGTCACCTTGAACAGCATTACTGGCATCAATCCCGGCGATTGGCTGGCCGTGGATAGCGGCCCCAACTATGAGATGGTCCAGGTTCTTTCTACCTCCAACTCCAACGTGTACCTTCCGGCTTGCAGCGGACCCAATCAAATCCAGGCGAGATTTTTAATGTGCCACGGGACCTCGTGTACTCCTCCGTCTCCCTCCCCGGTTCCCGTCATCAGTTACAACCTTCCTTACGGGTCGGGGATTCTGGCGGCGACGGGAACGTCGAACGATCAGCGGCTGGAGTTCTTTGGCGACATCAATCAGGATGGGGAAGTTGATTATGTGGTGTACAGTTTGAACCCAGCCTCTCCGCCGAGGTCGGTCACGGTCAACGGGACGGTCTATACGCTCTACAACATGTATCGGTCGGTGACGCCGGTTCAGTTCACCACACTGCCCGTGCCCTCGGGTTATACCCCGCCCGCCAATAATCCTGCAAGCCTCTTTGTCCCCAACGTGCTTTACAACGCAGCGAATAAAGCTGGGCCCACGGGTCAACCGATCTTTGCTTACTCCACCCAAACCATCGCTTTCATACCCACGGCGGTGACCGCGGTGGGCACGATTGTGGTGACGCTTTGCGTGGCGATTAGTCCCGAGAGCCTGGAGACCAACGTGGTTCAATGGTTTTCCCTGGCCACGCAAATTCGCCCCCTGAATATCAATGAGGCTATTGCGGTAAATAACGCCGGCGGCACGCCCTACTTGCCGCCGCTCCCGGCTAGCCTACCGTTGACCTTCCCAACGAATTATTACCAGTGAGGAGGCCGCAGCATGAGCTCAAAGAGGCAGTGCATGGACGAAGCAACATCGAACCGGGGGCGGTTAGCGTGGCTCACGTCTCATCGAGAGCTGCGCGGCCGTGACCCCAGGCCTCGACGCGGCGGCCTGCTGGGAGCGGAGGCAGGCCGGCTTTCACATCCAAGGGGCGCGGGCGGAGCGGCGGCCCGGAGCGACCGCGGGGTTGCTCTTATCCTCGTTTTACTGGCCATGCTCATCCTCACCGTGCTTGCGGCGACCATTGTCCTGACCGCACGTGCTGAAACCTTTGCCAGTTACAACTATCAGTTGGATACGGAAGCGGACTATCTGGCGAAGGCTGGCATTCAGAAAGCCGCCAATTGGTTTCGGAGCAATCACTATCAACCCGTTGAACAGCCGCAACTTTACTCAAGTGTGCCCGAACCCCCGTCGTTCTTTTACGCGCTCACCTCCAGCGGCGCGCCTTTGAACCTCTACACCTCCAACAATTCGGCGGTCTGGTGCGTGGGCGGCGGTTGCCCCTCGACGAATAGCCCCGTGCAATTGATTGGCATCCCGGGTACGGGATCGTCGAATTTTCCCGACATTGACAACACGGAGCCAAGCCCCATTCCCGTGAGCACCGCCTTTGCCAACGATTTGGTCAACACGACAATAACCGATGCGAACGGCAACACGCTCGGCGACTTCTCCGTGAACGCCTATTTACTCAACTACCAAACCGTCAACGTGTGTCCACCGGCGCAAATCTGCCCTCCCTACACTCAAGAACCCGTGGAGACCTGGAAACTCACCGCCCTGGCTCACTGGACCGGCGGGAGCGGGGAGACGTTGGCCACTGCCGAGGAACAGGCGATTATCCAGCCCATCTTTGTTCCCACCTGGGGCAACGCATTGTACGGTTTTTGCTCCGTGACCATGCAAGGAAGCTCCGGCACGTGCACGGATGCCTTTAATTCCGCGCTCGGCCCGTATGGGGGTGGAAACCCCTCCGTGGCGTCGGGCGCCTGCGACTCCAGCAGCACAAACGTTATTGGCTCAGGGGCGGGCGTGGGCGCGAATGGTTACGTAGCTATTAGCAGCAATCCGACGGTGGCCGGCAACGTCACCATTGGCAACAATCCCACGGGTGGCTCATCCTGCTGCACCCCGTCTTCCAATCCGGCCTGCGGTTACACGGGCAGTACCAGCTCGATTAACGGGCAGGTCGTCAACGGCCCGCACGTGAATCCTCCGCCCACCCCCACGTTCCCCTCCAATTTGTCCACGGCGCCTTCTTATTCCGTATCCGGATCCGCGGTGATCCTGCCGGTAGGGGCATCGTTTGCGCCGCCCGGCTCGGGGGGCAGCAACACGATCGGTTCCGCCAACCAGCCTTGCGTCTCCGGCGGGACCTGCAATGGCTCCGCCTCCAACCCCTACGATATTTCCTCTCTAACGTTGAGCGGAAATTCATCCACCTTCCTTGACTTAGTCGGCAGCAGCAGCGCGCAGAACCCGGTCTATTATGACATTGGCAGTTTGAGCGAGAGCGGAAACGCCACCATTGCCATCTCCGGTTACGTGGTCCTGAACATCCAGAGTTCTCTCAGCATCACCGGCAATGGCATCACGAATGGAATTGGCGCCGCCATTCCACCAGCTTGGTTAACGATTAACTACGCGGGAACAAATGGCGTCAGCATTGGCGGCAACGGAGCTGTCACGGCGGTGCTCAACGCTCCCAATGCCACGGTCACGCTGGGTGGCGGCGGAAGCAGTGGGTACTTTATTGGTTCCGTGCAAGCCAATAACGTGGTGGACCAGGGAGGTTATCCCATCCATTATGACATCCAACTGAGCCGCGTCGGCGGAACGCTCGGCCAGACGCTCATAACGGCTTACTCGCGTAAGAAGATGTAGCCGCAAGTCGCGTCCTCCCGACCGCGGCGGCGGGGATTTTACAAAGCCGATTTTGTTGATATTCTAAGTTCATAAAATATTGCTGCCGGTCGGAGGCACGGGCAGATGTGGACTGGTACGCCCGCTCACCCGGATTCTGACGGCGCGTCCAACTTCGAGTCAAACGGGAGGGAAATCGTCCCCGCTAAGGAGAAGGACGTCGGCCCAGAAAGGGAAGGAAACCTATCGCCAGTCAACCCAAACGCCACGGCGAACATCATACCACCAGAGGCAAGATGACTTAAGCCGTCATTCCTCGTGGGGCGGGACGGTTCCCCAAAATCGAAAGGAGCAAGTTATGCGGCCCATTACCAAGCAATTTTTGCGGGAGAACCTGCTCGGTTTGAGTTTGACCTTGGTCGGCGTTCTCTGCTTGACCTTGAGCGGTATTCTCTATCTCAATCATCGGGGCTTTGTGAATTTCGCCTTTGCCAATGGCCAGGGACTCGATGGTCCGGACATTGACGCGCTTGAAAACTTGAACAAAGCCTATGAACGCATTGCCCAAACCATTACGCCGGCCATTGTTTCCATTCAATCCACCCAAGTACTGAACGTCCGCCAATCACCCTTTTTCGGCGATCCGTTCTTCCGCCAATTCTTCGGCAACATGTTCCCTCAGTTCCAAGTCCCTCAGAGGGAAGTGGAACACGCCCTCGGCAGCGGAGTGATTGTTTCCCCTCAAGGCTACATTCTCACCAACAATCACGTGGTTAGGAATGCCTCCTCGATTGTGGTGGAGCTTCACGACAAGCGAAAGTTCAAGGCCAAAGTTATCGGCCGGGACCCCGATACGGATTTGGCGCTCTTGAAGATTGATGCCACGGACCTGCCTACGGCGCCGCTCGGCGATTCCAGCAAGCTTCACGTGGGCGACCAGGTCATGGCCTTTGGCAATCCTTTTGGATTGGATTACACCATGACGAGCGGCATCGTGAGCGCGCTGGGACGCTCCGGGGTTGCCATCGAAGGGCCGCAGAATGTAGTGAACTTTATTCAGACGGACGCCCCGATTAACCCCGGCAACTCGGGTGGTGCCTTGGTCAACGTGCAAGGCCAAGTGGTGGGCATTAACACGGCCATTGTGAGCGGTAATGCCGGCCCGGGCGGAGAGGGTAGCTTTATTGGTATTGGATTTGCCATTCCAATTAACGTTGCTAAGCATGTAATGACCGATCTCATTAAGACCGGCAAAGTGGAGCGGGGTTACCTCGGCGTCGAAATCCGCGATATGTCGCCCCGATATGCCAAGGCTTTTGGCGCACCCGCCGACACCAAGGGCGCCCTCGTTGAAGACGTCGAGCCGAATGGCCCGGCGGCCAAGGCAGGCGTCAAGAACGGCGATATCATCCGCTCGCTCAATGGCAACCCGGTGCAGGGAAGCGGTGACTTGACCCAAGCCATTACCACTCTCAATCCAGGTCAGGTCGTAACGCTCGGCATCCTTCGGGACGGAAAACCGATGACCATCAGGGTGACGCTCGGCGAACGACCTTCGCATCTAAACGTTGTTGCGGGCGTCAGTAAGCCCCCCTCCCAAGGCACGCTGCGCGGGGTCACCGTGCAGAACCTCACTCCCGATATCCGCCAGCAACTGGGGTTGCCCGATAATGCTACGGGCGTGGTGATTACCAACTTAGATCCGGCTAGCCCGGCGGGCATGTCCGGAGCGCTCAGCCCGGGCGATGTCATCGTCAGCATCAATCGGCAACCCATCCACAACGTGCAAGACTTTAATCGTTTGGCCGCACAGGCGACCGGCGAGACCCTGCTCCGCGTCATCCATCAGGGCGAAGGCATGTATGTGGTGCTTTCACCAGGCGATAGCGGACAATAGGAGCGCGCCGCGAAGGGCGGTCATTTAAGGACCGCCCTTCGCAACTCCGGGCTTCCCGCGGCAACGTGCCTTGCGGAAGATTCTGTTTTTAACGTGTGAGCGCGGTCTCTCTCAGCATCTTCCCAACAAAAGGAGATTCGGAAGGCGCAGTCGAGCAGCAGGCCAGCGGTCGAGGGTTGACTTAGGATGAAGAGACCGGCGTGCGGGAGGGGGTATCTGCCGGGGGCGTGGGAGGAGCCGCGCTCGGAGCGCCGTGGCATTTCTTGTATTTCTTGCCGCTGCCGCACGGGCACGGATCGTTGCGGCCAATTTTCTCCTTGCGAATCACCTGCTGCGGCTTTTCGATCATGCCGGCGCCGACCATCTGCATTTCCTGCTGCTCTTTTCGCTTGCGGCGCTGGTACTGCTTGATCATCTCTTCTTCTTCCTCGGGCGTGCGCATCAGGAAGAGGTAACGCAGGGTCTCATCCTCGACGCGATCCATCATGGCCTCAAACATATCGAAGGATTCGCGCTTGTACTCCACGAGCGGATCGTGCTGCCCGTAGCCGCGCAACCCGATGCCTTCCTTCAGATGATCCATGGCGAGCAGGTGATCTTTCCATTGCGCGTCCACCACTTGGAGCATAATCATGCGCTCGTGGAACCGCATGCGCTCTTCGCCCCAAACCTTGGTGCGCTCAAAGTAACGGTCACGAACGATGCGTTGCGACGCTTCCTTCAGCGTGTCAAGGGATCCCGGCTCGAATTTCAGGTCTCCGTGCGCTCCTAGGTCAATCCCAAAGCGGGCCCAAAATTCGCTCTTCAGCCCCTGGATATTCCACTCGTCGGCGTGCTGTTCCTTGCGGCAGTAAGTCGTCACCAGCCAATCCACCACGCGATCGGCCGCGTCCAGAATAAACTCTTGCTGATCTTGACCCTCGAGCAATTGCCGCCGCAGGCCGTAAACTGTCTCCCGCTGCTTGTTCATCACATCGTCGTATTCGAGCAAGTGTTTGCGGGATTCAAAATTCTGCGCTTCCACGGCCTTCTGCGCGGCCTCGATCCGCTTGCTGATTAGACGCGACTCGATGGGCACGCCTTCCTCCATGCCCAGCCGGTGCATGATTTTGGAAATGCGCTCCCCGGCAAAAATGCGAAGCAAGTCGTCTTCGAGCGACAGATAGAACCGTGACGACCCGGGATCGCCTTGCCGGCCCGCCCGCCCGCGTAATTGATTGTCAATGCGGCGGGATTCGTGCCGCTCGGTTCCAAGAATGTGCAGCCCGCCCAGCTCGATCACGCGGTCGTGCTCGGCGTCGGTCACCGCTTTGAATCGCTGCACAAACTCGTTCCACTTGCGGCGCCATTCGGTGTAAGCATTCACATAGGCGGCGATGACTTCCTCAGGGGAACCCGCCGGAGGACGCTCGGGCGGCTCGGGATCAATGCCTTGCTGCCGGTATTTCTCGGGAGACTTGCGAAACTCCTCGCGAGCCAAAAACTCCGGGTTGCCGCCTAACAAAATGTCCGTGCCGCGACCGGCCATGTTCGTGGAAACCGTTGACGCGCCAATGCGCCCGGCTTGAGCCACGATGTAAGCTTCCTTTTCGTGGTGTTTGGCATTAAGGACCGAACATTCGATTTCTCGCTCCTCTAGGACTTCGAGCAGTCGCGACGGACGACACTGAATCTCGATTAAATAATCGAGCGCGGGAATTAGCTTGGGGTCGGCCTGGGCCGCGAGGGCGACGAGCGATGGAAGCGTGGCGGCGTCGAGCGCTGGCGGCACCGAGGAGAAGTAACGCTCGGCACGCTGGCGCAGGAGAGCTTCGTGGAGAGCCTCGAGGTTGCCGTTGGGGGACACGTGAGCGTCGCGGAAGCGGCTGCTGGCGAGGGTTTTCTTAAGGGTGCTCAGGGGGACGCCGGCGGCCACCAGCCAGTCCAAGGCGGGCCCGTGGCGGGAGGCTAGTTCTCTAGCCCACTTCTCGATCTTGACGGCCTCGATGCCCGCCGCCTTCAGCAGCTCCTCCAAGTGTTTCGGCAGCAAGCTGGCCTTGCGCAGCAGCGCGCTCAGCTTTTCCGATTTCTCAATGGCGATGGTGCCGACCAGCACGGGTTGGCCGCGCAGGTGGTACTCCTTGATTTCCTCGATGACGGCGTTGAATTTCTCGTGCTCCGTCCGATAGACGACGTCCGCGTGCTCGTGACGAATCAGTGCCTTATTCGTTGGGATAACAACTACTTCAAGATTATATATTTTCTCAAACTCCGCGGCTTCCGTTTCCGCGGTGCCGGTCATGCCAGCGAGTTTTTTGTACATGCGGAAATAGTTCTGGAAGGTGATGGTGGCGAGGGTTTGGTTCTCGCTTTCAATTTTGACGCCTTCTTTGGCCTCGATGGCCTGGTGCAGGCCGTCCGACCAGCGTCGTCCGGGCATCAAGCGGCCCGTGAACTCATCCACGATGATGACCTGGCCGTCTTTGACCACGTAATCGCGGTCGAGCTTGAACAGCGTGTGGGCGCGCAGCGCCTGATAGACGTGGTGGATGTAATCAATGTTGGCGGGGTCGTACATGTTGTCGAGGCCGAGCAATTTTTCCGCCTTGGCGATGCCCGGCTCGAGCAGGCTGACGGTGCGCAGCTTCTCATCCACCTCGTAATCTTCTTTTTCCTTGAGGTGAGGAATGATTTTGTCCACGCGATAGTACTTCTGGGTGGATTCTTCCGACGCGCCGGAGATAATCAGCGGGGTGCGCGCCTCATCAATCAAAATCGAGTCCACTTCGTCCACGATGGCGTAGTGGTGGCCGCGTTGGACGCAATCGGCCAGTTCAAACTTCATGTTGTCGCGGAGATAATCGAAGCCGAACTCGTTGTTGGTGCCGTAGGTGACGTCGCAGCCGTAGGCCAGGCGGCGCTCGTCGTCTTCCATGTCGTGCACAATCACGCCCACGCTCAACCCGAGCAGACGATAAATCGGACCCATCCAGGCGGCGTCGCGGTTGGCCAGGTAATCGTTCACCGTGACCACGTGCACGCCCTTGCCTTCGAGCGAATTCAGATAGACGGGCAGCGTGGCCACGAGCGTCTTGCCTTCGCCGGTCTTCATCTCGGCGATTTTGCCCTCGTGAAGCACCATGCCGCCGATCAGTTGCACGTCGAAGTGGCGCATCGAGAGCGTGCGGCGGCCGGCCTCGCGGCAGAGCGCAAAGGCCTCTACCAGCAGGTCATCGAGCGATTCACCCGCGGCCAGGCGCTTCTTCAGGGCTTCGGTGCGCAGCGGAAACTCGGCGTCGGGAAGCTTCTGCATCTCGGGCTCGAGCGCGTTAATCGCCGCCACACGCCCGCTGAGGCGCTTGATGTCGCGCTCGTTCTTGGTGCCGAGAACCTTGCCTAACGCAGTTTGAAAAAAGGTCGCCATCATCCCTATTGTAACCGCGCCCGCCCGCCTTGGCAAAGGCATGGCGGAGTGGGGTAGCGCAAAGGTAGCCGCGGGTTGGCTTCCTCTAAGGACTTGCGGGAGGGCTGACGGCCCGGAATTATTAGTCCTTCATACGACTCAGGACACTAGCTTGAGCGTTTCCTGCACCGCGTTTTCCTGCCGGCGGGCAGGAGCGGAGCGGTGAGCTTTTCATAGAGCGCGGCGTGGGCCTTGACCAGGACGGGCGGCATCGCCAGCGGATCGTAGAGGTCGGCCAGCGTCGCCTCGGGGAACTGCCTGCGCGCGTCTAAAACCGCTTGCGCGACAGCTTCCACAGCGGCGTGTTGTTTGGCGGTGGGCGCTTCGGGCCAAGGGCAGTTGTCAGTGCGGTGCCGCCGCTCGATATGTTTTTCCTCTTGGCTGGGCGCGATTTCGCCGATATGATGGCTGTGTGTATGTGGGTGAATGAGGGAATACGACGAACGCCGCAGCAGCGAACCAAAACGAGAATGGGCGCTCATCCTAGCAATTCCACCCAAAGACGGCACGCGCCAACAAGCACGGTTGGCCGTGGCCGTGCCGTTAAAGGGGTCGCTATCTCCGATGTGAAGGCGTGGTCGGACGAGCTCATATCCGTCCAGCTTGGCGACAGCCTTGAGCACTATGAGCAATGGCAAACGCCAACGGTCATCGTGTCGGACGGCGGTTACGGCGTCCTTGGCTTTGAAGGCGACACCTCGGACCACCTCGGTTTGCCCCAATGGTACGAGCCGCATATCGCGGCCTGGTCGAAACATGCAACCCCGTCGACCACTCTGTGGTTTTGGAACTCGGAAGTGGGGTGGGCCGCGGTCCACCCGGTCCTTGAAAAGCACGGATGGCGCTACATCGGTGCGAACATCTGGAACAAGGGCAAGGGCCATATCGCGGGCAACGTAAACACCGCGAAAATTCGGCGCTTCCCTGTTGTCTCGGAAATGTGCGTCCAGTACGTGTACGAGGCCCGGGTCGATGGACTTCCGCTGAAGGCATGGCTTCTTCGTGAGTGGAAGCGCAGCGGACTACCTCTTCGCGAGGCCAATGAAGCCTGTGGCGTTGCCGACGCTGCCGCGCGTAAATATTTAGACCAAGGCCATTTGTGGTACTTCCCACCACCGGAAATGTTCGTCAAGATGCAGGAGTACGCCAACAAGAACGGCGACCCTGCCGGACGGCCTTACTTCTCGATAGTTGGAGGGCAGCCCGGCACTGCCGACCAGTGGGCGGGCATGCGTTCCAAATTCAATTGCCCACATGGCTTCACCAACGTTTGGGATCGCAACGCCCTCCAAGGCCGAGAGCGCTTTAAGGTCAACGGCGACAGTGGCAGGGCAATCCACCTGAATCAGAAGCCCCTCGATCTCATCACAGTGATAATCACCGCTTCGTCGGACGAGGGCGATGTGGTGTGGGAGCCCTTCGGCGGCTTATTTACTGCCTGCGTTGCTGCTCGCAACAGCGGACGCCGGGCATTCGGCGCAGAGATCGATCCCACCTACTTTCACTACGGGGTCAAACGCCTCATTCAAGAATCTCGCCAACATCTTCTTCCCGGATGTCGAAACGCTCTGCCAGCGCTTGACGGATAGCCTCATCAGAGCCTTGGAACAGCAACCGGCCCCACTGCGCGATAGTCTGCCCGCGAAACGTCGTGCCGAGCACGCGCTGCTTGAAATCCTCGATTCCCCTGTGGACAATGCGGTCCATCTTTGCAAAGTTGGTATCCAGACGATAGGGGAACCTCTCGATAAGCTGATGTAGGAGCCCTTGATACTGTCTTGTGGGCTTGTACTTTCGCCCGTCCGCCCCCCAGCTTTCCACGATTTTTTGGGCCTTCTTGAACTGGGGCGGAGTCCCCTGCCACTTGTAGCCGTTCGTGTTCGTCTGCTGGAGATTCCGCGTCCGCGCCGTCGTGTCCTCCGGCTCCAGCACGAGGTAATCAGGCGGGTTGTGATAGTGGTTGTCCCGCGCCGTCGCAACCGAGAGCCCCGGGACAACGCACACGTCGATGATTTTCGGCTTTCCGAAGATCAATTGATCCGGCAGCCAAGCCAACATGCAAACGTTAGTCTGGTCGTGCTTGAGGTGATTCTGGCTGCCTTTGAAACGCGCCGTGATTTCCGTTGCCAGCGGGAACCAGGCTTTGATTTCAAAGCCCGGTGTCGGGCTGATCGTCGGCGCTACAAAAATCGTGTCAGGGAAGCCGGGGTCTTGCCGTTCCCACCGGCCCAGCTCCTGATATTCCGGCTGGTCGTTCAGAAACTCCACGGTGTTGAACTCAATCAGGTTTCCAAGCAGCGGCGAAAGCTTGGAAACCACCTTTGCGAGATTTACGGCGGCGCCCCGCGAAATCGGTTTCGAGATTGTCAAAACATCGAAAACATGCCCTGCCAAGCCTTGCAGGTGGAGTGATGCCGAAGCCAGGGCCTCCCGCGTATCAGGCATTGAACAGTTCCTTCGCCTTCACGCCCAAGGCTTCAGCAATCTTGTGAATGTTGATGAGGCTGATATTTCTTTCGCCGCGCTCGACGCCGCCGATGTACGTGCGATCGAGATCGCAGGCCAGCGCTAGCGACTCCTGTGAAAGCCCCTTCTGCTTCCGCAGTTCACGCACTCGTTCACCGAAGCGTTTTTGAAGATGCGTTTGCGGTCTTTTGCCCATCGAGTCAATGGAATCATCACGGATGACAGTAAGTCCACGGACTTTACGTACCTCTCAAAAATATTCACCCGGACCTGGTGGGGTGTCCGCGAACCAGCCAAGCGCGGCAGGTGGCGCTGGTCTTCGGGCTCGAGATCGTGCAGAGCGATGCGGGCAAAGTCGGAAACGATGACGTAGCGGGGAATTTCATCAGTCCGCCCTTCGCGCGCGAGATCCTGGATATAGCGAAACGCTTGCGACTCTGCCTTGCCGAGGTCTTTCCCGAGGCTCTTGTGCTCGACGAGCGCCACGCCCGGCCAGAACAGGTCAATGTAGCCGTATCTGCCCGAAATTCCCTTGACCGGCTCCTCAAAGCTCGCCACGGCCCGCCGGGGAATCCCAAAGACTTTGAAGAACTCGTTCCAGAAGGTCTGCTTTTCGGCTCGTTCGCTTCGGACGCCTGTCCATTCCTTGGAGAAGGCGATGGCACGATGCCGAATTTCATTCCACGATAGAGGCACCGGTGCATGATACCAAAAACTTTCGCCAACCGCTGCCGGAGGGTGACCCAGGACCAGTTCTCGAGTCTCTGCGGCGGAGCCGGGCGGCGGTTGAATACCGGAAGAGCCGCTGAGGAGCGCAAAAAACGCGCACCTCAGCGCTACCCGCTCGCGGTTGGCCTGGGCGTAGTCCGCCAAACGATGGAGCCAGACAACCGAGCAGCGGGTGCGCCTTGAGAGCGAGTTCCCAGCCAAAGGGTGCTTCTATTCTCGACCTCGGAGAGATAGAATGAGCGCTCACGCCACTGCTCTTGGCGAGGAAGGGGGAACGGCCTATGACGACCGACGCAAAGCTGACCCGGCGAAAATTCATGGGGGTAGCGATGGGAACCATGGCAGGGGCGGCGGTTCCTCGGGTGCTACGCGCCGACCCTCCGCAAAACCCGGTCGTGGATGCGAGGCTCGAGGGCGGAAAGCCCGTCACCCATGAAGCGGTCCCGTGGAAGGTTCTGCCTTTCCCCAACCAGCAGGTTCGGCTGCTGGATGGAATCTTCAAGCAGGAATTGGAAATCAACCAAGGCTATCTGGAAAGTTTGCCCAATAATCGCCTGGCTCACATGTTTCGCCTGACGGCCAAACTGCCCTCGTCGGCGGTTCCTTTGGGAGGATGGGAAAGCCCAACTTGTGAATTACGCGGCCACTTTAGCGGAGGGCATTATCTTTCCGCGTCTGCGCTCCTCTATGCGGCCACCGGCGACCCCGACGTGAAAGAGAAAGCCGACCGCCTGGTCGCCACATTGGCTCAATGCCAGAAGGCCCACGGCAACGGCTATTTGAGCGCCTTTCCAGAAGAATTGTTTGATCGCCTTCGAGATGGCAAGCCCGTCTGGGCGCCCTTTTACACCCTCCACAAAATCATGGCCGGCCATCTTGACATGTACACCCACACTGGCAACGAACAAGCGCTCCAGACGCTCCAGGCCATGGCGGATTGGGTCGGCCGCTGGGTAGCGCCTTTGAGCGACGACCAGATGCAACGCGTGCTGGAAGTTGAGCAAGGCGGCATGTTGGAGGTGCTCTGCAACCTCTACGCGGTGACCGGCAAAGAGCAATATCTGTGGACCGCGCGCCACTTCGATCATCATCAGGTCTTTGACCCGCTGGCCGACTACAAGGACGAGCTGACGGGTTTGCACGCCAACACGAACATTCCCAAGATAATTGGCGCGGCCCGCCAATATGAAGTGACCGCGCAGCCGCGCTACCGCCATATTGCCGCTTATTTCTGGGAGGAAGTCACGTCGCGGCGGACCTACTGCACCGGTGGGACGAGCTTCGACGAGCACTGGGTGGGTCAACCCGGCAAGCTCGGCAAGGAAGTTGGCCAGAACATGGAGGAATGCTGCTGCGGCTACAATATGCTGAAGCTGACACGCCACATTTTTGGCTGGACGGCGGACCCGCGCGCCATGGACTACTACGAGCGCACGCTTTTCAACAGCCGCCTCGGAACGCAGGATCCTCATGGATTGAAAAGTTACTTTTTGCCCCTGGGGCGCGGCTGGTGGAAGTATTACAATTCTCCGTTGGATTCTTTCTGGTGCTGCACGGGAACGGGCGCGGAAGAATTCTCAAAGTTCAACAACACCATCTATTTCCACGACGATGCTGGGGTGTACGTCAATCTGTTTATCGCCTCGGAGCTGGACTGGCCGGAAAAGGGTCTCCGCCTGACGCAACAGACCAAATTCCCGGAGCAGGAAGGCACCACGCTTACCTTGCGCCTTCAGCACCCCACGATGTTGGCCCTCAATCTTCGCATTCCTTACTGGGCGGTCCAAGGCGGCTCGGTAGAAATCAACGGCGAACGGCTAGCAGCGTTTTCAAATCCCTCCAGCTACTTGAGCCTGACGCGAGAGTGGAAGGACGGCGACCGCGTGGACCTTCGCCTCCCTATGAGCCTCCACGTAGCCCCGATTCCGGGCGACGATACACAGCCGGCCATCATGTACGGCCCGCTGGTACTCGCCGGGTTGCTCGGCAGCCAAGGCTTAACCGAGAAAAACACCTACCTTGGCTCCAACACAAGCCCCGGTGGCGTCCCGGTGAGCGTGCCGGAGATTGAGCGATTTTCAACCGACCCCAGGCGCTGGGTCGAACCCGTGCCGAGCCAAACGTTGACCTTTCAGGCGATGGTTGCCGGTCGGCGCGTCCCCATGATTCCGCTCTACAAGGTGCATGGCGAGCGATACGTTGTCTATTGGAAGAGCAAGCCGCTCCGCGCCTAGCCCTCCACCGGCTGGGCCGACGCCCGCGGGGGGGAGAAAAGCTGAGCCACGGCGGCGGTGCGCGTCTCGACGCCGAGATGTTCGAGAACATGTTCCATGTGCTTCTCGACCGTGCGGAGGCTCAGGCCGAGAATCCGGGAGATATCGCGGTTGGTTTTGCCCTGGGCGACCCAGGCCAAAATCTCCGCCTGGCGCGGCGTGAGGCCGAGGCGTTCGAGGTTGGCGATGCGGAGGCGGCTCGATTCATCCTCGAAGAGCAGCAAGGTTTGATTCAAGCTCGGGATGAGCCGCGTCGCTCCGCTGGTTCACCGGCCGGTAGAGCACAGATTGCGCTTCTCAACTTCTGCGGCTCGTGCTGCCGGAAAGAACCGCAGACCATCACAATCCGAACCTCTGCGCTGCGGGGTTCCGGCACACTTCGACACACCCCTATTAATACTCGGTTAAGTTCTACGAGGTGTCCGTGAACTCTGTAAGGCACCACGCGCAACGTCCACTGAGTCTAATCAGCAGTGCAAGGAGCTGCCGGCGGACGCGGGGCAGGCTCCAGGTCGCACCAG
>JAKCCV010000015.1 GCA_021838785.1 Acidobacteriota bacterium | reverse complement strand
CCGCTTCCTTCAGGACTCCAATGATCTGCTCCTCCGTAAATCGGCTCGACTTCATTCTGTCCTCCTTGGGCTTTTATACCCTGGAGAACTCACATTTCAACTGGTACAGTTTTCGGGGGGCAGGTCATACGGGCCAACGCTGCCTGTAGACATAGGGTTTGACCCGACCTTCAATCCAGCGGCCCTGCCCACAGCCCCAACTCCTGGAATAAGAGGAATAGCAGCTCTTGTCGATACTGGAGCATCAGAAAGCTGCATAGACAACATCCTCGCCGCTCAGTTGCAACTCCCAATCCTTGATAGAAGGATGATCTCTGGTGTACATGGCGCCAAATTAACCAATATGTACTTAGCCCAAGTACATGTTCCGAGCTTGAGGTTCACAATTTATGGGGCCTTTGCTGGGGTTGACCTCCTAGCTGGCGGGTCACCTCATCGCGCCTTAATTGGAAGAACTTTTTTGGCGCGATTCCGAATGATTTACAATGGGCCCACCGGCGATGTGACGATTACCTCAGACTGAAATTTATCGGTTTCCCCTTGTTTTGGTATTGCCCCAGCGTTTTTGAGCGGCTTTTTTGCTATTTGCTTCCTTCTCTCCGCTGAGAGATTTTCAGCTCTTGCTTTTCCGCCTTTCAACCCCCCAACGCGTCCGATGTCCGCTAAGTAAACCGAGACCGCCGACCGCTCACGCTCAGGCTGTTCGCTCACTTCACCAGTTAAGAGGCTAGCTATCTGATGGGCACGCTCGTTTGTGTCGCGTGAAAGTTTCTTGGGCCGCTTCCCCGGCTTCGTTAGCCCTGAGCATTCCGAGCGGGCCTTGGGGCTTTACCTGCTGGGAGCTGATCATGCTTAGCCGGAGATGCCTTCCCGATTTTCAACACGACCCGTTGACAGCCCCAGCCATCATCCTAATCTCTCTTCCCTGGACAAAAAGGAGTAGAATAGACGAAGCAAGGCAAGGACGGCGGGCCTATGGGCGCAACCAAGAAGCCCGAAGCACGCGCGGCTCATTCAAGAAGGGCCTGGATCGCAGCAGGCGCTGCGCGGCCCAGCGCGCGTTCGTTCGGCCACGCCTCGGCGTGGATGGCCCTAACGTTGCTCATTTTGGCCGCACGCCCGGCGCTCGCCAAAAGGAATTACTTCACCGATCCGCGCATTTTATTGATTCGCGGACTTGAGGCCACCATCGCCGTGACCAAGGTCCCTCTGCCGGCAGGAAGGAAGGGCGTGGTCATCAATTCCAACGGCCAATTGGAGGCGGCGCAGGCCAAGGCGCAGCTCATGTCGAACGGCATGGCCATCAAGCCCAGCATGGCGGTCGAGATTACCAAAATTGATTTTCATGCCCATCGCATTGTGTTTGAAATTGATGGCGGCGGCAAAAAATGGAAGTGGTATCGGCACATCGAAATCGGCATGGGAGCGCCGGGCGATATGACGCCCATTGGCCCGCAACACGCCCAGCAGGAGCGTTACGAAGGCTCGTTCATCACCTTGCGACTGCCCCAAGGCGTTGCGGCGCCGACCGTCGCCCAAGCGCGTCAACTCTTGAGCTCGGTGCTCGATTTTCACCATCGCACCCCGACCGTCATCTACTCGCCGTCGGTGCCGCCGCAGTTTCGTGAGGCGGTGAAGCACCACCAGGTTCTGCTCGGCATGGACGAGGACGAAGTCTTTTCCGCCAAAGGCCCGCCCGAGCGGAAAGTCCGCAGCACCAAGCCGGACGGCGAAGAAGAAGACGATTGGATTTACGGCCTGCCGCCCCATTGCCTGTTTGTCGTCTTCATGGACGGCACGGTCACCGCAGTCCACCAGTACTAACGCCGTCGCCGCTCGGTGGCGCTGTGCCCCTCGGCGCGAGGGAGGATGGCAGCGTGTCCGACGGCCGCGCGGGAAAAGCGAATGCTTTCCGCTCCCGTTGATGACGGGGAAAAGAAAATCCAGGTTAATCTATGAGCGACGAACCCCAATCCCCTCCGGGCGGTGAAACCCCGCCCAAGCCTGCTCCCTCGACGGCTCAAGGTCCCTCAGCGCCCAAACCTCCGGCCCCGGCGGCGCCCAAGCCCGCTCCCAAGCCGGTGGTCAAGCCCGAGCCGTGGTCCAGTCCGTGGCTTGAAACCCTCCAGAGCCGTTTTCCCGGCGCCATCTCGGATCCTCTGATTTTCCGCGGTCAACCCTATTTCACCGTCGCCAAGGAGCAGTTGCTTTCCGTCGCCGAATTTCTCAAAAGCGAGCCGGGCGGAGGTTACGTCTTTTTGACCGATGAGACAGCCGTGGATTATCCCAAGCGCGAGAAGCGGTTTGAAATCATTTATCTGCTCTATTCCTTCGCGCGCAATGACCGCCTCCGCATGAAAGTCTTGGCGGCGGAAGGAGAGCCGATTCCCTCGGTCACCGCAATTTGGCCCGCCGCCAACTGGCTGGAACGCGAAATCTATGATCTTTTTGGCGTGGTCTTCGAGGGGCATCCCGACCTGCGGCGCATTTTGATGCCCGAAGATTGGACCGGCCATCCCTTGCGCAAGGATTACGATATCCTGCGCCAGGACACGGCTTGGGTGAAGGCCCATCTCAACATCGAAAGCGGACAGTAAGCAAGGAAGGCGATATGGCGGAAGCAACTTTTTTGGATGCGAACGAGCTGGTGCTGAACATGGGGCCGCAGCACCCGGCTACGCACGGCGTGTTGCGCGTCAAGCTGAGGCTGGATGGCGAGCGCGTTTTGGGCTCGGAGTGTGTCATCGGCTATCTGCATCGCGGCGTGGAGAAAATCGCCGAGAATCGAACTTACGCTCAGTTTGCGCCTTACACCGACCGCATGGATTACGTCGCCGCCGTCACCAACGGCATGGGTTATTGCGAGGCGGTGGAGAAGCTGCTGGGCGTTGAACTCCCGCCCCGCGCCCAATGGACGCGCATGATATTGGCGGAATTGCAGCGCATTGCCAGCCACCTCCTGTGGCTCGGAACCCACGCCTTGGATCTGGGCGCGATGACCCCGGTGTTTTATACCTTCCGCGAGCGCGAAGAAATTCTCAACATCTTTGAAAATTATTGCGGCGCGCGGCTGACCACCCACGCCTTCCGCATTGGCGGCCTGCAATACGACCTTTACGACGAATTTGAAGCCGACGTCCGCAAATTTTGCGATGACCTCCCCGGCAAGATTGATGAGTACGAGCAGCTCCTCACCACCAATCGCATCTGGATGGAGCGGACGCAAGGCGTGGGGGTGCTGAAACCTGACGACGCCATCGCCCTCGGCGTCACGGGCCCCGTGCTGCGTGGCTCGGGCGTCCAGTGGGATGTGCGCAAGGCTCAGCCGTACGAAGCCTACGCTCAAGTCGCCTTCGACGTTCCCATCGGCCGGCACGGCGACACCTATGACCGCTATTTGGTTCGTCTGCAGGAGATGCGCCAGTCGGTGCGCATCATTCGGCAATGCCTGGAGCGGCTCGAGCCGGGGCCCATCCTGGGCAAGGTCGGCAAAATCATCAAGCCGCCCGCCGGCACGGAAGTCTATCACTCGATTGAGGGGCCCAAGGGCGAACTCGGCTATTTCGTGGTGAGTGATGGAACGGTCAATCCCTATCGCGTGCGGATTCGTCCCCCGTCTTTTCTGAATCTTCAGGCGCTCGATAAAATGATTCAAGGGCAGTTGGTGGCCGACGTGGTCGCCATCATTGGCACGATTGACATTGTGCTCGGCGAGGTGGACCGCTAGCCCGGGCGGTCGCGCCGGTTGACCGGTGTGACGTTGGACACATCCTCGCTGCAACCACCCGGCGTAAACTGCGTCATTGAGGGAGGCAGCGCAACCCGTGAAAGCCATCTGCGAAGCGGCCCTTTCGGTCTCAAGCGGCGACGTCGTGGCGTTTCTTCTGCGCCATCCGCTGCTCGTGGCCACGCTCAAAATCCTGGTGGTTTTTGCGGTGCTTTCGGGCCTGGTAGCCTATTTGGTCTATTTGGAGCGCAAGGTTCTGGCGTTCATGCAAGCGCGCCTGGGGCCGATGCGCGTGGGGCCGTGGGGCTTGTTGCAGCCCATCGCCGACGGCCTCAAGCTGCTCTTAAAGGAGGATCTCATTCCCGCCGGCGCCGACAAAGCGATCTTTTTGCTCGCCCCGGTGATTAGCGTGGTGGCGGCGTTTTCCGTCTTTGCCGCCATCCCTTACGGCCCTGGCGGTTGGACGATTACCAACCCCAACGTCGGCATTCTGTTGATTCTCGGTGTTTCCTCGCTCGGCATTTACGGCATCATTTTGGGCGGCTGGTCCTCGAACAGCCATTATCCTCTGATGGGCGCGTTTCGCTCGGCGGCGCAATTGGTCAGCTATGAAGTGGCTGCCGGCCTCGCCATTGTGAGCGTTTTGCTGATGGCCAATTCGCTCAGTTTGGTGGAGATTGTCCGCCGGCAGCAGCAGATGGGGGCCTGGAACGCTTTCCTCAATCCAGTGGCCTTCCTCATTTATTTGATTGCCGGCGTCGCCGAAACCAACCGTAATCCCTTTGATCTTCCCGAAGCCGAATCCGAGCTGACCGGCGGCTTTCACACCGAATACAGCGGCTTTCGTTTTGCGCTTTATTTTCTGGCCGAATACACCAACATGGTGCTGATTGCCAGCCTGGCCACGGTCCTCTTTTTGGGCGGATGGCTGCGGCCCTTCCCGGGCGTCCGATGGCTTTGGCCGCTCGATTTTGCTCCGGTGGCGGCTTTCGTGGGCGCAGCCCTCTTCGTTGGGTGGCTGGGCCACGGGAGCCGCGTGCGCGCCGAGCGAATCTTTTTCACCGTGCTGGCGCTCGGCTGCGTGGTGCTGGCCGCCGTCGTTGCCGTCCCCGTGGTGCTGCACGCGATTCAAGGCGTGTTCTGGTTTACGCTCAAGGTTTTGGTTATCTTATACGGGTTCATTTGGTATCGCGCCACCTTTCCGCGCTATCGTTTTGATCAGTTGATGGCGGTGGGCTGGCGGCGTTTGATTCCGCTGGCGCTTGCCAGCCTGATGGTCACCGCGGCGATGCTTCTTTGGACCGGCAACCGCGCTTGGCCGCTGACGCTCGCCAATCTCCTGGTGGGCGTCGGGATGACGGTAGTGCTCACGGCAGGCCGCAGTGGCCGGCCCCCGCGCTCGGCCTTGGAGGCGACACGATGAAAGAACGGCTTCGCAAGATTTTTCTGGTGGATTTGCTTCGCGGGCTGCGCGTGACCTTCAGCTATCAGCGGCCCTCCGCCACCTACACCGAGCAGTATCCGCTCGAGCGGCCGCCCGTCGCCGAGCGTTATCGCGGCGCCCCGCGCTTGAACAACCATCCGGTGACCGGCGAAACCTTGTGCATTGCCTGCAACCTCTGCGCGCTGGCCTGCCCGGAAAACCTCATCGTGGTGGGCTGGCAGCGCACCGCCGACCGCAAAAAGAAGCTGACCACCTTCACCTATGACCTCTCGCGCTGCATGTTTTGCGGCCTGTGCGAAGATGCTTGCCCGGTGGACGCGCTGGAGTTGACCCAGGATTTTGAAATCGCTCGCTACAGTCGCGAGGGATTGATTTGGGACCGCAAACAGCTTGAAGAAGGTCCCGCGCCGACCCGTTACACGCGGTAACATCAATGCCGCCGGCTCGAGGTCCCGGCGCCGAGCCGGCCGACCATCCGAACGCTTCCGGCCGTCGCTCGGCCGGTCAGGAGTAAAGGAAACTAAAACGCCAATGCCGCTTTCTCATGTGGCCTTTCTGATCCTATCCGCGGTGGCGCTGATTTCCGGCGGGCTCGTCGTGACCCGCCGCAACCCGGTTCGCGCGGCCCTCTGGCTGATTGTGGCTCTGTTCTCCGTCGCCGGCATTTATCTCCTCGTCAAAGCCGAGTTTCTATTTGCCGTGCAAATCATTCTGTATGTCGGCGGCATCATGGTGCTGTTTCTGTTTGTGTTGATGCTGGTCAACGTCAACGTGTCCGTTCGCCAGGCTCCGTTCAATCGCCAATGGCGGGTGGCGTTGGCGACGGCTTTGCTGTTGCTCGCCGAACTCGCTTACGGCTTTTGGCGCGGCGCCGCGCCGCGCCTCAAGGCGCTCGCGCCGGTGGCCGCTCCTTCCCATCCGCTCGGCAACACGCAGGCCGTCGGCATGGCGCTTTATCAAAACTATCTATTGCCGGTGGAACTCGTTTCCCTGCTGCTGCTGGTGGCGATGGTCGGCGCCGTCATCATGGCCAAAAGGAGGTTCGATTGATTCCCACGCAATGGTTTCTTCTTTTGAGCGTCGGACTGTTGGTCATCGGCATCCTGGGCGTGCTCCTGCGCCGCAACGTCCTGGTCATGCTCATGTCCATCGAGCTGATGCTCAACGCCGCGAACATCAACTTGGTCGCCTTTTCGCAGCTCTGGCATGCCGTGACCGGGCAAGTGTTTGCCGTGTTTGTCATTGCCGATGCCGCCGCGGAGGCCGTGGTCGGATTGGCCTTGATTGTGGCGCTGTTTCGCAACAAGGAAACCGTCAACGCCGATGAGATGGACCTTTTGAAGTGGTAAGAGGAAGAGGAAAGAAACCTGTTTAGCCCTGCGATGATGCTCAACCGCCTCTGGCTGATTCCGCTTCTGCCCGCGCTTGGCGCGGCCCTCCAGTTGTTGGCGGGCCGCCGCCTGAGCCGGCGAGCCATTTCCGTCATCTCGGTGGGGTTGCCCGGAGTTTCCTTCGCGTGGGCGGTGGGCGCTTTCGCCGAACTCCTTGGTCGGCCCCATCATCTCTTCACCCAAGTCCTCTACACTTGGCTTCCCGCCGGCGCCTTTCATCTTTCCAACGGAACCCTGGGGCAATTCGTCGTCCGCGTGGGTCTTCTTCTGGACCCGCTTTCGGCGGTCATGCTGCTCGTGGTCACCGGTGTCGGCTTTGTCATCCACGTCTATTCCATCGGCTACATGGGACATGAGCAGGGTTACTACCGCTTTTTCGGCTACATGAATCTGTTCTTGTTCTCCATGCTGGTGTTGGTGCTGGCGGACAATTACTTGCTGATGTTCGCGGGCTGGGAAGGCGTGGGGCTGTGCTCCTATTTTCTGATTGGATTTTATTTTGAGCGCCGCTCGGCGGCCGACGCCGGCAAAAAAGCGTTTGTGGTGAATCGCATCGGCGATGCGGGATTTTTGCTGGGCGTGATGCTGATAACCGTCACCTTCGGCAGCCTGAATTTTGAGCAAATCACGGCCGCGGCGCGAAGCGGACATTTCGCCGTCGGCAACGGCGTCATCACGGCCATTTGCCTGCTGCTGTTCCTGGGCGCCACGGGGAAATCGGCTCAAATTCCCCTCTACGTCTGGCTGCCGGACGCCATGGAAGGCCCCACGCCCGTCAGCGCCTTGATTCACGCCGCCACCATGGTCACCGCCGGCGTGTACATGGTGGCGCGCTCGAGCGCGCTCTACGTGCTGGCGCCGACGGCCCTCGGCGTCGTCGCCGGCGTGGGAGCCGCCACCGCCATCTGGGCCGCCTCCATGGGCCTGGTGCAGAATGACATTAAGCGCGTGCTCGCCTATTCCACCGTCAGCCAACTCGGCTACATGTTCCTGGCCTGCGGCGTGGGCGCGTTTGCCGCCGGCATTTTCCACTTGATGACCCACGCCTTCTTCAAGGCGCTCCTCTTTTTGGGGGCCGGCAGCGTGATTCACGCCCTCGGCGGCGAGCAAGATATGCGCAAAATGGGCGGCCTGTGGCGAAAAATTCCCATCACCTTTGCCACCTTCCTCGCTGCCACCCTGGCCATCTGCGGCATTCCCGGCTTTGCCGGGTTTTTCAGTAAGGATGAAATCCTGTGGGATTCCATCTCCAGCCCTTACGGTCACCTGGCGCTGTGGGTGGTCGGCTGGCTGACGGCGGGCTTGACCGCCTTCTACATGTTTCGGCTGCTGTTGATGACCTTCTTTGGGCCGTCGCGCCTCACCCCCGAGGCTGAGCATCACCTCCACGAATCGCCTTGGAGCATGTTGATGCCGCTGGTCGTCTTGGGCGCGCTTTCGGTGCTGGGCGGCTACGTGAACTGGCCCGTGGCGCGATTCCAGCATTTCCTCGCGCCCGTCTTCGCCAACCCCGTCGCCCTTCACAGCGCCCGCTACGGCCACGGCCTGGAGCTGGGATTGATGGCGGCCACGTTGCTCGTGGTTTTGGTCGGCATCGGCGTCGCCTATGCGATGGTTCTTCGCCGGCCGGGACTGGCCGACCGTCTGGCCGTGGCGGCCGCGCCCGTCTATGAGCTGCTCGTGAACAAGTACTACGTGGACGAGCTCTATGACGCCGTGGTCGTTCACCGGGCCCAGGACCTGGGCAATCTGCTGGCCGCCTTTGACCAATTGGTGGTGGACGCGGGCGTCAACGGCGTGGGCCTGCTGACGCGCCTGACGGCCGAGCTTTCCCGCCTGTTCGATAAAGGGGTGGTGGATGGTTTGGTGAATGTTTTCGCTCACGCCGTGAGGTTGTTGAGCTATCCGGTTCGCGTGATTCAAACCGGCCGGGTTCAAAATTACGCCTGGATGATTACGCTCGGCGCGCTCATTCTGATGGCGTATTACTGGCTGCACGTTCACTGAGGTTCGTGATGACCTTTCTCCATGAGCACATTCTGAGCATCGTGTTGTTCACGCCGCTGGTGGGCATGGTTCCGCTGCTGCTCATTCCGGCGGAGAACAAGAACGCCCTGCGCTGGTGCGGCAACGTCGTGATGTTCCTTGGGTTTTTGGTCTCCTTGCCGCTGGTGTTTTGGTTCTCCTCGGCGCCGGCCACGGAGGGACTGTTCAAATTCGTCGAGAAGACCCCGTGGATTCCCTCCATCGGCGCGTCCTATCATCTGGGCATTGACGGCATCAGCCTGTTGCTCATCATGCTGACCACCGTGCTGGGATTTTTGGCCGTCCTTTCTTCTTGGTCGGCCATCCAGAACCGCGTCAAAGAGTATTACGTCGTGTTTCTGCTGCTTCAGGTGGGCATGTTGGGCGTCTTTATGTCGCTCGACCTCTTCCTGTTTTACGTTTTTTGGGAAGTCATGCTGGTGCCCATGTATTTCATCATCGGCGTCTGGGGTGGGCCGCGGAAGCTCTATGCCGCCATCAAATTCTTCTTATATACCTTGGCGGGTTCGGTGCTGATGCTGCTCGGCATTTTGACGCTCTATTTCCGCTACCACACCGACACGGGCCAATATACGTTCAATTACGTCCGCTTGATGGAGCACGCCAGCGCCTGGCCGCTCGACCTCCAGCTTTGGGTCTTTGCCGCCTTTGCCATCGCTTTCGCCATCAAGGTGCCCATGTTTCCGTTTCACACTTGGCTGCCCGACGCGCACGTGGAAGCTCCCACGGCGGGCTCGGTGCTGCTGGCCGGCGTTTTGCTGAAGATGGGAACCTACGGCTTTATCCGTTTTTCGCTGCCGCTGCTGCCGCGGGCGAGCGCCGACCCGCGCGTGGTCCGCGTGATGGTCACGCTCTCCATCATCGCCATCATTTATGGCGCGCTCGTCTCCATGATGCAACGCGACATGAAAAAACTGATTGCCTATTCTTCGGTCAGCCACCTGGGCTTCTGCACGCTCGGCATCTTTGCGCTCGACCCGCAAGGACTATCCGGCAGTGTTATTCAACAGATCAATCACGGCATCTCCACCGGCGCGTTGTTCTTGATTGTCGGGCTCATCTACGAACGACGCCACACGAGGGAAATTCGGGAGTTGGGCGGACTCTCGAATGTCATGCCGGTCTATGCCACCCTCTTCATGATTGTCATGTTGTCGAGCATCGGGCTGCCGCTGCTGAACGGTTTTATCGGAGAATTCACCATTTTGCAGGGCGCCTTTGAAGCCAATTGGCATTGGGCCGCATGGGCCGTCGTCGGCATCGTGCTCGGCGCCGCTTACATGCTGTGGCTCTATCAGCGAACCATGTTCGGCCCCTGCGATAACCCCAAAAACCAAATCTTGAAGGATTTGAATTGGCGCGAAATCATGACCCTGGTTCCCTTGGTCCTTTGGGCCTTTTGGATTGGCCTTTACCCCAAACCCTTTTTCAAGGTGCTCCAGCAGCCGGTCGAAGCCATCGTGACCGAAGTCCATCCGAATTTCTACCGGCCCGCGAAAGCAGCCCTCTCGAAGCCGCCTTCGTCCCAAGCGCCCCATGCCGCTCGGCCCGGCAGGTTGCTTGGCGTTCAAGGCCGTCCCCGCCCGTAACATGCTAAGCAACTTCTTCCAGCTCGGCGATTACATCATCTTAAAACCCGAGATCCTCTTGTCTATCTTTGGGTTAGCCATCCTCCTGCTCGACCTCTTCCTGGATGACGCCCATAAGTACTGGAACGCCATTTTGGCCCTGGCGGGTTTGGCGTTCGCCATCATCCAAGTGGGCCTGTTTTGGGAAGCGGCAATGGCTCATCCGGGCTTTCTTCCATACGCCGCCTTTGACGGCCGCTTCACGCTCGATTTCTTTGCCATCTATCTTCAGCTTGTCATTTTGGCCGCCACCGCCATCGTCATCCTCATCTCGGTCCGCTACCTTGAAATTGAGAAGGCGCACCACGGTGAATATTACGCGCTGTTGCTTTTGGCCGCCGTTGGAATGATGGCGCTCGCCGCTGGCACCGACCTGATCGTCTTATTTATCGCGCTCGAATTGATGGCGCTTTCAGAATATGTGCTCACCGGATTTTTGCGTCGCAGCCGACGCTCCAATGAAGCGGCAGTCAAATTTTTGCTGCTGGGCGCCTTCTCTTCCGGTTTGCTGCTCTACGGCATGTCGCTGCTTTACGGCATCGCGGGTTCAACCAAGCTGAGCGTCATCAGTGCGCGGCTGGCCGAGCGTCCAGCGGATGATCCGCTCTCGTGGATTGCGATGATCACCCTGTTGGCCGGACTCTATTTCAAGATTGCGGCCGTCCCTTTTCATCAATGGACGCCGGATGCTTACGAAGGCGCGCCCACCTCCATCACGGCGTTTCTTTCCGTGGGCCCCAAGGTGGCTTCCTTCGCGCTCTTTCTCCGGCTGATGATCGGTTGCCTTTGGCCGTTGCGGCAGGAATGGCAAGCGCTCACCATCGGCGTTGCGATTGCGACACTCACCCTGGGGAATCTCGCCGCCATCACCCAAACCAATGTCAAAAGATTTTTCGGCTATTCGACCATCTCCCACGTCGGTTATTTGCTGCTCGGCGTGGTGGCCGTGGGAAGTGGCCCATCTGGTCGCCAGGGATTAACCGCAATCCTCATTTACCTCCTGGTATATGCGTTCATGAACCTGGGAGCTTTCGCCGTCGTCGTCATGCTGCGCCGTAAAAATATTATTGGCGATGAAATGAATGACTTCGCGGGCCTGATGTCCCGTGCGCCGTTGCCCGCCGTGCTGATGGTGATCTTCCTCTTGTCGCTGGCCGGAATCCCTCCCACCGCCGGGTTCATCGGAAAATACTATATCTTTCTTTCCTTGATCGAAACCCGCCACTATGCGTTGGCAGTTTTGGGGGTGGCCTACGCGGTGGTGGCGCTGTATTATTATTTTCGTATTGTCGCGCTCATGTTCATGAAGGAGGCGCAGGATACCGTGCCGCTGGCCTCAGGGCCTGGACTTCGCTTGGCGCTCGCGGTCACGCTGGGCTTGACGCTGTTTATCGGCATCTACCCTGAACCTTTTATTGCCTTGGCTCAGCAGGCCATGCGGCCGTTCTTTTCGTAGAGGGAGACGGGGTGCCACGCGCGGGCGGAAAGCTGACCGACGTTTGGGCGCAGGTAGCCTTCTATACGAGCCTGGGCCTGATCATTCCGGCAGGGCTGGTGGGTGGGTATCTGTTGGGCTGGTGGCTCGACGACCATTTCCATACCACGCCCATTTTCGGTATGATAGGGGCTGGGCTCGGGACAGCGGGCGGAATTACGGAAGTTATCCAACTGGTCACTCGAACGTCCAAAACTGATGGAAGCAAAAATCCTTCCCGACGCGGTTGAAGGTTCGGAGAAAAGACTGCCACGCTGGATGGTTGCCGTGGGAGCCGTGGCTACCGGCGCGCTGGGGATTGACAGCAAAGGCGCGGCGGCGGCCGGCTTTGCGCTTGGCGCCATAATTTCCATCTTGGGTTACCGCTGGCTAGAGCAGGCCGTGCGCTCGGCGCTTGAGGCGGCCGCGGACGGCGCCCCTAAACGAATGGGGGCCACCTTCTTCCTGCGTTATCCGCTGGCGCTGGGGGCGATTTTGCTTCTTTATGAGACGCATTCGCTGCCGATGGTTGCGGTGGCGACGGGCCTGCTGGTGCCGCTTGCCGGAGCCGTTCTGGAGTCGCTCTTTGTGTTGGGTGCCTGGATGATGCGGCCGTGAATGCCGAGGGGCAAGACCCTCAAGCCACAGCGCAGCTTGGGTTTTCCAACGCTGACGCATTAAATTCGGGACGAGGCGACTGAAACAGCACCATGGAACACGAACTTTGGTTTACCGCCATCTTGAACGGCCTTTTTGGCCATGCTGTCACGGCTTTGTTGGACGTGTTGGCGCGAATTCCGCGTTTGGCGTTTGTGCGGCCTGAAGACCCCTTGCACCCCATTGCCAACTACGTTGCGGGCGAAGTGCTGGTGTTTTTGGTCATCGTCGTGGGAGCGCTCATCCTGCGAAGTCGGCTTTCCGTTGAAAACCCCGGCAAGTTCCAATTGGCGATGGAATCCTTTCTTGAGTTTACCCACAACATGGTGGATGAAGTCATTGGCCACGGCGGCCGGCGCTATGTTGCCATGATCGGCACCCTGGGCCTCTTCGTTCTTCTCTGCAATGTGCAGGGGTTGATTCCCACGCTCGTGACGCCGACCGCGGACATCCACGTACCGTTGGGATGCGCGGTGGTGGCTTTCGTTTACTACAATTACCACGGCATGCGCGAAAAGGGATTGCTGGGCTACCTTCGCCACTTGACGGGGCCCATGCTGGCGATGGCCCCCCTCATGTTTCCGGTGGAAGTTTTCAGTAATTTTTTGCGGATGCTTTCGCTCAGCGTGCGTCTATGGGCCAACATGTTGGCCGGTGACCAACTGCCGAAGGTTTTTACCTCTTTAGTTCCCATCGGTGTTCCTTCGGTCTTTATGGCGCTGCATGTTTTCGAATCATTCTTACAAGCCTATGTCTTTATGATCCTTCCGGCGCTTTACATTGCTTTAGCGACTTCGGAGGAGCACTAAAGCCGATGAAATAGCCCGGAGTCCATAAACAGACGGAAGGAGCGGGTTCGCAAAATTTCATTATGGCTTCATCCGCCAGTGTGAGCCTCGTCCTGCCCCAGCAGAGATGAGGAACCACCTCCCGGCGGAATTTCAAACGATTCTTCGGAAGCGAACTGAAGAATCTTTTAAGGAGGAACTGTGAAGGCGAAGATCTTAGGTTTAATGAGCGCGGTGATGGGACTGTTGTACGCCGCGCCGCTGTTCGGGCAAACACAGGCGCCCGCCGCGATGAGCCATGCCACGAATTGGGTTCCCATTGCGGCGGGGTTCTCGATGGCGATTGCTTCGGGCCTCTGCGGGCTCGGCCAGGGGAAGGCTGCGGCGGCCGCTTGCGAAGGCGTGGCGCGTAATCCGGGGGCGAGGCAGGGGATTTTTCTGTTCCTGATTTTAGCCCTGATCTTCATCGAGTCGCTGGCGCTTTACACGCTCGTGATTGTCTTTATCAAGGTGAAATAGCAAGGAGGACTGGTCGTGGAGGCGGACGGTTCCCTCCGGACGAGCTCGGCGGTTGCGGTGAAGCTACCGCCAGCGGCTTGCACCTCCCTCTCGGAGTCGTTATGATTTAACCGACGGTGGGAGGGATTCCCGCAGGGCTAATCGTATGGTGACGGGCTTCAACACGGAGATCGTCCACGGGGGGACCGTGTATCATGTTCAGACGGAAACCCGCCGAGGTGCGGGGATTGAGACTGCGGTCTATGTTCGCGGAGCCGTCATTCATTCCGTGAAGACGACCCATCAGGACTTACTGAACTTACCGGATTACTCTGAAGAAAAACTGCGCCAACGTTTAGAGGCTCAGCATCGGGACGTCATCGGCCGCATTCGTGCCGGCGAAATCGAACTGCCGGCGAACCCGAAATCTCCATCACCCGCGCCATCTACTGGCGAATGAAAGTCCAAATTAACGGCGAACAACGCGAAACACCGGAGGGGCTGACGGTGGAGAGTCTTCTTAACTGGTTGCGCTTGCCCGTTGACCGAGTGGCGGTCGAGCGCAACCGGCAGTTGGTTTTGCGCCGCGAGTGGGCTGAAACTCCCCTGCAAGAAGGCGACTCTCTTGAAATTGTCCAACTGGTGGGCGGCGGCGCGCCCACGACCCGCATCGAGGAGCGGCTCATTCTATGACCCATACGGTCAATGGCTCGCTGCCGTATGTCCTGGTCATTCTTCTCATCAAGCTGGGGGTGATTGCGTCGCTCGCCAGCATCATTGCCCGCTTTGATAAGTTCCGGCGGCTTCTGTTAACGGAAGTTCGCACCCCACGGCAGAAACTCCTGTTTGCGGCATTTCTGGGCGTGCCCTTCACCTTGGGCGTTTTGGCGCGTCTTCTGCCGACTCATTATCAGGGCACGGACCTGAGCCTGGAGATCACCGTCGTCGCCGGACTTCTCGGCGGCACGATGGTGGGGCTGATGGTGGGGAGCATGGTCAGCCTGCCCGCCGTCTTAATCGGCCATGAAATTTTGGCGCTTCCGATGGCCGTTCTTTATGCCGTCGTCGCGGGCTCGGCGCGATGGATTTGCCCCAACAAAGAAGAAATCTGGAAGTTTTCTCCGTTCATTGACAAAAGCCTGTATCTCTCCATCAAGCAGCGGTTCAAGCAGCCCGCCATGGACTGGCAGGTTCTATTTTTCTTGCTGTGCATTTTCCTCGAGATGTCCCGCATCGCGGTCGGGCAGTTGGTCCAGGCTCATCATTGGCTTTTCTACGTGAAGCCATCCAATGACTGGACGGAAGCCCTAATCATGATGGCCACGGCGATCGCCGTGGCATTACCGTTACGCATTTGGAATAGCACGCGGATTGAACGGAAACTGGAGGAAAAGGAACGCGCGCTCATCCAGGCCCGTGTGGACGCCCTCATCAGCCAGATTAATCCTCATTTTCTTTTCAATACCCTGAACACGATCTCCTCCCTGATTCGCTTCGATCCCGACCGCGCGCGCGAGTTGCTGTTCAAGCTTTCGAGCATTCTCCGGCGCCGGCTTAGAACGCAGACGCACTTTGTGACCCTTCGCCAAGAGTTGGAGTTTATTGATGACTATTTGGATATTGAAGTGGCGCGCTTCGGCCGCGATAAGCTTCGGATCCGCAAGGAAATTGCTCCCGACACACTCGATGCCGTTGTCCCCAGCATGATCTTGCAACCTGTGGTCGAGAACGCCATTCGGCACGGTATTGGCCCCAAAATTGACGGCGGCACCATTGCTTTTCGCTCCAGCCGCGCCCAAGGCCGAATCGTCATTGAGGTCAGCGACGACGGGGTGGGCATGTCGTTCGCCCAAGATAAAGAGATTTCCGCCTCCGGCATCGGCATGGTCAACGTTCGCGAACGGTTGAAAGCGCTTTACGGTCAGGATTTTCTCATGCACATTGACAGCCGGCCGGGCCAAGGAACGACCATTCGATTTGAGTTTCCCGAGCTGTTCCCGGCGGAGGAGGCCAAGCTCCCGGAGGCGGTTGGTTCGCGCGCCGCAGGTTGAGCCGTTCACGCCCGCGCTCTTGGCGTCGTCGCTTGACGGTGACGGGGGGCCCAAAATCCGTCGTTGGCAGAAAGGGGAGAACGCCCCGCCGGTGGATGCGGGATAAGAATTTTAAGGCAACCAAACGCGGCATCCACAAGGCGAATTGCTGATGCCCGATCAAACCCGAAGCGAGCGAAGAGCGGCTGAGCTGCCCGGCGAAGAAGCGGGCACGGCGCGCGAGTTAGCGCGCTGAAGGCGCGCAAGAGTCACAACGCGCAAAACTCAGCCGCAGAGGTGAAGAAGACTGCGAGGATTTTGGATGACTTCCGAGCTGGATGTTCTTTCGATTGCGGCTCACCCCGACGATACTGAGCTGACTTGTGGTGGAACGGTTATCAAGATGGTAGAAGCAGGCTATCGGGTAGGCCTTTTGGACCTGACGGCAGGCGAGGCCGGAACGCGCGGCAACGCGGAGTTGCGTCGCAGCGAAGCCGCCCAAGCCGCAAAAATCATGGGTATCGCGCACCGGGAGAATCTGCACCTTCCCGACGCAGGACTGGAAGATCGGCGCGAAGACAAGTTGAAGATTGCCCAGGAAATCCGCGACCTGCGGCCCAAGACCGTCATCCTGCCGTACTGGGAAGGGCGCCATCCCGACCACTACACGGCGGGCCGAATCGGTTACGAAGCCTGCTTTTATGCGGGTTTGGCTCGATTGCCGCTCGCCGGCGCTCCGCACCGCCCGCACAAGATTATCTATTCCACGCTCTACGTGCCGTCGGTGCGCCCGACGTTCGTCGTGGACATCACGGCCCAGTTCGAAAAAAAGCTGAAGGCCATTCTTGCTTACAGCTCGCAGTTCTCCGACCGCCAAGACATGCAAAATCTCTTTCCGGCCCGCGAAGATCTGCACGAGAGAGTTGCCGCGCTAGCTCGCCACTTTGGATTGATGATTGGGGTTCGCTACGGTGAGCCTTTTGTCACCACTGAAGTCGCCGCCGTTGACGACATCGTAAAAATGCCCGTCCGGTCCATTTAACCTCAGCCCTCAAGAGAAGTCTCGCGTTAGTGCGGCCGAAGCGCCCATCCGCAGCGCGGCTCGTTTAACGGCGGACAAGTTGCTTCCGTCTTCAAAGCGGGAATCCGAGGCTCCAAACTTGCGCCTATGGGAGCAATCGTACGCGCAGAATGCGGCCGCGATTCGGTGGGAGAAAGATGTGCCTCTCGTCGCCATTCAAGCGGCGGCGGAAAACCCAATGGCCATCCTGGAAAGTGCCTTGATCAATTGAGAGGAGCGGGGCTCGCTGGCGGGGCCCATGCTGTTCGCGGAAGCTGACGTGAAAACCAGTCCCAGCCACAATGTAATCCCTGGGACTAAGTTCGATGAGAATGCCGCGTCCCCACGGGCCGTTCAGGGTGTAGGGTTGAGGAAAAGTAACGACAGCAGCCAGCCCATGACCGACGCGGAGGACCTGGGCCCAATCCACATTTTGGATAACCGGAAAGAGCTTGTCCGAGTACTGAAACCGCTCGATGAGCGGCAGAAGGGGGCGCAGAATCCGGTAAGTATCCGCGAGTGGAGCGGCGCGTGCCGTCAGCTTGCCGTCTTCGACCGCATGGTCAATGCCAAAAGGACTGAAGCCGAGGGCGTTGAATTTCCCCAAGGCAAGATAGGCGTAGGCGGCATAGGAGGGGCTGAAACGGGTTTCAGGGACGAAAAGGGGATTATCGGGCCGAGCATAGGCTTCGCAGATCTGCTCAAACTCGGGAAGGTAAATGTCCGGGGCGAGCAAGTTGATATGCGGGGCGGCCGCTTTCCAAATGTCCAGGACGTGTCGAGTGGGCCCGCCGCTCGGCCAATCTCCGGGACGCACGTTGCCCGGGTTGATGAGCCAGTTGTTGACATACATTGGCAACGGATAAGCGCGCTGGCCAGCGGCCGCCACGGCATCTACATACCGGGCCACGTACCAAGCGGAAAATGCCTCGTCGGCCATGCGGCCAAAAACCTGCGGCCAGGTTCCCGAGGCGCGTTGGCCGGCGGCTTGCCAAGCAGCGCGCAGACTCGGCGCCAGCGTGGCGCGATGCGATTGCAGATAGTTCATGAGCGCGGCGGGGACCAGGCCGCGAAAGCGACGGTTCGCTTCCGGCGAATAGTCCCGCTCTGTCCCTAACAATCCAGTTTCGTTTTCAACCTGAATCATGATGACCGTGCGGTGAGCGGCGTCCTCGCGCTTGAGATGCGCCATGACGTGGGCAAAGGCGTCGGCGTCTGCCTGCCGGCAAGCTCGGCAAAAGGGAGAGAGGATATCCATCGGTTGGCCGACATCATTGAGGACATGGAAATATTTTTGGGGATTTTCTTTGACCCAGGCGGGCGCGTAATCCATCCCACCGTTTTTCCAAGTGGCAAACCAGAGGAAGACGAGCCGCAGCGAGTGGGTGCGCGCGCCCTCGATGGCCGCGTCCATCAAGCGGTAGTCAAACTGGCCGGGCTTTGGCTCCATCAGCTCCCAGTAAAGCGGGACTTCCGCCGTGTTGGCGTGAAGCGCCTGGAGAGACCGCCAAACCGGTTCCAAATCCTTGGGGTTTGAGGCGCTCGAGTTGTGCGCTTGCCCGCCTAATATCAAAAACGGCTTACCGTCCACCAAAAGATGGTACTGATTCCCCACACGCTCGAGGCGCGGGATAGGAGGTGCCGAGCCGGCAGGGCCCGAAGCGAACGCCGGCCAAGCCGAGGCCACTGCGAAAAACAAACCCGCAAGAAGCGGCTTGAGAAACAAAGGCGATTTCATAGCAGTCCTTCAACACGTAAAAATTCGAGGCGATACGAGCACGCCTCTCGGCTGGCCATTGTATCGCAGCTCTGCCCGACGCAAGCGTGGTTCTTCTTTCTCGAAGGAGGCTAGGCGGCGGGAAGGCGGTTCTTCCAGCGATGCCAGATAAAGCCCGCGATGGCTGCCAGCAGGAGCACGGCGAAGGCGCCATCCACGCGGTGGAAGTAAGGACGAAGCAAGGTCCAACGTTGGCCCAGCTTATAACCGGCCCAGGCGAGTGTCCAACACCAGGGTAGCGATCCTAGGAAGGTGTAAAGGTTGAAGCGGAGGAAATTCATTCGGGCCACCCCGGCGGGCAAGGCAATAAAAGTTCGCACCACCGGGAGGACGCGCGCGAAACCCACCGCCCAATCTCCGTAACGAGCAAACCAACGGTCGGCAAGATCGAGATCGCGGCGAGTAAGCAGGACAAAGCGGCCGTAGCGTTCCACCAGGGGACGCCCACCCAGGACCCCTACATAATAAGCAAGGATGGAACCGACGCTGCAACCGAGCGTGCCCGCCAAGGTTGCCCCGAGCACGGTGAATCGCCCCGTGAAGGCGAGGTAACCGGCAAAAGGCATGATGACTTCGGAAGGGAGCGGAATGCAGGCGGACTCAACGGCCATTAGCAACAACACACCGGCATAGCCGGAGCGCGAGATGACGAGAATGATAAAATGCCCGACCGATTCAACAGCAAGATGCAGCATCCAGCAGCCGCCGATGGCCCCGCAAGTTCGCGGATGCCTTCCCTTACCATTACGAAGGGCAAGTCCCGCGCCTGAAGCTTAGAAGGTTTCTGATTCCTGCGTGAAGGTGAATCCCGGTAGCCGGACGCCGTCAGACGCTCTCTCGATTTTCACGCGGCGGATGTCGGCCTCGCCACCGCCCACCTTGCGAAGCACCGCGTAGGAGGAGAACGCCTCTGAATAACTCTTGGTGACCAACCAATGGTCGCCCGTTTCATCCAAACGCCAAAGCTGCCCAAGCTGGATCTTAGAAACCGCCACGGCTCAAAGTTCCTTTCTTCCGTCTTGCTACCTTGCGAAGGCTGGCGGAGCACCCCACCTTCCGAAGGGCCCCTTGCAGGCTGCGAAACCGAGGGCTGAAACCTCGCCCCAGTTCTCGCGCCAGCTCTTTCAATCTAGCCTGGCCGGAGCGGCGAGTCAATGCCTCTGCCCCCAAGCGGGCGGCAGGTCTGGAAGATGGCGTGGGGGGCGCACGTGCGCCGGAGCGTGGTTGCTCCTGTGCTCGGGGCTGCGCCTGCGCGGGCAACCCCAAGCATTCAAGGGCAATCCAAGGATAGTGAAAAGCTGGGATTGCGGCGTGCAAACCCGTTCCGAGGTATAATGGCATGGAGGGTGAGGAGGGCGTTATGAAAGCCGCAAAACAAATTGTCTTTTTATTGGCGATTTTGCTGACCGGAGCGGCCATAAGCGCCCGAGCCAACAACGAGGCAAACAACCCCAACGACATCGGCAAGCGAAAGGTCGCGCAGCGGTCTCTCATCTCTTTGCAAAAAGAAATCGAAATTGGCAAGCGATACTCCGAGCAAATTGACCGCACCGCGCATCTGCTCAAAGATCCCGTTGTCACTGAGTACGTTAACCGCGTCGAACAAAACATCGCGCGAAATTCCGACGCGAAAGTTCCCATTACCGTTCACGTTATTGAAGACCCCACGATCAATGCCATGACGTTGCCCGGCGGTTTCATCTATGTGAACACCGGGTTGTTAAAAGTGATGAACAAGGAAGACGAGCTGGCCGGTGTGCTGGCGCACGAAACGGCCCATGTGGCCATTCGTTCCTGGGCCAGCGAAATGACCAAACAGACTATCCTGCAATACGCCATGATCCCCTTGATGTTCACACCCATGTCCTACGCGCTTTATTATGGCGTGATGGAAGCTTACATGAATGGCGTGCCGATGGCGTTCCTCAAGTTTAGCCGCGATCAGGAAAAGAAGGCCGATTTCTTCGGCATCCAATACCTGTGGAAGGCGGGGTACGATCCGAACGCCTTCGTGGAAGCGTTTGGGAAGATCATTCAGGAATCTCGCAGCGTGCCCGGAAGCGTTCCCTCCGTGTTCATGGACCACCCGCCCACGGGAGATCGAATCGTGAAGGCCGAGGAAGAAATCAAGGAACTCCTGCCCAAGCGCAACCGTTATCTCATCACCACCTCGGGCTATGCCAAGATGCGAGAGCGGCTAGCCATGGACATGGGCGCCATGAACGACTTGAAAAGGCATGAGCAAGGCCCGAGCCTCGAACGGCGCGGCAAGAAGGGTCAAACAGGCAAACGTCATTCGCAGGATAACGAGAAGCCTCCCGTCCTGGAGCGACGAAATTAAGCCTTCCGGCTTTCATGCTTTCCTGCTGGTCTGCCCCGGAGGTCCATTGCGAGGAGTTCTATGTGAACCGTCAGGGTTAGCCGCTCTGACCCTCAGACGGGGAGTCCGAAGTGCCGCGGGTTGCTGCTAGATAGCGCCGAGTTGGCCACCCAACAGACCGAGCCGCCGCAATAATTTAGAGAAAAATCAGCCTCCACCTGTGTTTGTTACCAACGCCGTTGGGCAAGGAGCGGGCACGGGCTACCAGGTCCGACCGAAAAAGATCGTGTAGCCTCGCAGGATGCCGCTCAAACTGGGGTTAATTCGGTCGCTATAGCTACCGTAGTAAAGAAGGAACCCGCTCCGGAACCTGTAAGGCAGCAGGTAATCAATTCTACCCTGTCCGATCCACTGCCCAACCTCCACTTGCGAGCCCTTGGTGGAGCCCAGTTCAAGCGCGTCGAGGGCCTCACCGAAAGCAATCGGGTCAAAGGCGCCCTGCTCGACAAGGGGACCGTTGCCCATAAGAAGATAGTCATTGGGATTTAAATCTGGCAACATGCCGCTATGCGCCGCGTTGTGCTCGAGCTTAAGGCTCAACCCCATGCGCTGCTTGTATCGGTACGCTGAGCGTATCCAATAGGTCTGGCTGAGTTGGTGATAGGGCACCCAGGGCTCGTCCAGAACGTAACCAACCGTCGGATCATTCTGCAGCGCCATGTACGTCGCCAGGTCATCTTGCTGGTACGAATATCCTAGATCGAGTTTCCACGGCGGCCCAAAGACCAGCGTGGCATCCGCCGCCTCATTATAAAATCGGTTGCGGCGGCGGATAACGGGAAAGGCATTTTGGATGATAATGCTGGTATCGTTGGTAAAAGTCAGCCAACGCGCCGGCACCAGAACCACGTCTCCAAAAGCCCGGTTGTTGCTCATGGGAACGGTCACGTAACCGGGAGCGTGCGTTCCCGTCCATTGGTAACCAACGCGCGCCCTCCATTTTCCCCCGCGGTGATAGCGCAAGATTAGCCCCTCGGTATTGCTGAAGGAAGCGGGAACAACCTGCAAGGGGTCGGTATTATCCGGTGAGTAGATTTGCGGCCACAGGAAGGCATTGGAGCGAGTGATTCCGTTGCGTTCGTAGAGCGTCTCGACGTCCAGGTTCCTGCGCAGCTTATAATCCAGCTTCAACCCAGCCCAGTGCTCGTGGTAAGACACATTGCCATAGAGCGGAAAGTAAGGCACGAAATCGTTCAGTAAGTTTTGTTGGCGGTAATTGGCCGTGATCCGCACGCGAGACTGAGGGTGCCAACTGAGGGTCGAGGTCGCGTTGAGGGCTTTCTGAGGATTGTTGGTAAAGACATCGCGCCCGCGTTGATAAGTCACTTGGCCGTTATAGACCAGCTTTGGGGAAGGAATCCAGTTTAGCTCCAGACTGTCGGCCGAATACTGGCTGGGGGCGGGGATATCGAGGTAATACGTTCCTGCCGGGGTGTCGGGTAACGCCGAGAGTGGAACCGGCGCTAAGTGTTCGTCCTCGTTTTCGAAGGGGCCGAAATTTGCCGAAGGGAACGGCAGCCGGTCGTGAAAACTGCTGAAATCGTGCTCGTAGGTCAGATCGGCGCTGCCAAGGCTCACCTCCACACCGCCGCCGATGTCGCGGGTTGTGTAATTAACGCTTTGTAGCCGCGATGTGTAATGACAGGTCGAACAAGTAGTGTCAATGTTCTCGTCCAAATAAGCGAGCTGGGTCTGTCCGACCCGCGCCTGCCAATCTCCTCTCACAAACACATGTACCGGCAGCTTGGGCACCTTGAGGCGAGCTTTCCACGTGCCGAGCCGTCGCACGATCCCGAAGTCCAATCCGGGCGGAATGGTCTCCGTCGTCCCGATGTCTGGCGAAATCACACTCGAATAGAAAGGATAGTTTTCCTGCTGCTGCACAAAGCTCCGCAGGCCGGCGTCAAATTCGAAGCGGTGACCGACGTTGAACTGCGACCGAAAATCAAAGTCCGACCCCGCCTCGACCGTGGCCCGAGTCAACAGGCTGAGGTGGTGCGCCACGGAGACATAATCTCCTTGGAAGTTGCCTCCCTCAACCGACCGAAGGCTGTCATACTCGCCGACCCGCCCACCGTAGCCGGTCACATCCAGGAACCGGTAAGCGCCGGGCGTAAAATAAAGCGCCCAATAATCGTTGGGAACTGAGGATGAACCGGCCATCGCCGTGGGGAAACCGGCCATCCACCCGCCAACCATCGCGCCAGCGTTCGCCAAGAGCTGCGCGCCGTTGGGGACATGGGACGGGATAGCAGGAACCGCCAGACCGGAGGCCCAAGAGGTAACGGCAGGATGGGTCCAAGCATTGACCGAAGCCATCTGCGCGTGGGCCGCGACGGGCGCAAGCATCCAAGGTTCAGACACTGCGCGGAGGTCCTCTGTCGTCGTGGGCTGAGAGAAGCCGGGAACTCCCAGCCCTCCCTTGTCAACAAACCGACTTCCCCCGGAGGGCGTCGGCACGTCAGACCCGTGAATAGAGCCGTGGCAGTCCGTGCAACGGTCCACCAGCGGCAACCCTGCCCCGTCGTGGTGGCCGGTGTGACATTGCAGGCAGAGAGCCGGCTGGCTTACCGTCAGCAGGTTCGAGTTCGGCGAGCCATGTGCAGAATGGCAGATTAAGCAGCTTTCCGTCACCGGGGGGTGCTGATACATATAGGGCCCGCGATATTGCGCATGACAGCTTAAACAAAGCTCGTTGACGTTGGCCTTTCGCAGGTTATTCCCCGCCGGCCCACCGTGAGGGTTGTGACAATCCACACACGTCATCTTCCCCTCGCGCAGCGGGTGATGATACGGCAAGCTCATTTCAGCGCGTTGTTGCGGATGGCATCTCAGGCAGGCGTTATCCATTTGCTCCCGGGACTCCAGCATGACGGCGCTCTCCGGCACCATGTTGCGGACGAACGTCGGCGGACCGAGCGCGGTCGCGTTCAGCCTGGGCTGCTCAGGCGTTTGGGCTCGAGGCGCGTGAATCGTGTGACAGTCAATGCAACGAACTCCATTGGCCGCATGTGGGCCCGCATACCAATTTCGAACTTGGGCGTTCCGTTCGTGGCAGGCAAGACACACCGCATTCGCTTGCCCGGCCGAAACCAAGCGCAAGCTAATGATTTTTTTGACATTGCCGCCGGACTCCACGTGGAGACTGCCCGGACCATGACAATCCTCGCAACGGACCCCTTGTTCGGCATGAAAAGAGTGTCGAAAATTGTCAGCTACTTTGGCATGGCACCCCGCGCAGACTGCGGAACCCACCCGTTTTGCCCCCGCGATCTCGGTGGACTTTGCCAGTGTACTGACCCAAAGCCGCCGCTTTCCCCTCGCTGCGGCGAGCCACGGGCTGACCGAAATGAGGACCATCACCAGCGCAGCAGCTCTGCTCTCCTTCCGCATGGAAACCTCCTGGGCTGTCGCTCCTCAATGGCCGACGGACCCGCCCACACTTAGCCTCACTGACCAGTCACCACAAACCCGAAATGCCACGGTTTGAAAAGTTCGATGACATTACGACGTTACATTGCAGCCTGCTCCGGGGCACGGAGCGACGTCAGTGACACGGGTCACCGATTTCCGTGATTCCACTCACTCGCGCAGAGGATGGACGCAAAATGCGCCAGCGACCTTCCGGCATGGCCATGGAGCCTGAAACGCCGGTCGTTTTGCATTTTGCGGCGGCGAGGGTTTTCCGATTTCTGTTGTGCGGTTCGGGCGTTTATGGTACACGAGAGGGAAATTTAAATGGATCGGGGAGGTGCCGATGTTACGGGTTTACCATTTCCTGGTCTCGGTGTCGTGGGCACTCGGGTTCCTAAGCCTGATCGTTGCGGTTCTGCTGCGGCTGATTCCGGCGCTGGCCATGAAGACGACGTTCACGCCGCGAGGCGGGATCGTTATGGCGGGCACCCTGTTCCTCGGTGCGTTAGCCAGCGCCGAAATGCGGAAGATGAGTTCCTCTGCCGCGCCGCCTGCCTCGGGGAAGTAGTCTAGCCAGGATAAGGCGCGCCGGGCTTGACGATACGAATGTCGTGATCGGTGAAGGCGAAGTGTCCGCCGGGTAGCTGATATTTCGGCATGTGACAGGCGATGCAGTGGCTGGTGCTTACCGGGCAGGCTCGGCCGGGATGCTGCGCGTTGGGTAGCTGGCCTTTCACCAAATGGCAGGCCAGGCACTTGGAGTCATAAAACGCCTCGCTGGTCTCCAGCGGTTGATGCGGATTGTGGCAGGCCAGGCAACTGATCCGCGGGTCGGTCGGGCTCCAGCAATGGCTCAATTCCAGCCGATACGGCTGGAAGCGTACGTTGCGCACGCCCCTCACGCCCATCAACTCAACCTTCATCCAACTGCGATGGCAGTTCCCGCAAAAATCGTCCAGCCGACCTGCGCTCAGCTTGCCGGGGTTGAAGATCGCTCTTTTGGCTTGGGTGATGTTGCCCGCCTGGAGCGCGGCAAGATGCGCTCCGCCGGGCCCGTGGCAGGCCTCACAGTGGACGCCGGGCACGGCTTGCCGCGGATGAAACTGGCCGCCGATGAGCGCCCCGGTCGTGTGACAGGCAATACATAATCGCGTCCCTTGCTCGGTCAGTCGCGCGCCCAGTGCGAGCGCTAGGCTAAGCGGGAGTCGGCGCGGCGCGCCCAGCGTGATATCCAGCCGTTGCGTGTCGTTATAAAAACTCACCATGCTCTGGTAATAAGCGCCCTGGTAGCGAAAAAGGTAGGTTTGCCCCGCTTCGCCCCGGCCGAACGCCCACAGAATCGGAACGGAAATGGTGCGCTTCCCCTCGCTCACCGAATAGGTGCTTTCATTTTTCTGCCGGATGATTCGATAATTGTAAGGCCCCCAGCGGAAGGTGAGCTTGGGGTGACCTTTAAGAATGGCGGCGTCGCGCGCCCATTCGCCCGCCTGCTCCATGGGAGTCGCCGAGAAATTCTTGGCCTCGGCCACGTGGCACTCGGCGCAGACGGCATCGCCGACATACTTCGCCCCCGCCGGAGGCCCGAGTGTCGGATTCCACTCCGGCGTTGGATGAGTACCTGCACAAGGCACCGTTCCCCAAAGGGCCAGCCCACATGCCACCGCCAGAGACAAGCGCCACGGATATTTCGTTCGTTGGGAATTATTCGTGCGTCCCTGCATCACCCCGGTCGCCAGCCCCATCAAGGCTAGACGACCGGTGAGTCGGCGGAGTTACTCTGCCGAAGCAAGTTTTACACAGCGGGGTGGATGGGATGGGTGGGTTCGACCGGGTGTGGCTGCAAGTCCCACTCCACAGTCGGCGCGTTGGCAAACCCTCAGGGCCCCACGACGGGATTGGTCAACGTTCCCAACCTCTCGACCGTGACGTTCACCGTGTCGCCGGCTTTCAGGAAAACCGGCGGCTTGCGAAACACGCCCACCCCGGGCGGCGTGCCGGTCGAGAGCAAATCGCCCGGCTCCCAGGTGAGCGACTGCGAGAGGTAGCTGATCAAATAGGGCACTTTGAAGATGAGGTTGGAGGTGTTGGAGTCCTGCAAAGTCTCGCCATTCAGGGCGAGCGAAATCCGCAGGTTGTTAATGTCCGGAACCTCGTCCGGCGTGACGATCCAGGGCCCCGTCGGCGCGAACGTGTCGCAGCTCTTGCCGCGGAACCACTGCTTGTCGCCGAACTGCATGTCGCGCGCCGTCACATCGTGAAGAATGGTGTAGCCCGCCACGTAGTCCATGGCTTTCTCTTCCGGGATGCGCCGGCCCCGCTTGCCCAAGACCACGGCGAACTCGGCCTCATAGTCCACTTGGGAAGAATTCGGCGGCAGCTTGATAGGGTCGCCCGGGCCGCAAATCGTGTTGCTCGATTTTAGGAAGAAGATCGGACGGTCCGGCGGCTCAATGCCCTGCTCGCGAGCGTGGTCGGCATAATTCAAGCCGACGCAGGTGATCTTGCCCGGTCGCGCGATCGGGGCCAGCAGCTTAGCGCGGGCGAGCGGCGTGACTAGCTCGCCGTCCCGCCGGCCCACGGCCGGTGAAGAGCGCCGCGCCGCCTTTGCACCGTCTTTGTGCGTGTGGGCCGCGTCGAGTTCTTTCGCCAGCGCGCCGGTCACAACGCCAAGTGCCTTCCGCCACGCCGCGCCGCGCTCGAGCAACTCCATCATATCGCGCGGCGGCGAGCCGGCTTCAAGCAAGACGCGCGCCGCCTTCTGGAAGCGCGGCTGCGTCGCCACGGCACGCGGAACCTTGCGTGCCCGAAGCATGGCCGTGACGGCGTTCACGCTCCAGACGCTTTGGTTTTCCACCACGCCCAAAATCGGTTGCTTTCCCAACTCAAAAGTAACTAGCTTCACAATCTCTCCTTTCGCTGCATAGCCGATTTTTAGCGCCCCAACTCCCTTCGCTCTTCCCCATGCAAGCCTGCCCTTCTACGGGAAGCGAGGGCGATCTCTTCCTCGTCGAGGTCGCTTCAGCGCGTGGACAGTTGAAATGAGTAATGGCCCGATCCTGCATCAAACGCCACGCCATCCGGTCGAGCTTCGGCTCCCGTAAGGCCCGGATCTCCCGGAACGTAATGACCCTGCTGCCAAACAATCCGGCCACTTTCGCGCACCGTCAGTTCCTGTGGCGTCATGGACTGTTGCTTCGGAACCACGATGACAGCTTGGCTGCCTACGGGCACGTCCACGCGCAAGGAAACTTCATGCGCCGAACGGCGCCATGTCGAGCTCACCCGGCCGCGCACCGTGCGGAGGGTGGCGCTCGCCCAATCCAGATCCTCCATCGCCGGTGGGGTAATCAGAATCTTCCGGTAAGCCGCGCTGTCCTGCGGTTGACGGATGCCGCCCAAGGCCCGGTAGAACCAAGCGCCCAAGCTTCCAAACATAATATGGTTGTGCGAATTCATTGAAGGCCCCGTTTTGTCCTGCCACAGTTCCCAAAGCGTTGTCGCTCCGCGCTTGACCATGTATCCCCAGCTCGGATATGTGGTTCGAGTCGCCAAGTCGTAGGCAAGGTCGTTGCGCCCATAGCGTGTTAGCACCGGCAAGAGGTATTTCACACCGATGAATCCCGTCGTGACGTGCGTGTTGTGCGTGTAAACGATATTATTCGTCAAGTGGAACATCACTGAGCCCACATCGTGGCGAGGGACCATGTTAAGAAACAACGGCAGCGCTTGAGCCGTTTGCGTTCCGTTGGCGTAAAAGCCCGTGGAGGGGTTGAAGAAGGTCTGATTGAAAGCCGCCTTAATCTCGGCCGCCAGATGAGAGTAGGTTTCTGCGTCGGCGGTTTTGCCCAGAATCTTGGCCACGTGAGCTAAGATTTGCGTGTCGTAATAATAGTAGAAGTCCGACACGAGCGCGCCCGGCGTGGGTTTAATCGCCACCCAATCGCCGTAATAGCTGTAGCTCAACACGTTGTTGTGGGCGCGGCTCTCCAAAAACGCCTCGTACTTTTTCAGACCGTCGTAATTCTGACGCAAAATCCGCCGATCGCCATATTGCTGCCACATGTACCAGCAGAGCAGCGGATACGCCGTGCCCCACGCCGGGTCCGCCGGATAGCGGCCGTACTTGTGCGGCACAGTGTCGGGCACGGAGCCGTCGGGCCGTTGCGCGTCGTGAATGTCGCGGATGAAATTCGTGTAGAATGCCGCCATGCCGAAGTTCATCATGGCCTCTTCGGCTGAAACCTGCGCGTCGCCCATCCAGCCCTGCCGTTCGTTGCGTTGGTCGCAGTCGGTCGGGATGCTCATTAGGTTTGACAATTGTCCCCAGTGAATCAGGTGCTGAATGTCATTCAGGATTTCCTTCGAGGCCACAAAGCTTCCGGTGGTTTCAACCGCGGTGTGAACCACTTCGCCGCGCAGCGTGTCGAGACTCGGCGTCCCCGGATAGCCCGTCAGCTCGACGTATCGGAACCCATGATAGGTGAAGTGCGGCTGGTAAACCTCCGGCCCGCCGCCGCGCAGGATGTAGATGTCTCGCGCCTTCGCTTGCCGCAAGTTCGAGCGGTTGATCATCCCGTTCGGGTAGATCAGCTCACTGAAGCGCATCTCGACGCGGGCACCGCGCGGTCCTTCGACCCGCAACTTGGCCCAGCCGGCGAAATTTTGCCCAAAATCGTAAACGTAAACCCCCGGCTCAGGATTGGTCATCTTTCTGGGCGCCAGACTGTCCACCACGCGAATGGGCGGCATCATCTCCGCAGAAATCGCCCCCTGGGTGCCTGGCAGCACCTCGACGGGTTTCCAACCGTTATCCTTTAGGCCCGGCCTGTCCCAACCAGGGACTTCTCGCCGCGCGTCGTACACTTCTCCGTTATAAACGCTGTCGCGCACGATGGGTCCCACCTTGCCTTCCCAAGTCCGGTCGCTCTCCACCGTCACGGTACGGCCATTCGCCAATTCAATGTTCAATTGCAGGAGGAATTCTGGCTGTTGGTAATACGGCTTGCCCACCGGCATCGTTGCCCAGCCGCCGCCCAGCATCGCGCCCACGGCGTTGGCGCCCGGCTTCAATAGCCGCGTCACGTCATAGGTGCTGTAAAGCACGCGCTTCGGATAGACGGTCCATGCCGGATCGAGCACGCGATGGCCCACTTTCTTCCCGTTGATGTGCAATTCGTAGTAGCCGAGCGCGGTCACATAGGCCCGCGCCCGCTTGACCGGGCCAGGCAGTGTAAACTCTTTTCGCAACAATCCAAAGCCGCCAATCCATGACCCCTTCCAATCACTCCGCTTGAGGAGGCCCATCTCAAACCACGCGGCTGGGCTGTAAGAGCTCGGTTGACCTTCTCGGTTCCACCATCGCACCTTCCAGTAATACCGCCGGCCGCTCGCTAGCGGCTTTCCCGCGTAGGCGACCTGGATGGTGGCCGGCGATTCCACCCTGCCGCTGTCCCAAGCGTCACCGTCGTTTTTCGACAGCAACGCTCGGCTTGTGGCCACCAGAATCTGATACGCCGTTTGTGTTTCGCCTCGCTCGGGATCGCGCGGCACCCACTGGAAACGCGGCCGCACAACATCAATCCCCAGCGGATTCACCCGATACTCACACCGCAAATCCTTCGGCGCCTCCGGCACGCTGGTCGCCGCGCTGGCTCGGCCCGCGCTCCAGGCAGTTGCAAAAATTAACGCCAGCCCAAGCACTTCACTCAATCTCTTCGTATGGACCATGTGAGCCCTTCCTTTGTCCTCGCGTAACCCCCACGCCAACAACTCGTTTGACCGTGGAGTTTTGATTTCAATGTGACGGCAAAGTCTATCACAACCCGGCCAGCCCTGGGCAATGGCTGGACAGCTCTTCCGCGGCCGCCACGGTTTTTCTGGAACTTGCCGGGGTGCGGAGGGACGGTGTCCGGGCGGTTGAGCGAGGAAAGCCCGAGTTGGCAAAGCCTGCCTTTCCATCACCGCCAACCCTACGTCATAAAACGAAGTCCGGCCGAGAAACCTATTGAGCCGATTGGGCAGAAAGTCTAAGATGCCTTTCCCGTGCGGGTGCCTCTGCCGGCGGCGGGCAGCGACTACTTTGAAGGAGATTTCCCATGACTTCCATGACGCGACGCGAGTTTATTGCTATTTCGGCGGCATCCCTCGTGACGACCTCCGCCGGTGAAAAGCCGGCGGAGGCGGAGGCAGAAGCCGCGCCGCAGTTGAAGCCCTGGTACACGACCATGCGCCGTTGCGGGCAAATCAATTTCAATGAGACCGACCCGCTCACGATGGACGTGAACGCATGGATGGACTATTGGGCGTCCCTGAAGGTGAATGCGGTGCTGCTCAATGCGGGTGGCATCGTGGCGTTCTATCCCACCCACGTTCCCTATCAGCATCGGAGCGAGTTTCTCGGCTCGCGCGACCTGTTTGGTGAGATGGCCGCGGCGGCTCGCGCGCGCCACATCCGCGTGGTGGCTCGCATGGATTGCAATTATGCGTATCAAGAGGCGTTCGAGGCACATCCCGAATGGTTTGAGCGCCAGCGCGACGGCTCGCCACGCACCAACTCGGAATGCCCGTGGCTTTACAAAACCTGCATGTTCAGCACTTACTTCACCGAACAGATGCCCGCCATTTACCGTGAAATCAACCAGCGCTACGCGCCGGACGGCTTTTTTACCAACGGTTGGCCGAGCACCGGCCCGCTCGAGGTTTGTTACTGCCCGAATTGCCTCAAAATCTACCGCGACCAAATCGGCAGCGTTCCGCCGGAAGCCACCGACGCCCGCAGCGCCGCTTACCGAAAATTTTACGAAATCACCATGAACCGCATCGCGCAGATCTGGAAGTTATGGGACGAGATTGCCAAACAGGGGAACCCGGATTCGGTCTATGTCGGCAATCTGGGCGGTGCGTTTCGCACGGTGAAGGATTTGAAGCGCCTGGCCGAAGTGGCGGCTTGGTTCAATGCCGACAATCAAGGGCGGTGGCAGCCAGATTCGCCACTTTGGATGTGCGCGGGGCAGGGGCGCGTGGCGCAGTCGGTAATGAACGGCCGGACCATTACCAACGTGACCGGAGCCTACTGCACCGGCCAGCCCGATTGGCGCCACTCCAGCAAGCCTGCTCCGGAAACCACTCTGTGGATGGCGCAAACAACGGCCAGTGGCATGGTGCCGTGGTATCACTGGCTGGGCGGCTCGCCGCTCGACACCCGTTGGCGCAAGACCGGCCGTAGGTTCTATGACTGGCTGGCCGCCCACGAATCGCACTTCCGCAATCGCCGCTCGCTCGCCAATCTGGCCGTGCTTTACCCGCAGAGCACCATTGCCTTTTACGGCTCCCATGGCACGCACGAGCGGCAGCTCAACGGGACGGTGATTGACCCAGTGGATTATCTGCAAGGACTGTATTACGCGCTGCTGGAAGGGCGTTTTCTATTCGATTTCGTCCACCAGGAAAACCTGTCGCCCGATACCCTCCGACCCTACCGTGCGCTGTTGATTCCGAACGCGGCCTACCTCCGCGACGATGAATGCGAAGCGATTCGGCAATTTGTCGCCTCGGGCGGCTCCGTGCTCGCCACCTTCGAGACCTCGCGTTATAACGAGTGGGGCGAGCCGCGCGAAGATTTCGGTCTGCGCGATCTCTTCGGGGTCAGCGTGGCGGGCCAGGTCATCGGGCCGGCCAATAACAGCTATATGCGGATAGACCGAATGCATCCCGTTTTCGCCGGTTTCCACGACACTACCATTCTGCCGGGGCCGGAGTTCCGTGTGACGGTGAGTCATCTTCCGCCCGACTTGCTCTACGCCAGCGTGGTGCCTGCTTATCCGGCCTTTCCGCCCGAGATGGTCTATCCGCGCATCCCCAACACGCAGGAGCCGGCGGCGGTCTTCCAGCAAGAGGGCGCGTCGCGCATCGTGTATTTTCCCGGCGACGTGGACCGTACCGCCTGGCGGTCCGGGGATCCCGACCTCAGCCGTTTGATTGCCAACTCCATTCGATGGCTGATGGCGGGCAATACGCCTCCGGTTTCGGTGCTGGGCAAAGGAATGCTCGAACTGTTTGCGTGGGAGACGGAGCCGGGCTTCGCGCTCCACATCCTCAACTACACCAATCCCAACATGACCCGCGCTTATGTCCGCGAGCTTTATCCGATTGGTCCGCTGCAAGTCGAGTTCACTTTGCCCGCTGGCAAGCGCATCTCGCGCCTCGAAGCTCTCCGAGCCGGGCGATCTTTGCCCTTTCGGCAAACTGGGAGCCTCGTCCAATTCGACGTGCCATCGGTCTTGGATTATGAGGTCCTCGCGCTCACGTAGCTTGCGAGTGGCCAAAGCCGGGCGCAAAAGCTTGTCCCCCAGGGAACAATGTCCTTTGCGACAATAGGGTTCAGCAGCGCCATCGTCACTGGCCTCGCCCGAGGCCGGCGCTCGCCTGTTTAAGCATCGGCATTACGTTCCGCGCGGTTCTGTGGTTAAATATTGGATTGAGACCTTAAAGCCTGGAAATCGTCCGTCGAGTGATGGTGGAAGGCGTCTCGTGCGCCCGTTGCTCAAAAGGTTCAAACAACACTCTGGGCCATCATGCCCTCTGGAGAAAAAATGAGGAATTTTCAAAGCCCGCTGGCTGAGGTTGATCCAGAAATTGCTCGCGCCATTGAGCAGGAGGTCGAGCGGCAGTCGCGCACGCTCGAGCTGATCGCCTCCGAAAATTTTGTCAGCGAAGCCGTGCTGGAAGCGCTCGGCTCGCCGCTCACCAACAAATACGCGGAAGGGCTGCCGGGCAAACGCTACTACGGCGGCTGCGAGTTTGTGGATGTGGCGGAAACGCTCGCCATCGAGCGCGCCAAGAAATTGTTCGGCGCCGAGCATGCGAACGTCCAGCCGCATTCGGGCGCGCAGGCGAACCAGGCCGTCTATATGACCGTCCTCCAGCCTGGCGACACCCTGCTCGGTATGAACCTGTCGCACGGCGGCCATTTGACGCACGGCCATCCGCTGAATTTTTCCGGCAAGATGTACAAGGTCGTTCCCTATGGCGTGCGCAAGGATACGGAAACGATTGACTACGACGAACTCGAGCGACTGGCGCTCGAAAACAAGCCCAAGCTGATTGTGGCGGGGGCAAGCGCCTATCCACGCATCATTGACTTTGCGCGGCTGGAGCGGATCGCCCAAAAATCCGGGGCGCTGCTGATGGTGGATATGGCGCATATCGCCGGACTCATCGCGGCGGGTCTGCACCCTTCACCCTTTCCGCACGCCGACTTTGTCACCACCACCACCCACAAAACCCTGCGCGGACCGCGCGGCGGCGCGGTGTTTTGCAGGGCGCGATTCGCCAAGGACCTCGATAAAATCGTGTTCCCCGGCATTCAGGGCGGGCCGTTGATGCACGTCATCGCAGCAAAAGCCGTCTGCTTCCACGAAGCCCTGCAACCCGAATTCCGCGAGTATCAAAAGCAGATTGTCGCGAACGCCCAGGCGCTTTCGGAAACCTTGGCGGGCGAAGGCTTTCGCATTGTTTCCGGGGGCACCGACAATCACTTGATGCTGGTGGATGTGTTTTCCAAAGGCATAACGGGCCGCGAGGCTGAGCAAGCGCTCGAGAAGGCAGCCATCACCGTCAATAAAAACGCCATCCCCTTTGACACCAATCCTCCCATGAAAGCGAGCGGCATCCGCGTGGGCACCCCCGCCGTCACCACGCGCGGCATGAAGGAACCGGAGATGCGGCGCATCGGCCAATGGATCAGCGAAGTGCTGCACCACCCGCAGGACGAGGCGACCCTGACCCGCGTCCGCCGCGAGGTCGAAGCGCTCACCGAACAGTTTCCGCTGTACGAAAGCCGGCGAGCTTCGGTCGCCAGCAAAGCTTCCTAGCGAAAGTTCCACTGTGTGATGGATAATATACATCATGAAGCGCACCCAACTTTATCTCGACGAAAAAACGTGGAAATCTCTCGAGGTACGTTCCCGTCAACTGGGCGTATCCGTATCCGAGCTGGTTCGTCAGGCAGTGCGCGAGAAGTATGTAACTTCAGTGGCGAACCGGTCACAGGCCATGGCAGCTTGGGTCGGGACTTGGAAGGACCGCAAAGACTTGCCAAGCGCTGAGACTTATGTCCGCAAGCTCCGCAGAGGAAGACGGTTAAAGAGGATCGTGTCTTGAAGGCTGTCCTGGTTGATTCCGATATCCTCATCGAGGTTTCCAGGGCGCGCAATCGGCCTATCGTCGCGGAGTGGAACGAGTTGAGCCGGGGCGAAGCGGCCGTCCTGTGCTCGCCAATCAGCATGGCTGAGCTTTGGCATGGCGCACGCCCGAATGAGTATGCTGTCCTCCGTAACCTTTTCCAGGCTATGATTACGATCCCTATTGACGCTGAGATTGGCGAAAAGGCCGGAGAATTTCTGAGAATCTTCTCCAAAAGTCATCGGGTTGAGCTTGGGGATGCGCTGATTGCAGCCACGGTCGTCATACACAACGTAGAGCTATGGACTCGTAACCGCCGGCACTACCCCATGAAGGGCCTCGCCTTCTATCAGCCCGCCAATATGTAGTGGGGGAAATCGTAACGCTGCCGGTTCTACTTTTTTTAACGAAAACCGCCGGGCGGCGGTGACGGGAAAGATGTGATGGCTAACCTCGACCGGACAGGTCCTTACGTCGTGGCCGAGTGGGAATTGGGAGATGGAACCGTTTAGCCTCAGGCATAGAAAGGCGCTAATCGATAGGCAGATAACCGTGTCCCTGACTCGGGAGCTCATGGAGAGACTGTGGAAGACGATCCAAAGGTACAACTCGAGTTCGTTTGAAAGAACCGAAACGGGATGTAACTACTTCACGGATTCCTTAGAACGAGCTGAGCGTAGGCTTAAGGAGTTGCTTGGCGTATCCAGACTGACGGCCAAGACGTCGGAGGGAGTGATGGAAGGCATTGAAGCGTACTGCACGAGAGGCTATCCCTCCAACGCGTTTGATGTAATCGAGCAGTTCTTCGAGGGGCTAGAGGAGAACTCGCGGGGCCCGTTTCAGAGGGACATCAATGCCGCTATGCTGGCGTTCGACTGCGCATGGAGGATGTCGGACGGAACTTTCTTCCTTGTTGACGGGCAGTTCTTCGCCGAACTGCTCGAGAGCGTGAGACGGCAATTCCGCGACCACGGCTTCAAGGGCGCGCAGGACGAGTTGCGCGAAGCCCAGGAGGCGCTTGCCGATAATCGAGCCAAAGACTCCATTCAGGCCGCAGCCAAGAGCGTCGAGAGCACGCTCAAAACTATCCTGAACGCCAGCACAGGTACGGCTGCCGAGTTGCTCGGGGAGTTTCAAGAGGCCGGGTATCTTGATGACGTGCCCGAGGACCGTGCGACTGCCATACAAAAAGGTCTCCTTATGGCCCCTGCCGTGCTCAGAAACAAATTAGCTGGGCACGGTCAAGGGAGCGAGGTAGTGACCGTCCCGAGATCCTATGCAGCCCTCGCCGTGAACCTTGCGGCCGCGGTCAATTCGTTCCTCATCGAACAGAAGCTGGCAAGGGAGGCCCCTCCCGCTGCGGAACCTAAAGGGGCCGAGGGAGACATCTCCGACGACGATATCCCCTTTTGATACTGGGCAGCCGGCAGCCGGGTACCCAGGAGCCGAATTCGGCCACAGATCGGCGCAGACCTTGGCCACGGGGGACCCTGAGCTATTAAAACCAGCGGTACGCACCCTTTCTGTGGCCGACGAATTCGACGGCCACGACGCACTCTTCTTGCGACGCCGTAATCGCCGGCCACTTTCAGCCTGAACCGATTTTTCTGCCCTTTGAGTTTCTTGCAGCCGGCGGGGAAGGGATCAGCCTCCAGAGAGCGGAGCCGGTCAAGGATTTCCGCGCGAATGCGGGACAGGGAGCGCGCCATGTCTTTCTCGACGGACGAGCGATACCTGACCGCCCAGTTCATTGTTCAAATTTCTTGAGCAGCTTCTTGAGCGGGAAATGCCGCTCATCCTCGCGCGCATCGCACACCAAATTGAGCGCCTCATCTTCTCTCAGGGGATTCTTTCTGTAGGGAGTCCTTGCTCGATCGAGCACGGCCTCGACGCCGGGAACCTCCGTAATCCTGCGCGACTGAGGAAGAGGCAATGGAGGGCCTTCGGCCGGATTGACGGGGTTCTTGATCAATCGCCGACGGCTCTTGGCAGCGCGCTTGTGTAACTTTGGCACGGACTAAGTATATCACTCGCGGCAAGAATTTTCGGCCCGCCACATCAATCGCGCTCGCCCGATTGGAACACCGTCCACGGCCCAGCGATCATGTTGCGCAGGTAGGGTGCTTCCCAATCGTATTGCGGGTGGGCTTTGAGGAACGGGCCGACGAGGAAGTTCATGCCGCAGGGATGGCCACGGCGCGCGATAAAACTCATTGCGGCGGCCATACGGCTGTCCGTCACCTTGCCCTGCACGGCGCCGCCGGGATTGTAGGGTCCCCAATGCCATGTGGGAACGCCTGCCGGCACCAAGTCCACGTGCCCGCAGAGGGTTCGCTGATCGGGGCTGATTTTCTTGAGGTACGTGTCGTAATGATCGGCGAGAAATTGCTCGGCGAGTTGAACGTCAATCCGGCCTTTGTACTGCTTCATCAACTGTTTCCATCGGATGTGCCGAGCGTTTTCTGAGAGCGAAGGGTCATTTGGATTGAACGAGGTTTCTTGGGTGATGAGCGCCGGGTCGCTCGGGAAATTGGAGCCGACAAAATAGCCGTTGTGGCTGCGCCAGACGTGGTAATGCGTCAAGCCCAATTCAAAGCGGGCAATTTCGCCCGTCTTGCGGTCCCCAAGGAGCCAGTCATTGGCGTAGCCGCCGTTATTGCCCTTGAGCATAATGCGGACATACTGTGCAATCGAGCTCGCATATTGCAGGGCCTTGCGGGAGCGCTCGAATTCCGGAATGCCGTTGGGGTTCCATCCTTTGAAGTTGCTGATGGTCGTTTCCGTCACCATGAGGCCGGCGGAGTTGATGCCGAAGTCGTCATCGCTCGTAATGACGCCCGGAAAGCCGTCCATCAAAATATGATAGCCGTGAGTGGGAACGATATCGAAAATGATGCGCCACCGCTCGCCCAGCAGATAGCTGACCCAGGCATTGTGCGCCATGACGATCTGATGGTCGCGCGTCCAATCGCCGGTGGCGACAAAAGCGCTGCAGTGGCCGACGGGCCGGATCGGAGGCTTCTCTGGAATCTTGTGCTGTTGGTCGTACCAAGGAACGTAGTAATAGGGCAGCTCCTGAAACGCATTGAGCGCGACGATGTCGTCCAGGTCTATGTCGGTCACGCCGTGGGCGCGGAGGCCGGCGACGATGCCTTTCAATTCCTCCTGATACTCGCGATCAATCTTCGGCCACAGCATCTGGCGGGCGGCCTGACGAAAGAATTGCCAGTTGTGGTGCGAGCCGTGAACGTCATCGAACCGGACGGCATGGAACGCGTCTTCGATCTCCGGGGCCAGCAGGTAGCCGTGTTGGAATCCAATGGTGGCCGGCGGCCCTTGCAAATGGACGTAAACCCATCCGGCCCGATTGAAGCGCCACGCATCGCGCAGGCGTGGGTCGCGGGACGCAACCTCCGTGGGCGTTGGCTGCGACGGCTGCGGGCCTGTTTTCACGGCCGACAAACGCGATGGCGCTTTCGGCCTCCACAAAATTAAGAATAACGTTCCCAGAATGGCCGCGGCCGCGATGATCGCCACCGTCAGCGCGCGTCTTCCACTCGAGTTGGAATTCACGTTCCCCCCTTGGCCTTCTCAAGCTTCTTGGAGAACCGCATCTGCGGCAGTGTACCCGCTTTCAACCGCCCCTTCAATAGTGGCGGGAAGTCCCGTGGCGGTCCAATCGCCTGCCAAGTAAAATCCTTGCAGCGGCGTTCGGCAAGCCGGACGCAGCGCCTCGACGCCCGGGGCAGGGGAAAAGGTGGCCCACGGCTCCTTAATCACCAGCGAGCGCACCAGATGCGCGGCTCGCGCTTCCGGGAAGACCTCGCCCAACTCACGAAGCGCCGTCCCGGCTAAATCCTCACGGGTGCGTTGAAGATGGGCATGGGCGCCGCTTAAAACCAGGGAAACCAGAAACAGCTTGGGGTCGGAAGCGCCGAGGGCGGATTCGGCCAGGATTTTATTTTTATTGAAAAGCCATTGAAACGTGGTCCCTCGCAGACCCACAAAGTCGAGATGGGTGATAGGCCGGTCGAACCAACAATAGACGGATACAATCGGCGCGGGTTTGAGCTTGGCAATCCGGGCGAAAAAGGGATGCGCCGCCAGGCTCGGCGGCAGCCATCGGAGCAACCCGTGCCACGGCACGGCGCAGATAAGCTTGGTAGCCTCCAGGATTTTACCGTCTGCCAAATAAACACCCGTCACCTGGTCACCTTTGACCCTCAACCCGGCGACGCTTTTCCCCAGCTCCACTACGCCGCCGTGAGCAAAAAGAAAGCTCGCGGCAGTTTCGGCATAACAATCGCTCAAACCGGCGGCGGGAATTCCGATGCGGGAATCGGCGGGCGACTGAAGCAGTGCCCGGCTTAAAACGCGCGCAAAGATGTCCGCCGAGGCGACTTCGGGGTCCTCGTTCATGGCTGCAATGCAGAGCAAATCCCAAAAATTGCGCTGCACGCGGTCGGATTGCCCGAGGCATTGCAGCCACTCTCCCACGGTCATTTTCTCTAGCGGAGGTTCGGCACGGTCGAGGCTTATCCCTGCACTCTTCTGGAGCGAGCGTCCCAACCGCAGCACCTCTCTCTTTTCTCGCCATGAAAAAGCATCCGAGGCAAGCACTCCTGCGAAGAGATGCCAAGGCGCCGGAAGGTTCCGGCAACGCAGGACGGACAAGCATCCGCCGCGCTCCATAAAATGAAGCGTCATCTGCGGTTGGAAACGGATGCGCTCGAGCGTGCCAAGCGTGTCGAGAAAGCGCAGCGTGCGATGATAGCAACCCAACAGCAGATGTTGCCCGTTGTCGAGCGCCATGCCCGTCACCGCGTCACGAAACGATCGCGCCCGCCCCCCCCAATGCTGGCTCTGCTCGAGCAGACGAACGCGCCGACCCGCTTCGGCAAGGGCCACCCCTGCCGCTAGACCCGCGAACCCTCCGCCGACAACGAGAATCTCCTCAGCCAAGATGCACAGCTCCGTTATCTCGTCCCTTGCCGCTCCGAGCCGGCTTGATGGATGCGAGCTCCCTCTGCGGAAGGATGGCTTGCGCGGCTAAGCCTCCCGCTGGGGCTTGTACCACTCTAATCCGAGATACACAGAAGCGGCAGTTCGGAACTTGGTCCAGCGTGAAAGGCGGATCGTCTGGCGGAGAACCCGCGGTCCGGCCCCGCTAATCTGGCGCAGAATCCGCCAGTAAATCGCTGCCATCATCTCCGCTGCAAGTAGCGAGCGGCCCTCCTCGCGCGGCAGCGATTGTCGAGCCTGTTCGAAGGAAGCGCCGGCGCGCTCCACCTCAAACTGAACCAAACCTTCCCAGTCCCCCTTGAATTCGCCCTGCAAAAGATTCTCGGGCTCGACGCCAAAGCGTTCGAGGTCTTCGAGCGGCAGGTAAATGCGCCCGCGTGCCGCGTCCTCACCCAAGTCCCGCAGGATATTAACGAGTTGAAGCGCTACGCCCAAATGTAAGGCGTATTCCCGCGCGCGCGCGGTTCGGTGGCCCAGGATTTCTATTGTCATCAGCCCGACGCTCGAAGCGACCCGATGGCAATAGACAAGCAGATCGTCGAAGGTGGCATAGCGCCGCGTGACGAGGTCCATCCGCATGCCCTCGATGAGCTGGTCAAAAAGCTGGCGAGGGATGTGGAAACGCGCCACGGCTTCCGTCAGCGAGGCTATCAGAGAGGGTAAAGAAGCCTCTTTGGCTGGTCGTTCGGCCCGCTCGTAACACCGGTCGAGGTCCGCTTGACAGGCCGCGAGGGCGCGCTCGGCCTCGACGAGGGAGAGTTGGCTATCAACCACGTCGTCACAGCGCCGTGCAAATGCGTACACCGCCTCCAGAGCCTGCCGCTTGTGCTTCGGAAGAAAAACGAATGAATAATAGAAATTCGTGTCGCGGGAGCTTGCTAAGCGTGGCTGGTGCCGGAATGGCTGCATAACCGCGCGACGATAAGCCCCAAGCCTAGCACGGCCGCGTCTTCTCCGCACGGCCCGACCGGAAGTAAAGGCGGATGAAATCAAGCCCGTTAAGCTTGGGGCGATGACGGAAGACATCATACCCGACGGCTTCAATTCGGGAAAGAATCGTCGCACCGCCGAGCCAAGTGAGCCGTAGTTGGCGCCGAAGCTCCGGCACGACTTTTTCCGTCAACGGCCAACCCTCCTCAAACCATGTTCGAGTGCGGGCTATTTCAAAAGCCATCAGTCTTTGCCAGCGACTCCAAGCGACGTGATTTTTACCCGGCGCAGCGTGAATGGCCGCCAGGCCTTCTATTGAAAGGTCAAACCGATGCAGGTCTGCGAGCGGCAGATAAACGCGGCCGCGCTCAAGGTCTTGCCCCGCATCTTGCCAAAAGTTGGTGAGCTGAAGCGCAGTCGTCAACCGGTCGGCGAGGGCGAAAAGCTCGGCATCCCGGTGCCCAAAAAGCTCCAGCACCAATCGCCCGACGGGGTTCGCCGAATAGGAACAATAATTCAGGACGGAGACGAACTCCGCATGGCGGCTCACACGAACATCCATTTCAAAGGCGCAGAGCAGGTCTTCAAAATGCTTGCGGCTGAGGCTGTACTTTCGGGCAGTGTCCGCAAGGGCGATAAAAATCGGATGAGAGGCTTCACCTTCGTAGCAACGAACCAGCCGCTCCCGCCAGGAAGCGAGCGCGGCGAGCCGAGTCTCCGCGGTCCATCCCGCCTTGGGTTCGTCGGCATCATCGTCCGCAACCCGAGCAAAAGCGTAAATGGCAGCAAGGGCGTCCCGTCGGGCGCGCCCAACCAGCCACGAGGCTACGGGGAAGTTCTCGTAGTGGGCCCGGGCAATTTGCCTGCAAACTCGATAGGAAGCGGAGATGCTTTCAGCGCCGGAACTCATGTCGAGTCTGCCCGGAAATTCCCTTTGTGCCGGAGGCTCATGGAAACTTGGTGACGGAATTGGAGGCTCATGCTCGCTGGTCGGCTCGCGCCTTGGGCGGACGGGCGCAACAACGGCCCTTAGCCTCCCGGCTTACGGCGCCGCAGAAATGCGGGCACGTCGAGGTCATCCCCGGGAAGAGGTGCGGTCACATTTTGCGGCGGGGCCTCAATCGGAAGCTTGTCTTTTTTGAGGAGCGCGTTCTTCACGCTTTGTTGCGCCGAGCGAAGAGCGGGAGAAAACGCCGCGCCCGGCCTCACGCCCATGCGCTCCGACTTGATGCCCGTGGCGATGACCGTCACCTTCACGGCATCCTGCATGGCCTCGTCATGCACGGCCCCAAAGATGATGTTGGCATTTTCCGCGGCGGCGCGCTGAACAATGGTCGAAGCTTCATGCACTTCGTGCAGGGTGAGTTTGCTTGAGCCGGTAATATTGAGCAGGATGCCCTGCGCGCCGTTAATCGAAGCGTCTTCGAGCAGTGGGCTGGCGATGGCTTTGTTGGTGGCTTCAATGGCCCGATTCTCTCCTCGCGCCGTCGCCGTTCCCATTACCGCGTAGCCCATGCCTTCCATGATGGTTTTGATGTCCGCAAAGTCGCGGTTGATGATGCCCGTAATGGTGATGATGTCGGAGATGCCTTGCACGCCCTGCCGCAGGATATCATCGGCGATGCGAAAAGCCTCAAAGAAGCTCGTGCATTTGTCCACGTATTGCATGAGGCGTTCGTTGGGAATGCAAATCACGGTGTCCACGGCCTGGCTAAGCTCGCCGAGCCCTTGCTCGGCCTGCATCATGCGGCGCTTACCCTCAAACGCAAAAGGCTTGGTGACCACGGCCACCGTTAAGGCGCCCAATTCGCGAGCCAGGCTGGCCACAATTGGAGCGCCGCCCGTGCCCGTTCCACCCCCAAGACCGGTGGTCACAAAGACCATGTCGGCGCCCTCGAGGGCCTCGACAATTTTATCCGTATCTTCGAGCGCGGCGGCGCGGCCGACCTCGGGGTTCGCGCCCGCGCCCAGCCCTTTGGTCAGCTTGGCGCCCAGTTGAATCTTGATGGGAGCGCGAGATGCTTGCAGGGCCTGAAGGTCGGTGTTGGCGGCCATAAATTCCACGCCTTCCACCTTGGCGGCAATCATGCGGTTGACGGCGTTCCCGCCGCCGCCGCCAACGCCAATCACCTTGATTTTGGCGCCCCGCCGCAAGTTGTCGGAAAAGCCCACTCGGATGTCGGCGACCTTGGAATCTTCATTGGCCATTATGACTCCTTGTCTTTCTTCATTCGAGACCGCTTCAGGCCATCGGCCCGCGCAATGCTCCCCACAATTTTCCCACCAATCCCTTATTCCGTGAATCTCGAAGCAGCCGCATCCGCTTGCCATAAGCCACCAGCCCGACCAACGTGCAGTAGGCCGGGTCGGCCAGATCCACGCGAGTCTTCTCCAAACCCAAAGGTCGCGCCACGCGCACCGGCAAGCAAAGCGTCAGTTCCGCCAACCTGGCGAATCCGCCCAGGCGGGCGCCTCCGCCGGTCAACACCATCCCCGCGCCAAGTTGGTCTAAATATCCGGATCGCCGCAGCTCGGCCCCTATGAGCTCCAACAGTTCAAGGGCGCGCGGCTCGATGATCTCATTGAGTTTGGCGTAACTCACCACCCGGGCGGGCCGCTCACCAACGCTCTGCACCTCGAGCGCGCCCGGCTCCGACTGGGAAGGGTCACGCTGCCCCCAGGCACGCTTCATCTTTTCCGCCTCCGGGATGGGGGTGCATAAACCCACCGCGATGTCATTGGTGAAGTGGTCGCCACCAATCGGGATGGACGCCGTGTAGCGGACGGTGCGGCGGGAATAAACGATCAAATCGGTTGAGCCCGCGCCCAGGTCCACCAGCGCCACACCGAGCTCGCGCTCGTCGGCACTCAAGCTCGCCTCCGCGCTGGCCAGCGCTTCAAAGACGGTTCCCCCTTCCGGAATTTCAATCCCTGCCTTGTTGACGGCATTCACGACGTTTTGCCAAGCGCTCGTGGAAGCGGTGATCAAATGCACATTGGCTTCCAGCCGCGTTCCGACCATGCCCAAAGGGTCTCGAATGCCGTCCTGCGAATCGAGCGAGAATTCCTGGGGCAGCACGTGGAGCAGTTCGCGGTCGGGCGGCAAAGCCACTCCTTGGGCGGCGCGGACGGCTTGGCGAATGTCTTCTTGAGTGACGCCGCGGGCACGATTGGCCACGAGCATCGAGCCCTGAGCATTGACGCCACGCACGTGCGGCCCGCCCACCCCAATATAGGCCGAATCTACGGCTACGCCGGCCGCCTGTTCCGCCACCTCCACAGCCTTCTTGATGGCGAGTACGGCAGCATCCAGGTTGACGATAATGCCCTTTCGCCATCCCTTGGATTCGCCCACTCCAAAGCCGGCGATTTCAAGGTTGCCCGTCTCGCTGGCATAGCCAATCAAGGCGCAGGTTTTGCTGCTGCCCACGTCAATGCCGACGATGGGTTGCTCTCTGGTCACCACGACAACGTATCCTTTTCTCTAATCTCGAATCCCAGAGCTGCCCGGCACGGGCGCGTCGGACTTGGTCGGAGCGGCACTTTCCCCGCCGGCCGGTTCCACCACCACCTGATGCCCGTACCGCAGATCCACGGATGCGATTTTGGCACTGTGCTTTTCAAGCTGCGGCAGGAGCGCTAGGAAATTCTGGAAGCGGCTCGAGAAATCCCGGTGCCCGAAGCGAAGCAGCAGGGTTTCGGAGCCGTGGACCAGGAGCGCCTCCAAATCCTCCGGGTCGTTTAATCGTACCTCGGAAATCATCCAGCCGGTCGCTGGCACCTGGCGCGCGGTCTCCCGCATAAATTTGCAGTATAAACCAACGCGCTCAGCGCGGTCAGAAGGGGTTTGGTCTATTCTAAGTCCTTCCAATACGGGAAAGTCGAAGGCGGTTTGGCCGGGGTTATCGAGGATTGTCCCGCCGGCATCCACAAGTTCAATTTCTCCTCGAATATCGGCAAAGGCCACCGGCACCCTTTCGGTCACGGCAATCACCAGACGGCGGGGAAAAGCCCTCATCACGGTGGCCGATTTCACCCAAGCAATGGACTCCACTCGCTTTTGAAGCGCCCCAAGCGGCGCCCGAAAAAGATTGAACCCGCGAGAGGTTTCTGAGTCGTTGAACAAGGCGATGGCGTTCAGAATTTCCGACCGGGAAACGAAACGATTTCCCGTAATCGTCACCTCTGTCGGCGAAGAAAGCTGAAAGCGGGGCGACCCCAAGGCGAAGCGAGCGATGGCGTAGCCGGCCCAGCCCGCCGGTGCGACGGCCACCAAGCCGAACCACGCCCACGCCAGCAGCCTTCGCCCGCGACGAGGCAGGTGTCCGCGCCGCACTCCAATCGGTTTGCCGCGACGGAGGTAAGGCGATTCTCCCTCCGCGCTGAGCCCATTCAGATCCAAATCAACCATGCCCCCCAGTTACCATCCCTCATCGTCGCCTAGCAGCGAGCCTCTACGTTCCTTCGCAAGCGTCAAGCTTGCGTTATGGCTGCGCGGGTTCGGCTCGGGCCGCCCGAGCCTTTAACCCCTTGGCAATGGCCTCTCCAACCTTCCAGACGTTGCCGGCGCCTACTGTCATCAGCAGATCCCCTGGCCGAACTCGGTCCAGCAATTCTTGGACGAGTGCCGGCTCCGAAGGGGCGTACCGGGCGCGGTCAAAACCCAGTTCCTTCATGCGTTCCACCAAGCGCTCGGAAGTAATACCGGGGATGGCCGTCTCGCTGGCCGGATAAATATCGAGAATTTCCACTCCATCGCAGCCGTCAAAACAGGCGGCCAGTTCATCCATCAACAGCTTTGTCCGCGTGTAGCGATGCGGCTGGAAAACCACCCACAGCCGGCGAGGCGCTCGAAGGCGGGCCGCTTCCAGCGTGGCTCGAATCTCAGTCGGATGATGACCATAATCATCCACGACGGTAATCCCATCCACCTCCGCAAGAATCTGGAAGCGGCGATCCGCGCCATGAAACCGCTCCAGGCCGCGGCAGATTTGTCCCGCCGTCAGATCGAGTTCGAGGCCCACGGCCACCGCGGCCAGCGCATTCTGCGCGTTGTGCTGCCCGGCAACATGCACGACGACGCGCCCCATCGGCTTCCCCTTGACCACGACCTCCAGCTCTGATTGTCTAGCGCCCAGATCGAGCCGTTTCACCGTCACGTCCGCTTGACCCTCCAGCCCATAGGTCACCACACGGCGCCGAATCCGCGGCAGAATCCTTTCGAGTGATGCTTGCCACGGCTCATCCGCGCACGCAATCACCGCCCCATAGAAAGGCACCTTGTTGACGAATGAGACAAAGGCCGTCTCAATCTCTTCCAAGTCTCGGTAGTGGTCCAAATGTTCGCGGTCAATGTTGGTCACCACGGCAAGGCTCGGCAAGAGATAAAGAAAGGAGCGGTCGCTCTCATCCGCCTCCACCACCATGACGTCCCCTTTGCCGAGACGCGCGCCCGACCCAAAGGCATCGAGCCGGCCGCCAATCACCGCCGTGGGATCGAGCCCGGCTTCCGCCAGCATCACCGCGATCATCGAAGTCGTGGTGGTCTTGCCGTGCGCGCCCGCGACCGCGACGCAGAATTTCAGGCGCATCAATTCGCCCAGCATTTCGGCCCGCGGGATGACCGGAATCTGCAACCTTGCGGCTTCCGCAATTTCCGGATTCTCTGGGGGAACCGCGGAAGATACCACCACCACCTGCGCGCCGTGGACGTGGCCGGGCGCATGGCCGACCATGATTTTGGCTCCGAGCTGTTGCAATCGGTCGGTCACCGAAGTTGTTCGCAGGTCGCTGCCAGAAACCTTAAAACCCAGGTTCAACAACACCTCCGCGATGCCACTCATGCCGGCGCCGCCAATTCCGACAAAGTGAATGGCTCGGATTCTTCCCAAAATCAACTGGCCGTTACTCATGGTTCCTGCGCGTCTCACTCCGCGGGTGGCATTTTCGGCTGCGCCCGCCCCTGCGGATTGTCTCCGCCTAGGTCGCCTGCCTTCCGCCGGTTAACCGGCGCCCAACTCCACAATCATCTGAGCAATCTGCTGCGCGGCGCCCGGGTGGGCCAGGGCGCGGGCACGCCGTCCCATCTCCTGCAATCGCGCGCTGTCCCGCATCAGGTCGAGCAGAAGATGGGAAAACCGCTCGGGAGTAGCTTCCTTCTCTTCGAGCACCCAGGCCGCGCCTGCACGCTCCAATTCGCGGGCGTTGAAGAGCTGATGCTGACCGGTCGCGGCTGGAAAGGGTATCAACAGCGAAGGTCTGCCGGCCGCCGCCAGTTCGGCAACGGCGGAGGCTCCGGCCCGCGAAACCACCAAATGCGCCGCGCCCAGCGCCTCCGACATTTTATCAATGAAGGGGCGAACTTCGCCCTCCACACCCTGCTCCGCGTAAGCGGAGCGGACAGTTTCGTAGTCCGCCTCGCCGGTTTGATGAACGATCCTCCAGCTGAGTCCCTCGCCTCGGATTTCGCCCAGACTCGCCACCACCAGCCGATTCAGAGTCCGGGCTCCGAGGCTTCCACCAAGGATCAGCAACGTCAGCGGCAAGGGGGGCTTCGCCGGCACGTCGAAGAATTCGCGTCGCACGGGATGGCCGGTTACGCGCGCCTTGCTGCCGTAAAATTTGGCGGCCGCCTCAAACCCCAACGCGGCTCGCCGCACCACCGGCGCCAAGACACGATTCGTAAACCCCGGCACCGCATTCGGCTCAATCAAAAGCGTCGGAATGCCCGCTAGCGCGGCTTCCAGCAGTGCCGGACCAGCCAGATAACCTCCGATGCCCGCCACCACGCGCGGCTTCACTCGCCTCAACTCCCGCGCCATGTCGAGCGCCGTTCGCGGAAGCACCATGAGGTTGCGAATTTGTTTCCAACCCCGGATGCCTTTGAGTCCGGCGGCGTGGACGGTCCGCAACGGGAAACCCGCGGCAGGAATAATTCGCGCTTCGAGCGGTCGTCCGGTGCCCACAAACTCGATTTCCGCCGCTCCCGCGGCTTTTAATTGCTCCGCCACCGCGAGGAGCGGGAAAATGTGCCCGCCGGTGCCTCCGGCTGCCATGAGCACCCGCAAAGGCCGGCTTCCTGCGGCCGTAGGCTTCGGCTGATCGTAGTCCCTGGAGTCAGCCGCGGTGGCTCCGGCCGCGCATCTGTCCGATTCGATTCTGGTGGCGCTCACCATTCAATCTCAGCTCGTGTTCTGCGAGATATTCAGCAAAATCCCCATGGCAAACAAACTCATCAGCAGCGAAGAGCCTCCATAGCTAACGAAGGGCAGTGGCACGCCTTTCGTGGGCAGCAGGCCAATGACCACGCTCATGTTGACAAGCGCCTGAATCACGACCAGCGACGTAAGACCAATGGCGAGCAGCCGCCCGAAATCATTCTGACAGCGAGCCGCGGCACGCAGACCCCGCCAAAGAATCACGCCAAACAGCACCAGCACCAACAGCGCCCCAATCAGTCCCAATTCTTCTCCGATGACCGCGAAAATAAAATCTGTCTGGGGTTCCGGCAGGTAAAAGAGCTTTTCCTTGCCCTCCATCAGCCCCGCGCCGGTAATGCCGCCTGTGCCAACCGCAATGTAGGACTGAATAATTTGGAACCCTGCCCCCAGCGGATGCGCGTAGGGATGGAGAAAAGCCATGATGCGCCGATAACGATATCCGACGTGGAAAATCAGAAGATAAAGCAGCGGAACCGACGCCAGCCCACCGGCCACAAAATACGAAACGCGCAGGCCGGCCGCAAACATCATCGCGCCCACAATCACGGCAATGGCCAGCGTGGTTCCAAAGTCCGGCTCGCGAAGAATCAGCATCGCGTCGAGTCCGGCCACCAGGCCCACCGGCAACAGGGTCTTCCGCCAATCATTGATCGAGTCCTTGTGCAGGTCTAAAAAATAGGCGAGAAAAATCACCAGAACGATTTTCGCGAACTCCGAAGGCTGAATGGTCACCGGCCCCAGTCGAATCCACCGGTGGGTGTCATGGTCTGCTCGAACAAACAAGACGGCGAGCAGCAGAATTAGTTGCAACCCGAGCGCCGGGAAAAGCAGTAAAGGGCTTTTCAAGCGCCGGTAATCCACGTTCATCATGACCAGCATGATGCCCAGCCCCAGTACCGCCCAGATCGCTTGCCGAATCACAAAATAGTAGCTGGAGTGAAATTGGTCGGCGGCAATGACCGCCGAGGCGCTGAAGACCATGAGGATGCCAAACATCACCAGAACGACCACCGCTCCGAATAAGATGCGATCCGATTCGAGTCGCCTTGCCATAAGCTATTGCCCTTTGCCCGGGCTTCTAACCTCGACCCGCCGGCCGATGCGGCTGGGTTAGCCGAGCCGCGTCCGAGCGTATCTCGTAACTCAGGGCCTCGTCTTCCGGTTCCTCTGTCGTGCCGAGTTCGGAAGGCGCGGAGTCCTGCACCGCCTCTCCGTCAGCCTCTAGAGCGCCGCCGGCTTCCTCGCCCTGAGCCACTTCTTCCGCCGCCACTTCGTAGGTGTAGATTAGTTCGCGCGGCACAGAAACGCGCGCTGAGGAAGATGGCTTGCCGTTGTCCAGCGTCAGGGTCTCGAACGGCGGTTCAGCGTCCGTCGGGCTGGCAGACGGCCGGTTGAGTGAGGTGGCGCTCTCCGGCGGTTTGAAGATTCCTTGCCGGGCGTCGTTAGGCCGCGTGTTCGGAGCGCGCAGCAGGAAGTCAGGTTCGGCAATCTTACGGGGCCGAATCCTCCCTTGCAGGTATTCTTCCGCCAAGTCTGAAACGCTTTGCTTAAAGGCACGGCCACGCTCTTCGAAATCATGATACTGGTCGTAGCTCGAGCAAGCCGGCGAAAGAAGCACTGTGTCGCCGGCCTCTGCCTGCGCGAAGGCACGGCGGACCGCCGCTTCGATGGTTCCTGCGGGAACCAGATCCGTACTGCCTGCTAACTCCCGCGCAATTTTCTCCGCCGCAGCCCCGACCAGAAGAATTTCCCGCACGCGGCCTTTGAGCAGCGGCCGCAGCGGAGCGTAAGGCGCGCCTTTATCCTTGCCGCCCAGAATCAGATGCACGCCGGAGGCAAAGGTCGAAAGCGCTTTGGCAGCGGCATCCACGCTGGTTGCCTTGGAATCATTGTAGAAGGCAACTCCGGCAATCTCCCGCACGAACTCCAAGCGATGTTCCACCCCTTGAAATTCGCGCGCCGCCCGGCGCACGGCGTCGAGGCTAGCCCCCAGCGCAAGAGCGGCGGCGGCGGCGGCCATCACATTTTCCAGGTTGAACTCGCCTCGCAACCGAATGTCGCCCCGTTCCATCAACACCCGCTCCAGATGACCTACCCGATGCCACAGCTTCCCTTCGGCCAAGAAAACGCCATTCGTGAGCGAACGCTGGCGACTGAAGAAGATTTTCTGGCTCTTGATGGCATTCGCCAACTTCACAACGTTGGGATCGTCGGCGTTGAGGACGGCTTGGTCGCTCGACCTTTGATGCTCAAAGATTCGCGCCTTGGCCCGAGCATAAGCCTCGTAGGTAGGATGGCGGTCCAGATGGTTGGGGGACAGATTCAACAGAACGGCTACCGTCGCTCGAAATGACTCGATGATCTCGAGCTGAAAACTGCTCAGTTCGGCCACGATCACTTCCGGCGGCGGAGTCTGCTCGGCGGCCTGAATGAGAGGCACGCCAATATTCCCCCCTACGAAGGTCCGAAAACCGGAAGCCTCCAACATGGCGCCGGTTAGAGCCGTCGTTGTGGTTTTGCCGTTCGTTCCAGTGATTCCAACGATCGGGCTTTCGATAAACCAACTTGCCAACTCGACTTCCGGAACAATTCGGATGCCTTTCCGCCGCGCGGCGTCGAGGGCTGGTAAGTCCGCCGGCACCCCGGGGCTCACCACAATTAAGTCCTGCCGAAGGAAGGTGGATTCGCGGTGAACACCGAGTTCCACGCCGATCTTTTGCGCCATCAACTCGCGAGCCTCGCGGGCGAGTGTTGCCGGGGGACGGCGATCGCTGACCATCACGACGGCGCCGCACCGCGCTAAAAACCGAGCCGCCGCCAGGCCGCTGCGCCCCAAGCCCACCACCAACACGCGCTGGCCTTGAAGGTCGGTCATAGGCTTCGCCTGCCGTTCTTGCGCAGATACCGGCTCAAAACCTCTGACACCATCTCCGACAGGGAGCGGCGCTTGGCCTGCGCCAGACGCCGCGCTCCACGCAACACCTTGCCATCGAGCGTCAGGCTGACGCGAATCGGGTTGCGAAAGGATTTCGGCCTAGGCATAGTTCGTGCGCATTTTATGCGCAAAAATTCAGGGTGTCAAATCGCCCGCGCTTTAGCGCAGCTTGAGCGTTGTCAACGCAAACAGGGCTGAGACCAACGCGGCAATCCAAAAGCGGGTGATGATTTTGGATTCCTTCCAGCCCAGCAATTCAAAGTGGTGGTGCAGGGGAGCCATCTTGAAGATGCGTTTGCCCCGCAACTTGTACGACCCAACTTGCAAGATGACCGAAAGCGCCTCAATTACGAAGATGCCGCCGATAAACGGCAATAGAAGCTCCTGTTTGATAATCACGGCTACGGCCGCAATCGCTCCGCCCAAGGAAAGCGAACCCACGTCGCCCATGAAAATTTCGGCGGGGTAGGCGTTATACCAGAGAAAGCCGAGGCTGGAACCCACCATGGCGCCGCAAAAAATCGTCAACTCGGCAGCGTCGGGAAGGTGCTCGATCTCAAGGTAGGCTGACAGCACGGCATGACCGGAAATGTAAGTCAGCACCGTCAGCGCCGAGGCCGCGATCAGCACACAGCCAATGGCCAGCCCGTCCAGCCCGTCCGTCAGATTGACAGCATTCGACGACCCTACCAGAATCAGTACGAGGAAAGCTAAAAAAGGCAAAAACGCCAAGGGATAAGTCCAACCGGAGTGCAGAAATCGTGAGATCAGGAACGTAGGCCGGACTCGCTTAAAGAACGGGAAAACCAGGGTTGTATTGTAAAGCCCCTCTGCCGTCAACACCACCAGGATCATTCCAAACACAAAGCTTACCAAAACTTGCAACAGAAGCTTGCGTCGCGCCGTCAGACCCAAGTTGCGCCGGCGACGAAGTTTCTGATAGTCGTCCCAGAACCCAATAGCCGCAAAAGCCAGCGTGACACCCATCGCCAACCAGACGAAAGGATCTCCTAAGTTCGCCCAAAGAATCGTGGGAATCACGATGCAGAGGTTAATCAACACGCCGCCCATCGTCGGAGTTCCCGCCTTGGCGTGGTGGCTCTGCGGACCGTCCTCCCGAATGTACTGGCCGATCTGGAATTCCTTCAGCCTTCGAATCACATAAGGCCCGAGAACGGTGGAAAGGAACAGCGCGGTCAGACTCGCGTAAGCCGTCCGAAAAGTCACATAGCGGAAGAGATTGAAGATGTGATACCGGACGTGAAAGAGGACATAGAGATAGTAGAACATTCCGTGTTACTCAGCCCTCGTGGACGCGGCGGGATGGGGCATCGCCGACGAACTGGAAACAGGGTTAGTGAGCAATTCAATCACCGCTTCGAGGCCCACTCCCCGTGACCCCTTCACCAACACCACATCCCCTTCGCGCAGGTGGGTGCGGCAGTATTCCGCGGCTTCCAGCGCGCTGGCGAAAAAGCGCAATTGCGAAGCAGCAAGCCCGTTTTCTCGCGCTCCTTCGAGAAAAAAAACCGCATCGCCTTGCACCGCGAACAGGCAGTCAACGCCGCATTCCGCGCATTTTCGTCCCACCGCGCGATGCCAATCAGGCGAGGTAGAGCCGAGTTCGAGCATCTCGCCCGCCACCACGATCCGTCTTTGCGCCCCTGGCCACTCGGCCAACATCTGGAGCATTTTCTCCATGGCGCGCGGATTGGAGTTGTAGCTGTCATTGATGACCGTGATGCCGCCCGGCAGTGTAAGAATTTCACTGCGGCCAGGCAAATTTTTGGAGGTTGCCAGCGCCTGGACCATGGCCTCGGGCGGAACGCCCAGGAGGCTTGCCGTGGCAATGGCGGCGAGGGCGTTTTCGATATTGTGCTCGCCGGGTAGGCTCAATTGAAACTGGGCGTTCAGCGACGGTCCCGTCACCCAAAACGTTGTTCCCCGACCCCCGGCGGACTTAATTTCAGAGGCGATGAAGTCTGCCCCGGCTTCTCGCCCGAAGGTAACAACTCGTCCGGGAACGCCGTCGCCGAAGTGTTTGACCCGTGGGTCGTCGTGATTCAGCACGGCTACCGTCTCCACGCACCGCGGGTTCAGATTCTCAATCAACTCACGTTTAGCCCGCGCAATTTCATCCACCGAATTAAAGGCCTGGAGATGCGCTGCGGCGACGTTGGTGACCACCCCGATGTCCGGCTCGGCCACCTGCGCCAGTCGCGCAATTTCGCCTGCCGCGGACATGGCAAGCTCCAAGACGGCCACCTCGTGCCGAGGCTCCAATTCCAAAAGCGTCAGCGGCACGCCATACTCATTATTGAGGTTACCCCGTGACTTAAGCACTGCGTATTGAGTTGCCAGCAGTGCTGCCGTCAGCTCCTTGGTCGTGGTTTTCCCGGTGCTTCCGGTAATGGCAATCAGCTTTTTGCCCCAACGGCGGCGAATTTCTTGGGCAAGAACCTGCAAAGCGCGCGTTGTATCTGGCACGGGAATCAGCCTCGAAGCCAGGGAAGGATGTTGCTCTAGGAATGCGGGTTCCACGACCGCAGCCACAGCTCCCGCCTCGATGGCCTGTTGAACAAACTGGTGCCCATCAAGTCGCCGCCCCCGAATGGCAAAAAACATTTCGCCCGGACGCACGCGGCGCGAGTCGAGGGTGTACCCTTGCGCGACCTGCTTGTCGCCCGAGTAAGTTGATTCGAGGATTTTGGCAACCTCGCTCACCGGCAATTGCATCGTGTTCACTGGAAAGTCGGCCGCTCGGGTCGCCCCGTCCTAGCGTCGGCTGTTCACTTGGCCCGGCTTGGCGTGGCGGAGCGCGACCGGCCCATCGTAGCCCAACTCGTGAAGCACTCTCTGGGCCACCTCGCGATCGTCAAAAGGAATCGTCCGGTCTTTCAGAATCTGATAGGTCTCATGCCCTTTCCCGGCGATGACGACCCCGTCTCCTTCGCGGGCATCGCCCAGGGCTTTGCGAATCGCGGCCTCTCGGTCCGGGTCCACCTGGTAGGGTTTGCCGGTCCGTTGCAGGCCGACCATCACATCATTCAAGATGGCCAAAGGATCCTCGCCGCGGGGATTATCCGAGGTCAGGTAAGCGATATCGGCCAGCGATCCCGCAACCTCGCCCATGAGAGGGCGCTTGGTGCGATCGCGCTCGCCGCCGCAACCGAAAACCACCAGCAGCCGATTTTTCACAAGCTCCCGAGCTACCGTGAGCAGGTTTCGCAAAGCATCATCCGTGTGCGCGTAATCTACCACCACGAGGAAGGGCTGCCCGGCGTCAATCCGCTCGAACCGCCCCGGCACTGCCGTCAAAGCTTGAATGCCGCCAACAATCGTTTCCTTTGGGATGCCTAATCCAATCGCCGTCGCGGTGGCGGCGAGAATGTTCATGAGATTGGGCCGCCCTACCAGCGAGGACGCCATTTCAATCTCGCCCAGGGGGGTTTCAAGCCTGGCCCGAATTCCGGCCAGGTCGGTTTTGGAGTCTTTGACCCGCACCTGCGCGCCGGCACTCGCGCCATACGTGAGCCGTTGCGAAGCAGGGAGCGCGAGCAAGCGTTGGCCCCATTCGTCGTCCACATTGATGACGGCGAGTTCCGGGGGCGGGCTTCCCAATCCTTCAAAGAGTCGGCGCTTGGCTGCGAAATAGCTCTCAAAATCCTTGTGATAATCGAGATGGTCCCGAGTAAGGTTGGTAAACACGGCCGCCCCAAAGTGCAAACCCCAAACCCGCTCCTGGGCAAGCGCGTGGGAAGAAACTTCCATGACGCCCGCTCGTCCTCCCGCCTCGACCAGCTCGGCAAAGTAGCGCATCAGGTCCAACGATTCCGGCGTTGTATTCACTGCATGAATTCTGCGGGTGCCAATTCGATATTCAATCGTCCCGAGGAGCCCCGGCGACAGGCCGGCGGCCCCTAAAATCCGCTCCAGCAGAAATGCCGTGGTCGTTTTGCCGTTGGTCCCGGTGATGCCAATCAGCAGGAGGGAAGCATCCGGTTGGTGGTAGAAAGCCCTGGCGGCCTCCGCCAGAGCGCGTCGAATGTGGGGAACTTGAATCCAATGTCCGGCCACCTCCGGGGGCGGCTTTCGCTCGCTGACCACGGCGATGGCGCCACGCTCCAGCGCCAAGGGAATATAATCGTGCCCGTCGGCTTTTTCTCCTTGGATGGCGAAAAAGAGACTTCCTCGTTCCATGCGGCGGGAATCATATGCAAGGGATGTGACTTCAGCGTTAGCGTCAGCGCCCCAGCTTACCCCCGGGACTCTTGCTACGACCTCGCCCAATTTCATTCCTATCTCGCATTATAGCACCGGGCTATGGCTCCCCCGGGCTGAGCCCTTAATCGTTCTGCACTCTGAATCAGCGCGCAAAAAGGACCTTGACCGTGGTTCCCCGCGGTACCGGCGCGCCGGGCGCGGGGCTTTGTTGGACCGCCAAGCCCGTGCCAAACATTTCCATCCGCAAACCCAATTTTTGGCATTCCTCGATGGCCGTGCGCGCCGGCAGGGAAGTCAAGTCCGGCACGGTGGTTTTGGGGCCTTCGTTCACCACCACCGTGGCGCTCCCGGCTGTCGGCATCTTCGCGTAAGAAACGGGTTCAAAGGGCGGCGTAGCAGCCCCGGCAGCTTCAGGGTCGAGAGGAGAGTTAGCCTCCGCGCGGCCCTGTTGCTGGCGGAGCCGCGAGGTGGCGAGGTGGGAATCAGCCTGAAGCCATCGGGTAGGATGGTCTTGCGGCACATCGAGGTAATTGAGAGTCTGCTCTGCGATGGACCTGAACGCCGGAGCTGCCACTTGCGCCCCGTAAATTGCGCCCACCGGTGTGTCAATAACCACCAGAATGGTTACTGCCGGCTTCTTTGCGGGCGCAAAGCCAATAAACGATCCCACGTACTTTCGGTGCGAATACCGTCCGTAGGCGTTAACCTTATTCGACGTGCCGGTCTTTCCCGCAGCGGAATAGCCCGGCAGTTGCGCCGAGACCCCGGTGCCGTGCTCGACGACTCCGGCAAGCATTTGACGCATTTCCCTGGCCACCTGTTCGCTCACGACGCGCCGGCCGAAGGGCGGTGGGGCGGGCTCGTGATGGTCGCCTCGGAAGACCTCTCGCACAATGCGCGGCTGAATCAAAATCCCCCCGTTGGCGATGGCTGAAAACGCCGTCACCATTTGCAGCGGCGTCACGCCAATCGCCTGCCCCATGGACATCTCGCCGATTCCGATGCCCGACCATAACCTCGGCGGCCGCACCAAACCCGCCGATTCTCCCGGCAATCCGATATGAGTTAAAGAACCAAATCCGAACCGTCGGATGTAACTGTAAAAGCGTTCTTCACCCAGTCGCAGTCCCAGTTTGATGGCGCCCACGTCGCTGGACTGAGCCAAAATGTTGGCCACCGTCAGGTCGCCGAATCGCTCATGGTCGTGAATCACGTGGCCCGCCAAAACGATCTGGCCGTCCTGGCAATTGATGACTTCATTGGGTTGCGCCAGACCCTCTTGAAGGGCTGCCGAAACGGTAACCAGCTTGAACGTGGACCCCGGCTCGTAAACCCATTGCACAGCGCGATTGATGCGGTTTTGGGGTGGGCTCGCTTGGTAGTCATTCGGATTGAACGTCGGCTCATTCGCCATCGCCAAAATTTCGCCCGTGTACGGATTCTGGACAATCGCGGTGCCTCCAGCGGCGTGAAATTTCTTGACCATGGCGCCGAGTGCCCGCTCGGCAAAGTACTGGATATTCTCATCAATCGTCAGCACCACGTTGTCGCCCGGCTTCCCGGCCCATTGCTTGGAGAGGAAGGATTGATGTCGCGCGTCGTCCACCACCAGCATCCGTCCTGGCTGCCCGCGCAATTTGGAGTTCATCGAATATTCAATGCCCCCTAAGCCGCGGTCATCCATCCCTACGTAGCCCAGCACCTGCGCGGCTAGTTGGCCTTGCGGATAAAAGCGTTTGCTTTCCTGCTCGAAATATATTCCCCGCAAGTTCAGCGCCTTCACGCGCGCGACCTCAGATGCTGAGATCTTCCGCTTAACCCAGCAGAAGGTCCGATACGTCTTGAAACTTTCCGCTAACTCGCCGGCATCCAGCCCCAAGATCGGGGCCAAAAGCTTGGCTGCAAGTTCAGGATCGCCCAGTTGTCCGGGGACCGCATAAACCGATTCGGCAGGCAAGCTCATCGCCAACGGGTGCAGGTTGCGGTCGTAGATGGTGCCGCGCTGCGGAGCAATTTCGACCGTGCGCTGCTGTTCCTGCTGTGCCCGCTTCAACAACGGGAGGTATTGGATGATTTGGAGGTCGTAAAGGCGGAGAATCACGGCCAGCATCCACAGCGCCAACCCCCCCGCCAGCATTAAGCTCCGCCGCGCTGTCACCAGCTTGAAGTCGCGGGTTGAGGATGCCGCCTTGGATTGCGCCATGGTCTATTCGCCGGGAATTTTGACGCGTAAATTGCCCGCCAGTTCCGAAGCTTCGGGGCTCCGCGGTGAACGGTCGCCCACTTGAATGATTTGTTGCGGCGTGGCCGGTTCCAGGCCGAGGTCCTTACGCGCCAACGCCTCAATTCTTTCTGGGCTGGCGAGTCGAGCGTGCTCAAGCTGCATTTGGTGGTTCCAGTTTTGGAGCGCCGCGGCCTCCGCCCGGAGTTGCTGGATTTCATAGCCGTAGCGAATGCCCTGAAAATGCTGCCAGGCATACAAAAACATGCAAAGGAAAGCTAGCACGCCCAATCCCAACAGACTGAAACATTCGCGGCGCTTCTGAGGGTCCACTTCTCGCCGCAGGCGGGAGTTGTCAATTCTTTTGAGATAATAAATCTCGGGGTAGCTCGCGCGACCCGTGGCCGGCTCGTAAGCGGGTCGCCGTTGGGTTCGTGGAAAGGATACTGCGCTAGCCATAAAGTTTTCCGTCCTCACGTTTGCGGTCGGGCAACACCTCGCCCTGGCAGTCACCGCCTGGGGGCGGCACCGCGGAATTTCCTGCTCCAGGATGTTTACTGGCCCTGCTTTTCCGCCGCTCGCAGCCTCGCGCTGCGAGCCCGGGGATTGCTCCGAACTTCTTCTTCACTCGGCCGGACCACGTGCCGCGTGAGCGTCTGGGTTTGCCCTTCCCTGGCGTACTGCTGCAACGCCCGCTTGATGATGCGATCTTCCAACGAGTGATACGACAAGGTAACCAGCCGTCCGCCCGGCGCCAAAACCTCGACCGCCTGCGGAAGAAACGCTGCCAAGCTCTCCAGCTCACGGTTCACAGCCAGGCGAAGCGCCAAGAACGTGCGCGTGGCCGGGTGATGGTGGTGGAGGCCCGCCCGGGAGGGGATCGCTCGCGTCACCACCTGCGCCAGTTCGGTGGTGGTTCGAATCGGGCGGGCCTTCACAATGGCTCGCGCAACGCGGCGCGAGTGGCGCTCTTCCCCTAACTCGTAAATCAGGTTGGCAAGGTCCGGCTCCGGCATGCGGTTGACAAATTCCTCGGCCGTCACACCCCCTCGGCCCATCCGCATGTCGAGCGGACCCTCCAGGTCAAAACTAAATCCTCTTGAAGCCTCTCCGAGCTGCAAGGAACTTAAGCCCAAATCGGCGAGGACTCCTGCTGCCGGGCCCAAGCCACTCGATTCGTGCAGCCTTGCCAGCTCCGAGATGTTCCCCTCTGCAACCATAAGCTTTTTGCTGAACCGCTGGAGCCGCTCCCGGGCCACCGCCAGCGCCGTCGCGTCCCGGTCAATTCCCAATAACCTTCCCCGGCCGTTCGATAAAACCTCAAGAATCGCCTCGGCGTGCCCTCCGGTGCCGAGTGTGGCGTCAATGTAGGCGCCGTCCGGGTCAATTTTTAGAAACTCCAGAACCTCCGCCACCATGACCGGCCGATGTGTCGTCGCCGATTTTTCACGGTTTGTCTCAATCCTTTTCCTCCTCTAAATTCCGAGTTCGCTCAGTGCCTGGGCGTCTTCATCCGTAAACGGCGTCTGCTCCAGATGTTCTTGGAACCGTTGCATGTTCCAAACGTTCAGGTGGTCGAGATATCCGATCACCGCAACCTCGCCCCGCATCGCCGCCGACTCGCGCAACAAGGAGGGAATCAGCAGGCGGCCAAGCGCGTCTGCCCGAACGACTTGTCCCCAGTAATTCACTCGGTCTAGAAATCGCTTCTTGGATTTGTTCAACGACGGCAGGGCCGCCAATTTTTCCTCGAGGGCCCTCCAAACCGGAAAGGGGTAAATGTAAACCGACTGGCCATCCACGCTGGTCACGTAAAATTCCTGGCCAAAATTTTCGTCCAAATAACTCTTGAAGGCCGCCGGAATCTTGAGCCGCCCTTTGCCGTCCACCGTCGCTGGATAATTGCCGCGTAGCATGGGGTAAGCTTGGTACTCTGTTCATTTCCCTCAACGTCTCAGAAGGCCAAAAAACCTCGACCAGTTTGACACTTTTTACTACTTTCTACCACTTCTGCCCACGAACTATACGTTCTGATTTTGGCCTTGTCAAGAGTTATTTTTGTTTTTTCACAGCGGCTTTCACCCTCCCACCCTGACGGATGAAGGCTCAAACACCACCCAAAGGTCATACTCAAGAAGCCAGAGGATCGTGGCCTTCAGACGAACGGCGACGCGGCGCTCGACCGCCGCAGATTGTCAAAGCATCCGATTTTACAAAGTCTTGCCTCAATATCGTCTGCGAGCGGCGGCCTGACGGTCCCGCCACGGCAGGCCAATCGCTTTTGCGTTCCTACCTGTTTCCCCCGCGCGAACCCATTCCCTGGATTTTTGTATCGCCCCTCTCCCTCCGGGCCAGGTGTCATTCCCTTGTCTTCAAAGGAAACTCCAAACGCCCATTGGCGGAAGCCGCACTGGGCATCATGCTATAATTCGTTGGTCCGCCGTTTTGGGGAGGCGGCACGACAAGAGGCATTCCGCGCCGGGCAGGCAAAAGCGCGCGGGAAAGGACGGAGAAAGTTCGATGGCGATTGAATACTACGAGAGGGTTTGGCACAACGGAAAATTTATTGCCTGGAGTGAGGCGAACATCCACGTAGCCTCGCATGTTGTTAGTTATGGTTCATGCCTGTTTGAAGGCATTCGGTGTTATGACACGCCTCAAGGTCCGGCCATCTTCCGCCTGAAGGACCACGCGCAGCGCCTCGTGGACTCCTGCAAAATCTATCGTATGAACCTCGATTTTACGACCGACCAACTGGAGCAGGCGATAGTGGAGCTAACGCGCGTGAACCACGTTCCCTCCTGCTATATTCGACCGTTGATTTTTCGGGGTTATGGGGATTTAGGCGTGAGTCCGCTCAAAAATCCCGTGGAAATCTACCTCCTGGCATGGAAATGGGGAAAATATCTGGGCGAGGAAGCCTTGAAGCAAGGCGTGGATGTTTGCGTCACCTCGTGGCAGCGCATCGCGCCCAATACCCTCCCATCCATGGCGAAGGCTGCCGCGAACTATATGAACGCCCAGCTTATCAAAATGGAAGCTCTCACCAACGGCTACGTAGAAGGCATCGCCCTCGACGTCCATGGCAATATCAGCGAAGGGAGCGGCGAAAACATCTTTATCGCCCGCCAGGGGACTCTGCTCACGCCTCCGCTCGCATCTTCCATTCTTCCAGGCATAACAAGGGCTTCGGTCATCACGCTGGCCGAGGAAATGGGTATTCGGGTTGTCGAGCAACCGCTTCCCCGCGAGGCCCTTTACATCGCCGATGAAGTCTTCTTCACAGGCACGGCAGCCGAAATCACGCCCATCCGTTCGGTGGACCGAGTTGTTGTCGGCAAAGGACAACCGGGGCCCATCACCCGCAAGCTTCAGAGCCGCTTTATGAGCATCGTGCAGGGTCAAGGGGAAGACACCTACGGTTGGCTGACGTACTGTAACCAACCGGTAGCCACGCAAGGCTAATTGATTCGATGGGACGGGCGCTCAGCAGCGGCCTCATGCCTCATCCGGCTTGCGAGACGCATTTGGGATTAGCGAGACGTCTTGGACACTCCGAGCCATCGAGCGTGCAAGTGGCCATTATCTATGACGAGGCTGAGGGTGGGTTTTGATGGCGAAGCGGTATTGAATTGGAGCGGGACGGTCTTCCTGAAGATTCGTTTTCCTCGGCTGGAGGAAGCCTGCACCGTGATCTGCCGCAGGGCGGCCGGCACGGCGATTGTTTCAGAGAGCCGGCCCTGGTAGCCACCTCCCAGAAACAGGATGCGGCGCTTTTTCTTCCCTTGTAGCTCCCATCTGAACAGAACCTTGTTTCCGTGCATGAGTGTAAGCGTACCTTTGGCAAAGGGATACTGGCAAATCACGCGAATAATTGTCTTGCCTTGGCCCTCTGGGGCTTCAGCCGGATTTTGGGAAACGGAAGACCCAACCGGAGCTACGGGAGCGGCGGCCGATAAAGTCGGAGTTGCTCCAGAGGTCGGCTGGGCTGGTGGAGGGAGCGCGCTGTTTCCCGGCGTGCTTGCAAGGGCAGAGGAGTGGACAGGCGGAGGTTCGGTGAGCCTTGTTTGTCGCCTGGCGCCGGAAGCAGGCTCGATTGGTGTAGCGGAGACGCGAGAGGCCGCGAACGGTTTCGTGTCCCAAACAGAGCTTGGAGGTGGGGGTACCTTGGCCGACAATCGCGGCGGCGGCGGCACGGGAGCCGTCAGTGTCCGAATTCGATGGTAAACGACGGCTCCCACTGCGGCCAGCAACACCGCAGCGGCGAGACCACCCCAGACGATTTTTTGGCCAGGTCGGAAGAGAGTCGGGCTGCCACCGACGGTTTCAGCCACATCGGGTTGATGCCCATGAGTCGGCTTGCCCTCCGCCTTATCGGCAGCCTGTCCGGGAGTTGCTGATGAGGTCTCGGCGCGGCTAAGGTCTGCAAGCAGTTCCCCCGCCGTCGGATAGCGCTGCCGCGGGTCCTTGGCCAGACAACGCATGACGACTTCCTCGATTTCCGGTTGGATATCCGGTTTGAGCTTGCGGGGAGGGGGAATGTCTTCGTAAACCGTTTTGAACATCACCGTCGCTAGTTCGCCCGCAAACGGTCTCTGCCCCACCAGCATTTCGTAGAGAATGATTCCAAGGGAGAAAAGGTCGCTGCGGCCGTCGAGCTTGACGCCGGTAATCTGTTCCGGGGACATATAAGACGGCGTGCCCGCCATGGCCATGGTGCTGACCGTTGCCTCCAGGGATGCCTTTCGAGCGATGCCAAAGTCGGTAATTTTTATTTGGCCTTTTTCTGTAATCAAAATGTTGGCGGGCTTGAGGTCACGGTGGACAATCTGACGTTGATGGGCGTAATCGAGCGCCTCCGCAATCTGCCGAACCCAGTTGAGCGCCTGACTTGTGGGGGGCAAGGGATTCTGTGCTAGGATGTGCTCAAGGGTGCGCCCTTCCACGTATTCGATAACGATGTAATGCAACTTACTCTCTTCATCCGTGACTGCGTCATAAATGGTGACAATATTGGGGTGAGCCAAGCAACCGGCCATGCGCGCCTCTAACAAAGGGTCTTTGGCGGAGATGGCGCCGCTGCTTCCGTGGGAGGGCGAAGTCGGCAACGAAAGAACCTTAATTGCTACCAGGCGGCGGATCGTCGGATCAAACGCTTTGTAAACGGTTCCTGCCGTGCCGCGCCCTAATTCCTCGATAACTTCGTAACGGCCAATTTTATTCACAGCCTAGGCGCTCTCAAGGGCGACCGCGAAGCTCCCTGCTCGGGGATGGTACCACGGCTTTTCATCGAACGGAAGCCGGATCCATTATCCATCCAAGCATTAACTAGGCCGAGCATTGACTTGCCATGACCGTTTCGTTAGGATGCCGCAGTGGCGCTAGAGAATCATTTCCCGGGCGCAAAGCCCCGAGAGCAGGCTCAATGGCGCGATTGGTCATTACGCAGCCGAGCGGGCAGATGGAAGTTTTCGAAATCACTCGGCCGACGATTGAGATCGGCCGGGCGGAATCGAACGATCTCGTCCTAAACCACGCCAGCGTTTCCCGACATCACACCAAACTTGAGATCAACGCAGACAGCCGGGCGGTGCTGTGGGACCTTGGCAGCCTGAACGGGACCTTGGTCAACGGGCAAAGAATCGAGCAGCACCCGCTCTCCGACCAGGACCAAATCCAGATCGGCATGTATCAGCTCAAGTATGAGTCTGCCGAGGGACGCGCCATGCATGTGGAGGTAGGCAACCGGCCGGACAGCCAGTTGGCCGGTCTCTCGGAAAACCTGGGCGCCGTGCTTCGGCGTAGTGGAGAGGATCCCAGTCAAACGGTAATTGGGTCGGCCGAAGATCGCCTGCGAGCCGTAGAACGGGAGAACAAGGTCCTCAGGGTGCTGGCCGGGGTGGGGAAGGCGCTTTCGACGGCGCTCACGACCGACGAAGCGATGCGCCGTGTTATGGAACTGGTGTTTCACCTGGAAAACGTGGAGCGCGGCTTCGTGATGCTCCTGGACGAGGAAAAGCGCGGCTTTAAGCCCGCCGTGATGCTTTACAAGGACGAGCGGTTGCGCAGCAGCCAGCATGGGGTGGCGCTTTCTCAAAGCCTGGTTCGGAGGGTTATGAGCGAGCGGCTGCCGTTGCTCATCTACGATGTGGCGAGCGATCAGCGGTTCAATGCGAGCGAAAGTTTGCGCGTCTCCGGCGTTCGCTCCGCCATGTGCGCGCCCCTTATGCACAAGGAGAATTTTTATGGGTTGTTTTATGTGGATTGCCTCACGCGACCCTATGCCTTCTCCAAAGAGGAGTTAAACATTTTTAGCATTATCGCCGCCGAGGCCGCCCTCAGCTTTGAAAACGCCCGCGCCCATCAGGAACTGGCTCGTCGCGCGGTCGAACGCAACGCCCTGGAGCGATTTTTGAGCGCTGCCGTCGTAGAAAAAATCCAGGCTAACCCGCACAGTATTCGACTGGGAGGCGAAAATCAGGTGGCGACCATCCTTTTTACCGATATCCGCGGCTTTACCCGCATTTCGGAAGGAATGGAGCCGGCTCAAGTGGTGGAGTTGCTCAATGAGTATTTTAGCGAGATGACGGAGGTCGTATTTGAATTCGCCGGCACGCTGGATAAATACATGGGTGACGGCCTGATGGCTTTGTTTGGGACGCCTATTGCCCGGCCCGACGATGCCGCGCGCGCCATCCGGGCGGGCATCGCCATGCAGCGGGCCCTGGCCCGCCTGAATACAGAGTGGCAGCATCGTGGCCGAACCACCCTCGAGGTCGGCATCGGTATCAACACGGGACCGGTCACGGCCGGCAACATCGGCTCAACCCGACGAATGGACTTCACGGTCATCGGCGATGCGGTCAATTTGGCCTCGCGCCTCTGCGCCCAAGCTGAGGGAGGGAAAATTCTGATCTCGGATTCGACTTCCGCTCTGGTGAAGGGACAGTTTCCCCTCGCTAAGCTTCCGCCGATCTTGGTGAAGGGCAAACAGAAGCCCGTCGGTATCTATGAGATCCACTGGGAAGAGATTTCCCGACTCGTCCCTTCGGCGACGGGCTGAAGCTCCCCTCTCCCGGTACGCTCCGGAAAAACTCCGAACAACCTTTGACTTGCCCGTCAACGTGTGCTACCGTTTCGTGAAGCTGGAAGACCAGTCAGCGAGGCAATTCCCATGACCATTGACGAGCTTCTGCGAACGGCTTGTGAGAACAAGGCCTCCGACCTTCATCTGAAGGTGGGTAATTATCCTTATGTTCGCGTGGACGGCGAGTTGAAACCCCTCACCCAATATCCGCGCGTTTCCGGCGAAGACATGCTGAACATGGCCTTCAGCATGATGACCAACCGCCAGAAGCAGAAGTTCAAGGAAAACACCGAGCTCGACATGGCTTACGGCGTGGCGGGCCTGGGCCGCTTCCGCGTCAACGTCTTCCAGCAGCGCGGCAACGTCGGCATGGTGCTCCGGGTCATTCCGACCAAGATTCGGACCTTAGAGGAACTCTATCTTCCGCGCGTAACCGATAAAATTTGCCAAGAGAGCCGCGGACTGGTCCTGGTCACGGGCACGACGGGCAGCGGCAAATCCACCACGCTCGCCGCCATGGTGGATCGCATCAATTCCACGCGCACCGACCACATCATCACCATTGAAGACCCGATTGAATTCCTTCACCGCGACAAGAAAGGGTTCGTCAACCAGCGCGAGGTCGAGGTGGACACGCCGAGCTTCGGCTCCGCGCTGCGCGCCGCCCTCCGGCAGGACCCCGACGTCATTCTGGTGGGCGAAATGCGCGATCTCGAAACCATTCACACGGCGCTCATCGCGGCCGAAACCGGCCACTTGGTCTTTTCGACCTTGCACACCCTGGACGCCACAGAAACCGTACAGCGTATCATCGCTGTCTTCCCGCCGCCGGAACAGAAGCAGATCCGCCTGCTGTTGGCCACCACGCTCAAGGCGGTCATCTCGCAGCGCCTGGTGCGCAAATCCGACGGCATCGGCCGCGTGCCGGCTTGTGAAATCCTCATTGCGACCGAATTCATCCGCGACTGCATCACCAACCCCGACAAGACACGGATGATCAAGGAAGCCATCGCCGGCGGCGTCTCGCAGTACGGCATGCAGACCTTCGACCAGTCGCTCTATGACCTGTTTACCCAGGGCCTGATCACCCTTGACGAAGCTCTTCTCTACTCTTCCAACCCCGACGAATTCAGGCTGCGCATCCAGGGCATCCGCACTACCGCGGACGCGGCGCGCGAGGAGATGGAGAGAGCGGCTCAGGGGGGTCGCTATGCCCCGAGGTAAGGAGAGCGACCCTTTCCAGGCGGCGCTGCGCATGCTTTCCCGCCGGCCGTATTCCACGGCGGAGATGCGCCGCGCTTTGGCGCGAAAATATCCCGATTCCGGCGAAGCCATTCCCCAGACCATCCACCGCCTCCGCGAGCTCGGCTTCCTCAATGACGCCCAGTTCGCCGAACAGGCCGCCCGCTCTCTTGCCCGCCGACGTCTGGGACGTATCCGCACCCGCCGAGAATTGAGGGCCAAGCTGGTGGATTATCGCGTCATCGAGCCGGCTCTCGAGCGCGCTTACGACGGCGTGGATGAGCGACTCGCGCTCGAACAAATCCTCGACAAGAAGATCCCGGCCATCCGTCACCCGTTCACCCGCGCTCGCTTCGCCTCGCTCTGTCAGAGCCTGCTTCGCCGCGGCTTCCGCCCCGATGATATTATGAAAGCAGTCCGCTCTCGGCCCGAGCTCCAGCCGGTGGCGGATGAGGACGGCATCGAAATCATCGAGGACGAGCCGAAATAAGCACCGCGATCCTGCTCTCCCGGGCGGCGGAAAGGCCTATTTCGCGCTTTCCCAGTGTGAGCGTTTCAATACACGAAGCCCAATTATGAACTCTGACGAGATTCGAAAACGATTTCTGAGGTTCTTTGCGGAGCGAGGTCATCGCGTGGTTCCTTCCTCCTCGCTCGTGCCCGCCAACGACCCGACGCTGCTCTTCTCGAACGCAGGCATGAACCAGTTCAAGGACGTCTTTTTGGGCATCGAGAAGCGAAGCTATTCGCGGGCCTGTTCGGTACAGAAGTGCGTCCGCGCTGGTGGCAAGCACAACGATTTGGAGCAAGTCGGCCGCACCCGCCGCCATCACACCTTCTTTGAGATGCTCGGCAATTTCAGTTTTGGCGATTATTTCAAGTCAGACGCCATCCCCTGGGCCTGGGAACTGGTCACGCAGGATTTTGCGATTCCGAAGGAGCGACTCTACGCGACCGTGTTCCGCGAGGACGATGAAGCCGAGGCGATTTGGGCGAAAATCATTCCGCGAGAGCGAATCTTCCGCTTCGGCGAGAAAGAAAATTTCTGGCAAATGGGCGAAACCGGCCCCTGCGGCCCGTGCTCGGAAATCCACTACGACATGGGCCCCGAAGCGAGCGACCTCGGCCACAAAGACTGCAAATTTCCCTGCCCCGACGACTGTGGCCGCTACGTCGAAATCTGGAATTTGGTTTTCATGCAGTTCAACCGCGACGAATCCGGCAAGCTGACGCCGCTTCCCCGCCCCTCGATTGACACCGGCGCGGGCCTCGAACGCCTGGCGGCCGTGCTGCAAGGCAAAATCTCGAATTTCGATACCGACCTCTTCAAGCCGCTGATCGAGGAAGCGGCGGAATTGGCTAACGTCGAATATGGCGCAAACCACGAAACCGACATTTCCCTTCGCATCATCGCCGACCACGCCCGCGCCGCCACGTTTCTGATCTCCGACGGCGTGCTGCCCTCGAACGAAGGCCGCGGCTACGTGCTACGCCACATTATACGCCGTGCCCTCTACCACGGCCAAACCCTCGGCCTGAATGAACCGTTCCTTTTCAAAATCTCCGGCCACGTCGCCGAAATGATGAAGGACGCTTATCCCGAACTCGCCCAAAACGCGCCGCACGTCGTGAAAGCGATTAAGGTCGAAGAGGAACGGTATGCGCTGACGACACGGTCGGGAGTCGAAAAGTTGCAAGAGTCCGCCGTTGTATTCCCGAGCGGCGCGTTCGCGGATTTGCACGTTGTCCGCGGCGCTAGGATGGAGCGCGTCGCCGAGATCAAAAACGTGGACGACGCTTCGAGGGGAAATCTGCCGGGATGGGTTGGCGGGGCCTATGGCGGACCAGATCTTGCCGACGCGTTCGCGTTAAGGATCAATTACGGACTGAGCCAGCACGTCGACACTATCGCCGAAACTACGCTGCTGGAGACTCTTATGCAAAACGTGCGAACACGGCCGCGCCCTGCGAGGGTCCCGCCGCCCGGAGTGGCGTGGATACCGGGAGGTGAGTTATTTAGGCTGTACGACACCTTCGGCCTTCGCCCCGATTTTGTCCGCGACATTGTGAGGAACTACGGCCTTGATGTTGACATGGAAGGCTACAACGCGGAAATGCAAAAGCAGCGCGAGCGTGCTCGCGCGTCTTGGAAGGGCGCGGAGAAGAAAGTGGCGCTGCCGGTCTATCGGGACATCGCCGAGGATCAGAAGACCGAGTTTGACGGCTATCGGCAGACTCGCTCGGAGAACTGCCAAATCGTTGCGCTCGTCCAGAAGGGTGAAATCGTCAACGAGGTGAGCGCCGGCGAGGAGCTTGAAATCGTTCTTGACCACACGCCGTTTTATGCCGAGGCGGGCGGGCAGGTTGGGGACACGGGGCACTTTTACGCGCCGGGAAGCGCTCACGAGGTGGCGCACATCACGGACACGTACCGGCCGGTGGCGGGCGTCATCGCGCACAAAGCCGTGGCCCGCGATGTGATTCGTGCCGGCGACATGGTGACGGCCGTGGTGGACGCCGAACGCCGCGACGCCATCCGGCGAAACCACACCGCCACGCACCTGCTTCATGCCGCGCTACACGAAATTGTCGGCCCGCACTCGAAGCAAGCCGGCTCGCTCGTCGCGCCCGACCGGCTGCGCTTTGATTTCACGCACTTCGCGCCGCTCGGCGAGCAAGACCTTCTCGACATCGAAGATTTGGTGAACCAGCACGTCCTAACGAACGAAGAAGTTCACACGGAGGTTATGGATCTCGACCAAGCCATCGAATCGGGCGCGATGGCGCTGTTCGGCGAAAAGTACGGAGACAAAGTCCGCGTGGTTTCGATTGCCGACGGCAAGTTCTCGAAAGAACTCTGCGGGGGAACGCACGTTCGGCGGACGGGCGATATCGGCTTGTTCAAGATCGTTTCTGAAGGCAGCGTCAGCGCCGGCACGCGCCGCATTGAGGCGCTGACGGGCAAAGGCTTGCTGGATTATCTGCGCCTTGAAACGCAAACGCTTGGCGCCCTGGCCCAGGTGTTGCGCTCGAAGCCGGAGGAAGTCTTGGAATCGGCCGAAAAGCTTGCCGAATCGGAGAAGAAGCTTCGCAAGCAGCTCGAAGCTCAGCAAATGAACCGTGCAACGAGCGAGGCGGGCGATCTTCTCAGCCGCGCGCGCGATGTGAAGGGCGTGCGCGTGATCGCTGAGCGCGTGAAGGTAACTGACCGCGCCGCCTTGCGCCAGATGATTGACACCCTTCGCGCCAAGCTCGGCTCGGGCGTGATTGCCCTGGGCACGAGCGGCGATGGCAAGGCCGCGTTGGTCATCGGCGTGACCAAGGATTTAACCGAGCGGCTCGATGCCGGCAAGATCGTCCGCGAAGCCGCCAAAATCCTCGAAGGCACGGGCGGCGGCCGCAAGGATTTAGCGGAAGCGGGCGGAAAGAATCCCCAAAAGCTCGATGAATCGCTCGCCGCCGTGCCGGGAATCATCGAAAAGATGCTGTAGGGGCAGCGGCTCGAATGCCCGACCGGCCACGCGAGGCTTCAAGCGACGGCAGGGCTCCAGCGGACAAAGGGCAATCCGGCCCTCAGATTGCCTCTCTCCGTGCCCACTGTGGTAAATCGAGTTTTCCGACGGAGGACCTCATGGCCGCCTATTTCGTGGTAGATATCGTTCGGATTAAGGACGTAGGGAAAATGGCCGACTACCGAAACCGCGTCGTGCCGGTGGTCGAGAAATTCGGCGGGCGCTATCTGGCCGTCGGCGGCCCTTTCGAGGTCGTTGAGGGCGACTGGCGGCCGACGTTCCCGGTGATGGTTCAGTTTCCGAGCATGGAGCGGGCTCGCGCCTGGTACAGCTCGCCTGAATACCGTGAGTTGAAGGAGCTGCGCCAGGCCGCTTCCGACACGAACGCCGTTTTCGTCGAGGGGCTACCGGAGAAGTGAAAACGCGGTGCCCCTGTGCGCTAACCTCCGCAAACCCGATTACAGCCCGTCGCCCCGCAGGGCGTTGGCCGGTTTGAAGACTGTGCTGGCCAGGCGGGAGGCAGTCCGTTCGACTGAAAATTTTCTTGCTTGTTCGCCTCTAGCGGTTCGAGCTATAATCGCCCCAATCTGGTGGAGTCCTCCTGCGGCGGATGACCCAGGGGGAAGGGCGCCAGTCCTAACCGCCAGCGAGTAAGCTCCCCGCGCTGAACATGCGGGGGAACGTGAAGGAGGGGTAGAGTTCTATTCCCTGCATCTGCGGCAGGGTGAGGAGCTCAATGCGCTGCGGAAGGGGCTTCAGGACTAACTCGTTGAGGCGCGGAATCGTGCTCACGGCGGTGGCGGTGTTGGTGGCTGCCGCAGGCTGTCGTGCCGACCAGATAGTAGCCATCACCAACCGGCATGGCCAAATTGTTTACGTCAATACGAATGTTCCCAACTCTCCTCCCAAGCCTTTAAGCGTTACGTCGCCTTCTCGGAACAATCCACAAGTCGGCCGAATTGATAGGTTAGCGGATCAGATCGCCTCTCAACACCGGTTAGATCCTCGCTTGGTTCATGCCGTGATTCGAGTTGAGTCGGACTACGACCCGACAGCCGTCTCACCCAAGGGGGCGATGGGTTTAATGCAGCTTATTCCGCAGACCGCGGCCCGGTTCGGAGTAGGGAACCCGTTCGACCCTCGGCAGAACATTGAGGGTGGAGTCACCTATCTGAAGTACCTAATGAATCTTTTTCACGGCAATGTGCGCTTGGCGCTTGCGGCCTATAATGCGGGTGAGAACTCGGTGCTTCGTTGGGGTGGCATTCCCCCGATTACCGAGACCCAGGAATACGTGCAAAAAGTGACCCGGCTTTACCGGCCCGCTCGGGCTGCGACCGGTTCGAAGACGCCGCAGGCGCCGCGCATCTCCAGCGCGCCCATCATCCGCTATGTGGATGCTCAAGGAGTGGTTCACTTCACCAACGTCGAATAACGGCAACAAGCTGGCCGGGTGATGCATCGGAAGTGAAGGAAGGGGATCCAAGGAGGTCCAACGATTTCCAACCGCCAAGGGAATTGCCACGGGCACCAACTCATCGCCGCCCTTCTGATGATGTTGGCCGCCGGTCTCGGAAGCGCGGAGGGCGTGGCGCGACGGCGGGTCAGCTATAGTCCACCGGCACGCGCCAGGAGAGACTATTTCCATGCTCTGGCGTTGCGCCGGGCGCTGGAAGCCCGGGCCTCCAGGAGTCTCACTCAAGCCCAGTACGAAAACGTCGCGCGCGCCTTCCGCGCCGTTTACCTTGCCGATCCCGCTTATGTGAAGGCTCCGGTATCCCTGGCGCTCGCCGCCGAGATTTACGCGGAAATGGGACGGCAGTTTCACGACTCCGCCGCGTTCAAAAAAGCCATCAAGTCCTACCAGTTTCTTATTTCCAAATACCCCGCAAGCCCCCTGGCGCGGCACGCGCTCTTCACCATCGGCGAAATTTATCGAAATGACCTTCAAGATCGACAGGCGGCGCGCGATACTTTCGTCCAATTCTTGCAAAGATATCCCAGATCCTCGCAGGCCGGTGCGGCGCGGGATAACTTGGAGCAGATGGACCCGGACGCGCATCGAATGCCTATTCCCAAGCCGGCGCTTCTTGTCCGGCCGCCGGCCGAGGAAGGTTTCGATGGCCTCGCTGAATTGACCGATATTCACGATTGGGTGGGCAGCAATTACACCCGCGTGGTCATTTGGGTGCAGCATCGTGTCAACTATGACACGCTCCGTTTGACGCACCCTGACCGCATCGTGCTGGACTTCGCTAACACGGAAGTCAGTCCCGCATTAAAGGCCCGCACCTTTCCGGTCGAAAACGGCTTCTTACAACAGATCCGAATCGGCCAGTTTAAGCCCACCGTGACGCGCGTGGTGCTCGACGTTCGCAAGCTGGAGGAGTACAGCGTTTTCCCTCTGCCGAATCCTTTCCGCTTGATTGTGGACATTCATGGGCCGCCGGCGACTCCAGTTCGGCCGGCGCGTCAGGAAGAAATGGCGAGGACGGCACCCATCCGAGCCGAGCCGCGAGAACGCGCGCGATCGTCAGAAGCCGCGAGGAGTGGCGCGCCTTCCGAGAAGACGACCCCTCCGCCCACGGAAACGGCGGCTTTGAATCACCGGCCTCCGACGCTGCAGACCGAGCGCGTCATCCCGGAGGTCCTTGTGCAGCCACCCTTGCCCGTTTCCGGTACGCCGACGCTGATTCGCGCTTTGGGGCTGAAAGTGGCCCGTATCGTTATTGATCCCGGGCATGGCGGCCACGATACGGGAGCTATTGGCCCCGGCGGCATCGAGGAGAAGAATGTCGTCCTGGACGTCGCCCTTCGATTGCGGCGTTTGCTCCAAGAAAAAACTGGCGCCGAAGTCTTTATGACGCGCACGACGGACAAGTTTGTGCCTTTGGAGGAGCGCACGGCCATCGCCAATCGGGACGATGCCGACCTCTTCATTTCGATTCATGCCAACGCCAGCCGCGATCCCTATGCGCGCGGGATTGAAACCTACTACTTGAATTTCACCACCGACCCGGAGGCCCTGCGCGTGGCCGCGCGAGAAAACGCAACCTCTCAGGAATCCGTTCACGAGCTCTCCGACTTAATCCGCAAAATTGCCCTGAACGAAAAAGTAGAAGAGTCGGAGCAATTCGCGGATGACGTGCAGGAGGCGATGGTTCACCATATGGACCGTATCGGCGATCCCCAGCCGAACCGGGGCGTCAAAAAGGCTCCCTTTGTGGTCCTCATTGGCGCCGACATGCCCTCGATTTTGTGCGAGATTTCCTTCCTGACCGACCCCACGGATGCACGGCTTCTTCGAGAACCGGCTTATCGCCAACAGATTGCCGAGGCTCTTTATCGAGGTGTCGTCAAATATATGCGGACGCTGGGAACCATGACCATTGCCGAGCAGACCCATCATGCCGATCCGCCCCCCCGTCACCACCCGAAGGCCCAGGCGCCGCGTTCCAAAGACCCGCGTAAAAAATTCTGATATCCTAGGTTCGTGAGGCACACCCTCCCTTTCCTGGCGGGTCTGTGGCTGTGCGTGGCTCCCTTCCTCTTGATGGCCGCGCAGCAGCCGACTTTTATAGAACTTGAGCCTCCGAAAATTTGGCAACGGGTTCGCTCAGAGAAGCTCCGCCTCGGCCAAATTCAAAGATGGGGCAGCATTCCTGCCGTGGATCGCGAATATGGCGTCAAGGAAGTCCGGTTGGAGACGTATGAGCACAATGGCGTCCAACTGCAAGTCGCCGTTGAGAAGGCTTCCGATCCGGCTGCCGCAGACGGACTCCTCATGTTCTACGAGACCGCTGAAATGCGTCCCGAGCCGGGAATGAGTCTCGCCGTCAGGGGTCCCGACGGCGCGTTGATGAGCCGAGGGCGCCGTTTCCTCCGAGTCCTCTCACTCCCCCGTGCCAAGCTTGCTGGCGGCGAGGTGCGCTCCTTGCTGATACAGTTAGGAGGGCCTGAGCCCGACGCAGAAACACTCCAGATGTTACCCCCTTCGCTGCCAAGTGAGGGGTTCATTCGAGCTTCGGAGAAGTATCTCCTGGGGCCTGAAGCAACCCAACGCGCCCTCCCTTGGCTTCGCCTCAAGCTGATTGGCTTTAACCTCGGTGCCGAAATCCAGAGCGCCGAGTACGTGCGAGACGGCGTCCGGCTCGACTTCCTCATTATCAGCTATCCCACGCCACAGCTTGCGCAGGCCGCCTTTGAGAGCTTAGAAAAGGGACTCGGACTTAACCGCGCTCCGACGTTGCGCGGCAAACGAAGCGGCGCGTTTGTTTTTCTCGTGCGGTCGCATCCTGCCAATCCGGTGCTGGCCGAAGCCTTGATGCACCAAATGCAAGTTCGGAAAACCGTAACGTGGGATCAGCAGTTGCCACGCGGTCAGCCGGTTGATCTGCAGGTTGTCAACCTCATCCTGGGCAATGTCATGCTGGTTTTGATTCTAGCGGGCATGGCGGTGCTCGCCGGAATTCTCATGGTGATTCTTAGGCGGCTGCTTTCTCGATGGTTTCCGCAGTCAGGTTGGGCGCAGCAGGGCGACGATTCATTCATCCAGCTTAAATTGCGCTAGGGTTTTTGAACGATGGATGATAATCCCCATCACACCGTTGATTTACGTTCGAGAATTCGTCGTAAGCATTCTTCGCATTTCACCTCGAATGCCCCCGAGAGTCCCCGGAAATGAGACCGTGCGTCATTCAACCGGCCTGTCAGGAAGAATCCAGTGGGCAATAGCGGGGGGCAATTTTTTCGTGGTAAAATAACGCGCTAATTATGTAACTATAAGAAAATAAACGCCTTATATTAACAGTTTGACCGCAGATTTCTCTTGACAAGGCTTGTATCCATTCATTACACTCCAACCGAGTTTAGGTGGCGGAGCGCGTTCGCCATTCTAATCTCCTCTCGGTGCTCACCCGCGGGATCAGAGCCGTTACTGGCCCCGTTGGGTGAGCATTTTTATGTCGGCCGGCGTAGCTCAGTCGGTAGAGCAACGGTTTCGTAAACCGTGGGTCGGGGGTTCGATTCCCTTCGCCGGCTCCATTATCTTCCCTATCATCAACAGATTATAGACTATGGTTTTTGCGCTTGTGAACGTGCGCCTGGGGCTCGCCCTGCATGAACCGCCCTTACTCGCGCTTCCCGGCGAGACCTGCGCTGACCTAGAAGGCATCGGCCAATACCGAGGCATGACACTGACATCGAAATCATCACACGCCCACGGCTCAGGCGGAAATATGGCGGGCCCTTCTCCATTCATCTGTTTCCGGCGTGCATGCCTGAGCCGTTGGGGCTGCGGCTTTTGCGTGCTCTGGCCAATCCCTTCCCTGACAACTCAGGCTGCACGACGCATGCTGAGATAAACGTCCAAAAGGCCGACAAGCTGGCGGGGCATCGTACTGCTCTCAAGATAGTCCGTCGCCCCGAGTTCCATCGCGCGGATATAACACCCCATGTCCGCGGCACGACTGGTCACGACGACCGGAGTGCTGAGATGAAGCTCCCGTACTCGCTCCAGCACCCGGCATCCTTCAAAAGCCGGCGTGCCCTGCCCAACAATGATGAGGTTGAACTTCTCTCGCCCAAGCCGATCCAACGCCTCGACGTACGACCGGCACGGAACCAGATCTCCATCCAATTCGGCCAGAGTTTTCATGAAGTATTCCATTTCCTCCTGATCCTCTGAAACCAACAAAATGCGTCCCGTTCGGACAGGACCCTGTGTCAAAACTTTTGTTGTTCTTTGAAGCTGCTCTCCCATCATGACTCGCTCCTGTTCTCGGTTGGTGCTCCCTAGGTGGTCGTGATTTTTCCGCCTCGAGAGTCGGCGTAAGCGACACCCGACGAGGCTGATTAAACTGCTTCGGATAAACGAAGGATGGGATGCGGGTTAGATTTGGATGACTCTGAGAAGGCGCAACCGCACTACCGGCACGCCGGGCGCGAAGGATGAAAGGTGAAGGGTGGGAAAAGGAAATACTTCTCCCACTTGAAGCATCGTCTCAATGTGGTTTGGCTCTAGCCTGTGAATCAGGGTGTGAGATGACTCAACCAACCGGGCTTCCACAGGCACGGCATTTTCGGTGGCAACCGAATCATCTACCTTTTGCGCAGAATTCATAGTCCGCAGAGCACCCAGTCCCATGATCCCACCCAGCAGCAAAACGTAAATCAGCGCCAGGTGAACGCTGAGGGACGAGCAACCGCCTTGGTTTCTGCGATGCGTTGCCCTGTGAGGGATTTGCCTGCTTCGATCGGTCATCTTTTATTCCCTTAGCTTCATTTTGACGACGCAGCCTTGCCCTCCGTTACAAAGAATCGGTAAAAAAATTGACGCTGTGGGACGGATGGACGGTGGGCCGGCCGTAAGCAGGACCGCGACCCGTTCAAACACCGGCCTGGATCCGGGCGGGTTCTGGATGAGAAGCCATTCGAGCGCCCTCGCCCCCAAAAGATGAGAACGAAGAACCGCTTGACAAGCACAGGAAAATTGGATTAAATATCGAAAGAAAGGCGAAAATGGCGGCCGCTTCTTCTCCCGCCCAAATCCGCTTCGGCCCTGCCGGATGGTCCTATGACGACTGGGACGGCATTGTTTATCCTTCGCTGCGACCGCGTGGCTTCCATGAGGCCGAATATCTGGCGAAGTTTTTTGATACCATCGAGCTGAATACCTCCTTCTATCAACCGCTGCGGCCGGACGTGGTTCGTGGCTGGGCGCGCCGTGTCCGGTCGAATCCTCGTTTCAAGTTCACGGCCAAGCTTTGGCAGCGTTTTACGCACGAGCGGAATGCCACGCAGCAGGACGAAAAGCTATTCAAGCGGGGGCTTGAGCCGCTTCTGGAGGAGTCGCTCCTGGGAGCATTGCTGCTTCAATTTCCCTGGTCGTTCAAGAACACGCGCGAGAACCGCGAGTATGTGGGTGGGCTGGTCGTGGAGTTCATGGAATATCCGCTCGCCCTCGAAGTGCGGCACGCCTCATGGAACAACCCGCAAGTCTTCGAGATGCTGCATGACATGGGGGTGGGCTTTTGCAACATTGATCAGCCGGTCATCGGTCGCTCTCTTGCGCCGAGTTCGCAGGTCACCGCGCCGATTGGCTACGTGCGCCTGCACGGGCGTAACTACGAGCGATGGTTTACCTCCGAACAGCATCCCGAGGAGCGCTACAATTACCTTTACAGCCTGGCAGAGCTGGAGCCTTGGGCGAAGCGAATCGAAAGCCTCACCTCACGGACCGCAGCGGTTTACGTCATCACCAACAACCACTTCCGCGGCAAAGCCGTAGTGAACGCCCTCCAGCTCATGACGCTCGTGCGAGGGGGCAAAGTTCCTGTGCCTGAGCCTCTGCTGACAGAATACCCCGAGCTTTGCTCTATCGCCGATCAGGAAGCTCCCGGCAAACTCGCCAATGAGCCGCTCCTTTTCGATGATCTGACTGTAAAATAATTGATTGCGCGACTCATCTGTTATGAGTTCGGCGAAGCCCGTTGCCGCTTGCATATTATGGACCAAGGCCAGGTGAGCGCCAAGCCAAACAAGCCCTCGGCAGGCGCGGTCTGGCGGATTTCCCATCGGCCGCAGTCGGCTTCACAAGCGCAGATCGTCGCAGAACAAGCGTGTGCGCGCGGATGGTGCTCGGCGCGACGAGCTTGCTGACGACGCTGGCGACCGGCTGTGGCGGAGGGGGAAGCGTCGCGGCCGCCTAGCCCACCATAGGTGCAGCGAGGAGATATGGCCCTTGCGGACGGACTTCTCCCGCGACGCTTCCTTGCTGATCGCCTCGATTGGCAGATAGTCCTCAATCAAGCGGCGATAACCGTTCGCCGCGTCCGTCTTTGATTTCGCGTCAGGTTGCTGCAACGTCGTACCTTTCCTTTCCAACGCGCAGAAGCGTTGCGATTGGCGGATTCGTTTCCTTAGCCAAGTCGGCTGGAACCTGCGATTGCCGATTCGCATGAATCTTCCCAAGGCACGTATGCAGCACTGAATTATCCGGCAGGCCCTTGCTGGGGTAGGGGAAGACGAGTGTCTGGTTAGGCTTGACTAGTTCGCAAAACAGGAATGGCGATTTCATTTTGCCGTGGTAGAGCCGGTCCCAAAAATGTTCCCAATAATGCCATTGCTTCGGATGGGACCAGGGACCACATGGACAGGATGGCGGGAATCCGTGCTCCTTGAAGAACCGCATACTGATGCCGGGTCCTGAACTGCCGTGATGAGGGTACTTGAAGACATCCGCACCGAGGTCGAACGGTCTTCACGCAACGAGGTATGTCCAGTCTGTCAGATCGCCAGGAAACAACAAACGCGGAGAATCTACACCACCGGTCACATGAACGCGTACAACGATGCTGAGGTTGTTGTAAAGAGTGCCCAGGAGAGAAATCGGAAATTCATCTTCCGGCATCTCTTCAACATCAGGAACGCCTGCGTCGGGCTCGAGTCCAGCCAGCGTTGTCCCCAGCACTTCGTCCTGTTCGCGACCTTCTATCCCGCGCAACAGGTTCTCAAGAACCGCTTGCTGATCTTCTGAAGTCCTTACGACCCTAGCGAGCCGCCCCGAACACGAGCGTTATGACGATGGGCGAGGTCCAACGCCACAAAATGAGCCCCAGCAGCCCCGATACGAGAAATACATTAGAACACACCCGCAGCAGCAGCCACACCTTGGCGGCCCTGCTCTGCCTTCCGCGCACGTACAGAGCAGCAGTGGCCACCGCCAAAATCGCAACGACCGCCACCGGGGCCTGCCAGGTGCCCCCAAGTTGCCATCCGAGAGAGCCCGGCACGAAGGCCTTGTAAGCGAAAAACCACACGCTGAATAGAAGTGCCCCCACAATACTCCCTGCTACAATCAAATAAAATCGCCTGGAATGACGGGGCATACTGCCATCTCCTCCTTCTTAGGACCTGGGACTCACCTTGCGGCGTGCAGCCAGTTTAACCACGGCGACTACGAATCTCGCGGCATACGACCCAGCCAGCGCAAAACCCACCACGACAAGGGCGGCAGAGGGCCACCGCCAGAGGAGCAGGCCCCCGAGTAGTGCAATCAGTAAGGCATCCGAGGAAATCCTCAGCACAAGCCACGCTTTGGACAGCCTAGCGCCCCGACCGCGCCGCCAGAACCAAGCCCAGAACAGGACAAAAAAAACCAAGGCCAGTGCCGTCACCATCCTCGGGTGCGCAGGCGGCAATCGGAGGACCTCCGAAACACGCCACCACCCGAAAAACCAGCCGCACAGAAGCGCCGCCCAGACGAACGTCGCCCCGAGCACGGCAAAGAGCCGCCGCCTGTGCTTGCCTCGCCTGTCGCCATCGGCCATTTAATTTCCCTCCTACACCCCAACGACGCGCAGTTGCAGCGCGGCCAAAGCTCAAGGCTCTTCGCAGGCCTGCAACCGCGCCTTCGCCGCGTTGACGGCGCTTTCGTATTGCCGAACCAGGCTAACGATCCCCACCCCGGTGGGGCCGGCCAGAGCCGCCTCCACCGCCTCCATGCAGACGGGGGCGAGCTCGCCCGCGATGCCACACGCGGCCAGAGCGACATCTCCCGGGACCCCAGCAGCGGCTAGGACAATCACGGCGTTTCGCGTGAGCGCCGAGCGCGCCCTGGACACAGCCTGGTCGTATTGCGAATTGCATTGTGCCTGCGGCTGCGAGCCTGCTGGCTGATGCGCGGCCACGGGCCGCAACGATCCAGGCAACGGGCCCGCCGGGTGCGAGGCCACAGGCTGGGGCCCACCGCCGCCGGTCCCGATCGTGATGACGACCCCGGGGTTGGGGTTGTAGTTCGTGCACGGAGCGCCATCGCTGTAGGACGCCTCGAACGCCGCCGGATCGGTGCACGCGTTGATTGGGGTTGGCGTGCCGCCGTTCACCGTAACCGTGGTCGCGCCGGAACAGGTCACTCCCCCGCTCGAATTCGGCGCGCAGCCCGTCGAGCCGTTTGCGTCCAGCCCCAGCGGGTCAATATAACTCGTGGGATTGTCGGTGACATACGCATACCGATTGAGCAACTGCGGATTGCTCACCTCCCCGCCCAACGGGTCCGGCGTCATCCACCTTCCCAGGTTCGACGCGTAGGTGGGGAACCTCGTCTGGCCGTGGCTGGTTTCGCTATCGCGCTCCATCCCCGCGAATTTGTAGTTCTGCGCGCAGTTGTTGGTGAACGCCAGCTCGCCTCACTGCCCTCCTGGGTGCCCGCGCGCTACGAGCCCGACCGCGGCTGCGATGAGCCGGGCCGCGAAGGACAGCGCGAGCGCGAAACCCACCGCAACAATAACTGTCGGAGGCCACTTCCACACGAACAAGCCAGCAAAAAACGCGACCAGGAGCGCGTCTGAGCAAAGCTTCAAAAGGAGCAAAATCCTGGGGCGTTTACCGCTCCGACCGCGCCACCAAAACACGACCCAAAACACGGCAGCGGCTCCGAGCACCAATGCCATAACCGTCCACGGGTGCGAAAGAAGCGCCTCAGGAAGCCTGGGAACACGGGCACCCCTAGCGAAGAGCCAGACGCAGAGGAGCGCCACTCAAGCGAACGACGCCCCGAGAACGATGAAGAGTCGTCTCCTCTGCCAGGCCTGTGCCTTCGAGTCGCTCATCGTACCCTCCGTATTCGCGCAGCGAGGCCCTGTCGCCGGGGCGGACCCAGAGGCCCCCGGCTTAGGGCTGCTGGCAGGCCTGTAATTGCGCTCCGGCGGCCTCTGCGAACTGCGCGAGCCCAGCCCCAGCTGAGCCCCACGACCGCTGCGACCGCAAGGTTAACGACAATCAGATCCTGGAGATGGGTGGTCATGGATGGCACGCCCCAAAATAGCCATAAAGGAACGTCCCGAGCACGACGACGGAACAAGCGAAGGCAATACCCCCAAGGAGGCTGAGCCGGCGGCCGAGCCTCCTCTTTGAGGGGTCAGGGTGGGAGGGTAAAACACGCGAGCCGTACCACCACACGCACCCACTTGCCGCCAGCGGCAGCAGGCAGTCAACCACAAATTCAGTTGCCCTCATTCTGCACCCCCTTGGACCGCTGTCCAGCCCACCAAGTACCCGTCACCGCGGCCCCAACGCTAAACTCGGCACGCTCAAGGCGGACCCTGTTGCGAGCATCCAGTTATTGTATGGAAAGAAGTGTCCGAGTTTAGAACCTTGACCGCGTTGACTGCCGCGCGGGGGTTTGCCCCAGTTCCAACCGCCGCAGCAAGTCCCAGCGCCGCCGCGGCCTTCAGCCCGAACAAATATGTCACCACGGTCGGAAACTGGAAGCTATTGACGCCAGCCAACATGGCCACGAGCACTACACCCCTTGTCTTAGTTCCCATGCTCAGCATTGGCTGCCTCCGACGCGTCCCCTCCAGATTGCCAGACGACGTGGGCGGTCGCCCTACGCACCGCGGGAAAGTTCCTGACTAATTGCTTGGGCCAGCTCGCGTCCCTGCCGGCCCCACGCGAAGTGGATAATGAAGCCGACGAGGAGACCACGTCGTTTCCTGAGCCTGACCACGCAACCACCCCAGAGCCAAGACCACTTCACGCGCTCTACTTCCTGGCTGGGTATGTAAAACTGCTTGAAGGGAGCATAGAAGCGGAAGCCCTTGCCTTCCTCGATCTCGACGGCGTAGGGATACACAGCCGCCAGGTTTCCTGCCAGCACACCCCAGACTGCAGTAATCGCAAATAAAATCAGCCCAACACCCCATAGCCGGCCTTCCCAACCGCGGCCTTGCCACAACAGAATACCGCCCAAAGCAAGGAAGAAACCTAGCACGCCTGCCACCACGAAGGGAAGACCTTGCAGGTTTCTCTCCCAGTAATGCCAGGCACGGAAAACTTTCACTCCCGGAGTTTGTGGAGGCGGATTTGGGGAGCCGGGCAATTGCATGAACAAGACTTGTCGGACACGGCTCCGCAAACTAGAAAAACGCGATAGTTCCATCGCTATCCACCGCCTCCGTTAACCATGCCGCATACATTCCCTACGTTCGGCGATAGGGTGACCGGGGAACCCGCAACGGGACCCAGGGGAATGCTCAGGCTAAACCCACTGGGGCCGTTAGGTGTGAGAAACGTACCGGCACTTGCGTCCTTTCCAAGCCCGACTTGGAATGGGATGTTTGGGCCGCTTGGCGCACCGACGGTTATATCAAGACTTAGGCCGGCAGATGGCGGGAACGTGGCGCTGACATCGTTGGTGGTACTGAAATTCACGAACGCGGTGGCGCTTAGACTAATCGTAACCGGAATGTGTGTGAAAGGAATGTTGAAAGAAAATTGCCCGTGTTGCTGACAGTAGTTAGTAACGGCTTGGGCCGGTGTCGGCGTTTGCGGCTTGCTCGGCGGTTTACCGCCGCGGCCGCGCCCGCCGCCGCCCCCAAACCCACCACCCCCACCTAGAATGTCCGGCAGGACCGGCTGGATGAAGCTCAGCGGCGTCATACACCACACCACTTCCGTGTCTGTTCCTTGGTACTGCCCGTCCACGTAGAACGACGCGGTGTCATAGGTGCATTCGCCCAGTGTCCACAGGTACAGCCCCAGCGGATCAATATAAGTCGCGGGGTTGTTGGTGACGTACGCATACCGATTGAGCGACTGCGGGTTCGTCACCTCCCCGCCCAACGGGTCCGGGCTGTACCACCGCCCCACGTTCATGGAGTATTCCCGAAACTGCGTGAAGCTGGTGTTGGTGTTGACGTCCCAATAGGGCATCGAGGCGAAATTCCACCCCATCCCCTGCTGCGCCTGCCACCACACCTGACCCCACGGGTAAAACGCCATGTCCTGAATCTGCGTGCCGCTGTAATCGGTCTGCGTCTGGCTCGAGCCGAGCAGATTGTAATGCAGGAACGCCGTCTCGCCATTGATGTACAACGCCCGGTAGATGCCGAGCGCGGGCAACGTGCTGTATTCGCCCGCGTTGCCCAACCATGTGCCCCAAGGATCGAACAGGTGCTGATCCGCCCCGCCTGAGGAAAGCCACTCCGCCCCTCGCCCAGCGCATTATACACGAACTTCCACGTCGAGCCGCTGTCCACCGAAATCAGCCGCCCCTCGGCGTCGTACTGATACGTGTGGCTGCCGTCGTTGGTCAGATCCCCCGCCGTGCCAGCTCTCCTTCGATCGCCGCCGCCAACTCGCGGCCCACCCGCCACCAGGCCACGTAGATTATGATGGTCTTGATCACGCCGCGGCGCTTCCCTAGCCTCACGGCCCAGCCGGCCCCCGCGTACGACCATCCGACTTGCTTTATCTCTTCGAGGGGTACGTACATCTTCTTGAAAGGCGCGTAGAACCAGAGACCCTTCCCTTCCACGACCTCGACGGCATATGGGAACCTGCTCGCGTAGTTACCCGGCAGGAGAATTAGAAGCCCCCCGACCATATCCACAATGAGGAACGCGGGCACCCACCCAACCCTACCGGTCGAACGGATTAGATTTCCGGCCAGGGCCAAGATGACCAGTGCCCCGCAGACGCCCGCAGCCAAGGCAGCGCAGATGTTAAATTCCCAGAGGCGTGGGGCCCGGAAAACCTTCACCCCCTTCGCCCCGGGGCCAGGAGATGGAAACATGCGCGCTAGCATCAGTTGTTTTAGCCTCCCGGCTTACCACACGTATTCACGACCGTCTCTGACACGCTCACGACCGGCCCGAGAGCCGGCGGCCCATCACCTCACCCCGGAACGATTATTACGATCCCCGGAATCGTCATCACGATGACCCCGGAATCGTTATTACCATCATCCCGGAACGACCATCACGATGCTTTCGGAATCGCCATCACCATGCCCCGGAATCCGCACAAGTACCGTCGCCATATACGCTGGCAGGGCCGCGGAGGAGATGAGGGACAGGCCGAGTCTACGCGCGCTGAGTGTCACCGCAGAGGCGTAGAGAACTACCATGGCGCACATCGACAGGCCGGAGCGAATCGTGAAAGCCCATGGGCGGTCGCGCGACGCGCGGGACCAATAGACTAACCCCACGAATATGGGACCGCAACAGGTTAGAAGAACCAAAGCCAGAAGCAGATCCGTCCATGTGACATCGAGACCGAGAAAATGATGCAGCACGGGACCGGCGATAGCCACAACAATGAATTGAAAGACCGTGTAGTAAACGACGAACAGCAATGCCTGCCTGAACGACATCGCTGAGGGCTTTTGCGGCCCAGGCCCTCCTTCTTCAGCGCGCCTACTCATGGCAGCCCCAGTCTTTGATTGCGGGAAGAGTATAATTCTTGAAAAAGCTGACTGACTGCTTGACCAGAAAGCCCCTTCGGGCGCTCTTCGTTAACCGGTGCTAATCCGCCGTTTCATGGCTACATTGCCCACGCCAAGACAGCAATCATCTCGATTGTGGAGCTTTGAGCGTCTGACGCACGATCACGTATGAGGCAGCGAAGGCGAATGCGGAGAGCGGCAACACGACCAGGCCGAAATCACTGACGGCCTCCGCCTGGGACAAAATGTGCAACCTAATCGTGCCGAATCCGAGCGCCAGCGTGAGGACCTGCAGGTAGAAGAAGATGGCTATCCCGAATCGAATTGCACAAGACTTAGGTCGCTCGCGCGACAGCCGCGCCCAATAGAGCAATGGAGACAGTATCAGCCCGCAGTAGAGAAGAGCCGTATAAGGCACCAATAAGCTGCGAGTGGGTATGCGCATGATGAGCCCGGCAAGCCCGACGAAAATCGCCATGCCGATAGCGTGGCCACCAAAAGTTACAGCCATGAAGATTCCGAACTTTACCGAGCCGGGCCTCCGTGCATCAACGTGGGTTGGATTGTCACTCATGGCAGCCCCAGTCCTTGATCGCAGGAAGCGTGTAGTTCTTGAAGAAATAAACCCCGAACGCTCCGCTAGCCGCACCGCTGGTGATGGAGAGTGCGCCAGCAGTACCGCCGGCAAGGCAGGTCAAGGGCTCGAACGGTGTTGGCTCAAGGCATCCGCCCGCCGCGACCGTAACGCCGGCAACTATCTGGCCTCCGGCGGCGACGAACATCGTTGCGTTGACGGCAAGCATGTCGAGGGGATGCGTAACGCGGTTGAAGGCGTCGAAAAGCGTATCTACTCCTGCCGCAGGCGTCCCTTGAAGATTATTTGCCAGCGGAGTGCAGGGGTTCTTCTGCGGCGCCTGCGTTTGCGGCGGCGTGGGGCGTCCGCGCCGGCTGCCGCCTCCGCCTCCCACGCTCGGGATAGCAGGTAGGACGGGCAGGATGGGGCCGGGCGTGCCGAGCCCTCCATCCGGCGACGGGCAGTAATAGTCGAAGCCCGAACTCAAGGCGAAGCAGCCTGGAGGAACCGCCTCGAACAACCCCAGCGGGTCAACGAACGTCGTGGGATTGTTCATCACGTACGCATACCGATTGAGCGACTGCGGGTTGGTCACCTCCCCGCCCAACGGGTCCGGGCTCATCCATCGGCCCAGGTTCGAGGAGTATTGCCGGAACATTGTGTGGTCCAGCCCCGTCGTCGCGTCGCGCCTCATCCCGGCAAACTTGTAGCTCTGCCCGCAGGTGTTCGTGAACGTCAACTCCCCGCCAAACGGATAAAAGTCCGCGTCGTAGCAGACCGTCCCCGTCGCATTCGTCAGCGAGTGCGTCGAACCCAGCGCGTTCACATTGCCGATTTTAGTTTTTGGATTCTCGATTTGCAACCGTAGGCGGCCTCGTACAAGATGCATCTCGTTGGGATATTTCTCAGGCGGGGGAAGTCACGTCTTGTTCTGGATGCCGTAGGCTCAGAGGCTCACGCCGCCGGAAGAGCCCACATCACAAGAGCCGTGTCGAGGGCGCCTCGCAGCGTCCCGCCCCCCGGCACCGTGTTCTTAAAAAGCAGCTTGACACGGCATCGCCCTTTCGGAGATGGCTACGCGCTTAAAGAACAGGGCTGCGCTACATGCTGCTTGCTTCCGCGCGCTTCTCTACCTGTTAGCGGGACGGGGGGGAGCCGCCCACCGTGCCGCGTTTTCGGCCGTGGACCTCAACTGGTCGTCCGGGTGCTGCAAGTGGGAATTAACTAGGTCCAGGTACTTTTGCTCTTTCGTCGTTCTGTAAAGCGCCGCGGAGCAATAAAGTAAATCGGAGAGAGAGTCATAATCGCGAACGCCTTTCCCGACTTTCCGGCTGCACTCCATGTAGACCGAAAGCAGGTCGGGCGTGGTCTCCGGCGCTGCCAACCTAGCTAGCGCACACAAGAAGTTCCCACGTGTCTTTGGAAAGGCCTTTAGAGAGTCTGTGAGGAAACCTGCCACCCGTTTCCTATCCGGAAGTTTCGCCACCGCCGTCGCGATCGAGCTTGATACCATCTCCCCATCTTGCTTCATCAGAAAGTCCAGTATGCGCTCGTCTTCGCCGCTTAGCACGGGCTTGTCGCTAAATGCCTGTGCAAACTGCACCCGCTCCCCCTCATCCCAGCCCCCCCAACGCGCTTCCAGATCCGCGAGCGAAATACTCGCTTCGCCGGTGGCAAACTTCGACTCGTAGATATAGGGAAATCTCGACGACGCGTAGTGCCGATACCACTCCTTGTCTTCAATCACTCGCCAGCCGGCTTTGTCCATAGATTAGTACGGTCTCCAGTCTACGTAAATTACAGGCTCGCACTGACCTCCGGCAGGTATCGGGCGCACCTCCGGCAGTCCGTCGTCGCATTTATAGGTGCAAAATCCCAGCGACCAATCTATTCCCGTGTTTGTGCATCTTGTCTGTCTCCCGCTGCTCTGGTTCGGCTGCGACTGGGTCTGCGCCGGGGCCTCATCAGGGCCGCTCAAGGAGCCTCCTTGCCAAGTCCCGCAGAAACTTGGACGGCGCGTCCACGTGTTCCTGAATCGCTTGCCGGTAGCGGTCGGTCCCGGTCAGTTTCCACAAGGCCCTACAGCAGCCCAAGTAATCGACGGCTAGCGCCTGATCTGCCATCTCCGGCTTTCCTCCCCCGGCTATATACGTCTGGTACCTCCTGATCAGTAGGGGGACAGCCCCCGCGTCCCCCATTGTCTCGAGCGCCTGATAATAGTTGGCAACAAGCGTCCGCTGCTCCCTGACCCTCTCCCGAAGGAAGCCCAGCACTCTCATTCGGTCAGTGTGCCTTGTTAGCACGGAGGCAAGATCCCCCCAGATGGTTTCATCTCCCCTTTCCATCATGATATTCAGGATTCTTTCGTCTTGCTTCGTGATTTCCGGCTTTGCGCAGTAGGCAAGGCATAGGTCTAAGCGCTCGCGCGGGGAGAGCTGTGGCCACATGCGATCAACCTCCTCAGGGTCAGGCTCGAGTCCATCTTGCAAAAGTTTTGACTGGATCTCAAATACGTTCGGCTTTACCTCGCGGACGCGCAGCCACTTGGACTCGCGAACGATTCCCCGCGGCAGCGTTTGATGTCGGCCAGGTTTGGGCTCTCGGCTCTTCATGGCAGGGACCCTAGAATGACGTGGTGTATGGGTCGCACGTATCCTTCTGTACCCTCTTCAGCACACGCTTGCTTGGCTGGCATACGTAGTAACAGGTGTGGAAACCGCTCCCTCGCAGCAGGTCAGATCTGAGGTAACAAATTTCCCAGTCCGTGTTCGGCTGCGACTGGGTCTGCGCCGGGGCCTGCGGCACAGTCGTCGGCTTCACCTGAGGCGAAGCTTGCGGCTGTGCGGGCAGGGGCCTCGTGTGCTTCCAAAGCTGGTAGCCCTCGTACGCAGCGCTGACCACCACTATTATCGTCACGGCCGTGCACACCTCGGGTTGGGAGACGCACAACCCCAACTCCCCAATCGGCAGCGTGTCAGTCGGACTGAAGTTCGTGCCTCCGTTTGCCAGCGGCGGTTGTCCGGCGGGCGGGGCGCTGGAAGCTGTGCCGCCGCCCCCTCCGCCCCCGCCGACGTGGATTCCCCCGGGCGGCCCGGTCGGCCCGCACGGGAAGCCGATGCCCAGCGCGCCGCAGCCCGGCGTGCAATCTGGATTCCCGATGCTGCAACCGGGATTGCACTCAATGTCCGTGAACGGGTTGCAGGGCGGCGGGCCGCACGCCTCCGGGTCAGACGGGTCACAGCCCGGAGGCACCTGCTCGGTCAGCCCCAGAGGATCGTTATACGTCGTGGGATTATTCATCGCGTACGCATACCGATTGAGCGACTGCGGGTTGATCACCTCCCCGCCCAGCGGGTCCGGGCTGTACCACCGCCCCACGTTCATGGAGTATTCCCGAAACTGCGTGAAGCTCGTGTTGGTGTTGACGTCCCAATAGGGCATCCCGGCGAAACCCCACCCCATCCCCTGCCGCGCCTGCCACCACACCTGACCCCACGGGTAAAACGCCATGTCCTGGATTGGCGTGCCGCTGTAATCGGTCTGCGTCTGGCTCGAGCCCAGATTGTTCCGGTGAAGGTAAACCGCCTCGCCGTTGATGTAGAGCGCCCGGTAGATGCCGAGCGCGGGCAACGTGCTGTATTCCCCCGCGTTGCCCAGCCACGTGCCCGAAGGGTCGAACAGGTGCTGGTCCGACCCGCCCGACGAAATCCACTCCGCCCGCTCGCCCAGCGCATTATACACGAACTTCCGCGTCGAGCCCGAATCCACGCTGGCCAGCCGCCCCTCGGCGTCAGGACGATTGGCGTCGTCCGGGGTCGATCCGCCACCGCCGCACAAAATAAGCCGTAAGTAGTGACATAGGCAGAAGGAACACAAGTACCGTCGCCATATACGCTGGCAGGGCCGCGGAGGAGATGAGGGACAGGCCGAGTCTACGCGCGCTGAGTGTCACCGCAGAGGCGTAGAGAACTACCATGGCGCACATCGACAGGCCGGAGCGAATCGTGAAAGCCCATGGGCGGTCGCGCGACGCGCGGGACCAATAGACTAACCCCACGAATATGGGACCGCAACAGGTTAGAAGAACCAAAGCCAGAAGCAGATCCGTCCATGTGACATCGAGACCGAGAAAATGATGCAGCACGGGACCGGCGATAGCCACAACAATGAATTGAAAGATCGTGTAGTAAACGACGAACAGCAATGCCTGCCTGAACGACATCGCTGAGGGCTTTTGCGGCCTAGGCCCTCCTTCTTCAGCGCGCCTATTCATGGCAGCCCCAGTCTTTGATTGCGGGAAGAGTATAATTCTTGAAAAAGCTGACTGACTGCTTGACCAGAAAGGCCCCCCCGGCCGCAGTAGGCGCGCCGCCCATCACACCCGCAGAGCATGCGAGCGGCTCGAATGGCTCGGGTACAAAACACGTAACGCCTATCGCGCCAAGCCCGGTTGCCGCTACCACCCCTCCCGTTACAAACATGAGGCCGTTTATCTCGGTCATGTCGAGGGGATGGGTAAGGCGGTTGAAGGCGTCGAAAAGCGTATCTACGCCTGCTGCGGGCGTCCCTTGAAGCTTATTCGCCAGCGGAGTGCAGGGCTTCTTCTGCGGTGCCTGCGTTTGCGGCGGCGTGGGGCGTCCGCGCCCGCCCCCCCCGCCCCCGAAGTTTGGCAGCGACGGCATTATCGGCTGGAAGAAGGACGGGCCGGGGCAACCCACGAGCTCCGTGTCAGACCCCTGATACTGGCCGTCAACCCAGAAGTATGCCGTGTCGTACGTGCACCCGTTCCACGCCACCCAGCGGTACAATCCCAACGGGTCCGTAAAGGTGGTTGGGTTGTTGTCCACATACGCATACCGATTGAGCGACTGCGGATTGGCCACCTCCCCGCCCAACGGGTCCGGACTGTACCACCGGCCCAGGTTCATAGAGTATTCCCGAAACTGCGTGAAGCTGGTGTTGGTATTGACGTCCCAATAGGGCATCGAGGCGAAGCCCCACCCCATCCCCTGCTGCGCCTGCCACCACACCTGACCCCACGGGTAAAACGCCATGTCCTGAATCGGCGTGCCGCTGTAATCGGTCTGCGTCTGGCTCGAACCGAGCAGATTCTAATGCAGGAACGCCGTCTCGCCATTGATGTAGAGCGCCCGGTAGAGGCCCAGCGCGGGCAACGTGCTGTATTCGCCCGCATTGCCCAACCACGTGCCCCAGGGGTCGAACAGGTGCTGATCCGCCCCGCCTGAGGAAATCCACTCCGCCCGCTCGCCCAGCGCATTATAAACGAACTTCCACGTTGAGCCGCTGTCCACCGAACTCAGCCGCCCCTCGGCGTCGTACTGATACGTGTGACTGCCGTCGTTGGTCAAGTCCCCCGCCGCATCGTAGGTTACCCCCGTCCCGCCTACCGCCGTCAACTGGTTGTTGGAATTGTACGACATCGCCGGGCACGGCCCACCAAATGTGTTGCCGTTGGTCACGTCGTCCGAGGCATCGAGATAAATGTCTCCCGTTGCGATGAGATTCGATGGAAAAGTCCACGGTCGGGACATGTTTGACCGCGCCTCCCTGCTCCGTCCGCTGCGGGAGGACGATCCGCAGTACATCGCGTTGCGATATTGCTGGAATGAGGAACCGTGGACCGGAACAGCCGTGGTCCCCCCTACCTCCTTCAGGAGGAGCGGTGTTCCAAGTAATATTTCGTCACGAGAGCAAGCCCTGTGGAGCAAATCACTGTCCCCAGGATGGGCCTCAACGACAGAGCAGGCACCCCCCTATTCAGCGGCAGCCAGATCATATCCCCCGAGACCAGGGTGATGGCCAAAAGCCAGTTGAGGCAGGCCATCCAAGGCTTGCTTGGGAAGGTACGCGCTTCCCACAGACCCAAATGCGTCAGCAGCAAGGCCACCGCCCAAGTCAGGAGTGACCGGTGCGACTGGATCATATCCGCCCCCCCGGAGCAGGGATTTGGGCAGCCCTGCCTGCGGGAGCACGAGCCCGTATCCCCAATCCTAGTAGCATTAGTAGCATTTCACACGCGCACTCAGGTCCATGAGTGACGCAGCTCCCGTGAGCAGCCCTCCCACCACGAAGGAGCCTTGCTCGACGGCCGGAACGACCTCCGCTGCCCCCGGGATTGCTTTGACTGCTTGTAAAACTCCGCCCTTGATCGTCGCGGTTTCGAGCAGGCTGCCCCAGGCGCCTAGGAAGTAGGGGCTCGACGGCAGATAGCTAAAGACGCTGAAGTAAGGGATCAGCTCCCCGGCGCCGGTCCCAAAGTCCTCCGCGAGGGTCGATGCTTCGCACCCCGCTATGTCGCCCGGCAGGCGTCCCCACTCCGGCAACGCTGGACCGCTGGCGCTCCCGAAAGGGTTCAGCCAAGCCACGACCCCGGCCCCTACGGCGACAGCTGTCCCGATCGCGGGCCAGAAAAGGCTCTGTCCACACCCCCAGACGACCACCTGCGGCGGCCATGCGTCCGTGGGTATCCAAATTGCGCACACGTTACTCCCCATTGGGAAGCTGGCGTTGCCGACAGTGTCCGCAAGCGGCGGCGCGGTGCTGGCCGTTCCTGCGCCGCTCGGCGAGCCACCACCGCCGACGCGGATTCCCCCGGGCGGGCCGATCGGCCCGCACGGGAAGCCGATGCCCAGCGCGCCGCAGCCCGGCGTGCAATTTGGATTCCCGATGCTGCAACCCGGATTGCACTCAATGTCCGTGAACGGGTTGCACGGCGGCGGGCCGCACGCCTCCGGGTCAGACGGGTCACAGCCCGGAAGCACCTGCTCCGTCAACCCCAGCGGGTCAACGAACGTCGTGGGATTGTTCAGTACATACGCATACCGATTGAGCGACTGCGGATTGCTCACCTCCCCGCCCAAGGGATGGGGGGTCAATTACCCTCCCCCTTGCCTTCGAGCCTCGCTAGAGCCTCCAGACGCTGGCGGTAAGGAACAGTGGCCAAGAGGCGGTACGACCTGCCCTCCCACTTCCAAATCTCGGTTGTGGTGTTGTGATAGTTGCCATCGCTTTCGATCGCCGCGTTATTTATCAAGATCGAGCTGTCCCAATACTCCGGGCCCGCGCGCGACCCATGTTTGAAAACGAGCCTGACTCCGCCCTGCCCAACGTGAAAGACCTCGACCACGGGTCGGTCGCCACCGACCCATTCCGTGACCAGATTGCCATCCAACTGGAAGAACATATCGTTCAAGAGATAGGGAACCCTGAACGCCTGGACCCTGCACGGCGAGCCCGGCCATCCGGCGATGAAGTCAACTTCTGCGCCGAACACCGCGCCCCCGCGCACGAAATTCTGTTTAACCACAACCCGGTCAGGCGCTGTCCCCGCAACCGCCCCAAGCATTTGGCAGGCGACGGTCCTAAGGCGGACTGAAGGTAAGCCCCGGTCGGATTGGCGTGGGCGCTTGTTGGCGTGGAATCCGCGCTCGCTCGATTCGCGCCCGTGCGCGCTCAAGGCCAGGACGACGCCAGCCAACATGGCCACGAGCACTACACCCCTTGTCTTAGTTCCCATGCTCAGCATTGACTGCCTCCGACGCGTCCCCTCCAGATTGCCAGACGACGTGGGCGGTCGCCCTACGCACCGCGGGAAAGTTCCTGACTAATTGCTTGGGCCAGCTCGCGTCCCTGCCGGCCCCACGCGAAGTGGATAATGAAGCCGACGAGGAGACCACGTCGTTTCCTGAGCCTGACCACGCAACCACCCCAGAGCCAAGACCACTTCACGCGCTCTACTTCCTGGCTGGGTATGTAAAACTGCTTGAAGGGAGCATAGAAGCGGAAGCCCTTGCCTTCCTCGATCTCGACGGCGTAGGGATACACAGCCGCCAGGTTTCCTGCCAGCACACCCCAGACTGCAGTAATCGCAAATAAAATCAGCCCAACACCCCATAGCCGGCCTTCCCAACCGCGGCCTTGCCACAACAGAATACCGCCCAAAGCAAGGAAGAGACCTAGCACGCCTGCCGAAACCTCACGCTCTATCGCTTTTTTTGGTCGAGAGCAATGCCCTTATGACTACGCTTAGCTGCCTTGCCATCCACAGATTCCAAAACTACGAGTCTTCGTGTTGTATCATTCCTTTCCATTTCAATCCTTCGAAATCTCTGCAGCTCCTCCTTTGCAAGTTTCGTTTGTCCGATGCGGGCATAAGCCATACCCAGAACGTAGTGAGCTTCAGCGTAGTTGGGGTTTAATAGTAGTGTCTCTCTTAACTGAGCTATGGTTTCCCGGTCTTTTCCTTCTGCCTCGAATACCTTTGCTAGCAGGAAATGAGCCCGCGGGAAATCTGGATCTAGTCTTACGCTCTTTTGAAGAGCAATTTGAGCTTTCGCTAGCATGTCGGGATTGCCGTCTGCCATCATAAACAAGCCAGCGCCCACCAGGTACTCCCCTCTCCCATTAGAAGGCTCAAGCACTTGCAGTTTCTTTCCTAAATCCACCATGCCTTGCCAATCACGGGCATTCTCTAACGCCGTTCCAAGAACTGCATAAGCGGGGATAAAGTTCGGATTCGAACGAATCAGTTTCCCTAGTATGGAAATTGCGTAGTGGTGTCGCCCTTCGAGCTCCGCTGTTAGCCCAAGCGCCAAGACCATGGCGGGCGACCCCGGAAATCTGCTCGTTCCCGCTTCAAACGTAGTTTGTGCAGCATTGTACGCCTTGAAGATCAAGAAAAACTCGCCCAGATCCAATAAATAGTCTTCGTTGCCCGGATCAAGATTAACCGCCTGTTGCAAGTGATTCAGTGCAGGTTTCGCATCTCCCAACTTGAGATCTGAAAACCCGATCAAATCATTCCATGATGCCGAATTTCGAAAGACGTCGGCTACTTCAAGTAGAAGTGTTCTTGCTTCTTTGTACCTGTGCTCGTTGACCATTGTTTTAGCTTGCTCCGCTATGGTTTTGGCGAGCGTTCGTCTTAGCTCCTTGATTTGCGCGTCGCTCGGCTGCATTCGATACGCACGGTTCACCACTCGATAAGCTTCAGAATACATGCTGAGGATGGTCAGGGCCTTGCCGAGGCCGAAGAGAACAGAGGGGCTCGCGGGTCTCAGTTCCGCTGCGTGTCGGAATGCATGCAACGCTTCGGTAGGTCGCCCGAGGGCTAGATAACTACCTCCCAGATTGTTCCACGCCTGCCACGAGTTGGGATCGAGGTCTACCAAACGCCCAAAGGTACTCGCGGCTTCCCTTAGATCGCCCAGTTGTGCTTCACAGAGTCCCAGAGTCTGGAGGCTAGCTTCCAAACGTGGACCGGGCACGGCCAATGTGGGGACATCTGCTCTTAGTTTCTGACAGTTATTCTCAAGAGCCGCATTGGTAACGGCCCTAACCCGGCCTTGTTCACTGGCGGCAGAGATCGGGGCTAAAGTCGCGAAAATCAAACAACCCAGAGTCAGCAGCCGTCTGAAGATTATACATTTCATATCCTAAACCAGAGCAGCAAGTTCCTCTCAACGCTACTAAATGCATCAATATACCACGTCGCGAGACGAGTTGTTGGTCGTTGCATTCAGGAAGTTGTAAATTCTCTGATGCGGTTGTCCCCTGAGGTGAGACAAACAGTTAAGACACTGCTTGCCGTTCGCTGGAATCTGATTGTACTGCGAACGGCCTTTGTTGCAAGATGGCCCCCGGCTGGTGAAGCGGAGGCAGGCTCTCGAGGAGTCGAACCTGCCGAGGAATAGCCAGTCGGAAACTCATCGTTTCGATGA
>JAKCCV010000014.1 GCA_021838785.1 Acidobacteriota bacterium | reverse complement strand
CCCGCACCCAATCTTGCAGCTGCGACTTTTGCATCGAATCGAGCATAATCTTAGGGGCGACTCTTGGCATGCCCCGATTGTAACGTCAAATCACAATATTATAAATAACTATTCGTACGATGTACTACGTGCCGCCCGAGAGCAAGATTCCTCGGGGCGAATCCTCCATGTGGGGCGACTACCATGCCCTCGAACTCGCCCTCCTCCTGCTGCGCGAAATCCGCGGCGAACCGTATTTGACTTTTTTTAACTTCTAGGCCGAATGACCCGCGGCCGTCCCTCAGCCCCCTGCGCTCTGTTCAGTGGTCAGTTGGGCAGTGACCAGATCTGGTTCGGCAAGTTGTGCCCGCAAGGTTGCATGGCAAGCCTTTGGGACCCGCTTTCACCCCCGGCGGCGCCAAGGCAGCGGTGATCGGCGGCGCTGATGAGGTTGCCCAACAGCGTATAACGCCAGTGCTGGGCACGTTCGGCACGGCAGGCTTGCATCACCGGTTGGCTATGGGCAACGGCCAGGCAGCGATCGCCGGAGGACCGCAGCGCGCCCTGCGGCGTAACCGTCCAACTCTCTTCCGCGGCGCCCGAGCAGGCTTCGACGCTCCCCGGGGCCAGGCAGCGGGCGTAGCCGTTGAGACTATGCCGGCGGCGCCTTACGTTGTCGGTGAGGGTGATGGTGCCGGTGCGCGTTGGCCGGCCGCAAGCGGCGGAAGCGCGAATGCGCCAGATGACGGTATCGTGAGAGGGAACCTCGGCTTCCAGGGCGGCCACATCGGACTGCCGCTTTCCGTTCCAAAGGTCCTGCGCGTCCAGGCGGCAGGCGGACGTTGCGGCAAAACCGAACTGGGCCGGGCGCAGCTCGACCTTGAGGGTTGCGGCGCTACGGTTCAGCACGGCGACGGCATCGTCGCCATTCGCGAGCGGCTTGAAAAGAACGTCCATCTCCCCCGTGCGCCGCACCAGCGTGGCCATCCGGCCCAGAGGGTCCTGGTCAACGGCAATTACCGCCCGGTTGCCGAGAATGGCGAGGGCCTCCGGGCTGAGTTTCGCGACGTCGGAGCTGAGAATGAGCGGCGCTGACATCATAGACCACAGGGCCATCTGGCTGCGGCTTTCTGCCAGGCTCAGCCCGCGATCGCCCGCGATGATGAAATCCGCGTCGTTCCAGTTGCCGGGCTTCTGGAAGCGGCCCAGCGGCAGGTTGTAGGCGTAATTCCACAGCACACTGTGGAAGCGCGAAGCGTCGGGGTGGTGGGCATGGTAGGTGGCGATGTCGGTGCCTTCGCGCCACAACTGCCCGTAATGGCGGACCCAACTTAGCACGTCGTACCATTCCGGCGTCCCCTGGAAATAGGCGGGAGCCGATTCCGAGAAAACGATGGGACGCCCCACGGCCTTGAGCGCCGCATGTTCGGCGGCGTAAGCTTTGCGGTAAGCTTCTTCCTTGGTCGCGCCGGGCGGCACATAGACGTTGCAGGCGTCCAGTTTCAGATAATCCACGCCCCAGGAAGCGAAAAGCCTGGCATCCTGCAGGAAGTGATACTTGCCGCCGCCTTGCGGCTGCCCACTGCCCGCCCAGCCGCCGCAGGTTGCGTAGCCGGAATCCTCATAGATGCCGAACTTCAGCCCCAGCTTGTGGATGGCTTCGGCTACCGGCTTCATTCCCTTCGGAAACCGTTTCGGGTTTGGCTGCAAGTTGCCGCGCGCGTCGCGACCTTTCTGCATCCAGCAATCATCAATGGTGACCGTGTCGTAACCGCGCGCCGCCAGACCGGTCGAGACGAGCGCCCGGGCATTATCGAGGATGGTGTTCGCGGTGTAGTTGCACTGGTAATGCGCCCAGTCGTTCCAGCCCATGGGCGGCGTGGCGGCCAGCGGTTTGCCGGCCGGCGCGCCCAGCGCCGCAACTGCCGCGCCCCCAACCCACGTCAGCAACAGCAGGACAGCTATCCCGCGGCCCCCGCCCGTCACGTGGGAATGATTTGTCTCGAGACTTCTTTTGAGCGCCACGAAGGGCCTCCTGCGGCGAAGTAATAATAACGAAACAAAACAGTTCACCCATCTCGCGCGCCGTTGTCAACCTGTTTTCGAGATGGCCTCCCAAGCGGCTGCACCCGGCGTTACAAGGATTGCATTGCTCTCCCGGCGACTTTCGGCGTCGGTAATCCCTGAGAAACGGATGCACGGGAGAATAGACCAAACCCAACCCCGGAACTCACATTATGATGGGTACGGAAAAAGGGGGCAGGTCACAACTGCTCCCGCGCCTCATGATGACTTAACCTGGTATGACAAATGATTGGAATGGTCTGAGAGCAATCAGATATCACTTTCGTTCTCGGAAAACTGCTCCAATTCGAGCATTTCCAGGCTGCGTCCTGAAGTCTCGGGCAGCCACTTCGCAGTCAGTATGAAGGCGATCAAGCCGAATCCGGCAAACAACTCGAAAACCGACCCGGCTCCCGCTGCCAGCAGCACAGGAAACAGCAAGGACACAACGAAATTAGTGGTCCAGTTGAGAAAAACGGCTGCGCCCATCGCTGTTCCCCGTACGTGCAGCGGAAGAAGTTCTGGCAACATCACCCAAAGCAGAGGTCCCCAGCTTATGGAAAACGCGAACTTGAAAACTGCCAGACAAGTTACCGCAATAATCCTTCCGTTGGTGGTGTGCAGACCGCTGCTCATAAACATGAATCCAATCAACGCCATGCTGACCACCATGCCGACCAAACCTCCCAGCATCAATGGCCGCCGCCCCACGCGATCGACGATACTTACCGCGATCACCGTTGCGATAATCGAGAGGGAAGCCAGACCGACGCTACTGAGAATCGCCACTGACTTACCGAATCCGGCAGCGCTCAGAATCGTCGGGGCATAGTAAACAATGGTATTGATGCCGACTAGTTGCGAGAATATTGCGAGCATAGCGGCCAACAGCATGGCTCGCCGCAACCAGCGCGTCCGCAACAACTCAAGAATCCCCAACGTGGAGCTTGCCTGGCTGGCCCGGCGCATTTCCTCGATTTCGCGTTCGATCTCGCCCGGCCCATGAGTCCGCCTGAGCACGGCGCGCGCCTCCTCCGTACGACCATGGGCCACCAGCCAGCGTGGGGACTCGTCCTGAAACCACAGTCCAGCCAGCATGAGGATCGCCGGTACCGCCGCCAGTCCGAGCATCGCTCGCCAATCGCCGCTGCCTGACAGCAGGAACGTCATCAGGTAGGCCACAAAAATGCCAAGGGCGATCATCAACTGGTTCAATGAGGTTAGGGCACCACGGACAGGAGTCGGCGCCATCTCCGCGAGGTACAGCGGCACCACCACCGAGGACACGCCAACGGCAAGCCCCAGCAGCAGCCGGAAAACAATCAGCACCATTACCGAAGGGGCCAGCGCCGACCCCATGGCACCGCCGGCATATATCGCTCCCGCCAGCAACAATAGCCGACGACGTCCGAACCGGTCACTCAGGTATCCCGCCGCGACGGCTCCGGCTACCGCTCCCAACACAAGCGAGCTGACCACCAGACCCTGCTGCAGCGGATTCAACCTGAAATCGTGCCGGATAAATAGGATTGCGCCTGCGATGATGCCCGTGTCGTAACCGAACAGCAGACCTCCCAGCGCACCGAGCACGTAGGTCCAGAATCGAAGTGGCAGTCGCCTGCCCCGGTATCCTGGCCCTGACGCGGCGCGCAAGGATGGCTCGACGTTCATCAACGGACCTTGTGCAGCCTCAAGTCATGCGCCCCATCCGCGCGCGCGTACTCGAAATACATCCAGAGTTCCTGGCCAACGGGTACGGCATCCACATATCGCAGCGATCCGGTCCCATGGGGCGACACCATCCACGGCACGCTTGTGCTCAGCCGATTCCAATGTCGAAGATCATGGGACATCGCCAGTCCACAACGCTCCTCATAGTTCTCCTCGACACCTGCAGAGCCGTCATAGAAACCAACCCATGCTCCACCCGCCAGAGGAACCACACTGTTCAACCGTGCCGAATACCGGTCCCAACCAGTGCCAACGCTGAGGACCGATCCCTGCCACGCAAAGTTACGACCATCCAGTCCGGTCGCCAGCCCCGTCAAGCCAATCGTCACGCCCGTGTTGAAAATGTCTGCCGTGGCGTGCGCTTGCGCACGTTGCCCGCGGTCCAGGGTTTCCCCAGATGCAAAGCTTGCAAACAGGTACACCGCTGGTCCAACGCGCATGGCATAGGGATCCTTGACTCCCTCCGTATGGGTCGAAGCCGCGGTCAATAGAGGCCGTGCGGTCCGCACATCAAAGGAATCAGGCGTGTCGGCCTCGACACAGTCAATGCGCCACCGGTTGTCGGCAGGGTCCACGTAGCTCAAGTACAGATGATAGCCACCCTCCATCCTGGGCAATAGACAAAACCGTTCCATCGAAGACGTGCCAAGTTCAGACTTCTCGACAGCCCAAACATCCTCGAAATGGATGCCGTCGTCACTGGCTGCCACAGCGCAGCGCCATCCTCGCTCCGTGGCCGGATTGCTGCGCGGTCGCCGTTGGCGATAGGTCATCAGGAACCGATGTTGCTGCGGCTCATAAAGAACACCCGGGCAACCGGTCCAGGTGCCGCGCCCTGAATGCTCCGGCTGCATGATGACAGTGGACTGCTCGGGATCGAACTTGGATAGCGCACCAAAGACACGATGCAGAGACGAGGAAAATGCTAATTGGGTCATGGATAGCTCCTTGTGTTTGGCCTTCGTTGTGGGATTGTAGCTCTTCTCACCCGCAGTTGAACGGGATGCTTGGGGTTCTCACCTAATCGGTTCACGCCTTTAAACCCTCCTCATGATGCTCAGACCCGTGTCATTGTTGATGTTGAAAGCGCCCCAAGAGTTTCTCCGCGCATCTCAAAAAGGAAATCTGGAATGATTATTTCCTCTTCAGCCAGTGCTTCTAAGGAATTCAGTGGCGTCAATCCTTTCTCGCCCGCGGGCAGTCTGAAGTTCCCGTTTCCCCCAAAGGCACTTCGATCACGTCTTCCAGCATGACCCCGGCGCCATCGAGGGCTTTCTGCCAGGGGACCTCCTCGCCGACGCCATCTTTCACGCCTTCTTGTCGCTGAACATGAAACCCACCGCACGTCAGCGCAAGACCGAGATCTTCTGGCCCGCGTCCTCGCCGCCGGCTTGCCTCTCCAGTAGAATTTTCCGCGCCGTCAAGCTACAATCAGCCCCGCAGGTTCCTGCATGCCCGATGCTCGTCTGGAAAGCCCGTCCGTGGCCCGCGCCGCCTCCATCAGCCTGCGGATCATTGCCGCCGCCATCATCATTGCCTGCATCAACTATGCCAGTTCCGTGGTCATCACGCTGATCTTTTCCATCTTCATCGCCTTTGTGCTGGAGCCGGGGGTGCGATGGCTGGAGCGCATTCGCGTGCCTCGCTGGCTCGGCTCACTGATTATGGTGGTGGCGGCGCTCGGCCTTGTGTACCTGGTGATTTACGCCCTTTACAATCAACTCATTGCCTTTGCCCATGATTTCCCCACCTACGCCGAGCCGCTCAAGCGGCTTTTGCAGAGTTTTGAGCGCTTCGTCGGTCGGCTTCAGCAGAGCACCTCCACCATTATGCCGGCCGCCCAACAGCCGGGCCTGCCCACCATCCGGCTCCAGCAGGAGTCGCCCTGGGCGCACTATCTGCTGCGCGGCATTGGTTCCATCTATAGTTTTGCGGTCACCGTCATGTTCATTCCCTTCCTCGTTTTCTTTATGCTGGCCGGCAAAGATCAAATCTGGGCGAGCTCACTCAACCTGTTTCCGCGCGAGCACCGCTATCACGCCGAAACGGTTATCCACAGCATCGGCCACATGGTGCGGGAATACGTGCTGGGCAACATTCTTGTGGCGCTGATTTCCGCCGCCTTGATTACGCCGATTTTCGGACTGATTCACTTGCGCTACGCGCTGTTGATGGGACCGCTCGCGGCCCTTTTAAGCCTGATTCCCTACCTCGGCGTGGCCCTCGGGCTTGTTCCGCCCTTAATGATTGCCCTCGGACAATACAGCGCCATCACCCCCTTTGTGGTGATTGGCGTGACGGTGACGGTGGTTCACTTTCTGGCCATCAACGTCTTCACGCCCAAATTGGTGGGGCATCGCGTCAAGCTGAATGCCTTGACCGTGACCATCTCGATGATGTTCTGGGCGTGGCTTTGGGGAGGCTTTGGTTTGATTCTCGCCGTGCCTATCACGGCGGCGGTCAAAGCGGTGTGCGACAACGTGGAGAGGCTCAAGCCTTGGGGCGCCTGGATGGGCGACCGATAGCTCGATGCCGCGCCCGGCCGCGGCCGATCAGCCTCACGCTCCGCGCGCTTCCAGGTTTTGCCTTAACGCCCGGAGGCGCTCTTCCATCGCCTCGCCTTCTTGGAACATTCGGATCGCTGCAATCCCCGCCGCGCCGCGCGCCAAACACGCCCCCGCGCGCTCCACCGTCACCCCCCCAATAGCAAGAACCGGAATTTTCACTCGGGCCGTTACTTCGGCCAGCTTGTCCAACCCGACCGGAGGGCCGTAAGGCAACTTCGAGGGAGTCTCAAACACGGGCCCGAAGAAAACGTAGCTTGCCCCGTCGGCCTCGGCGCGCAGGGCTTCCTCGACCGAATGGCAGGAAACCCCCACCTGAAAACCCTCCGGCACCCACGCTCGGAGCGCAGCCACGGGCAGGGAATGTCCGCCTAAGTGGACGCCGTGCGCGCCCGCCGCCAAAGCGACATCCAGCCGGTCATTCACAAAAACCCGTGTCGCGTTTCCGCCCGTCTTCTCAACCGCGGCCTGCGTTAGCTGGAGCAGCGCGCGCGTCGGCAGGTCTTTTTCCCGAATTTGAATCCAGTCCACGCCGGCCTTGATGGCCCGCTCAATTCGCGGCTCGAGCGGCTGCGGCTCTAGCCCGCGACGATCCGTCACGTAGCAAATCAAGAAGCTCTTCAATGGGCCCGGTTCCTTTCACCTCGTGCGGTTCGGCCCGGCGGAGGTCAGCGCTTGGGTCCGTTCGCTCCGTCCGCGCGAACCACGCCCAACCACCGCCGCAATCGCCAAAGCTCCTCGAGCGCGAGATAAATATCCGCGACCCCGATGCCGGAGATGGCGCCGCGAACAAAGTCATCCATGGCAATAGCCGAAACCCAACCAAAGCGCCCCACAAAAAAGTTTCGGCTCCAAAACGGCACCCACGGCAACATGAACAGAAACACCCCCATCTCAAAGCAGAAAAGAATATAGATCACGGCGAGCCACCGATTCATGGGCCGATCTTGGTTCGGAGGAGAAGCGGGAGCCTGGGGGGGCGTTAGCCCTTCTGAAGTAGTCACGGCGACCCCTGGGGTCGCTCAGGATGCTTTCTGCCGAAGCAAACGGATTTTTTCCGCCACGTCGCGATAATCAATGTTCTGGCTATAAACTTCGGTAAATTTCTCAAGGGCGCTCTTGACGTCGCCCGCCTCTTCGTAGGTGAGGCCCAAGTCGTACAGCACGGCCAGCGTGGCCTCTTCGTCGAGTCCCGGCATTTCGAGTGCCCGAAGATACCACTTGGCCGCAATGCCCGGCATCTCCTTTTCCCGAAAGCTCGCCGCCAGCAAGGTGCATGCCTGCAAAAAATTGGGAGGAACGTTTCCCTTGGCCGACCCTTTCACCACCTTTTGGAACTCGCCGATGGCCTCGTCCAGCAGCCCCATTTCTCGGAAGGCGACGCCGAGATTATAATGAGTTTCCGGGTCGTCGGCGCCCGCCTGGCTCGGTTCAACCTCGCCGAACTCGCTCAGCAAGTCGCCCAAGGGAGAAATCATCTCTGCCGGGCTCGTGGCTGGGACCGGCTCGGCCGGCGATTTTTGTTCTGAAGCCGCACCGGGTTTTTCAGGAGCCTCTATCCCTCCGAGGGAGGATGCCAATTCGCTCGCCAGGCTTTCAACCAGATCCGCGCTGCCCGCCGCCGGAGCCTCGGCGCGGGCTGCCGGCTCGGCTGGCGGTTCAGACACGGCGGGCGGCGAAGCCTCCTTGGCAAAGGTCGTGGGCAATTCCCACGCCCCTTCGGGTGCGGCCGCTTCGGCCGGCGGTCGTGTCTGCTGCTCCAGCCATTCCGCCAGCTTCATGACCTCGGGATGACCCGGATATTTCGCCTTCAAATCCTCCACGGCCTTCTGCGCCTCGGCCACCAATCCCTGACTGACGTAAAAACGAAGCTCTTCCTCGCTGGCGCGATAATCGAAAGGCGGAAGTTCAGGCTCCCTCGGCGGAAGCACCGGGGCAGGTTCAGGGGTTTTCGCTGTTATCCCGCCCGGAGTGGCCGAAACCTCTTCAGGCTCGGCGGGCGGCCCAACCACTCCCGCGCCCCCAGGCCCCAAATCCAAGGGAATCTCTTGGGGTGCTTCGCCTTCTTGGACCTCCGGGGTGACAAAACCAAATTCCTGGGAAAGGTCAATCTCCTGCGGCGCCGACGGAGCGGGCATCTCGGCGACCGAGGACGGAGCCGTTGTGCCGGCTTCCGGCGCCCCCAGTTGATGCGCGATTTCGCGGTAATGCTGGGCGCTCGCCGTGTCGCCTCGATCGCCATAAATGCGGGCCAGCGCTTCCGCCGCCTGAGCGGCTCGCGCCGGCAAGTTCTTGCGGCACGCCTCCAGGATGCGCTGATGAATCTCGATCTGATCCGGATAAGTGGCCAGCACCTTTTCCAATTCCGCAACGGCCTTTCCCGGCAGGTTATAGCGCACGAACAGGTCGCTCGCCTCAATGGCTTCTTTCACCATCGCCGCTTCCTCCGGCGGCGCTTCGATTTCCGTCGGCGACTCGAGCGCCATGGTTTCGGAAGACAAAGGCGACAAGCTCGGCGCCACAAATTCCTTGCCTTGCTTCTGCAAAACCTGTCGAAGAAGGTCGAGATAATCCTGATTTTCCGGCTCTCGGACGGCCAGCTTCCGGTAGGCGATTTCAGCCTTCTCAAGCTGTCCCGTCTGCACGTAGGCGTGGCCCAAAGCTTCCAGCACCTCGGGAATGGTGAATTCGTCCGCGGTGGCTTCGCTGATTTGGTAAACCAGCTCGAGCGTCGGCACATGCTGCGGCGCCCCCGCCCAAATTTTCCGCAGGCTTTGCATCAAGCCTTCCGTCTCTTTCCGCTCCTGGAGTTCCTGCGCCACCAAGTTGACCGCCTGGAAGGCTGCCTCAAAGTCCTTTCGCGCCATGCACAGATCAGCAAAATTGGCAATGGGCGTGAAGTCGCTGGGATTGGCTCGATAAACCTCCATCAGGATTTGCTGGGCTTCGGCTAACTTGTGCGTGGCAAGATAACACTCCAGCAGCAGTCGGCGGGCCGAGGGATTGTCTTCTTGCGCCAGCACCGAACGGGCGATTTTCTCCGCCTGCTCAAAATCCTGCCGGCGAAAGGCGTGGTGCGCCAGGCTCAGTTGAATGCGCGCGTTGTTGGGGTGGAGTTGCGCGGCCTTCTTGAGCGCGTTCTCCGCGCCGGCGGCGTCGCCCTCGCGTTGCAGCAGCGTGGCCGCCTCAAGGTAAGCTTCCGCAGCCTCTTCGGCTTGGCCGGACTGCTCGGCAAGCCCCGCCCACTCGATCCGCAGTTTGGGATTCTGCGGCTCCAGTTGAGCCATCTTGCGCAGAACCTCCAGCGCCTTATCCTGCTGTTTGCTTTTCTGAAAAAAGTGCAGGGCGGTGGCGTATTGCTCGCGCGCCTCGCGGTTCAGCCCTTGCGTTACATAAAGCTCGGCCAGCTTCAACACCGGCTCAATCGAACTTTGATCCAGTTTGGAAATCTTTTTGTAGATGGCGATGGCCTTCACCACAAACCCTTCGGTCACATAGGCTTCCGCCAGCCGATAGAAATGTTTCAGCGCCTCGCCCAGCCGCTTTTCGCGGATGTAAAGGTCTCCAATGGTGTTCAGAAGGATGAGGTCGGAGGGATCGCGTTCCGCGATCTGTTGATAGAGCTTGATCGCCTGGGGGGTTTTCCCCTGCGTGACGTACTTTTGGGCCTCTTGCAGAGCCTTGGCCTTGTTGAAAGCCATCCCTTATCCCCCAGGGCTGTCTCTAGTCCGGGCAATTTTGGTACGCTAACACACGCTCCAGGCCAAGTCAACGATGACGCCGCTCGCGAGCGCCTTTCACGTCTCCACGCGCCCCTGCGTGCAGGACGGTCGAACGACATGGAACGCCGAAACTCAAAGCTTCCGGCACTGCGACAAAACGCACAACATTTTCAGGCTGCAAACTGGAGAGGAATCCGTTGATGGGGACACCTGGCTGGCGAGGATTGCAAAATGTGGCGCCCAGGCTCGCGCCGGTCGGCAATCGGCGGTTGTTGCCGCAAAGAAGTTGTCGAAGATTCGAGGGGGCTTCGGTGGCCGCGCTTAGCCGTAGAACATTTCAGCCGTGCGAATCAGTTCGGGATCCACATGCTTGAGCTTGCGCATGGCTTGGCTCAAAGGAATGGAGGTGATTTTGTTCCCTCGTAGCGCCACCATTTCTCCAAACTTTCCCTCGTGCAGCAATTCCACCGCTTTGACGCCATAGCGGGTCCCCAAAACGCGGTCAAACGCCGTCGGAGAACCTCCGCGCTGAATATGGCCAAGAACGGTCACGCGGGTCTCAAAGCCCGTATGTTTTTCGATTTGCTGGGCGACAATCTCCCCAATGCCGCCCAAATGCACGTGGCCGAATTGATCGCGGCTCTCATCCTTCGTAATCAGCCCCTCCGCCTCGGCGAGCTTAAAGCCTTCGGCCACGACGACGATCGAAAACAGCCGTCCCCGCGCGTGGCGCTTTTCGAGGATCTGACAAATTTCCTGGATGGTCATCGGGTGCTCGGGAATCAGAATGCAATCGGCGCCGCCCGCCAGCCCCGAGACGACGGCAATCCAGCCGGTGTGCCGTCCCATCACCTCAACCACCATCACGCGCTGGTGAGATTCCGCGGTGGTATGCAAACGATCAATGGCTTCGGTCACGATGGAGACGGCGGTGTCAAAGCCAAACGTCTGGTCGGTTCCCTCCACGTCATTGTCAATCGTTTTGGGCACCCCGACGACCTTGATGCCCTGTTCGGCCAGATGGCGCGCCACCCCCAGCGTGTCTTCTCCCCCCACGGCAATCAGCCAATCCAGCTTGAGCTTTTTGATATTGGCGAGCACCTTCTTCGTGTCGGCCTCGCTTTTGAGCGGATTGGTGCGTGACGTGCCCAGGATCGTTCCCCCACGCGGCAGAATGCCCGAAACCGATAACAGCGTCAACGGCTCGGCCATGCCCCGCACCAATCCAAGCCAACCGTTTTTAATCCCAATAACCTCGTCACCGTAAAGCAGTGCCCGGCGCACCACGGCGCGAATCACGGCGTTCAGCCCGGGGCAGTCTCCGCCGCCGGTTAAGATGCCGATTCTCTTCGATGATTGCTTGCCCATGGCAACGTTTTGCCTCCCGAAATGTAAATTGAAAGCCTCGCCCCCGCCCTCCTTGCGGTCTTACCGGACGGGGTTCCGCTCGCGGATTCCGACGGCATGAATTCCTTAATTTATCAGCAAGATGGCCCAAGGGTCAATCCGCCTGACGCCGCTCGCGCCGACAGCTTGGTTCTCGCAGCGCGGGTTCCAGGCGTCGGAGCCGGTCGCGCCGGCAGCATTGAAGCGGCGGCTCAGGATAAGCGGCGGTGGCGCTGGCGACGGGCTGGCGTCGCGCAACTTCCGCCCGCCACAACGCGCGCCGGCTCAACTCATCAGAATCTTAAAGGCGTAGGCAAAGTCTCCCGGCTTGACAGATGGCAAAGTAATCCTGAGTCCTTCGTCCCCCTGGTGCCAGGAGAGTTGCGCATCGCTGCCCAGCAAGGCAACCTGAGTGATTTGGCCTTTGCGAATGTGGCCTGCGCTCGTGCCGAGCGACTGGATCACAAGCTCGGCCTCATCCCCAGGCCAGCCGAGGGCGATGGCGTAAAGCGTTGTCCCGCGCGTGGTGAAGCGAATGTCGTGAGAAGTAAAGTTCGGAGTCTTTCGATCGCCGAACGCGCCGGGCGTAATCCGTGTCGGGCCTTCTCCAAAGACTTTCCATGGCCGCGTGGCATAGATGGCCTCGCCGTTGACCTCCAGCCAGCGGCCGATGGCGAGCAGCCGCTCGACCACCGGCTCGGGCATCACCCCCCACGACGTGGGCGTGATGTCGAGCAGGAGGTTGCCATTCTTACTCACGATGTCCACTAATTCGCCCACGATGCGGCCGGCAGATTTGAAATGCGGGTTTTGGACGTAGCACCAGGAGTTCCAGTCTATGGCGTCATCGGTCTGCCACACGTAGTCCGCCGTGTCGGCCAGCCTGCCGCGTTCGACATCCAAAATGCCCACGCCCCAGGGCAAATCTTTGCCTTTGTAAGTAACGGTCACTTCCTCGTTCCACCGCTCGGCCTGAGCGTAATAGTAGGAGATCAAGTCAGTGAGATGGCGCTCGTCAATAATGTTCAATCGGCTATCAAAATAAAGGAGGCTGGGCCGGTAGCCCTCAACCACTTCCTTGGCTTTCGCTTCCCACTCGTCCTGAAACGCTTGCGGTGGCGGGGGGAGCGTGGACCATGGCTTGTGATAATCAAATGGGCTTCCGGGCGCCGGCGGCCCATAGAGTCCGGCATATTTCGGGTCGGAGGTGTCGAAGGATGGATCCAGGGTTGGATACCAGCCCCAAAGCCACTGATGGTGCAGCGTCGCGATGAACCTCATCCCTTCGTTGCGGATGGCGCGACGCATCTCGCCCACCACGTCGCGCCGGGGACCCATTCGCGCCGCGTTCCACGGGTTCACCTTGGAGTTCCACATGGAAAAGCCGTCGGCGTGCTCGGCCACCGGCCCGGCGTACTTCGCCCCCGCCTTGCGAATCAATTCCGCCCACGCTTCGGGATTGAATTGCTCGCCATGAAACGTCGGAATGGAATCTTTGTAGCCGAATTGGGACGGCGGGCCGTAAACGAGCTTGTGAAAGGTGTTGGCGCGCTCGCCTTCGATGTACAGGTTGCGCGAGTACCATTCGTTATCGAAGGCCGGAACAGAATATACGCCCCAGTGAAAGTAGATGCCAAACTTAGCGTCGCCAAACCAGCCGGGTGCTTGATGCTTCTCGAGGGAATCCCAACCGGGCGAAGCAGCGCGCCGGGCAGCGAGAAGCCGACTTCCGCCCAGCGACGCCGCGCCCGCCCCTTGGAGGAAAGCGCGACGGCTGAATTCTCGACTCATACGCCGCCATCCTAGCGGGCTTCGCGGAACGGGAGCAAGAGAAATTCTTCGACGCATCGCCACGCGGGAGGCGGTCTTTTCGCGCAACCGCCGCCCTCCTTGCTCGCGTCGGGATCCGAGTCATTCCTGAAAAGTCGGGCCTTAAGACGCGCCCAAAAGCGGAATGGTACAATGAAGGTGCCGGAGCGCCAAAGCCGTGAAGGCGAAAAGCGAAAATGATCGGCGGTGGGCCCTCGAAATGCGCCGCAGCAGGATGTTCCAACCCGGCGAGCGCGTTGGCGTGGCAGTTTCCGGCGGACCGGATTCGGTGTTGTTGCTCGAATTTTTGTCGCAAGTCGCGCCGCAATTCGGCTTGGTGCTGAGCGTCGTTCATTTTAACCACCATTTGCGAGGCGAGGAGTCCGAGGAAGACGAGCAATTTGTGCGGCGGCTGGCGCAGCAGCGCGGGCTTCCCATCTGGGTGGGCGGCGCGCGCGTGGATGAAATCGCCCGCCGGCGCCATCGGAACCTTGAAGCCACGGCGCGCGAGTTGCGCTATCGCTATTTTTTCTCCCTCATCAGCCAAGGGCGCTTGGATAAAGTTGCCACCGCCCATACGGCCAACGATCAGGCGGAAACGGTGCTCTTGCGCCTGCTGCGCGGCGCGGGAACGCGCGGCCTGGCCGGCATTTACCCGAGCCTCGGGGGCGAAATTGTGCGACCGTTCCTCAACCTCACGCGCCGCCAGATCGAACAGGAAATCGCGGCGCGCCAACTTCCCACCCGCACCGATTCCTCAAACCTCGACCTGCGCCTGACACGGAACCGGATTCGCCGCGAACTCCTGCCGTTGATAGAGCGCGACTACAGCCCGGATATTATCCGCCTGCTGGCGGAGTTGGCAGCGCGAGCCCGCGACGATGAGGCCTTTCTGGAAGAGCAAGCCCGCGAGCGGGCGCAAGCTTGGCGCGTGCGCGAGGGGCCGAGCGAGAAAATCAGCCTCCAGGCGCTCGCGGGATTCCCCCCGGCCATCGCCCGGCGCGCGCTGCGTCAAGCCCTGCAGTCGGTTCGAGGCAGCTTGCTGGGGCTGACCTATCGGCACATTGAAGAGATTCGTCGGCTGGCCGCCGAAGCACAAAGCGGCCGAAAAATCCATTTGCCGCAAGGCATCGAGGCGCGGAAGGAGTTTGGCTGGCTCATCCTTTCGCCAATTTCAGCCGAAAAGCCTCCCGAGGAATTTCACTATGCGGTCAACGTGCCTGGAAGCGTGTCGGTGCCGGAACTGGGCCGGACGTTTGAATTCAAAATAGTTCAGGCGGCGTCCGCTGAAACACGCTATAATACGAAGGGAGATTGGGCGCTCGATCCGGACAAAGTGGGGCGCCAAGTGCAAGTGAGGAACTGGCGCGCCGGAGACCGTTACCAGCCCGTGGGACGTCGCGGGCCGGAAAAGCTGAAGGAGTTGTTCCGCCAGGCGCGCATTCCTGCCGGAGAGCGCCCTCGATGGCCGGTCGTGGAAGGGCCGGACGGCATTCTCTGGGTGAAAGGCCTTTTGCCGTCTCAAGCTGCGGCCATCCGACCCCATGAGCGCGAGCACCTGGTGATTCTTGAGAAGCCACTTCAACCTTCCGATACCGAGTTGAGCGGATGAATCAAAAAAGAAAATCCCGGGCCACGAAAATACACCGCAGCGCGAGGAAGGCAAGTTCGCCCACGGCGGTCAAGCTGCGCGTGGTGTTCAGCGCGCAGAGGATCGCGGCGCGGGTTCGCGCCCTGGCGCGTCAAATTGAGCGCGATTATCGTGGCAAGCCGTTGGTGGTGGTGGGCGTGCTGGAAAACTGTTTTATGTTCATGGCCGATCTGGTCCGGCACCTCAAGGCGCCGATCGCTTGCCAATTTGTCCGGGCGGAGATTCGCGAGGAAACTTCAGCGGGCGGTGTGCCCCTTCGCTCCATCCACTACATTCCCGAACTCAGCTTGGCCGGTAAAGACGTGCTCTTGGTGGATGGCGTGCTCCAGTCGGGAGTCACGCTCGATCATTTGATTCGTTCGCTCGAGTTGCGGGGGGCTCGCTCGGTGCGAACCGCTACGCTGATTGAGAAAACGGATGAGCTGAAGACCGACGTGCGGCGGGACTATGTGGGCTTCAAAACTCAGGGGAAGTTTCTGGTGGGCTACGGCCTCGGCGATGGCAACGGCCTTTACCGCAATCTTCCCTCCATCGGAATTCCCGCATGAAGAAAACTGGCTGGAAATTCGTACCGGGTAAAGCAGGGACGCGGCCGACAGCTCAGCCCGAAGCGGTTGCCCACTCAAGCGCCGCCCGGGGTCCCAACACGATCGGCCCGGGCATCCGACGACCTGATCGGCAAGCCATCGCAGGCTCGGCGCGATCCGAGGCAGGGGAGGCAATGAAGTGAGCTCCACGGTGAAGAACATTCTTTTTTGGGTGATTATGGCGGTGGCGGCGTTGCTCATCTGGGCCGTCGTGCGGTCGAGTACCGGCGGGGGTGCGATTCAATACACCTTCACCGAGTTCATGAATCAGGTCAACAACGGCAACGTCAACACCGTCACGATTAACGGCACCGATGTCACCGGCACGCTCCGCAAGGACAACGCCAAGTTTGAGACGACGGTTCCGTCGAACTATCCCCACCTCTACACGACGCTGCTCGGCAAAAACGTGGTCGTCAACATCAAAAGCAACTCCGACAGCACCTGGATGAGTTGGCTCATCAACGGCTTGCCCATCATCATCTTGATCGGATTGTGGATTCTCTTCATGCGGCAAATGCAGTCGGGCGGCAACAAGGCGCTCTCCTTTGGCAAAAGCCGGGCCCGCTTGCTCTCCAGCCAGCAAAAAAAGATCACCTTTAAGGACGTGGCCGGCGTCCAGGAGGCCAAGGAAGAACTGCAGGAGATTATCGAATTTCTGCGCGAGCCGCAAAAGTTCCAAAAGCTCGGCGGGCGGATTCCCAAGGGGGTCCTGCTGGTCGGGCCGCCGGGCACCGGCAAAACCTTGCTGGCCCGCGCCATCGCCGGCGAAGCCAACGTGCCGTTCTTCTCCATTTCTGGCTCGGATTTTGTCGAGATGTTTGTCGGCGTCGGTGCCTCGCGCGTGCGCGACCTGTTCGAGCAGGGGAAAAAGAACGCCCCCTGCATCATCTTCATTGATGAAATTGACGCTGTGGGCCGGCACCGCGGCGCGGGTCTGGGCGGCGGCCACGACGAGCGCGAGCAGACGCTCAATCAATTGCTGGTGGAAATGGACGGCTTTGAATCGAACGAAGGCGTGATTTTGATTGCCGCCACCAACCGCCCGGACGTGCTGGACCCGGCGCTGCTGCGGCCCGGCCGCTTTGATCGCCGCGTCGTCGTGGGGCGGCCCGATGTGGGCGGCCGCGAGGCCATCCTCAAAGTGCACACCCGGAAAATCCCTCTCGCCGGGGACGTAGATCTCTCCCTGCTCGCCCGCGGCACGCCGGGCTTTTCCGGCGCCGACTTGGCCAATCTGGTCAACGAAGCGGCGCTCTTGGCCGCTCGACAAAGCCGCAAGCAAGTGATCATGGCCGATTTCGAATCCGCCAAAGACAAGGTGTTGATGGGCCCGGAACGGAGATCCATGATCCTCTCCGAGGAGGAGAAGCGCAATACCGCTTATCACGAAGCCGGGCACGCCCTGGTGGCGGCCACGATTCCCCATGCCGACCCGCTGCACAAGGTCACGATTATCCCGCGCGGCATGGCGCTCGGGGTCACCATGCAGTTGCCGCTCGACGACAAGCACACCTACACCCGGGATTATTTGGAAGCGCAACTGGCCATCATGATGGGCGGCCGCGTGGCCGAAGAGCTCTTCTTGAATCACATCACCACCGGCGCCGGCAACGACATCGAGCAAGCCACCAGCGTCGCCCGTCGCATGGTCTGCGAGTTCGGCATGTCGGACCTCGGGCCCTTGGCCTTCGGTAAAAATCAGCAAGAAATCTTTCTCGGCCGCGATCTGGCCGTGCAACGCGATTTCAGTGAAGACACGGCCATCAAGATTGACCAGGAAGTCAAGCGCTTTGTCACGAACGGCTATCAGCGCGCCAAGGATATCCTGAAGACCAATCGTGAATTGCTGGTTAAAATTGCCGAAACCCTGCTCCAACGCGAAGTCCTGGACGCCAACGAAATCCGCATGATCATTGAAGGCAAGCCACTGCCCGAGCTCGCGCCTCGGGAGACGCCGAAGCCGGCTTCCCCGGAAACCACGCAGGTCCTTCAGCCGCAGCCTTCAGGCGCGGTTCCAACGCCGAGCGAACGCCCTCAGCACGCCTAACCCCTCGCCGCGGCTCCGGCCGGGCTGGCTGTCCCGGCGCGATCCATATTTTTTCTTAATTTCGGATGCGATGCCTTATACTCCTCTGGCTCGTTGAGCTTGCCCGAGCGAGCCCACCTGGAGGTGAGGCATCCCATGAAAGCTGACATCGCAGAGTTTGTGGGGACAGCCCTGCTCGTTTTGCTGGGCGACGGCGTCGTGGCGGGCGTGCTGCTGAACAAATCCAAAGCCCAGAATGCCGGCTGGATCGTCATCACCACGGGCTGGGCTTTGGCGGTGGCTATTCCGGTTTATGCGGTGGGGCCGATCAGCGGCGCGCACATCAATCCCGCCATCACCTTATCGCTTGCCGTGGTGGGCAAATTCCCCTGGAGCCGAGTCCTTGGTTACGTCGTGGCCCAGATGCTGGGAGCCTTCGCGGGCGCCGTGCTGGTATGGCTGGCCTATCTGGCCCACTGGCCCGCCACCCAGGACCCTTCGTTCAAGCTCATGACCTTTTCAACGGTGCCTGCCCTTCGCCGCTTGCCCGCCAATCTGCTCACGGAAATCATAGGAACGTTTGTGCTGGTGTTTGGCGTGCTGGCGCTCGGCTCCTATCAGCCCGCGAATGCTTCCGGTTTGACGCCGCTTCTGGTGGGGTTTCTGGTTTGGGCGATTGGCCTCTCCCTGGGCGGGCCGACGGGTTATGCCATCAACCCCGCCCGTGATTTGGCTCCGCGCATCGCCCACGCCCTGTTGCCCATCCCGGGGAAAGGAAGTTCCGACTGGGGTTACGCTTGGGTTCCGATTGTGGGGCCGCTGGTGGGCGGCGTGACGGGCGCGCTCGCCTATGTTGCGTTGTTCGCGGCTCGCTGACGGAAGACCAGGCTTGTGCGTGTAACGCTTCTTTACAAGGCTGCGACGTGGCACGGGCGGGACGCCCGTGCCAGAACACCAGCAGGGATGGCCGTGCGACAAACGATGAACCGGCGACCACATTATGAACTTGAGATACGCGGCCGGAAAATTTCTTTAGGCGAGCGGACGCTCATCCTGGGCGTGCTGAACGTCACCCCTGACTCGTTTTCGGACGGCGGACTCTACCTGCGTCCCGAAGCCGCGCTCGCTCACGCCGCTCGCCTGATCGAGGCCGGCGCCGACTGGATAGACATCGGCGGAGAATCCACTCGCCCCGGCTCGACGCCCGTGACGCCCCAAGAAGAACTGGCGCGGGTTTTGCCGGTCATTCGCGCCCTCCATCAACAATTCCCTTCCGTGCCCCTCTCGATTGACACGACCAAAGCCGAAGTCGCCGAAGCAGCCGTCCGCGCGGGAGCAAGCGTCATCAATGACGTGAGCGGTCTGCGGTTGGATCCTCGCCTGGCCGAGGTGGCTCGGCGCTATCGGACGGCCCTGATCCTGATGCACCTGCGAGGCCGCCCGGAAACCATGCAGCGCGGTCCCTTCGCGCGGGACATTTGGCGCTCGGTGCGCCAAGGCTTGGCCCGCTCCGTTCGCCGCGCGCTCCGGGCCGGCGTCCGGCGCTCCCAGCTTATTCTCGATCCGGGGCTTGGGTTTGGCAAAACCCGTGAGCAGAACTTTACCATTCTCGCCCACCTCGAACGGTTGCGCAGTTTCCGCCTGCCCATCCTCGTCGGCACCTCGCGCAAATCGTTTGTCCAAGCCGTGGCGCGAGGCGAAGGGGAGCGCCCGAGCCGGCTGCACCCACCCGCCGCTCGCAGGGAGCTCTGGCCCATCCGCTCCGTGAGGCAGACGATAACGCCGTCGGCCGATCCGGACTCTGTGCGACGGCTTGAAATCGCCGATGCGGCCTGCGTCACCAGCGCCATCTTGGGTGGCGCGCACCTGGTGCGAGTCCACGATGTCTCTTCGCTGAAGCCGGCGGTGCGCCTGGCGGATCTTCTTCTCCGGCAACAGGCCCGTTCGTCCCCGGCCGGGCGACGCGAGTTGAGGGAGTGATATAATCGCGCCCACGGAGCCGGTGAAGAGCACCGTTTTCCCCTCCCTGTTACGTGAGTCCCGTGCCGGAAGGAGAGGTGATGTCGCCCGAATCCTTGCCCATGTTTCCGCTGGAGTTGGTTCTGTTGCCGGAGGAGTTGTTGCCGCTCCACATCTTCGAGGAGCGTTACCGATTGATGATTGGCGAATGTCTGGACGCCCAAGCGCGCCGGGAGCGAGGGCAGGAGTTTGGCTTGGTGCAAGCGCGCGGTCAGGAGATGCAGGCGATTGGATGCTCGGCGCGCATCGTCAACGTCACGCGACGCTACCGGGACGGGCGCTTCGATATCTTGACCATCGGGAGCCGCCGCTTTGAGGTGCTGTACACCGAACAGGAAGAACCTTATTGGCGCTGCGGGGTGGATTTCTTTGAAGATGAACCGGGGGCCGACGTGGCCGAAGAAGCGCAGGCGGGGCGGGCCATTGAAATCTTTCAAGCCCTGCTGCCGCTGCTTCACCGTGCCCCCGACATGCCCGTGCACCTTCCCCGTCCTTATCGTTATCTCTCCTTTCGCATGGCGGCCTCGCTCCCGCTGGAACTCGATTTCAAGCAGCAACTCCTTTCGATGCGCCGGGAAGCCGAGCGCCTGGACCAGATGGTCGGCTTGATGGAATTCCTTCTGGATAAACTCCGCCAGGCGGAAAAGGCCCGGGAAAAAGCGGGCGGCAACGGCAACCTTCCTCATCAGCTCAGTTAAGGCGGCGCGCGGCGGAAGATTTCCACGCCGGGCCGGCGAACCTAACCACCGCCCTCGGCATCTTGCCTACAGGGGCGAAGCCGGGTTCGCGGTTTCGAACTCGCCTTCGCATTGAGTTAGGCCCGCAGGTCACCTATAATGCGCAGGGGGAGCGAAATCATCATGGACAAACCTCGAACGCTCGGCGAACTCAAGCAGGCGCATTATCCCCGGCGCCGAGTGAAGGATGAACTGCGCGAAAATCTGATCCGCAAGCTCCGCGCCGCCGAGCCGCTCTTCCCGGGCATCCTCGGCTTTGAAGATACCGTCATTCCGCAAATCACCAACGCCATTCTCTCCCGCCACAACTTTATTCTCCTGGGCCTGCGCGGGCAGGCGAAAAGCCGCATCCTCCGCTCCCTCATCTCGCTGCTGGATGCGGAAATTCCCGTCGTGGCAGGATGCGAAATCAACGACGATCCGTTCAGCCCGCTCTGCCGCGCCTGCCATGAACTCATCGCCAAGCTCGGCGACCAAACGCCCGTGGACTTTCTGCCGCGCGAGCAGCGCTACGTGGAAAAGCTCGCCACCCCGGACGTGACCATCGCCGACATTATCGGCGACCTCGACCCAATTAAGGCCGCGCGCGGCGGCCATGCGCTGTCGAGCGAATTGACCATCCATTACGGCCTGCTGCCGCGCGCCCATCGCGGCATTTTTGCAATCAACGAATTGCCCGATATGGCCGGAAAAATTCAGGTGGGGCTGTTCAACATTCTTCAGGAAGGCGATGTGCAGATCAAAGGTTACCCCATTCGCCTGCCGCTCGACGTGGCCATGGTGTTCACCGCTAACCCGGAGGATTACACGGCGCGCGGGAAAATCATTACGCCCTTAAAAGACCGCATTGGTGCGGAAATTCGCACCCATTATCCGGCCACGCTCGATCACGGCGTCGCCATCACCGCGCAGGAAGCTTGGACCGACCGAAGAGGTCCGGTCAGAGTGCTGATTCCTCAATTCATGCGGGAGCTGATTGAGAGTGTGGCCTTTGAGTCGCGCCAGGAGAAGCGCGTGGACAAGCGCAGCGGCGTCAGCCAGCGCATGCCCATCACCTGTCTTGAAAGCGTGGTTTCCAACGCCGAACGCCGCGCCTTGCTGGCCGGAGAAGCATTGGCCGTTCCACGGCCCGGCGATCTCTATGCCGCGCTGCCGTCCATCACCGGAAAATTTGAGCTCGAATACGAAGGCGAACTGCGCGGCGCGGAAAGCGTGGCCCGCGACATCATCCGCCAAGCCACCGCTCGGCTCTTCACAAAGCGGTTGGAGGCGGCTTCGCTTCAATCCGTCGTGCAGTGGTTTGAGCTGGGCGGAACGCTCAAGTATTCGGAAACCGCTCCCACTCAGGAACTCTACGCGCAATTCAAAAAAATCCAGGGCTTGCTCGACAAAACTCAACCTTTGGGCGTGAAGCCGAAGGACGAGCCGGCCCTCTTGGTCGCGGCCGGGGAATTCATTTTAGAAGGTCTTTACGCGCTGAAACGGATCAGCCGCAATGAGGAGCTGGGCTATCATGCCGAGCGCCGCGCGCCGGAAACTTCCGAAGAAGAACCGGCCAAATTGAGCCCGCGGCGCCGCGTGCTCAATTAGCCCCGCGGCTTCCGAACGCGTGTCCCGCTCTCCAAGGCCGGGGTTTCAACATGAAGTACATTAAGTACGGAAAACACGTTGCCGACCCCTTCGAGAACCTGAGCGCCGAAGACCTTCTCCAGATGCTTCAGGACTTTTTGCTGGATAGCGGCTTTTTGAACCCCTATTCCAGGTTTTACGAAATGGAACCGGGGGACAGCATGGAGCAGTTGCGACGCGCCCTCATGGAAGCGCTCGCGCAACAAGGCCTGATTCCCGAAGACCTGCTCTCGCAGATGCTCAACAACCCGGACAGCGCCCCGTTCTCAGAAATGCTGGACCGCCTGCTCGAACGCATGGCCGAGGAAGGCTACATCACCATTGAGCCGCCCGCCAACCCGGACGGCCCGTTGACCGAGCCGCAGCCGGGCAAGGTCGGCCGCGGGGAAACCCAAGCCCGCTTTGAAATCACCGACAAGGCACTCGATTTTCTCGGTTTTAGGACGCTCAAAGACCTGCTCGGCTCGCTCGGCCGTTCCAGTTTTGGCCGCCACGATACGCGCGAGTTGGCCACCGGCATAGAATCCGACGGCTCCAGCCGCCGCTACGAGTTCGGCGACACCTTGAACCTGGACGTCAACGCAACCCTGCTTTCCGCCGTTCAGCGGCACGGACTGCGGGTTCCGTTGGAACTCGATTACAACGACCTCCAGGTGCGCCAGTGCGAATATCAAAGCTCCTGCGCCACCGTGCTCATGCTGGATTGCTCGCACAGCATGATTCTTTATGGCGAGGACCGCTTTACCCCGGCGAAGCGCGTGGCCTTGGCGCTCTCTCATTTGATCCGCACGCAGTATCCCGGCGATACCCTCCATCTGGTGCTCTTCCATGACTCGGCGGAGGAGATTCCGCCCGCCGCCCTGGCGCGCGTCAAGGTGGGACCGTATTACACCAACACCCGCGAGGGTCTGCGCTTGGCCGAGCGCATTCTCAGCCGGCAGCGCAAGGACATGCGGCAGATCGTCATGATTACCGACGGCAAGCCCTCGGCGGTGACCCTGCCGGACGGCCGCGTTTACAAAAATGCTTTTGGGCTCGATCCGCTCGTCATCTCGGAAACGCTGCAAGAGGTGGCCCGCTGCCGCCGCAACGGCATTATGATTAACACCTTCATGCTGGCGTCGGATTACAGCCTGGTGAATTTTGTCCAGAAAGTCACGGAGATTTGCCACGGCAAGGCTTACTTCACCACGCCTTACACCCTTGGGCAATATCTGCTCATGGATTACATGCAAAAGAAGATTAAGCACATTCACTGAAGAGCCCCTCGCCTCGGCCGGCGCGTTGACGAGAGACGCGGCGACGGGAGGCACACCGAACCATGGCCGCTGAAAGACTGGTCGTTGTGGGCGGAGTCGCGGCGGGCCTGAGCGCCGCCAGCCGCGCTCGCCGCGTCAATCCCCGCATGGAAATTCGCGTCTATGAAAAAGGGCCGGACATTTCCTATTCCGCCTGCGGCCTTCCTTATTTCATTGCCGGGCGGGTCGCGGACGCCGACGCGCTGCGCGTTTATACGCCGGAATTCTTTCGCGCCCGCCGCGACATTCAAGTGTTCACCCGCCACGAGGTCACGGAAATTTCCCCCAGCCGCCGTCGGGTGACCGTTTTGCCGCTTGGCGGAGGGCTGGAAGAAGTCCCGTTCGATCGGCTGGTGGTGGCCACGGGCGCCGAACCTTCCCGGCCGAACCTTCCCGGCCTGGAGCTGAGCGGCGTCTTCCACGTCAACGATCTGCAAGCGGCGCTCGCGCTCAAGCGATTTCTCGCCGAAGAGCGTCCGCGCCGCGCGGCCATTTTGGGCGGCGGCTACATCGGACTGGAAATGGCGGACGCCTTGCGTCAACTCGGCCTCGAAGTCACCTTGTTCGACCATTCCGCGAATTTGCTGGAAGCCGTGGATGAAGAAATCAGCGCCCTCGTGGAGCAAGAACTTGTCCGCAACGGGGTCCGTGTGGCGAAGCCGGCCAAGGTCGAGGGCGTCACGGGAGACCGCAGCCGGCGCGTTCGGCGGCTGGCTTGGGAAGGCGCGTCCGGCGGCAGTGCCGAGGTGGATTGCGTTATTCTATCCACGGGCGTTCGCCCGCGCGCGCGGTTGGCGGAGGCAGCCGGCCTTCGCTTGGGCGTCGCCGGCGCCATTGCCGTGAACGAGTTCATGGAATCGAGTGCCGCCGCCATCTACGCCGCCGGCGATGTCGCCGAAGCCCGTCACTTGGTCTCTGGCAAACCGGTCTATGTTCCCTTGGGCACCACCGCCAACAAACAAGGGCGCGTCGCCGGGGAGAACGCCGCCGGCGGTCGAGCCCGCTTCGGCGGTATTGTGGGGACGGCGGCAGTGAAGGTTTTTAACCTGGAGGTGGCGCGCACCGGGTTGAGTCACGCCGAGGCCCGCGCCGCCGGCTTCGACGTCGCCGTCGCCTCCATCCGCGCCTCCACGCGCGCCGGCTACCTTGGCGGCCAACCGATGGCTGTCCGCCTGCTCGCCGACCGCGCCACCGGCCGCCTCCTGGGCGCGCAAATCGCCAGCCCGGAAGGCGTGGCCAAACGGGTGGATATCTTGGCCACGGCACTGCACGCCCACATGACCGTTGAACAGATAGCCTCGCTTGACTTGAGCTACGCTCCCCCCTTCGCGCCGGTTTGGGACCCGGTGCTGATTGCCGCCCAGGAAATGCTGCGCCAATTGCGGCGTTAACCGTGCCTGGTCGAATATTTGATAAAATAAAAGTGAAGGGAGATTGGCAGATGCCCGAGGCAGCCGTCGGAGCTTCGGCCCCGACCATCGAATTGAAAGGAACGGACGGCGCGAGCTACGCGCTCGAGCAAGCGCTGGCCCGCGGTCCGGTGCTCGCCGCTTTTTTCAAGGTGAGCTGCCCCACCTGTCAATTTACGTTTCCGTTTCTAGAACGTCTGCACGCCCAGTGGGGAAACAACGGCGTGACCGTCTGGGGAATTTCTCAGGACAACGTCCGCGACACCTGCGCCTTTGCCTCGAAATTTGGCATCACGTTTCCTCTCCTGGTGGATGACCCGCCTTACCGCGTCTGCCGGCAATACAACGTGAAATTCACCCCGACGCTCTTTCTCATCGGGGCCGACGGGCAGATTGAGTTGGTAAGCGAAGGGTTTGCGAAGCGGGATTTGCTGGAGATTGGCCGGCGCTTGGCGAACCGGCTCGGCGTGGAACCTGCTCCGCTGCTTCGTCCCGGCGAACGAGTTCCCGAATTCAAACCCGGCTGAGGAGCCAACCGTTAGGCTTGGTCCAAGCCTCCGAGAGACGACCTTTTGCGCCGCCGCCGCTCGCCTCACTCGAACATCTCTTCCCAAATTTTTCTTTTGTGCTTGGGCGCTTTTCGCTTCCGTTTTTCCTCACGCCGCGACGCCGGCGGCGAGCCTACCCGTTCGCGCGCCAGCCGCTTGACTTCTTTTGAAGCCCGATAGCGCGACGGTTTTCGAGGCCGGCTCGGAGCCATTCCGTTTTCTCGCCCCACGCCTCATCACTTGCCATCTCCCGCCGGGCGCAGGTGGCGGAAGTGAGTCGGAATCGAACCGACCGATCCCGCAGAGCAGGACCCACAGGATTTGAAGTCCTGGGCGGACACCAGCCCGCATGCACTTCCGCATTGATTCTACAAGACTTGTTCCACGGCTTCAACCTTGGCGCTTTCTACCGTAGTAGAAACCGTAGTAGGCAAAGCCGGTTTTTGGGCATTCAAGGCTTCCAACCGCTGAATCGCCAACCCAAGGGCTTCGGCGGACGGATGCACGTATTTTTGGCTGACAGTCACAGTGGAATGGCCGGCCAGCCGCATGATAGCGAAGGCATCGGCTCCCGCTTCGCCGAGTCGCGTACAAGCCGTGTGACGGAAGGAATGGAGCACGGCATCCGCCGGAAGTTTCAGCGTCTTGCGCATCTTGGCATGTTGATCCCGCAAGGTGAACCGCGACAGAGGGGCGATTCCCGATTCATCCGTGAATACAAAGCCGCATCGGCTCTCAGCTTGGCGGCTTTTGAGCATGGCGGCGGCGCGGGCTGTCAGAGGGATAAAGCGGCGAGCATTGGCCGTCTTGCCCCGGCGAATGCTCAGGAAGCCGTGCGGCGCGCCGGGCACGGGGGCCAGCGTGACATCCCGCCATTCGAGGGCTACCACTTCGCCCACGCGAAGCGGCGCGTCAAGCATCAAAAGCGTGGCATCTTTCAGCGGTTGCGGCGCGAATTCAAGGTAAAGGCGTTCCTGCGCCCGCGACAGCACAAACTCCCGCGACCGCTTCGGCGGCCTGCTTGGTACACGGCGACGGATTTCATAAAGCCTGTCCTCCGCAGTGCAGCCAATCGCTGCCAGTTTGGAGAATGCTTTTAGGTTCTGCCCACAGAGAGCCGGGCTAACCGCAAAAGTGCCTCTTCACACTCCTTATTCGGCGGTTTAAGAAGATCTGATTTTTCAACTCTGATCTTGAGCCCGGCGGAGTCAACATCTTTCTGGACCGACATGATTGCAAACGGCGGAAATTCGGGCGAGACAACGATCCTTTCTACCAACTCAGGCATTCGCACCGGGACTCCGAAGCCTGTGCTTTCCATATTCCGTTCGGGTGGAATCACCCTCTCCCCGGGGATATCGCCCGGATTGAGAATGACGACGCGAACCTCTTGCTCGTGTTGATAGCTGCGCCTCTTCTGGAAGATGGGCAAGTAGGGCTGAAGCGCTGCGAGCGGTTCCACGAACCGTCGCTGGGGTTCCGTCTCGTAATTTATGTATTTAACCTTCCCTATAACGAAAGGTGACCGTTCATCCAGCTTCTTGAGGGCACTGATGCGGCTCTGGATGGCGACGCCTTCTGGCCCCTCGACGTATAGCTTCCACATTGCCACCGATTCGACCTCGTTCATATGCCAGCAGCTGATCGCAGCAAGCCTGCGTTGCAACCCGTAAGCCGCCTTCAGATTCTCTCCAATCTGGCCTGCGCTCGTGAAAGGGATTGTTCCCTCGTACGGATCGTTTTTGAACTCGGCAGCCCTAGCGAAGTAAAGGTTGCTTTCCTTGAGCATCCACAGGAAGCGGCTCAGCCCCATGTAGCGCCACACCATCTGCCCATCGGGCGGGCAGTCAAAAAATTGCGAGAACTCTTGGTACATGGCGTATCCCTTTGGAACTTTGGGCTGCCAGATATCATACGCCATTCAGAGGCACCCGGAGCACCCCCCGCGCGCATCGCAGGCAGGGCCGACCGGCCAGTGCTATTCTATCTTTCGTTTTTGCGATGCTACCTGTCCGCCGCTGGCTTTACAGGCTGCCAGTCATAGAAGCGGCCAGATGTGCCGGGATCGCAGTTACATGTTTTGCCGAACGGCTGTGCTTTCGATTCTCCTAGCGCATCCTTGTACATGACGCTGCCCCTAATTCCAAGGCTCAGCCTGTATTCCTTGTACCAGTCCTTCTGGTCAGAGCTAAGGCTTACAGGCACGGCAAACTTGCACGGCTCGTTCGGCCCAAGGACATTTCCGATTTTCAGCTCGATAGCGGGAAATCCGTCCACGCTGGCCGAAACTGACACTATTGTGAGCGGCGCGCCGGTAGGGTTTGTAACCTCCGCCGCGATCTCGAACCTGTCCGGTATGCCAGTTGCCGGGTCGCGAGCTTCGATGCGCCATCCTTCGATAAGAAGCCACTGCTGCGCCGCAATCTCTTGCAGCTTCAGGCTTCGCCGCATCGCGGTCGAGGCGCGGCGTGTCTCCCAAGCCTGCCATGCAATAATGCCAGCGGTAATTGCGGTGATGATTATCAGGGCCAACTGCAAAGTCGATTCCTCCTCTGACCTGTAGGCACCGCCCAACCCTACCAAGCATCCCCTTGATTGTCCAGCGGCGGCCTCTACAATTCGAGCGGTGGGTGCTACCCTGGCCGGGAAATTGGGATAGCTATACATCGGCATCCGAGCTTCGATGTGCAATACTGGTACGGCAAGTCCGGCACCTCTTCGATAGGCCACTCTCGACCGTCCAATTCTGCGCAAGCCTGACACGGACGCAGCCCCAGGTCGGGGCGGTGAATCGCGCAAAGCCTAACGCGCCTGACGACGCGCATCCGCTTCCACGTCTCCTTCGCGCGCTGGAATTTAACTTGGCGAATTATCATATGCAGAGCCGCCTCGTTCTCCATCTTCAACCCGGTCTTTAGGCCCTTAATCAGGTCGGCGTCGGGCACAAAGCATTTCCCCTCTCGGTCGCCACGGCACAAGACCGAAAGGCAACACGCTGCTGCCGCAAAGCGCAGACATCCCATCACGTCCTCGCTGACCCCGGACAAGATTGTTGGGTTCGCGGCAAAGGCAAGCGGGACCTCTTCACGCGCGACCTTGGCGGCCATTTCGGGGGGCGGGGCCATCGGATTCGTAGGAAAGCCCAATTCGTCCTCGAACGCAAGCACGGTAGAGATGGCTGACTCGAAATCCCCGCTTCTAAGCGCGTCCAGGGCTTTTCGGCCCATTTCCTCCTCCACCGTCATGTACTCGGCGACAAGCCGCAGACCAGGTTCGGAGCATTTGAGCAAAAGGCAGCCCACCCCTCCTCGGCGTAAAGCAGCAGCGCCCGCACTCTCTGTAGCAGAACTGCGGTCCCATTCGATCCATCGCTCTGTAGCTTCCCGTAAAACAACAGCGCAAGCCCTTTCCATGCCGGCTGGGTCCGCCCGGTAGAGCCTGTCCACAATCTCAACCTTCTTGCCGGATAGCTTAAGGCCGCGCTCTCTCAGGAAACCTCTCAATTGCGCCAGAGTGAACCCCCAGTCTAATTGCTCAGGCACGGGGCAATAAACGAGAAGGCCCGCATTAAGAAAACGCTCAATCGCTTCTCGCTCGCTTTCCCCCAGCGCCACCTTCCAACGGCGATATGCCCAATCGTTACTCGAGTCCGGGTAAGCTATGCGTGGCCACCGCTGGTCAAAGCGGCTGAGAAGCTGGCAGTGTGCAAGTGACCACTCAGGATAACTAATCGGCACGTCTCCCCTCTGTTTCTCCGCTCCCCCCGATCCCCACGTCCACGATCTCCGCCCCTTCCGGCCAGCCTGTCTCGATAATCCCCGATTCCGGCCCGCCTGCCTCCGTCTGGCAGGCTTCCGTGAGCGCCTTCGCCTCAACGTCCACCGTCTTGCCAGTGGAGAGAAATTCCGCTCGTAGTTCCGACAGCTTGCGAATTGCGGCGTCGAGTTGACGCACAGCCACGGCGGGCGGCATCTTGCGAAGCTGCTCAATCGCTACGCTGTCTTCCCCCGGCCTTCTGCCAAGCTCTATGGCTTGCGTGGGGCGGCCTTCCAAGCGATCAAAAATTTCCCGCGCCGCCGCACGGAACTCACGGGCCCCGGTCGCGGGTGCCCATCCCTTTGCCGACGCGCCGCCGAGGGCGACGCACGGGCGCGAAAACACACGGCGGCAGGACCGCGAACCGCGTCGCCAGGCGCGCGCGCCCACAAGGGCGCGAGAGGCTGCGTCTCGCATCAAGGCCCGCTCGGCACGTTGCTGACGCGGAAGGCGATGGAGCCGACGGGTCGGCCGGCCGCCTCGGCATGAATCCTCAGCGTTTGCCATGTCGGCCTCTCCCCGCTCGGAGCCACAAAAACCAGGCGTGTCGGGTAGGTCCGATGCGCCGAGACGGGGTAAATCCCTTCGCCCGAGCTGACCGTCCAGCCGCTTGGCAAGGTGGCCTCGAGAGTGATTCGGGCCGGGGACGACGTGTCATTGCGGAGGATGAGGGGCAGGCTCAGCGTTCTCCCCGGGCCCACGCCCGCCTCGGGAGGCACGAGCCGCGCGATGCGCTCCAGGTCATGGGCGCGCCAAAATCGCTGATAAAAACCCCACGGCCCGCCCAGCTCCATCGAAAGCCCAACGTGCGGGCGCGGACGATACCCCGCGACTGGATGGAACGGAAGCGGGCCCGGCACCGCGCCCTCAAACACGTCCCCGGTTCGTGACGAGGGAACCAGCGACTTGGCCAAGATGAGTTTGACCGGCCGCTTGAAATAATCGAGCGCGGCGCGGTAAGTGGCCTCGCGGCCCTCGGGGCCGGTGGGCAACTGCGTCAGGTGGTAGCTCGCCGACCGAGCCGCCATTTCATAATATGGAATGTGCTGCGAGGGAGAAACGTCCGTCGTCGAATAGACCGGCCCTTGGCCGGCCTCAAAACCGGCATGGACGGCGTTGGTGAAATAATAAAGCTTTTCCGGCTGCCAAGGCTCAAGGCCCTCGGTCATGTTGCCAATGCGCTGGTAGTTGCGCGGCGCCGCCACCTGCTCGGGAAACGCGGTCGGGTCGCCCGCCATGTCAAAAGCTTCCGTGGCAATCACGGCGGAGGCTTGATGGTCGCCGTGATTTTCGCCGTCCACGTAGTCGGGCAGCCAGGTCATGATGACTTCCGGGCGCGTCAGCCGCACCAGCCGAACCGCTCGCTCCAACACGGCTCCGTGGTTCCAATGCTCAAGCGAAACCAGCACGTTTTGGGTCGGCGTGTCGAGACCGCCTAAAAACCACACGTTCATTACGCCGAGCGAAGCCATCGCGCGGCGCGCTTCGATTTTGCGCTCGGCGCAAAGGGCGCGGGCTTGCTCATAGGAAACCGAATTGCCGCCCGCCCCGCCACAGGTGCCGTAAAGCACCGCCACGCGCTTGTGCTCGTCGTAAATCGCCCGGGCTAAATAGCCCGTCACCTCGGTTTCATCGTCTGGGTGCGCGACAATCACCAGGATGTCCGCTTTGTAGCGATGATCGGGAGCCGGGCTCGGCGGCATCACGTGCTGCTTGGCGTTCAGAGACCACGGCAAGAGCGTTAGCCCTAAGCAACATAGCGCTGCTTTATTTTTCATGGAGTTGCACCCTCCTTTCAATCGCCGTCAGAGGCTCGCCGACCACGACGGTGACCGGATAAGGAATCCGCCGCGGCCACTTGAAGAACACTCTATCCCGCTCGAGGCTGAAATTCGAGCCCCCAACTCGATCGAGACAAATGGGGATGATCGGGGCTTCGACCCCGCGGGTGATGCGCTCAAAGCTGTGCCGGAAACGCAGCACGTTGCCCGTCCGACTGATGGCGCCTTCGGCGAAAATGCAGACCAGTTCCCCCTGCCGAAGCCGTTCTTGAGCCTGCTCAAGCGAGCGCACGATCGCATGCGGCGGGTCGGATTCAGTCACGGGAATTGCTCCCATCAATCGGGCCAGCCAATGAATTCCGCGCGTGTCATAAAATTTCCGGTACATCAGAAACCGCACGAAGCGGTCCGTCGAGGCGCCAATCAGGAACGGATCGACAAATGAAACGTGGTTGCACACAAGCAACGCAGCTCCGCGCCGCGGCAAATTCTCCCGCCCAATCACGCGAATCCGATAAAAGGTGTGGGTGAGCAGCCACAGCGCCAGCCGAACCGTAAAATCCGGCAGCACCGTCATGATGTAGGCGGTGGCGGCAAAAGATATCACGGCCATCACCAGCAGCACTTGATTCGGTGCCAGTCCGAGTGGCCCGGTCAGCCATCCGAAAACGGCCGCCGCCAGCACGACCGCTGTGAAAGTGAGCACGTTCGAGGCGGCAATCACCCTGCCCTTGGAGTGCTCGCCGGCACGCGCCTGCAAGAATGCTTGGAGCGGGATGATGAAGATTCCTCCCGAAAAGCCGAGCAAGAAGTGGCCGAGGCACGCCGCCCAAAATGAGGTGTGGGCGAAGTAGAGAAAAACGCCAAACACGCCCAGCCCCACCGAGCCCATCGGAACCAGCCCCAATTCAACTTGATCTCCGGAGAGTTTGCCGGCGGCAAAAGCGCCCAGCCCGATGCCGACGGAAACCGCGGCCATCAAGCCGCTGATGCCGGCGTCGCTCAGGTGGAGGAGATCGTGCCCATAGCCGATGACATTTTGCAGATACACGGCGCCGAGAAACCAGAAATAGGCAATGGCCAGGGTGGTTTGCAATAAAGGCTTCGAGGCGCGAATTTCAGCAAAGTCCCGCCAGAACTCCTTCGCCGGATTGTATCGAAACTTCTCGCCCGCTCCGATCGCTTCGACGCGTGTGATGCGGATGGCGCAGCCGAGGCCCACCATGGCCATGCCCACGAGCAGCGCCACGGGCACGTACCGCTGCGCAGGAAAAGCGTCCATCAAAAGGCCGGCGGCAACCGGCCCGAGAACGATCATGGAGTACACCGTCAGTTGCATCAGGCCGTTGGCGCGCGACAGGTCGGCTTCGGAAAAAATCTGCGGTAGGATGCCTTCCTTCGCGGGATCGAGGAAGGCCGCGTGAATGCCGAGCAGAAAGAGCGCCGCCAACATGCTGTTGATGTGCCCTCGAAACATCGCGAACGTGGCGAACGACAGCACGCATGCTTCCACGACCTTCAGGGAAATAATGACTCGCCGTTTTGAAAAGCGGTCGGCAACCTGTCCGGCGTAAGAAGAAAATAGAATGTAGGGAAGAACGTAAAGCGCCGTTCCCCAGGAAATAATCCTTGAGCGGACGGCAGGAGCGGCAATGGTAGCGGCGGCAAAGAAAAAGAGCAGTTGTTTGAAAGTGTTATCATCAAAGACCGCCAGCGCCTGCGCCGCCAGAAGCCAGGCGAAACCCTGCCGTTTCAGAACATGTCTGTAACCGCTGCGGGGCTTGGCGGCATTTTCCATCGCTCCACAGGCGTCCAACCCGTCTTGCTTCGTGGATGCTTCCGGCACGGTGATCCTCTGACCGTATCCGCCTTTAAGAAAACGGTCGCAGACCTACACTATTGCGAACCATCGTCCGTTTCAAGCGCGCTATCGCCCATCGCGACCCTCGGACCCCGCCAGCTCCCTTGCGCGAACCCTTTCCGCGACGCACCGGTCGCTCGGAGTGACTTCAAACCGTCACGGAGAGTTCAGTGCGGCAGGTGAGCATCCCGCTGGACACGCTTCTGGGATCCGCTGACGGACTGCCCCACCGTAAATTTTCATGAAGCGGCGATGTCGGCGAGTGACTTCTTCCGCCTGGCGTCGAAAGAGGTCGTAGCCGCCCGACCAGTCCTCACGCTGGAATTTCACGCCTGTGTCGAGTCCCATCTGCAGAGCCACGAACAATCCACACCAAATTTCATTCAGCATGAGTCTTCCTTATTCCGCAGTGGTCATCTTCAGCGGGCCCTGTCATAATGAAAGAGAGGATGCTCGTGGCCATCTCCTCGTCAACAAATTTGCGGAAGCCCAACCGCCTGATTCACGAGAAAAGTCCCTACCTACGGATGCACGCTCACAATCCCGTGGATTGGTACCCGTGGGGCGAGGAGGCGTTCGCGCGGGCGCGGCGCGAATCGAAGCCGATTTTCCTTTCGGTCGGTTACTCTACCTGCCACTGGTGCCACGTGATGGAGCGCGAATCGTTTGAGAATCCCGAAATCGCCGCCCTGCTCAATCAACATTTCGTCAGCATCAAGGTGGACCGCGAGGAGCGCCCCGACGTGGACCGAGTCTATATGACGTTCGTGCAGGCTTCGACCGGCTCCGGCGGCTGGCCGATGTCGGTCTTTCTGACGCCCGATTTGAAGCCGTTTTTCGGCGGAACGTACTGGCCTCCCGAAGACCGCTACGGACGTCCGGGCTTTGGCCGGATTCTTGAGAGCATCGCCGAGACCTGGCAGAAAGAGCCCGAGCGGGTGGTTCATCACGCCGGCGAAGTGACGGAGGTTCTGACGCGGGCGGTCGCCGCGCGAGCGCCCTCGGGCGGACTGCTTGGCGCGAGCGCGCTCGACGCCGGCTACCGGCAAATCAAGTCGAACTACGACCCGACTTCCGGCGGATTCGGCGGCGCGCCCAAATTCCCGCGGCCGGTCGTATTCAACTTTCTGCTGCGAACTTACGCCCGAGGGGGCGAGCCGGACGCTCTCGCCATGACGCTCCACACGCTGCGCCGCATGGCGGGGGGCGGCGTCCACGACCACCTGGGCGGCGGCTTCCATCGCTATTCGGTGGATGCCGAGTGGCACGTGCCGCATTTTGAAAAGATGCTCTACGATCAGGCGCAACTCGCCGTATCGTTCGTCGAGGCCTTTCAGATGACCCACGACGCATTTTTCGCCGCGACGGCGCGCGACATTCTGGATTACGCCCTGCGCGACCTCCGCGGCCCCGAGGGCGGTTTTTACGCCGCCGAGGATGCCGATAGTTTGATCGAAGAAGGAAAGCCGGAGCGCGGCGAAGGCGCGTTCTACGTGTGGACGGAGGAAGAAGTCGAGCGAATTCTCGGAGCCGAAACCGCCGAGATTTTCAATTTTTGCTACGGCGTCGAGCCGAACGGCAACGTTCGAGACGATCCGCAAGGCGAATTCCGCGGCAAGAACATCCTGTTCGTCGCTCACACACCCGAAGAAGCCGGCCGGCACTTTGGGCGGCCCGAGACCGAGATTGAGGCCGCGCTCCGCGAAGCGCGCCTCAAGCTTTCCGAAGCTCGTCGCCGCCGCCCACGCCCGTCACTCGACGACAAAATCCTCACGTCGTGGAACGGCTTGATGCTTTCCGCGCTCGCGCGCGCGGCCCAGGGGCTCGACGAGCCGAAATATCTGTCGGCCGCCGAAAACGCTGCGGCGTTCGTTCGCGCCAAACTTTACAACGAGAAAACCGGCGCGCTCCGGCGGCGCTATCGCGCGGGCGAGGCGGCGATCCACGGGTTTCTCGAGGATTATGCGCTGTTCATCCAGGGATTGCTCGACCTTTACGAGGCGTCGTTCGATCTGGCCCACCTCCATTGGGCCGCGCGATTGGAGGAAAAACAGGACGAGCTTTTCTGGGATGAAAAAGGCGGCGGTTATTTTTCGACCGCTTCTGAAAGCTCCGACGTTTTGATTCGGATGCGCGACAGTTACGACGGCGCGGAGCCTTCCGGCAATTCGGTGGCGGCGCTCAACCTGCTGCGCCTGGCGCGCATGACGGGCCGCGACGAATGGCGCGCAAGAGCTGAAAAAACGCTGGCCGCCTTTGCCCCTCAGCTCGAGCAGGCGCCGGAAACCCTGCCGCAAATGGCCGTGGCGCTCGCGTTCGCGCTCTCGAAACCCTGCGAAATCATCCTTGTCGGCGACCGCGATTCCGCTGAGGGGCAATCGCTGCTTCGGGAAATCCACTCGCGCTTCATCCCCAACAAAATTCTCCTTGCAGTGAATGGCCTCGAGGAGCGGCAGGAGCTCTCTCAATGGCTTCCCTTCATTGAAAACCTCACACCCCTCAACGGCAAGGCGACGGCTTACGTCTGCGAGAATTTCGTGTGCCATCTGCCCACGAGCGATCCCGAGGAGCTGGCGCGGCGGCTGGAGGCTAAACCGTAAGGCTGCAAACGCCTCACGCCGAGGCGCGGCGGCCGTGAATTAATATCGTCCGGTGATGTAATTCTCGAGGTGGGCGATGGTTTCCTCGTGAGCCGTGATGGTCCACTTCACCAAATCGCCGATGGAGATGACTCCGGCGAGGCGGCCCTGATCCATCACCGGCAGATGGCGAATGCGCTTTTCGGTCATCAGTTTCATGCACTCTTCGACCGTGTGCTGAGGAGTGACGGTGATCGCGGGGCTGGTCATGATCTCCGCCACCGGCGTCTCTTTCGACGAGCGGCCTTGCAGGATGACCTTTCGCGCGTAGTCGCGCTCGGAAATCATCCCGGCCAGCTTGCCTTCGGAGACGACCGCGAGCGCTCCCACCTGTTTTTCGGCCATCTTCTCGATCGCCTCGAAGACGGGAGCCGATGGGCTGACGGACCAGATTTCGGAACCCTTGGTTTTTAGAATGGAGCTGACGCTGTCAACAACTCTCATGGCTGCCGCCTCCCGATGGATAATCGAGCGCTACCTTATACGCGATTTATACATCCGGCGGGCGTCAAGTGCAATAGCGTTCCATCAGGCAAAGCCACGGCCTATCTCTGCGAGAACTACGTGGGCCACCTGCTTACCCACGATCCGACCGAATGTGTACTCCAGCTCCCGCGAAACCCGTAGAATGATGCGCACTCTCGTGCGGGCGTTGCGCGAGCACACCGCGAGAGCCCCCTGTGCCTGGAGACGCAAGGGCCATCACAGCGTTGATTAAAGCGTCGGTTGGGGAATAAACAGTGTCGCTCGAGGAGCAAGCTCCTCGAGCGCCGAACCTTAGGGAAGGCAGAGCAGAGAGGATGGAGCGATGCTGCCCGAACCTTATTGTTCCGTAAGAGTCAACCAGTAGGGCAGCCGCCAATCGCCATAATAAACCGTCTGGCCGTGCTTACCACCCTGCCCATAGAGTGAAGCGGTGCCATAGAATTTGTTTGCCCCGCAGGCATCGCCGGTGACCACCCAAGTTGTTGAGGTCGTCCGCGTGATGCAGGCGTTCGACCACGTCAGGTAAAAGCGATAGATTTGGTTGTCGCACTGGGGCCGAACATTAAAGTCGAGCCGACCGTGGCCCGTCACACTCTGGTTCACGGCCATTTTGGTGAAGGAAGCCGAGTTCGGCAAAAACACTGACCAGTTGACCGCTTGAACGATGTTGCCGTCATTGTTCGAGATTCCCCAGCACGCAGGCAGAACATCCCCTTGCGTGCCAGCGACGGTCGAATAGAAATGCATCGTCACGGTCTCCGTGCCGTTTCCGACCACCCCGTTCACCAGCGTATTCATTGTGTTCAAGGTATAGACGGAATTGTGGGTCAAAATCTCGGATTCTACCGTGCTACTCGGCGAAAAGCTTTGTGTCGCCGTCAGACTGAAGGAGTTTGGCGTATCTGTCTTGCACGGGACGGCGCTGCTTTCACAACTCGATGTCAGAGTGGCCGTAACGGGAATCGAGCTGCCCGCGCGGGCTTTTGGCGCACCCAACGAAATGGCTAACATCACAAGCGAAGCAACCAAAACCGCGCACCATTTGTCGCGCATTTCACGCACCTCAACGAAAGAAATCATTTCTCTTGCAACGACCCTGCGCCACGCACCCTACTTCAAGCTTTCTCAGCGTAGCATGGCCGGCTGGACATGCCAATAGTACTTTAGTGCTAGAGGAGATTAGATTCTTCTAATGTTTAGATGTCGAAGAGTGTTTACTCTTTTGTACATAGGCCACTGAACGGCATCCGCAAGAAGGGAGGTGGTTTCGGGCCGAGTCAGCAACCCTCGCCTCATCTCAAGAGGCTCGCTCTTGCCAGGATGGTTGGCTGATTTCGTGCAATTCCGGCAAGACGGGCCGGTAGCGATGCTCGGGGACCGGCACGTGTTCCGGCACACGGTAACAGGGCTCCATCTGCCCGCTGAAATCAAGGTACAGGTGTCGCCGCAAGTACCATTCCGGGAAATGAGCCAGCCGAAACAGCGGGTATTTGAGGTTCGGCCCGAACATTCGCCGGGCCATCAAATAATAATAGATGGGAATCCCGAGGTTGAATTTCCATTGCGTCGAGCGCTGACGCCGCCAAAAATCCAGGTTATAGCGCCACGCCGTGAAGAAAAACTCCCACTGCAGGTCGGTCAGATCGTAAAGCCGCGCGGCATCTTGCTTGGCCAAGCGGGTATCCTCGAGCGGCACGAACAGGGTCGGCACCACGACCCATTTTGAATCTTTCAGCGCAAACAGCAAATCGAGCGAGCGCTTGGTGTCCTCCCGCGTCTCGCCGGGAAGCCCGATGATGAAGGTGCAGATAGGAAACCAATTGTACCGGTTCATGAGCTCCATGCCCTTCAGCACCACGTCGGGCCATTGTTCGGGCCGGTAAGGATAGGCTTTGCCCTTCATAAACTGCTTAAACAGGCGCACGGACCCTGTTTCAAGACCAATAAACATAATCGCGTAACGCTTGTCGGGGTGTGTGGACGCTTCATGCTGGCCGTAGCTTTTGCCGACGGCCAACTCGCTGAGCTCATCCAAAATCTCGGGGTTGCGGACGATGGGCGCGATGGTGCCGTGCGTCAGATTGATATGTTTAACGCCGGGCACGGCGGCCACCGACTCAAACAGTCGCTTGAGTGCCGGCACGTTGGTCTGGAATTTGGGTCCCTGCTCGTAAAGAAACAAATCTTCGGTCGTCAGGAGGATGGAGTCCGCGCCTTCGGCCACTTGCGCCCGCACATTCTGGAGAATTTGCTCGAGCGGAATAGACTTTCCGGCCCGCAAGGCCACGGAGCAGAATTGGCAGCCCCGTCCGCAGCCGCGCGTAATTTCCACCACGCCATAAGTGGCGCGATGTCGAATGGGCGGGATGTGCTCGAGTTGCGGGCTTCGGCCCTCAACCTTGCGCGGAAGCGTCTCCCCGCGAACCGCGGCCTCGAACAGCGGCAGCACCACGTCTTCCGCTTCTCCGTCCACCAAACAATCAATCTGCCAGGCATCCTGCAAGCCTTTTTTTTCAATCTGCCAGGAGCCGGGCCCGCCCACGATAATCTTCATGTGGGGCTTGTGCTCACGGAGCGCCGGATGCTCCATGAGGCGGCGAAACTCCGCCGCATTGATGGGCTCGGCGTCGCCGCCGTAAAAATAGGAGTAAACATCCGTGGCGAAGGTGATGCCCAGCGGGTTGTGCGCATGGATGCCCACCACGCGCGTTTCTTCGCCCACAAACAGACCGAGCTGATCCGTTTGGCAAACCGCAATATCCTGCGCAGAGAATTTCTGGAGCAGCAGCGATTCCACGATGCGAAGGCCATGAGGAACATATTTGGCCTGCCCATCGGGCCACAATTCATTCGGCCGAGGCCAGTTGACGTTGAACGCTTTGACATACTTCATCGGCAGCGTGGCCAGCAGCATCTGGCTCCAAGCTTTCTGTTCGTGTTCGCTCGATTCGGATGGGGTTGCCACGAGGACGATTTTTCTGCCGCGAATGCCCACTTGCTCCTCCTTCAAGGCTCTACATGATCCAGGTATTATCTGATGTAGGGATGCCCCGCAAAGTTACCTATTCTATTTCGGGAACCTCTGCCTCCCCAAGGGTCTTCGAGAGGGGCTGGTTGAGCTTGCCCGGAGGGCCTCATTTGTCCCAAGGGAAGAGGGAATGCTCGACCGAGCGCGGCGCGGGGAGGAGACAAAAAGCCGAGACAGGGTAACTGAGTTTGCCATAAAATTGTCACGCCGCCCAGGGCCAAGGTCTGGCCGGCGGACAGGAGACGGCCGGCTATGAATCCGCCAAATCGAAACCGACATGGGGTGAGAAAACCTTGGGTGCCGCTGTTTCTTTTTGCGGTGATGACTGCGCAGGCCTCGGCTGCCCCCCAACCTTTTATTCCTTGGCGGAGCCTTCACAACCCGGTTCTCTCTTATCCGCATTGGTCCATTAAGGACGCCGCGATGGCCTACCGCCGCGGCGTGTTCTATGTCTTCTTTTCGGCTTTCTATTACGACCACGGCCGCGTCCGCAGCCACGTGGCGGAGGTGAGCACACGGGACTTCAAGTCCTATTCCCAACCGATTTTGGATTTTGACGGCGAACGGACAGGATGGATCGGCATGTGTTCGCCCGACGTACAAAAGGTCGGCAAGGTATGGGAGCTTTCCTTCAACTCTTGGGGCGACGACCCCGAACGGCCCGACCAACTTTTTTACATGACCTCCTCGGACCTCGTTCACTGGTCGGCCCGCCATCCGCTTGCCCCCAATCTCACCGCCGGGCAGGGGGTGATTGATCTTTCCGTCACCAAAACCCCCTCCGGCTATTACGCCATTTGGAAGCAAGGCCGCAACCCGCGCCAGATGCGCCCTCGCCTGGCCACGGCTCCGCATCTTGATGGCCCGTGGCGTTTTGTCGGCTCCGGCTACCCCTCCTTGCTCATGGCCGACGGTCGGGAGAACGGCCTCATCCATGAAAACTTCGAATTCGTCTGGATCGGCGGAGTCCTCCACTTGTTGAGCTCCGATTATCCCCACGGCCACCATGAGTACCTGTACACGCTATTGAAGCCGAGTCACCCGCTCGAGTGGGGAAAGGGATTCGAGCTCAAAATTCCCGGCCAGAGTTTCAACCGCCTGGTCCATTGCGATGCCGCCGCGCTCTATGATTGGCGCCGCTATGACGGGCACTTCTACCTGATCTACGCGGGCCGCAATGAGCAAACAACCTACCTCCACCGTGGATGGAATCGGCTGGGCCTTGCCCGCTCGAAGGATCTCCACCATTGGGTTCCGGCGGGTTGGGCACGCTGATTCCCGCCTTGCATCTTCCTTGCCAAGGCTAATCCGCATGGTGGGGAAAAAGCTATTCCGAGAGAGGGGCGGGTGTGATATAAGAAGGTTCACCGACGGCTGGATAAATTATCGCCCAGGAGGATGGCTCAGCAATGCGAAGAAAAGAGATTACGATGATGTTGCTCCTCATCGGATGGTCACTCCTATCCGTGTCCCGCATCCAGGCGGCTCCGAAGACCAGCAAAACCAAGGCTCATGCTGCGGCTTCGGCCAAGGTTAACGACGCCACCATCACCAAGAACGTCGAGGCGCGCCTGGCCAAAACCCGTTCCCTCAAGACCATCCCCATTCACGTTGAGACCAAAGACGGCGCGGTGACGCTGACGGGAACCGTGCCGAAATGGTGGATGAAAGGCGTCGCCACGCGCGAAACGAAGATGGTTGCCGGAGTAAAAAAGGTGAGCGACCAGCTCAAGATTGCGCCCGGCGGAATGCCGAAAAGAAGGAAAAAGGCCAAGAAATCTCAGAGCATGAAGTAAGAGCGGGATTTCAACCGCTTTATCGCAAGCTGAGTTCCCAAAAAGTCGCGCCCGGCACCGGATTCAAGTAATAGGGCCGGATCGCCGTGAACCCCATGGAACGATAAAGGGCGAGGGCGCGCTTCATCGAAGGTAGCGTGTCGAGCCGCATCCGCTCGTAGCCAAGGCGACGCGCCTCTGCGCTCGCCGCCAGCACGAGCCGCCGGCCGAGGCCCTGGCTGCGATAAGCCGGCCGCACGTAGAGCCGCTTGAGCTCGCAAACTCGTTCGGAAAGGTTTCGCAACCCGACACAGCCGGCGGGCCTTTCCTCTTCCAGCGCCAGATAAAGCCCTAAATAATTTTCCGGCAGCTCCGCCAACTCCTGCTCAAAACTTTGGAAGCACAAATCGGTTTCAAGGGAGCCGGCGTACTCGCGAAAAAGCGACCGGATCGCCCCAACCTGTGCCTCGCTTTTCACCGGAATAATCTCGATCATCTGCGGGCCGTGTCTGACCTTCCAGGTGACAACATCGGGTGAAATGGATCCCTGCCCCTCAAGGCCGCTTCGCCTCGCTCCTGGCCAGGGGGACGCCGAATCTCGCTAACGAACCTCTATCAGCGGATGAGTTTTGGGAATCACTTCGCCGATGATTTGCGCCGGCGCATTCAGTTCGCGCAGTCGCGCCAAAAGAGGTTGGGCATCCCGGGAAGCGACGGCCATCAACAGTCCGCCGGAAGTCTGCGGGTCGTAAAGCAGATTTCGGACCTGCTCGGGAACGCTTGATCGGATTTGAACGCAAGAACTCACAAACTCGATGTTGCGTTTCAGTCCGCCGGGCAAAAAGCCTTGGCGCGAATATTCCACCGCGCCGGGCAGGAACTCGATTTGGCCGCTCTCCACAACCAGACTGACCGCGCTCGCTAGGGCCATCTCGCGCGCGTGGCCGAGCAAGCCGAAACCCGTAATATCCGTGGCGGCATGGACTTCAAAAGCGAGGGCGGCTTCGCTTGCGGCGCGGTTCAGGCTGGACATCGAGACAATCGAGGCTTCCACGGCTTCGCCGCTTGCCCGCCCTTGTTTGAGCGCCGTCGAGATGATGCCCGTGCCGATGCGTTTCGTCAGAATCAAGCGATCGCCGACCTTTGCCCCAGCGTTCGTGAGGATGCGCTCCGGGTGAATCGTGCCGGTGACCGCATATCCAAATTTGATCTCCTCGTCGCCAATGGAATGGCCGCCGATGACCGTGCAGCCCGCCTCCTGCATTTTTATCAGGCCGCCTTCGGCCATCTCCAGGAGAATCTCCGGGTCGCGTCCCTCATTGGGAAAGCCGACAATCGAGAGGGCCACTCGCGGCTGCCCGCCCATCGCGTAAATATCGCTCAGTGAATTCGCGGCGGCGATCTGGCCAAACGTGCGAGGATCGTCCACGATGGGCGTAAAAAAGTCCACCGTTTCCACCAGCGCCAAGTCCTCCGAAAGACGATACACTCCTGCGTCGTCGGCCCGATCAAAGCCCACGAGAACGTTCGGGTCGTTCTGTTTCGGCAGCCTAGCGAGCACGGAGTCCAAAATCCTTGGACTCAACTTCGCCGCTCAACCCGCCGCTTTCACCATGGCGGTCAATCGCCTTCGCTCATCCATGACAACTTGATTATAGGCAGCGCCTTTTAGAATATCTACCCGCCGGCGCGCCGTCGGTTCTCCGCACCCGCAAGCCGCCACTGAGCAGGGAAGTTGCCCCGCCTTCAAGGGTGCGGCGAACGAAGAGCGCCTTGTGGGTTTGTTGGCCGACGCTTTATGCTAACATGCCCAAGGGCGTCGGATCCTCATTCTTGCTTTGGGAGGTTAATATCATTCGAAATTCTTTTGTTCGATGGCTTATCGAGCTTGTGTGGATGCTGGGCGCGTGCGGCGCGCTCTTCGCGCAGACGGGACCCATTCTTTTTCAACATCCCACCGTTAGCGCCACGCGCATCGTTTTTTCTTACGCCGGCAGCTTGTGGTCGGTCAGCCGCAAAGGCGGCGTGGCCGTGCGGCTCACCTCCGGCGAGGGGCAGGACAATTGGCCTGTCTTTTCTCCGAACGGTCAATGGCTGGCATTCACCCGCAACGATAGCGGCAATCTGGATGTTTATGTCATGCCGGCGGAGGGCGGCCCGGCCCGTCGGCTCACCTGGCACCCGGCCCCGGATATCACGGTCGGTTGGACGAACGACGGCCGGCGCGTCCTGTTTCGTTCCAACCGGTACAGCGTGGACCCGCTCTACTTCCAACTGTTCACGGTTTCGATTCACGGCGGCCTTCCCACCCCGCTGCCGTTGCCGTGGGCCACGCAGGGTTCCTATTCTCCGCACGGGCAGCGCCTGGCCTACGTCCCTTTCCGCAATCATACGCTGTTTGAAACCTGGAAACATTATCGCGGCGGCATGGAAGCGCGCATCCGCATCGCTTTGCTGAGGAATTCGAGCGTGGTGACGCTGCCGCGAGGCAACAGCAACAACATGGACCCGATGTGGGTCGGCCATGCCATCTACTTTTTGTCGGACCGCACGGGGGGTCATTTTCGTCTCTACCGCTACCGATTGGCATCGAAAAGCGTGCAGCCGGTTTCTCCCGACGACGGCCACGACATTCTCTCCGCCAGCGCGGGAGCGCTCGACACCTCGCGTCCGGCCATCGTTTACGCGGAAATGGGCAAGCTGTTCCTGCTGGATGTGAAGTCAGGGAAGATTCGGCGTGTCCACGTCACGCTGCGCGCCGATTTCCCCTCCGCGCAGCCCCACTGGGATAACGTCGCCCATGCGCTCGTTCATCCCGGCATTTCCCCCCACGGCGTCCGCGCCGTCTTTCAGGCGCATTGTGATATTTTGACGGTTCCTGCAAAGCACGGCAACGCCCAAGACATCACCCGAACGACCGGCGCCTGCGAACGCTATCCGGCTTGGTCGCCCGACGGCAAATGGATTGCCTACTTTTCCGATGCCTCGGGACAATACCAGCTTTACATCAGCCCGCAAAACGGCATTGGCCCGATCCACAAAATTCCTCTTGGCTCCCATCCCACGTATTTTTACCATCCGGTCTGGTCGCCCAACAGCCGCTACATCGCGTTGAACGACATCGCCCAGCATTTGTGGATAGTGAACGTAAAGACCAACCAGCTTACGCTCGTGGCCACGCGCTACTACGACGAATCGGGCCGCCCCTTCTACGCCGCCTGGTCCGCCGACAGTCGTTGGCTCGCCTATACGAACATTCTGCCGAACGAGATTCATGCCATCTTCGTCTATTCGCTCGCTTCCGGCAAATCCACGCAAATCACTGACGGAATGAGCGACGCGGAAATCCCGCGCTTCGATCCAAGCGGCAAATATCTGTACTTCTTGGCCAGCACCAACCCGGACACGGGCGGCGAGGTCGGCGATCTTTCTGCCATTGACCATCCCACGGTTTACAGCCCCTACCTGGCGGTGCTCCGCTCGAACATTCCCTCGCCGCTGGCGCCGCGGCCCGGCGAGGAAAAGACCGCGCCCCCAAAGGCCCCAGCCAAAGCGGGTGAGAAAAAAACCGCGCCGGTCAAACCCGCCAAAGTAACCATTGATTTTGCGGGCCTGAGCCAGCGCATTCTTGCCCTTCCCATGCCACCCCGCGACTACAAGGACCTGGAGGTTTCCGGGCCCGGAGTTCTGTGGCTCACCGCCGGGCCCGTGGTGGCCGAAAGCCGCCCTGACCATCCGGCGCTTTCCCTCTATCGGTTCACCGTAAAGAGCCGGAAAGCGAAGTTGGTGCTCCCCGTCATCAAGCAATTCGTTCTGTCCGCCGATGGCAAGCACATGCTGATCGAGCAGGGCCATGAGTGGAAGATCGTCCCCGCGACTCTCCACGTGACCCACGGCGCCCGCGTCCTGCGCACCGCCCACCTCAAGGTGCGCGTCAACCCGCTGAAACAATGGCGCCAAATGTACTATGAGGTCTGGCGCATCGAGCAATCCTACTTCTATTCGCCCCAGTTTAATGGCCTCAACCTCTCGGCCGCCGAGCGCTACTATGCGCGTTTTCTTCCCGGAGTCGAAACCCGCGCTGATTTGGGCTACCTGTTCCATGACATGCTGGGCAATCTCACGGTCTCCCACCTTTTCTTGGAAGGCGCACCCCTCAGCGCGCCGCATCCGACGCCTGTCGGGTTGTTGGGCGCCGATTACACGATTGACCATAACCGCTATCGCTTTTCGCGCATCTACAGTGGCGAAAATTGGAATCCCGGACTGCACGCTCCGCTCACTCAACCCGGCATCAACGTGAAAGTGGGTGATTATTTGCTCGCCGTCAATGGCCGACCGGTTTACGGCACCGAAAATATCTATTCCTTTTTCCAACAAACGGCGGGCAAGCAAGTGGTGCTGACCGTTGGTCCCAATCCCGACGGGACGGACTCGCGGCAAGTCACCGTCGTGCCTGTTGCCAGTGAGTTGGCCTTGCGGAAGCGCGCCTGGGTTCATCACAACCGCATGTTGGTGAAACAGCTCAGCCACGGCCAACTGGCCTACGTGTACCTGCCGGATACGTATGAGGGAGGCTGGACCTATTTCAACCGCTATTTTTTCTCACAAATCGGTAAAAAGGGCGTGATCGTGGATGAGCGATTCAACCACGGTGGTCTGCTGGCCAACTACGTTATTGATAAGCTACAGCAGCCGGTGCTCAGTTTCTGGCTTGCCCGCCACGGTCATATTGAGGTCACTCCGGCTGCTATTTTTGGCCCCAAAGTCATGATTGCCAATCACTTTGCCGGTTCCGGCGGCGATTACCTGCCTTATACCTTTAAGCAGGAACATGTGGGCACGCTGGTCGGCACGCGCACGTGGGGAGGGCTGGTTGGCATCGGCCGATATCCCGTTCTCATGGACGGCACGATGGTCACCGCGCCCGAGGGAGCTATCTATTTCCCGAATGGGAAATGGGACGTGGAAAATCATGGCGTCACCCCAGACGTCAAAGTGTCAATGAATCCAGAACTCTGGCGTCAAGGACAGGACCCTCAGTTGCAAACCGCCGTCCAAATCGCCATGCGGGAGTTGAAGGCCCATCCGTTCCACATCGTTCCACATCCTCCGTACCCAGACTACAACTCTCAATTTTCAGCCGACGCTCCCTCGGCCGGCGGCATGAGGAAAAGCCGCAAAGCTAAATGATGGGATTAGAGAAGGCGGAGCGTCACCGGCGTTCGTTCAGGCGATGCCGCCGCGCCGCCGAATGAGCCGGCGACAGTAACCAAAGCGGAAAGGCGCTCGATGGCCAGTGGGCTTCGACGCCCGCGGTTGACCAGGCATAACATCCTCCGTGTATTTTGCGATTCCTCCGATGCGGTCCGCGCTCCATTCGTTGGAAATTAGCGGTTCTTGCTCGCCCACATCGCCGCGCATCGCTCAACGCCGAGTCAGCACTCGAACATCGTAAGGAGGAATCGGGACGCTTTCGTTCTCAGCTTGACCCGTCAACGCATTACGAGTGACCGCACCTACGTCCACCGACTGGGGCTGACTCGTGTAGTTGAGAAGGAAGATGATTTTCTCACCGGCTTTTTGCCGTGTCGCCATTTCAACCCCGTTCGGCAGCTTGGGACCGAGCGCCAATCCGGTTCGCCGCGCGACGAGTTGGACGAGCCCGCTGTAGAATCTGCTCGACCGTGGCTCCGTGCCCACATAGATGACCGCCCCGCGGCCATAGCGGTTGATCGTAACCGCTGGCTTGCCGGCGTAAAAATCCTCCCCGTAAGTTGCCAGCACGCGCGCGCTTGTCGGGGTTAAGATGTCAAACCAGACGTCCGCCGGATAGCTGGTGCCGTTGCTCATGACAATTTTCTGTTGCTGGGTGGTTTCAGGATCGTAATTGTGAATGGCAATGCCGACCAGCGGGGCCAGGCGGCCGGGCAGCGTCAGCGTGGTATAAACGTTATGCGAGTCCTTGACGCCGGAACGATAGGTCAGGATCAGGAGGCCCCCGCCACGGACAAATTGCGTCAGCTTGCGGACCAGCTCCGCATTCACCACGAAAAGCGAAGGAGCTACCAAGACCTTGTAGGCGGAAAAGTTGTCTTGCGGGAACACCACATCCACATTGACGGCCCGACGGCGAAAGGCGTCGTAGTAACGGTAGAGCTGGCGGTTGTAATTGAAGCCTTTCGTCAGCGGTTGAATGTGAAACGCCCATCGGCTATCCGGGGAAACCAACAGGGCGACCTTTGAAACGACGTGCGAGCCTTCCAGAACCGGCGTCAGCCGCTGAATCTCCTTTCCCATGCGGGCGATGATGCGATAACGCGCGTTTGGATAGCTATCCTGATCAAGAACGCCCTGCCAATACTGCTCGGTCCCGTAAGTGGAAGTGCGCCAGCGGAAGAAACAAACCCCGTCGGCGCCATGGGCTACCGCCTGATAAGCCCACACGCGATAGAGTGCCGCCGGTGCCTGATGCCCCCAAAACATCGTCCAGCCGGGCAAGCCGGCCTCTTCTTCCATGACCATAAAGTTCTGATTGTTCTTCGACCCTCGCATCAGATCGTGGGCGAGCGCCGGCCCAAAGTAGTTGGAGTGATTCTGGTCGAACATCGGGTAATTGTCCCAAGCGACAAAATCGAGGGCCGTGTTGAGCTTCGAGTAGTCAATGGCGTCGAACAACCCCATCTCGTTGGTCGTGATGGCCTTGTTCGGAGCAATGCGCCGCAAAATCCTGGCCTGAAGTTCCAAATAACTTTTCGTCGAATCATTGAAGAAGCGATCATAATCGAGCGCCAAGCTCGGATTGTGGACGCCAAAAAGCGTGTTCCAGGGCAGAGGAATTTGGGACCATGCCGTGTAGGTCTGCCCCCAGAACACGGTTCCCCAGGCCCGGTTGAGCGCATCAAGCGTTTTATATTTGTTGCGGCACCAGTTTTGGAAAGCGGCCAGGCAGTAACGGTTAAAGCAGTACGGATTGCCCAGTTCGTTGTCAATTTGGAAGCCGATGACGGCGGGGTTGTTTTTGTAATGCTCGGCCAGCGCCGTGACGATCTGCCGCGTCGCTTGGAGGAAATGCGGGTTGTTGAGGCAATAATTTCGGCGCGAGCCGAAACGATAGCGGATGCCCTCGGCATTCACGGCGGCAATATCGGGATATTCGGCATACAGCCAAGCGGGCGGGGCCGCGGTTGGCGTTCCCAGGACGGCATGGATGCCGTGTGCGCTCAGAATCTTTAACGCGCGATCGAGCCACGAGAAATCAAAGTGACCTTCCTCCGGCTCCATCTTCACCCAGTCAAACTCCCCCATGCGGACAAAATTGATGCCCGCGGCTTGCATCATCTCCGCATCTTTTTCCCACTGGCTTTCCGGCCAGGCCTCGGGATAGTAATCCACGCCGAAAATGAATTTGCCGTGATTCCATCGAATCAAGTTGAACGGTCGGGGCGAAGAGGACTGCGGCCCGCCGAGCAGAGGGGACGCCAGAATGAAAACGCTTACGACCGCGACCCATGTCTTCCTCCAAGCTCTCATGGTTGACCTCCTGGAAGTGATGACTGCGCTTCAGCGGATGCTGACGCGCTCCAGATTGTCAACCCCGGAAGCGCCCCGTGTCAACACCAAGACAACCAGCCTGCGGGGCTTGACAATTGGTGTAAGATGGGGCTTTAGCCGCAGGGGGGCGGCAAGGACGTTTTGCCGGAGGGCGAAATTCGCATTAGAATGAGCTTTTGAGGAAGTTGAACGGGCATGGAAATTTACGACAACGCGCTCGCCGAACCGCAACAGGAAGCCGCCTTCTTTTACGGTCTCTTTCTACGCGGCCAGCCGCTCGAGAAGCTTCGAGCCGATATTGACGTGCCTCCGCACATTCTTCATCGCTGGCAACAACTGGCGTTGCGCGAGCCGTGGTCAAAGCCCATGGTCGAGCGCATGCTGAATTACCGCAAGCACGTCCTGGCCATCTTTGACTCCCTGGTTTTCCGCGAAATCGAGTCCCCTCACCGAATCCAATAAGCAGATTGCGGGCTCCGTCGGTTCGGCTGTCGGTCTGGCCAATCGTCCGCAGCCCGAAAACTCAATGGACCCACAGGTCGGCGGCCCAGGTAATGAAGAAAAGGATGCTGATGTAGCCGTTGACGGTGAAAAACGCCGCGTTGAGGCGAGAAAGGTCCTTGGGTCGCACGAGCCAATGTTCGTAAGCCAAGAGCATTCCCACCAGGGCAAGACCAACCCAGGCAAAAACTCCCAGGTGCTCTCGACGGGCCACTTCCGCGAGCAGCACCAACATCCCCGAGTGAAAGAAGAGGGACAGGTAGAGCGCCGTGGCCACCCCAAAGCGGCTCGGAACCGAATAGATGCCGTGAGACCGGTCAAACTCCACATCCTGGCAAGCATAAATCAGGTCAAAACCCGTCACCCACAGCGCCACCGCTGCCCCGAGCAAGATGGCGCTCCAGCTAACGTCGCCCCGCATCGCAATCCAGGCAGCCACGGGGGACAGTCCGTCGGCAAAGCCGAGTATGAGGTGGGTGAACAACGTGAAACGCTTGGCATAGGAATAGAGCAGCAAAATCGCCAAGGCCACCGGAGATAATTTGAACGCCAATGGATTCAGCTCCCACGCCGAAAGGACCAGGACAGCGCAGGAAACCACGGTAAACGCCACGGCGAATTGCACGCTCAGCCGGCCGGCGGGCAAGGCTCTCATCCGCGTGCGCGGGTTGAGCGAATCCATGTCACGATCAACGATGCGATTGAACGTCATGGCTGCGCTTCGCGCCGCGACCATAGCGACTATCAGCCAGAAAATCTGACTCCACGTGGGCCAACCATGAACCGCCAGCATTGCGCCCACCAATGCGAACGGCAGAGCGAAAATCGAGTGCTCGAACTTTATCATCTCGAGCGTCACCCGGATTTTATGACCCAAAGCAGCAAGAGACCCTCTCGGCTCGGGCATCGGTTTGGGATTTGAGAAGATTTCTTCCATCGCTTGTTGAGCCCTTTCCTTCAGACGGAATTTGCCACCGCCCGCGGCGCCATCCCGAACGTCATGGACGACGGCGCGGCGACCAGCGCGCGGGTGAATTGCTCTGGCTGTTTCGCAAGTTGCGCCGAGAACGCCGTGGCCTGGCTGAACGTGAAAACCAATTGATCTCCCGGCCCGAAGTCGAACACCGGCCTCAGCCTGCTGGCGGCGTCGGGCGGCCGGCCTTCGTTCCAGTCGGCGCTCAGGCGACTCAAAAGATGGCGGTCGCGCTCGGCAATCAGCCGAATCAACCGCGCCGCGGCAGCGTCGTCGGGGCGTCTTCGAGCTAGGTCGGCGACCACGCTTTGCCGCCAGAACACGTAATCCAGGTATTCCGCCGTCAAACGGAAAGAACGAAAATCACGCGAATTCTTCCGCACCGAATCCTCTGCCATGACGATCTGTGCCAGCAAATGCCCCCACGGGGGTTCGACGCCGTGGTCGGCGCTGGCCGCAGCTCTTAGTTCCTCCACGTTTCGCCAGGGAATCGGCAGCGTGGGTTGCATCCACGGCGGAGCGCAGGGTGGCTTGGGGGGCGCCAGCTCATAAATCGTGGTGAAGATGTCGGCCCAGTGGTCATTCCAACGTGCCCCGTAATGCTTTTCGACGAATGCCGGGAACGCCGCGGCTCGCGCCCGAGCAGCCCCTTCGCGCAGAGCGATAGCGGCGTAGGCAAAGCTGTCCCAAATGGAGTTTTGGAGATAACGGCAGGGAATCCAGTTGGTGACAATCACGCCCAGAGCTCCGGGGTGATGGAGGCTCCGATAAGCCTCCGCATAAGCGGCGATGTTTTCGAGCGCGCTCAGGCCGGGCCGTGGCCCCCACCGGCAGGAGATGACCGCCGGCGCTCCAATCGCTCGCAGTCCCGTTGCCATCACTTTCCGCGCCGCCTCCTGGAGCGGCCGCGGATCCACCTGGTAATACTGCCAGTCCATGACGATGATGTCCTTGCGCAATCGCGGTAGGATGCCCGGCTCTTTGTGCAAAACGTAATCGCCCCAGACAACAAAATCCTTTCCGAAGCCGCGCGCCACTTGATCGAGCGAATTGAGATAATCCGCCCAGATTTCCACTCGCGAACGGGTTCGCAGCGCCTCCTGCGACAGTTTGGATCCGCCCCAATGCACCTCGTCGCAGCCGCCGTGAAGATAGCGCGACGGGAAGATCGCAGCCGTCTCGCGATAGAGATCGGTCATCAGGCGCAGCGTTTCCGGTGACACCGGAATGATGCCATCAAAGTGTCCTTTTTCGTCCGGCGGCTGGTCGGCTAAGTGGGCCCATCGCGGCACCCCCGTAATGTAGCGCGTGTGGCCAAAGGACTCGATAATCGGAATGAGCTCGACGCCGCGCCGCTCGCCGTATTCAGCCAACTCCCGCGCCTCGCGCGGTGTGAGCGCATGGGCATGAGTGAGCAGCTCCGGGTGGCTCTTAAACCGTAGCGCGCAACCCTGGTCATCCGTGAGGGAGAGCAGCAGGGCGTTCAGCTTCCAGTCTCGGCAGAAATCTATCAAGCGACGATAATAGGATATATCCTCCGGCACGCGGGCGGCATCCGCCATCAGGCCGAGGAGTTGCAACGACGTTGCCGGGACGGCGTTCGCCGAACCGCGAGTTGAGGAGATGGGCCCGACCGTTCGGGGCTCCGTTGTGGCCACCGCCATCTCAATTGGCCCGTTAAGCCCAAGAGCCGCCAAGCCCGACCAGGCCATTCCGCGCGTGCAGGTCGAGAGAAAATCTCGCCGGCCCGCCCTATGCGCTTTCCCGCATGAAGCCTTGTTCAGCACGCATCCTCCTCTGCCAACCTATCGAGGGCCACGCAAAAGCGTGCTCCTCGGCCTTGATAAGCCGCCGCACCCCACTCGGCCGACCATCGTCCGGCACGCGCCGGGCTGACAAATCTTGCCGCCACTTTCAACGAAACAAGAACAACAACCCCAACAACACGGCGTTGATGCCGTGCGCCAGATAGCAGAGCGGGCAGTGCGTGTGAAGCTTCCTTAAGAGCGCATAAATCAAATAGGAACCCAGTAAAACCGTCACCCCACTGGCCGCCAGAAAAAACCATCTCAGAGGAACCACCGCGCCCGCAAGCTGCAAGTCCACTCGCGGGCCCATCAGCGCCCAAGCTGCCAGCGTAAGATAATAGACGATGCCGAGCAGCGAGTTGGGCACGCCGAACACCCGCGCCCAAGGCGTCTGAACCACGGTCACGCAGTTGGAGCCTTCCCGCGCGCAGAGAATCGTCGGCACCCAAGCCGCCTTGCGCACCCGGCCATAATAAGCGAAGGTAAAGTAAATGGCGTCCCCCAAGCCGACCAGCGAAAGCATGATGATAGCGGCTCGGATGATCATCGGGTGATTTTGGTCTTTGGGGCTGGCTTTTCGCCCTCCCATCGAAACTGGACGGCTTGGTCCAGTCCAAGGTGCGCCAGCACGCGGCAGCAGAATTGCGTGACTAAATCCTCAATCGTTCGCGGCTGATGGTAGTACGACGGCATGATGGGGAAGATCTCTGCGCCCGCTTCCTGTGCCAGCAGCATGTTCTGCAGGTGGACGCGGCTCAAAGGCGTATCGCGAACCGCCAAAATCAGCTTGCGCCGCTCCTTCAAGCAAACGTCGGCCGCGCGCTCGATGAGGGTCTGTGAAAAGCCGTGCGCAATCTGTGCCAGGCACCCGGTGCTGCACGGGAGGATAATCATGCCGTCATGGTGGTAGGAGCCGCTGGCAATGGAAGCGCCAATATCGGAATCGAGCAGAAGCTCTGTTTTGGAGACGGGCCGCGCCGCAAGCGCCGTGGCCAGCGTCTCGGTGCGCGAGACGGTCAGATCGAGTTCGCTGCGCAATACCTTGAGCCCCGCCCCGGAAATGACCAGGTGAATCTTTCCAACCCGCTCATCGGACTCCAACATCTGTAAGGCGCATCGGGCAAACCTTGCTCCGCTGGCTCCGGTCACACCTAAAACAACGGTTTTCAGATTGCGGGGCGCGCCTCTGCGCATAGCAGGCATTGTCCGCTACGCTCGTCTGCCAAGTCAAGAAAGCCTCTTGAACGCGCAGGCTGCTATACTGTGGGTAAGCCGCAATGATTTAAGCAGGGAGCAGCGACTCCGCCGGTCGAGCGCTGCGACTCGAGAGTGGAGGGATTTCCCTAATGACCCCAGAAGAAATCCGGGCCATGCTACGCAAGGTTCGCCTTGGCCAACTGCCGGTCGAAGAAGCGGTGGATCGTCTGCGCAACCTGCCTTTTGAAAACATCGGTTACGCCCGCATTGACCATCACCGTTCCCTGCGCCAGGGATTTCCCGAAGTGGTCTTCGGGCGGGGCAAAACGCCCCGACAGATCGAGGGCATCGTGCGGCGCATGTTACGCAACCGGCACAACATCCTGATTACACGCTCCAACCAGGAAGTGGCCGAGCGGCTCCGCCGCCTTAACCCTTCGGTCCAATTTCATCCGGCTTCGGGAGCGATTGCCCTGCTGCGGGACAAAAAGCTTCGCGGTAAAGGGAAAATCGTGGTGGTGAGCGCGGGAACTTCCGACATTCCCGTGGCCGAAGAAGCGGTGGTCACGGCGGAGGTGATGGGCAACCGCGTCGAGGCGATTTACGACGCGGGCGTCGCCAACATTCACCGCATCCTGAGCCAGAGCCGCCGGCTGCGCCAGGCGCGCGTGGTCATCGTGGTGGCGGGCATGGAAGGGGCGTTGCCGAGCGTGGTGGCGGGCATGGTGGCCGTTCCCGTCATCGCCGTCCCCACCAGCATCGGCTACGGCGCAAGCTTTCGCGGCATTGCCGCGCTATTGGGGATGCTCAATAGCTGCACCTCCAACATCGCCGTGGTGAACATTGATAACGGCTTCGGCGCGGGATATCTTGCCAGCGTTATCAACCGCCTGTGAGCCAGCCCCCGACCCCACGAGGTCCCAACGACCCCAAGCTTGCCAGCCGAACGCACCGCGTTACGACCTCACAAACTCGAGCGTCATGCCCCAAGCCAGCCGCGCGGAGCGGGCGTGGTAGGATGGCCGCTCGTCGCAATGGAAGCCGTGGTCCGCCTCCGAAAATTCAACATTGATATACGGTTTGCCGGCCGCAGACAGCGCATCCACCACGGCGCGGCGCTGCGCCGGCGGGATGTGCTGATCCTTGCCGCCCCAGAAAAACAGCATGGGGGCGTGAAGCGCGGAAGCGCGCGGCAACAGCTCCGGAGCAATGCCGCCGCCGTAGTATGAAATGGCGCTCTTCAGAGGAAGAATGCTGTTGGCTAAAAATGAGACCCGCCCTCCCATGCAGAAGCCCATGGCATGAATAAGCTCCGCGTTGACTTGGCGGAAGTTGGCCAGCCAATCGAAGGTCGCGCGGAGGTCGGCTTCGAGCCCTTGCGTCGTCATGGCGCGAATGTGTTGCATAGCGGGCTGGAAATTGGCGTAGTCTCCTTCGAAGCCGGGAGCGGTGCGGTGGAACAGCTCCGGCGCAATGCCCACAAAACCCTCCCGAGCCACACGGTCGGTGACGTTACGAATGTGCGAGTTCACGCCAAAGGCTTCCTGAAAAATCATTATTCCGGGACACTTGGCCGCACCGCTTGGCCGCGCTACGTAAGCGGCCATCGTGCTTCCGTCAGAAACTTTCAACTCCACTCGATCAGTCTGAATGCTGAGTTCGCTCATCGTTGCCTCCCATCTCCTCAAGATTACCGCCGTCCGTGCCGAACCGCCAAGCGGCGGCCCATCGCGGCGGGCCAATGGGCCCGTCTGGGTGCGCTCCCGAAACTCCGCTTGACGCGGCGCAAGCCGGCTGATAGCATTCTTTACATACCATAGACCTAGGAGGAGGAACGATGAGGAAAAGGTGGCAGTCCATTCACAAAGCTGTTCTACTCGGAGCGGCGTTGGCGTTCTCCCTGGGGGCAGCGCAACTGTTGAGCGCTCGCCCGGCTGCGAAGGCTGGCGCCAAGGACAAGACCGTGTATGTGTGTAGTTGCATGAAAACAAAGTCTTGCCCCTGCATGACCATGGCAACCAAAGAGGGCAAATGCGCCTGCGGCGCCCATTCGCCGGAGATGAAGGGCGTCAGCAGCAAAAGCGCCTGGGCCAAAACAAATCGCAAAGCTCTTAAGTAAGCTCCAAGCGCTTCCAGGCTGGGTGCCTGTCAGCAAGGGGTGAGGAGCCTGCCGCGCTGAATCAAGAGAGCGATTCAGCGCCATCAGCGGCAGCCCTGGGCGGCGGGGTCGGCCTCGGAATCTGAGAGAGACTGCTTACGTGGCAGCCAGTTCTTCCGGGGAGGCGATTTCAACCCGGTTCGGACCCGCGGCGCGGGCGCGCCGGAGAGCTGCTTCGGCAGCGCGAATCAAGGAGTCGGGATCGGGAGCCTGACTGCTCGCGGCCACGCCCAAGCACACGGTGACGTTGAGTCGTCCTTGACCTTCCGGGACATGGCGACCCCACTCGCTGATTTCTACGGCTTCGCTGACCACGGCCACGCGGAGGCGCTCAGCCTGGGCCAATGCCTCGCGAATATCACTGCCCGGCGCGACGATAAGGAATTCTTGCACACCAAAGCGCCCGAGGGCGTCATAGGGCCGTACCGCAGCCCGCAGCTTGCGGGCGGTTGCCCGTAATACGCTGTCTCCCACCGCGCTCCCGTATTTTTGATTGATCGCCCGGAAATCATCCAGTTCCACCTTGATGACCCCGACGGGAGATTTCTCCCGCCGGACCCGTGCCAGTTCACGCCTCAAAACATCCAAGGTCGCAGCGCGGTTCATCAGCCCGGTCAGTGGGTCGTGAGAAACCTGATATCCGAGGGCGGCTTGGGCCTCCTGAAGTTGATGACGCAGCCCCAGAATCCGTCGCGCCGCCCGCAGCCGCACTCGCAACTCCTCATCCACGATTGGGGAAAGCAAGTAATCATCGGCCCCGGCTTCGGCGGCTTGTCGTGGGGTCCTGTCCTCGCCGCGGCCCAGCAGCACCATCAGGTAGGTGTAATCAAGGTCGTCGCGCTTCCGCACTTCGCGGCAAACCTCGATTCCGTCCAGCGCCGTCAGATGAGCGCTCAAAATAGCGAGCTTCGGCGCCTCCGGCTGAACGAGCTGCCGGAAAGCTTCTCGGCCTTCCGTCGCCGCCATCACCTGATAACCCCATTGGGTGAGCAACGATTCGAGCGATTGCCGTGACGTGGCGTCTGCATCCGCAATCAAAATTTTCATCTATCCCTCTCCCGGCGACTCAAAAGGAAGCATCGAGCCTTTTTCCCGTTCTCTCCAGGCGACGCGTCAACTCTGCGGCGACAGCCATCCTCTTGACAGTGTCCGTAGTTTCTCATAAAGCGGTTGAAAAATCTCATAAATTGTCGCTGTCAGCATGCCTTCGGTTGCCGAGCCATCAGGGATGCGGAAGAGGCTGATGTTCACTTCTCCGCCATCCGCGAGCAATTTCGCCCCTCTTGCTTGGCTCGATAAAGAGCCATGTCGGCGGCTCGAATCAAAGCGTCCGCGGCGGGGATTTCCGCGCCCCTGGCCACCGCGACGCCCACGCTGAGCGTGACCGCCACCACCCCGTCGGGCGTAGAGATCGGCGTGGAACCGACCACACCGCGGATTCTTTCCGCCAGGCCCAGCGAGCCCGAGCCCTCGCAAGCCGGCACCACCACGATGAACTCCTCGCCTCCGTAACGGCCCACCGAATCGTACGGTCGAAGAACGGAGCGAAGGCGGAGGGCGGCCTCGCGCAAAACGATGTCGCCGGCCAAGTGGCCGTACCGGTCGTTAATGTGCTTAAAGAAGTCCAAATCCGCCATGATAAGGGTCAGAGGCTGGGCTTGCCGTCGAGCGCGGTTCAACTCCCGCTCAAGGATGTCGAAAAGCGCCGCACGGTTCCACAATCCGGTCAGCGCGTCGTGGGTGGCTTCGTGCCGCAGAGACTCGCGCGCTTCGATAAGTTGACTTTGCAACTCCACAATGCGATGGCCGGTGCGCAGCCGCGCCCGCAACTCAGCCAGATCGAGCGGCTTCACCAGATAATCGTTCGCCCCGGCTTCCAACCCCTCCAGCACCTCGGCTCGCTCGGTCCGCGCCGTCAGCATGAGAGCATAAATATACCGTTCGCTTGAAGTCTGGCGCAGAGCGCGACAAATCTCCAAGCCGTTCTTTCCCGGCATCATCCAGTCCAAGATGGCCAGGCGCGGACCGTCGGGCCGCTGGAGAATCTCCCACGCCTCGTTGCCATCAGCCGTCGAGACCGACTCGTAGTTCCATCGCGTGAGCGACACCTCCAGCAGCCGGCGCGTCACCGCATCGTCTTCCGCCACTAATACCTTCATGCGGGCTTCTCCCTCTCACGCCGGGCCATCATTCCGGGAAAAATATCGGCTCCCGCTGCTTGGCAAAATGCCTCCCGCCATCCTCAGCCGTTAGAGGGCTCGAGGGCGGGTTAAATCCGCCAAGCGGTCGGCCAGGCGATGGAGTTCTTCTTCGGCGTTGCTTGCCGCCTGCTGTGCTCCTTCCAAATCCCCCGACCGTCCCATCAACTCCAGTCGCTCAACCGCAACCCAAGCCGAGCGGGTTGTAAAATGGCTGAGCGATCCCTTTAATTTGTGCGCTGATTGCTCGAGGGCCGCACCGTCCCACCGCTCGATCGCCCGGCGAACGTTTCTGAGGTGGTCCGGCAGTTGGGCAAGAAACACTTCGGCCAGTTCGGCCAGCAGTTCCTTGTCGCCGCCCAAACGCGCCAATAGCTCAGCCTCATTGAAGGGCGGATCGGAACCCGCCGTCGTCGCCTGGGCTAAGCCGCCCGGCTCCTCTTTCTCGCGTACCCACTCCAAGGCGGTCTCCAACTTCTCTGGATCCAAAGGCTTCGAGAGGTATCCGTCCATTCCAGCAATCCGGAAGCGATCTGGATCACCCGGCAGGATGTCCGCCGTCAAGGCAATGATCGGCAAGTGCCGCTTGGAACTTTGCGCTTTTTTCCGAAACGCGGCGGTTGCTTCAAGGCCGTTCATGTCCGGCATCTGAACGTCCATCAGAACCACGTCGAAATTTTGCTCGCCTTGATCTTCGAGTGCGCGCAGAGCTTCACGGCCGCTGGACACCGCCGTCACCTGATGGCCCTGTCGTTCAAGCAGTCGCGCCGCAAAGGTTCGGCTGACCGAGTTATCTTCGGCAAGCAGAATACGAAGCGGGCGGCCAGATCGGTGGGACGGGGCTGCGGAGGCTGGTCGAGACGACTTCGCTTCAGCCCCTCCCAGCACGCGCCGAATGGCTGCCCGCAGTTCCTCCTCCTTGGTCGGCCTCCACAGCAACGCCGCCACGGCCGGGTTGAGCCGGCGGAAAGCCTTATTGCGCCTTCCGATAGGAACCAGAAGGATGACGGGGGATTCTCCCTTCTTCCCGCTTGCGTAAACCTTGCGCGCCAGCGCCAAGCCGTCTTGGGGTGGGACCAGAATATCCGTGATGACGAGCTTAAAGGGCTGGCCCGCGCGTTGCGCGTCCTGCCAAAGCTGCCAGGCCGTCGCGCCATCCGCCGCCGTGACCGGATGCATCCCCCAATGCCGGATAACCTCTTCCAGAATGCTGCGGCAGGTGGCATGATCATCCGCAATCAAGACCCGCACACCCTCGAGCGATGGGAGGTCGCTCGTGATGGAACCCGCTTCAGGGACGGCCACAACGGGCATCTTCAGGTCAAAGTAAAAATGACTTCCCTTCCCGAGTTGGCTTTCAACCTTAATTTGCCCACCCATCCGCGCGATAATCCGCGAGGAAATGGCCAGCCCCAATCCGGCCCCGCCGTGCCGGCGCGTGGCGGAGGTGTCGGCCTGAACGAACGGATCGAAGATTACGGCGAGCTTGTCGGGCGGAATGCCGATTCCCGTGTCCGTGACGGAAAAGCGGAGTTCAGCCTGACCGCCCCCTTGCCGAAGCGAAGCGATGGCAAGCACCACTTCCCCCGCCTCCGTAAACTTGACGGCATTGCCGACCAGGTTGATGATGACCTGGCGTAACCGGTCCGCATCGCACAAAACGCGCTGGGGAACCGCCCAGTCCACTCGCAAAGCCAACTCAAGCCCTTTCGAGTGGGCGCTGAAGGCCAGAGACTGCAAGGTGTTTCCGAACAGATCCCGCAAGTCGGTTTCGGTTTCCACCAAATCGAGGCGGCGCGCTTCGATCTTTGAAAAGTCCAAAACATCATTGACCACGGAAAGCAGGCTTTCCGCAGAGAATTTGACCAGGCGGAGGTATTCGCGCTGTTCTTGGGTGAGCGAGGTTTCGAGCGCCAAGCCGGTGAGGCCAATAATCCCGTTCAACGGCGTGCGAAGCTCATGGCTCATGTTGGACAGAAATTCGCTTTTGGCGCGATTGGCCGTCTCCGCGGCGTCACGCGCTCTTTGGAGTTCCTGCTCAATCCGCTTGCGCTCCGTGAGGTTCACGACAAAACCGATGGCCTGGCCCTCCCGACCCTCGATGGTGGCCAAGCCGAGCAGGACGGGGACACGATGGCCGGCCTTGTGAAGGTGAACCGTTTCAATGGGCGTCACCACGCCGAGGGTGCGCAGGCTTTCGCCCATCGTCTGAAGGATGTGCTTCTGGTCCGGCGGCATCATGGTGTCCCAGCGAACGTGGCCCGCTTCGAGGTCTTGACGAGTGTAACCGACGATGCTCAGGAAGGCGTCATTGGCTTCCACGATGCGCCCGGTCTCGTCGCCGATGGTGACCCCAATGATGTTGGATTCCGCCAGCCGACGAAACCTCGCCTCGCTTTTCCGCAAGGCCTCCTCAATCTGCTTTTCCGCGGTGATATCCCTCGAAATGCCAAAGGTGCCCACAATCTGACCTGCGGCGTCGCGCATCGGCATTTTGGTGGTCAGCTTCCACCGCTCCCGACCGTCGGGGTGAACGGTCTTTTCGACTTTGACCAGCAGCGGCCGGCCCGTCCGAATAATCTCTTGCTCATCTTGGAAGGCCTGCCGGGCGTGCTCCCGGGTGAAGAAATCAAAGTCGGTCTTACCGACCAGTTGGGAGGGGTCGCTTAAGCCGAACGACGCAGCCTGGGCTTTGTTCGAGCGGAGAAATCGGCCTTCGCAATCCTTGAAGTAGATGTGGTCGGGCAGCGCGTCCATAAAGGCCTGGAGCAGATTGCGTTCCTCGCGCAACGCCTGCTCGGCGCGCTTGCGTTCCGAGATATCGCGGGCAATCCCTTGGATGCCGATCGGCCGACCTTCTTCATAAATCACGCGACTGCTAATTTCGAGCGGGATGCGACGACCGTCGTTCGATTGGATCTCCAGCTCATAGGTGGTGGGCGGACCGCCCCGCAGCTTGCTTTCCCGCATTCGCTGCACCAGTTCCCGATATTCCGGCGCAATGATGTCGAAAACAGGGCGTCCGAGCGCCGAAGCTCGGTCAATACCGGTGACACGCTCCGCGGCCTTATTGAGCGAGGTAAAGTTTCCCTGAAGGTCGGTTGTAAACACGATGTCGTAGGCGTTTTCAAACAGCTCGTAGTATTGTTTCTTAAGTGAAGCTTCTCGACGCGTCCACTCGCGGCTCAGGGCAAGCTGCTCTCTGACCTTCTGTCGAAGATAAATGACCCAGAGGGTCAACCCGACGGCGAGAAACGCCAACAGCATGACAAGCTGAGACATTCCCTTGGGGGGCCAGACGAGGTAGAGACAAACCATGCCAAGGGTAGAGATACGGAATGGCATGGCCTGACGACGGGCCGGCATGGCTGCTCCTAAATTTTCCGCCAAGACTAACGGATGCACAAAGACCGGGAACACAATGGCGCCCGCAGCCAAGGATATTCTGCGGCGAGGTCGGAGGCCGCTCAGCGGAAGGGGTCCGCGCCCCCTGCGACCACGCCTATTTGCCTTCCGCGAGCTTTTGATAGCAATCCGGGCAGACGCCATGCGTAAAATCGGCTTCAGTATGCTCTCGGATATAAGATTCCACCCGTTGCCAATAGTTGTGGTCATTTCGGATTCTTTTGCAATACATGCAGATGGGCAGAAGACCCTTCAACCGTTTTACTTGTTTCAACGCTTGCTCGAGCTCGCCGATGCGACGCGCCAACTCAGCCTGCAAATCCAAGACGCGGATTCCGACCTCCAGCCGAGCCCGGAGTTCCGCCCGATCGAAGGGCTTGGTGATGTAATCGTCCGCCCCGGCGGTCAGCCCGGTCACTAAATCTTCCGGTCCGCCCCGCGCCGTCAGCAGGATGAGGTAGGCGGAGCGGGTGCCCTGGCGTTCACGCGCCCGACGGCAAAGCGTCGGCCCATCAATCCCGGGCATCATCCAATCAATCACACCCAGCGTGGGCGCCTCAGCCCTGGAAAGGATGGCCCACGCGGCGTCTCCATCCGCAGCCACCACCGGCTCCAAACTCCATTGTGTCAGGCTCGCTTCAATCAGCCGCCGACTGACAGGGTCATCTTCCGCCACCAGAACCTTCCGCAGCGGACGCGAGAAATCGGCGGGTTGAACCGTCGTAGAGGCCCGTTTCATCGGGAGCGTATTTTCTCAATGGCCCGGGAGAGCGCCTCAAGGGAGTAGGGTTTCCCCAAGAAATCAGCCTCGGCCAGCTCCTCCGGAAAGCGCTCCCGGCTATAACCGGAAGACATGATCACTTTGACGTCGGGTCGAATGGCTTTGAGCCGAGCATAAGTTTCCAGGCCGCTCATTTCCGGCATAATCATATCCAGCAACACGCAGCCAATTTGATTGGCGTGGCGAGCGTAAAGCTCGCACGCTTCTTTCCCCGAGGTTGCCGTCAGCACCGTGTAGCCCAACTGCTTGAGTCCCTTTTCCACAAACGCCAACACCATGGGCTCGTCCTCCACCACCAGCACGGTGCCGCGCCCTCGAACCAGCGCTGCAGTGCGTTTCGGGGCTGCCGCACGCTGTGGCGCTGGGGCCACGGGCAAGAACAGGATAAATGAGGATCCCTTTCCAGGGATGCTCTCCACCTGAATGGCGCCCCCACAACCCTGCACGATTCTTTGGACCACGGTAAGCCCCAGGCCGGTCCCTTCGCCCGCGGGTTTCGTGGTGAACAAAGGATCAAAAATTCGCTTCAGAACAGCGCTTCCCATTCCCGTTCCGGTGTCCTCGACCGTCAGACGAACGTAATCGCCGGGAGAAAGGGAGAGCCGGCGTGGCATCTCCTGGCCGGTCAAGGTGGTTCGGGCAGCCGCTATCCGCAGGATGCCGCCCTCCGGCATGGCATCTCGCGCATTGAGGGCCAGGTTGAGGACGGCTTGTTCCAGACTTCGGGCGTCACCGCGTGCCCAAGGCAATTTGGGCTCCAACCGAGTTTCAATCTGGATGCTCCGGTCAAAGGTTCGTCGAATAATCTTGACCACCCTTTGCAGAACCTCTTCCGGATGAGCGGCATCGCCTGGCTCGCCGCTTTCCCGAACCAGATTCAAAAGGTGGGACGTCAACTCGGAGGCGCGGCGTGCCGACTCCTCAATCATCTGTAGAGGCTCGTAAAGCTCACTTCCTTTGGACACGCGCGAACGGGCCAGTGAGGCAAAGCCGAGAATGACCTCGAGAAAATTATTGAAATCATGCGCCATGCCCCCCGCCAACAGTCCCAGGCTCCCCATCTTTTGGGCCGCGAGGAATTGTTGCTCCAGCTCTTTGAAGTCTTCCTCCAATTGTTTCTTTCCCGTGGCGTCCAAGAGAATGAGAAGCAACCCCTTGGCGGGCTGCCCTTCGTCATCGCGCGCGGCCAGGGCTAATGTCGAGCACCAGTGAAGGTCGCCCGATTTCGCCGTGTAGCGGGATTCCAGAACCCGTGACTGTCCGTGATCCGCCAAGACTTGGGCAAGGGTGGCCTCAACAGCCTCCCGGTCCTGCGGCGCAACCCAGGTCGTCCATGGCGTCCCTTCAAGAAGGGTGACCTTCGTGGCCAACAGGGCCGCAAGCCCTTGGCTGGCCTTGCGCACGACCATCTTGCTATCCAGCCACGCCACGGCGAGATCCGACTGGTTGAACCAAGCGATGGGCACCAACCCCTCGGCCGCTCGGGGCACGAGGGAGCCCTCCGACGCCGGCTTTTCTTCATGGCCCATCATCTTATCGTCAAGTTGCGAATGGCGGTGGTTCCACTGCATGGAAGCGGGTTGGATACTTGAACCTTGCGGCTTGACCTGCTTCATCCTTCCCGTCAGGTCGTTGGTTCATCGAGGTTCATTCTTCCAGGCCGGGGCGCGTGGTCTCGCCGTCCACAAGTCCGCCCGGCTTGCCTCAGAAACGTGCGTTGACGCGGTGGGACCCCGCCCCGCCGCAGACTCAACGACCCTGGGCGCAATGGGAACTTGCGACCGCTCAAGCTCGAGATCACCCCCAGAATTATGTTTCGGCAGGATGGCGGTGGAACTTGATGAACAATCTCCGGCTCTCTCCGTTCAAAAGACACACGCCGCGGCTTAGATCGTCATGGGCTCCGTAGAGAGGGAAGCCAAACCTAGGCCGACGAACCCGGCCGCGGCGGCGCTTTGTCTTCTTCGCTCACCGCCAACTCGCGGAGGCGAAGAGCTGCCGCCTCCGGGGGAACCGAGTTGTAATAAACCTCGGGAAGGATAGACGCAGGCCGAGGCAAAGCCTCCGGCAAGATTTCAAGGTGCCAGTGAAAATCGTGCTCCAACGAGGTCCAATGGTCCGGCTTTTCAAATTTAGCTTTCGTATTGGGCGCCGTGTGTAAGACCATGCGATAGCTGGGCGCGATTTTCTCGATGCGGGCCACAAGCGACTTGAGCATGCGAGCGAGCCGTCGTTGACCGTTCCAATCCGTTAAGTCCTCCTCAAAACAGCAGCGGTGCTTCACGGGAAAAATCCAGGTTTCGTAAGGGGCGCGCGAGGCGAAGGGGCAGAAAGCCACAAAGGCTTCATTCCAGTCCACGGTGCGCACGCGTTGTTCCATCTCCTGCTGAATCATGTCGCAGAATAAGCAGCGCTCCTTTCCCTCGAAATGGCGTTTGGCGGAGCGCAGCTCCTCCACGAGCGGACGTGGAACAAAGGGTAAAGCGGTAATTTGGGAATGCGGGTGTTCGAGTTCCACACCTGAGCCGTGCGTACGGAAAACGGAGACGTAGCGGAACCGAGGGTCCTTTTTGAGATCGGCCATGCGAGTCACAATGGCTCGGACCACCTCGGCGACCTGCTCTTCACCCAACTGGGCGAGCGAACGATCATGCTCCGGACTCTCGGTGACGATTTCGTGCGCTCCCAGGTTGCGCATTTTGTCATAGAGACCTTCGCCCCGACGCTCCGGCAAGCCTTCAATGCGGTAGCGAGGGCGCGGATGGGGAGTTACTCGGAGCAGCCACTGGCCGGAACCGGAGCGCCGCTCATAGAGGGTCTGAGGTGTCAAGTGCTCCTGACCAGGGCAGAGCGGACAAGGAGTCCGCGACAAGCTGGCCGACGCATCCGCTTGGATCACCCAACGCAGGCTGACGGGATCTCGCCGCAGTTCCATCGGTCCTTTCTACGCGTCTTCGCCTATGATTTTGAAGGCTGGGTTTAGGTGATCTTCGCTGCGCCGGGCATCGCCTGGAGGCACCTTGCAGAGTCCAAGGGGATCACAATCCTCGATCCAGCCGTTATCTCTATATCCAAAGGCACCAGTTTTTGTCAAGAAGTCTCGTTCGGCTCCATGGTTCCGCCGTTGCGCATTGTGACGCAGTTCACACGGCAGAGTGATCCCTGTCACTGCGGCGGGGAAACCAGTGCTTCATTCTAAGATTGCGCCGAGCGCTCGGAGGCGCCCCAGGGCGCGCAGCGGCCGGAATCGAGCGGCGCCGGCAACAAAGACTCCCGGCACGCTGTGAAAAGGAGCGCTTGATATGTTGCCGATTCAACGTATCCTTTGCCCGCTCGATTTCTCGGAGATTTCCCCTCTGTCCTTGGAGTACGCGCAGTCGTTCGCCAAACACTATTCCGCCGAGCTTCTGGTCTTGCACGCCCTCGAGCCGATGGAGGTTGCCTATCCTGATGATGAATTTGTCGAGGCCTGGAGCGAGGCTCGCTCTCGACGGACTGCCGAGGCCAAGGCACGGCTCCAAGCGGTGGTGGAGGCTCATCCGTCCCGCGTTCTATCCCTCGAAATGATGGTGCGCGAAGGACGGCCGAGTGACGCCATCCTGGCCGAGGCTGAACGCCAAGCAGCGGATCTGATTGTGATGGGCACCCATGGACGGCGGGGAATGGACCGCTGGTTGTTGGGCTCGGTCACAGAGAAGGTGCTTCGCAAGGCGCGCTGCCCCGTCCTGGTGGTTCGCAAGCCGGCGCACCCTTTCATTTCCACCCAACCCGCGGCGGATCCGGTGCGGCTCGAACGCGTGCTGGTTTGCTCGGATTTCTCAGAGCCCTCCCTCCGCGCGCTCGAATACGCCATCTCCTTAGCGATGGAATTTGACGCCGAGCTGAGAATTCTCCACGTGGTGGAGGAGATTCCAGGGTCCAAGGAGGTTCAGGAGCTTACCGAGGAGATTCAGAACAAATTGACGGAACCCATTCCCGCCGAGACGCGCGAGTGGCTACGGCTGAAAGCGATCGTCCGGATCGGGCGGCCCTATCAGGAAATTATTCAACTGGCCTTGGAGAGCGAGACCGATTTGGTCATCATGGGTGTGCAAGGGCGCAACGCGCTCGATCTGGCGGTCTTTGGCTCAACGACACATCGAGTCATTCAGCTTGGCCCCTGTCCCGTCTTGGCGGTTCGCGTCCCCTGACCTTGGCGGGAAGGGAGCGGCCAGCGGAACTCCAGAACTCGGAACTAATGCCCGACGCGCGTCTGAGGTTTCCTATGCCCGCCAAATCCCATCGTGAACTGATGGCTATGCTGGAACGAGAATTGAAATTTATCGAGCAGGGCGGTTACGCGCGTTCGGGTAGGCGCTCCTGGAGGCCTCCTTCATTCTTCTTGGATTCGCCTCTGTGCCTGAACGGCAACCCTGCCCGACCTCCCCGTCCTTGCGCCGGATGTCATCTGATGGCTTTTGTTCCTCCGCAGCATTCGCACGAACCGATTCCCTGCCACTACATTCCCTTAACCCCGCAGGGCGATACCGTCCATTCCGTGGAAGGCTGGGCCGACCAGCAGGAGCTTGAGGAAAAGGTCAAACAATGGCTGAAAGAAACCATCCGAAAACTGGCGGAAGAGGCCAACCTTCCGCCCGAAAGCGAATCACAGAACGACAAGGAGCGCCGATGAGAACGGATCCCAATAAATCGCTCCAGGAAATTGCCGCCGAAGTGCCAGGGGCGGTAGCGGTGCTGGAAAGTTGTGGATTGGATTACTGCCAACCGGCTCGCCATCCGCTGGTTACGGTATGCGCAGAGCGTGGCCTGGCCCTTGAAGGCGTGCTGACGCGCCTCGAGGCTGCTGACCCGGGACGCGACCGAAGCCAGGTCTTTGGAGAATGGTCGGACCGCTCTCTTGCAGACCTTATCGCCCATATCGTGCGCCGCCACCACACGCTGAGTTGGCGCGAATTGGGCCGCCTGACCGTGCTCTTTGAAGAAGCGGCAACGACAAAAAGTCGGCGACGCCGCGATTGGAAGCGCCTTCAGAAGGGCTTTACCGCCTTCCGTCAGAAGTTGGAACAGCAGATGAATTATGAAGAGCAGACCCTCTTTCCCTACGTCGTGGCTCTCGAACAAGCTGCCCACGGAAGCGGCGCTTTTCCGAGCGCGCCTTTCCTCACCGTTCGCAGGCCCGTGCGCATGATTTTACTCGACCATGATGCCTCGACAAGATTGTTGCGCCGCATTCAAGCGGCCATCACCTGCTATCACTTCGAGAAAAGCCATGCGCGATACTGCCACGACCTGCGCTCCATCCTCGATATGTTACAGGACGACCTTGCGTCGCATTTTTTCCTTGAGAGCAACCTGTTGTTTCCGCGCGTCGTCAATCTGGAAAGCTCAGTAGCCGAGTCGCTGCGTCCACTTAGTGAAAATTAGCCGCGACTACTTTTCGCCCCTCTTTACCGTGCGCGCCTTCTTCACCAGAGACCAGCCAAAAGGCAACCGGCCCGGGTTCCGCTTTTTTACGAAGTAGGTCGGCATTTATCGAGGTGCTTCCAAAAACGGGTGGCACCCCTCAAGTTGTTGAATCCTTGCAATCTGTCGAGGCAGGGGTCTATACTATAACTGGCGACGCATCCGGTGGGCGAAAGCCCACTTTTTTGTTGGCGCAGACTGAGGTTGCCGACTCGGGGCTCACCCGTCGGCCTGGTGATGGAATAAAAGATTGAGCGGGCGTCGTTGGCAGGATGGAGCCGAAACGATGGTCGTCGAAACCGAAAAGATTTGGGCGATGGCCGAGCGGGTCGTGCGTTCCGAAGGGCTTGCGCTGATTGACGTGGAGATCAAAGGAGGGCGAGCGAATCCGCTGTTGCGAGTGACGATTGACAAGCCGGGTGGGGTCACGCACGACGACTGCCAGCGGGTGAGCGAGCAGATGAGCGCCTTGCTGGACGTGGAAGACCCATTTCCAGGGAGCTATCTATTGGAGGTTTCCTCGCCGGGGCTGGAACGGAAGCTCACGAAGCCGCTCGAGTTCAAGCATTTTGCCGGGCGTCGGGCGCGATTGGTGTTGCGCGAACCGGTCGAAGGACAGAAGGTTTTTGAAGGTCGCCTGGCGGGTTTTGAAGCCGGGCGAGTCCGCCTGAGCCTGGAGAGCGATCGGCTGGCGGAGTTTGAGTTATCGCAGATTTCTAGAGCACAGCTTGTGGTGGAACGCTAGAGTCGCCGACGACCCCAGGCCCCAGCTTCAGAGGGACGGGCTATCGGCAAGCGGCGAAGAGACCGCGCACCAAGAGGGCGCGCTCGCGGTGACCGGAAGGCTCTCGAAAGGGCGGAGGTTAGCTTAGCGTGACAACGAGTTTGTTGTATCAGACGATTGACCAATTGAGCCGCGAAAAGGGCATTGATCCGCAGATTATCATCGCGGCGGTTGAGGACGCCATGCTGGTGGCGACTCGGAAGTATTACAAGACCGCCGAAGAGCTGGAATCCCACTTCAATAAGGAAACCGGGGCGGTGGAAGTGTTCGCGGTGAAGAAAGTCGTGGAATCGGTTGCCGACCCCGACCACGAGATTAACCTGGAGGCGGCCAAAAAGCTGGATCCTGAAGCGGCGCTCGAGGGCGTGGTCAAGATTCCCAAACCCACCGAGCCGCTCGGACGGATTGCCGCTCAGACGGCCAAACAGGTGATTTTCCAGAAGGTGAGGGAAGCGGAGCGGGACACGATTTATGCCGAGTATAACCAGCGCGTGGGCGAGCTGGTGAATTGCACGGTGAAACGCATGGAAGGTCCCGACGTCATTTTGGATCTGGGAAGGACGGAAGCGCGGATGCCGCGGCGAGAGCAGTCGCGCCTGGAGAGCTATCAGATCGGAGACCGAGTGCGCGCGGTCATCACGATGGTGGATCGGGCGGCGCGCGGGCCGCAGGTCATCGTGTCGCGCGCCGACGCCATGCTGGTGCAGCGGCTGTTTGAAATGGAAGTGCCGGAGATCTACGACGGCACGGTGGTGATTAAGGCCATTGCCCGCGAGGCTGGCGAGCGAACCAAAGTGGCCGTCACCAGCCGCGACCCCGATGTGGACTGCGTGGGAGCGTGCGTCGGGATGAAGGGCATGCGCGTGCAATCCATTATTCGGGAGCTGAAGGGCGAAAAGATAGACATCATTGAGTACAACGAGGATCCGGTGGTTTTCGCGGCCAATGCCTTGAGCCCGGCTAAGATTAACCATGTTTCGATCCTCGACGCCGAGCAGAAGCATGTGGAAGTGATTGTGGAGGATTCGCAACTGTCGCTGGCCATCGGCAAGAAGGGCCAGAACGTGCGGCTGGCGGCAAAATTGCTCGGCTGGCAAGTGGATATTAAGAGCGAAGAGGAGAAGCGGCAGGAGATCGAATCGCAGATGGCGGCCATGGCGCTGCGCGGTGCGCCGATTGCAGAGTTGAAAGGGTTGGGTGAAAAGACGCTGGAGAAACTCCGTAACCACGCCATTGAGACGGTGGAGCAGCTTGCGCAGATGACGCCGGAAGAACTCACGCAAATTCCGGGCATCGGCGAGAAAACCGTGGAAAGAATTCGGAACGTGGTGACCGAATACTTTGAGCGAGGCCAGGTTCAGCCCGAGGCCGAAGCGACCGCTCCTCAAGCGACGCCGGAGACGGAAGCGACGACGGAGCCTCCCACCACGCCCCCCGAGCCTGCCGTGCCGGCGGCGGAGGACACCGTGCCGGCCACTGAAAAGGAACCCTCGGCTGAAGAGTGACGCATCGAGCCGAAGCGCGGCGGCTGGGAGCACTTGTGCAGCGAGGGAAAGGAAGTTGAATGGGAAGTATCCGAATCAATGAGCTAGCGCGGGAACTTGAGGTCAAGAGCCGAGCCGTCCTCGACTATCTGGAAGAGATCGGAGTCGAGGACAAGAAATCGCACTCGAGCTCGGTGGATGACGAAGTCGCGGAGAAAGTTCGCGCCCATTTTCGCGCCGAGAAAGCGCCGCAGGAGACCGCGGCCTCGGTTGAGCCTCCGGCACCGGTGAAAAAAGCAACGACCCCGCCCAAGCCCGCGGTGGAACCCAAGAAGGTTGAAGAAACACCGGCACCGGCTCCCGCGGCCCCTGCGTTGACTCGCTCGATAGCCGAGATTGCCGCGGCGGTGCGGAAAAGCGTTACTCCACCGCGTCCAGCGCCGAGCGCGGAAAAGCCGGCGGCGCCGGCGCCGAGCGGAGTTCGCCCGACGGCGCCCGCGGCGGTCGCCCCCAAGGTTCATGCCGGCGTCACGCCGGCGCGGCCCCCCGCACCTGCGGGCGCTGGCGCGCTCCACCCTGCGGCCCTGCGCCCGGAGCCGGCATCCACCAAGCCCATCGCGCCTCCTTCGTCGCCCGTAGCGGCGAAGCCCGCGGCGAGTGCCGTTCCCGCCGCCAAGCGGCCGCTGGTTGAACTTCCGCCTTCCAAGCAACCGATTTACCCGACGACCGGGCTGCCCAAGACGCTTCCCGGGCGCGTCCATCCGGTGCGGAGGCCCGGCGAGCCGCGTCCCATGCATCCGACAGCAACCCGCCAGCCGGGCGGAGCGGCAGCGTCGGCTCGGGTCACTGTGCCCCGCGCCCCGGTGGCGCCGCGCCCCATGCCCGCCCCCGCGCGCCCGGTCACGCCTGAAGAGGTTCCCATCACGCGCAAGATTGTCATCAGCGAAGGCATCAGCGTGAAGGAATTGTCGGAAAAGCTCGGCGTGCGCGCCAAGGAAGTCCTGAAAAAGCTTCTCGACAAGGGCATCTTTGCGACCATCAATCAAACCTTGGACAGCCAAACGGCCTCCGAAATCGCCCGCCTGATGGGAGCGGAGACGGAAGTCATCACGTTTGAAGAGGAAGTCCTGCAGGAGGTTCAGGAAAACGACAAGCCGGAAGACTTGCAGCCCCGTGCGCCCGTGGTGACGGTGATGGGCCATGTGGACCACGGCAAAACGTCGCTGCTCGATGCCATCCGCGAAACGCGCGTGGCGGCAGGCGAGGCAGGCGGCATTACGCAACACATTGGCGCTTATGAAGTGGAAGCCCAGGGGCGGAAAGTCGTATTTTTGGACACGCCCGGCCACGAGGCGTTCACCTTGATGCGGGCGCGCGGCGCCAAAGTGACCGACGTGGTGGTGCTGGTGGTGGCGGCCGACGATGGCGTGATGCCTCAGACGCTCGAGGCCATCAACCATGCCCGCGCCGCCAAGGTGCCGATCGTCGTGGCGATTAACAAGATTGATAAACCTGAAGCGCAGCCGGAGCGGGTGAAAAAACAACTCGCCGACCACGGTCTGCTGCCGGAGGAATGGGGCGGCGACACGGTCACGGTGGAGGTTTCCGCCAAGCAGAAAAAGAACCTCGACCTGCTGCTCGAGATGATTCTTTTGACGGCCGACCTGCAACAGCTCAAGGCCAACCCGAAGCGGCTGGCGACGGGGACGGTGCTCGAAGCCAAACTTGACCGAGGCCGAGGCCCCGTGGCCACCGTCTTGGTGGGTAACGGAACGCTGCGCGTGGGCGATCCCTTTATTGTGGGAGCGATTTACGGCAAGGTTCGCGCCATGTTTGACGACCGCGGTCGGCCCGTGCAGCACGCCGGACCCGCCACGCCGGTTGAAGTGCTGGGGCTGGAAGATGTGCCACAAGCCGGCGACCGCCTGCAGGGGATTGAGGACACCATGAAGGCGCGGCAGATTGCCTTGCACCGCCAGGCCAAACTGCGGGAAACGGCGCTGGCCAAGTCGGCGCGCTTAACCCTCGAACAGCTCCACGAACAGATGGCGGCGGGCGAGGTGAAGGAACTGCCGCTCATTATCAAGGCGGATGTGCAAGGTTCCGTCGAGGTCCTGGCGGACACGCTCAACAAGCTGAGCCATGACAAGGTGAAGGTGAAGGTCATTCACGCCGGCGTGGGCGCCATCACCGAGACCGATGTTTTGCTGGCTTCGGCGTCCAACGCGGTGATTGTGGGCTTCAATGTGCGGGCGGAGCGGAAGGCAGCAGAATTGGCGCAACTGGAGTCGGTGGACATTCGGCTGCACACCGTCATCTACAACGTGACGGAAGAGATCAAAAAAGCCATGCACGGCCTGTTGGCGGCGGTTTACAAGGAAACAACCTTGGGCCGGGCGGAAGTGCGCGAAACCTTCCGCATTGCCAAAGTGGGAACGGTCGCTGGATGCTACGTCCAAGAGGGCAAGATTACGCGGGATTCCAAGATTCGGCTGTTGCGCGACAACGTGGTGGTGTACGAAGGCAAAGTGCGTTCCGTGCGGCGGTTCAAAGAGGACGTGAGCGAGGTCACTTCCGGCATGGAGTGCGGCATCACGCTGGAGAACTTCAGCGACATTAAGATGGGCGATGTGCTGGAGGCCTTTGTCACCGAACGCGTGATGGAGCCGGCCGTCGCCTGAAGGGCCGCGGCGTCAAGATGCGGGTCGGCGTGCTGAGGTTGGAAATTCGCCTTCCGTATTCCCATTCCTTGAAGGAACGACGCGCGGTCCTGCGCAAGATGCGGGATCGGCTCCGCGCACGGTTCAACGTGGCGGTAGCCGAACTCGACGCGCGGGATGTTTGGCAATCTGCCACCTTGGGGGTGGTCTCCATCTCCGACAGCCAGCCGCTGCTCGAAGCATTGCTCCAGGAAGTTTTGCGGGAATCGGAAAAACTCCTGGGCGACGACGTGGCGAGTTACACCTTCGATTACCTGTAGCCTTCGCCGCCCGCATGACGGAGAACGTGGCCATGAGGATTCCGGGACGCCGGCAGGCACGTTTGGCCGATCAGGTCCGCGCCGAAGCCGCAGAAATTATCACCACGGGTTTGAAAGACCCCCGGATCGGTTTTGTGACCGTCACGCGCGTGGAGCTCACGGGCGACCTGCGGGAAGCGCGCATCTGGGTGAGCGTGATGGGCAGCGCGGAACAACGCGAGGCGACCTTGGCGGGTTTGGCCTCGGCGAGAGGCTATCTGCGCTACGAAATCGGTCAGCGGTTGCGATTGCGGCGGTGCCCGGAAATTACCTTTCGAGAGGACCGCGGCGCCGAGGCCTCCGAACGGCTGGAGCACTTGCTGGAAGACCTCCATCGCCAAGACGGCGACGCGCCCGACCTGGTGAACGACAAGTGACGGTCTCTGTGGCGGCAACTTCAACGCGGCCGGCAACGCCGACGGGAATCTCCGGTGTGTTGATTATTGACAAACCCGCCGGCATGACCTCCCACGACGTGGTGGGGCGGGTGCGGCGAACGCTGCGCATCCGGCAGATCGGCCACTTTGGCACGCTCGATCCTTTGGCCACCGGCGTTTTGCCGCTCTCGGTCGGCAAGGCAACGCGCTTCGCTCAGTTTTATCTGAAGTCTCGCAAGGCTTACGAAGGAACCCTGCGCCTCGGCTGGGCCACGGATACCTACGATGCCACGGGCCGACCGGTGGGTGAAGCCGTTCCGGTTCGGGTGGAGCGGCCACAGCTTGAAGCCGTTCTCCACGCCTTCATGGGACGGACCCGGCAAGTTCCGCCGCCCTTCTCCGCCAAGCGCGTGGGCGGCGTGCGCGCGTATGAGTTGGCGCGGCAGCAGAAGCCCGTCGAACTGAAGCCCGTGGAGGTGGAAATCTACGCTTTGGAGCTTTTGGATTTTGACGGCGAGCGGGCCCGCTTTGCCGTGGAATGCTCCGGCGGCACCTATGTGCGCTCGCTCGCGCACGACGTGGGACAAAAGATCGGATGCGGCGCGCACCTTGTGGATTTACGCCGGCTGGCCGTGGCCGAGTTTCGGCTGGAGCGCGCCGTCAAGCTGGAGGAGCTGGAGGCCATGGCCGAAAAGGACGGCGCGGCTTGGCCGATGGTTCCGCTGGAGGCGCTGCTTCCCGATTGTCCGGAGTTGATGGTGGGCCGGCGGGAGGAAAATCAAGTTCGGCACGGGCAGAAGTTCGAGTTCGTCCAAGGCCCGTGGCGCAAAGCGGGCGTTGCGGACAGTCCGCCCATCCGGCTGCTGAAAATTTTGAACCACGAGCGCCGGCTGATTGCCGTCGCGCGCCACGTGTCGGGGAACATATATCATCCTGACCTCGTCTTGGTTTAACCGGCGAGGGGAAACAGCTTCGAGGCCGACCATGCCATGCTCTTCACGCTCATCCCGAGCCAACCAAGCCAAGGCTCTCTCCATGAGGCATAGAGTAAGCTCGGCGAAAGCTTTCGGCATGGATGGTCAGGCCAAATCTAACCGTGATTCGCTTCGCAGCATCACTTGGAATTTCTTCAACAACCTTGGAGGCGGGACGAGCGACCAGCCACAAGTTGCATTCCCTCGCGCCAGCCGTCATCCGATAGGAAACTCTCAAGCCAGGAGAAAATCACATTGAAGATTCTCATTTTAGGGGGCGACGGGTACCTCGGTTGGCCCACGGCTCTTTATCTATCTCAGCGCGGCCACCAAGTCGCGGTGCTGGACAATTTTGCCAAGCGGCGCTGGGAGATGGAACTGAACGTCGAGCCGCTGATCCCCATTCTGACCTTGCACGACCGGGTCAAGCTCTGGCGCAAGGTTTCCGGGAAAACCCTGGAGCTGTTCATCGCCGACCTGCGCAACTACGAAATGGTCAAAAGTGTTATCCGTTCCTTTGAGCCGGAAGCGATTGTCCATTACGGCGAGCAGCCTTCCGCGCCTTATTCCATGATGGACCACAACCGGGCCGTTTTTACTCAGACCAACAATATCGTCGGCACGCTCAACCTGTTGTGGGTCCTGCGGGAGTTCGCGCCGCACTGCCACCTGGTTAAGCTGGGAACGATGGGCGAATACGGCACGCCGAACATTGATATCGAGGAAGGGTTTCTCGAAATTGAATATAAGGGGCGCAAGGACGTCCTTCCGTACCCGAAACAGCCGGGGTCCATCTATCATCTGTCCAAAGTGCATGACAGCCACAATATTCTCTTTGCATGCCGCACTTGGAAGCTGCGCTCGACCGATTTGAATCAGGGCATTGTGTACGGCATCGAGACGGATGAAACGGCCCTCGATGCGCGTTTATCCACCAGCTTCCATTACGACGACGTCTTCGGGACGGCCCTGAACCGATTTGTGGTGCAGGCAGTCGCCGGAATTCCCCTCACGGTCTATGGGGCCGGCGGGCAGTTGCGGGGATTTCTTAACGTGCGGGACACGCTGCGGTGCGTCGAGCTGGCCATCTTGAATCCGCCCGCCGCCGGCGAATACCGCGTGTTCAACCAGTTTACCGAGACGTTCAGCGTTCTCGACCTGGCCAAGCTGGTCAAAAGCCAGGCCGAGCGCCTCGGGCTCAGTGTGGAGATTCATCACCTCGATAACCCGCGCGTGGAGGCCGAAAACCATTACTACCACGCGCGTCACCAGAAATTGATGGATTTAGGATTGGTTCCGCATCGACTTTCCGACGTCCTTTTGGACAGCATGTTGCGCAGGGTCATGGAACATCGAAATCGGATTAAACGGGATATCATTCTGCCCAAAGTGCGATGGGATGGCAGCCCCGTGGATGCCGAGGAAAAGGCGTCGGCGCGGCCCTCGTCGGTGATGGTGAACGACTGAAGGGCGGGATGCCGCTTCGCTCGGGCCAACGGCTTGCAAGGCACGCTCGCTCTGCCTTTTGCGCATGACGCCGCAGCGCGTCCCGCGAGCCGTGGATTTTTCACGACAGGCGTTCGCGCGTGGGTCGGCTTGGAGGGCGTTCGTCGGTTGGTTTATAATCGCGCCGTAATGCGGGGTTCAAGCGAGACTCCGCCGTCTTCGACGGCGCCGCGACGCGGAAGGGACGTGCTTCGGAGTTAAACCTATGGGTGAGGAATCCACAACCTCGGTGACAGAGAAACCCGCCGAAAGAGGGCGCAACGTGATTTATGGCGTTCAGGAGATCATGCGGCTTTTGCCGCACCGTTATCCCTTTCTGCTGGTGGACCGCATCTTGGAGCTCGAGCCTGACAAGCGCATCGTCGGGATCAAGAACGTCACCATCAACGAACAGTTCTTCCAGGGACATTTCCCGGGCGCTCCGGTGATGCCCGGCGTCCTGATTATCGAGAGCATGGCGCAAGTTGCCGGCGTGCTGATTTACCGCGACCTGCCGGACAAGGAGAAGAAGCTCATCTATTTCACGGGCATCGAAAACGCTCGCTTCCGCTCCCCGGTGGTGCCCGGCGATCAACTGCGCATTGAAATGGAATGCCTGAGCCGAAGGAACAATTTCGGCAAGATGCAAGGCCGCGCGACCGTGGATGGAAAACTCGCCGCCGAAGCCGTCGTGCTCTTTGCGATTGTGGAACGGCCCGAGAAATGAAAGCTCATCCCACAGCCGTCATTCATCCCCAAGCGGAAATTGCCTGTAGCGCCGTCGTCGGCCCCTACGCGGTCATTGGCGAGGGTGTGGAGGTGGGAGAGGACACCGAAGTGATGCCCCACGCCGTCCTTGCTGGCCCGACCAAGATCGGCAAAGGCAACCGAATTTTTCCCTTCGCCTCCCTCGGTCAGCCTCCCCAAGACATGAAATACCGCGGCGAACCGACCCGTCTCGAAATTGGAGACGGCAACACCATCCGCGAAGCGGTCACGATTCACCGCGGCACGGTCCAGGCCGGCGGCGTGACGCGCATTGGAAACCATAACCTGCTGATGGCCTACGTTCACATTGCCCACGATTGCCAGTTGGGGAATTATATTGTGATGGCCAACGGAGCTTCCCTGGCGGGCCATGTGGAAATTGGCGACCACGCCATTATCGGCGCCTTTTGCGGAATTCATCAGTTCACGCGCATTGGAGCCTACAGCTTTTTGGGCGCCTATACCGTGGTCAACAAAGACATTTTGCCGTTTATGAAAACCACCACCGAACGCCCCATAACGGTTCTCGGCCCGAACCGCATTGGCCTGGAGCGGGACGGCCTTGACCCGGAAGCCATCCGGGAGCTGGAGGCGGCTTATAAGCTGCTCTGCCGATCCAAGCTGAATACCTCCCAAGCGCTCGAGGCCATCGAGCAGCGAGGCTTCCGCTCCGAACACGTGAAGACCCTGGTGGATTTCATCCGGCAATCGGAACGGGGAGTGGCGAAGTAACGCGGGCGCCTTGGGCTGCGTCAGAAATGAAATGGATGGCACAGCCGCGCCGCTTCGGACGAGGGGGGAAGAGGATGGCGCCCTGGCGGCTCCCGCGAGATCTGAAGTCGGAAGGCTCCCGCTAGCCGAAAAGGATGCGCTGATGGCGCGTGCCCCAGTGAACGATGCTCGAGCCTCCTTCAAGCTGGCCGTCATTGCCGGCAACGGCCATTTCCCCTTTTTGGTTTTGGAAGCAGCACGCGAGCAAGGCATTCAGCCGCTCGTGATCGCCATCAAGGAAGAGGCGTCTCCGCAACTCGAGCAGGTGGCGCCGGCCATTCGCTGGCTGAGCCTTGGAGAAGCGGGCAAGTTGGTGCCACTTCTCAAGCAGGAGGGGGTGGGCGAGGTTCTGCTGGCCGGTCAGGTGAAGCACGCTCAAATCTTTAGCTCCATCCCACCGGACGGTTTGGTTCGCCGGGTCTTGCAAGGGCTGCATCGCAGAAACACCGACGCTCTGATTGGAGCGTTCGTCCGGTTGCTGGAAAGCCGGAACATTCGCGTGGTGGATTCCACGTTGTTCCTCAAGCCGCTGTTGGCCGAAGCCGGCGCTTTGACCGAGCGTCGCCCCGACGCGAGTGAAATGGAGGATGTCCAGTACGGCCGGGAAATTGCTAAAAAAATTGCCGGCCTCGACGTGGGTCAAACGGTGGTCGTAGCCGACCGTGCTTGCGTGGCCGTGGAGGCGATGGAGGGAACTGATGCCACCATCGAGCGCGCCGCGGCCATTTCCAATGGCCGGCGGCTGATTGTGGTCAAGGCGAGCAAGCCCCATCAGGATATGCGCTTTGATGTGCCGGTGGTGGGGCTAAAAACGATTCAGGTGATGAGCCGTTCCAAGGCCAGCGTGCTGGCGCTCGACGCGGGCAAAACGCTCCTGTTCGATCGCCAGCGCATGATTGATGAGGCCAACCGCGCCGGCATCGCCATCGTCGGAATGCAGGATTGAACCGGCGGCCCGCCGAATCCGTTCGCGCGGCACGGGCATGACGACCGATGGCCCGCGCGACCGAGCGCCGACCATCTCACGAGACCAAGCTCCAGGGCTCGCCTTGTGATGAACTCCTCGAATGAGAAAATTCCGGTCGTAGTGATTGGCGCTGGCGAGCACGGCAAGCGCCACGCGCGACTGCTCCGCCAGATTCCCGCCGCCGAGGTGATGGGAATCTACGACCAGCGGCTTGAGCGAGCGCAGGAGATTGCCGGCGAATTGGGCGTGCGCGCCTTTCAGAGTCTCGACGAGGCGCTGGACGCCGCCCGCGCCGCCTCCGTCGTCATCCCCACGAGCGACCATGCCGCGGTGGCCGGCCGCGCGCTTGAGCACGGTCTGGATGTGTTGGTTGAAAAGCCCATCACCCGCACCCTGGAAGAAGCCGACCATTTAATTCAGCTTGCCGAACGTTCGGGGCGTATCCTACAAGTGGGGCATGTGGAGCGGTTTAATCCCGGCGTCATCGCGGCTCGGGCGGTCACGCGCCATCCGCTGTTCCTGGAAGTGCACCGACTGGGGGTCTTTAGCCCCCGCAGCCTCGATGTGGACGTGGTCTTTGACCTGATGATTCATGACCTCGACCTTGCCCTTTGGCTGGTCCCCGCGCCGGTGGCGGAGGTGCGCGCCGTGGGCCTTGCGGTGCTTTCGGACAAAGTGGACATCGCCAACGCGCGAGTGGAATTCAAAAATGGCGCGGTGGCCAATTTCACGGCCAGCCGCGTGAGCACGGAGAAGGTTCGGAAGTTCCGCTTTTTCCAACCGCACGAATACATCTCCATTGACTTCTCACGCCGCGACGCCTTGCTGCTGAGCGTGGATCGGCAAAGCGCCACGCCGCGAATCAACTTTCGCAAACTGGAAGCGCCGCCCCGCGAGCCGCTCCAGGCCGAACTCGAATCCTTTATCGAGTGCGTGCGGACGCGCCGGCCGCCCCTGGTGGGTGGCGCGGAGGCCAGGGCCGCCTTGGCCCTAGCCGTGACGGTAATGACTTGCATCCAAGAACATGCGGCCCGCGTTCATCTCTCCGAAATCGGACCGGCGGGTCACAGAGACGAAGGGTAAGCGAGCGCGGGTTTCTGGGGTCAGCAGACGGAACCTATGGGAAATGAGCCTGAATTAAGGCTGTTGCTGGAGTGGGAAGGCGAAGCCGCGCGCTGGCGCCGACGCGCCACTTTTCTGCTGGCCATCGTCGTCCAAATTTTTGTGGCGATCTTTTTAGCGTTCTCGCCGCATTGGTTCCATTTCGCCAACTCGATGGAGGCGGTGAACGCCCGGCTCCAACCCCGCCCCAAGCCGACCATGCTGTTTTTCCCTTCGGGCCTGGCGCAGAAATTGAGGAAGCCGCCGCCAACCCATATTCTTTCCGATAAGAATCGTCTGGCCCAAGGCCCGGCGCCCAAGGTGAATCCGAAGGGCCTCGTGGCGCCTTATCTTAAAGGCAATACCAAGCTGCCGGAACTGGCGGGCGGAGGACATCCGCATCCGGCGCCGCGACCCGCTGCTCCGCCTCCGACGCCGGCCGCGCAAGCGGCGGTTCATCCGGCGCCCAAGCCGCCGGCTCCCACGCCGCCGAAGCCGCCCAAGGAGGCTCAGTTGCGCCTGCTGAATGTTCCGGCGCGGCCGGCGGGAGGCAAACCGGTGATTCAGCCGCCGTTTGCCAGCACGCCGGGTGAGGCCATTCGCCAATCGCTGGAGGCTGCCGTTCGTGACCAAGGCATGGGCGCCGGCGCGGGACCCGGTGATTCGCCTGACCAGCTTCAGAATCTCAACCCTAATTTTTCCACCTCGGGGCCGATTATCCTTTCCAACACTCGCGGCGTGAATTTTGGCCCCTACTTGGCGCGCGTCGTGTATATCGTCCGAAGGAATTGGTACGCCGTCATCCCGGAAGCCGCGCAATTGGGGGAAAAGGGGCGGGTCGCCTTGGTCTTCGAGATTATGAAGAATGGTTCGGTAAACCAGCTTCGGCTGGTGGCCTCCTCCGGCTCGCAGCCACTCGACCTGGCAGCGCTGGCTTCGATCAAAGCCTCGAATCCTTTTCCGCCCTTGCCGAGCGAGTTTACGGGCAAGCGGCTGGTTTTGGAGTTTATTTACCTTTACAACATGAACTTGAACTATTGAAGCCCTATGCCGGGTCGGTTAGAATTCCTTATGTGGGGAGTCCAATCCGAAGCGATGTGATGCGAGGTCCTGAAGGGCATCGTTCCCCGAGCGGAAACCATATTGGCCCTCCGTCCTTCGCTGTTCAACGTGTCTCATCCCTCCAAGGCTCAGGTTCTCGGCGGACTGCTTCTGCTGGCGATGGCGCTGAGCTTTCTGCTCTTCCGCTACGCTCGTTGGCTTTTGCGGATTCGATAAACGCGGCTTGGCCGTTGGTGGCGATTGTCGGGCCGACCGCCTGCGGAAAGAGCGCCTTGGCGCTGAGGTTGGCGGAAGAGTTCGGCGGGGAAATTGTCAACTACGACTCGGTGCAGGTTTATCGAGGGCTGGACATCGGCTCGGCGAAAGTCGGCCCCTTAGAGCGGAGAAGAATTCCTCACCACCTTTTGGATCTCGTGGAGGTGGAGGAGGTTTTTACGGCGGGCGATTATCGCCGCGAGGCGACCCGCTGCCTGGAGGACATCCGCCGCCGCGGACGGTTGCCGATTCTCGTCGGCGGAACGGGTTTATACCTTCGGGCTCTCCTCCAAGGTCTTTTCGATGCGCCTCCGCGCTCGAAGCGACTTCGAGCGAGGCTCCAGGCGATGGCCGAGCGCCGCGGGCGCGAGTTTGTGCACCGCCTGCTTCGGCGCATTGATCCGGTGGCGGCGGCTCGCATTGGCCGGCGCGATCTGCCCAAAGTGGTGCGAGCCATCGAAGTTTCCGTGCTGCTCCGCCAACCGATTTCGGAACTCCACGCGATGGGGCGACGGGGCCTTGAAGGATTTCGCGCATTGAAAATTGGATTCAACCCGGACCGCGCCCAACTCTACGAGCGCATCAACCGGCGGACCGAAACCATGTTCTCGAGCGGCTTATTGGAGGAAACGCGGCGCATGCTCGCCCATCCCAACGCCGACCGGCTCAAGCCCCTGAGCGCTCTAGGCTACCGACAAGCGCGAGCCGCCCTGTTGGGCGAAATCAGCCTGAGCGATGCCCTTCGTGCGACGCAAAAGGCCACGCGACACTACGCCAAGCGGCAAATGACGTGGTTCCGGCGCGAGACGGACGTGCAATGGTTCGACGGCTTCGCCGATGACCTCTCCACGCAGAGCAAGGTTTTGGAGTGGCTAACAGAAAATCTGGGAAAGGTGAGGCAGAGAGCTTCGGCGGACCGCGAGATCGAGCGGGCCGAACTCACGTAAAAACATGCTACCCAAGCCGACCATGGAAAAGCAGCAGAACATTCAGGACGGATTTCTGAATTCGGCGCGAAAAGAAAAGACGGTGGTCACCGTGTTTTTGGTCAGCGGCGTCAAACTGAGTGGGCGCATCCGCAGCTTCGACCGCTATGCCGTCATCTTGGAGAGCAACGGTCAGGAGCAACTCATCTTCAAGCACGCCATTTCAACGGTGGTGCTGCCGCGCGCCAGCGCCGCCGCTGCCGCTTCTTCCTCTTCCTCACCATCGCCCGGCTCCTCGCCGACGCCGTCGGAGGGTTAAAAGCATTCTTGCCGCAAAATCTGGAGAGCGAGTCTTCCTGGCGGGTTGGGGACCGAGCCATCGGCCCGGCATGCCCGCGCCCCCCGATGCGGAAGAAAGCTTGCGCGAGCTGCGCGACCTGGCTTCGAGCGCCGGAGCGGAAATCGTCGGTGAAGTTCTCCAGCACTCGCCCGAGCCCGACCCGGCCACGCTGGTCGGCAAAGGCAAGGTGCATGAGGTTCGCGCCGCCGCCCGCTCGGGCCGCGCGCAAGTGGTGATTTTCGACCAAGACCTCACGCCCACGCAACTGCGCAACCTTGAACAATCGCTCGGCCTGAGAGTGCTCGACCGCACTCAGCTCATCCTGGATATCTTCGCGCGGCGGGCCAGAAGCCGCGAAGGCCAGCTCCAGGTTGAACTGGCTCAATTGACCTACTTGTTGCCGCGCTTGGGAGGGCGCGGCAATGTGTTGTCGCGCTTGGGCGGCGGCATCGGCACGCGCGGCCCCGGTGAACAACAACTGGAATCCGACCGGCGCCGCATCCGAAAACGGATTCAAAACCTTCGCCAAGCCATCGAACGAGTTCGCACCGAGCGCGCCTTGCACCGAGCCCGCCGCCGCAAACAGCAATATCTCACCGCCGCCCTGGTCGGCTACACCAATGCCGGCAAATCCACCCTCTTTAACGCCCTCACGGCGGCTCAGGCGGTGGTCTCCGCCCGGCTGTTTGCAACCCTTGACCCCACGGTGCGGCTGCTGCGCCTGCCCTCGCGGCGAAGAGTTTTGCTGTCGGATACCGTGGGTTTCATCCGCAAGCTTCCGCCTCACTTGATCGCCGCTTTCCGCGCCACCCTCGAAGAACTGGAAGACGCCGCTCTTCTCCTCCACGTGATGGACGCTTCCGACTCCGCCCGCGACGAAAAAGAGGCGGCCGTGGAGGATTTGTTGGAAATTATGGGCTTGGCCAACGCGCCCTGCCTGCGCGTCTGGAATAAGATAGATTTATTGCCCGACGCGCAGCGGAAACTCCTGGCAAACCATTCTTCCGCGCTCGGCGTTTCCGCCGTCACCGGCGAGGGGTTGCCGGAACTGAAGGAGCATATTGACCGCGCCTTGGTCAACGACCCGCTCATTGAAGCGGAATTGCAGGTTCCTGCCGAAGACGGCTACCTGCTGGCCTTGCTTCACCGTCAGGGAAAGATTATTTCTCAGCACATGGACGGCACTCGCCTGATACTTCGAGCCAGCCTTCCCAAGTCGGTCCACGAACGCATTGTTGCTGCCGCCCTCAAGACGGAAAAAATTGCCCCACCTCGCTGAAAGGCGCGACAGAGGCAGGGAGTAAGGTTGTGGAAAAAAATGTGGAAAACTTTTAATCTTCTTCGCCGCGCCCGACTCGCGTGGCAGCCGCTAAAAATGCGGCGCCGCTCACACTGGATAACATTTCCCTCTTGGTTTCAATAACTTACAGCGGATGCGTGCGCTCAACCAACCCCTCCCGCCCAGCCTCAAATCCCTAAGCGCAGGCACTCGAAAGGCCGCGAGTTTTGCACAATTTTGGAGCAGTCGGTGCGCCGATCCCTGCATTTCATGCGGGTTTTCTCGAATTCCATGAGGCGGTTTAAGGCGCGTCGAGCCGCGGCTCACAGCCGATGAATTCTCGGGTGCCGCCTCGGTTGGCTGCCGAGTCAACCTCGCTTCAGAGAGAATTATATTGCGTCACGATAGATTCCACGCAGGGCGACTTAGCGACTTTAAGCGGCCGCTAAAGCTGAGAGTGCGGTTTCCGAAGCTTGACCTCAACGACTTGGTCGTTCTTGGTAAATTGATAGGTCCTGCCAAACGCTTCGTGCTCAGGTGCGGTCACCATCAGTTCGACCGTCCCTTCGTTGACGTAGGGAAACTTGCAAAAACCTTTCTCGTCGGTTTTGGCGCTGTAGCTGATCATCTTGCCGCGCTTCAGCTTCCAGGGGCTGCCGGGCTTGCGAAACTGGAGCGTCAGGCTGGCCTGGAAGATGGGGCGGCCGGTTCGAGCGTCCACCACGTGGACGATGAGGGTCCCTAAACTCGGCGAGCGAGCTTCGACCTTCCGCGGCCAGCCCAGCAACGCCATCACCGCCACCACGACCACGCACGCTTGCTGGGCGCGGTATGAACGTAACGTGAATCGGTCATTCCCACGTTTCATCTCGCACGACCTCCACGCAGGGTTGTCATCCTTCATCCTTGAATTATACTCCGTGCCATAACGGTGGATTCGTGATTTCCAGGAAGCCGGGCGGCTTGCCGGTTTTGGCCGGGCAGGGTAAGATGCCAGATTCGGTTGAAGTGCCGTGCCCAAATGGCGAAACTGAAAGGGAAAACGGTTGCGGCTTCGCGGGTGGAGATGGTGGAGGTGGTGTTGCCGAATGACGCCAATTTGCTCGGCAACATTTTGGGCGGAAAAGTGATGCACTTGATAGACATTGCCGGAGCCATTGCCGCCCACCGCCACACGCGCAGTACCGTGGTCACGGTTTCGGTGGACAATTTGGATTTTGTCCACCCCATCCGCGTGGGTCAATTGATTATTCTTCAGGCTGCGGTCACGCGCGCTTTTCACACCTCGCTGGAGGTGGCGGTCAAGGTTTTTCGGGAAGATTTGCGCACGGGGGAACGTCGCCAGACAAGCTCCGCCTTCGTCACCTACGTTGCGTTGGACGAGCAAGGGCACCCCCAACGAGTTCCGCCCGTGCTGCCGCGAACCGCCGAAGAGAAGCGGGAATTTCGGGAGGCAGGCGTTCGCCGGCGGCTTCGCCTGGCTGCGGCGGCGCGCGCTCACCGGCTTTATTTTCAGGCAGGGAAGAAGTCACCATCTTCCATCCGTGAAGCGAGGGGAGCATGAAAAATAAACGCACCAAAATATTTTCGGGGACACCGTGGGAACCCAAAGTGGGCTACTCACGCGCCGTGATGGTGGGGGACGTGGTTTACGTTTCCGGCACCACGGGGACGGATCCCTCCGGCAAAGTGATGGCGCCCGGCGATGCCTATGCGCAGACGGTCCAAGCCATTAACAACATCAAAAGCGCACTCACTCGCCTGGGATTGGGCCTGGAGCACGTGGTTCAAACCCGCATCTATGTGACGGACATGAACCGCTGGGAAGAAGTGGCCAAAGCTCATGCCGAACTCTTGGGTGAGGTGCGTCCTGCCACCGCCTTGGTTCAGGTTGTGCGGCTGGTTGATCCGGAAATGCTGGTGGAAATTGAGGCTGTCGCGGTCGCTTGACGGCTCCCCATCGCTTCAACGGTTTCCATCGTGCAGCTCGCGGTGCCCGACGATAGCGGCCACCTCCGCCCTGCCAACGAGCGCCCGTCGAACCTCCGTCGAGGCGAGCGCCTTTGGCGGTATCCTGAGTGAGGGCCCAAATCCCTCGAGGTGACGATGTCGCCCGCGGATTATCGCAGCTTGGCGACGGTGGTCGTGGCGGTCCACTTGCTGTGGATTTTGTGGGTGATTTTGGGCTGGCTGTTCACCCGGCGCCGACCCTGGCTGCGCGCGCTGCACATTTTGTCGCTCATCTACAGCATCCTGGTGGAAAGTTTTCCCTTTCCCTGCCCGCTGACGCTGGCCGAAGATTGGTGTGAGCGTCGCGCCGGCCTCACACCCTTTCGCCAAACCTTCCTCATCCATTTTTTGAGCGAACTGGTTTACCCCAACGTCTCTCAAACCCTCATCACCTGGACTGCCGTCCCGGTTTGCGGTTTCATTATGGGAATTTACGTCGTTCGCTTCCGCCGTCGAACGCCGGAAGGGTGGTAGCCGCGGCGACTGCACGTCGTGGAAGGTGCCCGGCGGGGCTCAGCCCGCCGTTCCGGGCCGCGCGCTGGCCTAACCTTCGCCGCTATTTTGTGGTGGAGCTTTTAGCCCTCTCTCTTCTTTCGCAGGGTGACGCGAAAAAGTTTTCGCGGCAGACCACCCTCTTCAAATTCATCCAGGCTCACGACCTCGCACCCTCGGGCAAGCTGTCGCGCCTTCTCAGACGTGAAGAAGTGGACGATGAATCCGCCCACCTCGTACATATCCTCTCCCCGATGCGCGCCTGTTCCGTAATGAGGATCCTTCGTATGCCGCACCGTATAAACGTGCAGGCCGCCCGGTTTCAGGACCCGGCGGACCTCGTCGGAAAGGCGCTCAAGCTCTGCTGTGGTCAAGGCCATGCAGAACAACATGTGCGAGTAACAGCCATCGAAGACCTCGTTGTCAAAAGGAAGCGGCTCTCTCACGTCGTGACGAATTGCCGTAATCAGGCCCGCCAGGCCCGCCGCTTCCGCCTTCGCGCTGATGGCCTCCATCGCGGCTTGAGAATAATCCAAAACTGTTACCTGAAAACCTTCGCGGGCGAAGAACAGCGTGTCCCGGCCCTGTCCTCCGCCGAGTTCTAGCAGACTGGTCTTACCCTCCCGTCGGAACAGCTCCGCCGCCTTCAAAGCCGGATCGCTGGGTTCCGCGCCAAACATCTCGGGCCTTTGTGAAAAGTTCTCGTCCCAATGCCCGCGCTGGCGCTCCAGAATTTCTTTCGCCGGTAGCGATGATTCGATGCTCATGGTGTCTCTCCTTCGGTCGCCATCTTAGGATATGGCGGAGCCGCTGGCCGGCCAGCGGCGTGGTTGCTGGAGTCGAGCGAGCTCCCGAGGGGCCTTTTGGGTGAAGGCAAGGCCAAGGAACGGCCACGGCGATGCCTCAGCGAGGCTCAAAGCAGTGGCGGCCGGGCTGGCAGGCGTTCGGTTCGGCGACTTTGCCGTCCGGCCCGAGGCAATTCTGAGTATAGACGCACCAGTAGATGCCGCTGCCCGAAGCGTGGATGGGGTCGGGCTGGCCCTCAAACTCATAAAACATTTCTTTCGAGCGCATGTGGCGGCAGACGGCGCGGCCCACGACGGAAAGCTCCGGCATGACTAACCTCCTTGTTGGACGGCGCTCAAGATGGCGCGCTTCACGGCGATGCGCGCGAGTTGAACTTTGTAGCCGTTTTTGCTGAGTGGGGTGGCCTGGGCGACGGCGGCGCGTCCGGCCGCGTCGGCCAAGTCCTCGGAAGGCTTTTTGCCGGTCAACGTCCGTTCCGCTTCCGGCGACGGCCAAGGCACGGGCGCGACTTGCCCCAGAACGACGCGCGGGTCGCGAAGCACGCCGCCCTCCTGCCGCAAGGCCACGGCTGCCATGGCGAGCGGCCAATCGAGAGCCTCTTTTTCACGTATTTCGTAAACGGCCGTCCTCACGCCGGGGCGATAGGGAACTCGGATTTCCGTCAGGATTTCATTGGGCGCAAGGTCATGCTCCCGCTGCCCCACGCGAGTGGGCGTGACAAACAGCTTTTGAACCGGCAAACTCCGCGCTCCGCGCGGACCGTGAAGCTGCACGGTGGCGCCGAGCGCTATCAGGATGGGCGCAAGGAAGGAAGGACTGACAAAGTAGGCTGGCCCGGCGTTGCCGAGAATGGCGTGATACTGATTTTCACCCTCCGGCACCAGCGACTTCCCGTCCCGCAGGGCGAGCAGGCCGTAACCGTTGCGGTAATACCAGCAACGGGGCCGCTGCAGGAGTTCGCCGCCGACCGTGCCCATGTTCAGCAGTTGCTCGCTGCGCGCGGCCTCGGCCGCTTGAATCAAGCCCGGATAGTGTTGCTGCACGGCGCCGTCATCGAGCAACTCGCGCAGCGTGACGGTCGCCCCGATGTGAAGTCCGGCTCGCGGGCTGAACGTCATCCGGTGCAGTTCCGCAATCTGCTTGATGTTGACCAGGCGCTGAGGGGTTGAAATGCCGTCCTTCATGGCGCTCACCAGGTCCGTGCCGCCGGCCAGGACGTCCGTCGGGCCCCACTGGGCCGGCAAAAGGCGGATGGCTTCCTGGAGGCTCCGCGGGCTCGCGTATTCAAAGGCTTGCATTAGGCTATCCCTCCTTTCGCGAGGGCGGCAAGCACTCGCCGGGGCGTCAAGGGCAGTTGGGAAACCCGCACCCCGATGGCGTTGGCCACGGCGTTCGAGATGGCCGCCCCAGGCGATATGACGGGCGGTTCGCCCAAGCCGATGACCCCGCGCTCGTCGTAGCCGGGGCCCGTCATCATGTGGACGATGAGTTCGCCGCCAATATCACCAATGCCGGCCAGCTTGTAAAATTCCATGTTGGCGTTGAGCATTCGGCCAATCGTTTGATCCATGACCTTCTCTTCAAACAGCGAGTAACACACCCCCATAATCAGTCCACCGTAAACTTGGCTTTCCGCGGTCAACTTGTCAATAATCAGGCCGCAGTCTTGCACGGCCACCAAGCGGTTGATTTTGACCTTCCCCGTTTCCGTATCCACGGTCACGTCGGCAACCTGCACGCCCCCCACCCCGACCGAGCCGAGATTGCACGGCCCGGGGTTCTTGCCGACGGTGTGAATGGTCTTGGCGCCCAGCTTGGCGCAGGCGTCTTTCCAAGAAAGGCTTTTGGAGGGATTCCCTTGAACTTGAATCCGCCCGTCGCGCGCCTCGAGTTGGTTCGCCTGAACGCCCAGCGAGGGAGCTACGGCGGCAAACAGTTCATTCAGCGCGTCCACGCTGCCGCGTCTTGTCCAGGCGGAAGCGGCGCCCACGGTGGTGCTGCCGCCCGAGGCGCCGTCGAACGGATAGCGGCTGTCGCCAATTTCCACCTGAATGGCATCCACGGGAAGACCAAAAGTGGAGGCTGCGACCACAGCGATAACCGTCCGCGTGCCGGTGCCGAGGTCTTGCGTTCCCGATTGGACGGTGACGGAGCCGTCGGGGCGCACAATGACGTTGCAAGAACCCGCGTGGCCGCGCCCGCCCCAGGTGTGCAAACTGACGCCCAAGCCGCGCTTGAGGTGCCCCGGCGTCTTGTCGCCGCGCGGATGCCAGTACTTGCTCCATTCGGAAAGTTCGGCCGCCTTGCTCAGTTCTTGTTGGTAAGTGTTGACCAAATAGCTCGGCGCCAGATGGATGTTCTTTTGGAGAAATTCCATCGCGTCCATAGCGAGCTTGGCCGCCAAATCGTCGAGCGCCGCCAAGGTCATCAAACAGGCCTGCGGGTGATTCGGCGCCCGCCAGGCTCGCGCGGGACCGATATTTGTTGAAACCGAAGTGTGCTTTTTGTAGATATTGGGAATGTTCGTCAGGATGTAGGGCACCGGCGGCACGCCGCTCGGCCCCGGCCCGCCGGTTCCCCAAGTTTCCGAGGACCAGGCGGTGAGGGTGCCGTCTTTCGAGGCAGCAACCTTGACGTGGCCGAAGTAAGACGGCCGCGCGCCCGCCACTTCCAGGTCCTCGTCCCGGTCCAGCATCAGCTTCACGGGCTTGCCGCCCGCCTGCTTGGAAAGCTCCGCCGCCACCACGCCCCAGCGGTCAATCGAGAATTTGCTTCCAAAGCCCCCGCCGATGTATTGGCAAATCGTTTCGATGTTGCTGTCCTGAACGTTGATCTTCTTGGCGCGCAGCGCCGCTCCCAGTTGGCTCGGAATGCCGGAGACATTCTGGGTCGAAGAATGCGTGAGAATCGAATCCGCGCCTCGCCATTCGACCACGTTGCCGTGCGTCTCAAGACAACAATGCGTGATGACGGGAATGCCGTAAAAGCCTTCCGAGATGACCGCCTCGGGGTCGGCAAAGGCCTTATCAGGATCGCCGACCTTCTGTTCGCCGGCCGGCTTGGCGCGATCGCCGTCCTTGCTCAGGTTTTCTTCACGGACCAGATGGGGAAGCACGTCGTATTCAACCCGAATCAATCGAACGGCGTCTTCCGCCGTGGCCTCATCCACGGCGGCGACGGCGGCGATTTCATCTCCGGCCCATTGAATCTCCGAGCCAACGTCCTGAATCACCAGCGCCGCTTTCACGCCCGGATGCTTCAGCGCGGGGCTCACATCAATGGATTTGATTTTGGCGTGGGCATGAGGGCAGGTCAGCATTTTGCCGAACAACATGCCGGGGCGATTGATGTCATAAGTGTATTTGGCCCGGCCACTGACCTTCGCCGGCCCGTCAATCCGGTCGGTGGATTTGCCGATGGCATCCCGCTGGCCCGCCGCCGGCCAGTCATATTTGCAGCTAGCCATTTGCCTGTCCTCCCTTCATGGCCTTGGCCGCTTCGAGGACGGCCCGTCGAATGCCCGCATACGTTCCGCAACGGCACAGGTTGCCGCCCAGGCCCTTCTCAATCTGTTCGAGCGTGGGGTTGGGATTCTTTTCGAGGAAAGCCGTGCAGGCCATCACAAACCCGGGCGTGCAGAACCCGCACTGCTGCGCGTCGTTCTTCCAGAAAGCCTCCATGACGGGGCTGAGCCGCCCGTTCTCGGTCAGGCTCTCGATGGTGGTAATATCGTGACCTTCCGCCTCAATAGCCAGCACCGTACACGCATAGACCGGCTTTTTATCCATGAGCATGGTGCAAGCGCCGCAGGTGGCGCGGTCGCAAACCTTCTTGGAACCGGTAATGTTCAGATGGTCGCGCAGCGCGTCCAGGAGCGTGATGCGGGGCTCGAGGCTCAGCCGATGGACGCGGCCATTGATGCGCAGCGTGATGGGAACCGGTCCCGGGCCCACCACGCCTTCCTGCGCCGCAGCCTGCGCCGTCGTCACCGCGCCCGTGGCCAAAAGCCCGCCCGATACCGTCACCCCGGCGCCCTTCAAAAAATCGCGGCGCGTTAGCGCCCCTGCCTCGGACTTCAGCTTTCTTTTTTTCCTCATGGAAAGCTCCTTCACCGTTCTGCCAAGGCCGCTCCGGCAAGCGATGCCCGGCCGATTGAGCGGCCCTTGCCCCGAGAAACTGAGATTATAGCACCGCTTTCAGCTTTGCTAACGCGGCGCGTCGGAAATAGGCTTAAAGCTGGTGCCACGGCCATCTTGGCCGTGCTCCTCGGCCCGCGCCACGCCGGGCATTGTAAAGGAGAGTTCGACGCGCCACGCTAACGCTTCCTTAACCCTCGCCGACGATGCGCGAGCTCGTGTCCCCAAGGCGTCTCAATGAGGTTCCATCATTTCTCGCACCCACGCTGGCGGGCGAAGCCTCATCGCGCCGTGGTCTGGGGCGGGTCGGCAAGCAGCGGCTCGGACGGCAGGGCTTCGGGCGCGCCGGCGACTTCGGCCTTTCGGAAGAGGCGACCCAGCCAATGCTGGAAATGGTCCAAGTACACGTAATAGACGGGCGTGATATAGAGGGTAACCACCTGGGAGAAGATCAACCCGCCCACCACGGCCATGCCCAGGGGTCGGCGGGAATCCGCTCCCGCGCCCACGCCGAGCGCGATGGGCGCAATTCCCATCAGAGCGGCGAATGTCGTCATCATGATGGGGCGAAAGCGCACCAGCGCGCCCTGGTAAATGGCCTCTTCGCTCGATTTCCCGCCGTTGCGCTCGGCGTCGAGCGCGAAGTCAATCATCATGATGGCGTTCTTCTTGACAATGCCGATGAGCATGATGATGCCGACAAAACCGTAGAGGTCCAGTTCCATGTGAAACAGCGTCAGGGTGAGCAAGGCCCCAAACGCGGCGGAAGGCAGTCCGGAAAGAATCGTCAGCGGATGAATGAAGCTTTCGTAAAGGATTCCCAACACCAGATAGATGACCAGCACCGTCACCGCCAGCAGAATCCCGAGGCCGACCAGCGATTGCTGATATTGTTGCGCGGTGCCTTGGAACATGGCGGCAATGTCGCCCGGCACCACTTGCCGCGCCACGCGATCCACTTCACTGACCGCCTGGCTGAGCGGCACGCCCGGCTTGAGGTTGAACGAGATGGTCACCGAAGGAAGTTGCCCCGTATGGTTGACGGAAAGTGGCCCCAGGCTCTCGGTTGTCTTCGTCACCGCGTCGAGCGGGACCAGTTGCCCGGAGGAAGAGCTGATGTACAGCATGGAAAGCGCCGCCGGGTCGAGCTGATATTTCGGCTCCAATTGCTCAATCACCCAGTATTCATCGTTGGGGGCGTAGATGGTGGAAACCCGTTCCTCACCGTAGGCGGCGGCCAGCGCGCTTTCAATCTGAAAGGCGCTCACGCCGAGCGCCTGCGCTTTGTCGCGGTCAATCACCACGTTGACCTGGGGATTGGCGATTTGGAGGTCGGTGTTGACATCTTGCAATCCGGGCAGCTTCATCATCTTGCCCAGCAATTTGTTGGAGACGCTGTAAAGCTCGCTGGTGTTCGGCCCTTCGAGCGTGTATTGATAGGCCCCTTTGGCCAGGCGCGCGCCGATTTGAATGGGCGGCGGGTTTTGCATGAAGGCCAAAATGCCGGGAATGGCAGCCAGCTTCGGCCTCAACTCGGCAATCACCTGATCGGTGGTCAAGTAACGATACTTGGGATTCGGCGGTGGCACGGGGAGATGGAGAAAACGGCGAATATCGTTCCACAAAATCTGGGAAGAGGGAGGATGCGGCTTGAGCGCGCAGAAAAAGAATCCCGAATTTCCGCCGCCGCCCGGCCCGCCGGCGCCCGCAAAGGACATGCTGTTGGCGACGTTGGGATCCTTCATCACAATGGCCGTCACTTCTTTCTGATGTTTCACCATCGCGTCATAGGAAATGCCCTGCTGCGCCATGGTGACGCCGAAAATCAACCCGCTGTCTTCGGAAGGCAGAAAGCCCGTCGGAATCTTGATGAACAGATAGGCGGTCGCGCCCAACAGCAAGAGCGAAAATACGAAGGTGGCGAAGCGATGCTTCAAAGCCTTGGCGAGCGTCCACTCGTAGGCGCGGTAGAGGGCGTCAAAGCCGCGTTCGGAAGCCTGGAACAGCTTGCCATGCTTCTCCTTGGGCTGATGCCGCAGGAAGCGGCTGCACAGCATCGGCGTCAGCGTCAATGACACCAGGCCCGAGACCAGCACGGCGGAAATAATGACCACCGAAAATTCGTGCAGCAAGCGCCCAATAATCCCGCGCATGAAAAGAACCGGAATAAACACGGCGGCCAGGGACAACGTCATCGAGAGAATGGTGAAGCTGATTTCGCGCGAGCCGTTGAGGGCGGCCTCAAACACGCCTTCGCCCCTCTCCATGTGCCGGACAATGTTCTCCAGCATGACAATGGCGTCATCCACCACAAAGCCCACCGCCAGCACGAGCGCCATCAACGAAAGGTTGTCCACCGTGTAGCCCAGCAGGTACATCACGGCGAAGGTGCCCACGATGGACATAGGCAGCGCCAAGCTCGGAATGAGCGTCGCGGAAACATTCCGCAGAAAGATGAAAATGACCAAGACCACCAGGCACAACGTCAGGTAGAGGGTGAACTTCACGTCGTTCACCGAATCGCGGATCATCTGCGAGCGGTCGTGAAGGATGCTCAGATGAATGGACGCCGGGATTTCTTGTTCAAACACCGGCAACAGCTTGCGCACATTGTCCACCACCTGAATCGTGTTGGTGCCGGGCTGCCGCTGAATGGCCAGCACTTCCGCCCGCTGGCCGTCGAACCAGGCGGACGCTTTGTCATTCTGCACGCTGTCAATCACGTTGCCGAGTTCGTCCAGTCGCACCGGGGAACCGTTGCGGTAGGCGACAATCAGCGGACGGTAGGCCGCCGCGTCGCTCAATTGGCCGGTGGCCTGCACCGTGAACGACTTATGCGTTCCGTAAAGCGTCCCGGTGGGCAAGTTGACGTTGGCGTTCTGAATGGCCTGCGTCACTTGGTCAATGCCCAGGTTGCGGGCCGCGAGCGCCTTGGGATTGAGTTCAATGCGGACGGCGTACTTTTGCTCGCCGTAGATCGAAACTTGGGCCACCCCGCTGACCATGGAGATCCGCTCGGCCATCAGCGTGTCCGCATAATGATCCACGGTGGAAAGCGGAAGCGTGTTGGAATAGACCGCCAAGAAAAGGATCGGCGTGTTAGAAGGATTGACCTTCTGGTAGGAGGGAGGGCTCGGCATGCCGGCGGGAAGCTGGCCCTCGGCCTGCGCAATCATGGCCTCCACGTCCTGGGCGGCAGCGTCAATGTTGCGGCTCAGGCTGAACTGAAGCGTAATCTGCGTGCCACCCTGGGTGTTGGTCGAAATCATGGAATCGAGGCCTGGAATGGTGGAGAACTGCCGCTCGAGCGGCGTGGCCACGGCGGAGGCCATGGTCTCCGGGCTGGCTCCGGGCAGGCTGGCGCTCACTTGAATGGTGGGATAAGCCACGTTCGGCAAATCGCTGACCGGCAAGCTGCGGTAGGCCATGATGCCAAAGAGCAATATGCCCAGCATCAGCAGGGTGGTCATCACCGGTCGGCGGATAAAAATTTCGGCAAGATTCATGACTGACCTTCGGCGGCGCTGCTGGGACTACTCTTGACCAGGATTTTGGCGCCGGGATAAAGCCGGAGTTGTCCATCGGTCACCACGGTTTCACCGGGTGTCAGCCCTTGGGCGATGACCGTGGAGCCCTGATAAGTGGTTCCTACCTCGACAGGCTGCAACGCCACGGTATGGTCGGCTTTGACCACATAAACGTACTGGCCGTGCGGTCCCGTCTGAACGGCTTGCGAGGGCACCACCACGGCGTTCGGTTGCGCGCTCAGAACCAAGTCCACATTGACAAATTGCCCCGGCCACAAGCGGTGACGCGGATTGGGGAACGTCCCCTTCAGCAGGACGGTTCCGGTGCTGCTATCCACCGTGTTATTGACAAAACTCAGGTAGCCGACTTCAGGACTCGCTTGGCCAGCAATCCGCGCCGTCACCGTCATGCGGCGGCCGGCCGCCAGACCCGCGCGGATGGGATCCAAATATTGCTCCGGCACGTAAAAGTCCACGTAAATGGGCGAAACTTGATTGATAACTACCAAGCTGGTGGAGTTGTTCTTGATCAGATTTCCCGGATGAACCAGCAGGCTGCCCGTCCGGCCGCTGATGGGCGAGCGAATGGTGCAATAGCTGAGCTGAATTCGCGCGTTCTGGATGGCGGCCTCATCGGCCCGCACGGCGGCCTCTAAGGCTTGGGCATTGCTTTGAAATTGGTCATACTGGTCCACGGAAATGATGCCCGATTGGTAGAGTTTTTGGTTGCGCTTGAGTTGCGCCTCCGCGTACTTGGCTTGGGCTTGGTCGCGGGCCAAGTTCGCTTCCGCCTGGCGCAAGCTCGCTTCAAACGGCGCAGGGTCAATCGTAAACAGGAGATCGCCGGCCTTGACGTTTTGCCCTTCCACAAAGCCCACTTTTTGGATGACGCCGTCCACCTGCGACATCACCGTCACGGTCGAGTAGGCTTCGCCGGTGCCGATGGCGTGAACCTCATTGGGCACCGTTTCTTGCCCAACCTGCGCCACCGTCACGGGAACGGGCCCCAACATCATGGACGGCTTGGCCTGGTTGCTCTGGGTGCCGCACGCCGCGGTGAAAAGCAAAGCCCCCATGAGAACCGCCAACAGCGTTTCGGATTTTCGTAATCGAATTTTTGGATTCAACCTCAAAACCCCTTTTTTGTAAGACGCGCCAACCGTTCCAAATGTTACAGCTACCTTGAACCACTCGTGGGCGCTCCTCCGTCGGGTTGCCAAACCCGCCGACCGTTGGCGATCTTTGCGCCTTGGCGTGAAACAGCCTATTAGTCGTTCATCGAACTCCCGACCCAGGACATTAGCCCCACAACAACAGACCCGTTTATTCTCGCAGCAAAACTGGCGGGTTGGCAACTGGGATAGCCTAAAACGACTCAGCCCGCGCCGCTATCTGATAAGATGGAACCTCCAAGTTGCGGAGGGAGACTTTTGGAATTTGAGCATCGCGTTGCCTTGGTAACTGGCGGCACCGGCGCGCTCGGAAGCGCCGTGGTGGCCGATCTGTTGGCGGGCGGGGCCGTGGTGGCCGCGCCTTTCCGCTCCGAGGAGGCGTGGAAGCGCTTGCGCGAGCGCGTGGGCGCCCCCGAAAACCGGCTAAGTGGAGCTTCCGTCGAGCTCTCCGACTTCGAGCAAACGGCGCAATTTGCTCGCCAGACCATCGCCCGCTTCGGTCGCCTCGACTTTTTGGTGGCGTGCGCGGGAGGATTCGCGCCCGGCCTGAGCTATCAGTCGAGCGCCGAAGCATGGGACCGCATGTGGAGCATGAACCTCCGCTCGGTCGTTTCCGCCCTGCGGGCCGTGGTGCCGCAGATGATTCAGCAAAATTTTGGCCGAATCGTCACCGTGTCCAGCGGCGCCATCCTGGACGGCGGCGGAGCGGGCATCGCCGCCTATGCCGTCTCCAAGGGCGCCGTCCGCCAACTGAGCGAAATTCTGGCTCAGGAACTCAAAGCCTACAACATTCACGTTCACTGCGTGATGCCAGGCACCATGGACACTCCGGCGAATCGCGCCGCCATGCCGAACGCCGACGTTTCCCACTGGGTCAAAGTGGAGGACGTGGCCCGCGTCATTCACTTCTTGTTGAGCGAGCCAGCGCGCGCCCTCCGCAGCGCCGTGCTCCCCGTGCTGGGATAATACGCGCCAGCCTTGTCCCCTGTAGGTGTCGGATGAGCTGCGCAAGGATCCTGCGTCACATCCAGGATAGGCGCTTGGGGAACAGCCGAAAGAAACACCCGGTTACGCCGAAGGTGAAGCAAGGGGAAGCGGTTGTCCCGGAGGCGAGTTGGTGCGTTCGTGCTGAACGTTGACGCCAATGGAGACGGGACCAAAGACCGTAGAGCCATCGCCCTCCAGCCACATTTTGACGGAGTACATGCCGGTTTGCCCGATGGGGAACCCGTTCCACTTCGTCGTGAGCTGGTGATGGCTCTTTCCCGCCTGGAACGCGAAGTCAACCTCCGTCACCGCCCCAAATGGCGTACCGTCCGGGTAGAGAATCTGAATCTTTTGCCGATACTGTCTTCCGCCATCTTCCGGCCGCTGCCTCCAGGAAGTGAAGACGGCCCACTCCTTGGGCGCTACTGCATCGCGTGGAACCGGACCGGCCTCTGGAGGCAGGAATGCCTTGATTTCGCCGAACAATGAGATGAGCGAGGCCGTCTCAGATTTGTCAATGATGACATCACTGCAGACCGCGAAGATATACAATTCTGGCACGATTAGCCCAGTGGAACAGCCCAAGGCGTTCCGGTTAGGTTGATGGGCGGTCCAACCGCCAGACCCGCGTTTGCCAGGAGCCTGGTTTCGTACTTTGGTACATACGCAGCCTGCCCCGCATCAATCAGTTGTCGCCACGGGTTCCATCCCGTCGGAGGCTTCCCGAAAAACCAGTTTGCCCCGCCAGCCACCCACATCTCCCTTAGCTGTTCCAAGCTGTACTCGGCGTCGTCATTACCGAATTCGGTCCCGCAGCAGGGGCAAACGTGGTAATCAGCGGGGGGGTAAGGCAGACTGTCATACATGCACACTGGGCAACGATATCTCACCGCCGACCGCCTCCGTCCATTATTCTACCGCATTCGTAAGCGAAATAATTCGCCGACCCGCCGTGCCTGGCAACGGTAGCCTGCCTCACCCGATAAAAGGTTCTTAGGCATTCCGGCGCTGGCAGCACTCGCGATACGGCGAGCCAACGTGTCATATCCGCGAACCTCACGCGATCGCGGCCTCCTGGCCGAAGGCACTCCTGAGTCCCGGCCCCTCGCGGCCCGAACGTGAAATCGTCGGCCATGCGCTCGTACTGGGTTGCATCCGTCACGCCAAATTTGTGGCCGTGCTTCGCAAAGTGGATGTCGCGCTCCCAGGCTGTACAGAATGGCATCGGAAGCCAGTGTGTACCACAGGCGAGTCATTCTGGTCAATATCGTGCGGCCAGTTGATTTCAACCCCCGGACGGCCTACGCCTTCGGCATTCTGGACAGCACCTTCGGGTGTCCTTGCCGCTCTTCCGCGCTGATAAGAGCACCCGGCGGCCCATCGAGGCGAAGTGCCCGCTCGAGGCGCTCTGCTCCCGCGCGAGAGCCGTCGGCGACCACGGCTAGCCCGGCGCGTTCGCGGCCTTCCTCGCGTTCAAACGAAACCCAGCTTGCTCCGCAGCCCCATGAGAGGAAAGCTTCCACCTTCGGCCCCTCGGCGGCATCCGAGCGCTCGCCGGCGGCCCCGCGGCTCCCGCCATCAAGCTGTTCCGGCGCCAAGACGAACGGGGCCTTCAACTGTCCCTCTTGGACAAGCTGATGGATTCGAACTCCCCATTGCACCCGCTGCTCCTGAGTTAACCATGCCGCGCGCGCCGGCAGACCTTGGAATCTCACGCGGCGTTGCGCAAGCTGAATCCAATGATTCAGCGCTCGGTCGTCGCCCAACAATTCGGCCGCCAGCGCGTCCACTCGACGAATATCTGATCGCTCGCCCGAAAGCGCCACCCACCGCAAAGGTCGCCGCCCTTCATCGAGAAGTGGCTGAAGATACTCTGTCATATAGTTCGGCAAGCTCTCTGCGTCTCGGACGCCGGCTTCGACGCTCGCCCTCCATCCAAGATGATTGCCCAGATCAAACGCCACGGCGCCCAAGCCCTTAAGCTCCAGCACGGCGTTCGCGTGGCGCGCCAGCGATTCGAGCGAGCGCTTCCGATAATCCTCCGGATTCCTCTCGCGGAGGGTCGCCGCCTCATCCGCGTTCACGCCCGCCGGGAGGTAACCGCCGAGCGGATCGTCCGCTCCCGTGAGGTCGGTCAAGACGTCGGGCACGGCGCCGCGGCGAGCCAATTCCGGCAAAACTTCCGCGCAATTTCCCACCAGGCCAACCGAGACCGCGCGCTTCTGCCGCACCGCGTTTTTTATCAACCGCAGGGCTTCCTCCAGGCTGTTCACGCCAATATCACAATAGCCGGACCGAACCCGCCGGCGAATCCGTTCGCCATCCGCCTCGATGCCCAGGAAGACCGCGCCGTGGAGCGTTGCCGCAAGACCTTGAGCGCCGCCGGTGCCGCCCATCCCTCCGGCCACCACCCAGCGCCCCGCAAGCTCTCCATGAAAGTGCCGGCGAGCCACCGCCGCAAAAGTTTCATAAAGGGTGGCGAGCGCCGCTTGTTGGCCGATGGCGGCCCACTCGACCGCCCTCCAATGCCCGGGCGATGTGGGCAGGGGCCGCGGACTCCGCTCGGCCGTCTCTCTCGGCTGACTCGAGCCGATTATCAATACGCGCGGCGCCAGCTCCGAGGTCTTCACGATGCCCGTCGGCTTCCCGGATTGCACGACCAAAGTTTCATCGTCCTGCAGCTCGCGCAGCGCGCCGACAATAGCGTGGTAGGATGGCCAATCGTGCGCGGCCCGTCCTGTGCTACCATCAACGAGCAAGTTGCGCGGCTGCTCGGCCACCTCTTCATCCAGGCTGTTCATGAGCATCCGAAGCGCAGCTTCTTGCGGCCAGCCTCGGCAGGAAAGTTTGCTCCCGCGCGGGGCGCGAACGGTTTGCGTCGCCAGACTGCCGCGCGCGGACGAACTGGAGGATGGCGCCATGTTGAGCAACCTCCACTGGAATCTTAGACCATGCGGAAGCGAAGCGAAAGCTGGACGCAACGAACACGCCCCATCCTCAGCCGCCTCCCGCGGCGGCCGCGCACAGTTCGGCGATTCCTTCCTGCCTCGGCAGGCTTGCTGACGCTTCTTCTGGTCGCTTCGGGCAAGACGGCGCAGCCGAGCGCGCCGGGCAGCCTTTCACCTTTAGTTCGCGAGGCCGACGATTATTATTTGGGCCGCTGGCGAATCGCCAACGTCGAAAAAGGGCTTGCTCTGCTCCGCCAGGAAACGCTCGCCCGCCCGCGCGACTATGAGGCTTGGTGGCGCATCGCGGAGTTTGACTGCTATTGGGTTCGCGCCCGCCACAACCCCGCCAACCCCAAAATTCTTCTCCAAGCCATCGCCGCCGCCAAGCGAGCGACGGCGCTTGCGCCAACTCGACCGGAAGGCCATTTCTGGCTCGGCATCGCCTACGGTCTGTATGCCGAGCGGGAAAACTTGCTGCTCGGCTTGCGCCTGGTGGGCCGCATTCGCCGCCAAATGCGCCTTGTCGAAAAGCTCGACCCGAGCTACCAACAATGCGGCGCTCAACGAACCTTGGCGCGCGTGGATGAGCGCTTGCCATTTTTCGCCGGGGGCAACCAACAACGCGCCATCCAATTGCTCCAAGATTGTCTCAAAAAATATCCCCACGATTCGCTGACCATGCTTTATTTGGCGGAAGGCTTGCTCGCCGTGGGGCAATCCGCGGCCGCCCAAAGCGAACTGCAAGCGATTCTCCGCCTTTGCCCCAATCCCAATTACGGCCCGGAACAGCTACAGAACCAAGCGAAAGCCCGCGCCTTGTTGGCCAAGCGATTCGCGCAAAAAACGGACGCTCCCTCGGCTCAGTCCGCCGACTCCTCGCGGGCCGATGGCGCGGGCGCGGCACGGCATGGCTGGCTCAGGCCCGAACAAATTTGTACTGGCCGACCGACGGCCAATTGAGTTAGGATAGGGCGGAAAGGCGCGGCGGCGCGTTTTAACCATCGCTTGCGCTTCCCTCCATCGCAAAGAAAACGACCACTCCTGCCGGATGCGGGCGCATTACCCGGTCAGTCGCCTATTAGAACGGATTGACAATCCGGAGTGCGCCGATGGACGGATGGCCCGGAACGTCTTCCGAGTAAAACAGTGTCACGCCGGCCTCGGTACAGGCAGCGAGAATCAGGGCATCCCAAAACGACACGCCGTAGGTGGCGTGTAACTGCTCGGCGCGCGCAAGCACGCCGGCCGTGGGAAGGGACAGAGGAAAGAGGTTAAGAAATTCTCCGAGCCGGTTCCAGGCGTCCGATGCAGTAAAGCCCCGCGCGCCCAGCTTGCGGGAAGCCGCCACAAACTCGCAGGCCACTTGCCACAGCAGCACGCCATCCCGGCTGTTCGCAATAAGCTCCATGGCGATTTGCTGGCGTTTGGGGTCCGCGCGATCGCAGGCGTAAAGCAGGATGTTGGTGTCAAGGGCGATCATGGAGGTCCTCTCGCTTGGGCATCGGCCCGTTCGAGAAGAACTGCATGTTCGCGATCCCCGCCTTCAATCGTGCCAGGGCCGCATCTCGGTCGAGGGGCTGGTCGTCAATAGGTTCAACGATGACGCGCACCCGCTGCTGCTCGCGCAGATTCAGACCCTCCACAGGCTTCAGAACGCCGTGGCTGTAAATAGCTTCCGTCGTTCGCGTCATGCTCACCTTCCTTCTTTAAGATTACTATGCGGCCGCCCGCGGCGCAAGCCACGACAAGGCTTTCGCGTCGTGGGCCTTTGGATGATTATTTCAATTCACGAAGCCACGGGACCTAAATCATCCCGTGGCTACCAATTTTGCCTTTTTCTGCAAACAATATTGCTTCGTTGGGGTTCTTCATCGCCGACAGCATATTTTCAGCAACCTTCTAAACGCGCAGCCGTTACGCGCGGTCGGGGCGCCCATGCGTCCCGGAGTTTGAAGAAGAAATTTTTGCTCGCCAGCCGACGGCCAATTGAGTTAGGATAGGGCGGAAAGGCGCGGCGGCCACGCGATGCATCGGCGGCCGAGCCGGAAAACGCAAGAGCTTGGTCGAGAAAAGCCACCGGCCCGAAGCGCGTGGCTTTCCGATGCCGTGAGGCGCGACGATTTCTTCGCGGGGCGTGCTGAACGGAAGCGAGGTTGGTGAACGGAGGGGCATGGTGAGGTTCAGGAACAATGGTGATGCGGTTCATCGTCGGTTCGATTCTTTCCGCCCGAGGCGCGCCGCGCTGGTAGCGGCAAGTTTTCTCCTCGCGGCCGTCGTGACGGGCGCCTGGCCGCCCGCGGCGAGCGCAAGAGTTCATTCCTACATCGTTGAAGACGCCCAAACCGGCGCGGTTCTCGAAGCGCACAACGCCGATGTCCGCACTTACCCGGCGTCGCTCGCCAAGCTGATGACGCTGTATATCACCTTTCACCGCCTCGCCACGGGTCAAATGACCTTGAGCGAGCGGCTGCCGATTTCCTATCACGCGGCGGTGCAACCTCCCACCAAATTGTATCTGCGTCCCGGCGATACCCTTTCGGTCCGCTCCGCCATTCTCGGCATCACGGTGCAGTCCGCCAATGACGCGGCGGTGGTGCTGGCCGAGGCCATTGCCGGAACCGAAACCCAATTCGCGGCCCTGATGAATCAAACTGCCGAGCGCCTGGGCATGACGCGCACAACCTTCCGCAACGCCTCCGGCCTGCCGAATCCCTGGCAAAAAACCACGGCGCGCGACATGGCCACCTTGGCCCTGGCCATCCTTCATCAATATCCCCAGTACTACCACTATTTTGATGTCAACACCTTTGACTTTCGCGGCAGAATCATCCACGGCTTCGATTATCTGTTGGACGAATACCCGGGCGCCGATGGAATGAAAACGGGATACACCTACGCCTCCGGCTACAATCTGGTGACTTCGGCGGTTCGTGACGGTCGGCGGTTGCTGGGCGTGGTCATGGGCGGCTCGACGGCGTATTCGCGCGACCGGCTGATGATGGCGCTTCTCAATCAAGGCTTCACGTTGGGTCAAACGCGGGTCCTCAGCGCGGAAGCGCAGGAAAAGCCCGGAACCGTTCACCGGGCGGCACCGTCAGTCGAGGTCTCCGACGTGGCCGACCAAGAGAATCCGGCGCCGCGCCCTCTTTTGGATTGGCTGGTCCAACTCGGCGCCTATTTCCACAGTCCGTACCAGGTCTGGAGTGTGCTCCAGAGCGCCGTGCGCACGGCTCCTGCCAACCTGAAAAAAGCCCGGCCCGTGGTGGTGAAGTTGAGCCGCGGAGGCTATCTGGCAAGATTTGCCAACCTGACGGAAGCGCAGGCGCAAGTCACCTGCCAAGTGCTCCGCGACCGGAGATATACTTGCAGAATCATGCGCGACCCGTCGGCAGAGTGACCGGCTTGCGTGGGAGCAAGAACCATTCTCCATCCTTTATTTCCCGAGAGTCCGCGCCACGACCATCCGTCGAGCATCGCGGCTTCGGGCGACGCCGTATAAAATGGAATCTATGAGACCGCAGCACATCGCCGCCGCCCTCGCGGGCGTGGGCGTCGCCATCGCCATCGCCGCCACGGCTCTGCTGTGGAGCAGCCGTGCCCACCGACCGCTGGTGGCGCGCGCGGCCGTGGCGCCTCGCCCGCCCGCCCCGACGCTCAACGTCGCCGCGTACAACGCCAAGATGCGCGCGCTCGCCAACGTGCCGCCGTGCGCCCCGCCCGCTCGCCTCCAGTCCCATGCCGCGCGCCCCAAGGTCCGACGCGTGGAGGCGACGTTGACGCTCCCAAAGCCAGTCTTGCCGGCCTGCCCGCCGGCGCTCTGGCCGGTGCACACCGTCATCCCTGACGCGGGAGCTTTGTTGCCCTTCAAGCGCATCGTCGCCTACTACGGCAATTTCTATTCGCCGCGCATGGGCGTCTTGGGCGAGTATCCGCCCGCCGAGGTGCTCGCAAGGCTCCAGGCAACAGCCGCCGCCTGGGCCAAGGCCGACCCTTCCACGCCCGTCGTGCCGGCGATTGATTACATCGCGGTGGCCGCGCAGGACGTGCCGGGGCCCGACGGCCAATATCGAATGCGCATGCCGGCCAGCCAAATTGAAAAAGCCCTCGGCATGGCGAACCAGATTCACGGGCTGTTGTTTCTCGACGTCCAGCCCGGCTGGAGCACGGTCGAAACGGAGGTGCCGCGGCTGGCGAAGTATCTTGAGCTGCCGAACGTGGAGTTGGCGCTCGACCCGGAGTTCGCCTTGCCGAGCGGTAAACGGCCCGGCGTCTGGCGAGGCACCTTGAGCGCCGCCGACATCAACTTTGCGGCCCGCTTCCTCGCCCAAATCGTGCGCCAAAACCATCTGCCGCCGAAAATTCTGGTCGTCCATCGCTTTACCCAACGCATGGTCACCGACTACCGCGCTATCCGGCCGCTGCCCCAGGTCGAGATTGTGATGGATATGGACGGCTTCGGCGCGCAGCCGCTCAAGGTCTCCACTTACAAGGATTTCATTGCCACCCAGCCCGTGCAGTTCACCGGATTCAAACTCTTCTACAAAAATGACGTGAAACTCGGCGGTCGCCTCATGACGCCCCAGGAAATTTTGCGCCTCTCGCCGCAACCAAGCTACATTCTGTATCAGTGAAGGAACCTGAGGAGACAGGGCGCGCCTTGGTGCCGACGATTTCTCGAGGCGACGGCGAACCCCCGGCAGGGAGGGGACGGGCTCGCTCCGGTCGGGCGTTTTGACCATCGCCGCACCGGCGGCTCGCGCGGCATCAAAGCGCGGGCGGGACTTGCCGAACCTTACGCCGTCGCCGAGCGTCACCCGGCGGCTCGCGCGCTCGGGATCGAAGCGCGGGCGGGATAAACGCCGGCCAAGCGGTCCGCAGCCACGCTTCCCCTCACCCGCCTCGCGCATCGCCCGCTACCCAGCCGCGACCGGGGAGAATCCGCCTACCGCCCCGCCCCATCCCTCATGTTGCTTCGCGTTCAAGGCCAACGGCAAGTCGCATCCGCCAAGCAACATAAGAGGCTGATTGCAGAAAGACCCAACCCCCTGAAAATACGGGGGATCCCAAGCAGGCTCAACTGGGTTCATTTCGCCTAACCCAAGTTCGTCACGGGAAGGGTCGAAAGGAGGGTAAGTGCTGTTGAATCAGTTCAGGCTACCTCTGGGTCTGCACTACGTTCTTGATCAAAACCGAGCCGATCCGGGATCGTGATGGCGAGGTCGGACAGCAACTTTTTCTGTTGGATGGCAGGCGTGGTGACGCGCCGCAATCGAATTTCGCGGCCGTCGGTAGTGGGTAGGACGATATCCGCGCTGACCAAGGTGCCCAGCAAGTCCAAGGCTTTGGCCGGGGAGAAGGCCGAACCTTTCCGAATCAACAAGTGTTTGAGTGTCACCCACGGTGCGTAGCCCAGGAATGCCACCAGGATATGGGCCTTGGCGCGGCGCTCCAGTTGATGAAAAATGGGCCGGATCGAAAGTTCACTCTTCAAGGCGCGAAACGCCGCCTCGGCCTCGGTGAGTTGGATGTAGTTCTTCCAGAACTGAGCGGGCTCACCCGGCGGCAGGTTGGTGCGCAGCCGGTAAGCGCCTTCCCGAGCGTGCTGCCAACTCTTCCGGTCCGGGAGGGCTTGCCATTGGAGCGAAAGCGCGCCGTGGGCCTCGACGACTTTCATTTCGTACAGGTCCGCGACCTGAGGAGGGCGAGCCTGAATGTTGCCCACGCTCCGCTCGATTTTGTTGCGATCCCTCAGCTGGCCCTCGGCCACGCGTTTCTCAAGCGCCGCCAGCGCCTTCTCCATGCGGGTTGAGAAGCGGCGGCGGATCGCCGGTTCCTTGGCCTGCCGCGCCGTCGAGCAACACAAGAGGTAAGTCTCTTCACCCTCAGGCGTCAGCACCAGCTTCACCTCGACCTCGGGTCGCACCCGCTCCCAGCCGCCTTCGAGCAACGGCTTCTCCAATGGCTTCAGCTTCGCGCGCGGCGGGCCCACCAGATACTGCCCGCCGCGTTTTCGCAGCGCCGCCAAGTTCTCTTCGCTGACAATGCCGCGGTCGAACACCCAGAGGCGCCGCGCTCGCCCGTATTTCCGCTCCACCATGCGCAGCCCCGCCTCCAGCGTCGTCACCTCGCTCCGGTTGCCGTCGAACGTCTCATAGCTGAGCGGGAAGCCTTCGTCGTTCACGATCAGTGCAATGACAACTTGCTTCGAGTCGGGCCGATGGTCGCGTGAGGAGCCGCGCTGCATCATCGGGTCTTTCTCCGCCGCGCCCTCCACATCGCTGCTGGTCCAATCGTAAAGGAGCCCCTCGAACTCGGCTCCGAACAACTCGCCCTAACGCGCGGTGAGATGCCGCTCCAGTTTTGTTTTGTGCGGCAGCAGACGGTCCAGGCATCGGTACAGACGCGTGTCGTTGATCTTGCCTTCGCCGATTCCCCATAGGTCGTCAAGCGCCGTCGAGGGATACCAACGCTCTTCAATCGCCAGTTCGTTCCCGGCGCACACAGCCGGTTGATCGCCAAAAGCGCCGCGCTGCGTGACCAGGCAACGTCGGCGGGATCGTCGGGCCGATCCAGGAGCGATGCCCAGAAACGATCCATCTCTAACCGCTTCCATAACTCCAGACCCAGAAAGCAGTCCCCGAACCGCCGCGACCGCTCCAGCCGCACTTTGTCGAGCCGCACCTGCGCCACCGTCGCGTCATCTTCGGGCGGCTCGACGTCGGAAGGAAACAATTTCAGTGGGTGGCTTTCGCCCTGCTCGTTGAAAACCTCGATGGTCTTCAGCCAGCGCGCCCGCGCCGAGTTGTTCAGCTCGCCCAGATAACACAGCGTCCGTTGTCGCGGACCGTCCGGCGTGCGCACCGTTTCGACCAGCGACCAGTCGGTGTGATCTTTCCCGTCCTTCGATGGCGCGTGGCGTCGCAGCAACATGCCGCGAAGATGCTGTCATGAGGCGCGACGGCTTTCAAGGCGGTAGGTCTGCACGACAACGGCTCCTCAGACAGGTCAGCTTGAAAACAAACAACCTACCCCATCACGAGGCGAACAAATAATCAAAACCAGGCATCCCGTGACGAACTTGGGTTAGGACCGTCGCCTGCCAAATGCTTGGGGCGGTTGCGGGGACAGCGCCTGACCGGGTTGTGGTTAAACAGAATTTCGTGCGCGGGGGCGCGGTGTTCGGCGCAGAAGTTGACTTCATCGCCGGATGGCCGGGCTCGCCGTGCAGGGTCCAGGCGTTCAGGGTTCCCTATCTCTTGAACGATATGTTCTTCCAGTTGGATGGCAATCTGGTCACGGAATGGGTCGGTGGCGACCGACCCGTGGTCGAGGTCTTTCACGTTGGGCAGGGCGGAGTCAGGCTCGTTTTCAAACATGGGTCGCGCGCGGGCCCGGAGTATTGGGACAGCTCGATCTTGATAAATAACGCGGCGATCGAAAGCGATGGCAACTATCACAACACCACGACCGAGATTTGGAAGTGGGAGGGCAGGCCTGTCCTGCCTCAGCTGAAAATGGAGTGTCCTGCCGTTAAGATAGCTACAACGGAGGGGACACATGAGCGAACCGGAACGGAAGCCCAAGCCACGCACGGCTGAAGAGAAAGTCTCCATCTTGCGG
>JAKCCV010000013.1 GCA_021838785.1 Acidobacteriota bacterium | reverse complement strand
CTTCAACCGATCCCGATCCCTTGCGCTCATCCACAGCTCCTGTTGTTTGTTCATCCCAACAGTTTGCCGGTTCTTAACAGGAACTTCTTACTTTGCTGGAATAGGATCTTTTCACTTTGCCGCGACAAGAATGCAAGGTTGCTTGACCTCTCGCTCGGTGACGTGTACCCTTTACCGGAAGTTCGGCGTAAATGGAGACAGGAGGAAAAGACGATGGCTCGACAGGGTGTGACCGTAGGTGTCTTAATGTTGCTGATGGCGGCCGTAGCGGCCGCGGCAAGCGTGAACGGCCGCTGGCGAGGAACCGCGAGCGGGCCAAACGGCAACTTCACGATTACTTACAACCTGAAAGCCAAAGGCACGACGCTCACAGGTACGGCGGAAACGCCCAATGGAAGTGAACCTATCAGCGATGGGAAAGTGGAAGGCAACAAAATTTCCTTCAAAACCAGCTACCAAGACAACACGATTGATCACGAGGGAACCATTTCCGGCAACACCATGCAGTTGAAGGTTTCCGGCCCGTTTGGCGAATTTGACATGACGCTGAAGCGCGTCGGCGGGGGTAAACAGTAACCAGGCGTGGACATCCCCTTCGCTTAGCCTCCGGCGGGCTGCCTGCGCCGCGTAACGGTTGCAAGGTGACGGCGATTGGGCCCTTGCCCGTCGGCTCCCGAATGAGGCTACTCGATGCTCATTCTCACTCCGGCGGCTGATGGCAACTGTGAAACAATCTCCGCGACTGTGCCCTTGGCGGAAACGATAAATTGCGGCCTGGGGGTACCCGAGACTTCAAAAACAAGCCCGTTGGAGCGGCTGAGCGCATCGAGTACCGCATTCCGGCAGAATGCGTTCAGCCGGGGTCGGGTCGGAGTCTCAGCGCGAACTCAGGCCGCTTGAATTGTCTGAGCCGCGATGGTCAAGCCTGTGTTAAGCTGGCAGAAAATGGGAGGATTCGACCCGGTGGTGTGGCGAAAAGAAAATTGGAAACCGCAGCGGGCAGGGGCTTATCGCGTTGCCGCGGTCATGCTAGTGACGCTTTTCGCATTGGGTCGCGCCTTGCCCAGCCAATCTTCGCCGAACCGGCCACCGGCGGTGACCCAAGTGCCGCCCTACCATGCGCATCCTCCTCGGAAGCCTTTGCCGCCCGTGCTGCCCTGGCAAGAATTTGTTGGGAATCCTTGGGCTGAAAATGCCTATCGAATGGCGGCGCGCATCCGGCCTGTGCTTTATCAGCAGCCTTGCTATTGCTGGTGCAGCAGGAGTTTAGGCCACACCTGCCTGCTCGATTGCTTCACGCGGCCCGATAAGCACGCGGCGGATTGCCAAACCTGCTTGAAGGAAGCCATCTTTGCCTACCAGCAAACCATGCGAGGCGTAAACGCCCGAACCATCCGTGCCGAAATCATCAAGGGCGCATGGGTCAAGGTAAACCTTGCACACTATAACCATCCACCCACTTTCTGAGGGCCCTCGGCACGCCGGACTGTGATTCTTCTCTGCCTGACCGATACGGCGGTGTTGCAGGCGCTTTCCTCCTCGGTCCCAAAGTCCAAAGTTTTCCACCCGGAAGATGTGCCGGACGCAGTTTGCCGGGTGCTGGGACCCTTTGCTCATTAAAAATGTTTTCCCAGGCCGCCAAGCTTATCGCTGTTTCCTCCAACCACCATTCGACCTGCTTCAAGATTTCTTTCATTGTTTCTCCGAACGAGACCCGCGTTTCCTCAAGCTATAGGGGGACAGCCACGTCCCCGAGGTTCCCCTGATGATATTCATCACTTTAACTACTTGAGCATGGGGGCCAACGTGCTTCACAAATCGCTTGGCAAGTGCATCTGCACTGTGGATACTCACATTGAGCATCAGGAGTGGTTCAGCTTACGGGCTGAATCCGGCAACCGGGCTGGGAAACGCTACGGTGCCTTGAGTGGAGAAAACGCTCGATGCGCGGAACGCAAGTTCCGAACGCGAGTCTCCCCGGAGATTAACCGCCCTGATGTCGGGCGGTTTTTTTATTTTCCGGCCCCTCATGCCTACTTTAAGGGCGTAGCTGGAGGTTGCGATAAGCAGCGCGCGCGATAGAGGAGGCAAGGAAATGGAAAGCGCAGGCGAACCCAAACCTTCCCAGAAGGCAGCGAACACTGCCGCGAACTGGCTGGAGGATTGGGAGAATGAACACAAGAAGCACACGAATGCCAAGAACTACTTTCTGATTGACTATCAGAATCTCGAGGAAAGCCCTTGGATGCGCGACCGGATCATCGTGGCCGACGAGAGCATCCGCAAGTATTTCATCAAAACCCATTAAGGACTACTCTCTCACCACCGAACTCTACCCGGACTTTGACGATCGGGTGTCCCGTATTGTCGAACTTCCCTTGGACGAGATATCGAGGCGAGCCGAAGACGGTCATCGCTATGTGTGGCTCGGCTCGGGAACGCCGGGAATAATCTCGCCTATCTCCGATTCCCGATACCAGCACGTCAGAGCGCGTTTTGACTTTCACGCCGTTGCCATGGGCTCAATCTTCAACTGGGGCTACTGGGGAATCTCGCTCTACCGGGCGGTCAATGGCGCCGGAGAATCTCACCCGCTCGAGATCGCCAGATTCTTTAAGGGCCGAGTTTACAAGAATCCCACGAGCCTCGAGAACCTCGAAAGGGGGCAGCAATGAAATCGAGAAAACCTGGCACATCGCCGGCAAGCGGTCCCAGGGCGGGCAAAAAACGAGAGGTGGCCAAGACACTTTTTTGCTGCGCCCAACTGACCACCGGGAAAAACATGGTGTGGGGGAGCATCCCCACGCAGCCCAACTTTCTGTTTCCATCCGAGCCTTTTCTGCTGGAGGAAGCGAATCTTCCGCCGAAGCTCGCGGCGTCTCTTGCCGGCAAAAGGGTGACGGTCGAAATCCTTCCGGAAGAGCAGGCATGCACGCGTCGCATTCAACTGGAGAGGGACATATCTGTTGTGCGCGACGAGGAAGGAAATTACTGGAATGCCTATCAACCCGTGCGCCTGTTGTTTGCTGACGCAGACGGCAAAAAATGGCGCCTTCCACGACGCTGGATGAACTGGCCCTTTCATCCCGACCGGCCGGAGATTACCTCTCGCGCGGCCCGTGCGGCCACATGGCAGGAGGAACTCCATTTGCCTTCCCATTGGGACTTGGAGGAAATCAACATTGACTTCATGGAGGCGGCGAAAGCGGGAGGCATGCCTACGGTCGTCGAAGTCCATGTCGCCGCGCGCCGGCCAATCAAGGTGCTCTGGCGAGATAGCACCGGCACGGTGTGGCGAATCCCTCACGATTGGCGCAGGCGAAGAATCAGGCTGCCCGATTACGACGTGCTTGTCGCTCAGGATATTCCTCCGGAAGTCGCCCTGAAGTGGGCGGGCAAGGCCGTCTCCGTAAACTATCATCCCGGGTCGTTGTGCTGCTTGCCTGACAGCTACCGGTTCCGCGACGGCGAAGGCGGCAAGTGGCCGGTCAAAAAGCGCGATTGCGTTCTGCTGGATTATGGAAACAGGGAGGAATATCGTGCGTAGTCACGCGGAGGCAGCTATGGATGTCCTTGCAAACGACCGCCAACAAAGCGACAGGCCGGAAGAGCGTAATCTGGTTTACGGGAACTCGCCCTACGGGAATGGGCTCGTGTTCCTGCACGAGAGCACGGCTCTTGAGCTGGCGGGCGCGGAAGGCAGATTGACCATCGCGGCTCGCATGAACACCAACGCTGCAACGGCGTGGCCCTGGAATGAAAGCTCGGGCAGGCTTCCGGCGAGGCCGCCGCGAATCCCAGGCCAAGAGCCGCAAAGGAAGCCAAACTGCGGCTACTTTTGCGCTACTCCTCTGCGGCTCAGGCCGGTGCCCTCACCGGGCCGGATGCCTTCCTGGTTTTGACGCGTCTGTGTGTGCTGGGTTATCGGGGCGATGAAGAAACCGTCGTCACCAAACTTCCGTCGCCGGACACTTGTCAACGAGAAATTTTTCAGGCCCTGGGCGTCAGCCTTCCGGCGCTCGAGTCAGGAGGCGAACCCCAGGGCCGAATCTACGTCAACCACTTCAATAGAGAATCTTGCCTACCCATGAAAGGAAGATCAGTCTGACGGCCGAAGATGGGGCGGTAAATTGCGCCAGGTCCCAACCACCTCAGGCAGGCCATGGTCCGTTCACCAATCGAGGACAGCGCCATCCGGGGCTCGGAGAGAAAGCGTGGGGAACGCTTCTTGTTGGAAGGGGTGGCGGGCGGCTTCCTTCTCGTTGACCTCGATGCCGAGGCCCGGCCGTTCAGTCTTGAGCCAATACCCGTCGCGCGTCTCGAGCGAATGCTCGACGACCTCCCAGCGCCACGGCACGTCCGTCAGCATGTCTTCCTGAATCAGAAAATTCGGTGTCGAAAGGCCAAAGTGGAGCGCGGCTGCGTTGGCAATGGGCCCGAGCGGATTGTGCGGCGCGACGCCCATGTAATAAGCCTCGGCCATCGCGGCGATCTTTTTCCCTTCGAGCAGACCCCCGCAGTGGCACAGGTCCGGCTGGACCACGTGGCAGGCCTGCTGCTCGAAAAGGGGGCGGAACTGGTGGCGCGTCACCAGCCGCTCGCCGGTGGCAATCGGGACGCGCACGGCCTCGCGCACTTGCCGCAGCGCCGCGACGTTTTCCGGCGGGACCGGCTCCTCGCAGAAATACGGGTGGAATTCCTCGATGGCCCGGATGTACTCGATGGCGACGGCGGGGTAGGTCCGGCCGTGAAAATCAATCATCAAGTCCACCGCGTCGCCGATTGCCCGGCGCAGCTTCTCGATGGCCTGCGCAAACTTTTTGACGACCCTTGCTCCCATCAGCGGCTCCGAATACGGCACGCAAACCACTTTCACGGCCGTGTACCCGCGGGCGATCACCTGCTGGGCAAGATCAACCAGCGGGGCGGGATCGAACGTCTCATAAACCGCCTTCATCGCTCCGCCGCCCAGATGCGTGTACATGCGGACGCGGTCCCGCACCTCGCCGCCCAGCAGCTTGTAAACCGGCCGGCCCAGCGATTTGCCCAAAATGTCCCAGCACGCCTGCTCGATGCCGCTGATGGCGCTCATTCCAATCACGCCCAGGCGCCAGAACGATTGGCGGTAAAGCTTCTGATAAAGGTGCTCGATGCGCGTCGGATCTTCGCCGATCACTATCGGCGCGAGGTCTTCGATCGCGCCAACCACGGCGCGGGTTTTCCACTCGAGCGAAGCCTCGCCCCAACCGACAAGACCCGCCTGGTCGGTTTCGACTTTCACAAAAACCCAGTTCCGCATCTCGGCGTTCACGGCCAGCGTCTTGATCGCGGTGATTTTCATTTCCTCAATCCATCGGATAGAGGCTCGCGCCTCCGTCCACCAGCAGGGTCACTCCGGTTATGTAGTCGGCAGCGTCCGAGGAAAGAAACACCATCGCGTCGGCCACCGATTCCGGCGGTTGAAGGTAACCGAGCGGAATCGCCTTTTCCGCCCGCCGGCGGTAATCCGGCTCCGTGTCCCATTGGCGCTTGGCCATGCCCACGCCGACAATGCCCGGCGCCACCGCATTCACCCGGATGCCATGCGCCGCCAACTCCCGCGCCATCCCGCGCATGAGCATCTTCATTCCGCTCTTGGTCACATTGTAAGGCGTGATGTCGGGCCAAGGCACGTCCTGCACCCAGGAGGAAGTGAAAATAATCTTGCCTTTGACCCCGTGCTTCACCATGGAACGGGCGGCCGCCTGCGCAACCAGGAAGGCGCTCTTCAAATTGACAGCTAGGATTTTGTCCCATTCGGCTTCGGGATAATCCAGAATGGAGCTGGTGTGGGCCATGCCGGCGTGACAAAGCGCCACGTCAAGCCGACCGAAGGCAGTGATGGTTTCTTGGACCAGGCGCTGCGCTTCGCGAGCTTGGGTAACATCGGCGCGCACGTATCGGGCGCGATCCACGGGCCATTTTTGCTGATCAAAGATTTGCCGCGCGGTCTCCTCATTGAGGATATCGTTGACGGCCACGCGCGCCGAGTGCGCGAGCAAGCGTCCCACCACCACTTGACCAATGGCGCCGAGCCCTCCCGTGATGAGAACGGTTCGATCTTTGAGGCAATCACTCGCAAAGGTTGGCATATTCTTCCTCTCGATTTCATTCCCCGGCGCCATCGCGTCGCCGAATCCCAAACGCTAACGTGCAGGGTCCCACGGCATGGTCCGAACTTTTCGATTTATCGCACCGCAAAGTTGTCAAATTCCGCGACGTTCCAACCCGATCCTACCCCCGCCATGCCGTGCGTGTGGCTCGCATTGGTGACGCGCGCCAAGACGTGGCCATCCATCGAAGCGGTGATAGACGATCCATGGAAGCGTAACTCCAGATGGTGCCATTTTCCCCGAACCGAAGAGACCTTGCCCGAGGCCAGCTTAGCGGTGGGCAATTTATACTGGGTGCTGTCAAGTTCCCACTGGCCGTCGCTGTTGACGATCAGCACGTAGCAACTCGGAAAGCGAGCCTTGGGAGCTTTGAAAACGTCGGCATCGTCAATCCGGCCGAGCAGCGTGGCGTCGCCCGGGCCTTGCAACAAAACATCGGCACTCACCCGATAGTCCTGCCAATGCTCACTGCCGAGATAAGTGTAGGGGTCCGGAAGAGGTCCCCAAGGGATCGGCTTACGGGTAATGACCTGACGCAGGCAACGGCCGGGCCGGCCGGAACACCGATGAACCTCGAACGCTCCATCCTGGTCGGCAAAGTAGCGCGGCGAGCCACCCAAAGGGGTTGTCTCAAAGTTTTCCGTGTACGGAAACGGAAACGGCTTGGAGGGTGGCGGCACGGCGGTGCCCTTCCTCTGCCCGGTGGTCGTGGTGAGAGAATACACGGAGTTGGGATCAAGGGTCAGGCTAAAAGAGCCGTTGTGTGGGGTGACGTCCGCGACGTGCTCAAACGCCTTGTGGGCGTTCGTTTCCCAAACGTGCACCGTGCCTTGCGAAAGCCCTCCCGAAAGGCTAAAGCGGGCTCGCTGGAGGCCGTGGGCATTCACCGTTTCGATAATGACGCTGTAATTGCCGCCGGAGGGTGATTTCAGCGTGACGTAGCTTCCCCCTCCGGAAAGATATCCGCAAGCGCTATTGATATATTGCCAGCCGGGTTGAGCAAACTGTGTCGTATGGGCCGTCACCCAGATCATGGGCAGAACCTTGTAATGGCCCGACCACGGCGTGTTCGCCAGCATGAGACCCGAATCTGGCGCCGCCAAATTATCGTAGTAAGAGGTGACGGGGCTCCAAATTTCCGTGGCTGTAATGCGGTCGCGGATGTAGTTTAAGTTATAAAGCATCGCCAGCGATTCGGCATACGGGGACCAGTTCCGAGACAGTCCCTTCGTGTAATAAAAGAATTCGTCTTCGGACGCCCACAAGGGCTTGCCCGTCCTGAGTGCTGCCTCGGGGGTCGTGCGGCCTTGGATTACGTTAGGGCTGTGGACGCCGATGACGTCCACCGCCTTGTCAAGCTGTGCGTCATGGGCCAGCTTATCCACAATGCTCCAGGGATGCTCCTGCGTGTACAAATCGCAGCAGACAATCTGGGTTTTGAGGCGGTGCGCCAGTAGCGTGCGGTGAAGCAGCTTCACGTACTGGGGCTCATACTGAGTTTCATTCCAAATGCCCGTAAAGCGCATGTTGAGGTGGTGAACCGACTGGGCGCCTTCGATAAATTTGGCCACGTACTCGGCCATGTCCTGGGAGTAGAAGTGGCCATGGCCGATCCAGCCCGGCGCCCCCCAGGCGAGCGAGTCGAGAATGATATTGGGGTTGCGCTTTTGAGCCTCTTCCATGAACCACCATTCGTAGCCACGATTAAAATTGGGGTGGGCCATCTCCGCGCGGGTGCGGGCAAAGCTCGGCTCGGAGCCGTCGGTCGAGTTGACGTCGGCGCCGATCTCAACCTTGAGGTGCTGGAGCGAGGCTCCGTAATCCGGCTTAAAAAGGTAGTCAAGAATCTGCCGCCGTTGAGCCTTCGGGTAGTCCACCAGCAGGCGTGTTGAGGCGCCTGCGCTTACCCCTCCGATGCCATCGAAAATGCGCCCCTTGCCACGCCCGTCCAGTTGAATCGTCGTGGTGGAAGTGATGGGTGGCGAGGTGCGACACCCCGCCAGCAGGCCCGATATTCCCAACACGCAAAACAGTTTTCCTAAGCGACGAATCCTCGGCCGTTGGCTTTTGCCTGACCTGATCATCGGTGCCTCCTTGCTCGATTTACGCATCAGCGCTCAGTATCCTTGCGGTGTTTCAAAACAGCCCGCCCAGATTGAGCACACCGACCGCAATGAGCGTGACCAACACCGCCGCCATCAGAATCTGCCGGGTTCGCGCCGAGGTCGCTTTCCATTCGCCCGTCAGAACGCCGAGCGCGTTCGACCAGAGAATCTGCGCCGCAATGAACAGCGCGAAGCCCACCGACGTCCCGTAGCTGCCGACCAGCGTCGCGCCAATACCATAACCGACGATGCCCGACAGCCACAGCAAGCCCATTGCGCTGCCCAGCAGCGCCTCTCTCAGCGAACCGGGAGCTTTGAACAGAGCCCACGACCTGCTCCGCGAAAGCAGCCAAGCACAATAAACCAAATTAGGGATAAAACCGGCACTCAAAATCAGCGCCCAGACCGCGTAAGGTGAAACCAACGGCCCTGCCCCTAGCGTCTTGCTGAGTTCGAGCAGCCTCCCGCTGAAAGCAAAGCCGAGATTCCACGCCGAGCCCACGATTCCCGTGAAAATGCAGATTCCCAGCCCCGCGGCGAAACTATAACCCAGCCGGCTTTTGGGCGCGTCGCTCGATGCCTGTTCCCGTTCCCTGCTTCGTCCCGCCTTCGCGTAAAGGACTAGACCGACGATGAGAATCGGTATGCTGGTCAAGAGCAGAACACCTTTCGGCTGCAACAGCCCGCCCGGGTGAAGCGCCAGCAGGGGAATCAACGAGCCAAAAAGGCAGCCGAGCCCGGAGACCACCGTGAACGCCAGCGCCATGCCGACGGCCTCGATGCCCAGGCCGAACGTCACCTGCGCGATTCCCCAAAGGAACCCAAAGGCGAGCGGATAAACCAGGGCGCTGCCCGGCGATTTGCGATATAGCTCGACGAGGTGCGGTACCCATCTGATGGCCAGTGCCCACGGCAGGATGAGCAGCGCCACGACGGCAAAAACCAGCCAGGTGTTTTCCCACCTCCAGCTTCGAGAAGACTTCATCGGCGCCGCAAAGCTGCCGTTCAGCGCGCCGCTTGCGGCAATAATTGCCATCCCTAGCCAGAAATGTTCGCTCATGGTGCCGACCCTGCGAGGATCGTCGTCGGACTCGCAAGGGCAACGGTGCGCTATTGTAACTTGACCAGGACCACTCCGTGACTTGGGACCTCGGCGGAAAAAGTATGGTGGAAGGTGCCTAGGTCCTTTCGCGCCCATAGGTCTCGAACCCGTACCGTCTCCGGCATGCCGACCTGTTTGAAATGAACGGTCATCGGCAGGGGTGAAAGACTTCGGTTGAACAAACCCACCGCCACGCTGTGATGAATCAGCGGCTTCGCCCAGATTTCGAGCGGCCCTTCCTGCCACACTCGATGTCCTTCAATGCCCTTCGGGTCCTGATCCACCGCGATGACCTCAGGATTGGTCAGAATTTCTCGCGTTGCCTCGGTCATGTGAGTCAGGTCGTTGCCGGCCAACAACGGCGCCGCCAAAAGGCACCACAAACTCATCTGAGTCAGCTCTTCGTTGTAATTGAGACGGCCGAGGCCAATCTGGAGAATATCCGGATCGTTCCAGTGGCCGGGCCCGGCAAACTTGCCAAGACCGTTCTGCTGAAATCCGAAAAGAGAAACTCGATCGTAGCCGCCGCCAATGTCATCCGTCGTTCGCCACATGTTGCCGCCCACCGAAGCGCCCCAGCGCCAGACGGCTTCGAGTCCATATTGGCAAAGGCTAAAGACCATCGGCCGGCCCGTGCTCAAAATCGCCTCGTACATTTTTCGGTAGGCCGCCCGCATCTGGTCCGGCGAATAAACCTTCGACGCGCTGCACCAGTCGTATTTCACCAAATCCACTCCCCAGCGCGCATAAGTCTCGGCATCCTGCTTCTCGTGCCCGTAACTGCCTTCGTATCCCGCGCAGGTCTTGGGGCCGGGCGAGGAATAAATCCCAAACTTCAGGCCGAGGCTGTGAATGTAGTTTCCGAGGGCCTTCATGTCGGGGAATCGTTTGTTGGGATGGATAAAACCTTCGGCGTCGCGCTGGCCCTGCCAGCAATCGTCAATGTTGACGTAGGTGTAACCCACGGCTTTCATGCCACTCTGGACCATCGCCAGGGCGTTCGCGCGAACAATCGCGTCGGTGACTTTGCACCCATACTGATACCAATCATTCCAGCCCATGGGCGGCGTCGCGGCTAATGGCGATCCCGGAGCAGACAGACCAGGGCTTGGCAATACCAGAGCGCTTACAAGACAAAGCCACCAAAGGCTCTTCGTCATGAGTTGTGCTCCCCCGACGCCCAAAGTCTTTAGAAACCTTAACGCACTCAAAGCAGTTGCTTGGGGCTGAAGGTCTTTCAACCTCCCTATCCATCCTTACGGCGCCGACCCTTTTAGCCTCGCCGAAGGAGCGTCGGATGATCTCGGCGCCGCCACGGACCGCCAGCCTAACACGGGAAAGCGCTCATGGATAGCCTGGTTGCACGGGAGACCCTCACCAGTAAAACTTCAGTGCGAACTGGATTTGCCGAGGATCATTCGCCCCATCTCGCAGACCAGTGATTCTTCCGAAAGTCTTCGTATTCGTGAAGTCCAAGAAGGCCGGATTGGCAAACTGCGGCGTATTCGTCAGGTTGAAGAATTCCGCCCGGAACTCCAGACGAGTCTTCTCCGTGGTCTGGAATTGCTTGAAGAGAGAGAAATCGAGCCGATGGAAACCGGGGCCATAGGCTTGCGTGGGCGCGCCGCCCAAGGGAGCATAATCGGTTTGCCCCACCGTGGTCGCGACCGGCGGGTTGGCGAAGGCGGCCGCATTCATCCATTGGTTGACGTTGTGGGGGCCTGCATAAATGTTCTGCCCCGGAACAAGGAACGCGTTGCAGCCAAAGTCTGAGGTTGTGCCGATCGGACAACCCACGGTGAATGGGAACCCACTTTCCAGGGTAAGGATCCAGTTCGCGCTCCAGCCCCCGAGGGCTTGATTGACGACACCGTGCACGTTGTGCCCAAATCGTTGTCCGCGGCCAAAAGGCAGTTCGTAACCCCCACTAAAGTGAATAATGTTGGTTACATCTTCGCCACACAGGCCGTAATCACCTTGAATGCCGAATCCCGGCAGATAGCCCGCGCGATAACCTATCACGTTGCCAATGCCCAGTAAGTTCGAATAGTCGTTGCGGCATTTCGCGTAGGTATAATCCGCCAGCGCATCCAACCCCTCGCTAAATCTCCGTTTGAAGCTTACCTGAAGGGAGTTGTAGTAGGCATTGGCCTGAGAGGTCACGTAGGTGGCGCCACGCCCAAAGTCGGGGAAAGGAACATAGAGCTGCGGATTGACCCCCGGCGGTAAAATCTTGGTGGGAACATTCAACCCGGGGCTCGCCAGCAGGTGATGGGAGTTGTTGCCGAGGTAGCCCACGGTGATAGTTTCATTAGGAGTCAGTTGATACTGGAACGCCAGGTTGTACTCCTGAACGTAGGACGTTTTGAAATTGGTTGTCTGGTCACCCTGAAGGCTGAGGCCCTCTCCGTTGACCGCCGCCGGGCTTAGGGCAACGCCCGCCAGGCCTTCCTCTAGCGTTGCCGTCGAGCCGTTCGGGTAAGTGATCGGATGCGCGGCGTCGGGGGCAAAAAAGCTGAAGTCGTAGAGGAAGGGGTAATTCTCCCCCAGGTCGGGTGCTCCGCCGATGTCTTCGAAGCCACCATAAAAAATTCCATAGGCTCCCCGCACCACGAGGCGTCGAGACGTCTGGTAAGCAAACCCAATACGGGGAGCAAAGTCGTCTTTGGGCGTCGGCACCAAGCCGGGGACGCTGCTGTAGCCCAGTTGAATCCCGTCCTTGGCTAAGGTGCTGAGGAAGGAGGCGGAAAGCGGAGTGTTGCGCCGGCGCGTGGTGATCAGATACTCGGCGCCCGCATTGGGCGGTTTGGGAATGAAATTGGCTTGGGCTCCGTAACTTTCTGCAATCTGTCCATAAAATTCCCACCGCAAGCCGAGGTTCAGCGTCAGTTTGCGCGTCGTGTGCCAGTCGTCTTGAAAGTAGGCGCCGTAGTAATGGCGGTAGTCGTCCGGTCCAGCGAAGTTCGAGGCAAAGACCGAAGCCGGGCCACCGACATCGTTAAACCCGTTCGCAACCGACGCGGCCGTCGGCGTGAGGAGCAATTGTGCGATTCCCGTCGTGCCGGTGCTCTGGTTCGGGACCTCCGTGTAACTACCATCAAAGGAAAATTCCCCTCGCGACCAGGCTGGAGCGAACCAAGGATGCCGCAGAGCTTGGAACTCAAAACCCCCTTTGAAGGTGTGGTTGCCATAGACCTTCGTTAGGTTTTCCGTGATCTGATCCGTATCGCTGACGCGATTTCCGGGAAGGAACGCCACGGCTCCAATGCTGGAGAGGCCGCTAATATCCAATCTCGGCAGTCCGCCGTTGGTGGGGAGTTGCGGAATGCCCTGGATGCCAAACTGCGCGGGGATGCCCATGGTGTTGGCGAACGGCTGAAGTTGCGTCGTGTGGATGCGACTATAGCCCCACAAAAATTCATTAATCATCGTGGGTGAGAAAACGTGCGTTAAGCTGAGAGCCGAATTGAAATCCACATCCTGATAATTGCCCGTATTGAAGGCTCCTCCGTCCGCCGGACCGGCGAAAGGTCCGGGAATGAAGTCCGAGTCGTGGGTGAAGCTGACGCGGCCAAACATCTGGTTCTTGGCACTGAAGTCCTGATCTACCCGCACATCAAAATGATTCACATCATTTTTCACCACCCGATCGGCACCATAGTTGGTGAAGATGCCCGGCCCTGTCGGAGCCGGATAAAGGTTCAGCAGTTTGATCGCATTGGGATCGAGTCGGCTGGCTGGAATTTGGTTCAGGCACGCTACCTGCGCAGCGCCCGTGAAGTTTGCAACGCCAGCCAGACTCCCACAACTATAGAACGGATCGCGGACCAGACCCGTCGAGGTCGCCACCAGGCCCGTGACCGGATCCACCTGCCCCGCCGTTACGTTACGGGTAGTCGCCGGATCGAAAATGGTCCCCGTGGGAAAGGTTCGGCCAAGCAAATCCGTCCGAGTCCCGCTCTGATCCGTGATGAGTTCGCGGAAATTCGTATAGCCGCTGGCTCGCTCCTGCGCCGTGGGCACGCTGGCGAGTTGAGGAGAACCCTGGCGAATCCGAGTACCCTCAAAGTCTCCAAAGAAGAAGGTCTTGTTTCGCCCGTTGTAAACACGCGGAATCAACACCGGCCCGCCCACCGAAAAACCAAATTGGTTCCGACGGAACTCGCCCTTATTGATGTGGGTCGGCGAGTTCTCAAAGAAATTCGCAGCGTCCAATTTGTCATTCCGCAGAAACTCCCAGAAATCGCCGTGAAACTGATTGGTGCCGGATTTGATGGTGGCATTCACCACTGCCCCGCCCGCCCGTCCGTATTGCGCGCTGAAGTTGCTCGTCTGAACCTTGAACTCTTGAATGGCGTCGGGCGGTGGAAGAACCGCATATGCCGCGCCGTTCAAAAAGTCCACGGTATCATTGTTATTATCCACCCCGTCCAAAATATAGTTGTTGTGGACGTTGGGCAGCCCGTTGGCCGAAAAACTGCCCGTGGCCTGGAGCCCCCGTCCCGTCGGAGACGTGCCAGAGACTCCGGCTACAAGTTGGGCGAGGAAGGTGTAGTTACGCCCGTTCAAGGGCAGGTCGTTCACCTCGCGCCGTCCAATGGTCGCACCCACCGTCGCGTTCTGCGTTTGGAGTAAGGACGGCGCGGCGGTAACCTCCACGGTTTGGGTTACGACTCCCGGCAGGAGGGTCACGTCCACCTTGACATGCTCGGCCACGTTCACCTTAATGTGAAGGTGAGTCACCTTGCGAAAGCCCTGCTTTTCTACGGTCAGAGTGTAGGTGCCGATTCGGATGGGCGTAAAGATGTAACGGCCCACATTCGATGTGGTGCTGGTCAATGTTAACCCTGTGCCCTCGTTCGTCAGCGTCACGGTAGCACCGGGAATAACTGCCCCGGTCTGATCCGTCACGGTTCCCAGGATGGTCCCTGTGTCCACTTGGCCGAGAGCTATGTGGGAGCCCAGCCATGACCAGCTCAGCAGCGCCAGTATGGCCCAAGCGCAGCGCCGTGCAAATCCTTTTCGCATCATGGTCGTTTCTCCGTTACAATTTAGGCTTACGGGCAATCATTCTTCGGCCTGAAGGCCCGACACCACCAACTCACAAGCAGATAATGACGTTATTTCGCTCGAGTGCGCTTTTTAATCCCCTGCGAATACGTGAACGTACACGGCGCAATACTATGTTTCTGCTTTGCGTCTGTCAAGAGAAATTTTTCACGCCTTCGTCAGCACGAATATTGGCGGTGCTCTTTATTGGTTCTGGGCAGGAGGAAGGTACGACAACTACACTTCCGGAATCCCATCCTGGCGAATTTCACGGAACAGATGCATGTTGGAGCGCATGACGATATGGGGACTTAAGTAATAAAGAGGGGGGATCGGCCGTCCATGAGCAAGATAATCCACGACGAGGCGCACTGCAACCTGACCCTGAACGTAGGGCCGTTGATGAATGGAAGCCGGGATGGTTCCCTTCTCAAAGTAGGGAACCATTTCTTTGAACAGGTCCGTTGCAATCACCCGGATCTTACCGTGAAGGCCGCGAGCCCCCACCGCGTGGCAAACGGGAAGGCAATTCGCCGTGCTGACGTAAAGCCCTTGCAAGTTTTTGTGCCGTCCGAGAAGAGCGAACACCTTCTGAAACGTTTCGTCTTCATCGTCGTGACCTTCCACAACTTCGAGGATGCGGCCCGTCGGGCATAATTGTTGGTACATTTGCGAGAACGCCTGAACCTTTTTACGATGATCCTCGGTGGATATCATCCCGGTAATGATGGCCACGTCGGAATTCGGTGCAAGCAGCTTGCTCATCAGCTCTGCGGCGAGATGCCCGTTCACCACGGGGTTGACACAGATCACCGTAGATCGGTTGGTTTTGGGCGCATCCGAGGCCACGCAAATCACTCGAATGTTCTGCTTTTCCGCCTGATTAATCACGGGCGCCAGGCACTCAGGATCTCCGGGACAAACCACGAGGGCTTGAAGGTCATTGCTCAGCAATTCCTTAACGCGCTCCAACTCGCCTACCCCGAGGCGTTCGCAGGGCTGATATAATATCTCCACCCCCAGCGTCTCAAACCGGCGCCCTTCGCTCAGCAGTCCGTCGCGAAGTTGGTCATAAAAATAATGCACTTCTTTTGGAATGCACACGCCGATGCGGATGGAGGAGCGACCCACCGACAAGGCGCGGGCGGCGAGATTGGGCCGATAACCGTGCTCCTTGGCAATCCTCAAGATTCGCTTTCGCGTGGTTTCACTGATCTCTTTCCGCCCGTGCAAGGCGCGATCCACCGTCCCAATGGAGACGTTAGCGAGGCGGGCAATCTCCGGGATGCTGATTCTCTTCATCGTCTTTCAAGTTTACACCTTCTAAAACGACCCGCCTCAACAAAGGGCGGAGGAACGGAGCCCTGGACGGCAAATCATCTGCCCGCGTCTTTAACCTCATCCTTGGTAAAATCTTCTTGTGAGGATGGGTTGCGGAGGTTTAGACTGTCGTTTCCGTGTACGGCCACGGCCAACATATGCCCCACGCCCCTTGTGCTCTGACAATAGCCGAATTCAAAGGCTGGAGAGCTCTCCGGCTCGCCAACGGCGTTATTGAGCTTCACATCGTCCCAGCAATTGGCGGCCGCATCATGCAGCTTCGGCTGGGCGAGCGTGAATTCTTCTACGTCAATGCCCGGCATCTTGGCCGCGTTTATCCGCCGGAGGAAAATTGCGCGGCGGCGGGTTGGAAGAACTACGGCGGCTCCAAAGTCTGGCCTGCCCCCCAGGGTTGGGAGCGAAGGAATCAGTGGCCGGGACCGCCGGACCCCGTCCTTGATGGGGGCCCTTACGCATGGCGAGTGGTCAGCGAAAGCCCGGAAAGGGTTTGCCTTCAGCTCGAAAGCCCGCCGGATGAATACGTTGGATTAATCTTTTCGAGGGAGATTCAGCTTCGGGCGAATTCCTCAACCCTTCGAATCGTCCACAAGATGCGCAATGTCTCCTCAAGGGTGGTTCGCTGGGGAATTTGGCAGGTCACCCAGCAGAACGCCAGCCTTCCCCTTTGCGTCTATGCGCCGGCAAGGCACTACCGGCAGATGTTTGGCGATGAGCCGTTCCGGCACGTTCACCTCGATCATGAAACCGGCCTTTGGCAACTGCATTACGCTGACCAAGTGGCGAAGTTGGCTGTCCATGTCGAGCACGGATGGCTGGCAACCATCAGGCCCATGGAGCTGTTCGCGCTGGTTGAAACATTTCCGCTATTTCCAGACCGCCCTTATCCTGACGGGGCACCGGTCGAAGTGTGGGTCAACGGCCGAGGCACCTATACATTGCCCACGGGCAAAATTAACACCCAGGATGATCCCAACGGCTGCGATGCCTACATCGAGACCGAGGCGCTGAGCCCGCTGGTGGAACTGAAGCCGGGTGAGGAATTCAGCTTTCCCCTCTGCTGGCACGCGGCCCGAGTCGTCAGCCCCGTCGTCCGTAGCGTCACTCAAGCTGCTCTCATCTCGGAGGTCCCAACCGTCGAGCGCGAGAGCGGCAACGTGCGACTGACGGGCGCTTTCGGATTTTTCGAGGAAGGAATGCTGGAGCTGGCAGCCTTCACCCAGGATCGCCAAATTTCGGACAAAATCGAAATAAGCCACGTCTCGCCCGGCGACGCCGTTCGGTTGAATCATCCGTTGCACCTCGGGCAGGAGGCCCACAAGGTATCGTTGCGCTTGAGATCCCCTGATGGCAAACTCCTGGCCGAGCTCGCAGCGCTCCCGCTCGATTCATGATGCGACCTTCTCAGTTCGCTGGATTTTACCTAACTTCGGGAACTCGGAGCAGCACAATGGCGCTACCCGCAACTACGAGCCTGCACGGCGTTTGCTGAGTTCGTGGACTATTTCAACCAAGGCCAGGACATTTTCTTCCGGCGTATCGGGAAGGACACCGTGACCCAAATTGAAAATGTGCCCGGGTCGTCCGTTCGCCTGGGCCAGTATCCGCTGGACACGTTGACGTAAAAAAGCCCTATCGCCAAAGAGCACGGTCGGATCCAGGTTGCCCTGCACGCCCACGTCGTAGCCGACCCGCCTCCAGGCCTCGTCCAACTCAACGCGAAAGTCAAGCCCGATGACATCTCCACCCGCTCGCCGTAAGTCCTCAAGAAACAGCCCCGTCCCCAACCCAAAGTGAATGAGGGGCACCCCCGGCTGAATTTGCTCAAACATTCGTCGGGAATATGGAAGAACGTATTCCCGATAATCCTCCGGCCCAAGGCAGCCGACCCAGCTATCAAAAATCTGTACCGCATCCGCCCCCGCGCGAATTTGTCCGTTGACATACTCAGCCAAGCGATCGCCCAATTGCGTCATGAGATCCCGCCAGGCCCCGGCATCCCGATACATCAGTGTCTTGGTGTACCGAAAAGTCTTGGAAGCCCCTCCTTCGATCAAATAGGAAGCCAGCGTGAACGGCGCGCCCGCAAACCCTATGAGCGGCAACCCTGCAGGCAGCGCGGCGCGCGCTTTGCGAATCGCTTGGAAAACATACTCGAGAGAATCCACCGGTTCCGTCCGGAGCAGTCGTCCAACGTCCGGGGATTCTCGCACCACCGGCGCGACCACGGGCCCCTCGCCCTTGTCATATTCGAGCGCGAAGCCGAGCGGCTCAACGATCAGCAACAGGTCGGCAAAAATGATAGCAGCATCCACCTTCAGCTTTTGCGCCGCCATCACGGTGACCTCGGCCACCAAATCGGGGTCCTTGCACAGCTTCAGGAAGGGAACCTTGGCGCGCAGCTCTCGGTATTCCTTCATAAAGCGGCCGGCTTGCCGCATCAACCAAATCGGAGTTCGCGCCGTTGGCTCGCGGCGACATGCCTTCATCAACAAGGATTCCCGCACCAGGTTCCGCCTTGTGTCCGGCTCAGCCGGCGGAGAAATTGTCACCGCCGCTGTTGCCCCGGAAGTCGGCACGCTTAACGTCGCGCGGTCGCCCGCTTTTTTTTTCTCCAGAATTCCTGCGGCCTCTTTCGCCGCGGCGAGCACCAGGGCGCCCATTTTCGGAGGGCTAGCTTCCAAATCCACGCTGATCTTGTCGCGGTGAAGCGCCTCCGTGCAGGTCGGACCCACGGAGCAGATGGCACAGCTCCGAAAGGCCTCGAACAACCGTTCTCGCATGTTCTCCTGCGCGGCAACCTGGAGCGCATGGTCCACTTGGACCCCGTTGGTAAAAAGGACGACCTGCGCCCGGCCATCCACAATAGCTTCCAGCACCCGCAGCATGGGCTTCAAATCTTCAGGCAGCGCCCAACGATAAACCGGAACCGGCAACACTTCCGCGCCGCGCTTCCTTAACTCCTCCATGAGGGCCGTGTTGGGCGCCCCATATTCCTGCACGGCGATTCGGCTGCCGGAAAGAGAGAAGCTGCGGGGATTTTCGTCCAACTCCTGCAAAATTTCGCGCCAGGTGTTGGGCTCAGGAACCATCATGGTTATCGGCACGCCCAACTCACGCAAGACCTTGGCGGGCTTTGCGCCGCGAGAAACGGTGGTGACGTTCCCTAAGGCGGTGACAATCTGATCTCGGCTGTAGCATGACTGAAGGGTTTCCAAGAGCGCCCGCGTCCCCACGCCGGTCATGAAAATCACGCCATCAAGCTTGCCCGAGAGCAACTGGTTGGCAAAATCGAATGCCGCCGCGTTATCTTCAACCGGCACCTCGCGCATCGAAGGGGCAACAAAGGCAACTCCGCCGTACTTTGTGATGAGGGTTGCCAGCTCTTCCGAGCGACGGCTTTCCAATCCCGCCACGCCGAGTCCGTGGAAGTTGGGTGTTAGCGAACTTGCGGTCATTTCCACTCCCTGTAGTCAATAATGGGATAACCTCGAATGAGTTCTCGGCTGCGCGCGTCAAACCGAAAGGGTCGGGCCACGGGCAACGCCTCCTGGAGCCGATTCCCATCCTAGCCTGGCCGGGACACGGCCGCCCGTCTATATGAGTCTAGCAGGGATTCCCGACACGACCGACAAAAGCCTCGGCCTCCTCCCGATGATGGACCGGCCAGAAGCCGGAAAGCAAGCCGATGTCCCTCAAAGACGCCCGCTGAGCGCGCAGGGTGCGGAGCAGTTCTCAACACGCTTTCGGAGCAGGAGTTTACAGGAAATTGTGGGACGGGACACAGAAAAAAGAAGATGCGGGTTCTTGAATAGCTCGGCAGACTATTTTACTTCTTCGTCTTCACTTGCCCCTGACCTGCGGCAGGAGCCTCGGGAAATTCCTCCGGTAAATAAAGTCTTGCCGCCAGGCCCATTCGGAACCCGGGAGCATCCAAATCACCGTTCGCCTGTTCATGCCGCACGGGTTGGGCCACAAAACGCAAGGCCACTTCCCCGCGGTGCGTGATTTCATCCGGAAGAACCAATTCCAACTCCAAAGGCCGGTCGGCAGGAATGGGCGTTGCGCTGACCATGCGAATACCAGAGCGAGAGACATCCTTGCTGAGCGCTTCACCCCCAGCCCGGCTGTCACGGTTTTCGCGCCACGACAGGCGCACCGGTAATTCAACGGGATAGCGACGGTGGCGTCGTCGTTCGGAAGCTCGGCTCAAGTGGGCTTGCTGCAGGTCTCCCTCGGGCAGAAAGATTTCCAATCCTTCAGCCGCTCCCACGGTTCCGGACAACTCTTGGTTCGCCTTCTCCACCAAGCCATCCACATAGGCATCGCTGCTGTCCGGATCGTGATGGAAAAGAATCAATTTCCGAACCCCAGCCTCTCGGGCGATGCGCGTGCCCTCCAACCACGAACTATGGCCCCAGCCCTTCTTTTCCTGGGCGAGTTGCTCGGGAGTAAATTGGGCATCATAGACCAAAATATCTGCGCCCCGCACGAATTCGCGCAGAGCGCGATCATGGGAGGGCGAGCCGGGCTCGGTGTCGGTTGCCAGGACGAACGATGCGCCATCCGCATCAACCCGATAGGCCACGCAGCCTTGAGGATGGTTGAGCGGAACCGAGCTAATCACGGCCCCGCCGACGTTAATCGGATCTTGATCGAGATTAAAAAAATGGCGCGTCGAAGCCATGGCCTTCATGTCCACCGGAAAATAAGGATTGGCCATTTGATCCTCGATGGCCGCCTGCAAATCCGCGCCCTCGCGGCGAATCGAGTGGAAAAGGAAGATGTTGCCCGCCTTGTAAAACGGGGCAAAAAAGGGAATGCCTTGGATGTGGTCCCAATGGAAGTGAGTTAAAAAAATATAACCATGAACCGGCCGCTCGCCAAACTCCCGCATCAATCCTTTGCCCAGCGAGCGAAGGCCCGTCCCACAATCCAGCACAATCAAGGTGCCGTTGGCCAGGCGAATCTCAATGCACGGGGTATTGCCTCCGTACCGGGAGTTTCTCCGCTCAGGGGTTGGCGTTGATCCCCGCACGCCCCAGAATTTGATTCTCATCCCGCCCTACCCGTCTCAGCTCACTCGAAGAATGCATCGGCCGTTTACGCCAAAATCTGAAGCCCTGTTTGGCCGCCGGCCCCTCAATTCCGTCCAGAAAATTTCCCCACTAATCGGATTTGGACCTTGGCTGGAGCATAGCACACCTAAGCGCTCACTTCTATCGCCGCCGCGTTAGCAAAGGAGTTAATGACTGCTGGAGGTTATGGAAGCTGGAACCCACCTGCCGAATTGCCCGCGGCTTTCGTTGCTCCGCCTGCGGGCTTACCGTTGGGGGGCATTTATTGTCCCCCACCCCGGCATCAACCTGCGGGGCCGTTCGTTACCTGGGAACAATGCAAGACTCGCATGGGGCGGACGGTCTTATAGGGCGCTCGCTTGGCGCGGCTGTCAAATCTATTGGCGACGACTTAGGGGTCGTCGGGTAAAGTCTGGGACAACCCAGCCGCAAGAGTAGGCCAAAGATGCGCCCAACCCTGTTCATTGATAGCCGCAGGGTTTTCCACTGCACTCCACCGTTCTTCCACAACTTTTCGCAAGGATTCACAGCAATTCCACAGATTTCCGTTCAAATCCGCTTGAAACGGGCGGGGGTGATAGAATAGCAATAATGGGCAGCATGGCCAGCACAGAAACCGTCGAACGAGTTTTTCCGCATAACCTGGAGGCCGAGCGCGCCCTGCTCGGCTCCGTTCTGCTCGACAACGGCACGCTCTATATCGCCCTCGAGTATGTCACTCGAGACGATTTCTTCTCGGAAAGCCACCGCCTCATCTTCGACAAAATGCTGGAGCTATCGCAGAAGAATCGAACCATTGACTTGGTGACGCTTTCCGAGGAATTGTCCCGCGAGGGGTTGCTCGAGAAAGTGGGTGGAGCAGGTTACGTGGCCTCGCTGACCGACGGGGTTCCCATCGGCGTTTCTTCCACCGCCGTGGAGTATGCGCGTATCGTGAAGGAAAAGGCCCTCGTTCGCCGGCTCATTCACGCCTCCAATAACGTCATCACTCGGTGTCTAGAAGGCGCGGACGATCCGGAAGCGCTGATTGATCTCGCTCAAAGCCAGGTTTTTGAGATCGCCGAACAAAAAACGCAGTCCGGTTTCATGGACGTTTTCCAAATCGTCAAAAGCAGCTTTGGCACGATTGATGTCCTGTTTGAGCGCGGCCATCACGTCACGGGCATCCCCACCGGCTTTGAGGCGCTCGACCAGATGACCTCTGGACTCCAGCCGGGCGAACTGATCATCATCGCGGCGCGGCCCTCGCTCGGCAAAACCGCGCTGGCCCTCAATATCGCCGCGAACGCGGCCATCCAGCACCACAAAAAGGTAGGGGTTTTTTCGCTCGAAATGAGCAAAGAATCGCTCGCCTTGCGCCTGCTCTGCTCGGAAGCTCGCATTGACAGCCATCGGCTTCGAGCCGGCTTTACGACGCGCGAGGACTGGAGCAAAATGACGCAGGCCCTTGGCCGCCTGGCCGAAGCGCCGCTGTTTATCGAGGACACTCCCGCGCTAAGCATCATGCAGATTCGAGCCAAGGCCCGGCGCCTCAAGGCGGAGAAAGGCCTTGACCTTCTCATCGTGGACTATCTGCAGCTCGTCACCGGCCAGACCCGATCCGAAAACCGCACCCAGGAGGTCAGCTTCATTTCGCGCGGCTTGAAAAGCCTTGCTAAGGAGCTGCACGTCCCGGTGCTCGCCCTCTCTCAACTGAGCCGTGCCCCCGAGCAGCGCCCCGGCCAAAAGCCACAACTTTCCGATCTCCGCGAGTCGGGCTCCATCGAGCAGGACGCCGACGTCGTCATCTTTATTTTCCGCGAGCGACGCGCCACCGAGGAGGGCGAAGAAGAAGCCGGCGCTGAAACCAAACTCATCATCGGCAAGCAGCGCAACGGCCCCACCGGTGAAATACCTATTGTGTTTCTCAGGCCCTATGTTCGATTCGAAAATCTCTCCCGCGAAGGCGATGCCGACGGATTTTAGGGGTTGGCCGGAAGCGCGCCGCCGCGGCAGGCGTCGCTCGGCTTGACCCGGAACTCCTTGCTTTCGCCGCGCAGCCCGTCAGCAATTTTTATTTCACGATTGACCCCGCATCCTTCATAATTCCACTTATGCCCGTGATTGCCCCTGCGGTTAAATTGCTGCGTCCCACCTGGGCGGAGATTTCTCTTCCCAAGCTGCGGAATAACTATCAGCGGGTTCGCCGCTTGGCAGGCACGCGCAAGGTGATGGCGGTGGTGAAAGCGGACGCTTACGGTCACGGTGCGGTGCCCATTGCCCGCGAATTAGCAGCCGCCGGCGTGGACGCTTTGGGCGTTGCCACGGTCGAGGAAGCCATCGAGATGCGCGAGGCCGGGATTCATCTTCCCATTTTATTGCTCGGCGGACTCTATATGAGCGATCCCGCCGACCTGCTTGAATACCATCTCACTCCCACGGTCTCCTCCACGGCTCGGCTGGACACCTACGCGGCTTGTGCGCGGCGCTACGGGCGGACTATTGAATTTCATCTCAAGCTGGATACGGGTCTGGGGCGGCTCGGCTTGCCGCCGGACCGGCTTCGCGCTTTTATCGAACACTACCGCGAACTCGAGGGACTGGAACTCAAGGGCTTTTTCACCCACTTTGCCTCGGCGGAAGACCGCCTGGCGACGCAAACGGACGATCAGCTTGCCATCTTCGCGCGCGGCTTGGCGGAGCTGCGCTCCTTGGGCGTCGAGCCGGAATGGATCCACCTTTCAAACAGCGCCGCCCTGGTCACCCACCGCCATTTCCCTGAAGAAAATCTTGTGCGCATTGGCGCCTTGCTCTACGGATACTGCGTTCCTATTCTCTCCTTGCCCGGCGAGGCCCCGCCCAATCTGTCCGAGTTTGAGCCGATCCTTTCTTTTAAGTCGCGGGTGGTTTTTCTGAAAGATGTTCCTGCCGGTTCACCGCTCGGTTACGGGGGAGCCTTTCACACTCGGCGTCCGTCGCGGATTGCCACCGTGCCCGTCGGTTACGCGGACGGCCTCAGCCGTGGTCTTTCTAACCGCGGTCACGCCCTTATCCGGGACCGCCTGGCTCGGATTGTGGGCGCAATTAGCATGGACTTGAGCCTGTTTGATGTGACCGACATTCCGGGGGTCGAGGTGGGTGATGAGGTCATTCTGCTGGGCCGTTCCGAACACCATTCCATCACCGCGCTGGACGTTGCAGCCCAACTCGATACCGTGCCCTATGAAGTCTTGTGCTCGATCGGGCGCCGGGTTCCCCGCCTTTATCTCGATCAGGAATGACCCCGGGCAAGACGGCATAGTACTCCAAATTCGCTGTTCACCCATATTCAGTTTAATTTGAAACTTTCAGCCCGGTCGTGGCGGCCGCGCTCATCACGCAATGGGTTTGCGCCCGCTTACCCCCCATTGTTTTTCTCGGCAAATAAAATATAAAAATATCTCTTGACAAGTAATGGAAGCCGAGATATAAGAGGCGTGTTGTACGGTAGTCTGCTGGCTTGAGTAATGAAGTTTCCGCGTCGGACAAATTAAGGGTCTAAAACTAAAAGAGGGGGAGAGATGCGAAAGCAGAGTTTTGGTCTGCGTTGCTTGGCATTAGTATTTTTGGCCGTCGCCGCCTTGGCGGTCAACGCCGCCGCTCAGTATGGCACGGCCAACATCGTCGGCACCGTGCGCGATCCTTCGGGCGCGGTCATTCCGGGGGCAAAGGTTACGGTGGCCGAGCCTTCAAGAGGCTTTGTCCGCCATCTGGTCACGGACTCTGACGGGAGCTACGCGGTATCGAACATCCCGATTGGCACCTATACGGTCACTTTCGAGGCCAAGGGGTTCGTGAAGATCATCCAGACGGGCGTCACATTAACCACGGGCCAGACGCAGCGGGTAGATGCGGTACTGAAGGTGGGGACGGTCGCCACGACAGTGACCGTTCAAGGCAATCTTCCGCGCGTCCAAACTGAAACTGCGGCGATTTCGAGCGTCATCACCGGGCAGCAGATCGAGAACTTGGAGATCAACGGGCGCAATTTTGTGCGCTTGGCCCTGCTGGTGCCCGGGGCCGTGCCGGAAGGCCTGATAACCAACACCGTGGGCGTGCTGGCGAATAACAGCATCTCCTTCAACGGCAGCCGCACGCAGTACAACAACTGGACGGTGGACGGCGCGCCCAACACCGACGAAGGCTCGGCGAGCACCCTTAACACCTACCCGAACCTTGATAGCATCGCTGAGTTCCGCATCTCGACGTCGAACTACGGCGCTGAGTACGGCCACCACTCGGGCGCCCAAATCGACGTCGTCACGAAGTCCGGAACCAGCCAGTTCCACGGCAGCGCCTTCGAGTATCTACGCAATGACGTACTGGATGCGCAGAACTTCTTCACCAATCGCTACAGTGGGGGCGTACCGCCAGCGCGCGCGCCCCTCAAGCAGAACGAATACGGCTGGACGCTGGGCGGGCCGGTCTATATTCCGGGCATCTATAATACGAAAAAGAACAAGACGTTCTTTTTCTGGTCGGAAGACTGGCGCAAGATTCGTTCCAGCAGCCTTTTCGGGCTCAACGAAACGCTCTCCATGCTCCAGCGCAAGGGCGACTTCAGCCAGTGCGATCCGAATGCTCCCGGAGGGCCAGGGCATGGCACGCCGGGGGTCGGCAACGACGCGCCCTACAATGCGACGGTCGCCAAGGGCTGCGTCCTCCCTGTGGTTAACGGCGTAACCTACGATAACATCATGGACGTTCCGGGAATTGACCCGCAGGCTGCGACCAACGCCCAGGATTTGATCTCGGCTTACTTCCCCACCCCGAACATTCCCGGCAGCCCTGTGGGCTGGAGCGGCATAGCCCCCAGCGCCACCAACTGGCGTGAAGACCAAATCCGCGTGGACCAGAACATCGGCAACAAGACCCACGCCTTTGTCCGCTACACCCAGGATGCCTGGAACACCACGGTCAATCCGACCCTCTGGCAATGGGGCCCGGGCGCCATGTATAACACGATCCAGACGGGCTTTCTCGCCCCCGGCAAAAGCGCGGTGTTGAACCTTACCAGCACGATAAGCCCCACGCTGATGAATGAATTCATCGCTGGCTACACCGAGGACTGGATTACATTGACCAACCTACCCGGCGGCCAATCCACCGGCATCACCCGGCCGTCGAGTTTCCAGTTGGCCCACTTTTTCCCGGCCAATGCCGGCAACCCGCTCTTGCCTAGCGTGGCCATCTGCGGCGGCACGGCCACCTGCACGTTTTCGGGCGCGTACTCGGCCAATCCGTGGACCAACTCCAATCCAATCGTGGACTTCCAGGATAATGTGACCAAGGTTCACGGCAATCAGATCCTGAAGTTCGGGGCATATCTCGAGGATTATCACAAGAACGAAACTTTTGGCGATGCAACGCAAGGCGAACTGGACTTTTGGAGTGGTCAGCCCGGCAGTAGCGGAAACGCGCTGGCCGACATGTTCCTTGGCCAAGCCAGCGACTACGTCGAGGGAACCCAAACCAACGTCAACGGGGTTCCGGTGGGCGGCAACAGCAAGGGCCACTGGACCTATTGGGATATCGAGCCCTATATCGAGGACGACTGGCACGTCAGTTCCAAACTGACCCTCAATCTCGGCTTGCGCTACTACTACTTCCAGCATATCCACGACATCACCAAACCGACCGTGGACTCGGGCTTCTTGCCGCAGTTCTACAATCTTGCGGCCGAGGCCCAGTACAATGCGAGCGGCAACCTGATCCAGGGTACAGGGGCGACGCCGCTTGCTTACGGCAACGGTTTGGTCGAGTGCGGCGCCAACGGCATTCCGCCCGGCTGCCAAACCAACACCTACAACAATTGGGCCCCGCGCTTTGGGTTTGCGTACCGGCTTGGCCACAACACCTCCATTCGCGGCGGCTACGGCATCTTCTACGAGATCGGCAATGGCAACGAGGCTGAATCGGAAGGCGGCGAAGGCAATCCGCCTCACGAGCTCGGCCTGACGGCCTTCAACTTGGCCGAAACAGCCGGAGCGCGCGCCGTGGCGACATCGAGTTACCCGCAGGGCCAGCAGGTTGTCGGCTCGATCTACAGCAACGGCGTTTACTCGGCGCCTATTCCGCCCGCAGGCTATACGCTGTGGCCTTACCACCAGAAATGGCCGAGCGAGCAACAATTCAGCTTGAGCTTGGAGCACCAGTTCGCCCACGACAACCTGGTCTCGCTGGCTTATGTTGGGTCTCTGGGACACCATCTGGCCATAGGCACCAGCTTCAACAATATTCCTCTTGGCATGGGCATCGTGAACGTGCCGCAGCTTGCAGGCAGCCCCCTGGTCGCGCACGGCTTCCAAGTGTGCGATGCGAGCGGCAACTGCAACGTGCAGCAGGCTGAGATTCATGATGCGGGGATCGGGGAGTTCTTCCAGCCGTACCGCGGTTACTCCGGCATGACGATGAAGGCCGACGCGGCAAACTCCAACTACAACTCCTTCCAGGCTGAATTCCGACATACTTTCGGCCACGGCTTGACGGCTCAGGTTTCTTACACTTGGTCCCATAACCTTGACAATGCCACTTCAACCTACACCGCCAATACACGCAACGTGGATCCGTTTAACAATGAGCGGTGGTATGCCACCTCGGACAACAACCGGTTCCAGGTGTTCACCGCCAGCTACATCTACAACCTGCCGTTCTTCGCCAATGCTTCTAACCGTTTCGTTCGCGGAGGCTTGGGCGGCTGGGAAGTGAGCGGCATCACCACGCTGATGGCCGGCTCGCCGTTGTCGTTCCAATGCGGCATGCAAAACCTGTCCACTGGCATCGGCGGCGGCGTCCAGTGCAACTCGGTAGGCCCGCTGAAGGTTGACAAGACCGTTTACAACGACCCAACTTATGGGCCGACCGTAAGCTGGTACAATCCGGGCGTTATCGCTCAGCCAAACTTGAGCCAACTTCTTGCGAATGGCGAGCCAGGGATGTTCGGCTACGTGGGCCGCAACGTGATTACCGGCCCAGGGACGGCCGACACAGACTTGGCGTTGATCAAAAACTGGAAGGTGTCCAAACTCGGCGAAGGCGGGTTGATCCAACTTCGCTGGGAGACGTTCAACACCTTCAATCATGTGAACTGGACTGGCTTTAACATTGGCTGCAGCGCCCTGGATAGCCCCGGGGAACCTTGCAACAATCCAACGAACGACCTCGGCACCAACGCTGAAGGCGAGGTCAACAGCGCAGGCAGCCCGCGCATCATGCAATTCGGGCTAGAGATACACTGGTAAAATAAACGTGCAACGCCCCAATCTCGTTTGCCGGGGGTTGCCCAACCAAACTAAAAAGCCCTGGGCAGAAGGTGAAAATCTTGCCCAGGGCTTTTTCCTTTGGAATTGCGAGGCGCGAGGGTTCCTGCTTCCCCTAAAGGCTATCTGTGGCTCTCAGCGCGCGGGCGGAAATAAGGGAACAATCTTGCCGCTCTCTACCGCTCCACCATTCCCTTCCCTTCCTGAATAGTCAGAAACTGGTTGGCAGCTAGATTCGAGAAGCTTTCCTTCCCGCCGCTCGGCCAGTGAACCTCCAGGGTCTTGACGTGGGTGGCCGTCCCCAACCCAAAGTGCTGGCGAAGGTCGCTTTGGGAGAGATAGCTCGATCCGCTGAGGACTTCTCGAATTTGCCGTTGGTCGTCCGTCTCAACGGTGATACGTGCGCCGATGGCCGAGCGGTTGGAATGGGTGCCCATCAGCTTAACCGTCAGCCATCGGGTGCCGGGGCCGTCGTTGCGCAATAGCGACGGCGGCTCGTCCTGATTCATAATGAGCGCATCCACGCGCCCGTCGTTGTTGAAGTCTCCAAACGCGCATCCGCGACTCGAATGCGGCTGATGGATCCCCGGCCCGCAAAGGAAGGACACGTCCTCAAATTGACCGTTGCCCAAGTTGCGGAAAACCACCCGCGGCGTCTTGAAAGGATAATCCGGATGCACCTTGGCAACCTCGGGGTAAATAGAACCCGTCACCTCCAACACATCCAGCCAGCCGTCGTTATCGAGATCCGCAAACCCCGCTCCCCAGCCGACGTATTGAGTAATCACCGCCAATCCCGCGGCGTAAGTCAAATCATCAAAGTATTGGCCTCGGACGTTGTGAAACAGGCCCGGGGTATCGCCGCTGAAATGGGTCAAAAAAAGGTCGAAAAAGCCGTCGTTGTCATAATCGCCCACCCCCACGCCCATGTTGGCCTGCTCCTGACCGTCGCCGTTCACGGCCACACCCGAATCGAGCGCCACGTCGGTGAACGTACCGTCCCGATTATTGCGAAACAGGAGATTCGGTGAAGAGTCGCAGGCGACGAAAATATCCGGCCATCCATCGTTGTCATAATCAAACGCCACCGCCGAAAGGGCGTAGCGGCCGCCCGGTTTGAGGATCCCGGCGCTAGCCGTGACGTCCGTAAACGCGCCGCGTCCGTTGTTGTGGTAAAGGCAGCAATAGTCCTTGGGGAGTCCAAGCGGCCCGCAAGCCACGGGAACTCCCTCAAACTCGCAATAGCGGCTCGACCCGCCAACCGGAAGGGCCGCCAAATCAACTTTCACATAGTGAGAAACAAACAGGTCTAGATGCCCATCGCGGTCGTAGTCCACAAAAGTGCATCCGGTGGCAAAGCGGGGCCCCTTCTGGGCAAGGCCGGTGGTTTCCGTTACCTCGGTAAAAGTCCCATTGCCGTTGTTGTGGTACAGCACATTTTTGCCATAATAGGTTAAAAACAGGTCATCATAGCCGTCATTGTCGTAGTCGCCGACGCAGACACCGTAACCCCAGCCGGTGTGGGTCAGGCCGGCCTTCTCGGTTACATCTGTGAATGTGCCATCGCGATTGTTATGATAGAGGCGATTGGTCGGTTCCTGGGCGCTTGGCAAACCGTCAAGTCGAGCCCCGCTAATTAAGAAAATATCCAACCAACCATCGTTATCGTAATCGAAAAAGGCAATGCCACAACCATTGGCCTCAAAAATGTACTTTTTGTGATGGACGCTTCCGTAGATTACCGGGGCGCGCAGCCCCGCTCTCTGGGCGACATCCGTGAAGGTGACAGGAAAAGGCCGGCCGGAGAACTTAGGGCGCGGAGCAGGTTGGACTCCGCGGGTTGCCATTCCTTGTGCCAAAGCTCGGCGCGCGGCGAGGCTTAAGCCGGTTGCGGCAAGCCCGTGGAGAAAATGACGGCGTGTAAGGTTCATGCTTGCCGGTGGATTTGCTCTGGCCCTTGTAGAGAATTAGGGTTTAGCATCGGAAACCCTTCCGCTCGCTCCCTGTATCCCATTTCGAATCAAGGCCTTACGAGCCTGGGCGGCCCGCTGTAGTCTAGCATAGACGGCCATCTGTTGATCTGCTTGGCGTCTGTGGCCAACATGGAGGAGAGCTATGCCAAGCTCATAATGAACTGTGGGGTCGTTGGGGGCCAGGCGTGCGGCCGTCGCAAGGGGTGAAATGGCCTCTCGGCTCTTCCCGTCGGAGACGAGTGCCCGTCCCAGCGCCGTCAAAATGAGCGGCGACTGCGGTTCAAGCGCGGCGGCTTGGCGAAGATATTGCACCGCACGATTCCAATTTCTCGCCCTCCATGCCATTTCACCGAGCTGATATTCCGCCTCGGCATTTTGCGGGTTGACCCGCAGCTCATCTTCAAACTGCCGGCGTGCTTGTGCGAGGGTCTGGTTGTCCGTAGCCATTCGCAGCAAGAGCTTGCCAAGGCGATAGTGAACATTCGGCAAGGAAGGGTCGAGCCTCAGCGCCTTTCGATACTCCGCTGCCGCATCCTGCAGCTTTCCCTGAAATTCCAACACTTCGGCATTAAAATCGTGAGCTCGGGCAGATCCCGGAGCCACGCGGAGCAAGCGCTCGGAAAAGTGGGTCGAGAGGTCCGAATAAAGATGCGCCGCCGCATAAAGGATGTTGGGGTCGTTCGGAAACGTCCCAACCAGGGAATTCATCAGCGCGGTGGCTTGCCCCATCTTGCCCAAATTCATGGCGCAACTGACGCCGTCCAACCCCATCTGGCGCTTCATGGGCAGTTGGCGAACAGCCGGGAACAAACTCGTCAGGATTGGCAACGCCGCTTGGCAGTCACCTCCTTCGGCCAAACTGAGCACCAAAAACTCATGGGGAGCTTTTAGCGAGGGGGCGAGCCGGATCGCCTCCCGGCACGACGCGGCAGCCGAATGGAACTGATGAGCGGAATACTGCGCCACGCACAGATTGGCGCGTAATGGGGCGACATGCGGCTGGGCTTGCACGAGCTTCTGATAGGCGGCGATGGCCACGGCGAACTGACCGGCCTGCATAGCTTCGGAAGCTCGGGTTTGCAGTTGCTCCATGGCCGCCCTCGACATCGGGGCAGAAGCCGGCTTGGTCTGCTGCCCCAGTGCCCCGCTTAGCGCCCATAACATCGCCGTTGCAGCTAACCCCGCCCGTTCTCGCCAGTGCTTCATCCTATGGCCCTCAGTGCCGTTAAACGCCTTGCGGAAGTGCCTGCTATGCCGCGAAGCGGCCTTGCCGCCATCCGCCCGGGGACCTCCTGCTCAACGGGATTGCGGCACGGGCGGAGGCGCTGCCATTTCCTTTTGCTGTTTTTGCAACGAGGCGGCCTGCAACTTCTGAGCCGTTGCAAATTCGCGTTGAGCGCCGGCGCGGTTGCCCAGATGCAAATACGTCTGTCCCAGTTGATAGTGATAGCTCGCCTTGTCCGGTTGGAGCGCCAGCGCTTTTTGATAATAGCCGATTGCAGCCTGGAACTTGCCCTGCATAAAGTAGGCCTTGGCGATTCCAGCCAACGATTGCGGCAACTTGGGATTGCGGGCAAGGGCCTTCTGAAACATCTCGACCGCCTGCTGCGGCTGGTTCAAATAGAGGTCCACGACGCCGCGCTTCTGATAGGCCCACGGCGAGCGGGGATTGAGGGCGATTTCCGCGTCGAATTCGCGCCCCGCCTGCGGCAATTTGCCCAACCGCATGTCCACCATGCCGAGGCTATAATGAGCATCCGGAAGCTTGGGGTCGCCGGCCACCGCCTTTTTTAGCTCTTGGTACGCCTGCTGGTTCCAATAAAGCCCCTCATAGGCTCTGCCCAAGAGCAGGTGAAAATGCGGACTATTGCCTCCCACCTCCACCAGGCGCTCGAAGACCCGCTCGCATTGCCGGTTGTGCTTCAGCTTACCGTAGGAAATCCCCATCACAAACAGGTAAGCGAGATTTCTGCTCTCGTGGGTCCATAGCGGCTGAAGCGCACGAATGACTTCCGCGTACTGATCCAACACGAAATAACACAGCCCCATTAAGTACCGAGCTTGAAGGTTTTGCGGGTCCGTTTCGAGGACAGCGGAAAATTCGGGGATGGCATCTTTAAAGTCTTTCTTCTGATAATAGGCCAATCCCAAATCCAGATCGAGACCGGCCAACTTGGGCGCGAGCCGGCGGGCCGTCTGAAAATAACGAATAGCCTGATCCAATCGGTGAGTGCGAAGGCAAACCACGCCCAGGTCGCAAAGCGCCGGCGGAAAATTCGGCTGAACGGCCAGAACCTGTTTGAAAAGCACCTCGGCTGGCCCGTAATGGCCTTCCTGCAAATTCTGTTCCGCCTCAAGGAAAATGGCCTTCACGCTTTCAGCCGGAGCGGCTGGCTTATCGCTGGGCGGAAGGTTTCGATTCCGTGGCTGAAAGTTGGCGGCCACCGTCGGCTCCTGCTTGAGCTTGACGAAGATCTTTGACTCGCGCAGCGCATCCTTATCGTCCCCAAGCTTGACATAAGCTCGTGACAAGGCATAGTGCGCCTGGGGGCTGTTGGGCGCCAGTTGGACGGCCGCCTTCAGTTCGGGGAGAGACTGCCTGGCGTGGTTCAAAGCCAATAGGGTCGTGCCCAGAGCCCAATGGGCGGCGAAGAGGCGAGGCGCGAGGTGAACCGCCTTTTCAGCGTACGGTAAGGCGCGGCCCGGCTCGTTGAGCTTGACCTCGGTCAGCGCCGTTTGCAGCAGCGCCATGACGTCGTCAGGATTCAGTTTCAGTTCATCTTGCATCTGGCCCAGCGCGCGCCGGTAATGCGTGTAATCAAGGAGATATTCGCCGAAAGCATAATGCAGGCCGCGCGCTCTGGGGTACTTCTGAATCAGTACCTCATATTGTGGAATGATTTTGGCGGGCGGGGCTTGGACGGCCTCCCATGCGATGCGTCCGACTTGCAGCGCGAGCGATTGCTGCTTGGTATCCGTCCATTGGCCGGGCAAACGCGGAATCCTCAGCGACGCCAGACCAAAGGCAGCTATCAGATCAGGATTGTTGACGCCCTCCCGCGCCAAGTGCTCGAGCAGGTGGTCGGCAACGTCAAATTGGCCGTTCAGAATGAATATCAGCGCGGCATGATAGGTGGCCACCTGTTCGAGGGCCGGATTGCGCAAGCCGAGTTCGCGCCCGTGTTGAATGTCGTCAAGCGCCTGCGGGTAGCGGGACAACTCGTATTCGCAGAGACCGCGAAGCGCCCACGCATCGCCGTCCTTTGGCTCCAAGCGCAAGGAGTTACCAAAGGCGACGATGGCCCGCGGATAGTCTTTCACTTGGGCCAGCAAAACACCAACCTCGCGCCATCCCTTGGCCCATTGCGGCTGAAGGCGGAGAGCTTGAAGGTAGAGCGCAATCGCGGGGCGCGTTTGACCTCGGCTGGAGGCTTCCGTCGCTTGCTTTTCGAGTGCCTGGAAGCGCGCGACGGATGAAGGCGCCGCTGTCTTCTGCGCGCGCAAGGTGGTAGGCAGCCAACTCAACAGACACATTGTTAACGCCCAGATCCGAACATTGCGCGCGTTGCCACGGTGCTTCATTTTCATCACTGATGGAGCCTGCTGAACATCCCTCAATGCAGGCAGCGCCCAAGTCGAGCGCCCACGTTACGCATCGAATTTCGGCGTCGCTCTCGAGCCACCACCTTCCCATATTTTGCTCGCTCGGCGTGATGATTTCCAGTGTGCATTTCATTGAATGCTGCGAGCGGGCTTTAGGACTTTCGTCAGCCCCGTAGGGGCAGGCTAGGCGCTGAGAAACCTCGGCGAGGCCGAGACTGTTCGCGGATTTGAGAAGGCGGAATCTTCTTACCTTTCAGATACGGTAGTTCTACATGCCGGTAGCCTCAGCTCACCGTAAATGCGCCTGCCCGCGCCGCGACACACCTCAGCGCCAAGGTGGCGCGACTGGGGGGATCCGTGAAGCTTAGCGAGTGACAGGGAGAACCGGCCTGTTATCGGCCGGGTGCCTTGTAGCTGACGGCCTTCTTGAGCGCCTTGTCCACTTCCTCGACCGTCAGCAGCGGCGTGGTGCGCCCCTCGACGAGCCCGCTCGACCCGACCGCGAGCGCCAACGCGGCGGCGGTGACGTTGTCCGGGAAGTCACAAATCACAATCACATCGTCCGCGCCGAAGGCAAAATAGAACGCCTCCACCTTGCCGCCCACGGCTTCCACGGCTTTGGTCGCGGCCGCTTTGCGTCCCGAGGCTGTATCCTTAGCAAGACCCTTTCGCCCTTCGGCTGTGTATGACGCTTGAAGGAGATACTTCGGCATCGCGTCCTCCTCTGGGATATGAATTTTTCGATGCCCACAGGCTACGCCCCGGTCCGCTGAAAGTCAAACCGCGGCAGCCTTCCATACTTCGTCATGGCGCCAGCCTTACGCTGCCTGCTTTTCGAGTTCGGGGCGGTACTGGCCATAGCGCGCCAGGCTGTTCATCTGGGCGCGGTGGTAGAAGGCTTTCTGCGCCGCGGCCAGGTTGGTGGCGATTCCCCGCCAAGCGCCCAGTGCCGAGGCCTGGAGCGCCCGCCCGTAAGAGAAACTCAGTTGCCAAGGCGTGTGATGTCCCCGGTTCATGGCATTGAGATTTTCCGTCGCCTGAATCTCCGTTTGTCCGCCCGAAAGGAACACAATGCCGGGGACCGCCGATGGGACGCACCTGCGCAGGCACCGCACGGTCGCTTCCGCCACCCCCTTCGCGTCCGATTTTACCGGAGACTGCTCGCCCGCGACCACCATGTTGGGCTTGAGCACCATTCCCTCCAAAACAATCCTGTGCCTTGCCAAGGCGCGGAACACTTCGCCGAGCGTGGCTTCAGTCACTTCCTCGCAACGCGCCAGGCTATGATCGCCGTCCATCAGAACTTCGGGTTCGACGATGGGAACCAGTGCCGCTTCCTGGCTCAGCGCCGCAAAGCGCGCCAGCGCCTCGGCGTTGGCTCGGAGGCAAGTGGCCGTGGGAAGGCCGGCGCCGATGGTGATGACGGCGCGCCACTTGGTGAAGCGCGCTCCAAGTTTTCGGTATTCGGCTAACCGCTCGCGCAGACCGTCTAATCCCTCCGTGATTTTTTCTCCTGCGAACAAAGCCATATCTTTCGCGCCTTTGTCCACTTTGATGCCGGGAATGATGCCGCGCGAGCTGAGCACTTCCGGCATCGACCGGCCATCCCGAGTACTCTGGCGGATGGTTTCGTCGTACAAAATGACGCCGCTGATAAACTCCTCAACGCCGGGCGTCGTAAACAGCAATTCCCGATAGGCGCGGCGGTTTTCCTCCGTGTTGGCGATGCCGGCCGTTTTGAATCGCTTCTCAATCGTGCCCGTGCTCTCGTCGGCCGCCAAGATTCCTTTGCCCGGAGCGACCATCGCCCTGGCTGTGGATTCCATTGAAGATTGATCCATAGCATTCACCTCATAGACGGTTTGCGAGCGGGCCGCCCTTCGCGGCCTCGGTGGATCCTTTCCAACATCATTCTATCCCCTTCCCCGCCGTCGTGATAGGTTCACGGCCTGGGGGATGCCGCGAGCGGCCAGGTGCTTTGTCGCGCCAAGGCTTCCGAGCGCGACAGGCATTTCTCAATCAAGTCAACCGCTTCCCCAACGCTTCGCTTATTGGTGGAACAATCGGTCGCTGCCTGCAGTTGGTCGCGGTTCGGGGCATGGATGGAATTGCCCGTTTTCATGAGTGCCACGCGCGGCTGAATCGGAAGCTCGTGGATCGCGTCCAAGACGGCCTCGGAGGATAGGTCGGGCAACATATCATCCAGGAAGACCAAGTCAAACGGCTTGCGGCGCAGAGCATCAAGAGCGTCTCGCCCGCCCCAGGCTGTGGTTGTGTCATAACCGAGCGTCTCCAAAACGCTCTCGAGGCGTATAAGGATAGCCTCATCGTCGTCAATGATGAGAACTCGTTTGGGCATTTCTCTCATAAACGGTTACCTCCCTTGATTCCGCCTCTTCCTCGATGGGACGCCAGCCATCGCCTTGCATCACTGCAACGTAGGAAGGGGCTTAGGTTTGCCTTGGCTGGGCGCTGGTTAAGTGCAGGCTCGCGGATTGGAGAATGATCGCGTTTCACGGCAAGACCCGGTGTATCACTTCGACTCCGCCGCTGAATCCACTCAGATAGATGCGTCATCTCAAGATTGGTTACGCCAACCAGCCGCTGCGGCGCTCTTCGTTGCCGTCGAGGCGGCGCACCGCAGAGCGGCCTTGAATTTCGACCGCTGGTGTGAGAGCGTAAGGGCGCGTCGCGAAGCCGGGCTGCGCAGGCCACAAGGTCAAGGCAACCCGACCTGAAGACGCCGCCCGCGGGCGCGAGAGCAAACGATGGATCCCATTTTGCAGGTGGAAAATCTGAGCGTCGAGCTGGATGGCCAATCCGTAATCGAGGGCCTCTCCTTTGAGGTCGGACGGGGCGAGACCGTCATGGTGATCGGCCCCAACGGCGCCGGTAAAACCACGCTATTCCGCGCCCTGATGGGGTTCATTCCTTATCGCGGCCGCATCGCCTGGAAGCCTGAGGCGCGGCTTGGCTATGTGCCGCAAGGCGTGGACGTGAACCGAGAATTCCCTCTGGCCGTGCGCGAACTTTTCCATCTTGGCAAGCAGCGCCTGAATGAGAAGGCCATCGAAGAAGCGCTGTCCCTCGTCAACAGCGCAGGGCTGGCGCGGCGCACGCTTTCCAACCTCTCTTCGGGCGAATTTCAACGCGTGCTCATTGCCTTTGCTTTGGCCGAGCGGCCCGAGGCGCTCCTGTTTGATGAGCCCACCAGCGACATTGACGTCGGCGGCCAGGAGACCATTTACCACCGCCTGCAACAGATTGGGCGCGAGCAGGGCCTGACGCTGCTCATGATCTCCCACGATCTCAATGTGGTGTTGCGGTATGCGACGCAGGTTCTTTGCCTGAACAAAGGCTTCAAATGCATAGGAAAGCCGATGGATATTTTGACCCCGGAGCTTCTGCGCCGACTCTACGGCGATGAGGTCGGTTTTTATCGGCACACGCACGGCGTCCGGGCAGATTCCGATTCCCTGGGCCGCGATTGAAGGTGAGTGGGATGTTTGCATGGGTTCTGGTGAGTGGGATTCTGGCCGCGGCGGCCATCGGATACTTGGGCGTTTTTGTCATCTTCAAGCGCGTGGCGCTGGCGGGTGACGCGCTCTCGCACGTGGCCTTGCCCGGCATCGCGCTCGCGCTGGCGCTCCGCGTGGACGTGCTTTGGGGCGCCCTTCCGGTGCTCTTACTGGCCGCCGTCATCGTTTATTTTGTCTCCAAGTCCGCGCATCTCTACGAAGACGCCATCATCGGTATCTTGTTTTCCCTGTCGCTTGCCATCGGCGTGCTCTTCATCAACCTTGAAAACCTGGAGGCGGCGCTTTTCGGCGATATCCTGCATCTGGGGGCCGGGGAAATGACGGTGACGATTCTGCTTTCGCTCATCATTTTGCTTTCCGTGTGGGCCCTGCATCGCCCCTTGACGCTGACGTGCTTCTCTTCCGACCTGGCGCGCGCGAACGGCGTGAAGGTAGAACGGACCAATCTCTTCTTCTTCGTGCTGCTGGCGCTGGCTGTTGGGCTGGGCGTCAAGGTGGTGGGCACGCTGCTGGTCGGCTCGCTGGTCATCATTCCCTCTTCGGCTGCCGCCAACCTGGCCCGCAGCCTCAAGTCGCTCACGGCGCTGAGCATCGGCTTCGCTGCGCTCAGCACGGCCTTGGGTTTGCTGGTGGCTCACGCCTTCCGACTTCTGCCCGGTCCCATGATCGTCATTTTTGAAGGGGTGCTCTTCCTGCTGACGCTGACGGGCAAACTGGCGCGCCAGAGGGCTCGGTAGCACCGCTTACCGCCGATCTTCTACGCGGCAATGCAATCCTAATCCCTCGAACAACGTCGGCGCATCGCCTCGAATTCGTGACATACTAGAGAGCGGAGTGTAGGCGATGAAGAGCTTGATCACGATCCTGAAGCGGGTTCTGACCGTGGCGCTGATTGGCGGATTGGTGCTCGCGGCTGCAAGCTGCGAAACAACGCGCCTCGAAGAATCGGGCCAGATGACGAACCAAAAGTCGTCACGCCACGTCAAGGGCTATCATCCGTAGCGTGATTGACCCGGCATCGCGCGCCCAACCTCAATTCTATTGATTCGGGGCTGCTGCCCTGATAGCGTTTCGGGTTGCGCCCTTCGGGGCCGATCGAAGCCGGCGGCGATTTCACGCCGCGCAGGGTTTCTGGGGGCCGGGCGACATCGTGTGCCATTGAAAGGTTCGCTCTCGGGTGGTGCGGCAAAGCCAATTTGCCGTGCAGCCAGGAGGGGCAGCGTTGAAAAAATCCATCGGTGACAACGAAATTCCCAAGGGCTGGAGCTTCGCGCAGGGTCTCGCGCTCATCAAGAAGGCCGGCTACGACGGCGTCGAGCTGTGGCTCGGTGGCACGCCATGGTTCACCATGGACACGACCGACGCCCAGGCGACCGATCTGCTTCGTCAGGTTCACGACGCCGGCCTCGTGGTCTCTAATGTTTCGACGGGCTTGCACTGGAAATATCCGCTCTCGGCGCGCGAGCCGTCCGTGCGCGAGGAAGGCATCCGCATCGTGCGGCGACAGCTCGAGACGGCTCACTTGTTTGGCACCGACGCCATTTTGGTCGTCGCCGGCCTGGTCACCGAAGAGGTTCCTTACGACGAAGTTTATCGCCGCGTGGTCGAGGTGCTGCAGGGCCTGGCGCCCGACGCCGCGCGTCTCGGCGTCCGCATCGGCTGCGAGAACTGCTGCGCCGAGCAGAAGTTCCTTTTAAGCCCGCGCGAGTTTCGCCAGTTCCTCCGCGACGTGGATCGGCCTTCGGTCGGCCTTCACCTCGACGTCGGCAACATTCACGACGACGGCTTCGCCGAGCAGTGGATTGAAATTCTCGGCCCCCAGATCACCCGCATCCACATCAAGGACGTCATGAAGAAGCGCGGACGCTGCTGCGACAGCGTCTATACCAACGTCTTTCTCGGCGACAACAACTGGTCCGCCATCCACGCCGCGCTCGACAAGGTCGGCTACGACGGCTGGCTCGTCGCCGAAATGGAGCGCCGCTACCATTACGCCCCCGACCAGCAGTTCTTCGACACCTCCGCCGCCCTCACCCGCCTCATCTCCAACCGCCTCTGAAATTCCCCCGCCGCTGTGGCATCACGGCGCGCTCTCTGGTATGCCGAAGAGGGAGGCGCAAGAAATATATTCTAAGAACCGGCCGTCGGTTGACACCACGGGCGGCATGCGGTAATCTGCCGGTGGGCTACTGGACCCATCCCCCATGAGCGCTAAGGCCGAGACCGCCCAATTTCGACTTGGCGAGGAACTACGCGGTCGGCCCGGGCGGTAACGCCCGCTCGACGGGGCCTTGCGTACCGTTGAGTTCAGCGACAGGGCACGACGAGCCTCCGCTTCTTGGGGCGCATTTCCGAGCGAAGCCGATCCAGCCCAACAGAGGCTCGACGCACCATGCGGGACGTCCGATATCCGCAGTGAGCGAACATGCTGCCGCGAGTTGGCCCAAACCGGATTAAGGCCTTCTGGCCTAACGTGGGCAGCATCGCGGAGTACCCGAAATCGCTCGTGCGGATACTGTCCCACATCAACCAAGCGAATCCATCGCGCCGCGACGCGGTGCTGTGGGTGTGCAGGGAGTACCGGGTAGTACACGAGTTCGCCCGTAAGCTGCTCAACGTCCTGCGCGCCGCGGGTGCCATGCACTGCGAACGGTCCGCTTACAGCCTCAGCGCAGAGGGGCAAAACTTCCTCGAGTCGGGGGACTCGGACATCCTCTTCAGGCTCTTCCTTCGCTCAGTCGCGGGCTTCAAGGAAATGATCCAACTCCTCGAAACCGAGGCCCCCCTGCCGCTCAAGGCCCTGGACGAAAGGTGGGCCGAGACCATGCGACCGGTTCGGTTCGCTCCCAACCAAGGGCCCATCCGCTACAACTGGCTGCGGGGCTTTGGCTACGCGTCGGTCGTCGCCCATCACATTCTGCTAACAGAAAAAGGTCTGAAGCTGGCAACCGAACTGCGGCTTGAAAACGCCGAAACGTCGAGAGGACGAACCGGCCTTTCGCACGTTGAACTGGAAGACAAGGTGCGGCTGATCGGCGAATTTTTTGAATTTGAGGCGAAGAAGCGTCCCAGCATAAACGACGCCCTGCCGAGCTACGCCCTTAAGCTCCGCGAGGGGGACCGCCAGTTGGATTGCCTATGGGTCCGATACATCCCGTTCGCCGGGCAGATCAGGTTTCCCGTCGAAATCCAGCTTGGCGGGAACCTTGCTGACTCGCTGGACCGGCTGGAGACGGTGTGCGACCACGTGCAGAGGGCAATCATCGTCACAACTGAGGACCAGGAGCAGAAAATCGTGGACAGGCTCAAGGTCAAAAGGTCCCACCTGCTCGACAAACTGACAATCATATTCGTTGACGACGTTTACAAGGCTGTTGAGGCCGCAGGTGTGCTGACCGCGTTGGCCAGGAAGATCTTCACCGGCTAGGTCGGCGGGCCCACGCCCGCGCTGGTGTCACCATGAAGACGGGGAAGGCGGAACTTGTTGCCCAGGTTGCGGCGTGGCTGCCCGGCAGGCTCAGAAGCGCCCACCGCGGCTGGAGCGCCCGGGTGATGGACACATCGGGAACCACGCTCTCTGCGTCCCTCTACCGGCTAGGGCTGCACAGGGCGTTCCCTCGGTGGGAATCCTTCAATTTCAACGTCGATATAACTGGGCTGCTCCAAAGAGGCGAACGGGCTGAGCTCGTGTTCGTCGAATGCAGCACAGCGCCCCTCTCGCTGAAGGACATTGGGCCGCTCTTGGCGCGCAGCGTCGTGGCCTCGCCGGTCCTATCCGCAATCATAAGCCCGGGCGGCCTCTCCACCTCCCTCGACCTGCTACTGAACACTTACAATCGCGTGGACATCCTGGAGTACGGAGGCGGACGGCGTGTGAAGATTGCCAGGTGGGATCCCTCACGGAAACAAGTCGATCCCGCGTCTGTGCTGCCGCCCGGAGAGTTAGGCTAGCAGCCGCCGTCGCTGCTGTTCCTGACCGTATCGCAGCGGTTATGTTTCTGTCGCGGCGTCAATTCGTGCTCGGCTCAGCGGGGTAGCGCAGAGGTAGCCGTGGTTTGGCTTCCTTTGCGGCTCTTGGCATGGGATTCGCGGCGTCGCGTTGGGTTCGCCGTCCTCGGCCACGGTTTCGCTGGGCGGGGAAAGGGCCCAAAATCCCCCTATGCTTTTTTCTCGCCGCCAATTCATGATGAGCGTTGCGACGCTGGCTCTGGAGCCACGTCTCGGGGGCATTTCACGCCTCCCCAGGGGATGGCCGGGAACTTCGGAAAGGATTGGCCACCTTTCGACATCCATCGGCCTGCGCTGTCTGCTCCTCGATGGTGGCGGCGGCACGCTGCTCGATGAATCGCTTCGGGGATATCGTTCTGCGCTCGGGGAACTTGGCGTTCGGGTAGTGCAAAACTCTCTCTCTGAGGTCTGCGGCTCTTGGGTTGCTCCGTCGCGCCTCGCACCGCAAATCGAACCAACGCCTTCAATCGCCGCCGGTTGGGATGCGGGCGTGGCAACCCGTTACGCTCCCGGATCAACTCTCATCGTCGTGCCCGCGTCGCTGCTTCGGCGGCGCTCGGCGGAATGGCTGCGGCAACAAGCTCGCTCCGGCGCGACGGTGGTTTTTGAATCGGCGGCGGCTTTCGCAGGGCCGGAGGAATTTCGCGCCCAGTCCCGTCTGATTCGTTCCGCCCTCGGCGTCACGATCGAAGCCGTTTGCGATTGGTGGCATCCGTCGTCGGCCTCCCGCGAGATGCCGTATGTCCGCTACCGCTGGCCGGTTGGGGCCACCGTCCGCGACTTCAGCCGCGCCGTGACCGTCGCCGACGCGGACACGATCGCTCGCGTCCGCGGCCAGCCGGTGGCCGCGCGGAAGCGGCTCGGCCGCGGCGCGCTCGTCTTCCTCGGCTCGCCCCTCGGCCCTCACTTGCTCTCCCGAGACCCCGACGCCGCCCGCTGGCTCGCCAGCTTATTACGCGCCTTCAACCATCGAGAGAGCCCCGGCCGCAGCGGCAGGCTTTGAGTTGCGCCGCGCGCTGAGCATCGGGTGAAGCCAGAAAGGCGGAGGTTCCAGATGCCGGTGGCGCATGGCGCTTGCCTCGTCGTTCCTGTGCGTCGCGCGAAATGACCCTTCGTGGTAAAGTAAAAGCTGATTTGGGGATCGGCGCGGAGCAGTTGACCAAAGTCACCTCGGGGGAAAGGCGTTGAGCGTTCGGATTTGCGTTCTTGGAAGCGGCAGCCGAGGCAACTGCACGCTGATTGCAACGGAGCGAACGCGACTGCTGGTGGACGCGGGCTTTAGCCGACGCGAGACCGAGGCTCGCTTGAGCACGCGCGGCGAACCAGCAGATGGATTCGACGGCTTCGTCATCTCGCACGAGCACACCGACCACATCAGCGGGCTAAGAAGCCTTGCGCGCCATTCGAAGGCTCCAATTTACATCACGCGGGCCACGCGCGAGGCGGTCGCTTGGGACCCGCGCCTCACTCGCTGGGAGTTTTTCACGGCCGGAACGCCCTTCAGCGTGGGAGAGATTGAGGTGACTCCGTTCTCCGTTCCGCATGATGCCGCCGATCCGGTCGCCTTCACGTTCCACGCGCAGGGCGTCAAAATCGGCTTGGTCACGGATCTCGGCTATATTCCCGAGCTGGTCAAACAGCGTCTGCGGGGCTGCCATTGCCTTATCTTTGAATCCAATCACGATTTGGAAATGCTCAAATCCGGCCCTTATCCTTGGCACGTCAAACAGCGCGTCATGAGCCGACAGGGACACCTTTCGAATCACGCTACGGGCGAATTTTTAAGCGGAGATTACGACGGCCACGCTGCCGTGCTGGTTCTCGCGCACCTGAGCGAGCAAAATAACCACCCTGAAATTGCCCGCCTGTGCGCGACCAAGGCTCTGCACAAGCGTGCCAGTTCGGCGGAGTTGCATTTAGCGAACCAGAGCTCGCCGACCATCGTCTTTCGCTTTTAATTGGCATCCAAGATGGCGCCGAGTAAGGTGCCGTGATTCAGCGCGGGCCTTCAAACGGTTTGCGCGGCGAGGTCGAGCGCCAAGCCCGCCGCTCCATAAAGCGGTGAATAATCACCCAGCTCGGCGAGCACGACTTCGGTCGAGGCCTGAATGGTTGGCGAGCCCATTTCCTCCATCGCCTGACGAACCGGCTCGAGCAAAGCGAGCCCGGCCTTGGCCACACCGCCCCCCAGCACGATGCGATCAGGGTCCATCAGCCGAACAACCATCATCAAGCCGCGCGCCAACCAGCGGGCCGCTTCCCGTACAATAAACGCCGCTCCGGTTTCCCCTTCCGATGCCGCCTGAAAGACCTGTGCCGCCGTCACGTTCTGAGGGTCGCCGTGGCTTAGTTCCAAAACTCGCGCCATGGCTTCCGGCTTCCGCTGGGCCAAGCCGCGGGCTCGCAGCGCAATCGCGGTGGCGGAACAAAACGTCTCCAAACAGCCGCGGCCGCCGCAGGAACAGATCACGCCAGAATCCGAGACAGGGATATGCCCCAGTTCACCCGCCAACCCGTCGCGGCCGCGGAAGGGCTTGCCGTCGAGAATCCATCCTCCGCCAATGCCCGTGCTGATGGTGATGTAGAAAATGGAGCGACTTCCCCGTCCCGCCCCAAAACGAAACTCACCCCACGCGCCGGCGTTGGCGTCATTGTCCACGCGCGTGGCGAGGCCGAGCGTCTGCTCCGCCCAACGGGCCATTTCAAAATCTTTCCAGCCCGGCGTATGCAGCGAAGTGACGGTTTGCCGCGGGTAATCCACCGGCCCGCCAAAGCTGATGCCACACGCCTTGACTGGAAAATCGGATTTCTCGCGGAGCGAGACGGCGTGCCGTTGAATTTGATGGAGCATCCAGTCGCGGCCGCCGGCACGGTGGGTGGGTTCTTCGACCACCATCAAGCGTCGTCCTTCGTGGTCAAACAGGCCCACGCGATAGTTGGTTCCCCCGATATCCACGGCGAGGACGTTCAGCATCACGGTTTCCTTTCGGGCACGGCGCGCCTCAGTTCGCGGCCCGGCCAATATCGCGGTGCAAAATCTTGACCTCGTATCCCTCTTGCTCCAACACTTCTCCGAGCTGTTCTGCCAGCGCGACGGAGCGGTGTCGCCCTCCGGTACAGCCCAGGCCGATGGTCAAATAGCTCTTTCCTTCACGGACGTAGTGCGGCAAAAGATAGAGCAAAAAGTCCCGCGTGCGACGAACAAATTCTTCCGTTTCGGGTCGAGAGTCAACGAAGCGGCGAACCGCGGCGTCTCGCCCGTTTTTCTTCTTCAGTTCGGGAACGTAATTCGGATTGGGCAGGAACCGAAGATCCAACAGTAAATTGGCCTCCGAGGGAATGCCATAGCGATAGCCGAAAGAGACCAAACAAACCAACAGCGTCTTGCGCCGAAGCTCCACGCCAAAGCGTTGCTGGATAAATTGCCGCAGTTCGTGAACGTTCATTCGCGTCGTGTCCACCACGACGTCGGCCAACCGGCGAATGGGAGCCATGAGATTCCGCTCCAGCCGAATGCCTTCGGGAACCGGAAGATTTCTTCCCAAGGGGTGCGGGCGGCGCGTCTCCTCAAAACGGCGAACCAAGGCTTCCTCGGAGGCCTCCAGAAAAACAAGCGAGAGCCTGAGTCCACGCCGATGAAGGCTCTGGTAGATTTCGGGAAACTGAGCAAGAGCTTCACCTTCGCGAATGTCCACCACCAACGCCGCCCGATGAATGCGGCTTTTAGCCGCCGCGCACAGGTCGGCGAAGGTGGGGATAAGGTCAATGGGCAGATTGTCCACGCAATAGTATCCCAAATCCTCAAAGGCACGGAGCACCGAACCTTTGCCGGAACCGCTCAGGCCAGTAATGACGACAAGTTCGTGAACGGCCCTGGAGGCAGGAGAGCGATTGGGGGTCGTGAGCCGGGCGTGGCCGGAGCCTTTCATCCTGGTCCTCTAAGGTCTTAAGTCGGTGGCTTGGATTTGGCCGGTTGCAATCCTTCAAACCTCGGGGCGGCGCGGCTAAGGTTCTGGCTCGATCAATCCAAGCCGGCCGTCCGGGCGGCGGTAAACCACGTTGACGCGAGCGGTCTCAGCGTTGCGAAACACCACGATTCCCGTCGGCGTTTTCTCAAGGGAAGCAATCGCTTCTTCCAAATCGAGCAATTCAAGTGGCAGGCGCTCGCGCTCGACGACTTCCCGCTGACGGTGGTCGGCGCGAACGCTCTCCAGCACATTGAGCAGCACGCCGGTCGTGGGCTTGGGCCGGCGTTTTTGCGTGCGCCGCCGTTGCCGCCAGCGAACCACTTGGCGCTCCAGCTTCTCCAGCGCAATCTTGATGGACGCAAGAGCATCCGCCGTCTCGCCCACCCCAACCATCGTGTGCTCGCCGATTTTCAACGTGACCTCCGCTGTGCGAAGGTGTCTTTGGGCGGCAAGAATCACATGAAGTTGCGCCGAGGCCGGCACCAAACGCGACAATTTGCGCAGGTGCTCTTCGGTGTACTGGCGCAGCTTTGGCGTTACCTCCATGTGGCGCCCGGTGAATCCTATCTGCATAAGGCATGCCCTCCGTCTTCGAGTTGGCTCGCAAGGCGCAAAGAATTGTTCAAGCTTTAACGCGCCGCTGGTGGGTGCTGGGAATCTTCATGTCTTCGCGGTATTTTGCCACGGTGCGCCGGGTCACACTATAACCTTGCTCGTGAAGGAGCTGCGCAATGCGGTCGTCGGTCAACGGACGGGTCGGGTCTTCCTCCTCGATCATCTTCTTGACGATGCGCTTAAGGTTCACCAGCGGCGTTGAGCCGCCGGCGGGACCTCGCACGGCCTCCGAAAAGAACGCCCGCAGCTCCATCACCCCTTGCGGGGTGTGAGCGTATTTACCCGCCACAGCGCGGCTGACCGTGGAAGGATGGACCCCTACCTCCTCCGCCACTTCCTTGATCATCATCGGCTGGAGATAATCCATCCCTTTTTCCAGAAATTCGCGTTGGCGGCGAATAATGGCCTCGCAGACGCGAACGATAGTTTGCTTTCGTTGGTCAATATTTTTGATTAACTGGAAAGCCGCGACACACCACTCCTTGATCTGCTTGCGAACCTCCGGCGTGGCGTTGCGGTCATTAAGTAACCGTCGGTAGTAGCGACTGAGGCGTAGTTGCGGCAGGCCATCGTCGTTCAGCCGCACCTCAAAGCCATCGCTGGTTTTGACGAAGGCGACCTCCGGCTCAATGAGCCGGGGCTCCGTTTTGTTATATCGCTGGCCCGGCAGCGGATCCAGTTTCCGAATCAGTTGCACGGCCCGCTCGACGGCCTGCACCGGGCGATCAAGAGCCCTGGCAATCTCACGATACTGCTTCGTCTGAAGCTGCTTGAGGTGGTTGGCCACGATCTGCTGAGCAAGGTGATTTTCGGGGGCGAGGCTGCGAAGCTGAATGAGAAGGCACTCTTGGAGGTCCCGTGCTGCCACCCCCAGCGGGTCCATCTCTTGCACCAGCTTCAAGGCTTGCTCGGCGTCCTCCATGCGGTGCCCGCCGGCTTGAGCAATCTCCTCCAGCGGTGCCGAGAGATAGCCATCCTCGTTCAGATTGCCGATAATGGATTGAGCCGCCTCCCGAATCTCCGGAGAACACTCCGTCAAACTCAACTGCCATTCCAAATGGTCGGTCAATGAAGACGGCTGAGCGAGGTAGTTCTCCGGCGAAGGTTGCTCATAGACTTCCGAGGAGGGAGCTCGAAAACCCGGGTCAAGGTAATCCCGGAAGAAGGAACCAAAGTCTATCTCCTGAAATGAGTCGGCTCCATCCTCCGGCCCCGTCCCATTGCTGTCGGCGGCATCCTGAGCCGCTTCCGACTCCGACTTGCGCGCGACTTCATCCAGGGACGGCACGTCTTCCGGAACTTCCTCCAGCACCGGGTTAGCGACAATTTCCTGGTTAATCATCTCGCGCAGCTCGAGCTTGTTGAGGGCCAGCACCTTGACCATTTGGACCAAGCCCGGCGTCAAAATCTGTTTCTGAGCGACGCGAAGGTCCAGTCCGATCCTGGGTTGAAGGCGATCCATCACACCACCAGCCGAAAGTTTTCGCCCAAGTAAATTCGCTTCACCTCATGGTCGTTGCCAAGCTCTTCCGGTGTCCCTGCCCGGAAAATCCGCCCGTTATTAATAATATAGGCGCGATCGGTGACGCGCAGCGTTTCTCGAACGTTGTGATCGGTAACAAGGACCCCGATGCCCGTTTGCTTGAGCCGCACAATAATCTCCTGAATATCGAGAACCGTCAGGGGATCGATCCCTGAAAACGGCTCATCTAAGAGTATAAACGAAGGAGAAATCACCAGAGAACGGGCGATCTCCACGCGGCGGCGCTCGCCGCCCGACAGCAGGTAGCCATACGTGCGCCGCACTTGGTCCAGGCCCAGCTCTTGGATCAATTCCTCCAGGCGCGCGCGCCGCTGCGCGGAGCTGATGGGCAACGTTTCCAAAACCGCCAGAATATTCTCTTCGACGGTCAGCTTCCGAAAAACGGAGGGTTCCTGCGGGAGATAGCTGATGCCACTGCGCGCGCGAAGGTACATGGGGTAATGGGTAATGTCCTCGCCATTGAGAAGCACTTGTCCGGAATCCGGGGTCTCGAGACCCACAATAATATAGAAAGTCGTGGTTTTGCCGGCTCCGTTGGGGCCGAGCAGTCCCACCACTTCGCCTTGGGAAATGCTCAGGCTAATGTCATCAACAACTTTTCGCCCTTTGTAGGACTTGGTAAGCTCAATGGTGGTGAGACTTTGCATGGCCGTTCATGGCGCAACCGAGGGCCTTGGAGGACGAGTAAAGTTACGGCCTTCATCCACCCGCACCGTATCATTCCGTATGGAGAAAGTCAAACGGCGGCCCGTCGTCAGGCCGCGCGAGGCGTCGTAAAGTGTGGGCGGACCACCGGTCATCACCACGTCGCCGGTTGGCGCGGAATAGACGGCTCGATCGCCGCGCGCCCAGCGGCCCGGCTGCGTGATGCGGACATGCCCCTCTGCAAGGGCTCGCGTAATCTCGGCCTTTGTCCGAGCAAGATAAATATCCAAACGATCTGCCCGAAGCACGCTATTTTGCGTTTTCATCACCACATGGCCAAGATAGCTGGCCTTTCGATCTTGGTCAAAATAGTCCAAATGATCCGCCCGGATCGTCACAGCTTGAACGTGCCCGCTCGCATGGGCGTCGGATGGGTCGAGCGCGCCCAGAGTCCCTGCGCCCAGAAACGACGATACAACCGACGGGCCTGCGCTGGCTCGATGAGCCTGCCGAAAGATTTCAAGGCTCGGAGCCTCGATGACATCACGGCCGTGCCACGCTCGAACGTTCCCTTGAAATCGGATCAGATTTTCCGCCCGCAGAACTTCAACGCGATCTGCCAGAACGTGGCTTGGCAACGCCGAACCTTGTGTCGGCTCGGCGTAGCTCGCTTGCACGTTGCCAACACCCTCCATCGCCTTGGCCTTCTGCTGCAATTCAATTCGCCAGGCGCGGAGGCGCGCGGTCGGGTTCCAAGCTTGCGGTTGCCCGGTGAGAATCAACGTTTCAGTCAGCGCATCATATTGAGCGCGAGTTGCCGTCGCCTGCTGATCTCCGCGAGTGTAATGGAAGTCCCCACTCTGCTTCGCCTGTACGAGGGTTTCCGTCGCCGGATTGAAGATGGCAACCAGTCGCTCCGACGTGCTCACCGCCGGCAAATCGCTCTGTCGCGCGCCTGCAGTCGAGGGCACAACCAGCCGCGTCCCGCCCGAACCCCGAAGTGATGTGAGCCGGCTCTGCGCATCAAATTGAAACTCTAACCGACCCGCATAGAGTTTGGCGGGCGCGGAGGCGCGTTGCCTTGGCCACATCATAAGTTGCGCCGGGCCTTGCGTTGCGGCCTTCTCGAGAGCTTTACCGCCGGGGCGAAGGATAAAGTTGAGCCTTGATGTCCTCAATGTTTCTGAGCCATGTTGCGAGTTGGGCGACGTCGCAAGTTGCGAAGGTCTCGTGGCGAGGCTGGCAAAATGCACGTTGACGTCGCCAACGGCGCTGCCGCTTGTCGGTTTTCCCCCCACGAGGTCAACTCGCGCCTTGTCGGCCTCAAGCTGGGTCAGCGCCTGGCCTCGAACGGAGGACGCCCGCACGTGGCCTTCTGCTTTCAAAAGGTCAAGCTGTTCCGTGCTCGGGGTAAGCCAACCCTCCACGCGGTCGGCATTGATGAAGGTTTTTCTCTTCGCCGATACCTGGGAAATCTCAACCCCCTCCCCAAGCAACACATCGGTTACTCGATTGCTCGCATTAACCCGAAGCCAGGCACGGCCGGCCACGGCGCTATGGCCGGCTTGCCAAATCCTTAACGGCCCCCACAGCTCTCCCCTCGCCCTGCGATGGTCATAGCGGAACCGGCGGGCGCTCAAATAAATGGGCTCTTCGATTCGAGAACCCGCCGCCGGGTGCAAGGTAACTTTCACCTCATGTTGCAACTCAAGCCAACCTGCCCGCGTGGCATAGGCCATGCCAACGGCCGTGCCGGAAAGCGGTCCGACAGTGAAGCGAACCGGCGCTTGAGTTTCCAGCAGTGAGCCTTGGTGACGGTAAACGATCCTCGAAGTCTCAATGCGGATGGGGCCTCGGCCCGAATAAATTGAATGAAGCAGGCTCTTCCCCGCCACGGATTGACTTGGATGCTTGGGAGGGCCGGCGTTCAATTCCAATTCGACGCGGGTAGAGGATGAAAAATCGCCCGAGCGCCCATCGTACTCGCCTTGCTGGGTGCGAAGCAGGTCGTAACGCCTCCCCGAGCGCCCAAAGAATTTCACCGAGACATCCTGTAAAATCGCTCTTCGCCCCTTCACCAAAGACAGAGTTCGCTTCGCTCGAATCGCAAAAACCCTCCGCCCGCCCTCCGAGCGCGTGTACGTAAAACCAGACAATTCTTGATGAACTCCCTTGGGGAGAATCGAGGTGGGCGTGACGACTTTGGTTCGCGTGGCGTTCCGCCGCCGATAGGTCTCGGCTACGATGCCGATGGCGAGCAAGGCGGCCAAGGCCACCAGATACCTCGCACGTCGTCTTCGTTGCTCGGTCTTGTACCCGACGAGGGTCATTTTTTTCCAAGGGCGATGCGCCGCCAACCTCTGCCTCGCCGCGGCGCGGGGCCCTGCCCGGAATTACCCTGAGCTTCTTCCTTCTCGCCTCTCTTCAAGCCGCTTGGCATCGGATTCCGAACCGCTCTCCACACCACGAAAGTCCCGAAGCACCAACTGAATCGAAGTGACTCCTTGGTATGTGTTCTCACCCAGGGTGAACGCCATGTCCATTAACTGAGTTTCCTTAACTTCTTCGGCGCGCTCAGCCTTCCCCCAGCCGATAACCTCCAGGCTTTTCCCGTCTCGGGCCACTGTCAGTTTTAGATGCTTTTCCCCCACAATCCGTGGCGGCGAAACCTGTCGAACCTTCCGTATTTGGAACACGGGGGTCGAGTTGCCGACCCCAAAAGGCTCCAATAGCTTAAGTTGTTCATAGAAAGGCCAGCCTATCTCGTTCGGCTCCAATTCCGCTTCCACATTCAAGTGTGGCTCGAGATCGGCGGGCGTAAGTCGCAAACGAGCTTGGCGCTCAAATTGCTCCTCCAGCTCCGGCAGGCGGTCCACGGGAATGGTAAATCCCGCCGCTTGGGCGTGGCCGCCAAACCGCTCAAAAAGATCGCGGGAAGCCGTCAACGCCTGAAGCAAATGAAAATTCGGCACCGACCGCCCCGAACCCTGACCTTTGCCGTCCTCCACTCCAACTACCAAGGTGGGACGATGGTAGCGTTCCACGACGCGCTGCGCCACAATCCCAATCACGCCGCGATGCCAACCTTCGCCACTAAATACGAGCGAGTACCGTTGAGCCTTCTGCGGGTCTTTGGCCGTCTGTGCCATAATGTCGTTCAAAATGGATTCCTCAACCCGTTGACGCTCCCGATTCAAATGATCCAGTCGTTCTGCAATTTGGCTTACGTCTTCCGCGTGTGCGCCGCAGAACAGATTAATCACATCGCGCGCGTCCTCCATCCGGCCCGCCGCGTTGAGCCTCGGAGCCAAGCGGAAGCCGACGTCGCCGGCCGTGATGGGCCGCCCCGACAAACCCGCCACTTTGAGCAGTGCCTCGAGACCGGGGCGCGCCGGTTGGTTGAGGGCACGCAGGCCAAAGCTCACAATGACCCGATTCTCCCCCATCAGCGGCACAACATCCGCCACCGTGCCAATCGCCACCAGCTTGAGGTAGGATTCAAGTTGCCGCCCTGTCAGACGTTCCCCCAGCAAGGCTTGAGCCAACTTAAAGGCCACGCCCACGCCGGCGAGGTTCTTGTCGGGATACGGGCAGTCCTTTCGTCGCGGGTTGAGAACTGCCGTGGCCGGCGGCAGCGTGGCCTCCGGTAAATGATGATCCGTCACAATGCACGCCATACCCAACTCGCGGGCTCGGGCAATCTCCGCGTGTTCGCGGATGCCGGTATCCACGCTCAGCACCACCCGGAAGCCTTCTGAGGCCGCCCGCTCGACCTGCGAAACCCGCATGCCGTAACCGTCGGTCAGACGGTGCGGAATGTGCGCCTCTACCTTGGCGCCCAGCGTGCCAAGCGCCGTCAGCAACACCACCACGGCCATCGTCCCGTCCACATCGTAGTCGCCGTAAATCAAGATTTTTTCCTGGCGGGCAATTGCTTGCTGCAAACGCTCCACCGCAACGCGCATATCCGCCATGAGATTCGGGTCGTGCAAATGGCTCAAGCTTGGATGGAGAAAACGATCGGCGGCCTCCGCCGATTCGATTCCACGCGCGACGAGCAGCTTGGCGATGAGCGGCGAAATACCCGCGCTTTGAGCCAGTCGAGCGACTTTTTCAGCAGGCACCGAGGATACTGTCCAACGCATGGCCAGGCCTTCATGGTGACAGACGTCAAAAAACCATGCAAGGCAAACCAAGAGCTCTGCTTGTCCCAGCTTGGTTCCGAGACCGTTTCAGTTCCGTCGCGTGAGCTTCGGTTTTTGGGCTAATTTAGCAGCACAGCACCACACGCTGCCGTTTCAGACGCCGAGCGCGCGTGCGGGATAGCGAGGCGAAGTCATTCGTGCTGGGTGAGGAGTTCGGCGAGGTGGAGGGTTTTCAGCGGCAAGCCGTGACGGTGGATGTAACCGGCCAGGTGCATGAGGCAGCCTGAATCGTTGGCCACCAAATATTGAGCTCCCGCATCCATGGCGGCGCGAGCCTTGTCGGCGGCCATGGCTACGGAGACTTCGGGAAATTTTACGGAAAAGGTCCCGCCAAAGCCGCAGCAGAGTTTGAAGTCCTGCATCTCCACCAATTCCAGGCCGCGCACGGCTCGCAGCAAGCGGCGCGGTTCGCTCTCGACACCCAGTTCGCGCAGCAAGTGGCAGGCATCATGGTAGGTAACCCGGTGGGGGAAGCTCGCGCCCACGTCCTCGGCCTGAAGCACCTTGACCAGAAATTCTGAAAGCTCAAAAAACTTGGCGGAAAGCTTCTGAGCCTGCGCGAGACGCGCCGCATCGTCGGCGAACAGTTCACGATAAAACACCCGCACCATGGACGTGCAGGAGCCCGAAGGCGCAACCACGTAGTCCACATCTTCAAACAGCTCCAGATTGCGGGCGGCAACGGCGCGCGCTTCCAGCCGGTAGCCGGTGTTGAAAGCGGGCTGGCCGCAGCAGGTTTGCGCGGCGTTGAAACAAACTTCCACGCCCAGGCGGCGCAAAAGGGCCGCCGTGCATTCTCCGACCTGCGGAAAGAATTGGTCGCCGAGGCACGTAATGAAAAGGCCGACGCGCATGGGTTGACGGCTCACGCTCCGGACCGAGGTTGGCTCATTTTGTTTTGCGCGATGGCTGACGCGGTTTGAGCCGTCATCCGCCATTGCGCCGTGTGCCCGGATGAAGAGCAGAACCTAACCCTACTCAATTCCGCCGCGAGGGTCAAGGGACAAAGGCGGCCCGCGGCGGCCGGCGCCCGAATGCGGGCGACCTTGATAAAGCCGCCGGCATCCATCATCATGGGTAGGATGAGCGCGCGGGACAAGGTTCGAGTGCTGTTCCGGCTGATTTTCCTCGCCATGGTGCTGATGGCGGTAGCGGCCGTGGCCGCCATCACCACCATTCGATTCACGGTGCATGGGCGAGTGGAAAAAGTGCCCAACCTCATCGGCCAGCCCGAGGCGAGAGCGCGCGAACTGCTGGGCGGGCTCGGATTGGAGATGAAGGTCGAGGACAAGCTGTACAGCCATCGAATCCCTTCAGGCAACATCTTGGCGGAGATGCCGCCGGCAGGCTCGCTGGTGCGGCCGGCGCAGTTTGTGCACGTGCTGGTGAGCCTTGGTCCGCCACAAGTCACGGTACCAAACGTGGTCGGCTCCAGCCTGCGCGCGGCACGCATTGTCTCCATCCAACAAGGGCTGACTATTGGCGATGTGGCCTCCGTGTATTGGCCGCAAGGCGGTCCGGACGAAGTGGTGGCTCAGGATCCGCAACCCGCTGCCACCAATGTGCGTAGTCCGGCCCTCAATTTTTTGGTGTCGCTTGGGCCGCGCCCGCCCGCCTTTTTGTGCCCAAGCTTTATCGGGCAGCCACTCGCCGAAGTGCGACGCGAGTTGGCGGAAGCCGGATTTACAAGCCTTCAGGTGACGCGGCTCAGCGCGCCGCAGTCACCCGCCGGCACGGTGGTCGAACAGGTGCCGGTTCCGGGCAGCAAAATCACCCCCGGGATGGTCTTCGACTTTGAGGTGGCCAAGTGACGGCAAGGCTTGCGCTGGCGCGAGTCGCTTGACGGGGTTAATTAAGGTAAATCGGCGAAGGGCAACAGCACCGGTTTTTGGGCGAGAAAGCGCAACCGGGCGATTTCACCGACGGCGCGAACCACGCGCCTTTCTTGGGTTGGCTCAAGGGTCATCACAAAAGGGAGATGGCGCTTGGGCATGCCAGGTTCTTGGAGCACGGAATCAATGTTGATGCGATGGTGCGCCAGAATCGAGCACACCTGCGCCAAAATGCCGGGCCGGTCGCGCACCACCAGCCGCAAGTAGGTAGCCACGACATCCTGGTCCGGCGAAACGACGCGGGAGGGATGCCAAAGGGCGTAGCCGAGCGGGGTCAAACCGGCTCCGCCCGAAGCCAGCGTTCGGGCGATTTCCACCACGTCTGAAATCACGGCCACGCCCGTGGGCTCACCGCCTGCGCCGGGGCCGGTAACCGTGGTGACGCCGCCTTTGTTCCCGATCAGCATAATGCCATTCGTTGGGCCGTGGACGCTCGCAAGCTGCGAAGCGCGCGGAATCATCAAAGGACGAACAAAAATTTCCAAGCGTCCTTGAGGACGACGGCGCGCCACACCGACGAGCCGCACGGTGCGGTCCAGGCGGCGCGCGTAGGCGAAGTCCACTTGATCAATATGCCGAATGCCCTCGGTCGGAATCTCCCGCACCGGCACGGCTTGCCCAAAGCAGATCATGGCCAGAATGGCGATTTTGTACCGAGCATCAAGCCCTTCCACATCAAAGGTAGGGTCAGGTTCGGCGTAGCCTTTCTGTTGAGCCTCCGCCAGAGCTGACGCAAAAGCGACACGGCGCTGTTCCATCTCCGTCAAAATATAATTCGTCGTGCCGTTGAGGATGCCAAAGACGGCGTCGAAATGCTCGCCCGCCAAGCCCTCGCGGATGGCGTGCAGGATAGGCGTGCCGCCGGCCACACAGGCTTCAATGCCCAGGCTGAGGCGGCGAGCGCGACTGCGCTCCACCAACTCCAGACCGTGCTCGGCCACCAACTGCTTGTTGGCCGTAACCAGATGCTTGCCTGCATCCAGGGCCGCGAAAGCGATGGCGCGGGCGGTTGGAAGCTCTCCCACCAGCTCAACGACGATATCAATGGAGGGATCACGCACCACCTCCTTCCAATCCGCAGTGATGGGAACGCGCCGCCCAAACCACGAGAGGTCCTTTTGATGTATGGTGCGAGAACAAAGGCGGGCGAGTTCAATGCGGCAGCCGAGCCGACGCTCAATTTCCGCGCCGTGCTCCTTGAGCACTCGCAGCGTGCCCGTGCCCACCGTGCCAACGCCAATCAATCCCAGACGGATGGCACGCCATCGGGCGCGAGAGTCAACGATTTGATTCTTTATTCTTTTCATTTTCCTCGGAAGCTACGGTGCGCCCGCACGCCCGGCGGCCCCGTTCGCCGATCCACCGACTTCTTTTCACCATTCAAACTCGATGCGCGTCCGGCGAGTCACGAATTCATCATAAGGTGAAACGTGCAGGGTATGAAGATGTCGGGGATGGTCGGTGTAGGCTAGCAGAAGCACCAGAGTGTTGGAAGTGCCGAGATTCAGATACGGCTCCGGAAGATAAAAATCTTCCTGCGGGCCCTTGGTCACGTAGCGGCCGATGAATTTCCGATTGAGATAAATGAGCGCGTCGCAATCCGCCGTGAGCGTCAGGCGGTACGGGGCAAACCATTCGGGCGGAAGTTTGGGAAGCTCAAATTCCGCTCTGCACCAGGTAAAGGCGGGCACGGGGCTTGACTGCCCGACGGATGGTATGAACTTGGCGGGCTGCCAGTCAACCTGGGCCCATTGGGGGTTCAGGCCGTGCGGCTCCGCCAGCGCCATAAATCGCGCCATTTGCCACCCCTGAACGGGTCGGGCCGAGGATGAATCGGGGCCGATTTTAACCGACTCGATGCCTTTAAGTTCGCCCAGTTTGGGGCCAAAATTTGGCGTTCCAAATGCTTCGTAAGAAATTTCTAGCGCGCTGTTCTTTGCGCCACCGAGCAGGTTCGCCAAACCCGCCTGAGCGGTGGTTTGAGCATTCGATAACTCCGGGATAAGCTTGCCATTCAGGAAAACCTTTCGCTCATCCTCGGCGTAGCTCGAGATGAAGAGATGGTCCGAAGCCGTTGCGGCGGAAAGCTCGGCACGGTACTTGACGTAGCCGTAAGGCACCAAACCGGTGCCATCAAGCGTGCGGAGGGTGCTCGCTTCCCATTGCCCCACCCCGGGATCAAAACGCTCCACCCAAAACTGACCGGAAGCAATCTCCACGGCGCTCATTGGGACGGCGGGCGTGCTGAGATGTAGCCGAGCCGTGCGCCAATGTCGGTCGTAATGGAAATCCGTTTCGACCCCGTCCACACGACATTTGGCCGGCAGAGGCGGCAGAATCACCGTCAGGTCGTGCTCGCCCGGCCGGAAGTCAAGGTCAGAGCGCAGGCTCTCCTTTCCGGTGGCATGGTCGAATAACAGGGCGGCATCGGAAATCCAGGGTACCTGCATGGGCTTCGGTGCGTGCTCGGCCGCCGTGGCGAGCGGCCGGGTTGTAAATTCAGGCGCCCAGGTGCGCAGGGCCCGCTCGCGCGGCACCACGGCAAGCAGGAGGCGGTGATTTACCCAAAGAAACCTTTCTTGGTTCTCCACGCGAACACCCAAAATAACCGAGGCGTATTCCTTGTCCCAGTATTGATAGACGGCCTCACCTTCGACGTGCGGCTCCTGATCGGTGGCCAAGGCGATTTCCACGACGTGCCCCGGGTCGTCGTAAACCATCAGAAAATCGCGGTCGAAGTTTGAGCCGTGGGCTATCACTTCAGCCGTCGAATAACGCAACGTGCCGCCGCTGATGGGAACCTGAAGCGGAAGCATCTTCATGTCGCGGGCCGCCAAGCTCAGCTCGCCTTGGCGAGGAATTTGAATGGCGCGATGGGTGGGACTCGCCGGGTCGGGCAAGGTCATTTTGTAACTCTGCGGAGTGAGCGCGGTCATGCGCACGAAGGCGACCGCGCGCTTGCCGTTTCGCCGCAGGCTGACGTTGACGGAAGGATTGGTGGAAGAGCATCCTTCCGCGACCGCTTCGGCGCGGGTGAGAACGTCGCCGTAGAGGTTGAGAAACTCGGCGATGCCGCGCGCCGCGTAATATTTTTCCCACAATCCCCCCGGCTCGCGAATCGGCGCGGCGTAATCGTAGGTGGTGGTAATCGTTTTGGCCGCCCAATCGAAATTCGTTCCTCCGAAGCCCATATAGTAGTTGTAGGAAGTGACGCCCTGCTCCAGCACGACTTTGGTCAACAGGTTGAGTTGAGCGGCACTGACGCCCTCCTGCTCCACGGAAAGCTTGCCGCCAAAACGGGCGAACCAGCCGCCTTGCAACTCGGTGACTTGAAGGGGCGAATCGGGTTCCTGCCGGCGAAGCGTTTCGAGCGACCGAGGAACCACCGGGAAAATGTTCCAGCGGGGATAAAAATTGCAAGAGTCCATAATCTGAGCCATGGCGGGATAATTATTTTCCCGGGCTTGCTTCGTCCAGCACGTGAAAAGCGGAATATCAATGCCCGCATTCCAAGCCATTTCGGCAAGGGCTGTAATATAAGCACGCTTTTGGGCGTTTGAAACTCCCTGCCAGTAGTTGTACTCATTTTCGATCTGCATGGTGATAATGGGGCCGCCGCGGGTAATTTGGTGGCGGCGAATGACGGGCAGAACCTCATTGAACCAATGCTGGGAGGTTTTGACACTTTCCGGGTTGTCGCTGCGCAAGGGGAAACGCATGGCTGCAACCCAGTGCGGGAACCCGCCATCGTCCCATTCCGCGCAAACGTAAGGGCCAGGACGTGCAATCAGCCAAAGGCCCACCTCCTGAACCAGCCGAACATAGGCCTCGAAGGCGCTCAAATCACACTGACCTTTTACCGGCTCGTGGTAGTTCCAAAAGACATAGGTCATCACCGCATTGAATCCGGCCCGCTTGAACTTGAGCAGGCGGTCCCGCCAAAGCGCCTCGGGGCAGCGACAGTAATGAAAAGAGCCGCTGTGAATCACTGTGTCCTGGCCGTGGATGGTAAAACAGTGCGAGTCGTACCGAATGATATCGGGATTGGAAAAGTGAACCGGGCCGGGCGGCGCGAGCGGCTCGCCCCATAACTCCAGGCCGCCAAGCTGCGCGGCCCACGGAGCCACCAAGGTGGATTGGAGAAAACGTCGTCGAGATGATTTCATAAGCTACTCCTCGCCATCACGCATTTTGCAACCGGACCCTCTCGGCGCCACTCACCCGACCGAGAGCAGCATCTCCCACGGCCCTCGCAACCGCCCTTGCGCCTCAATGAGAAATCCCTGCCTGGATTCCCCGGCGGGCTGCGCCGAATACATCAGCTTTTGGCGAACTGGCGCATATGCCAGTCCTCCTGCCACATGTTAAAAAATCCTTCCTTGCACGGATGTTCCTTGATCAGATCCTCATTCAGTTCCACGCCAAGGCCCGGCTTTTGCGGCGGATAGAAATAGCCGTCCCGCGGACGTGGCGTCCCCGGCACCGCCTCCACGACCCAAGACTCGGAGAAGTCGTCAAAGCACTCCTGCACCTTGACGTTGGTCGTGCAAAAATCAAAGTGGACGCAGGCTGCGGTGCAGACAGGGCCATTCGAGTTGTGCGGGGCCATAAGCATGGAGCGAACGTCGGCCATGGCGGCGATTTTCTTCATCTCCAAAATCCCGCCCGCGTGAAGCGGATCAGCCTGAATGATATCGGGCGCACCCGACTCCAGCACCTCGCGAAAAGCGTAGCGCGTGAAATAACGCTCGCCCGTGGCCACGGGCAGATGGACGTGCTCGGCCACCTTGCGAAGCGATGGAATGTCTTCGGGCGGGCAAGGCTCCTCGATCCAGCCGGGATGATAAGGCTCCAACATGCGAGCCAACTCAATGGCGGTCGAGGCACTAAAGCGGCCGTGCATCTCGATAAAGATCTCGACATCGGGACCGACCGCTTCCCGAATGGCCGCCACCAACTCGATGGAGCGAACCTTTTCCTGCCGCGAGAGTTCGAGTGCCCCGGGACCAAACGGATCCACCTTGAGCGCCTTATACCCTTTATCGAGCACCACTTTGACCCGCTTGGCGAACTCTTCCGGCTTACGCTCCACGGTGTACCAGGCGTTGGCGTAGGCTTTGATCTTTTCATGGCACCTGCCACCCAGGATTTTCCATACCGGTTGGCCGCAAGCTTTGCCGACAATGTCCCAGCAGGCGATTTCAAGGCCGCTCATGACGGTAGTGGCAATGGCGCCATTGCGCCAAAATTCGTTCCGATACATGCGCATCCACAAATCTTCGATGTTGAAAGGATCGGAGCCGAGGACGTGCCGTCGCACAGCGCCTTGGAGATATCCCAAGACACCCTCTTCACGGTTCTGAAGCGTGCATTCGCCGATGCCGGTAAGGCCTTCGTCCGTTTTGACCTTGAGAAAAATTAAGTTGCGCCAGCTTGTCCCCAGAACAAGAGGCTCGACTGACGTGATGACCATCTTGGCTCCCTTAAACGGTTAGATGACGCTTCCACGCTCACGCACTGCCACATGCGTGGAGAAGTGAATAGGGAAATTTACTCGAAAACGGATGGTTCCACAACGTCAATCGAGGCGAAGCGGGAGTGCAAAGCGCCGCGCAACGGCCAACTCGCGGAGTTACGCGATGATGAGCGGCAAACCCACAAGACACACCTCGCCTCTCGGCGGCTCAGCGGAGCCGCAACGGAAGGCGAAGAGAATTAATTGCGGGATTGCTTCTCTTGGCAGGAAAGGCAGAAACGCGCCCAGGGGAGGGCTTTGAGCCGCGCCGGAGATATCGGCTCTCCGCAAGCTTCACATTCGCCGTAGGTACCACCGGCAATGCGCTCGAGGGCGTTGTCAATTTCCCGGAGTTCGCGGCTGCGTAAGTCGGCGGCTGCCGCCGTAACGTGCTGCACCAGTGTCCCCACGGCAACCTCAATGTCATCGGGAGACTGAACACTCGTAGCCAGAGCTTCCGGCCCTCGCCGCGCGTAGTCCATAATTTCCTGCCGCTTCTTCAGCAGGAGCGACCGATAGGCGTTCTTCTGTGATTTTGTACTAGTTGCCATTGGTATCCCTTTCATAAGTTCGTATCGGGCGACCTCCTATTAATAAGCCCGTTGCTTCAGATGATTTTGAGACTACGAAGGTTGCAAACAATTTATCATACGGTTGAGAAATTGGCAAGCCTTGGCTCGATAGGCCGTTTCGAGAATCACGCCTCAAGGGCCAGACGTTGCGTATCTCATTGATTTCATGGAGGATAGATCGTACTCGCTGCCGGTGCCGGTCAGGCTTATTCGACCCGAACAGAGGCCTTGCATCCCCGTGAGGCTGGCGACTCGCGCTCCGGTAAACCGACCTTCCCTCCAGCCGTGCGGGCACTCCACCGCCCTGTAATTCATCTACCCGCGACCGGCCTGAACATGTACAATATCGTGACTTCACATGGCGGGGAGGGTTAACCGTGGAACTCTACACCTGGGACTCTATCCAAAAAGAGCAGTTGAATCCCAAGCTATGGCGCAAGGTTATCTCCGGGCGAAAACTTACCGTTGCCCAGATTTCCCTGGCCGAAGGCGCCGAGGTTCCCACTCATTTTCACGAAAGCGAGCAAATTTCCTGTGTGCTTTCGGGCGCGCTCAAATTTGAAGTGGGCAATCAGGAAATCGTGGTGCGAGCGGGTGAGGTCTTGCTTTTGCCCCCGAATGTGCCGCACGGCGCCACGGCGCTCCAAGACACGCTCAGCTTGGATATCTTCAGCCCAGTGCGCGCGGATTGGCTCAGCGGACAGGACGATTATTTGAGAAGGGGGTAAGCCGTGGATCTTGGCCTCCATGACAAGGTGGCGATAGTCGCCGCATCGAGTAAAGGATTGGGCAAAGCCGTCGCCAAGGCTTTGGCCATGGAAGGGGCCAAGCTGGCCTTATGCGCTCGCGGTGAATCCACCCTTTTTGCTACGGCAGAGGAAATCCGCGCTCAAACAGGCGTCCGAGTTCTTGCCCAAACCGTGGACGTTCGACATGCGGAACAGGTGAGCCAATTTGTGGAACGCACGCGACGGGAGTTTGGAGGAGTGGACATTTGCGTCACCAATGCGGGCGGCCCTCCCGCCAAAACCTTTGCCGAAACCACCCTGGAGGATTGGCGCGCCGCCGTCGAACTCAACCTTATGAGTTGCATCCACTTTGCGCGTGAAGTTTTGCCGCTCATGCAAAAGCAGCGATGGGGTCGCTTTATTGCCATCACCTCAGCCTCCGTGAAGCAGCCGATTGATCGTCTGATCCTTTCCAATTCCATCCGCTCTGCCGTTAGCGGGTTAATAAAATCCCTGGCCAACGAATATGCTCAGGACAACGTTTTGGTGAACAGCGTTTGCCCCGGATATACGCTGACAGACCGGCTGGCCCAGCTTTCGGAAAAGATGGCGGCCGCCGAAGGGGTGGAGGCCAGTGCCATCCAAACTCGATGGGCCGACCAAATTCCTTTGCATCGGCTTGGTCTGCCGGAAGAATTTGCCAGTGCAGTAGCTTTTCTGGCCTCTGAGCGCGCCAGCTACATCAACGGAGCTTCTCTCGCCGTGGACGGCGGCTGGATTAAAGGCATTTATTAGTTGCCGGCGGCGCAGCTCAACCAGGGCTGAGCATTTGATCTTCCCTCGACCCCCTATATCAATCTAGTTCATGGCGAACTCATCCACTTCAAACATTGTGCTTGCCCGAATCCCTCCTTTAACTTAGAATCGCAATGAGAGGGGACAACTTCACACATGAGGTGATGGCTATGCCCTTTTCTCGTCGCCGCGTTCCCGTTCTTCTTCTTTTTGTGGTTTGGATTTGCGTTTTGGGCGCACCTGCGGCCGCGCGCGCTTCCAATCATTTAGTCAGCGTCTCTCGGCTCCACCAAGCAGCGCAGGCCTCCGCTCGTCAGCGACAAACCCAACTTACCCAAGTGGAAAAATTCTTCTCCTCTCCGCTCGCACGAAGAGCCTTCAAAAAAGCTCATCTCAATCCCGTCGAAATTCAGAAGGCCATTCCCACCCTCAGTCATCAACAGTTGGCGCGCCTCGCTGCCGAAACCCAGAAGATTCAGAACAATTTCGCGGCGGGGGCTCTGACCAACCAGCAAATCACGTATATCTTAATCGCGCTGGGAGCGGCGCTCTTGGTGACCATCATTTTTGTTTCCTAGCTCATGAGGTACCCTGCCAGCGTTATCTTGCTTACCTTATTCGCGCTACCCCTACGTGCGCGGATTGAGTCGGCCGGATGTTGGCTCAATGTTCCCTTCGTCCGACAGACTCGGGACGCTTGCGGCGCCGCCTGTATTTCGATGGTCATGCAATATTGGCAGCGGCAGTTGGGCACTAGCCGATCTCCAGCCTCCAATCCCGCCCGCATCATGCGCGAGCTCTACAGCCGCTCCGCGCACGGGATTTATGCGGACGCCATGTCGCGCTATTTCCACCAAAATGGTTTTGCCGCCTACGCCTTTAGAGGGAACTGGCGTGCCTTGGCGCATGATTTGGCCCGCGGCCGACCGCTTATTGTCGCTCTGGGCCCGACGAGGGGCTCCGGCCCGTTGCATTACGTGGTCGTTGCAGGGATTGATCCGGCTGAGAATGTGGTCCTCGTGAATGATCCGGCGCGGCGGAAGCTCCTGAAGATGGACTGGCCAAGGCTTGAAAAACGCTGGAAGGCGACAGGATATTGGACGCTCTTGGCCCTCCCCCATTAACCGGCGGCGTTACGCGCCTTATTCTTCTCAGCTTGCTCCTTCTTGGCCCGAGCGGATTACGCGCCCAAACGCGGCGCGAGGGGGCCACGCCCGCCCACGTGCGAGAACTTTACAAACAGGGCCGTTGGCAAGCCCTTCTGGACCAGATCCCAAATTCTCCCAACCTTCCGGCGGACCTGCTTTTCTATCGGGGCATGGCCTTGGCGCGCCTTGGCCGGCTCCATGCGGCGCGAGGGTTGCTTTTATCCGGCCAGCAGAGGTTTCCCAAAGACAAACGCTTCCCGGTTGAACTCGCTGGGATTGCCTTTCTGCAGAAAAACTATCGCGTTGCCCGATCCGAACTGCGGCGCGCCCTGCGCGTGGACCCTCAGGACCATTACGCCAACGAGTTCTTGGGAACCATCTACTTTTTACAGCACAACCTCGACGGCGCGCTCAAATACTGGAACCGCGCGGGTGAGCCAAAGATCGGTCAAGTTCATACGTCGCCGTCGCTTCGTATAGATCCGGAGCTATTGGATCGCGCCTTCGTTTTTTCTCCCGCAAGTGTTCTTGAATTGAGCGCCCTTCAACTATCCCGAGCTCGCCTCGCGCAGCTCGGCATTTTCCCGCGCTTTCGTTTTGACCTTGTACCTGCCGCGCCCCAGGAAACCCGCGCCGCTTATGATCTCGATTTTCGAGCCGCAGAGCGGGATGGTTTGGGCAGCAGCCGGCTCGAGGGCCTTCTCGGCCTCGTGAGCGGCGTTCCCTATGACACGCTCTATCCTGATTTCTACGATATAGAGCATCGCGCCATCAATCTGACTTCGCTGGTCCGTTGGGACCCGCAGAAGCGACGGCTGCACGTGGCGCTTTCTGCTCCACTTCACGGCGATCCGGCTTGGCGCGCCCGCGCGTACGCCGACGTCCGCGACGAGAATTGGGACCTGGCCACCACGCTTCACCAGCATGGCCCCGCGCTCACGGATTTGAAATTGCGCCGCTGGGCCGTGGGAGCCGACCTTCATTCCATTATTGGCGCTCGATGGAGCTTGGGCACCGGCGTTTCTCTCGAGCGAAGAACCTTCGGCAACTTCGGCCTCTCCGACCTCAGCCACAATGCCGCCTTCACGAGCAGTTTTTCTTTGCAATATCGGCTTGGCATGAACACCGTGCTCCTCGACTGGCCGGGGCGTCGGCTGCGACTCAATTCCAGGGCTGCCGTTCAGTTGGGAAAAATGTTCACATCGCCCTCGCATCTTTACGCAAGAGCGGAGGCATCTCTTGGCGCCGTGTGGTTTCCCCACGCTCAGGGCGCGGATGATGAGATCACAGAAACCGTCCACGTGGGCGGCATCTCCGGAACCGTTCCCTTGGATGAGCTTTTTATCTTGGGCCTTGAGCGCGATAACAATTTGCCGCTGCGTGCCCACATCGGCACCCACGACGGCATGAAGGGCAGCGCTCCGCTGGGCCGTGATTATTTTTTGTCGAACTGGGAGATTCGCAAGAACGTTTATCGCAGTCCTTGGTTCCAGGTCAAGCTGGGACCCTTCCTTGACACAGGCCGCATTACCGGCGAGTCGGGACTCTTTGGCTCGCGGCATTGGCTTTGGGATACGGGCGCGGAGGGCCGCCTTCGCGTTCTCACCGGCCTTCACGTCATCCTCACTTACGGAAAGGATTTGCGCACCGGACGCAACACCTTCTACGCGACGGTCCTCCGCTAACGGTGCGCCCGGCAAACGGGGCCGCCATGGAGCGCACTGGCTCGTGCAGCTTGTGCCAGAGCGATGCGGATGCGTCCTCAGATATGTTTCATTTCTGGGACACAAACCGCGCCCTTTCTGTTGCAGGTATCACAACGTCCGGTTTGCGCTAGAGCAGGTCAAGGCCGGGGAAGAAATAGGAAATTTCGAAGGCGGCGCTTTCCGGCGCATCGGAGCCGTGAATGGCATTCCGTTCAATGCTGGTGGCGTATAGCTTGCGAATGGTCCCGGCAGCGGCGTTGGCAGGGTTGGTGGCGCCCATAATTTCGCGCAGCCGGGCAATCGCGTTGTCGCCCTCCAGAACCATGACCACCACGGGGCCGGAGCTCATAAAGTTGGTCAAGCTCTCGAAAAACGGTTTGCCGCGATGTACCGCATAGAAGCCCTCCGCCTGCTTTTTGGAAAGGGCCACCCTTCGAGCGGCGACGATGTTGAATCGGTTCGACTCGAGGATCTTGATGATGTCACCAATGTGACCGGCAGCGACGGCGTCCGGCTTGATGATGGTCAGCGTGCGTTCGATGGGCATAGTCCCCCGTGAGCGTTAAACCCAGAATTCGTAGAATTGCCGGTGAATGGGCCTTAAGGCGATCGAGAACGATGTGGCCTCTCACAGGCCGCGACCCAAACTTCCAACGCCTACGTACTCTCAGCCCGTGAGCGCCTGGTTGGATTGAGCGCCTTGGCCATCGTCTCACCGATGAGCGCGGGACTCTCCGCAACTTCGATTCCCGCCTCGCGGAAGGCGGCAATCTTATCGGCCGCAGTTCCCTTTCCGCCGGCGATGATGGCGCCCGCATGGCCCATGCGGCGCCCGGGCGGGGCGGTGCGGCCGGCAATGAATCCGACCACCGGCTTTCTGACCTGAGCTTTGACGAAGGCCGCCGCCTCTTCTTCACCCGTGCCGCCGATTTCCCCAATGACCACCATGCCGTGTGTTTCTTGATCGTCATTCATCAGGCGCAAGGCATCTACGAACGACGTACCGATAATCGGGTCGCCCCCAATGCCGATGCACGTGGATTGTCCGATGCCAAGCGCCGTGAGCTGGCCGACGGCTTCGTAGGTGAGCGTCCCGCTGCGCGAGATAACGCCGACGTTGCCGGGCCGGTGGATCGAGCCGGGCATGATGCCGATCTTGCACTTGCCCGGAGAAATGATGCCGGGACAGTTGGGACCGATGAGCCGGGTCGCCGTACCGCGGAGGGAATGCATGGCGCGGACCATGTCGAGCGTGGGGATGCCTTCGGTGATGCAGACGACCAGCGGCAAGCCGGCGTCAGCAGCTTCCATGATGGCGTCGGCGGCAAAGGGCGGTGGAACGAAAATGACCGAGGCGTTCGCGCCGGTCTTTTCCACGGCCTCGCGGACGGTGTTGAAAACCGGCGCGGAATAGGTGCCGTTCTTCGTGCTCCACGTCGTGCCGCCTTTGCCCGGCGTCACGCCCGCGACGACTTTCGTCCCGTAAAGAGCCGCCTGCTCGGCATGAAAGCCGCCTTCGCGGCCCGTGATGCCCTGAACCAGCAAACGCGTGTTTTGGTCAACAAGTATTGCCATATCTTCGCCGAGTCGCCGGGGCTGGCTAGCTGGGCGCGAGTCCCAGCTCGCGCAGGAGGTGTCTTCTGCCGAGGGTCCTAAGAAGGTCCTCGGCACCCACGCCGCCCTGTAGCGCGAACTCGCAGACTAGCCGAACGTCTTCCGCGGGGTTAGCGACTCCGCGCGTGAAGTCGTAAACTTTCCACAATTCTCCGTTAGTCACGGCGCCCCGGACGAAGTACTTGCCCCCGAACTCGAAGCGCATGCCCGCGTTGTGCGTTCCGGGCGGCGCAAGGAACAAATTTTCCACGACGTACCGCCGAAGCTGCTCATCGGCGTCTGCGATTCGGGGGTCATGAAGCGGCTTTGCTTCGATGACGGCCAGCAGTCTGCCGCCGTGCGTCAGGTGGATATCCCCGACGATGCCACCCCGGCGGTCCCCCGGCTGCTCGCGGTCAACTTGCTCGTGGTCAAGCGTGTCCCAGCCCAGCCCTCTGAGGACCGGTTCGACGAAGATCGAACGAGTGTCGTCTTCAAGAACGCCCGCCCCTGCGTATTGCCTGGACTTCTCAGCCAGGAACTCCAGACAGCGCTTTCTTAGGCCCTTGTCTTCAAACCAACCGAGTCGAAATACCTCGTCCATTATGGCGCGCCCCTCCTTCTCATTGGTGTGCGGTGACCTCGCTCCGCTGCTTGGCCAGCGGGTCCGCGACTCAATGCGCACCCGTCAAGGCGACGACCTTCTCCGCGGCGTCTTTCATGCCGCTGGCCACAGTGAAATTGAGCCCAGACTCCTTCAAGATTTTCTGCCCGAGCTCGACATTCGTCCCTTCGAGGCGTACAACCACGGGCACCTTGATGCCCAGGCTCTTGGCCGCAGCCACGACGCCGCTCGCAACGATATCGCAGCGCATAATGCCGCCGAAAATGTTGATGAGCACGGCGCGGACGTTCGGGTCGCCGAGAATAATTTCAAAGCCGCGCTTGACCTGCTCTTCGTTCGCGCCGCCGCCCACGTCGAGAAAATTGGCGGGCCGACCGCCGGCGTACTGAATGATGTCCATGGTGGCCATGGCGAGGCCGGCACCGTTCACCATGCAACCCACATTGCCATCAAGGCGGATGTAGTTCAGCTTATATTCCGAGGCTTTCACCTCCAACGGATCCTCTTCATGAACGTCGCGAAGTTCCTGAATATCCTTGTGACGGAAAAGTGCGTTGTCATCGAACGTCATTTTGGCATCGAGGGCCAGCAGGCGCCCATCGCGTGTTTGGACGAAAGGATTGGTCTCCACCAACGAAGCATCGGTAGCCAGGAAGGCACGATAAAGGCTGGAGAAAATCCTGGTGGCTTCTTGCAGCAGAACCGGGTCCAAGCCCAAACCGAACGCCAGATGACGCGCCTGAAAAGGCTGGAAACCCGTTCCCGTGTGAATGGTCTCCTTAAGGATCTTTTCCGGATGCTCAGCGGCCACCACCTCAATTTCCACCCCGCCTTCGCTCGAAGCCATAAAGACAGGTCGCGCGGCGGCGCGGTCAACGAGCAGGCTCAGGTAGAACTCCTTGGCGATGTCGAGGGCTTCCTCTATCAGGAGACGGCCCACCACGCGGCCCTCGGGTCCTGTTTGTGCCGTGACGAGTTTTTGACCCAGGAGCGAACCGGCGATGCGTTCAGCCTCTTCAGGGTTACGCGCCAGCTTGACGCCCCCAGCTTTGCCGCGCCCGCCAGCGTGAATTTGGGCCTTGACCACCACCGTCCCGCCCAAGCGTTGGGCGGCGGCGCGCGCCTCCTCCGGTGTAAAAACAGCCTCCCCGCGCGGAATCGGCACGCCGTAATGGGCTAAGATGTGTTTAGCTTGGTATTCGTGAACTTTCATTTCATCCGGGCGGATCCAGATTCATCGTTCTGGGAGCGCGGCCCAAGCACCCTCCAAGGCACGACGCGCGCTTGCCTTTTCAGCAGAATTTGTCAGTATAGAGGAAGGGGCACCTGAAAAGCAACGCATTCTATGTCGCTTCAAGAAGCCATTATCAAGGTTCAACACGGAGAGCATCTCGCCCGCAACGAAGCGCGCGAGGTGATGGAGCATTTGCTTACCGGGAGCGCTTCGGAAGATGAAACGGTCGCCCTGCTTTTGTCGTTGCGCGACAAGGGCGAACAAGCGGCCGAACTCATCGGCTTTGCGGAGGTCATGCGGTGGCACGCCCAAGAGACTCTGCGACGCGCGGGAGTGGACATTGAGGCACTTTCGGCCGAGCCTCTTTTGGACACGTGCGGGACGGGTGGCGACGGCCGTGGGACCTTCAACGTCTCGACGGCAGCGGCGCTGGTGGCGGCGGGCGCGGGAGCGCGGGTCGCCAAGCATGGCAACCGCTCTATCTCCAGCCGCGTGGGCAGCGCCGACGTGCTGGAAGCTCTCGGGGTCCGCGTAACCCTGCCGATTGAACAGATACCCGCCTGTCTCGATGAAGTTGGCATGGTTTTTCTTTTTGCGCCCCATCTGCACGTGGCCATGAAACACGTCATGCCAGCGCGGCGAAGAATCAAAACGAAGACTGTCTTTAACCTGTTGGGGCCGCTGACCAATCCGCTAGCCGCTTCCATGCAATTGGCAGGCGTTTACGATTCCGGCAGAACCGAGATGATGGCGGAAGCCCTGGGAGCCGTCGGAACCCGCCGGGCGTTGGTGGTGGCCGGCACGGATGGGCTGGATGAAATTACCACCACCGGACCCACCAAGCTTTCGGATTACCACGGCGACGGCGTGAAGACGCGAGAAATTACGCCGGAGGATTTTGGCTTGCCCCGCACCGAGGCTCGGGCACTCGCCGGAGGCAGCGCGGCTGAAAATGCACGTTTGCTCTACCAAATCCTTCAAGGGGAAAAAGGTCCGGCACGCGATTGCGTGCTGGCCAACTCCGCAGCGGCGCTGGTGGCGGCGGGCCGAGCCTCTCAATGGACGGCCGGCGTCGAACTCGCTGCCGAAGCCATTGACTCCGGCGCCGCTCGTCGCGTGCTGGAACGCCTAATCGAATTCACGCGGCGCCATGGCTAACGGAGAGATGATGAGAAGAATTCGGCGTTCGGTAAGGCGGACGCTAGCCTTCACCTTCTTTGCCGTTTTGGGAAACCCTTTATCCGGCGTAGCCGCTCGAAAGCTGATTTGGAATTTTAACGACACGCTGAGGAACACGCTCGGCGGACAATACAATGTTTTCAGCCGTTCGCCTTCCTGGGCGCGAACTTACCTCGACTCGCGAGTCCACCTTCCCAACACTCGGCATGCTTTGCGCGTCACGGCACACCGAGCCGCCGAGGGCTTCTGCGGGATTTGGTTCGATTTTTATCCGGCTTCTTCTGCATTGCCACGGACGTTCGACGCAAGCCGATTTCGTTACCTGAGCTTCTGGATAAAAGGCACTCATTCGGCGTGGGATTTCGACATCAAGCTGGTGGATGCGCGAGGCGAGCAACACGAGGACTCGCTAAGCACACGCTCCCTTGACGCCTTCACGTCGCGAGGGATTACGACCAAGTGGCAAAAGGTTTCCGTTCCGTTCGCTGACTTCCCCGAAGTGGATCCCGGCTCTTTGGTGCGTTTCGTGCTGCTCTTTAACACGCCGGGCGACTACAAGTTTTACCTCGATGACATCACGCTCGCAACCCACCGACGCACCGCCCGTGCCCTTACCGCGAGTGCCCAGCCGGAAAGCGACACATTGGGCCGATCCGCGTTCCAAGTGCGACGTTTGCCCAATGCCATGTGGGTTTGGAAGACGGATGAGCTCTTCACGAACCCGCGAGAGCCGGACCGCCTATTTCAGTTCTGCAAGCAAATGGGCGTCCAAACGCTGTATCTCTCGCTGGACCTGCAATTAACGACGACGGGAAGGCCAGGGAGGCTAAGAAAAGGGAATCTTTATCGCCGGCTTTTGGAGCGGGCTCACCGCCACGGGCTTCGAGTGGACGCGCTCGCGGGTTCTCCTGAATGGGCGGTAACACGGTACCACGACCGGGCGCTCGCCGTTATCCGAATAGTCGCCGAATTTAATCGGCAGGTTCCCAAGCAGGCCCGATTTGACGGCGTACACTTTGATGTTGAACCTTATGTGCTCATCGGTTTTGAGGACCCCACCCTTCGCCGGCGTCTGGTCAGGGACTATCTGGCCATGGTGGCGGCGTGCGAGAAGGAAGCCCAACACGACGGTCTGCAGTTGAGTTGCGACGTTCCGTGGTGGTTCTTCCCCGCTTCGGCCGCGGCGCGCGCGGCCATGACCGTCAACTTTGCGGGGAAGAATGAGACGGTCGGAGAGCATCTACTCGACCTGCTGCCGTCCGTAACCATCATGGACTACCGAAATGAGGCGGATGGCGCGGCAGGGATCATTGCCTTTGGCGAACCGGCCCTGGCCGCAGCAGTGGAACGCGGGAAGAAGATTGTGGTGGGCCTGGAGACCTCGGCGGAGAGAGAAAAAGCGGTGGATTTTGTGGTGGCCTTGCCTCAAGAGAGGTTTCGACAAAGTATCGAGCAGGCCGGTTTATACGGCGAACGGAGTTTTGAAGGTTACTCCCTCTACGCGCTCAATGACGGAGGACATGTGTTCGTCGGGCTGGGGCCGCCGTTCCGCGGCGCACCACAACCCACCAAGAGTCTCCAAAGGGCGCTCGAAGATTTACGGCAAGCCCTTGGAGCGGAGGGTGGAAAATTTGAAGTGTCCCCACTACTCAAGGAGGCGCAACAAGCCGTCGCCCGCGACCCTGAGTGGACCGGGTTCTCCCAATATCGGTTGACGCCGCCGGGCTACCACGGTGCAATCTTCGGCTTCCAAGCCATTCATCGAACCGCTCCAATGATTACTTTTCACGACTTGGGGCGCAAGGTTTTTGAAGAAGAATCCCAATCGGCGGCGGAGTGGCTGGCTCGTTCTCCTGCCTTTAAGGCCCTGGCGTTCCATTATTACGACAGCCTGCGGGCGTTGATGGCCACACCTTGAGAACGGACGAGATGATCAATTGTTAACGGCAGGAAGAGCCAGGAAATTACGAAGAAGCTGCATGCCCGCACCCGTCAAGACCGATTCCGGGTGAAACTGTACGCCCTCAACGGCAAGCTCCTTGTGCCGCAGGCCCATAATCAGCCCGTCGGGGGATGTCGCCGAAATGGCAAGGCAGTCGGGCAGCGTCTCACGCTCCACAATCAGCGAATGATAACGTGCCGCTGGAAAAGGATTCGGCAAACCCGAGAAGATCGTCCTGCCGTCGTGAGTAATCAAGCTGGTTTTCCCATGCATAATCTCAGGGGCACGAATCACGCGACCGCCAAAAGCCTGACCAATGGCCTGATGCCCCAGACACACACCCAGAACGGGAATTTTGCCGGCAAAGATTCGAATGAGGTCGAGGCAGATGCCGGCTTCGCTCGGCGTTTTTGGTCCTGGTGAAATCACAATCCGGTCCGGCTGCAGGCGCTCGATCTCGGCAAGCGAAACTTGGTCATTCCGCCGCACCTCGGTTTCCGCGCCGAGTTCGCCCAAATATTGGACCAGGTTGTAGGTAAACGAATCGTAATTGTCAATCACGAGAACCATAAGGTGCATACCTTCACCCATTATAGGTCAAGACGCAGCCGAGCACCCCGTTCACGCTAAATAGATTTCCTGCTGAGCCTGGAACGTTAGGCATTACGCCCCTGCCCATTCCTGCAGCTCGAGAGTCCTTGCGGCGCGCATAGCCGCACGCAATACGGACTCAACAGGTTGCCTTGTTTTGCATTCTTCCCGCAAGCCCATTCCAGTCCCATTTGCAAAGCTTTAATAGGTTCAGTCGGAGGATCAAGAGGGACTGGGCTTCCGGGTGAGGGGCTGACGCAGGTGGAGGGAGATTTTCTAGACGGCTTGGCAAACAGATCGAAGGGCATGCCGGTGCTGCACGAGCATCTTCAGCATCGAACTCCGCTCCATGCGGGAACAGTGCACGGTACAAAGGGAAAGGGCGGTCATGCTATGAATGCGGCTGTGGACGCACTGCTGATAGTTAAGAATTTCCGCCGGGTGATGACCGTTCTCGTAAGCCCAGGACCAGTCGGAGACCCAGCGGACAATGGACCCGTTGAGGCGCAGCGTACGGCACAGCAAGGGGTCATCTTGGCGTGCAAGTTGCGCAAAGCAATCAGGCGCTGTCAGAAAAATGAGCCGACCGTTTCTCAGCAGAATGTCGGGACGAAATCGCAAAGCGGTCAGAGATTCCGCCAAATCTTTCAGCCAAGTTGGACCCGCCACGACCACCACCTGCTGCCCCACTTCCAGGCCACTCGAGAGGAATCGAACAACCTCCGTTGGGCTGGCGCTACGGCGAACCAGTAAGCGGCACTGGCTGCCCTGCACCGGTGTGACAACTGAATGATCCATCGGCGAAATCACTAATCATTATCTTGCCCATATCCGGCAAGGTCTGTCAACTGTCAATTGAGGCTGGCATTGCCTGGATACTCGTATCCCTCTGTGGGATTGATATGCTTGGGAAGACCATGCGAGGGATGACGGGGTTGTTGGGCAAGAGCAAGGCAGCCGGTTGTGGTAGCGGTGGCCGCGCTGTAGCGGTGGTCGGCGTTTAGCCTGCGAGAGACCCCGGGTCCTTCCATTCACCCAACCGTCGGGTGTTATCTCGCACAAAATCCCCGCCTCCCGACGGCTTTACTCACTATCTTCTGGGAGGTGTCTTGGCTTGTGTTAACCGGCCCGAAAAGTCAAAAAGGAAGCCATGCCCGAGAGAAGCCTTGAGGAGGAATAGGCCCGTCCGCTAGAATAGCAGCGCACAAGCAAGCCGGGTGAAGGAAGTCATGCTCTACCCCATTTCCGAGGTTCGCAAGCTAGCGAGCCGACTGGACCACCCGGAGGGTGTGGCGGTGGCGAGAGATGGAACCGTCTATGCGGGCGGCGAAGCGGGCCAGGTCTATCGGATTTCATCCGATGGCCGGAAGGTGGAGCAGATCGCCAGTACGAGTGGGTTTTGTCTCGGCATTACGCTCGATGGGGATGAGAATATCTACATCTGTGATGCCGGGCTTCGGGCTCTGATCAAGCTGTCACCAAGCGGGGAGACGCGCTCGGTGGTCAAGGCGGTGGAGGGGCGTCCCCTCGTGAACCCCAACTTCAGCGTGTTCGATGCGGAGGGAAATCTGTACTTCAGCGATTCCGGCGGGTGGAAAGAAGCCAACGGGACGGTTTATCGCTGGCGCCATGAAGGTGAACCCGAATTATTTTCACCCGGGCCGTTTCACTTTGCGAATGGCCTTGCCTTGGATGCAGCGGAGCGCTACCTCTATGTGGTGGAAAGCAACCTGGATCGCGTGCTGCGAATTGAGATTCTCCCTGACGGCCGAGCCGGTGTTCCCCGCGTTTTTGCCGAAGGATTGGCGCGGGTTCCGGACGGGCTTGCGTTTGACGCTCGCGGGAACCTCTACGTAACGACTTATGCCTCCAACTGCATTTACCGTGTGGACAGAGCGGGAAAGACCGAGCTGTTGTGCCACGATGCGGAGAACCTGCAATTATGTCAGCCGACCAATTGCGCGTTTGGCGGCCCTCACTTCGATCAACTGTTAGTGAGCAATTTGGGCCGTGACCATATCGCGGTGCTCGATCTGAAGGTGCCGGGCCAGCCACTCTGGCACCAACGCGCCCGCACCAGCCCCAAGAGCTCTCCTTCAATCGGATCAGTTCAACGGAAAGAAAAACTTTAACAAGGAAAGGGCCAGGGAATATGGATTTCAAGGGCAAGGTGGCAATCGTGACGGGTGGAGGTTCTGGAATTGGCCGAGCGTCCGCCGAAGAATTTGCGAGGCGGCATGCTGCCGTGGCCGTTGTGGACCGGGACAGAGAAAAGGGAGAGACGGTGGCGCGTGATGTTAAAGCTCAGGGGGGAGTGGCGACCTTTCTCGCGGCAGATGTGAGCAATGAGGAAGAAGTTGAGCAGCTGGTTGCGCGCGTGATGGCTCAGTTCGGCCGGATTGACATCTTGGTGAGCAATGCCGGGATTCAACGCTACGGGACCGTGACCACTATCACCCAAGAGGAGTGGGACGAGGTGATGAACGTGAATTTGAAAGCCGCTTTTCTGATGTGCAAGCACACCATCCCGCGGATGATTGAGCGTGGGGGCGGCTCCATCGTGATGGTAGGCTCGGTCCAGTCGGTGGCGGCGCAACGCAACTCGGTGCAATACGTGGTGAGCAAGCACGGTTTGCTGGGGTTGACGCGATGCATTGCGCTGGACTACGGCAAGCAGAATATCCGAGCTAACTGCGTGCTGCCAGGGGCCATTGACACGCCCATGCTGCGACGGTCCGCCGGCCTGGACCCGCATCCCGAAAGGGTTCTCGAAGCCTGCGACAGGATTCATATTCGGGGCAAGATGGGGCGCCCCGAGGAAGTGGCGCACGTGATCGCCTTTCTGGCGAGCGACTTGGCGTCGTTCATGACCGGCTCGGCAGTGGCCGTGGATGGAGGTTTGCTGGTTCCCGTGGGCGGCATGGCCTTCCAGGAGTCCGGAACCGGAGGAACGAAGGATGTCCCTTGAGAGCTTTGGAGGTAGCGTTGCCAAGCGGCTTCCACCGAGTTTGTGGCCGCCACCTCACCTGACCGCACAGGCAACCTCGGCCGCCGCGCGTGAGGACGGGTCATGGCGGGCTTGTTAAGCAGCCGTGCGAACCTGGACCGAGCCACTCAAAAGGAGACTCAGATGGACCGTTTGCGCTTTCCTGCGGTGCTGGTTCTTGTTTCAATTTTATTTCCCGTTGCCAATGTGCTGGCTACGCAGAGCACGGTTTGGCAGATCGGTGCCTTCGATCAGTCATCGCATGAATTCAACCATAGCGCCCCACTGAGTAGCCCCGACTATCATCCTGTCTTTATTGTCGGCAAGAGCACCGCCAAAGATTGGCCCGCTGCTCAACCCGGGTCTGAAAACCCGGCGGAGGGCTTGCGTCCTCACCCTTTTACCATTCTTTTTACGCTACCTTCCAAACCCCGAGGCACATACCGGCTGATCATCTCGGCCTTGCTCTACGAACCACGGGTGCCGTACCTGGAGATTTCTATCAACGACCGGGAGGGAACGTTTTATTTCCCTCGCAAGCTAAGTTATTACCCCGGGGATTCTGACTTCGAGTCACCTATCTATAGCGCGGGTCAAGTGAGTTTGTTACTGCCTGATTCGGCCCTCCGCAGGGGTGAAAACCGATTGGTGCTGACGGCGCTCGACCATCCAGAGGATGGGCCGGGAGATTCCTGGTTGATCTACGATGCGCTGCGCCTCACACATTCTACCGAAGCTTCGCGGTTCCATCCTCAGATGGCTCTTCAACCGACCATCTATTACGTTCGCAAGCATGGGACGCTGGAGGAGATGATGCGGGTCACGGTGAACCTGGACCGCAAAGTTCGGCGCGGAACCTTGCGGCTGAGGGTCGCCGGCCGGCAGTACCGAGCCGCCCTTGCTTCGGCTCCTGATTTCGGCGAGCAGCGGTTTGAGTTTTTCGTTCCTGAGCTTCCCGGCCCGACCCCGGCTCAGATGAGCTTGCGCGTGAATGGCCTGAGCGTAAAGCAAACGGTCACCCTTCGGCCGGAAAGGAAATGGAAACTTTTTGTGGTGCCGCATGAGCATTTGGACATAGGCTTTACCGATTATCGGGGCAAAGTGTTTGAGGTTCACGATCGTAATCTTGACACGCTCATCCCGCGCCTGCTTCAGCATCCCACGATGCGGTGGTCCCTGGACGGGAATCTGATTGTTCAACACTACCTGGCCACGCGGACGCCGGCCGCGCGGCAAGCCTTCTTGAGCCTTGCCCGACAAGGGCGGATCGGGGTTCCAGCCCAATACGCCAATTTGCTAACCGGCTACGCCAGCCTGGAGGAGTTGATTCGCTCCACCTTTTACGGCTACCACCTGCATAAGAAATATGGCGTTCCGTTTGACTACGTGAACATCACGGATGTTCCCAGCTACACGTGGTCCTACCCTTCCGTTCTGCACGCGCTGGGTATCCGGTACTTGGCGGCGGCCAGCAACAACGATCGAGCGCCTATTCTTCTTTGGGGACGATGGAATACAAAATCTCCTTTCTGGTGGGAGGGACCGGACGGCAGCAAAGTGCTGATGTCCTATTCGCGGCAATACTTCCAACTTAGCTTCATTTGCCAGTTGCCGGCGCAGATGGCCGCGTGCCGGCAATCCTTGCCGACCTTTTTGCAGGCTTATGATCGGCCCTCGTACAAACCCGATGCCGCCTTGATTTTCGGCACTCAGGTGGAAAACACCGCGTATGTTCCGGGCACCCATGCCTTCATCAAAAAATGGAACGCAACCTATGCCTATCCGAAGATGATCGAGTCAACCTTCCCGGACTATTTTCGCTACATTGATCAACATTTTGGGAACGAGTTGCCGACCGTGTTCGGTGACGGCGGTCCGTATTGGGAAGATGGCATTGCCTCGGACGCCCGTTATGCCGCCCTCGACCGCATTGATCAGCAGCGGGCGCTTTCGGCCGAAAAGCTCTCAACCCTTGGCTCCTACCTGGAGAAAGACGTGGCCGGAGAACGCACGCAGCTTCGCCGGATGTGGCAGAACCTCATTCTCTATGCGGAACACACCTTCACGTCCTGGGGCGGTTACAGTCGGCCGAACAGCGATGAAACCCGCCGTCAAAGCTTCGGGAAAGATCAGTTCGTGGTCAATGCGCATCAGGAGCTTCGCTCCATCTTGGACCAATCCCTCAGCCAGCTTGCCGCTCAAATCCACATGCCGGCGCCGGGGATGGTGGTGTTCAACCCGGTCAGTTGGACACGCAGCGGATTTGTGGAGACCGATTTGAACCGTCAGGCGCAGATTGAGGAATATCCCAACATGACCGTGGTTCCATATCAAATTCTGCGCCGCGGGAACGGCTATGATCACGTGCGCTTTCTGGCCCGTGATGTGCCTCCCATGGGGTACGTGTGTTATCGGCTGGCGCCCCGCAACGCAGATCAAGCGCCGGCAGTCGAAGACGTCACCTTGCCTCTCAGCAACACCATTGAGAATCGCTATTATCGGGTGGAATTCGACCCTAGTTCGGGGGCCATTCGGAGCATTTACGACAAGCAACTGGGCGTGGAGCTGGTGAATCCTCGGTTTTGCGCGAATCAATATCTCTATGTGACGGGTGGCGAAGGAACGCAAATCGTCTATCTCAACAAGACGTTGCCGAAGGCCGAACTGACGATTCATCCCTCGCGCAAGGGGCGCGTGACGCGGATCGAAAGGACCTCCTACGGCACCATTATGACTTATCAAACCAGCGGGATGGATGCGCGTCGGATAACGTCGGAGGTGATTCTCTTTCGTCAGCAGAAGAAAATCGAATTCATCAATCACTTGGACAAGTTGCCGGAGACGCACAAGGAAGCGGTCTATTTTGCCTTCCCCTTCGCCATGACTCACCCCGAATTTGACTATGAAATTCAGAACGGGTGGGTGAACCCGGCCCGAGATATCTTGAAAGGAGGAAGTCTCGAGTGGTTCACCGTCCGTCATTGGGTTCGGGTGAGCGGTTCTCGCTTTGCTGTCGGACTCGTTCCCATAGACACGCCCCTGATTTGCCTGGGAGACATCAACCGCGGAACGTGGCCCAAGGCGTTTCGACCCAAGGAGGCGACGGTCTATTCGTATGCCATGAACAACTACTGGCACACGAATTACATGCGGGTCCAGCGAGGCCACTACACTTTTCGCTACGTCTTAACGAGTGGACGAAATCTTTCCCCCGTTATGCTTTCACGGCTGGGCCTTGAGGCCATGACTCCGCTCGAACATCAGCAAGTAATTTCCAACGACAAGGTAGGCAATCCTCCAGGGGCGCTTCCGCCCTCGCCCCATAGCTTTCTTACCGTAAGTTCTCCCGATGTCGAGGTGGAAGATTGGAAAGCGGCGATGGATGGGCAAGGAACCATTCTGCGGCTAGTGGAAGTGGGCGGAGAAAGCACGACGGTTCAACTTACGTTTCCCCTGTTCCAGTTGCAGAATGCCTGGTTGACCAATGCCGTCGAGCAAAACCAGGCTGTGCTAATGGTGGCTAAGAACTCCCTTGAGATTCCCATCAAGCCGCACCAAATTGTCACCTTGCGCGTAGTCGCCAAGATGCCAGCCGCCGCCTCGGCCCCTTGAGGCATATGGCCCCAAAGGCTTATCTGCCGCCAGTAGATAATGCACTCCGGCTCTCGTAGGTGCCGAGCCATCCCCCGCATCGCGAAGGACGGGGGAAAGAAAGGAAACAAACCGTGAGCGCACCCTTACGTTGCTACGAGACCCAATGGCATCGTCGCCATGCCTTCGTTCTTGCCAATAACCTCATTACCCTGGTCACCTTGACTGGCGGCGGACATGTTGCGGAATTTCGGTTCCGAGAAGACACTGGGTTCCCAACTCTCAATCCACTCTGGATACCTCCGTGGAAAACCATGGAACCCTACCGTTACAAGCGCCGCCTTCACGCAGCACTTTATGGTCCGCCGGCAACGGGCAGGATGCTTTCAGGAATCACGGGGCACAATCTGTGCCTGGACTTTTTTGGCCCACCTTCGGAGGAAGAAGCCCGCCAGGGACTCTCGATTCACGGAGAGGCTCCGGCCCGCCGCTGGCGGAAAGTCTCGGGATTGACGAGCCGGCATCAGTCGCGTCTGAAGCTGGCTGTGCATCTGCCCGTCGCCGGCCTGCGCTTTGAGCGTGAGATTAAGCTGCGTGCAGGCGAATCCGTCGCCTATTTTAAGGAAACCGTTACCAATGAACGGAAGGCCGATCACTTTTTCCATTGGACCCAGCACGTCACCTTGGGACCGCCTTTCCTCGATGCCCGCAAGAGCTCCGTTTGGGCGCCTGTCGTGAAAGGTCGAACCTATCCCTACGGCTATGAAGGGAAGGAGCTGTTGCTGTCCGGCCGTGATTTCAAATGGCCTTACGCGCCAGGTATAAACGGCAAGGTCTTGAATTTGACCCGGCCGTTCATTCAGCCTGGAAAGGGATTCGTCGTAACTGGCTTGCTCGATCCCAAGAACAGCATTGCCTATGTCGCTGCAGTGAACCGCAAGGCGCGTCTAATCTTCGGTTACTGCTTTCGGCAGGCAGACTTTCCATGGTTGGTGATTTGGGAAGAGAATCGGGCCCGACGCGCTCCGCCTTGGAACGGTCAATGCCAAGCCCGTGGACTTGAATTCAGCTCAACGCCATTTCCGCTCCTTCGGAGGGAATCGTTTGCTCAAGGCCCCCTGTATGGCGCGCCGTGTTTTTCCACCGTGCCCGCGCGGAGTTCACTTGTGGTGGAATATGTAGGCTTCCTGGCGACTTTGCCGCCTGAATTCAGCGATTTGCGCGAGTTGCGCCTGGCCCAAAATGAAATTTTGCTCAGTGACGGCAGCGAGCCTCACCGCGTGCGAGTGCCAGCGTCCGGGCTCGCAAAGACCTGCTTGCTTGCGCCGGGGTAACACGCTGCGGTTGAGTGAGGCACCAGGAGGGACCCGGCGGAGATGGAGCAGCCAAGATCAGTCGTCGAGAACGGGGGCGGACATGAACCGCAGCCGTGAGGCACACGAGTTAAGCGTCAGACAGACGTGACGGCGCTTCTTATTCGTTGATACGGTCGCCACATGAAGACGTCGGTTAGTACGATCTTATAAATAAAATCACTATTTTTGATCGTTATTGTATATACAAGCCATAGTTAAAAGCTGAATCAAGTCTAATCGTTCATTTTTAGCTTGACAGTCACTCTCCCTGCTGATTTAATTCCCTGCTAGCCAGGGCGCAGCGGGGCCGGGTGCGCCCGGCAGGAAAGAAGGGTGAGCTCATTTCGGGGATTGGCTCGCTCGTGCATCGGTGGAAGGGCACGTCCCATATCCGCCGGAAGGAGAAAGTGCAAATGCGAATTGTGAGGAAATGTATTGGAACCCTGGGTATTATCCTCTTGCTGGGCATACGTGCCAGCGCTCAATTTGACACGGGCCGGATCACAGGAACCATCTACGATCCGAGCGGTGCCGTTATCCCTGGGGCCACCGTGACCATCAGGAATGTTGGCACAGGCATTACGACAACGGTGCGCTCGAATTCCTCCGGAGGCTTTGTGGTCTCCGCACTTCCGTTCGGGGATTACGTCGTGACGGCCACGGCCCCCGGCTTTGGGCTAGCAACCAGCCAGCCGCTGGTCCTCAACGTCGCCTCTGTAGTCAACATTGTGCTCAGACTCCCTCTGAAAACGGGTGTTCAGTCCGTGACGGTGACGGGAACCCCCACGGCCATCAATACCAGCAACAGCACGGCGGCATCCCGGTTGGATTCCTACCAGATTGCTAACCTGCCCATCAACGGCAGAGACGTCAGCGATTTCTTGGAGATCGCGCCGGGTTCGGTGGGATCAACCGGCTTCTTTGAAGGCAGCATCAACGGCCAAGAAAATATTTTCACCGGCTTGAACGTCACGCTCGACGGCCAGAACGCCACGCGCGGCGACATCAACGGTTTTCTGGATACGGAAGGTCAAGAGCAGGCCCACATCACTCGGGCGAGCCTGGCAAGCATCCAGGAGATTGATTTCGAGAACGGAGGTTACAGCGCGGAGGTTGGGTACTCGCTCGGTCCGCAAATGAATATCATCACGAAATCGGGAACCAACTCGTACCACGGCGAACTTTTTGAATTTCTTCGAAATGACGCCTTGGATGCGCGGGATTTCTTCCAGAACACGTTGACCAACCCCAAAGCGCCCTTGCGGCTCAATGACTTCGGCGGCAATCTTGGGGGACCCATCCTCCGCCACAAGCTCTTCTTTTTCGTCAACTACGAGGGCATTCGTCAGCACATCACGAACATCAACTCGCTCTACGAAATTCCGAGCGCCTACGTCCGTTCGAAGTTTGTGCCCGCCATGCAGCCGGTGTTGGCACAAATGGCTCCGCTTCCGCCTCATCCGACGTGCGCGCTTTCCCAATCCGCCGGGGGACCGTGCCTGCTCGTGTATGATCCCGCCGCGCTGCCCAATACCGACAGCGAAAACACAGGGTCCATCCGCATTGACGATAATCTATCGGCGAACGACCATTTGATGGCGCGGTATAACATCAACGACTCTTTGACCCGAGACACCTACGGCCTTAACGAAGGTCAGGTCTCGCCCCAAGCCCTGCGAACCCAATTGGGTAAGGTTGACTGGACGCACATCTTCAGCCCGACGCTGCTCAATCAGTTCAGTGTCGCCGTCAGCCGATTTTACTCGGACACGAACTCCGACACACCCACTCCTCTGGTCGGTTTTTCGGGCTTTTTCACCAACCTCGGCGCGCTACCGGGGCCGAACACGTTCAACCAGGTCACTCCGTTTACCATCCTCGAAGCATTTGACAACGTCACCAAGACTTTCGGATCCCAGACCTTGAAGTTCGGGACGCAGATTCGTGTGAATCGCCTGAATGAATGGCTGCGACCGCAGCAAACTTATCAATTCGCCAGCTTCTCCGACCTCGAGAACGACAATCCGTTCGTTTTGTCAAAGATTGGTTTTCCGGGATTTTTGGGTATTCGGAATTCCAATTGGAGCTTTTACGCACAGGACGATTGGAAGGTTCGCCCGAACCTTACCCTCAATCTCGGCCTACGCTACGACTACAACACCGTCTGGAGCGAAGAACACAATCGGGAGCAGAACTTTGACTTTGCCACTCAGTCGTTTCTTCCGGCCAATCAGCCGGCCTATGATGCGCCCAAAAACGATTTTGCGCCGCGGATTGGATTCGCCTGGGACCCGACGGGCAAAGGGAAGACCGTCATCCATGGATACGGCGGCATCTTTTACATGCCGATGCAGTTCGGCTTTGGCCTAACGACCAACGTTCCCGCGTATTCGAACTATAACGTGAATGTATTTCAAGCCATCTTTGCGAATCCGCCTTTCTCGATTGCCTATCCGTCGCCGAATCCGCCCCTGCCCCCCGGGACACAAAACGTGAGCATATTCCCGCGTCACCCCGAGGACCCCTACTCCATCAATTGGCTGTTTGGCATTCAGCGCCAACTAGCGCGCGGCACCGTTCTGACCGTGAACTACACAGGCAATGGCGACCGGCACATGCAAGCGGGCGTGGACTTCGCGGCGGTGAATCTTAATCCGGCAAATATCGTCACCGGCGCTCGGCCGCTGTCCGGCTTCGCCAATGAGAACCTCGACGCTGACGCTCTGAATTCCAGTTACAACGCCTTGCAGGTTGAATTGAAAAGGAACATTGGGAAGCTGGACCTCGAAGCGAACTACACGTGGTCGCACGAGATTGACGACATGGTCAACGTTTTTTCGGGTTGGTCCGATCCCTTCAATCCCGCGCTCGATCGCGGCAGCGGCGATTGGGACGTGCGCCACAATTTCACGGCGAGCGCCGTCTATAGCCTGCCAAGCCCGGCAGCCTCTAGCTCGCTCGTGCGCGGGATTGTGGATGGATGGCAAACGTCCAGTATTTTTCAGGCCCGGACCGGCCTTCCGGTGAACGTCCAACTCATCAGCGGATTTTTTGGCATCCCGATCCGGCCGGACTACGTGTCGGGTCAGCCCGTGTTGCTCTCAAACCGTAGTTGGCCGAATTCAAGTTACAACATCAACGCCTTTGCGGTCGAACCCAACTACAATGGCTCGTGGGGCACCGTCACGCAAACGGTCGGACGTAATTCCGTGCGCGGCCCTGGCTTCTTTCAGTGGGATTTCTCCATGATGAAAAACTTCCGCATCCGGGAGAAGACAACCTTGCAATTCCGCGCCGACTTTTTCAACATTCTGAACCATCCGAATTTTGGTCAACCCGATGGCGGCATCTGCACGGCCGTCGCGCCGGCGACGGCGACCTCGCCGGCAAGCTGCACGCCCAATCCCAATTTCGGCCGGGTGGGCCAAACCATCGCGGATGAGCTTGGAAGCCAGATCGGAACCGGCACGGCGCGGCAGATTCAATTTGCGCTGACCTTGGTCTTTTGAGGCATGGCTGCTCTTGACAGGAACTGGCGCACCGTGGCGGTTGCTGTGCTGGAGCTGTCCTTTCTGAGCCCACTCGCCGCTGCCGGCCGTCCCGATCCCCGGCCTGAAGGTTTGTCTCTCCTTTCTCCTGCTTCTTGGTTTACGTATCAACAAGGCTGGCTCGGCGGCGATGGAGCTTATTCGGTGCCACTGGCAAAGAACCGCAGCCTGTGGCTTTTTGGCGATACGTTCGTTGGCCCCACCGGAGCCACGTCGCGCAAACAGGCAACAGGGTTCATCCACAACTCGATTGCTCTCTCGACTTGTCCACAGCCGCAGCGCTGTACCTTCCAATATTATTGGACAGGGATGGGCACCTCAACCCCTGGGCCGATGTTTTCTACCGGCACAACCGATTGGTTTTGGCCTTTAGACGGCTTTGTTTATAACGGGACCCTCTACCTGGCGCTGATGCAAATGCATGCGACGGGAGCTGGAGGTGCCTTTGGATTTGCGTATCGAGGCGTTCAACTGGCTTCGGTGCGGAATTACACCGCGCCGCCCAGCCGATGGTTGATAACCTACCAAAAAATCAATAGGGGAGCGGTAGCGATTCCCGGCGTGTCAATTATCGTTCGGCAAGGTCCCCACGGTAACCCTGACCCTTCCAATCCACAAGGAGCCCGCTACGCCTACTTCTTCACGCTGGTGGGTGAAGCCACCACGACCATGCATCTCGGCTTGCTTCGCCTGCCGCTAGACCAACTCCGTGATGCAGCGAGGCCGGGAGACGCTGATTGGGATTACCTGAAGTCGAACCACGCTTGGGCACCCTGGCCGAGCACGGAGTCGGCCCTCCCCGCCGACAGCGCCGTCGTGCTCAAGCCCGGCGCCACCGAGATGACGGTTCGTTACCACCGCGCGACCCACCAGTGGATAGCCGTCTTTCCGGTCGGCCTAGACAAGGCAGCTTATTACGCACTTTCGCCTTCCATGATGGGCCCCTGGAAGCCGCCTGAGAAACTCTATGGCTATCCTGAGATGCGACCCTCGAATCCCAATTACACGCCGCAGGTGTTCTGTTACGCGGCCAAAGAGCATATTGAGTTTGAAACGCCAGGGCAGCTCCTTTTTACGTACGTGTGCAATTCCACGCAGGAGGAAGAAATCATTAACAATATGCGTCTCTATCATCCCGTCGCGGTTACACTTCCGCTACCTGATAAATGAAGGAGTCACGGCTGGTGGAAAGTTTCAAAAGCAAGCGCAAGAACGATCCTGCCACTCCCATGAGTCGAAGGTCATTCCTCGAATTGGGAGCGGCGGGTGCAATCCTTCCGAGGGTGGCCTCTGCGGCTTCAAGTGCGCGGACCGAGCATATCAGGCCAGACATTCCAAGTCTTGCCGACCTGGCGAGTGATGAGTTCACGCACCGCTTTATTACCCTTTACGCGGTGGCTGCGGCTCAAAACGAGTGGGGGTATCTGAAAGTGACTAAATCGGTTGCGGGAATCACGAGCATCTCTTTCCCCCCGTTTGCTTGCTGTGGAGTGCCCACGATGCCCTGGAGCCCGGGATTTCTTTTGACCTGTGAGATCTTTCTTAACGGACGGATTTTAATGGCCTATGAAGGCGGAGAGCGCGTCACGTACAAGTGGTTCCCGCACCGTATTGTTCGCCAATGCCGCGCGCAGGGCTTGCACTTTACGACGCAGACCTTCATGCCCTCCCGGCAACGGGCCGCGGCGGAAGAAATCAAGGTAACTAATGAGAGCGGGGAGCGACGCGATATCACGCTCGCCTTTGACCTGCGAGCAGGGGTCACGGTCCAAAAAGACAAGCCGTGGTTTGTAGATTCACCGGCCGAAGCCGACAATCGGCGCACGTGGGAACCCTCGCACGGCTGCCTTATTTTTGAAGCGCAACACAGTCGGGCCGTTGCGGTGCAGGGACTGGTCCCTCGGCCGGTTCGTTGCCAAGATGGTCGTATGCTGGTTTGCGAATTTTCGCTTGGTCCTGGAGAATCCAAGGTTCTTCAATATCTGAACGTCATAGATGATGAACCACGTTCAGCCCTCGAATCCTACAGCCGCGGCCAGGCCGGCTTCGGCAGCTTGCTCAAGCAAAACGAAGACACCTTCTCGAGCCTGATTCGTTCCGCTTTTACGCCGGGAAATCCCGACTTTTCCGGTCACCTTCCTCAACTCCACACGCGCGATGAATCTCTGTGGAAGCTCTATTACACCGGCTTTACCAATCTGCTGGCCGCGCGCCGCGCTTCTCCCGATTCGAGCTACGGAACAACTTACCTGACGCTGGCGGGGCAGGTGTTGCCCACGCTCAGTTTTCCGTGGGACACCTCCCTCACCTCTCTGAGCCTGGCAATGCTTGACCCAGCGGCGCTGCGGCGACTCATTGAGGCCTGGTTTATTCAGCCGATGGATCGGCACCTCGCCACCGACTACGTCACCGGCAAGGCCGTGGGACCCTGGTACGGCGTCAACGACATGGCCATCGTCCGGTGTGCGTACAACTACCTGCGGGTGAGCGGAGATTTCCCGTGGCTCGACAAACCCGTGGGCGAAAAAACGGCTCTCGAACATCTTTTCGATCATGCGACGCACTGGAAGAAGCTGGACACCCACGGTCACGGTCTGGGCGATTATGGCGGGATGCAGAATTTATTGGAAGTCGTGAGCACTTATGTTCACGAAGTCGCGGGCATGAACGCCGGCAACGTCTTTTCCATGCGGTTTGTCGCCCAGTTGTTGGAAAAGCACGGCGACTCGCTGCGCGCCGCACAATTGCGCCGCGAAGCCAAAGCGCTTGCCGACCGTATCAATCGGCGGCTTTACGTTCAGGGCAAAGGTTATTGGAAGTGCGAGCTGCCGGATGGAACATTCAACAAGGTCCGCCATTGCTACGACTTGCTGAGTATGCTCGACAATATGTTTGCCGACCTCAGCGCGAATCAGAAAAAAGAGATGAGCGATTTTTTCTGGCGTGAACTTCACGATCCGCTCTGGATGCACGCGCTCTCCCCCAAGGACGCCGACGCAACCTGGAACATCCGTCCGGACCATAGTTGGCTCGGCGCTTATGCGGGCTGGCCTCCCATGACCGCCAAAGGGCTTTACAAGATTGACGATTCTCAACGAGTCGCGGAATGGCTCAAAGGACTGGCCAAAGCCGGCAACCAGGGGCCCTTCGGGCAGGCGCATTTTGTTGAAACGGTATGGCCGCCGGCTCATGGTGGGGCCACCAAATGCCCCGAGGATGCGCCCTATCTCACGGACTGGGCGTGCATTGCCGGAGGGTGCTTTGTGGACATGGTGATGGAATCAGTTTTCGGGATAAATTTGACGCTCGACGATGGAATTAAAGCGACGCCTCGCGTTGACGATTTCGATCCCGGGGCAACGTTGGTCAACCTAAATTATCAGGGAACGAATTATTCCCTCACGCGGGCCGGCGTCGAGAAAGGGCCGATCTCAGGGTCCTAGGAACTCTATGACTTCGTCGCGCAGGAACCCGTGGAGGGACGACGCCTGCCGCCGTCACAGAGGCATTTTTTGATGGCCACGTTCAAGCTCTTCTCCCTGCCCGGGCGGCGAGAGTCTCGGCGGGAGCAGACAGAAAAGGAGATCGCTCGTTTTGAATAAGCCATGACGGCGCAATCTAAAATCAAGGTTGACTTCGCGACGGGCAATCTATCGGGCCATCCGCTGGAGCAGTCCGTTCGGACTATCAGCGACATGAAGGGTTACTACCTCGATGAACGCGCTCGCCAAAGCCTTCATCCGAAGCAAGTCGTTTACCGTGTTCAGATCGCCGACGCGGCTCGGCAAGGAGAAGAGGGAGGCTTGCTTCTCGGAACGACCTTCATTGAGCCGGGACTGGTGGGTGATGAATACTTTATGACAAAGGGCCATTTCCATCGCCATCGGAATCGGGGCGAGTATTACATCACGGTCGCGGGTACGGGAGCCTTAATCTTGATGGACGAAACTCGGCGAACTGCTTTTGAGACGATGAGCCCCGGGTCCGTTCATTACATCCCCTTTAATACAGCGCATCGCGTGGCCAATACGGGCGAATCCGTGCTGGCATTTCTGGCGTGCTGGCCTAGCGATGCAGGGCACGATTACGAGGTAATTGCGTCACGGGGTTTCAGTGGGCGGCTCCGGAAAATCAACGGCGTAGCCACCCTCATTGAGGAACCATGAAGGCACTGGCCGTGGATCTTGGCGGCAGCCATGCAACCTGCGCGTTGGTAGAGGATCAAAAGGTCCTCCTCTCGCAAACGCTAACCACGGAAGGATCGAAGGGGTTGGCATCTTTACTTCCATCGCTCGCTTCCGCTCTGAGCAAGATCATGCACGAGGTTGGTGCTCAACCTGCGGATTGTTCCGGGCTGGCTTTTGCGTTCTGCGGGCTGGTAGATCATTCGCGGGCCAAAGTGGTTTCTACCAACGCCAAGTACGATGACGCTCCCCAGCTTGACTTGAGGGCTTGGTGCAGGGAGTCTCTCGGTATCCGTTTTGAAATCGAAAACGACGCGCGGATGGCGCTGATGGGTGAGGTTTACGCGGGGGCGGCGCGGGGAAGTGAGGACGTGGTGATGATCACGCTCGGCACCGGCATCGGAGGAGCCGCCATGATTGAGGGCCGGCTGCTCAGGGGTCGGCACGCGCAAGCAGGGTGTTTGGGCGGGCACTTACCGGTGCTTTTTAACGGCCGACGGTGTACTTGCGGCGCCATTGGATGCGCTGAAGCCGAAGCCGCGGGTTGGTCGCTACCCCAGGTCTGCCGCGCCACGCGGGGATTTGATGGAAGTCCGCTGGCCAAGGAAGAGCCGATTACGTTCGAGCGATTGTTTCACCATGCAGCCTGCGGGGACCCAGTCGCCCTGGAAGTGCGCGAGCGCTGCTTGGCCGTGTGGGGGGCTCTCGTCGTGGGCCTCATTCACGCTTACGATCCGGAGATCGTTGTCCTCGGAGGGGGCGTCATGAGGAGCAGCGCGGCGATCCTGCCGTTTCTTCAAAATTACGCCGATCATCACGCTTGGACGCCTTGGGGAAAAGTCCGCTTGCGCCCAGCCGAGCTTGGTAATGAAGCGGCTCTCTTGGGCGCGATTCCACTACTCGGGGGGCAAACCACCCGGTGAATTCGCATTACGAAAAACGACCCGTCGTGAAGCTGAGCTCCTCCTCACGGGATTGTGCGGTGGGCTGGCGGAGCGTTGTGGAGCGTCTGCGGGAGCGACGCGGAAGGATTCTTTGCGTTGAATGCTATCCCGGTACCTTCGTCGAACAACTTGAGAAAGCCATCGTGGAAGGCCTTCGACCCGCCGAGGTCGTTCGCGCGTCGGATTGCCTGAAGCCGCCAGATGAAATCAACGCGCTTCTTGCGCCTTATCTGGGAGACGACCCTGTTTTTGGCCGAATGAACGGGCTGACCCTGGCGGATTTTTTTGATTCAAGCCGCTTGGCGAAAAGGCGCGAGGCGATTGTGAAGAGCCGTGGTGATGTACTCGTAGTGGGAACGGGCGCTGCTCTTTTGGCTCCGGACGCCGAGACCCTCGTCTATGCGGACCTGGCGAGATGGGAAATTCAAAAGCGCCAGAGAAGTGGCGAGATTCCCAATTTGGGGGCGCTGAACGGCCACGAGCGCCCTTCCCTCAAATATAAGCGGGCTTTCTTTGTGGACTGGCGCGTGGCGGATCGGCTGAAGAAAAAACTTCTTCCCAAGGCTGATTTTCTGCTGGACACGAATGATCGCCGCACTCCCAAGCTGATCCCGGGCGACCTGTTTCGACACTCGCTGAAAACGGCCGTGCAACGGCCGTTTCGCGTGGTCCCGTATTTCGATCCCGGCCCCTGGGGCGGTGAGTGGATGCGGCGACATTTCGATCTGCCGCTCGACGCGCCGAATTACGCTTGGTGTTTTGATTGTGTGCCAGAAGAGAACAGCCTTTTGCTCGGCTTCGGCGAGGTCGAGGTCGAGGTCCCTTCGATTGATTTAGTCTTTGCCTATCCTCGAGAGCTGCTGGGCGAAGCGGTCCACGGGCGTTTCGGGGCAGAGTTTCCCATCCGATTCGATATGCTCGATACGATGGAGGGCGGCAACCTCTCTCTTCAGGTCCATCCCTTGACCGAGTACATCCAGGAACAGTTTGGAATGCATTATACCCAAGATGAAAGCTATTACCTTCTTGATGCGGGCGAGGGGGCGACGGTTTATCTCGGATTGAAGGAGGGTGTGAATCCCGCCCTAATGTTGGCGGCTTTGGAAGAGGCGGAAAGCGGCGGCTCGCCGTTTCCGGCCGATAAATTCGTAAACCAATGGCCCGCCAGCAAGCATGACCACTTTCTAATACCTGCCGGCACCATCCACTGCTCGGGGAAGAATTGCATGGTGCTCGAAATTAGCGCCACACCTTACATTTTCACCTTTAAGCTGTGGGATTGGGGTCGCGTCGGGCTGGATGGCGAGCCCAGGCCAACCCACCTGGCACACGGCAGAGAGAGCATTCAGTGGGACCGCACCACCACTTGGGTGCGGAATCATCTGGTCAATCGCGCGCAATGCGTGGATTCATCAGCCGCGTGGCGCGAGGAGCGAACGGGGTTGCACGAGCGTGAGTTCATCGAGACGCGCCGGCATTGGTTTACCGGCGAGGTGCCGCACGACACTCACGGAGGAATCAACGTTCTGAACCTGGTTGAGGGTTCGGAAGTGCTGGTCGAAAGCCCGAAGGATTCCTTTGAGCCGTTGGTCGTCCATTACGCAGAAACTTTTATCGTTCCTGCGGCGGTGGGACGATATAACATTCGGCCAATGCAGCCTGGCCGTTGTGCCACGATCAAAGCCTACGTGAGGACTAACCCGTGAGTTTTAATCCGGGACTCGACGTTCGGATTGTTTCTCAGCCGATGGGATTCCGCTACGGCGAGGGAATCTTTGGCCCGGCTCCCGAATACCGTTCTCTCGATTCTATTCGCCCGAGCCTGAGTGACCCGACGTGCGACGGGCCCGACCCAGTGTATGCCATCGCCATGGATGTCGGCAAAATAGCGGATCGCCGTCGGCTCAAGGGCCGGAATTTGCTGTTTGGCGTAGTCACCTTCGCGGCCGGGCGACTGGGGGACGAGCCGGTGCGCAGTCAAGGCCACGTCCATCGGCTCTCGCCACACAGTGGTTGGTCTCCGCCTGAGATCTTTGAGATATGGGAGGGCCAAGCCGTCATTTACATGCAGGAGTTTGCCGCGGACAATCCAGGGCGCTGCTTCGCCGTGGTGGCTGACCCTGGCGCTGTGGTCGTAGTTCCTCCCGGCTGGGCGCATGCGACGCTCAATGCCAACCCTCAGCAGCCGTTGACCTTTGGCGCGTGGTGCGACCGCGAGTACGGGTTTGTTTACGATGAGGTGAGACGGCGGCGCGGCCTGGCATGGTATGCGCAGTTGACGGCCAACGGCCAGCTCGAGTGGCGACCCAATCCTCGATATCTGCGCAGGGAGCTGATGGTTGGACGCCCGCGTGATTACGCTGAACTGGGCTTGGACCATCGCCTGCCGATCTACGCCCAATTCGAAGCCGCTCCATCCTCCGTCGAGTGGGTCTCGGACCCCGCCCGATACACGCAACAGTGGAAGACTTTTACGCCATGCTATCCTGAGTTCCGCCTGAAATAGGCTTGTCTCCAGGATTGAGATCCCGTGGCGTCCCGGCTTTGGGACCGGATTCGGCACGGCCTAAACCGTGATGGCCGATGGAGGATTAAGAGGATATGTCCGCCGATATGGCACACCTTCGTCCGGCGTCCGGAGAGTGTCCCAAACACCTTGCGAGGTAACGCGGCATGGCCAGCAAAGACGAAATCGCCCGGCGCGAACAGTGGATTCTTGATCATTTGATCCGACGGGGCGAGCTAACTGTGGAGGAGATTTGCTCGGAACTCGGGATTTCTGTCGCCACCGCGCGAAGAGATCTTGAAGGACTCGAAAACCGCGGGCGGCTGCGGCGTACGCATGGCGGAGCCATCTCCTTGGAGCCACTCCTCTATGAACCTTTTCGGCACGTGTCCAGTTATCGGGAGCAAGTTGAGAAGTTTGCCGAGGAAAAGCGCCGGATCGCCTTGGCCGCTGCCGAATTGATTGACGAGGGCGACACCATTGCTCTGACCCCCGGCACAACGACGACCCAGATTATGCGGGGGCTTCCGACGCAGAAGAAGGTCACGGTCGTCACCAACACGGTCAACGTCGCCATGGAGCTGAGCAACCGCCCGGGGGTGAGCGTCTTTGTGACGGGCGGATTCCTTCATGGCGGGTGGTTTTCCCTGGTCGGTCAAGCCGCCATTGACGCGCTGAACCGCATTTTCGTGGACAAGGTTTTTATCGGCGCCAACGGTCTTGACGCGCGACACGGAGCCACGGCGTATCATCCCGAGGAAGCAGCAGTCAATCGAGCCATGGTCGCGCAGGCTCGGGAAAAAATCATGGTCGTGGACCACAGTAAGTTGGGCGTCATCGCCACCCACCAATTCTGCCCCATCGAAGCCGTCAATCGCCTGATTACAGACACTGGCGCGACCAACGAAATGGTGGAAGAGTTTATTAAGAGAAAAATTGACGTTCGTAGAGTCTAAGAACCGAGGGAAATGTCCTCATGTCGTTGACTTCCGCGGCCGCCACCTGTCCCGCGTCGTTCCTGCGGGATGCCCGCGAAAACAAAGAAGCCGACCGGGGAAGTCAAGGCGAGTGAAGCGGGCTGACCTGCTCCCCGAAAGCTAGTCCAGTTGGAATGTTCTATCGCCTGGGAAGTCAAGAACAAACACTCCCGCGACGGCCGGACTTTCTCTTGCTTCGAGCCCCCGGTAATTGAACTCGGGTGTTTCTGACGGGCGTCATCGGCGCATTCCAGCCATTGCGGTTTTCCCTGGGGAGGTAGGACCGCTGGCGGGTGGGGAAATTGGTGCCATGGGAATACGGCAGCCTCGCCGGGCGAGGTCATCAGGGGAGTCAAGGGCACCCGCAGGGCGTTTGTCTTGACCTTGGATGTCCCACCTGACCTCTTCAGAATTGAGCACCGGAACGAAGCGAAACGAAGTCCAGTGGAGTTTCGTTCGTTGTCGGTCGTGGTATGCAGCTACATAAAAGGCTGCCCCGGCTTCACGAAATCAAAGGGCTGCCACGCGATATTGCGTGGTAAGATGAGAAATTGAAGGAGCAAAACCAACGTGCTTCAGACCTACGGACCCCTCCTGATTTTCGCCGCCATCGCTGCCATTTTCCCTCTCGCCACACTTTGGGCGGCTAAGTTTCTTCGTCCCAGATTCACGCCCACGGGAGACAAGACGATTCCCTACGAATGCGGTATCGCCCCGGAATCCGACGCGCGCGGGCGTTACACGGTTCGCTATTATGTGGTGGCGCTGCTGTTCGTGATTTTCGATGTGGAAACCATTTTTCTGTTTCCGTGGGCGGTTCAGTTTCGCGCCTTGGGACTCTTCGGGCTGGTGGAAATGCTGGTTTTCCTCGGCATCTTGGCCATCGGCTACGTCTGGTTGTGGAAGCGGGGCGCGTTTGAATGGGTCTGAGGGCGCTGTCCCAAACACGCCGCGCTCACACCTGGGGCGACGCGGAAGGAACTTGCCACTCGTAAACGTTGTAGCCATCCACTTTCACCGTGATGGGACGGAAAGCAGATTTCTCCGTGAAGAGCTGGTAAGTCGGCTCAGAGACCCACAAGGTGTCCGGCGGAGCTTGTTTTTGCAGATGACCGGCCACATCAATCACCTGATCGGCGATCTTCTCTAGCTTGCTATCCTCGAAGATAGGCACTTCGCCTTCATTGATTCCGCAGCGAACCTGAAAGGGGGTTCGCAATTTGTTGTCAGCTTCGTTGAAGGCTCGCAGGCTTTGGAGAATCCGCTGGGCCGCGCCGAGCGCCAGATCCGCCTGGAGAAAGCAAACCATCACGCCGTCGGGAGTCCAGGCTTGCTTCCATGCGGCGAACTGGTCAAATACCTTCTTCAGCAATTCTTCATACGCCTGAAAGGTGGCGGCAATATTCGCCTCGCTCTCTCCGCTCTTCATGCGGGTCGAACCGACGACGTCCACCGCAAGAAACACGCAGCGTTTGCGAGGCGAGGCCTTCAGCGCGCTTTCGATCTCGCGATATCGCCGCAGAAGTTCTTCGCGAGCCTTTTCCGAATCGGCGGTCATGGCCCCGGTGGACGCCCATCCTTGCGCGCCCGCCTCGATCGGCTTGCCGCCGGCAAGGCGTTGCATCGCGCGAGAGCTGGCCAGAAACAGAGCATCAACGGCGATCTTTATCAGCCAGACCACCAAGGCGCCGCCCAACGGAAGGAAACTGAAGCCGACACGTGGAGGCCAGCGCAAGCCAACCCAGCGCGCGGGAATGGCAATTCCCGGATCTTCATATTCATGAATGACGCGTACCCACCCAGCATGGTTGATGGGGCTTGAGGAAACAAATTGGAGAGCAAAGAGCAGCACATAGCCGGCAATCGCCACGATGAAGAATATGTCCACGATCCATTGCGCCAAGCGGAACGGAACGGAGATGAATCGGGATTCGGGCTTTGCCATCTAATGTCCACTCCGCAGCATGAAAGCGGTGATGATTGGACCGAGGTGACGAGCGCTCAGCGGAACCGTCCCCCACGAGCCTCCGCCTCAGCAGCGCCGCAATCATACCATAATCAAGAAATGGGTGCAGATCCGCCGCATTCCACGTAGCAACATCCCCGACCCTGGGAAAGAGGTTCACGAAACGGTGGAACTCGTGAGAGGGCGATGCGCGGGGCGAGAGGAGCCAAGGCGGCCTAGCCGGACAGACCTGCGTCGGCCGTCACTATTCTGAGTGATGCGCGTCACAGCGGGGCGAGGAAGCTTGCAGCTACCTTGGGTTTTGGGGTGGAGGCTGTGGCAAACACAAAATCATTTGACTCACCCCACGTGAGGGTGCAAAATTCAAATTTCGGGTCATGGGTCAGCGACTAACGCAGTGGGGAGAAGGCATATGAGCGGGCGCAATCTTAAATTCGGGATCGGTATTGCCCTCATCGTTGGCATCGTCGTCTGGGAAGCGGTGGCAGGATTTCGTCAGTCCGAGACGTACTACGTGACGGTCCGGCAACTCCTCAGCGGCAAGGTAACTCGGAAGCATCTGCGAGTGGGCGGTGTGGTGCGGAAGGGTTCCATCGAGCGCCACGGAGAGCAGTTGAGCTTTCGACTGGCGCAGGGCAGCGACGTGCTGCCGGTCGTTTATGTTGGGACTCAAACCCTGCCCGACACGTTCAAAGGCGGAGCGCAGGCGATTGTGCAGGGAACCTACACGCCAGGCGGAGTCTTTCGAGCGACGGAAATCCAGGCCAAGTGTGCATCCAAATATGTTGCTGTTCCGAAGGCACCAGCGGCGACCAAGACGGCTGCCCTTAGCGGCTCTTAGGAACGGCGAAACAGAGCTCCGAGGCCCGGCTTCGCACCGACCTTTCTGTTGTGGGCCCCGAAGAAGGGTGAGGCCCCTATGAACCAATTCGGTACCATTGCTTTGATTGCGGGCTTGGCTTTTGCCGTTTACGGCGCCGTGGTCGGGGCCGTTGCAGGCAAGCTGCGCAGCAGCCGGATGCTCAAAAGCGCGGAGCGTGCGGTTGTCGCGTTTTTTGCCTCTATCACGCTGGCCATCATTGCTGTTGAATATAACCTGCTCACCAATGATTTCCACTCTGCCTACGTCGCCGAGCACTCCAATCGCGCTCTACGGCTCCTTTATAAGATTCCGGCACTTTGGTCCGGGCAGGAAGGCTCGCTACTGTTCTGGACCTGGCTGCTCTCTATTTATGTGCTGCTGGCGGTTCTGCTGAACCGGCGCAAGAACCGGCAACTGATGCCGTACGTCATCTCCATTGCGCTGGCGGTCGGAACCTTTTTCGCCTCGATTACTTTTTTCCTGGCCAATCCTTTCAACCGATTGGCCGAAACCTCACCGAACGGGTTGCAGCCGTTCACCCCCGCGGATGGCAACGGATTGAACCCCGCCCTGCAATACCATTCGATGGTCATTCATCCGCCCATGCTTTACCTCGGCTACGTGGGGTTTGTGATTCCCTTCGCGTTTGCGATGTCAGCGCTGATCACCCGTCAGCTCGGTGACAATTGGATCCGCGTGACGCGGCGGTGGACCATGGTGCCGTGGATGTTCCTGGGCACGGGAATTCTTTTGGGCGCCAACTGGGCTTACTTCGTTCTCGGCTGGGGCGGTTACTGGGGCTGGGACCCGGTGGAAAACGCCTCGCTGCTGCCGTGGTTGGCGGCTACGGCGTTTTTGCACTCCGTGATGATTCAAGAGAAGCGGGGCATGTTGAAGGTTTGGAATATGGTGCTGATTATTCTGACCTTCTTCCTCTCGATTTTCGGAACCTTCCTGACCCGGAGCGGAATTATATCCTCCGTGCATGCTTTCGCCCAATCGAACATTGGGTCTTACTTCTCCGTTTTCCTTGGCGTCATCGCGGCTTTTTCGCTGACGCTGCTGTTCCTCCGCTTGGATTATCTGAAGAGCGAGAATCGCCTGGATTCGGTGATTTCGCGCGAAAGCGGCTTTCTGTTTAACAACTGGATTTTGCTGGCAGCGGTTTTTGCGGTGTTATGGGGAACGATCTTCCCGATTCTGTCGAAGGCCGTGGAGGGCGTCACGGTCACGGTGGGACCGCCGTTCTTTGACAGGGTCATGGTTCCGATTGGGTTGCTGCTGCTGCTTTTGACGGGCGCGGGGCCGCTGTTGGCTTGGCGGAAGACTTCCTTCCAAAGCCTGAAGCGGAACTTTACCCTTCCTCTCATCGTGGCGGCGGTGGCAGGCATTCTGCTTTATGTGGGAGGGGTGCGCAAACTCGACCCGTGGATGTCACTCTCGCTCTGCGCGTTTGTTGCTGCCTGCGTGCTCGGCGAGTTTTATAAAGGGGCCCGCACGCGAATGAAAACGGCCGGCGAACACTTTATTCAGGCCCTCTACAACCTGACCATGAAGAATACGCGGCGCTATGGCGGCTACGTCATCCATCTCGGCATCGTCATGCTCTTCGTTGGCTTTTCCGGCTTGGCGTTCAAGAGTGAGACCCAAGGCTTGATGAGACCGGGAGACATTCTTCAGGCCGACGGTTACCTACTGAGGTGCGAGAACATCACGCGAGGCCAGACGGCCAATTATAAGTACACGACGGTTTCGCTCTCAGTGACTCATCATGGACGCGCCATTGGGGTACTGAAGCCGCAAAAGCGTTTCTACCTTGCCAGCCAGCAACCCATTACTCACGTCGCCGTGCATCCATCGCTTGCGCAAGACCTTTACGTGGTGCTTGCGGGCCGTGATCCTGGCACTGGCAAAGCTGTCATTCAGGTTTTCATCAATCCACTCGTCGAATGGGTTTGGATTGGTGGGATCGTGATGTTTCTGGGTACGTTGCTGGCGTTGGTGCCGAGCCGTGCCGAGCGCGAGATCGCTGAAATTCGCCGCAAGAAAGACCTTGTCGTTGAGGCTGAACGTGCGGGCTAAGCATTTGATTTTGCTTTCGGTCATCGGGATAGCGCTAGGAGTCGCCCCTGCCGCGAAAGCGGCGCCTTCGTCGGTGACGGACGCGGCGCTCTCCCCGGCCCAGCAGCGGGAGGCCAAGGCCATTGGCGGGCAAGTGAATTGCTTGTGTGGCTGCCTCACGACGGTCAATCGTTGTCCGCACCTTCACTGCTCGATGAAAGCTCAAGAGAAAAGTTTTATTGCTGCCGACATCAAGGCCGGCAAGCCTCCGCGGACGGTGATTCAGGATTTGGTGCTCCACTATGGAGTCAAAATTCTACCCGCGCCGCCGCCGCGGGGGTTTAACCTGACGGCGTGGATGCTGCCGGGCTTCGGCTTGATTGTCGGTTTGGTGGTTGCGGTGGACCTGGCGCGGCGCTGGCGGCGTCATCCGGCGGCGACCGACGGTACGAATCCCGTTCCCCTGGATCCGAAGATTCTCGCCGCGATTGAAGAGGAGCGGAAGTCCGTCGAGTAGGAAAATTGGAAGCACGGCAACGTGGAGGATGGAAATGCTCTTGGCAACGGCCATTCTGTTGACGGTCGGCCTGATGATTTATGTCGCCGCCCCACTGCTGGCTCCGGAAGGCCCCGAGGAATCCGTGCTGCCGATTGACGTCACCTTGCAGAGCGACCTGAAGCGACGTCGCATGGTTATTTACGATAATCTTCAGGATCTGGAGTTTGAGTTCAAGGCGGGGAAAATCGCGCCCGAGGACTACGAATCATTGCGCCGAAATTATCTGGCGGAGGCTGCCCAGCTCATGCTGGCGTCCCAAGATCAGGAAAAAATGAGCGAGCACGAAGCGTTAATCGAGCGCGAGGTCGCGGCGCAGCGGGCGGCGCTTCGCAAGGCAGCTCCACAATCCTACGCTTGCCCCAAGTGTGGCTATGAAAATCCCCTGCCCGTCAAGTTTTGCGGCGAGTGCGGCGCCAAAATGCCGGGCCAGTGACCGATAAACTGTCCGCCGCGCCCCGATCGGATCGAACATGCGAAATACCTTCAACAAGTTGACGTGGCCTGCCCTGTTCGCCCTGGTTCTCCTCAGCGGGATGCTGGTTGCGCGCGCTCAAGCCGGCACCATCCGCGGCCAGGTGATCAATGGAACGACGAATCATCCTGACGCAGGCCAGAAACTCCTCCTCCTTACGCCGAAGCAAGGCATGCAAACGGTGGCCGAAACCGTTGCGGACGCTGAAGGGAATTTCGTATTCAGCGGCAAGGCCATTGATCCGTCTCAATTCTATCTGGTGCAGGCGACGTTGCACGGCGTGGACTACCACGCGCTCGTGCAATTTGACCCGGACGGCAACGCGCTGGTCAGCCTGACGGTCTTCAACACCATCTCCAAGCTCCCAGCGCTGCACATTCGTGCCGCCCGGATTTTGGTTCAGGCGGCCGGCCGTCAAGCCAGCGTGCGGGAACTGTTCGCCATCAAGAACACCGCCCAGCCGCCTCGAACCTACGTTAATCCGAAGGGCACCTTCCGGTTTCATCTTTCGCCGGCTGCGGGCCCGCCCCGCGTGGCCGCGGTCGGCTTGATGAACATGCCGCTGCCGCAAACGCCGATTCCCGGCAAAGCGAAAGGCGATTTTGCGGTGGATTATCCATTGAAACCCGGCCTTACAGTGATGATGGTGGCTTACACCAGTGAATATTCATCCGCGGGTCTTAAATTGGCGGACGATGTGGACTTGCCCATTGACCAGATTCAACTGTACGTCAACCCGCCCAGCCTCCAGGTGAGTTCACCGCTGTTCCAGCTTGCGGGTCAAGACTCCAAGAGCGATAGCGCCGTCTATATGGCGGAGAACGTGCCGGCGCGAGCCGTGCTCGAGGCCGGCTTGAGTGGCGCGCCGGCTCCTGCCGGGCAAGCGGGTAACGCCAACGCGGAGAATTCCTCTGAACCGCAAGTCGAAGTGGTTCCCGGCTCGGTGACGAAGGTTGGGGTGCCCTTATTGCTATGTTTTCTGCTGGTTTTGTTGTGGGCTCTCGGCATTCGCGCGGCCAAAGAGTGGCCGCGCTGGAAGGCGGGCCGCAGCGGAAGCCCCGTCCAGAAGCAATTCCAAAGCAAGTTTGATAACGTGATTCGTTCCATTGCCGCCCTTGACGAGCTGTTTGCCGCCGGCAAAATACCCGAAAAAAGATATTGGAAAGAGCGTTTGGAGCTCAAGGCTAAGGCCGTGGCTCTCTTGAAGAAGGGGCCGGCCGCAAGCACGGAATCCTATGCTGCCCGAAACCCCTCGCGCTGAGCTGCGGCTTGAAGTCCGGGGCGTTTCCAAATTCTTCGGTGATCACGCGGCGCTGAGGGAAGTGCAACTGGAGGTTTCGCCGGGGGACGCGGTGCTGCTTTACGGGGCGAACGGCGCCGGCAAAACCACGCTGTTGCGCTTGATGGCCTCGCTGGCGCGCCCCACGTCGGGCGAAGTCCTGTTTGCGGGCCGCGACATCACCCAGGAAGCCGCAGCCGCCAAATCGGCGATTGGATTCGCTTCGCACGCCACGTTGCTTTATAACGAACTGAGCGTGCGGGAAAATTTGGAATTTTTTGGCATGTTATTCGGATTAAAGGACCTTCAAGTCCGCGTGGACCACGAACTCGACCGTTTCGGGTTGCGGGATCGCGAACGAGTTTTGGTGCGCGAGCTTTCCCGCGGTCTTCAGCAACGAGTTTCGCTGGCTCGCGCCTTGTTGCATGACCCTTTGTTCTTGCTGCTGGATGAACCCTTCACAGGGCTCGATCGGCGCTCGACCGAACAGCTTGAGGCGCTCCTCAAGCAGAGGCCCGAACAGGGCAAAGCCGTTGTCTTTTCCACCCACAACTTTCAACAAGGGGCGGCATTGGCGCAGCGGTTAGTGGCGCTTGAGGCCGGTCGTGTCCGCTACAACGGCCCGCTGGTCCAGGCGCCCCTCGAAGCGCTCGGCATCACCCCCGACACCGAGGCGATGCATGCGTAGCCTTGAAGTCCTCTGGATCATCTTTCGGAAGGACCTGCGGGTTGAATGGCGGAACCGCGAAACCCTGGTTTCGATGTGCGTTTTCGGGGTCCTTATTGTGTTCCTTTTCAATTTTGGCCTGCAGCTTGCCCCCACGGAGATGTTGCTTTCGCTGCCGGTAGTGCTTTGGGCCGGCTTTGCCTTTGCCGGAGTGCTTGGTTTCAACCGCGCCTTTGCTTCCGAGCGGGAGAATTCATGCTTGGAGGGCATGACGCTCGCGCCGATAGACCCCAGCGCTATTTTCGCAGGGAAGTTGCTGGCCAACTTGTTCTTCCTGGCCGTGGCCGAAGTGGTGATGGTTTTCATTGCGGCGCTCTGGTACAACTTCTCCTTTCTGCCGTCGCTCGGCCAGTTTGTCCTGATTGCTTTCTGGGGGACGCTCGGTTACGCGGCCCTTGGAACCATTTTCGGCGCCATCGCCGCCAACACCCGCATGCGCGAGGTCATGCTGACGGTCTTGCAATTTCCCGTCGCTTTCTGGATTCTCATGCTGGCCATGGACGCAACGGCTCAGGCGTTTCGCGGTAACCCGAACGGTGACGCCACGGCAGGCGTGCTTCGCGTGGCGGGCGTGAGTATCGTCTTCACGGTTGCTTCACTGCTGTTGTTTGAATATGTTTTGGAGGAATAAGCTCAATTCTGGGTCGGCCCGCCTCGCCCCAACGGAGATGGGGCCGATGCAAGTCTGAAACGGACTCGTTATGGATAAAAAATTCCCACCCACGGTGCATCTCGCTTTAACCTTGGCTTGGTTTTTGGTCGCCCTGCATATGATCTTTCTCTACGCGCCGGAAGAAATGACGATGGGCGAGGTGCAACGGATTTTTTACATTCATGTGCCTTCAGCGTGGACGGCGCTCACCGGATTTATCATCATTTTTTTTGCCAGCCTCGTCTATCTGCGGAAGAAATCCCGCTTGGCCGACCAGGTGGCGCACGCGACGGCGGAGGTTGGTTTCATATTCTGCACCGGCGTGCTGATTACCGGCCCCCTGTGGGCCAAGCCGGTGTGGGGTATCTGGTGGACTTGGGACGCACGGCTCACCCTGACGTTCCTGCTTTGGCTGCTTTACATCGCCTACTTGATGCTCCGCAGTTACCTGATTAACCCGGGTCGCGCCGCCAACTTGTGCGCGGTGGTGGGCGTCATCGGGTTTATTGACGTGATCATTGATTACATGGCCATCCGTTGGTGGAGAACGCAACACCCCCAGCCGGTGATTCTGGGCGGCCCGGGTTCCGGCATTGACCCGCGCATGTTGGCGACCTTGCTGGTGAGTTGGGGCGCGTTTCTCTGCTTGTTTTTCTACCTGCTGCGGCAACGCTTGGCGCTCGGCCAAGCGCAAAGTGAGCTAAGAGAAATGCGCCGCAACCTTGCACTGGCTTCCTCGGAGAACTAACGTGGTCAATACGTATCTCGCTCTGGCCTACAGCTTCCTTTGGCTGCTCTTCATGATTTACGCCTGGAGCCTTTCACGCCGTCAGGCAAAGCTCCGCAAGGAAATTGAGGAGTTGAAGACCAAAATTCAGCAGGCTACGACGTCTTCCTCGACTCCGCCCCAGCGTTAACGATGGGCTGACGACAAGCCTCCCGCCGTCGGCCCGATGCTCGTGACGCGGCAGGAGCTTCCTTACAAGGAAGGCCCCCGTTGAGCTATGGCCGTCCGACCCGCGAGACAGACGCGACCGTCTTGGGTGCTTGACCAACTCTACCGCCTGTTGTATGAGTATATTCAATAACTTCGTTTCTCAAGGGCTCGGGTCCGTCCCGTTCGACCGGATGACCGGAGCAACTTCGAGAAACGGGCGGTAAACCTCCATCATGGGACTCGCTGAACGCAAGGCGAGTTCTCACTCCTACGCGAATGGGCCCCTTGCCAAAGGGGCCCACATATTTGCTGCGGGCGCGCCTTCTAAGGTCTGATGCGCGTATGATTGCCCGTCGCGCCGAACCTCCAATCGGCTGAAGGAAGAGAGAGACGGACGTGGAGTCCCACCGTGCGGAAAGCTTCCCTGCCCGTACACTGTGGCGTTGAAAAGATTTCATCCTTCAATGGACGGTCGCCATCCGCCACAAGGTTCGCCAACTTGGGCGCGCGAGACTCCGCGCCCAACGGCTCAGACCCCTGCTACAATTAAGTTCTATTATCCCGGCCTATGGAGGAGAGGATGCCATGTTCACCTTTCGTGGCGTGGATTTTTTGGACATGGATTCGATGCTGAGCGATCAGGAGAAACTCGTTCGGCAGACCGTCCGCGAATTCGTGGAACGGGAGGTTATCCCCCACATTGAGCATTGGAACCGAGAGGGGCAATTTCCTCGGCACCTGATTGAGCCGATGGCCGCCCTCGGATTATTCGGCGCAAATCTTGCGGACTATGGCTGCGCGGGAATGTCGAATGTCGAATACGGCCTCATTCTTCAGGAACTGGAGCGCGGAGACAGCGGCTTGCGCAGCTTCGTGAGCGTCGAGAGTTCGCTCGTCATGTATCCCATTCGAGAGTACGGCAGCGAGGAGCAAAAAGAAAAATGGCTGCCGGCGCTCCAGCAGGGACGGGCCGTCGGCTGCTTCGGTTTGACAGAGCCCGACTTCGGGTCGAACCCCTCCGCGATGAGGACGCGGGCCACTCGCGAAGGCGACCACTTTGTCCTGAATGGCGAAAAGGCGTGGATTACCAACGGCACGATGGCAGATATCGCGCTCATCTGGGCGCGCGCCGATGACGGCATTCGCGGCTTTCTCGTCGAGCGGGGCACGCCGGGATTTTCTGCGCGTGACATCAAGGGAAAAATGTCTTTGCGAGCTTCGGTGACATCTTTTCTATCGCTGCAAGACGCGCGCTTGCCGGCCAGTGCCATGCTGCCGGGAGCGCGCGGCCTGAAGGCTCCTCTCGCCTGCCTGACCCAGGCTCGCTACGGCATCGGGTGGGGCGCCATTGGCGCGGCGATGGCGTGCTACAACGACGCACTCGAATATGCCAAAGTTCGTAAACAGTTTAACGACAAACCCATTGCCAGCCATCAACTGGTTCAAGAAAGATTCGCCGACATGATTACCGAAATCAGCAAAGCGCAGTTGCTGGCGTTGCACGTGGGACGATTGAAGGATCGGGGGAGCGCGGATCCTGCGCAGATCTCAATGCTCAAGCGCAACAACGTGAAAATGGCGCTGGATGTGGCCCGCTCCGCGCGAGATATCCTGGGCGCGAACGGCGTGGCTGACGAATATCCTGTTTTCCGCCACATGTGCAATCTCGAATCGGTTTTTACTTACGAGGGAACGCACAACATCCACACTCTGATTCTCGGAGAGCGGGTGACCGGAATCCCCGCCTATGGATCCTAACCGGGACAATCGGACAGCAATGCGCAGAGCAAGCGCGGTCGCCGCCGTTGAGGAGTGTGGTGTGTCTATAGCGAAAGTGAAAGTTGACGGCTATGCAGTTGGTTGAGGGCACCGTCAGCCCCGAGCACGCCGAGCGTGCCTGGGACTCTATTGGCTGGGAGCCGTCCATGCGTCACCGGAGACCCCCATTATCTTGCAACACTGAGGGTTGAATGTGCCACTATCCGTCGGCTTGCCAGTCGAAGAACGCTGGCCTATGATAGACAAGGTTGAGCCCTGCGGGCTAGGCGACTGGACGATGGGCGCCTCAACCCGGCCTGGCGCGAGCAGACAATTGGCCTGCCACGCCGTCGGCCATCGAGCGGGGGTAATTCAGCGGTAGAATGCCAGCTTCCCAAGCTGGACGTCGCGGGTTCGATCCCCGTCCCCCGCTCCATCCTTTCAATGAGGTAGGCAAGCCAGCTATTTTCGGTATTCCAAACTGTCTCATCAAGCGCCTCATGGACCAAGGCACTCTTCAGTCTTGTCACCGCAGCCCGAACTCGGAAACGAGATGATGAGCAATGCGGCCCTTCGTGGTCATAGTAGTTGAAGCTGACCTCCCTCGAAAATAAATGCTCGTGGAAGGGTCGCTTCAGATGGTCAAGGGCGTGGGCACAAGCAGCGCTTGATTGCACATGCGCTCCAACCTCCTGACCAGGTAGCGTTTCAAGCCTTCGGCGTTGGTTCGGTCGAAATAGTCGGCTCCGAGGTCCTGGTAGGGGTGACCGGTTTTGAGCAGGCAACAAGCGATGAGCGGAAGGTTGTGAGCCATCGTGCTGATGGCGCGTTTGGCTCCTCGCCGCGCGGCGAGACTAATCCGAGAGCTCCGAATCTTAGGCTATCGAATCGAACTGCCCCAGTGTCCATCACCCGGTCCGGTCTGAGGTCTATTTTCGACCTTGTGCCGCCGTAGGAGCCGGCGAGCCACAGCGCGGGGTTTGTTTCGTGGCCAGCGCAGAGCCTGATTTTTGAGTTCTGCAATTTCTCGACATAATCGTTGCGCAGATGGCGCACATCCCAACGTATCGGGTTAGGCGCCCAACGCGAATCCTCACGGCTTTTCTGTGCTCAATGACGGTGGCGCGTCGCTTGCCGCCGCGCCCCAGGATTTATTCGGCGCGGTTCCCAGCGTGAAGTCGAGTGTGCCGCCGCGGCTGATGTCGCCAAACGGGATCCAATTCTGGCTGCGGCTGTTGCCATTGAGTTTCACGCTCTGGATGTAGGGCGTGGACTCCGGGTTTTGCGATGTCGTGATAGTGAACGTTTTCCCGGTATAAGGTGCGTGCAGGTTGATCACGATCCTGCTGAAGACGGGGCTGACCAGTTCATAGGCCAGGCTGGCCGGGTCCACGGTGTAGATGCCCATCATGCTCATGACCGCCCAGGATGACATTTCGCCGCAGTCGTCGTTGCCCGGAATGCCGTCGTCATTCGTGGTGTAGTTTTCCCGCAAAATTCGCCGAACGACGCGCTGGGTTTCCCAGGTCATGCCGGAGAAGTTGAACTCGAAGGGAGCCTCCAAGTCGGTTTCATTGTAGGGATTGTAATACTGCCCATACCATCCCGGCTTCGGATAGCTAAAGAATTGCTCCAGGCGCTGATTAAAGAGCTTCTCGCCCACCGCATGAACCAGCCACGCCAGGTCCGCCGGTGCCAGCCACTGGTAGTGCCAGCCCGACCCTTCGATAAAGCCGGTTGGCGGCGCGCCTTTCTTTCGCCGTTCCCGTGACGGGTCGAAATGCGGGACCCACTTTCCGTCGGCGTTGCGCGGGCGGAAGAAGCCGTCCTCATGGTCGAAAACGTTGCGATAGTAAAGCGCTCGCTGGTAGAATTTCTGCGCCGCCTGAGTCTTCCCCAATTCCTTGGCCAGATAATAGAGCGAGGCGTAGGCGATGCAATCTTCCTGAATCTGCGAGACGGACCCGTAGCTCACCTTGTCATTCGGAACGTAGTGCAACTTGTTAATCCATTTGATTCCTTCTTCGCCGACGTAGGGCTTGCCCCGCGGTGGCGCCTGTGTGGCGTCCTTGTACATTCCCTGCCAGGCCGCCTTGATGTCAAATCCGTGCAGGCCGTCCAGCCAATCCATGCACAGGACGGTGGTCAGCGGACTTCCGGCCATGACGTTCGTGTAAAGGTTGATTTGCGGCCAGCGGTCAATCCAGCCTCCCTGCTGGTACATCAGCACAACCGACTGCGCCATGTCCTCCATGCGCTGCGGTTCGATCAGTGCCAGCAGCGGCATCTCGCTGCGGTAGATGTCCCATCCGGAGTAGTTGCAATAGACCAGATGTCCGGCTGCCACCCGGTGGATCTTCTGGTCGAAGCCGCGATACCGTCCGTCAGCGTCGCTGAAGATGCTGGGCATCAGCAGGCTGTGGTATAGCGCCGTATAAAATACCTCGCGGTCGCGCGGCGTGCCTCCCGAGACATTGATCACGCTCAGCGCCTTGTTCCATGCTGCCCAGGCGTCTTTTCGCACCTCCTCAAAATCCTTTCCGGCCGCCTCTGTCTTCAGATTGTTTTTTGCCCCTTTCAGGTCCACGTAAGAAATGCCGACTTTCGCCGTGATGCTCCGCGAATCCGACGAGGCAGGCCAGCTTGCATAAGCGCCAATCCACTCCCTGTGCCTGGTCTGCGTCGCCCGGCGGCTGCCGGAAGAGAGCTTTCCCGGACCGCCGTCCTTGTTTCCGCGCCAGGTTCCAAATTTGGAGAACGGCCGGCTGAACACAATGTCGAAATAGACCTTGTAGGTCTGCTTGTTCCCGCAGAAGGCGTGGTCCTCTACGTAGCCGGTGATTTCGTTGTTGCCAGTCACGCGAACCGCCGCGGCCGCCGTGTAATTGAGCGTATGGCTGATCGGGACCAGAATGTTCGCCGGTTTTCCCGGGGGAAAGGTGAATTGCGCCAGCCCCGTCCGATCCGTTGCCGTGAGCTGGGCTTTAATCCCCCAGCGTGACAAGTCCACCTCGTAATATCCTGGCGAGGCCGACTCCTGGCTGTGGGAATAGGGCGACTCGAAATCCGTCGTCGCCGTCTCGACCGGCCCGGTCGTTGCCGTGAAGAACACGTCACCTTCGTTGGAGCAGCCGGGGCCGCTCATGTGGGTCATGCTGAAGCCCTGGATGTCGGGCTGGTAATAATGATAGCCGTACCCGTGGCTTTCGGTGTCCGGACTCAGTTGCACCATGCCGAAGGGCATGCTGGCTCCCGGAAACAGGTTCTCGGAGCCGCCCGGCCCCGTCCCCGTGCCGATGATAGGATCGACGCTGGCCGCATTGTCCGCGACGGTAGGCTCATTGGCTGGCTTCTGTGCAGAAATACAGGGCGTCAATGAAAAAGACGCCAGCAGCACCCCTCCCAGGGTCGCCAGGACAAAATTCCTCCGAACGGCAGACATCTGGAAGCGAGAATATTTCTTAAAGGCTGAAGTTCCATTTAATCGTTTCATAAATCCCTCCTGAGTGCCCGCATCTCAATCTAATAATGATAAGTGCAGTATAGGACAGAATACCGCTTTTGAAGGCCCATATAACAAGTCAATGCCACGGTTCCGTCAAAGTCGAGTTGGGTGATGTGCGAGAGAGATAAATAGTAATACTAGGTTAAGTATGTGTTGACCCTCCAAGCGATGGCTGCTACGCTGGCGGCATGACCCCGCGAACCTTGAAAGAACTCGAGGCCCGGTTGACGCATTTTCTCGAAGAGTTGCTGGAACC
>JAKCCV010000012.1 GCA_021838785.1 Acidobacteriota bacterium | reverse complement strand
CAACTGCCCGTCGCCAAGTGGCACGAGCAGATCGGCGATCCGACCTTGGCGGACAGCATTCTGGATCGGCTGGTGCACAACGCCCACCGCATCGAGATGCGCGGAGACTCGATGCGCAAAGAGCGCGATGGCAAGAAGGCGTGAGCAAAAAGGGGGTATCTCAGGTCGAGGGACCCCGAGATCTTCGTTCTCGGGCCATCCGGGTGCAAAATTTTGGGTGAGAAAAGGTCAAATGGAGAACCAGAACACAAAAAGAGCCCCGAAGGAACCTGAAGGAAAGCGAACACAGGCGGCGAGGAACGCACCCTCGGCGTCGCTGCGCTCCGATCGTGATGATTATTACGTACCGGAATAAGCCATCACGATAAAATCGGAACCACCCATCACCATCATCGGAATTCGCACCTGCCTGCCTACAGCCCGGAGTTGAACCCCATCGAGCGTGTTTGGAAACTGACGCGGTGGCAATGCTTGCATAATCGATATTTCGCGCATCTGGATGACGTCATGCGGGCGGTTGAAAACGAATTCGCTGACTGGGTCAAACCCAATAACACGTTGCGACGACTATGCGCACTTACTTAAGACGCTCTGTATAGAAAAGGTTGGGGAAGCGGTGTTGATGAGATGTCGGAAGGATGCTCCGTGAGGCTGCGACTTGGAAGGGCCTTCAGAAGAGTCGTGCCAACCGAAGAAATCCGGTTATCTTCCAAGCCCCTGCTCTTTCATCAGCCGGGCGACGGCGGACGCCGTGGAATCGGGACTGGATTCAAGCGCCTGGATTACACGTGCCTGGTCTGCTCGGGGGCGGTTCTGGCTGAGCTTGAATTTTGATTCGAGGCGATCGACCGGAATTTCAAAGCCCACAATCTGGCCGAGCATCTTGGCGCGAAAGCTCTTATTCAGATTTTGCCACTGCTCGAGATAGGCCTGCTCAAAGGTGGTGATGGTTGCAAGCAGTATTTCCGTAAGCGGCGCAGGATCCGTGATGATGTGCGCGCGGCCATAAGCGTGAATTGCCGCGTAGTTCCACGTGGGAACACTCTCTCGCGACTCGTAAAGGCTGGGAGAAACGTAAGCGTGCGGGCCGTGAAAAATCACCAGCGTTTCGCGCTCCGCTTCGAGCATTTTCCAGTGCGGATTGGCGCGCGCCACGTGCCCGCGCAGGTGGATCCCACCTTCCGTTTCCGCGACGAGAACAGGAACGTGTGTTGCAAACGGCGAATTTTCACCTGAGGAAACCACAATCGCAAAGGGGTTCGCCTTCATGAACGCAAGCGCGGCCGCGTGGCCTTTGGGCCTGTGATATTCAGGGATATACAATGTGAAACCTCGATGCCGCAGACGCGGTGCGGTTTGCCGGTTGCAAGCTCGCGGGAGCTTCCATTGAATCATACCTGATGTGTAAGCGTCAAGCCGGGCCCAAGAATCTGTCAAAGCTCTTTTAAAATGTCCCCTTTTTCTGCTTTGGTTTTCTCTCCGTCGTGGGTCGGTCCCGGAGCGGAGCCCTGCGAGCCCGAAGGGCGAGCGCTTAGGGCGAAGCGCAGGTCCCGACCCACGACGACCGCTGTGGCCCTGGCGCGGCGCTGACGCCACGGATGATTCGCCGCAGGAATCCATCTCCGCTGTCGGATCACCGCCCCTACCGGCGGACGCTTCGCCTCCTCGCGTGGCCGGACCGTCGCCGGAAAATAAAATCACGGGACCCAGCTCGACGAGCGAGCTGACAAAAGTCTCTGCCGACGCCGGGGGAAGATGCTCGGCGACCTCGAGAGAAATGACGAGGTCAAAAACTCGATTCAAGGTGAAAGGTTTGGTCAAATCCCGCACGACGAATTTCTCTTGAGGGATTTGCAAAAGGCTGCGGTCAACGTAATCTCCGTCCACCCCGCAAAGGTCGGTCACTCCGAGTTCGTGAAATACCGAAAGCCACGAGCCTACCCCGCAACCGACATCAATCACCGACCGCGGGTCGAGCATCTCCATGAGGAAGGGAACGATCTCAACCGCTGAACGTCGAGACGGTCCACTAATTTCTTCAAAAAAGGCTCTTGTGTAGTGCTTTCTACCCATACGTGCTTCCCCCCGCTGTCGGCGGCTCTTTCCTTCCCCGAGCTACCCGGAGCTATCGGGCAACCGGTATAACAGCGGGAGCGCACAAAATCAACCGAAGCGGGAAGATGGCGTGGGGTGGCCGGTCCTATCCAAGGGCGAACATCCATTGCAGCACGCTGAGGGCAAGGATAGCTCCGGCAAGCTCTTGAAGCTGGGGCAACAGCATGGCCGACCGAGCCTGAGCCACAAGGTCTCGGTCGTTAGCGTCAGTGATGGCAAAAATTTCCATTCCCGCGGCGCGGGCTTGGCGGGCTGCCGCATGGACATGTTTTTTTAGCCGACAGCCAGAGCCGGAGAGAAGTAGGACGGCACTTGACGACGGGGTTTCCTGGGCACGGGAGGTAGAAAAATGCGTCATCTCGACGCCTTGCGCCCGGATTCCCAGCGCTCGGCATTCGGTTGCCGCATGGCGGGCTATTGGATGATAGAATCCTCCGCCGGAGATGAACAGCGTCGGGAAGCGTCGCAGCTCCTGAGCGAAGGCGCCGGCTGCGTCCTGGATGCCGAGGATGGTATTCTCGATCAGGCGCGGTAATCGAACGAACTCGTCGAAGGCTTTTTGCTCTGATGGACTCAATTTGCGAAAGACGCGCGCGGCAACCATCGGCAGCGCAAGGGCCCCCACCTCCGCGCCGATGGCCCAAGCAGCGTCGCTCGAGCATCCCTCGGCGTGAAACACCGGTATCACGGCCTGGGACATTTGGGCGAGGGAACTCTGATCGGCTGCGGTGAGCGCCCAAACCGCGGAACCGCGTGTCGTGGCTAACCGGGCGACGTGGAGGATTTCAGCATCCTCCCCCAGACGAGAAATGGCCACCAGCGGCGACCGCGGCTCGATGGAGCGCAGCGTGTATTCCGCAAGGATGGGCGCGGGCCTTGCGGAGACCGGCCGGTTAAGTAGAACCTCAAACGCATAGCCCGCCATCATGGCGGGGGCACGGGAGTGAGCCTCTCCGACGACAAAGATGGAGCCTTCGCCCAGCCGCCACTGACGAACATTGTTCTCAATAAGGGGAAGATCATCATGGATGAACTGCTGAAGCAGGCGCGGGATCTCGCGAAGTTCGTTTCTCTGGGCCATCAGCAACTCCATCCGTGGCTCGGTTTCCGTGACGCTGTATTATATGCTTAAGGGTCGGAGGAAGAGGGGATCGGAGGAGCGGCACGGGTTAGGCCGGCGGGAAAAGTATCTATTTCGCTGCCTAAGGTTTCTTGTCGCCGGCCGCGCATCCCTCGGCTAAAACTGCTCATGGCAGCGGCGGGCCGGCGATCCCCATCGGTTGAGCCGCCGGAGACCGCATCAAATCTGCCGTGTACGAAGCCGGACCACGCATGAGTTACATTGTGGAGTTGCGCAAGGTCACGAAGTGCTATGGCGGGAACCGAGTACTCGACAATTTCTCCCTGGGGGTTGAGCAAGGTGAATTTTTGACCCTGCTGGGACCGAGTGGCAGCGGCAAGACGACCATCCTTCGTCTCATCGCCGGATTCGAGCACCTCGACGCGGGAGAAATTCTTCTCGAGGGTCGCAGCGCCGCATCGCTGCCTCCTTACCGACGCAATGTCAACACGGTTTTCCAACACTACGCCCTGTTCCCCCACCTGAACGTTTTTCGCAACGTGGCCTTTGGACTGGAAGAACGAAAGCTGAAACCCGAGGAAATCCGTCGCAAGGTTCAGGCCATGCTCGACCTGGTGGACTTACCCGGCAAGGAAGAACGCCTGCCGAATCAACTGAGCGGCGGTGAGAAGCAGCGCGTCGCCTTGGCTCGGGCGTTGGTGCTGGAGCCGTCGGTTCTGTTGCTGGATGAGCCACTGGGCGCGGTGGATCAAAAACTCCGCCGGCAGATGCAGCTTGAACTTAAACGATTGCAGCAAAAGCTGGGCATTACGTTTATTTTCGTGACGCACGATCAGGAAGAAGCCTTGGTGATGTCGGATCGCGTGGCTGTCATCCACCACGGTCGGCTGGAGCAGGTCGGGTCGAGCGAAGAGGTCTATGAGCGGCCGCAAACAAAATTTGTTGCCGAGTTTATGGGTTTTGAAAACTTCTTGGACGCTGTCTCGCTCGGACGGGAGGGCGAAGGGTGGCGCTTCCAGTTGGCCGGCGGCGAAGTCATTTACAGCGCGGCTGCGTTTGAAGGTGCGGAATCGGCCGCCGCAAGCCTTTCAATTCGTCCTGAACGGCTTCGCATTTCAAATGGCGCGCCCGACCCAACAGCTCGAAACCTGTTGCGAGGCATTATCGTCGAATCCCTGTACGAGGGCGGAACTCGACGTTCCGTCATTGAGTTGCCAAGCGGAGGTCGGCTGGTCGTTCGCGAGCCCAGCCACAAGGATGCATCCTCGGCTGGGACGCGTGTACCCGGCGCGAGCGTCTGCGTATCTTGGGATCCTCAGTGGACGCGAGTATTCCCGCGCCCTGCGCCAGAGGCCGCCTCGGCGAGCGCGTGCTCAGATTTTCTTGTTGGTTGAAGCTGTCATCCGAGGTATGATAATCGCATCCCTACGATTTCCCGCAAGTAAGTAAAGAACTGTTTAGGGAGAAGCCCTAATGGAACGAAAGTACCGCCAGAGAGGCTACATGGACTCTGACCGCCCCGAGCGGGAGAGCCGGGCGACGAAAAAGCCAGAGCTCTTCGGCCCCAAGACGCCTGTTTTGCCTGGTCGGCGCTCTGTCTGGCGTTGCGCTGCGTGCGCTGCCATCCTTCCGCCGGGAGTGGACCCTCAGGGCAAATGCCCGCATTGTGGCGCCGAGCTTCATAGTTGCAAGCAATGCGCCTTCTTTGACCCTTCAAGCCGCTTCGAATGCACACGTCCCATTACGGCGCGGATTCCCCGCAAAGACGCACGGAACGAGTGCTCCTTTTTTGCGCCACGAACGACCGTCGAACGCGAGACTTCTTCTTCAAAGCCCACGGACGCTCGCGCCGCCTTTGAAAACCTCTTCAAGAAGTAGCCGCTTAACTTGACGAGCCAAGCTTCGGAAGGCCGCCGACGAAGCGCGTCACCGTCCGATTGCTTCCCCGTCAACCGAGGATCGCGTCAAATGGGCAGGAGCAAAACTACGCGCCGGCCCGAAATCAAGCTGCAATCAGTTTCCCCGTGGCGGCATCCCACATCAATTTTTCACCCGCTTTGAAAGCGAGATTACCAATCCAGGAAGCGCGCGCCGCCTCGAACCCGACTTCCACCGGAGCGTTGGGAGTTTTTCGGGTACGCACGCAGTCAAGGAAGTTCTGAATATGATTGATGGTTCCATCCTGGAGGGACTCGGCCAAAATTTCCGCCTTGGGGTGTTGCTTGCCGGGCTCCCAGGGCTGTCCTTGGGGATAGAGGGCCAAGCGCGTCCGATTGATTTTCAGCACCGCTTTGGTCCCCCGGAAGACAATCCCGCCGTCATCCACGCCGTCAGCCAGTGCGCCGGTAAAACTGACCATGAAATTGCCCGGATACTCATAAACCGCCGTGATGGTGTCCGGACATTGCCAGTTCATCAAATACAAGTCGCCGGTTGTCGTGGCGGTCTTGGGAACCGGCTGGTTCAGATACCATTGAATCACGTCAATCCAGTGGGTCAGCAGATCGGTGAGGATGCCGCCTCCGAAGTCCCAATAGAAGCGCCACCAAACGTACTTCTCGGAGGTAAAAGGCTGCGGAGGCGCATCGCCCAGCCAGCGTTTCCAGTCGAGCTCGGCCTCATTCACCTTGAACATGCCGTTCCAACTCGAGCCGCGGTAATAATTCTGGTACCAATAGGTATGAACGAAGGTCACCTTGCCCAGGGCACCAGAGTCCACCAACTGTTTACCGAGAATGAAGTGCGGCCAGCTCCGTTGCTGGGTGCCGGTTTGCACCACGCGGCCGGTCTGCTTAACGGCCTGCAGAATGGCTGCGCCCTCGGCAATTGAATGGATAATGGGTTTCTCGCAGTAAGCGTCCTTGCCCGCTCGGACAGCATCCACCAGCATGGTCTTGTGCCAGTGGTCGGGAGATCCAATGACCACCGCATCAATGTCCTTGCGGTCGAGCACGGTTCGGTAATCCAACGCGCCCGTGGCGCCTCGTCCCGCGATTTTGAGGCCCGCTTGGCGGTGCGGGGTATAAACATCACACACACTCACGATTTCAACCGACGGCTGCTTGACGAAAATGGAAGCGAGGTACTGAGCGCGCTCTCCGCTACCTAGGACACCGATGCGGATGCGGTCGTTGGCGCCGAGGACACGCGCCGGCGCGAGCCCGCCGAAGGCGGCCGCTCCGGCTCCCGCCATGACCGTATCCTTCAAAAATTCCCGTCTGGAGACCGAACCTTGAGTTGGGTCGTGTTGCAATGTCATCCTCCTTTTCCAACAATTGAGCTTGCCCGGCAAGCTCGTGTCCAAAGCACGCGATATTAAACAAACTCCTGCGCCAAAAGCCAGCCAAATCCTGAAAAACGATTTGGGGGCATCGGGCTTCTCCGCGCCGGCTTCAAAATCTCCGTCGGCTTTTTGCCGGCAGGATGTAAACTAAAGCACTTCGCCTGGGGAGGCCGAAAGATGTTCCTGGGACATGTGGCCGTGGGACTGGCAGCCAAAAAGCCTGCGCGCAAACCGTCGCTCGGTACGCTTTTGCTGGCGGCTGAGCTACCGAACCTTCTTTGGCCTATTTTTCTGGCGCTCGGCCTGGAACGTGTCTATATCGTCCCCGGCATCACGGCGGTTTCGCCGCTCGATTTTGTTTCCTACCCGCTCTCGCACAGCTTGCTTGCCGACGTCGGATGGGCGTCGCTTCTCGCGGGTCTCTATTATCTGTTGCGAAAGGACGAGCGTGGGGCTTATTGGATCTGGGTATGCGTGGTGAGCTATTGGATTTTGGCCGCGATCAGTCACCGGCCGGATTTGCCGTTTTATCCGGGTAGCGAGACAGATGTCGGGCTGGGTTTATGGAACTCGCGTAGCGGAACAATTTTGGTGGAAAGCGTCATGCTGGCGATGGGAATTCATCTTTATTTGAAGGCGACGCAACCCCGGGACTCTTTGGGTGATTGGACCTTCTGGTCATTGATGGCGATCATCGTCGTTATTTTCTTAGCCGGCATTTTTGGCCCCCCACCCCCGAACCGCCAGGCGCTTGAGACCATGTCGCTCGGCTTGTGGCTGGTTCCCGCATGGGGTTACTGGATTGATCGCCATCGTGAGCTACGGTGGTGAAAGGCCCTTGGCCGCGCCGGCTCGCGCTGCGGCTCCCTGTCACGGCATCAAAGTCTGAAGCTGATTCAAAAGCGAGGGCAAAGAGGGTCCATTCCACATCGTGTTGAAGATGCCGTAGTTCTCCAGTTCTCCATAAACGCGACCCGCGTTTGGGTAATCCGAGTCCGTGCCGTTAGCCGGCCAATAGCCCCAGTCGAGGCTATTCAACTGAATGTATCGGGTAATGATTTGGAACCAGAAGCCCAGCTCCGAGTTGCTGGCGCTGGTGACACAGGAATCGGAAGTGTTGCAGGTTCCAAATTCGCCGAGCCAGAGCGGCTGGGGATTGGCTCCCGTGACCAGATAACCCCACGCCGGGGTAATACGGCTCACCCAATCGTTATAACTGATAAGTGGGTTGCCAGAATAAAAAAAGCCGTAATTGTGCGCTTCGTAAACGACGCGGTTGGGCTGATTGAGAGTCACCGGAAGAGTGGCGACGCCGGAGAGGTCACCGGCATAATTGACCCCTTCCACAAAAACCAGCAGGTTAGGATTCACGCTGAGAACCGCATTTCCCGCTCGTTCGGCGGCCGCCGGCCAATTGGTGGCCGCAGGACCACCCCAAGTGGCGCAAAGCGTTGTGCCATTCAGGGTGGCGCAGCGGGGTTCATTTCTGAGGTCCACTCCGATAACGTCCGGCTGGCTCGCATAGCGGCTCACCATCCCCTGCCAATCGTGGATCCAACTGGTTTCGGGATAAGTGGTGTTGTACCAAAGTCCGTCGCCATCCGAGTTGCTACAACACCAGATGGCATCGCTCACGTGGTTGTCGAGAATGACCATAAGGTGGTTGGCGGCCAACGTGCTCACAACCTGGTCCAGAATGTCCAGGGCGTGCATGCCGGCAAGGTTCGGGTTGGCGGCGACGAGGCTGCTTCCAACCACCGGGTTGGTCTCATATATTTGGTTGGACCACTGTAGCCGCACCGCATTGAAGCCCCACCCGCGCAGTTCAGCAGCAATGCTTCCAAGGCTCTGGTAAGCCAGGCCGCCAACCACGCCGTCCGGCCCCTCGGCTCCATACCAATTGAACGCTTTGAGCCTCACTCGATTCCCATTGGCATCCACAATCCACCTGCCGCTCGTGTGCAAAGGAAACGTGACCGTCACGGCGGCGGGTGGCACGCCGGGGGGTGAAGAGTGAGGGCCTCCGCCGCATGCCGATTCCAACATCAGCAAAGCTCCGCCGAGAAGCGCGCTGGCGATGCAAATCGGGCAGCGGGTTGGGCAACGAGCGGGGTGGCGATTCACTGGCGGTTACAAAACCCCTCAAGGTCGGTGATGGAGCCGCGGGGTTCCCGATGGGCGGGGCGGGGGACCCGCCAAGTTGAGCGGTCGAGTGAGTTGAATCTCGAGGGTCGTCCCCGGCCGCAGCAGAATGCCTTTGCTGTGGCTCGTCAACAGCAAGACTAATCCCCCAACCCCCGCCGAAGCGGCAGAAAGTGCGCTCACGCCCCCGAGGCCGCTACTATCAATGACGCTGCTGGTATCTTCGGCCGACGGCGTCGTATTCGCCTGGACACGTCCTCCTGATTGATCTCCATCCTTCGCGGCTTTCAATCGGACGCCGGCCAGCGAATAAACGATGCATTGGATAGGTCGCGTTGTTCCATCAGGAAGCGTCAGGCTGACAAATCGCAGACTCAGTTGAGCCCTCCCCATCAGCCTTCCCGGTTGCACCACGCCGGTGACGAATCCCTTGACATAGCTGTGCGCGGGAATCAACATGCGGTCGCCAAGGGTCACTGGAAAGGTGGTTTCCCCGTACACCGCTTCACCACGATAAGCCGTGCGGGAGTTGATGGTGTTGTTGATCCGCAGGGGAATGATGGTTCCTTGCGGGACCGTCGCTCCCGCGTAGTCCAGGGCTCTACGCGACGCTTCCCGGCTCGACTTGGCGGCGGGCGGGGCAGCGCGCAGAAGAGCGACGCTTAGGAAAAAAGCGAAGGGAATCAACCTGCGCGTTCGAGACATGAACCCACGCCCCACCTTGCAAGCACACCGCCTCATTCGCCTGCACCCCGCATTTCAACAGTTAACATGCTTTAAGTTTCGACGCAACGGCGGGGCGTTCAGGTTGCAGGAATGAAGCGGGCGCCCACCACGCCGTCCAGGGTGGCCCGCAGTAATTTCACGTCATGCGCGTTGGTCCCGCTCCCGACGAGCGATAGCGGGACGCGCAGAGGCGCGCGCTTTTTGCGCTCCTCTGCGGCCCCCGTACCGCCAGCCCCCGCAACGAGTTTACCCTTGCGGCCCCCGTGGCACGGCCATCTTGGCCGTGTCCCCGCACAGGCGGGACGCCTGTGCTACACCGGACATTGTAAAGGAGCGTTACCCGCGCCACACTAGAGTGGTAGCCGCGACGGTGCGGTTTCCGTCGCGGCTACCGGCTGACCCCGGCGAGGGTTCCGTGGTAAGCTTCGGGGCGATGGACTGGAAAAACCGGCTCTACTTCGGCGACAACCTGAAAATTCTGCGGGAATACGTCGCAGATGAATCCGTTGACCTAATCTACCTCGACCCGCCGTTCAACTCGAACGCCACTTACAACGTGCTCTTCAAGGAAAAGTCAGGCGAAGAATCCGCCGCGCAAATCACGGCGTTTGAGGACACCTGCGGCTGGGGGCTTCCGAGGCGGCCGGCCGCTAATTGCTAAGGCGTGGAAGTTGCTGTACGAAATTCGTGCTATTGTTTCCTCAAGGCTATGAGCGAGAATGACGAGAAAATCAGGGCCCCAAGGAACCGAACAACCAGCCTAACCATTCATGAGCACGCCACGTTTCGGGCAAGACTCTATTCGCTCCAAGGGCCGGCGAGCGTTGAAGACGTTGTGAACAAAACGATCAATCAGGGCTTATTCGAGGTTTTGGATTGGCTGCCCGCTTCTTTCGTTGACCTCCTCTTTCTCGACCCTCCGTATAACCTTACGAAATCATTTAATGGCAACACCTTTCGGAAACGCTCGGTGGAGGAATATAGGCGATGGTTCGAGTCGTGGTTCCCGCGGTTGCTGCGTACACTCAAGCGGACCGCCAGCGTTTACATCTGCGCAGACTGGCGCTCTTCTTCTGCGATTGACCTCGTGGCGGGGAGATACCTCGTTGTCAGAAACCGGGTCACCTGGGAACGCGAGAAGGGCAGAGGGGCGACGGCAAACTGGAAAAATTGCTCCGAAGACCTATGGTTCTGCACCGCGTCCGACGAATATACCTTCAACGTCGACGCCGTAAAATTGAAGCGGCGCGTGATAGCCCCTTACACAACTCCCGATGGAAAACCGAAGGATTGGGAAAAGGCCGGAAACGGAAACTACCGTTTAACCTTCCCGTCGAACCTCTGGACCGATTTGACAGTGCCCTTTTGGTCCATGCCGGAGAATACCGACCATCCGACCCAGAAGCCAGAAAAGCTGCTAGCGAAAATCATCCTGGCGAGCAGTAAGCCGGGTGACTTAGTGCTGGACCCATTCTTAGGATCGGGCACGACGTCAGTCGTGGCCAAGAAGGTTGGGCGACGGTACGTTGGGATCGAGATCGACGAGAAGTACTGCTGTCTGGCTGAAAAACGACTGGCGATGGCAGAGGGAGACAAAACCATCCAGGGCTATTCCGATGGGGTATTCTGGGAGCGCAATACGCTGCAAGACCAAGGGGGAATCTCAGGGGGAACAGAGTGTCGTGGCAACTTGTCTCTTTTCGCCCCCAACCCCCCGAAAGAGCGCGAGTGACGAAGAGCCAGATTTTTCATACGGGCAAGTATAAGCAGATCGAACGGGCGATCGTCAGGCTTCTGAACTCTCAGCCTGATTTTCTCTCAGCACGGAGCGCCTCCAGCACGAGGGCCGCCGGGGATGCCATCTAAGCCATACTGTCAGAGCACTTCCAGTCGCTTCTCGGGAGCGTTTGCGCAAATTACTCATCCGACTTCGCGCGCCGGGCGATGGCGGATCTCGCGTTCACTGACTCAGACGGCCTTTACTATGTTGTTGATGTCAAGACGCACCGGGTTGGCACGCACTTTAACATGCCAAACCTAACTTCGGTGGAGAGGGTTGCGCGCTTCTACGAAGATGACAAAAACTACTTCGCGGTACTTATCGTGAAGTACTCGATCCAGGCAACGAGCGTAACAGTCAAGGATGTGACCTTCGTACCCATCGAGTTCCTTTCCTGGGATTGCCTGACTATTGGCGCTCTGGGTTGGGGGCAGATTCAGCTTGCAAATGCCAATGTTGTGAAAATCAGAGAAGGCTACACTAGAAAAAAGTGGATGATTGAGTTGTGCGACGTGATGTTGGATTTTTACCCGCGAGAAATCGAGAAAATTGGGGAGAGGGTCGAATACTTCAAGAGGGTTCGGAGTCGTTGGCTGGAGAGGAAAGAATAGCTCAACAACCAAGTGTCGGAAACTTTCTGCAGCAGGTAGCGCAGAGGCGCGCCGTTGGCGCTCCTCTGCGGCGTCTGTGCCGTCGGAGCCGGCAGTCAGGCCTTGGCAAGGAATGGATGGCGACAGGGACCAAGGGCGGCAGGCGTCGGACGGCCCAGCGCGGATGGCGGAGCTACGCGTTGTGAGGCCGTGCGGTGCTTTCCCGCAGGCACCGGCTCGAGCCGCAGAGGTTGCAGTGCGCAGCCGCTGTGCTGATAGCTGCGCGAAACCAAGGAGAGGATTTTCGCGGCTTGAAATACCGCATTTACATTGATGAGGTGGGAAATGCCGACGTCGAGAGCTCGGACGATCCAAATCATAGATTTTTCAGTTTGACCGGCGTCATCGCTGACCTGGACCATATTCGAGACGTTGTCCATCCCCAAACGGCCGCCCTCAAGGAGAGATACTTCGGTTCCCATCCTGACGAGCCAGTGGTCTTCCATCGGAAGGAAATGTTAAACGCCCGACCGCCCTTCCACGCGTTGCAAGATGCCAAGCTTCGACAGCGCTTTGACGCCGAGCTCTTGAACCTTCTGAGTGGATGGGAATACACGGTCATATCCGTGTGCCTGGATAAAAAGAAGCACAAGGAGACCTATACAGTCTGGCGCTACGACCCCTATCACTACTGTCTTGCTCTCCTGCTTGAGCGGTTTGTTTATTTTCTGAATCGCCGTGGGCAGCGGGGCGACGCCCTGGCAGAGTCGCGCGGAGGAGGGGAAGACGGTCAGTTGAAGGCGGCTTATGAGCGGCTTTGGAGCCATGGAACGGATTTCGTGCCTCCGGACCAATTTCAACGAGCTCTCACCAGCAGGCGGCTAAAGATGAAAACCAAGGCCAATAACATTGCGGGCCTGCAACTGGCCGATCTGCTTGCCCACCCCAGCCGTAATGAGATTTTGCAAGAGCAGGGATTACTTACGCGGGAGATTTCATCCTTCGCAGCGAGGGTTGTCAAAATTCTTCAGGGGAAGTACGACCAGGGTGAAGGGAGGTGTTTCGGGAAGAAGTTCCTTTAGAAATTGAAAGGGGCCCTTGCGGGCCCCCCCGAAAGCTTTTGCCTTCCACCTCCGGGTCAACCGGATTAGCCATAACATGGCATCGCACGGTGAGTTTGTCAAGTGTTGTTTCTGCTTGTTCCTGCTATGGTCGTTAGTTGTAGCGTCGGCCGCGGCAGTCGGGCCTTGGCAAGGAATGGAGGGTGACAGGGACCAAGGGCGGCAGGGGTCGGACGGCTCAGCGCGGATGGCGGAGCTACGCGTTGTGAAGCCGAGCGGTGATTTCCCGCAGGCACCGGCTCGAGCCGCAGAGGTTCCAAGCGCGAACCTCTGCGCTACCGGGTCGAGCCGCGGAGGTTGCGACACGTAACTTCTGCGCTAGCGACTCTCCGACCCTGAGACCTCTCCACCGATTTGGCCCACTCGTCCAGCGTTTTTGGGGGAATCGAAGTAACCGCGGGACGCCGTCAGGCCGGCGGCGCGCAACCTCATCCATCCAAACTTCCGAAACGGCGGCTTCACATCCGCCACGCTTGCCATCCTCACTGCCGACGGCATAGACTCAAGCCTGCGATTCTCACGAATGGCAGATCGGGCAAGGAAAGCAGTCCGACCGAGCCATGTTTCCAGGAGATGGGACGATGGTTTTTCGGCTTTGGCGATCGGAGATTCTTCTTGCAGGGGTTGCGGCCCTCATGCTGGCGCTACCGGGGGTTGGGCGAAGTCAGCAGCCGCCCGCCGTACAGAACATTTCGCTCGACGGTGAATGGCACTTTGTCACCGACCCTGCGGATCGTTTGGAGGTGTCGCATCTGGCAACCGCGACCGGTGTTCGCATGATCCGTGTTCCCTCTTCCTGGCAAACGCAGTTTGCCGACCTGCGGAACTATGCCGGCGTCGCGTGGTACTGGCGGTCGTTTACCTCGCCCTCACGCCGGGGGAACGCAGTGGTGATGCTGCACTTTGGTGCAGTAGATTATCGCGCCGTGGTTTACATCAATGGGCAACGGCTCGGCGCGCACGATGGCGGTTATTTACCATTCAACTTTGATATCACTTCCTTCCTTCACCCCGGCAAAAATCAAGTGGCGGTCAAAGTCGCCGACCCCGGGCCGCACCACAGCGTGGAGGGAATTCACTATTCTCAAATTCCGCATGGCAAGCAAGATTGGTACGTAGAGACCAGCGGGTTGTGGCAAAAGGTCGAACTCCGAGTTCGGCCGCGCACGCATTGGGGCGTGGTTCACATCACAGCCCCCGCGAGCGGTCACTTTTCGATTTCGGCGCATGTCCAGCACCCGCCCACGCTCAGCCATGTAGGCGTTCCGGTCACGGCGCAGGCAAAAATTTTCGATCCGCAGGGAAAGATGGTCTGGCAAGGGCTAGAAAGCCTCAATCCCGAACAAGGTGTCGTCCATTTTTCCGGGAGCGTCTCGCCGCCTCGTTTGTGGAGTCCAAACCACCCGGCGCTTTACTCTCTCCGCCTCCGTTTGAGCTCGGGCGACCAAGAAACCTATCGGTTCGGCTTTCGCACTTTTCAGGCACGCGATGGCAAATTTTATTTGAATGGCAGAATCATTTACCTGCGCGGCGCGCTCGACCAGAATTTTTACCCGGACACCGGCTACACGCCGCCGTCGCTCAGCTATATCCGTCAGGAAATGCTCAAGGCGAAGTCCTTGGGACTCAACCTGTTGCGTTGCCACATTGATGTTCCCGACCCGCGTTATCTCGAAGCCGCGGACGAAACCGGAATGCTGATTTGGTACGAGATTCCGAACTGGGACAAGCTCACGCCGGACTCGGAGCGGCGCGCCCTCGCAACCCTGCGCGGCATGGTTCGGCGCGATTGGAACCATCCTTCGATTGTTCAGGTGAGCCTCATCAACGAAAGTTGGGGCGCGAATCTTCAGAAGGCCAGCGACCGGGCATGGCTCAAGCGCACTTGGCAGCGAGCAGTCAAAATGGTTCCGGGCTGGCTGGTGGATGACAATAGCCCCTGCTGCACCAACTTCCATATAGAAACCGATGTAGCCGACTTTCACAATTACGATGCCATTCCCGACCATGCCAGGGCCTTCGACCGGTTTGTCGCCCAGCTCGCTACCCGCCCGAAATGGCTGTTTAGCCCTTATGGCGATGCCGCACCCACCGGTCATGAGCCTTTGATGCTTTCCGAATTCGGCAATTGGGGCTTGCCGATTGTGCCCTCGCCGCGACCTTGGTGGTTTTCAATGTCGTTCAACGGGCTGCGCATCACGCTGCCGGCGGGCTTTGGGCGGAGATTCGAAAGGTACGGCTTCAACTCGCTGTTTCCCAGCCTTCGCGCGCTCAGCCTAGCCACGCAATGGCATGAGTTCCGTGCTCTTCAGTACGAGATCGGCAGCCTTCGCATGCACCCGCAAATCCAGGGCTACGTCATCACGGAGCTCGACGACACCAACTGGGAATCCAACGGATTGATGGATGCCTGGCGACATCGCAAGGTCTTTGCGAGCGAACTCAGCGCCATTAACCGGGCGGACGCTTTGGTGTTGCGCTCGCGCGAACGCAATTATTATTCGGGAAGCTCCGTCGCCGTGACCGCCTATTTCTCGCACTACAGCCGGCGTAACGCAGAGGGCGCCCAACTCCGCTGGAGCCTCGGGCAGACTCCGCTCCAAGGAACCGTGCCCTTGCCCCTCGTTGCCCCAGGCGCGGTCACCCCGGCGGTGGAAATCAAGTTGACGGCGCCGGACGTCACCATGCCGGAACACCAACTCCTGAAAGCGGAGGTAACCCGCGCCGGAAAAACACTTGCTACCAACTGGCTTGACTTATATTTTTACCCACGCGCCCGCCCGACTTCGCCGCCGCCGGTAGCATTTGATGGCTCAGGGGGTTCGCTCACCCACCTGGCGACGGCGATGCGGCGCCGCGGTTATCGCGAGGTCGCGCCAACTGCCCCGGACTCGATTCTAATCGCCTCTCGCCTGGACGCTGTGGCTCGACAAGCGCTGGCTCGCGGCGGGCACGTCATTCTTCTGGCCACCGAACCTCAAACCGTCTCTTCAACCATCCGCATCGTTGCCCGTAAGGGAAATTTGAGCGGAGATTGGATTTCGGATTTCCCTTGGGTGCGAAAAAATCACGCTCCGTTTGAGGGCCTTGGCTTCAGTACCCTTCAAGGCTTCGAGTCGGAAGCTGTGACGCCTTCGACGTTAGTCCAGGGCATCCCGCCGGATCGCTTCCGCGATGTTCTGGCGGGAATGTTCTACGGCTGGCTGCATCAGAATGTGGGCACGCTCGTTCAAGCGCGCGATGGCAAAGGGCGATTGATTCTCTGCACCCTGGAGCTCGCAGCTCATTACGGCCTGGATCCCTACGGCACCGTGCTTCTAGACCAACTGGTTCGCTATGCTGCCTCGGATTTCAGGCCGCAGTTGAGCCTTGCGCCCTGACAAAAAGCCGTCCGGGCGAGCGGCCCGCGGCTCCTACAGGACTGGATTGGAAGCCTTCGCCTTGAGTCTTTCTGGAAGCGCTCGGCGCTCGCCTGGCGAAATGCTTGCGCCCCACGTTATGCGTATTGGTTGATACCGGCACGAATGGCAGCGACGGCTGCTTCCTTCACTTCCGCGGGCACCGGAAAATCCGGAAGCCTTGCGCCAGATTGACCGCGCCGTTCGGCGCATGGCGCGTGCATGGAGAATTTTCACCCTAGCCGGCGGGCTGCGCGGCGCAAGCCCAATATCGGGCCTTCCCGGTCAAGAGCCTTCGATAAACCGCTTCATCTCTCAGCACGGCGCGGACATACGTGCGGGTAACTGGAAATGGAATCGTCTCGATAAAATCCTCCGGCGAGCGAAAAGGATAAATCCGCAACCAGCCATCCACGCGCGTGGGGCCGGCATTATACGCCGCCAGCGCCACCGTCAGATTTCCGCGGTAACGCCGGATTAGCTGGCGGAGATAGGCGCAGCCTGCGTGGACATTGTACCAGGGATTTTCCAGGCGTCTGCGCGCCCCGAGCGGTGTCAAAATCTGCGTCAGCCCGACGGCATCAGCGGAGGACACGGCCTCCGGGTAAAACCCGGATTCTTCTCGAATCAGCCCCATGATGAGATACGGATCAAGGCCGTAAAATCGCGCTTCGCGGTCAACCAGCGTCCAATCGTCGCGCGGGTAAAGCAGCGCCCAGACGGAGCTCGGAAGGTCCTGAAACCTCATATCCGGGTAGTGTCTAATCAATTTTCGCATCCAATAAATACCTTCGTCCGGCCGCCCTCGTTCTGCTTCGAGGCGGCTGAACGCGAAAATCAAGTCGGGCTGATGATGGCCTCTCAGCAGGCCACGCAGGCTTTGGCTGGCGAGCCGGACGAGTCCAAGCGAAGCCAGCGTTAAGTACGGCCGCGATAGCGGTTCAGCCGACGCGTCCAGACAAGCGTTGAAAGGCAAGGCCGGGCGCGGCGGAACGAGGCTGATCAGTTCCTGAAAGAACACCCCTCTGTCATCTTTCTGATGGTTGAGAGCGGCGCGCGGGGCTCTGGCCAACGCTCGTAATCGAGCGGCCGAGGCCAGCGCATAGTAGCTATGCCGGTAGCGGCGGAGGACCAGCTTATAAAAATCCCTAGCCCGGCGCGAGTCGCCCTGCGTCTCCGCCAAGCGGCCCAGAAAGTAAAGAGCACCGGCGGTACGCGGCGAGGTGGGGTAACGCCCGATGTATTTAAGAAACGCGGACCTCGCCAGGGCGCTTTGGTTGGCGTAATAGTCCAGCCAAGCCACTCTCCACAGCGCCGTCTCGCCTTCGGAAAGCTTGGGGAAGGATTTCGCCAACGTCGTGTAAAGTGCCGCGGCCAATGGAACGTTTCCCTTTTCTTCGTAATATGCCGCCACAGCATAAAGCGCTTCGGCGTACCATCGAGAGCCGGCATCATGGATGCGAAGCTGATCGAGGGCGCGATTCATCCTCGCCTCGTCACCCAAGTCCAGGTAGGCCTCGACCAAAAGCCTCCATCGCTCGGCATTGAAAGCAACGGAAAGCGGCACGCCCGACCGCAGAACTCCCACGGCATCGTCCTCCCGATTCAAGCGAAGCAATGAAAGAGCCTCCCCGAGTTTCCAGCTCCACCATTGCGAACTTTTCGGGTATTCCCTGAGAAGGCGCTGGTATTCCTTGAGGGCCTGGCGAAATCGGCCTGCCTGGAAGAGCTTCCTTGCGCGCGCCGCCTGGATTCGATTGGAAACGGGCGGATAATTCGCCCCGAGCCGAATTTTCAGCCGTTGCATGGCAAGGCGCGCCACCTCTGCCTGGGGCGCGGTCGGCGAGGCGTAGTAAATATCCTCCGCCACCCGCGCCGCAGCCGACCAATCCTCGACAGACTTATAGGCAAGCAGCAGTTCGAGCTCAAGGCTCGGCCGCTCGAATGTCTTGGGATAGCCGGTAAGAGTGGCTACGGCCTTTGCAGCTTGACCCGATTGAAGCTCCGCCCAGGCCAACAACCCCACGGCTCGGCTGAGCACGGTGCTTTCCGGGAACTGACGTTGAAAGGTTCCGAGCGTCTCGGCAGCCTGCACTACCTGCCCGCCCTTATAGTCCGCCCGAGCAAGATAATAGACGGCAAGATCGCGCAGTGAGAAACCACTGCGCGCCGATTCAGCCAAGTCCTTGGCCGCCTGCGCATACTGACCGGCCCGGTACTCTCGATAACCCAACGTGAAATAGGCGTAACCGCGAAGGGTTGGGTCACTCTCGTGGGCTGCGTAAGCGCGCAACGCCGGCCAGCCCGCAGGCCGCGCTGCCATCGAGGCCAGCCGAATGAAGTAAGGAGAGATAAGAGTGGGGCGCGGAGCTGAAGTTGCCGAGCCTCCAGACAACCCTCCCCCAGCCGCCACGGCGGCAAGTGCCCAGATTAAGCCTTTGCGCCACCAGTTCACATTGTTGGGCCGGGGTAATCGGGACCGAGCAGGGAGGGATCGCCCTGGGCTAAGGTTCGTACCAGTTCCTCGTGAAAATAGTCAAACTGCCTGGCGGCCGTATTCCCAAACCGCTTTTGGTAGGTCTGTCGGCTGCGCTCGATATCCGTCTTCAACCGACTGTAGAGGTCGCGGTTCTTGCGACCTTCGGCGACCTTGGTCTTGTTGTACAACTCAATTTCGGAAACCAGCAGCCGCGAGAACCGCTTGGCGTCGCGATGAACCTTCTCCTCCGCTTCGCTGAGCTGTTCCACATTCACGGCAGGCTGCGCCGCCGTCATTGGCGCAGAAGGCAGCCCCTCAGAAGGAGCCGCGGCCTCGGCAGGCGCGGGATTTGCGGCTTGTACGACTGTTTGCGCCTCCGGCTCGACGAGCGCGGGCTCAACGGACGCCGCCTCGGTCGGGGCTTCGTCGCCGGCGCGTTCCTCCCTCGCCACCGCGCCCTCGGTTTGAGCCGCTCCGCCCTCGGCAGAGAGACGGCTGAGATGCGCGCTGGCGAATTCGGCCAGAACCTGCAGCGCTTCCAAGGGCATGGCTTCTTCTTGAGCCGGCTCACTCAGCACAATCGCGCTTATCGAATGGCCTTGTTGGATGGGAACAAGCAAGATGGTAGCCCCATCAGAAATTTCCAAGGCCGCCAGCAGTTCACGGCTTCCGAGACCCGAAACGTCGGCTTTGAGGGGGAGGTGTGTTTCGCAGACCTTGCTGAAACTCTCGCATGATGCGAGCGGAATGGCGAGTTGGCTCAAACCTTCTCCATTCTGCCTGAAACCGCGCGCTGCATAGCAGGTTGCCACCTGCTCGCGCACGGCAAACACCGCGGAGCGGGCGCCAGCCTGGTGGATTTGCTCGGCCAGCGTCTCATAGACCGCTTCGCGCGAAGCCGCGCGAGCCATCTTCTGCACCGCCGCCAGCAACCACGCAAACGAGGCTTGTGGCCCCGGCGTCACGGCCTGGGCGCTCAATGCCGCAAGCTGCTCTCGCACGGAACGTTCCAGTTCCTCGTGCTGGTGTGCCGTATCGCGGAGGCTCTGCTCGAGCCTCTGAATCCGTTCGGCTTGCGAGCGAAGCTCCCGCTCCAGCCGTTCGCGCAATTGCTCCGCCGGCTCGGTCAAATATGGCTCCTTCGACTCTGCATTTCCCGCACTATTTTACAGCGCAACCTTGGGGTGTCAATGTCTAAAAACTTGACACGCCCCCTCGTGGGGGTTAAGTTTTAGAGGAGGGGGCGTTCCGGTTTCGACGGAAGCTCTGGCGTTCAGAAGGCACGTCGGGGGTCCCACACCACCCGTAATCGGAGTGGGAAACTACAACTGCCAACGCGCAGTATGCCTACGCTGCCTAATTAGAGGTGGCGCGTCTGCTCCGCTCGGCCCGTAGGGTGGAGACAGGCGTCGAATCACGGGCTGGCCAAACGCTCGCCGCCTGAGAGCGCTTGGCGAGATTCCGGGCAACCGGAACCAGGCTAGCGGACGGTTCGTTCTTGCCCTTTCCAGAGAACCGGCTGCGAAAGAGAGAGTGAAAGGGATAAACGTGTAGGCTTCTGACCGTCTGGCTTTTCGGACGGGGGTTCAACTCCCCCCGCCTCCACCAATCAAGCCTCGGAGCTCCACCAAGGCGGCTGTTGACCTGAATTCTTCATTCCTAACCGTTACCACTGGCGCTACGCGCGCTGGGACTTAAGTCACAGCCTTCGACGGAGTGCCTTCATAAGCTAAAGCCTTGGCAAAAGCCCATGTGCGAGGTAACGACAATCCCACAAGACACGGAACCGTCCACGGGCCTCCCGAATGAGTCTCCCAGTCGGAACCACGTGAGAAGGCGGGGTAAAAACAACCTCCGTTTTCCCCGCTGGGAGATTGGCTGTCCCGGGATGGCAAGCTACAGGCGAAATCGCGCACAGCTCAGCGTGACGACAACATCAGTTTAAGCCCAAAAAGCGGTTGCGCCAGTCAGGAATGTTACGGGACGGGAATTGGTGCGCCACCGAGGCTCGACCTTACGCCGGTCTCGGCCTATACAAAAAAAGAGCTGCGGCCGCCCTTGGCAGGACCGCCGCAGCTCGGGAAGACCTATCCGTTTTCGACGCGCAAGTCGTTGGTCACCGAGAAAACGCCGGGCACGCTGCGCGCCTGCATATAAGCAATCTGGCTATCCATCTTCGAGTCCACGACACCCACCAACGTAATATTGCCGTTCTTGACGATGATGTGAATGGGCGGCATGGCCTGGATAGCATATTTCTCGAAACCCGGATAGCCGTAGATCTTACGGTAAGCGACGATGCGGATCCGGTTGTCGAAGTTCGAAAGCGGAAGCACCTCAATGTGATTGATGACCTTCTGCACACCTTCGATCCGTTTTACGGTGGCTTCCGCATCCGACTTCAGGACGGGGTTGACGACCTGGCCAAGCAACGTCACGTTGTAACCGTTGACGCGATATTCCAGGTTATCGAACACCGTGTAATAAGGCAGCATTAAAAGCCGATGGCGAACCTCCCGGACCAGCCACACGCTGGTGCGTGGAGTGTTTCGCTCGTGGTGCAATTGCGGTTTGGGAGGCAGTTTTTTGGCCGCTACCGCGCTCGGTAGGGCCAAAGAAATCGCAAACAGAGTTGCGACGGCAACTTTCACTATCCTCGATGGAGCCATTCGGACGAGCATTGGGCACCTCCTGGAGGCCTCGCCCTTGCGCTCGCCTCAACGTTCTCTGGCAGCGCAGGGCCGCCTCGCTGTCCTAATCTATTAGAAGCGAAAACAGCCAAAAGCGTTACCCCCAACGGTCCCATTGGCTGGGGTCAATGGGCCATCCCCCAGAACGCGGCACCCCCCCCAACCCTCCATGATAAAATTGCTTGGCATGGGCAGCACGGTGCAACGCAGCCATCCGAGAACCTTGACGACTCGCGTCATCGGGATTGATCCCGGGCTGAACATCACGGGCTATGGCGTGATCGAGGGCAACCTTGCCGCGATGCAACTTTTGGAGGCCGGTGTGATTCGGCTGCCGCGCCCGAGCGGTAACAACCTGGCGCTGCGATTGGAATCGCTGTTCAAAAGCGTTCAAGAAGTGTTGCGTGATTTTCGTCCCGAGGCCATGTGCCTGGAGGAAGTTTATAGCCACACCGAATACCCGCGCACGTCCATCCTGATGGGGCACGCGCGCGGCGTGATTTGTCTGGCGGCGCGGATGGCTCGCATACCTGTGTTTCACGTTCCCGCCAAGCGCATCAAGCAGGCGGTAACCGGCAACGGCAACGCCTCCAAGCTGCAAGTGCAGCGGGCCGTGCAGCATCGGTTCTCCCTGGGCCATCCGCCTCAGCCGCCGGACGTGGCCGATGCTTTGGCGGTTGCGCTGTGTTACCTTAACTCGGTGAAGGCGGCCTCGAAGGGCTTTGGGCAAAACGGGCGGCGGCGGTAAGGCACAAGCCGCTTGTCGCGGAGGACAACCCGCGATTCCCGGAGATCGAACGACATTCGTCAGGCAGGGCGGCGGCTGAATTTCGGCGCACGCACGGAGGGCTAAACGTCTGATCTCTGAAATCACCGGCGACGTGCTTTATGACCGCATCGGGCGAACCACGCTCTTGGTGCGGGTCAACTCCATCAGCTATGAAGTGCTGGTCCCGAGCGGGATTGCCGCGCGGCTGCGACATTCGAGCGAACGGCACAATCCCCTGACGCTTTACACGATTGATTACATTGACGGTGGCGTCGGCGGCGGGCATTTGGAGCCAAGGCTGGTCGGTTTCCTTGATCCGCTCGACCGCGAATTCTTTGAAGTCTTCACCACCGTGCCGGGCGTGGGCTTTATGAAGGCGCTCAAATGTCTGGTGCGGCCTCTCAACGAAATTGCGTTGGCCATTGAGCGGGGTGACGTGGCGTTCCTGAAGGAGCTGCCCTTTATCGGGCAAAAGATGGCCGAACGCATTGTCACCGACCTGCGCGGCAAAATGGCCAAGTTCGCTTTGGCCCGTGCCGAAGAGCCGCTTTCGGTTGAGCCAACCGCGTCCGATTCTGAGCTGCGCGCCGAGGCCGTCCAGGTGCTCGAACAGCTTGAATACTCGCACGCCGAGGCGGAACGCACCGCGGCGGATATTTTCGCGCGACACAAAAACCTCAAGAGCATCGAGGAATTTTTGCAGAAGGTGTTCGAGAGGGCGCATCCGAAGACCGAGTGACGCTCGCTCATTCGCGCTCGAAGGGGGCGCGGGCCACGGACCTGCGCATCGAGTTTATGTCCAGAGTCAGACTGGTTTCGCCCGACCTGATTTCCAAAGAAGAGGAAAGCTTTAATCGCACGCTGCGGCCGCCCTCGCTCGAGGAATATGTGGGGCAAAGGGCCGCGGTGGAAAAACTCTCGATTGCCTTGCAGGCGGCCAAGCAGCGCGGCGAACCGATCGAGCACACGCTGCTTTACGGCCCGCCGGGCCTCGGCAAAACCACGCTCGCCTACATCATCGCCAACGCCATGGGCGCAAAAATCATCACGACGTCGGGGCCGGCCCTTGAGCGCACCGGCGACTTGATGGGCATCCTTACGAATCTCGGCGAGGGCGACGTGTTGTTTATTGATGAGGTGCATCGCCTTCCCGCCAACATTGAAGAGTTTCTTTACCCGGCGATGGAAGATTTTAAGGTGGATTTTGTGGTGGACAAGGGCATGTTTGCCAAAACCATCAACGTGCCGCTGAAAAAATTTACCCTGGTTGGCGCCACCACCCGCGCCGGCAGCCTCTCGGCGCCGCTGCGCAACCGATTTGGGTTGTTCTTTCACCTGGAATTTTATTCGGTCGAAGATTTGCAGAAAATCATCCTGCGTTCGGCGGAAATCCTGAAGGCCAAGCTGGAGCCGGCCGCGGCGGAGGAGATCGCGCGGCGCGCGCGCGGCACCCCGCGCATCGCCAACCGGCTGCTGCGGCGCGTGCGCGATTTTGCCGAGGTGAAGGCGGATGGACGCATTAGCGCCCCCATCGCTCGGCAAGCCCTCCAGCTCGAAGGCGTGGATGAAAAAGGTCTCGACGAACTCGACAAAAAATTTCTCTCCACCATTATTCACAATTATCATGGCGGGCCGGTCGGCGTGGAAGCCCTCTCCGCGACGCTGAATGAGGAGGTGGATACGCTGGTGGACATGGTTGAGCCCTACCTGCTTCAGATCGGCTACATCAGCCGCACCAAAAGCGGACGGCGGGCCAGTGAGGCGGCCTATCAGCACCTTCAAATACCTCGACCGTCCTCCGACGCCCCGGCCACGACGCTGTTTGACTGAATCGGCAGGACGGCGCTCCCCATAGCGTGCGCGATGGGCAAACGGGTTTTTCTTTCGCTAGGGTCGAACCAGGGCAATCGTGTCGCCAACCTGCAATGGGCGCTCGGTCGGCTGCCGGGGGCGGGCGTGCGAGTGGAACGTATTTCATCGTTCTATCGCACCGAACCGGTGGATTTCTTGCCCCAAGCTTGGTTTATCAACTGCGTCGCGGAGGCAGAAACGGACCTGATGCCGTTGCAGCTTTTGAGCGCGGTCGAAACCATCGAGCGAGAGATCGGGCGCCGAGCCGGCCCCCGCTTTGGGCCGCGTCGGTTGGACATTGACATCCTTTTCTATGAAAATGTCATAGTCCGCTTGACGAAGCTCACCATTCCCCATCCACGCTTGCCGGAGCGAAGGTTTGTGCTGATTCCACTGGCGGAGCTCGCCCCGCGCCTCCGCCATCCCGGAAGCCAGCGAACCGTGCTCGAGATGCTGGCGGAGACTCCGGACACCAGTCAGGTCATTCGCCTGAAAGAAACGGTGCATCCTTGCGAGGAACAGTGAGTTCGGCACCTAACGACGCGGCCCCGCGCTTCATTGCGGTCGAGGGCCCGATCCGTGTCGGCAAGACGACGTTGGCGGACATTTTGGCCGATCACCTCCACGCCGAACGCTTGCGCGACGTCGAAGACAATCCTTTTCTGGATGACTTCTATCGCGGTCGTCCGGGCGCCGCGTTTCAAGCGCAAAGTTACTTTTTGCTCCACCGCTATCGCCGATTGAGCGCCCTCGACGTTGCCGCCACGGCGCGTCGGACCGTGGTCAGCGACTTTATTTTTGAAAAAGACCGAATCTTTGCCCACTTGAATTTGAGCGACGCGGAGCTGGCCCTCTATGAGGCGTACCACGCCTTGCTGGTCGAGCAGATTCCCACCCCCGATCTGGTGATATACTTACAAGCGAAGCCGGAGACGCTCCGCGAGCGCGTTGAAAAGAAGAGGGTCCCGACGGAGCAGCGCATTTCCGATGAGTACTTGGAAGCCGTGGTCAACGCTTACGAGCATTTTTTCTTTCATTACCGGTCGAGCAACGTGTTGGTGATTGAAACCTCGGAAATTGATTTTGTCGAGCGCCGGCAAGACCTGGAGGAATTGCTCAAGCGCCTGAGCGAGCCGGTGCGAGGCACGCAGTATTACCTGCCGCTCGGATCCGCCCCGGCGGACTGAGACGGCGGCAAAGGAAAAAATCGCTTGAATGATCGGAGGTTGCCATGGACCGTCCCGCGGCCGTGAGCAAGATCACCGTCCCCCTGATTTTGGAGCGAAAGCTCCGCGGTGAAAAAATTTCCTGCCTGACCGCTTACGATTACCCTACGGCGCGGCTGGTGGAGGAAGCCGGACTGGATGTGGCGCTGGTGGGAGACAGCGTGGCGCAGGTCGTCCTCGGCTACGATTCCACCATTCCGGTCACGCTTGAGGAGATGCTTCACCACACACGCGCCGTCCGTCGCGGGCTGCGTCGCGCCTTATTGGTAGCGGATTTGCCTTACGGCTCCTTCCATGTCGGCGAGAAGGAAACCCTGCTGGCGGCTTTGCGGCTGGTGAAGGAAGGCGGCGCCGAGGCCGTCAAACTCGAAGGCGGGCAAAAACGGGCGGCACTCATTCGGCGCTTGGTGGAGGCGGAAATTCCCGTAATGGCGCATATCGGCCTCACGCCGCAATCCCTCAACCGTCTCGGCGGGTACACCGCGCAGGGCCGGACCGTCAGCGCGGCGAACGAACTGCTGGCCGATGCGCAAGCCGTGGAAGATGCCGGCGCCTTCGCCGTGGTGCTGGAAGCCATGCCGCGCGAATTGGCTCTGCAGATGACCCGCCGACTCAAGATTCCGACCATCGGCATTGGTGCCGGACCCGATTGCGACGGCCAAGTGCTGGTGTTCCACGACTTGGTGGGTCTGAGCTTTGGCCCGCGAGCCAAATTCGTTCGGCCCTATGCCGATCTGCGCGGGGCAGCCCTTCAAGCCTTGAAGCAATTCAAAACCGATGTCGAGCACGGCGCGTATCCGACGGATGGAGAATCCTACCATTGGTCGCCCAGCGTGCGCGAACAGTTTGAAAGCGACGCGGTGCGAAAGGTGTGAGGTCGTTCAGCGAGAGTTTTCAATCCACGGGGCCGCAAACTTCTCTTTTCCGGTGGCTGGTGTTTTCCGCTCAGGCAGGTCGCGCGTTGTGCCGATATTAGTTCTTGCTCCACAGAGCAAACCCTGAAAGAAGAATCAGACGAGGTTCAGAGGGACCGAGCGGCGGAGAAATGCAGGCGACAGAGTAACTTATAAGTTAACCCACGATGCGAGCGACGAAAACCATTGACGAGATTCGAGCCTTCGTCCGAGAAGCGAAGCAAGGCGGGAAATCGGTCGGACTGGTGCCCACCATGGGGGCGCTGCACGAGGGGCACCTAAGCGTGGTGCGTCAGGCCAAGCGGCAGTGTGACGTGGTGGTGGTTTCCATTTTCGTTAACCCTACCCAATTCGGTCCGAACGAGGATTTTGAGCGCTATCCGAGGGAACTCGGCCAGGATATTGACCGTCTCAGTGCCTACAACGTGGAGGCGCTCTTCAACCCCTCGCGCGAGGAAATGTATCCGGAGGGGTACAGCACCTGGGTGGACCCGGGGCCGCTGGCCGAGCCTTACGAGGGCACTGTGCGCCCCTGCCATTTTCGTGGCGTGGCGACGGTGGTTCTCAAGCTGTTCAACATCGTCCGCCCGGATATCGCCTATTTTGGCCAGAAAGATTTTCAGCAGGCGGCCATCCTTCGCCGTCTGGTCGAAGACCTCAACCTCAATCTCCGAATAGTGATGTGTCCCATCGTGCGGGACCCGGATGGATTGGCCCTCAGTTCCCGTAACCGCTATCTCGCGGCCGAGGATCGGCAAGCCGCGCTGGCGCTTTCACGCAGCCTCACCCGCGCCCAACAGATGGTTCATGGCGGCGAAGCGGACGCCGCCCGCGTCATCGAGGAGATGCATAAAGTCCTTGCCTCTGAACCGAGGCTTCAGCCCGATTACGTCGCCATCGCGCATCCTTCCACCCTCCAACCCGTGTCGCGGATCACCGCCGGCACGGTGGCCCTGGTCGCGGCTCGTGTCGGCGGCGTGCGGTTGATTGACAACGCTATCTTTGGCCCTCCCGGCGCCACGACCGAGCTTTTGCTACAATTGGCCATCACCGGCCCACCCATCACCAGTCCCAAAGCGCGCATTCCCGGCCTGGCGGCGGAAACCCTTCGCCTCCGCATCGAGGCTTGTCGGGAATGCGCTGCCATCACGACGATTCGCCTTCCCCCCCGCGACTTTTTGGCTCAATTCATCCAGCGAGACTATCCCGATCTCAATACGGTGGAGATTGCCGTCGTCGGCCGCTGCGCGCCGATTCGTTCGGAAAATTTCATCTATCGCAACCAAGGCAAGCCGAGCGGCTTTGTCAACGCGCTTTTTGAGCTGGTGGGGGTCAGCGATTTCGGGGAGTTTAAGAGGTGCTTCGTGCTTACCGACGCCGTGCGCTGCCACGCCGCCGGGCCGCACGTGCCGGAGCGCGCCATGCAGAATTGCCTGGAGCACCTGTGCGCTGAGCTCCGACTGTTTCCCAATCTTCGCGCTGTGGTGACCCTGGGTGAAGATGCTTACATCGCTGTGCAGCGATTTTTAATGGGGCGTAACCCTTCAAGCGTCCTCCCCTTCGAAGAAGCGATGGGCTCGCGCGGATGGGCGGAAGAGAAAATTACCTTGTCGTTGCTTGGCGAAAAGCCGCTCCGCATTCTGCATTGCTATCATCCCACGTTGGGTTATAAGCGCAGCCCGTCCATTGCCGCCCTGCTTCGGGAATAGCGCAGCTTGGCTTTTTCCGCCTTCGGAGAATAGCTCGACGTCACAAGAACAAGATGGCTTGCGTCGGCTGGGGGTCAGGATGGAGCTGGCGCGGGAGGCCGTCCCCCCTCAGTCATTCGGCGGCAACGGTCGGTGCAGCAGGCGACGCAGCAGGTGCGGAGCCTCTCGTTTGCGATGGACGGTATGCGGGCGGGAAAGCGATGGGCTTCCTTGCGTGCCCCTGACCGAGGAGGCCGCCAGGGATGACGATGACGGCTCTTTCGGTAAAGTCGCCGCAGGCTTGGCGGAGTGGTCCTTTGACAATTCCTGCGCCAGCCGCTGGTACTGCTCGCGATAAAGGCTGACCGTCGGAGATAGCTTCATGGCCTCTTCGTATTCGGCGAGCGCCGAGTGGCGATGTCCCGAGGCTTCGAGCGCCAGCCCCAGGTTGAAGTGGCCGCTCGCCATCCTCGGCGACACGCGCAACACGTCGCGGTACTGTTGAATCGCTAGCGCCCACTCCCCTTTTTGATAATAGGCCGCCGCCAAGTTGCTGTGCGCGGCCGTGTAATTGGGCTTCAATTGCACCGCCTTTTGATAATCGGCGATGGCGCCTTCCAGATTGCCGTTCAATTTTAAGGTGAGGCCTAAATTGTTATACGCAGCGGCATAGCCTGGGTCCAGGCGAATCGCCTTTTGGTATTCCGCCTCGGCTTGCTTCACTTCCCCCAAATCGCGAAGCGCGTTTCCCAAATTGTTGTGCGGTTCGGCCCAATGGGGATCTAGCTGAATAGCGCGGCGATACTGCCGCGCGGCCTGATCCAACTGACCGCTGAGCGCCAGAGCGTTGCCCAAGTTGTTCCGTGCCGCCGCCCAGTCCGGCTTCAGCATGAGGGCAACGCGAAACTGTTGCGTCGCCGTGTGTAAATCTCCGTCGAGCGCCAAGGCCAGGCCAAACTCGTTGTGGACGGTTGCGCTTTCAGGGGCCAGGTCCACCGCTTTCGCCAACTGTCCGAGCGCCTGACGAATGTGCCCTTGCCGTCGCAGCGCCATGCCGAGGTCGAGGTGCGCGAGCGCATCCTCGGGGTCAAGGCGCAAAGCCTCCCGATACTCGGCCATCGCTCCTGCGAGGTCGTGATTGCGGTCCAGCGCCCCGCCCAGCGCCACGTAAGCTCGCGCCCAATTGGGATTCGTTTGAATCGCCTCTCGAAACTTAGTGATGGCAGCCGCAATGTTGCCCTCTTGTTGATCCGCAACGCCTTCTTCCAAAAGCGCGTTCGCTCTCGCCTGAGCGCTGCCGAGCGGCGGCAAAGCACGGAGAGGCTTCCGGACCTCGCTCGGACGAACGTGCTGCTGCGAGGAGCTGACTTGCGCCCGCAGGGGCAAGGCGAGCAGGGCGCCCATCAGCATGGGCAGCACCAGGAGACGCGCGCCAACCTGGCTGCCAGCGCTGATGGCGCGACCCTTGGCCCCCCGCTCGCGGTTTGCACCCTTCATCCCAGCTCCTTCTTGAGGGTCTCCTGCACGACCTGGGGGTTCGCCTGGCCGCGCGTCGCCTTCATCACCTGGCCAACGAACCAGCCGAGCGTCGCCGTCTTGCCCTTCCGGTATTGTTCCACCTGCTTGGGATTGGCGGCGACGATTTCCCGAATCACCGCCGCGATTTTCTCAGGGTCGGTGATCTGCTCGAGTTGACTCTCAGCCATAACGGCGGAAGCGGGCTTGCCGGTGCGGAACATCTCCCCCAGAACGTCCTTGCCCATTCTTCCGGAGAGCTTTCCCTCGGAAATCAGCCGCAGCAGCTCCGCCAGACGTTCCGGCGAAACGGGAGATTGGGTAATCTCGCGGCCGGCTTCCTTCAGCACATAGAGCAATTCGCTTAAAATCCAATTGGCCGCCAGCTTCGGTTCCTTCGAGGCGCGAGCCGTGGCTTCAAAGAAATCCGCCAGCGGGCGAGAGGAGGCGAGCTGGTCGGCATCGGTCAGCGGTAGCTGGTATTCTCGGACCAGCCGCTCGCGGCGCGCATCCGGCAGCTCCGGCAGCGAGCGCGCCACCTCTTCCTTCCAGCTTGCTGAGATCTCCAGGGGCAAAAGATCCGGCTCCGGAAAATAGCGGTAATCGTGAGCGAATTCTTTACTCCGCATCCCGAAGGTCTTTTGTTCGCGGCTGTCCCAGAGGCGAGTCTCCTGCTGAATGGCACCGCCGCTCTCGAGGATCCGCGTTTGGCGTTCGATCTCGTAGGTCAGGGCCTTTTGCAGGAACTTGAACGAGTTGAGGTTCTTCACTTCGGTCTTCACGCCGAAATTCGCCGCGCCGGAGGGTCGAACGCTGACGTTGGCGTCGCAGCGGAGGCTGCCCTCTTCCATATTGCAGTCGGAGACCTCGAGATAGAGCATGATCGTTTTGAGGCGCGTCAGATAGTCGTAGGCCTCTTCGGGCGAGCGGAGGTCGGGCTCGCTGACGATCTCGATGAGCGGCACGCCGGAGCGGTTAAGGTCAATGTAAGACTTTGTCTCGGAGTCCGGAAAGCCTTCGTGGAGCGATTTGCCGGCATCCTCTTCCAGGTGGACGCGCGTGATGCCAACGCGCTTGCGGGCGCCGTTCGCTTCGATTTCCAGCCAGCCGTGCTCGGCGAGCGGCTCGTCGTATTGCGAGATTTGGTAGCCTTTCGGCAGGTCGGGATAGAAGTAATTCTTTCGCGCGAAACGCGAGCGAGGATTGACTGCGCAATTCAGCGCCAACGCCGCCTTCATGGCCATCGTCACGGCCTCACGATTCAGGACCGGCAACGCCCCGGGAAGGCCCAGACACACCGGGCAAACGTTGGTGTTCGGCGGGTCGCCAAATCGAGTTGAACAAGAACAAAAGATTTTCGATTGAGTCTGGAGTTGCACGTGAACCTCCAGACCAATCACCGGTTCATACATTGCCTTGACGCTCGACTTTTCTGAAGTTAGCGTAGCCACGGGAGCTCTTTCGATTGACGATGCGGCAGCGCGTTGCGCCCCTCTGCCACTTCCTCCCAGTCCCTCGTAGCCATTATATGCGCAGCGCGGCTTTCTGACTTCGTTTTCCTGCCGGCCGGAAGGGCAACTAGGGTTTGGCCACCTTCGACCCCACCTGGCGGTTCGAGGAATCAGTCACGGTTGGGGAAGCGGGGTTCTGCATTTTGGAGAGTTTAATTTTTTGGGAGACCGCCACATTGTAGAGCTTGAAGTCCGAATAGCGATGCACGTTCCGAAACCTCTTGCCGTTCCAGTGGACGGTTACGACGACCTTCTTCGGGAGCGGGAATGTTCGCCCCAGCCTTGTGAAGCGCACCTCCCGGTAATCAATCTGAGTGGTTTCTTCCCATAGCCGAACTTGGCGCAGCGGCTTGAGCAGGTCAGTGCGCAGGCGGACAATCTCGTCATTTCGCGCGTTCACCCAGGCCAAGCCTTGGTCGAAAATCAGCACCCTGTGATTGCCCAAGTTGAAGGCACCCATCAACTTGGCCTTCAACGGTTCCTGGGCAAAAGCAATGACGTAGGTTTCTCGGCCATCCATGATTTGGCGGCCAAGATAGCGAAATTTGGATTGCGGCTGAAAAGCGGGGTGGAAGACAAGCGCTGCCGACGCAAACCCCGAGGTCAGCATGTAGCCTCTTTCGAGGCCGCGGGGCAATCCTCCGCCCCGCCTGACGTTCCGTCGGTATTCGGTGAAGCCAAGCATCGAGCGGTGGGAAGACACCAAGCAGAGATAACGATACTCCCCGCTTCGCGATGCTGAGATCTTCCCATTTCGGCGCAATTGTTCCTGGCGAATCCGCTCCAGAGAAATGGTGCTCTGGAAATTCTGAAACAGCGCGGCGACGTTTCTCCCGACCGCTGCCAGGATTGGTTTTAGTCGGGCCTGACTTCGGGCGGGGACCAAGCCCTTGAGTTGACGGGCCCCGTAGTGGAGGTAGTCAAGAGAAGCGGCTCTCCCACCCCCACCTTGCCTTGACGCGCCGTAGAGGGTCCTGATTTCCTTGCCGTTTTGAAGCTCCGCCCAGACCCGGCGAACCTCGATCGGCATCGTTTTCACCTGACGCCCGTTCAGATAACGGCGCATTTCCGCGTTCGCCTGATCGAACCTACCCTCGCCGAGCAAGGCCTGCACCTTGAGCAGACGCGCCTCGGGCCCTGCGCCAGCCTTGAGGGCTTTTGAAAGATAAACATCCGCCACTTGAAATCTTCCGACCTGCAATTGCGCGCGCCCAATTTCCTGAAGGATGAGCGGGTCATGGGGGCTCAGTTGGTGCGCCTTGAGCAGGAAATAGGTGGCAGCCTTCGGATGGTAAAGCCAGCTCTCCATGAGGCCCGCCAGTTCCAAGGCTTCCGGGCTTCCGCCCGCCGTGTTTTTCAGCGTCCATTGGGCGGCCGATTCCGCGCTCCGCGCCGCGCCGTCCCAGTTGCCGGAGTCCAGTTCGGCCAGCGCCAGCATGGTTCGACACTTGGTGCAATTCGGATTGCGCCGGGCTACGTCGTAGAAGTCATCCAATGAAAGGTCGGGGCGATCTTTGCCGACAAAGGCGCGGACACCCTTCACATACTCCTTTTGGCTCTTGATCGAAAGCCCGTCGGAGGGTCCAAGCGTGCGAAGCTCTGGCGCGAGGTGCGTAATGAGTGCCTGCTGAGGAAGCAGCGCCAGGTCCTGTCCTTCCGGCCGGAGCGTGATGGGCAGCCGAACGGGGGTGGGAAAATCAGCGTAATGGATAAGCTCGTGCGCCGTCTCGAATCCCTTTTTCTTGACAATCAACCACACCTCAAAGTCCGTGATATCTTGCTCGGGCAAAAAATAGAAAGTCTGAAAATCCCCCGAAGCATTCGAGTCAAGAATCCGACGATGACCCACCAGGATGGGAACCACCTCCACACGGGCGCCTCCGACAAGATTTCCTGACATGGTCATCACGCGGCCCGCCACCGCCCATTCCTTTTGATTGCGGGCCAGAGCGCCCAATTGACTAACGCCGAAATTCATCTCCTCGGGTGGCGTCATAATGGCGCCGGGCGGCCCTTGCGCCATCGCGGGGCAAGCGCCCAAACAGACCCCCAAAATCGCGGCTGCAATCCAGATGCCAAGGTAGGACCGGAAGGTAGCCATTGCCGAACCATCCTCTCCCGATGCCCCCTGAGTTTACAACCTTTCGAGGTCAGTTTCCATTCCAGACATCAGCCTGAAAGGAAGGCGGAAGTGCTGGGTCGGCAAGGCGTCGAGCATCGAATCGAAAATTCCATTTGTCAAAGGACGCTTTGGCGTGAACAATAGCATTCGGCATGAGAAGGCGTCTCGTGGGCATCCTCATCGTCGGCCTGTGTGGTTGCGTGCCGGGGCTTGCCGCGCGGCGACGGAAGCCCTCGACCTCCAAGCCGTCGGCTCCGCTCGCCTGGGCTTATGTTCGTCAGCCCAGCGTGAGGCTATTAAAAAAGCCAGGTGACCCGAAGGCCGTCACAGGAAAACTGAGACGCGGCCAGCTCGCAGCGATTCTTGGAACGAAGTTGAAGAATGGAACTGCCTGGGCACGCCTCATGGCTGCCAATCCGGCAAATTTGGAGGAACTGAGCGGCTGGGTGGACAGCCGTTTGATCGAGCAGTTTCCCTCCGATCGCTTTCCCCCGGATCGAAAGCTGCTCGATTCGATGGGCGGGGCTTATCTCGAAGATTTTGTCGCGACCCATGCAGTGATTGCTCGCTTCCTGGTGCCTTCTGCCCAAGGTCAGCCGCTGCTGCTCGGCTACGTCGGCTCGCGGGCGCTGCCACAGGTTCGGCTCCAGATTTTCCAACCGGCCAACGGCCACTGGGTCGCGGGCCCGTTCCTCGATTTTCCTTACGCCAGCATGGGAACCGCCCTCCAACAGATGGCGGTTCGAGATTTTCCCGGCACGGCGGGCGAATGTCTGGTGGCAACCGAAGCCGAGCCTGCGGGGCTGGGAGCGAGCCTCAAAACAATGACGATCCGCCAGGTGACCCCGCAAGGATTCCGCACGGTCTGGCAAGCCCCGCTCGAGCAGACCAATTTCACCTACTATCCACCCCGAATCCATGTGCTCGCCCCAGCCGCAAAGAACATCGGCGCTCCCGGAACCCAAACCCACGGCCAAGTTACCTTCAAAATGAAAGGCGGCGGGATGGTCCCGGTTTGGAGCGGCCAAGTGGGTTTTTATGTGGTGGGGCGAAGCGCGCCAGTCCAAACGCTTAAAATCACGAAGGTCTGCTTATGGAATGGGGCGCGCTTTGAGCCGCTCGAATAACCCGGGCAGCCTCCGCTCGCTAGCCGGGCTGAGCCACGGAATGTTTTCGCGGGTTACTGGCGCGCTCGGAATTTCGGATCGTCAAAGAACGGGCTAAAATATACTATATACTAGCGTGATGGCGAACACAGCCAACGATGATGCTCCTGGCAACGATAGACAGCGAACTTTTTTAGCGGGATCGCCGCGCCATCGCAAGGTGGTCGGACGACGGCAAAATCTCAAGCGATGACTCAGCAAAGCTCCAACCTGCGGAGACAGCCAACAAAGGAGGCTTACGGTGCAATCTCTCAATCGTCGTAGGTTTCTTCAGGCTTCGGCATCAGCCATCTTGCTGGAACGATGGCTCACCGTGAGCGCGCTTTTTGGGGCGCCGCAAGGCCGTCGTCTCCGCTTCAGAAACAACCCATTCGCCGAGCCGTTGGCGCGGCTGGCCAATATGCTGGGGACCTCGGTGGAAGGTTGGAAAATGCATCCCGACACTTTGCCTCACCCCGAAGACCCCAGCTTGGATGATTCCAACTGGCCGCTCTTCCATCCTCTGCGCCGGGGCGAGCATCGTCCGCCACTGCCCGAGGGCATGGGCCTGTGGTTCCGCAAATGGATTGTGGTTCCTCCGACGATGGGCGGATACAACATTGAAGGCTTGCCGGTGCGGCTCAACTTGCGGTTGTTTTTCGGCGGCCCCGGGCTCATGCGGGTTTTCTCGAACGGTTCGCTAATCGAAATGGCTTACCGCAACACCCAGGAGCCGATTCTGCTCACGGATAGCGCGGCCCCTGGCCAAAAGTTCCTGATTGCCGCCTACGCGCCGGGTCCCGCCGGTATTTTCGCGCGCCTGGAAGTGGATTATCCCGTCAGCCGTTCGAATCCTCAGACGATGCTGGAAGAAATTTTGGCCGTCCAAGCGGCGTCGCAGGGTTTCCCCAAAGGCCAAGCGGAACGGGCCACGCAACTGGAGGCCGCGGTTCATGCCATCAACTTCGCCGCGCTCGACCACGGCGATCAGAAAGCGTTCGATCAGTCCCTGACCGAGGCCGATCAAAAAATGCAGCCTCTAGCGCAGTGGATTCGCCAATTCACCATTCGCGCCGTCGGAAATTCTCACATTGACTTGGCCTGGCTGTGGCCGTGGGAAGAAGCGCTGGAGGTGGTGCGCGACACCTTCGGTACGGCGCTGGAGCTGATGAACGAGTATCCCGGCTTCATCTTCGCTCAATCCTCCGCCCAGGATTTCCTGTGGCTGGAACGGTATTATCCTCCCGAGTTTGAGGAAATCCAGCGCCGCGTGAAGGACGGCCGTTGGGAGATGGTCGGCGGCATGTGGTGCGAACCCGACCTCAACATGCCCTGCGGCGAATCCTTGGTGCGTCAACTCCTCACCGGCAAACGCTATTTCCAGGAAAAGTTCGGCGTGGACGTGAAAATCGGCTGGAACCCTGACTCGTTTGGCTACAGTTGGCAACTGGCGCAGATTTACAAGCGCTCGGGGGTGGATTACTTTGTCACTCAGAAATTGTCGTGGAATGACACCGTTCCCTATCCTTTCAAGCTTTTCTGGTGGGAGGCGCCCGACGGCAGCCGCGTCCTCACCTACTTCCCCCACGGTTACTCCAACGGCATCAATCCCGTCCAATGCTCCGCGTACGTCGCCGAGGACACTCCTTTGTGCTCCGGTTACCCCGAGCAGATGCTGCTCTACGGCGTGGGCGATCACGGCGGCGGGCCGACGCGAGCCATGCTTGACGCGGCCGTGCGTTGGCAAAAATCTCCGCAGGCCGCCTTCCCCAATTTCAAGTTCAGCACCTCTCAGGAGTTCTTCAACGGCGTCGAAAGCCATCTCGCCACGCTGAACCTTCCGGTTTGGAAAAACGAGCTCTATCTCCAGTACCACCGCGGCACCTACACCACCCAAGCCGAGTCCAAAAAGCGCATAAGGGCGCGAGAGCGGCTGATGCTGGATACGGAAAAATTCGCCTCGCTGGCCATGCTCGACGGTCGCGAATATGAACAGCGCCGTTTTGAAGACTGTTGGCGGCGCGTCTGCTTTGACCAGTTCCATGACATGATGGCGGGCTCCGGCATTCACGTCAATTACGTGGATGAGGCGGAAAACTTGGAGTTTGTCCGCCTGGCAATGACGCCGGTTTTACGAAGTTCCCTCGAACGGCAGGCGGAACGCGCCGACACCCGAGGTCCCGGCATCCCCGTCGTTGTCTTCAACCCGCTCAGTTGGACTCGCACTGACGTGACGGAGGCGGAGGTCCAATTCCCCGAACCCTTGGCTGAAATTGAAGTCGTGGACGCGGCCGGCAAGCCGGTGCCCTCGGCGGTCGCCTCTCGCGACGAGGCCACGCACACGGTCAAGGTGCGTTTTCTGGCGCGAGGCGTGCCGAGCATCGGCTATCAAGTGTTTCACGTGGTTTCGACGCCGCACCCTCGCGTTGCCGCCACCACCCTTCGCGCTCACGGCCTCACGCTCGAAAACGAGTTTCTGCGGGTGGAAATGGATCCCCAAACCGGCTGCATGACGAGCCTCATCAACAAAAAAGACGGCCATAACATCTTGCGCGCCGAGGGCAAAGGCAATCTGCTGGAGGTCTTTGTGGATAAGCCGCGCAATTTTGATGCGTGGAACATCAATCTCGATTACGAAAAGCACAAGACGGAACTGCTCCAGGCGGATGAAGTGAAATTGGTGGAAAACACGCCTGTCCGCGCCGTGGTGCGCATCAAGAAAAGCTACCAAAACTCCACTTTTATCCAAGACGTTTGCCTCTACCCGGAAATCCCTCGCGCCGACATCCATATGCACGTGGATTGGCACGAGCACAACGTGATGCTCAAAGTGGCCTTCCCGCTCGATATCCGGCCGCTCAACGCAACCTACGACATCCCCTACGGCACCATTGAGCGCCCGGCCATTCCTCACGTCCCCGGCAAACCGCCCGTCCCGTTCACCGAGGCGACGGAAGTGCAAGTGAGGCACGCCAAGTGGGATCCGCTATTGGCGCAGGAAGCGGAATTCGAGGTCTGCGCGCAGCAATGGGGTGATTTGACGGAAAAGGGTCACGGCTTTAGCCTCCTCAGCCGCGACAAGTTCGGCTATGACACGGTCGAGCCGGGAACCATTCGCCTGACCTTGCTGCGCTCTCCTGAATCTCCCAACCCCAGCAAAAACCCAGGCCATCTGTACGCCGATCAAGGCCCGCACGACTTCACCTACGGAGCCTATCCTCATCTCGGAGACTGGCGCCAGGCTTCCACGATGCTTCGAGCCTTTGAACTGAATTACGACCTCCATCCTTTCGTCACCACCGCCCACGAAGGCACCCTGCCGGCTGTCCATTCATTCGTTCAGGTTGAGCCGGCCAACGTCATCGTCAGCGCCATCAAGAAAGCCGAAGATGACAACGCGCTGATTTTCCGCTTCTATGAATTTGAGGGCCAACCTTCTCAGGCGCGGCTCGCCCTGCCCGAAGCCGCCACCCAAGCGGTGGAGACCAATTTGATGGAAAAGGAGGAGAAACCCGTTCCACTCCACGCCGACGGAACTCAAATTGAGACTCCCATCGGCGCCTATGAAATCAAGTCGGTGAAAGTCACCTTTGCCAACGCCGCCGGCAGCACACCGCCGCGGCGCATATAGACGGCGGCGCTGGTCGCCCGGTGGAACGACAACGTCGCCCCTCTTGTTGCCGCTCGGGGCCAGGGCAAGCACGTCTGCTCACCGCCCGGATCCGCCCCACGCTCGGGCCAAAAGCCAAAATCTTGGTGTCAATCCGCAGCCTGTTTCGGCGGGGCTGCCCTCGAGGCGTCTGCCGGAAAACCGACGGCTCGGAAATAAGTGCTCAAAGTGACAAACTCATAGCCGCGCGCCTTCAAAACGGGAATCAGCCGCGAAAGCACTTGCACGGTAATCGGCAGTTCGTGGAAGCAGAGAATGTGCTCGTAGATGCCGCGCCGCTCGCGCTCCCTCACCCGCTCCAGCACATAATCGTAAAGCGAAGGTTTGGGACAATGAATCGGGTTCGGCCCGGCGCAGAAATAATCCTCTGAATCCACGTCGCGCAGCACGGCGGGCAGCGAGCGCGACTTGCTCATCACATGGTAGCCGCGCGCCTCGATCTTCTGCTGAAGCGCGGGCCAGATCGTCCAATCCGGCGGGCGAACATCCCGCGGCCAGACGCCGGTAAGGGATTGAACGATGCGGGAGCACCGGTCAATATCGTTCAGAATCCAAGCATCCCCGTAACGTTTCTCCATCAGCCGAAAATTGCCGTGGCCGTAAGTGTGGTTCTCGATCTCAAAGCCGAGCCGATGCTCTTCTTCGGCGGCGGAGCGGCAGGTGTGTCCGCCGTCTTTTTCAACGCAGAAGCGGTCGGCGGATTTCGCCAACCGCCAGCCCATTACAAAAAACGTCGCCTTCACTCGCTCGGCCTCGAGCAAGTTCAAAAGGCTTTGCGATTTCGTTCCGTCCGGCAGCGAGGTGCCGAACAACACGTAGGGCTTCGGCCCATCGTCAAAGGTCAATGCGATTACTTTGCGCAGAGGGGCGCCGCTTGGGCCCGCGCTGGGCAGGATGGATTTTACCGCTCGGGAGCGTTTCGCCGCCGCGGCCAGGCTCGTAGAAACCATTAATGCGGTGGAAAGCACGAGCAACGTTTCCCGGAGGTTGCCGCAAAACTCTCGCGTCTTCCCTCCCGTCACGCCGTTGAGCAAGACTTTGCGCATTGAACCCTCATCTTCACGCATTTTATCATTGGCGCGGCAGCGGGCGGCGTTCGTGCTGTGGGCCGGACGTCAAAACGCTCGCAAAGAGCCGGCGCGTTTGTGGCACAATACGCAAGGGGGGCACGCACCCTTCGAGGGCCGCGTGCCCCCCGGCCAAAGCGCCCCGAGGATGCCATCGCGATGAGTGCTACCGGAAACCGAACCGCTACGCCGTCCAAGACGGAGGCGGTGAGCTATGACGCTTCGCTCTTGACGGATCATGACCTTTATCTTTTTAACGAAGGGACGCATTACCGCCTGTACGAGAAACTCGGCGCGCGACTCGGCGAGGCCCGTGGCCAACGCGGCGTTTACTTTGCCGTTTGGGCACCGAATGCCGAGCAGGTGAGCGTGCTCGGAGACTTCAATCACTGGAACCCCACCTCCCATCCGCTGCGGCCGCGCGGCGTCTCCGGCATTTGGGAAGGCTTTATTCCGGGAGTCGAACCCAAGACGCTTTACAAGTATCACATCGCCTCGAGGTACCACGGCTATCGCGTGGACAAAACCGATCCTTTTGCCTTCTATCGCCAGCGGCCGCCCGATACGGCAGGAATCGTGTGGGATTTGAGTTATTCCTGGCACGACCAGGCCTGGATGGCGGAGCGCTCGGCGCGCCAGCAGTGGAATGCCCCCATTTCAATTTATGAAGTGCATCTGGGGTCTTGGGCGCGCGTGCCGGAGGAAGGCAACCGCTGGTTAAGCTACCGCGAGATGGCTGAAAAGCTGCCGGATTACCTCGTCGCGCAAGGATTCACCCACGTGGAGTTCCTGCCCGTGATGGAGCATCCCTTCGCCGGCTCGTGGGGCTATCAAACGACGGGCTATTTTGCCCCCACCAGCCGCTATGGCACGCCGCAAGACTTCATGTATTTGGTGGATACCCTCCACCAGCACGGCATCGGCGTCTATCTGGATTGGGTGCCGTCGCACTTCCCGACCGATGAGCACGGCCTCGCCTACTTTGACGGCACGCACCTCTACGAGCACGCCGACCCCCGCCAAGGCTATCACCCCGATTGGGGCAGTTACATCTTCAATTATGGCCGCAACGAAGTGCGAAGTTTCCTCATGAGCAGCGCCGCGTTCTGGCTGGACGTTTACCACGCCGACGGGCTCCGCGTGGACGCCGTCGCCTCCATGCTCTATCTCGACTACTCCCGGCGCGAGGGCGAGTGGATTCCCAATCGCTACGGCGGCCGGGAAAATCTGGAGGCCATTGATTTTCTCCGTCAGTTCAACACGGAAGTTTATGCCGCCCATCCCGGCGTTCAAACCGTGGCGGAAGAATCCACCGCCTGGCCGATGGTTTCAAAACCCACCTACCTCGGCGGCCTCGGATTCGGCTACAAATGGGATATGGGCTGGATGCATGACACGCTCGAATACATGCGTCAAGACCCCCTTTATCGTCAGTACCACCACCATCGGATGACTTTCCGCATGTTGTACGCCTTCACCGAAAATTTCGTGCTGCCGCTCTCGCACGATGAGGTGGTGCACGGCAAAGGTTCGCTGATTGGGAAAATGCCCGGCGATGAGTGGCAACGCTTTGCCAATCTGCGCCTGCTGTTCGGTTGGATGTTCGCCCAGCCCGGCAAAAAGCTGCTTTTCATGGGCGGCGAGTTCGGGCAGGTGCGTGAATGGCAGCATGAAGAAAGCTTGGAGTGGCACGTCCTCCAGTACCCGAATCACGCCGGCGTCCAGCGCTGGGTGGCCGACTTAAACCGCGCCTATCGCGCCGAACCCGCTCTGCACGAACTTGACACCGACCCCAAGGGCTTCGAGTGGATTGACGCCAATAACGCCTCGCAAAGCATCTATACCTTCCTCCGCAAGGACAAAGCCGGGAAGCGTCCTGTGCTCGTGGTGGCCAATGGCACGCCGGTGCCGCGACATCCCTATCGCGTGGGTGTGCCGCACGGAGGATTTTGGCGTGAGATTTTGAACAGCGACGCGGGCGAGTATTGGGGGAGTGGAGTCGGCAACGGTGGCGGCGTTGAAGCCCACCCGATGCCCGCCCACGGCCGTCCCTGGTCACTCGAGTTGACTATCCCGCCGTTGGCAATTACCTTCTTCCGGCACGAAGATTGAAGCCGAGGCGCGCGGCACACCATGGACCCTCGGCCTCCTGGGCGCCAGCCCGTAAGCGTCCCTTGGCTCGCCGAGCAAAGCTCGACGCCGCTCGTCTCAGCCTTGCGGCCGTAGCCCAACCTTCGGTCGCCTTAGCGAACCGCGGGCTCATTCTTTTCCAAATGCCCGCCAAATTCGTACCGCATGGCGGAGAGTACCTTGTCGGCAAACGTCGCTTCCCCGCGCGAGCTAAAGCGCTCAAAAAGCGCCGCCGCCAGCACGTGGGCGGGGCAGCCTTCCTCGATGGCGGCCTTCAGCGTCCAACGGCCCTCGCCCGAATCGGAAACCCGTCCGGAAAATTGCGTCAATCCCGGCTGCTCGAACAGCGCCTCGGCCGTCAAGTCGAGCAGCCACGAGGCGATCACACTGCCGCGGCGCCAGACTTCAGCCACGTCGGCCAAATTAAGGTCATATTGATAATGCTCCGGGTGCTCGAGCGGCGCCGTCTCCGCATCCGCTCCGAGTTCGTGACGGCCGATGTTGGCGTGCTTCAGAATGTTCAAACCCTCGGCATAAGCCGCCATGACGCCGTACTCGATGCCGTTGTGAACCATCTTCACAAAATGGCCGGCGCCCGAAGGGCCGCAGTGCAGATAACCCAGCTCCGCTGTGCCGTCGGCCTTTTCGCGTCCCGGCGTGCGCGGGATGCTTCCCAAGCCCGGGGCCAGGGTCTTGAAAATCGGGTCGAGATGCCGCACAACATCCTTCTCCCCCCCAATCATCATGCAGTAGCCACGCTCCAAGCCACGCACCCCGCCGCTCGTCCCCACGTCCACGTAATGGAGTCCTCGCCCGGCCAGTTCCTTGGCCCGGCGGAGGTCGTCCACGTAATAGGAATTTCCGCCGTCAATGGCGATATCACCTGCTGCCAGCACGCCCGCCAGCTCACCAAGTACCTTGTCCACCACGGCCGCCGGCACCATCAGCCACACGGCGCGTGGCGGCTTGAGTTTCTGTGCCAGGTCGCTAAGCGAGAAAGTGGCCGTCGCCCCTTCTGCGGCCAACGCTTCGGCCAGGCGGAGATTGGTGTCAAAAACCACCACTTGATGCCCGCCGCGTATCAGCCGGCGCGCCATATTCGACCCCATTCGCCCCAAACCCACCATTCCCAATTCCATTTCCTCGTCTCCTCTCCGCGCTTGCACTGATCAGTTCTTCATGCGTCATGCACCAAACCATCATTTTAACAAGGCGCCCGCCAAAGGCCGCGAAATAGTCTCAGAGCCGGCGCAGCGCCGGGCAGCGCTCCGCTACCTTCGGTAGCCAGCCGGACCGAGCGCCTTCACTCTTCCCAATGCAACCGCGTGGCAAGAATGTCGGCGGGGCCACGGGCGCGATTGTAAGCGGGATTCACGGCTCGTTGATAATCGAACGTCAGCCAAAAATGCTTGGCGAGCCTCCAGTCATAATAGGCTTCGGTCAGGCGCTCGGTGCCATAATCGAGCGCGCCATCGCCGATGGTAATCCCCAGCCCACCCGCCGCCAGGAACTGCCGATGCACGGCGCTGATGCCGTTGACGACGGTCGCCACACCCACCGTGTCCTGCGGCCGATGCCACCATGCCCCTTTCCAACTCAGGCCGACTGAGGCCGTGCGATCGGCGTCGGTAAATTCCCAAATCTCATTTTTGCCGTCGTTCCAGCCAAGACGCATGAACATGCCGAGGCTGGGGCGGATTTGCTGTTGCAAATTGATTCCAAAGCCGTACTTGGAACGATAGCGCGCCAAGCCGTTCAGTTGGATCTCGGCCGGGTCACGGAGCGATTCCTGATAGTTTCCCATGTGCGCGCGCTCTTCCCACGCCAGCAGCCGCAGGGCGCCCGGACGGCCGCCCAAGGCGTAGCGCCTTTCCAGCTCCCCGGCCGCCGACCAGGCGTGCGGCAGATTCCAGTCCAGGCTCCTGCCGTTCTGTACGCGCGACACTTGGAAGATGCCCAGCCTTGCCGCCCATGCGCCGGCGTCGAACTCCGCCGCCACGCCGTTCGTAAAGCCGAGCGTGTCGGCGGGATAGTCCCACGCGAGGTTGGTAATGAAGGCCCAGTTCATAAACTGCGTTCGAGCGTCCTCGGCATAAACGTTCTTGTCAAAGACATCCGTGGCGGCAAAGCGCCCCACCGTCAGGATCAGTCGGCGATCGCTTTGGCCCGCACCGCCTCCGCCGAAGGAAAAGGTGTCCTGCAGGTAAGCGCGCGCTATCGCCGCGCCGGGATAGGACTTGCCGGCCCGATATGCCTCCCCGTTCGGGAAAGCCGCCAAGCCCTCCGTATTGCTCAACCCAAAGCCTTGCCACATGAGGGCGTCGGTGTAAAACTCCGCCCCCCGCCATAACCGCACGTTGCCCGTCACGTCAAACGAAAAGGTGTCCTTGATTTGTCCGTGCGGATCCAAGCTATTCGCACCCGAATAGGCCGCCGGAAAAGGAAATACTCCTTGGCCAATCAACGTAGATTGGAAATGAAGATTCCAAGCTCCGCCCTTCCAGGGCTTCCGAGACATGCCGTCCTGGGCCCACGCCGGGTGAGCCATCAGCGCCGCGAGCAATAGGCCGAAGGGGGTCACTTTCTTCATACGGGGGTCTCCTAATAAGCAGTCGTTCCAATCAGCGGCTCGATAAGCGCGCTCCTTCCACCAACGGTCCACCGGAGGCGATTTCCACGGAGCGCCAAGTTTAGCATAGTTTATTTTTTTAGGGTAGCTATAGCTAATACTCCTGCGAGCATGTGGCGCAGCGTCAGCGCCCATGCCCGGCAAACCATGCGCCCATGCCGAGCACATGATAGAGCAGGAGCAACGTCATCAGGACAAGATACGTTCGCAGGCTGATGAGCGAGATGCGGACGGCCCGGGTCATCCGTATTTGGCCCACCCGGTCAGGGTTAACTTTTTCTTCCGGCAGATCGTCCAATGGATGAACAACCACATAGCGCCCCTCCCGTGCTGCGCCGAGGGGCGATTCTTCCCGTTTAATTTCGCGTCGAAAAAACATCCTTGCAATTTCCTCCTTTTCAAAATAAGGCTCAGCGGCCAAGCCCTGCGAACCACCCGGGGGCAAGAACCTGGACGGCCAACACCAGCGACAACGCAAAAAGAGTGATGATCATGGTCCAATTCACCACGTTGTTCCAGGGCTTGTTGACAAACCTTTCGCCCAGCAAGTCCCGATCATTGAGCAAAAGCTGAAGAAAAATGATGGCTGAGGGCAACATGATTCCCGCCAATACCTGCACGCTCAGGATGATGAACTGCAGCGGTGCGCGCGGAATCAGCACGACGCCCGACGCCACCGCCACTGAGGCCAGGTAAACAGCGTAGAAGACCGGGGCATCCCGAACTCGAAGCTCCAGGCTGTGTCCCACGCCCTTCACTTCCCCGTAGGCCCAGGCGCTCGAAAGCGAAATCGCGGTGGTCCCCAGCAGCGCCGCATTCACCATCAACAGGAGAATCCCCAAGCGCACGGCGTTGCCCTGAAGACCCCACAGCGCATTGGCCATCTGGGCGGGGTCCTCAAACCGGATACCATGGGCTCGCGCGTAGTTCCCCAGCAACATCATGCAACCGGCCACCACGATCGTGTAGCAAGCACCCAGCAAGGTGTCCAGTTGCGACCACCCAAGGTCGGCAAAGCGCAGCCGCTTGTCAGCAATGCAGCTCTGCTGAAAAAAGAGCTGCCAAGGCGCGATGGTGGTTCCCACAATCGCGATGACCAAAAAGACGTAGTTCTGCGTGAGACCTCCCACAGGAAGCGAGGGAATCAACGTGTCTCGCGCGATCTTCGACCAGGCCGGCGCCAGCCGCGCCGCCATGAACACCCAGTACAAATCCAGAAGGCACAACACGATGACGACGCGCTCCCAGCGCCGATAACTGCCCGTCACCACAATAGCCACCATGCCCGCGGCAGCGGCCACCACGCCCACGGCCGGTCGCAATCCAAGACCTTCTGACGCCAAGGCAATGGCCGCGAATTCCGTCACCAGCGTTAGCAGGTTCAATAACTGCAAGTCCAGAAAAGAAAACAGTCCCCACCACTTGCCGAACCGCTGGTAAATCATCGCGGCGTGCCCTTTGCCCGTCGCAATGCCTAACCGCACGACCATCTCCTGCACAAAGTAGGTGCAGGGCAGCAGAAAGAGCAGAAGCCAGAGCAGATGCGTCCCATATTGCGCGCCCGCCTGAACGTAAGTGGACACGGCTCCGGCATCATTATCCGCTTCCATGACGATGAGCCCAGGCCCCATCACCATGAGGAAGGTCAGCAAGTGGCGAGCCCACGAGGATCGCACCACAATGCCTTTGGCCGGCCGTCCAGCCTGCGTAACCTCTTGAGGCGCCAATGTGTTATCCGGTTTCAGCATAACTTTCGCCCACTGCGACCGCGTGCCGAGACACCACTCCCCCTGCACCGGTCCGTTTTTTTCTTTCTGCGGAGTCCGGTCCGCCGATGCTTGGGAATTTAAGGAAGGGAGTTCGCCCCCTGAGTCTCCAAAGAGGCGACCCGTGGGGAAAGCTCAATCCTTCCAGCTTCCCGGTTTATCGTCTCGGAGGAAGCGGAAGGCGAGCTGGAAGGAAGGTTTCCTGCTTCACCGCCGCCACGTCCGAGTCGAGTGTCCGTAACGACTCGGTGGTTGGCCACCGTCTTCGCTTTCGCGCATACAACCTAACCTGTGCGGTGATGAAGCCGAGGAAGGGTACTCTGAAGAGAACCACATGCGAGCTGGCCGTCAAATTCCTTTTCGTCCTGCCAGCCCCCACTCGTCCAAGCTTCAGCACCGCGCTCCGTCAGGGATCGTTCCCGATCCCAGCCACATTAGGAAAACCCTTGATTCGGATATTCCTGTTTTACCGGCCTCGTGCATCTCTCGACGCCGAGGGGCAGTGGCCTCTGTGTTGCGCGGGAGCCTCGCCTACCGAGGGTCCCACAACGTTGGCGCCGCGCGATGGGTCGCATCAGCCACAGCGCCTATCCAAAAATTAAACCGGCCGCTAAGAAAGAGTCAAGGAAAATTTGTCCACCTCAGTAATTCTTTCTCCCATTCGGTCAGAGTGCTCCTGCGCGTCCACGCGCTGCTGGTCCTTGTACGCGAGCACCTTCGCCGGGTCTGCGTCCATCTGGCCGAGCGGCGATTGAACTCAGGGAAAATAGGCGTGCTGGGGATGACTACGACGGCCCAGGGCCAACTTCGCGCGAAGGCCCCTTTTTGGGAAGGCGTGGCGTCGCGGCCCCCTTCGAGCGAAAGCCGGCCAATCGAGCCTTGGCAAGCCTGGCTTGCCGGCTCATCCGCTTGCCGAGTTTTTGATTGAGAAATCTTCCCTTCCCCATCGCTTACCTCTCCGTCACCTCTGCGCGCAGGAGAGCCCCTTTCCTTGACACTCATCGAGCGCGCTCTCTATAATGCCAGTTTTTAGCCGCACCACGGAAAGAAACCTGAACGAGGTGAATTCCCTTGTCCCTCGCCGGCACTGAGGGTGATGCGCTGGCCGCTCAGCGCCAGAAGAAATTGCGGGCCATTGTAGCCCTTGGCTATGAGCCTTATCCTCGCAAGTTCGATTTCACCCACACGATCCCTCAAATTTTAGCCGACTATTCGAGCCGAACCACGGAAGAGCTGAATGCCTCGGGGGTTCACGTTCGCGTGGCAGGCCGGGTCCTGACTCTGCGCCCTCACGGAAAGGCCGGTTTTGGGCATTTGACGGGCGGCGGCGCGCGACTACAATTTTACGTTCGCCAGGATGCGGTGGGAGAAAAAGACTTCGCGCTCTATGGTCTGCTCGATTTGGGCGACGTGCTCGGTGTCGAGGGTTATCTGTTCCGCACCCGCACCGGGGAACTGACCGTCCATGCCGAGCGGCTCTATTTCTTAGCCAAAGCCCTGTTGCCCTTGCCTGAAAAATGGCACGGCCTGACCGACGTCGAGATTCGCTATCGTCAGCGCTACGTGGATTTGATGGTGAATCCGCGCGTGCGCGAGATTTTTGAGCGTCGCGCGCAAATTATTCGCGCCATTCGCGGTTTTCTTGACGCCCAAGGCTATTTGGAAGTCGAAACACCCATGATGCAGCCCCTTGCCGGGGGCGCGCTCGCTCGCCCGTTCGTCACCCATCACAACGCGCTCGATATGGATCTGTTTCTGCGCATCGCGCCCGAACTTTATTTGAAGCGCCTTTTGGTGGGCGGAGTGGACCGCGTTTACGAAATCAATCGCAACTTCCGCAACGAGGGCATCTCCACCCAGCACAATCCCGAATTTACGATGCTCGAGTTCTACCAAGCCTACAGCGACTATCAAGACTTGATGGCGCTGACCGAGCAACTGCTGCAACACGTGGCCCGGACGGTGCTCGGATCTTTAGAGTTTGAATACAACGGGCATCGAATTTCGTTGGCTCGCTTCGAGCGACTCACGATGAAAGAAGCCGTTATTCGCTTTTGGCCCGAGGGCGTGGAGAAACCAGCGGACCCGCAGCTTTCCGACCTCCAGACGCTGAAGCAACACGTTCCCGCGCTCAACAATTGGGCCCTCAGCACGGGCCGTGGGCCCATCACGCCGGCCTTGTTAAACGCGGGCACGCCGGGCGCCCTGCTTCAGGCTGTTTTCGAGATGGTGGCCGAGGACCACCTGATCGCCCCGACGTTTATTTTAGATTTTCCCCTGGAGGTTTCGCCGCTCGCCAAGCAAAAGCCGGACGACCCGAACTTTGTGGAACGCTTTGAGCTGTACGTTGGGGGCATGGAAATCGCCAACGCCTTCAGCGAACTGAACGACCCGGCGGAGCAGCGCGACCGCTTTGAGTATCAGCAACTCCTCCGGGAGCGGGGTGATTTATCCGCTCACACGATTGACGAGGATTATATTCGCGCCCTCAGCTTTGGCATGCCGCCGGCCGCCGGCGAAGGGATCGGCATGGACCGCTTGACGATGCTGCTGACGGATTCCCGCTCCATCCGCGACGTCATTCTGTTCCCGTTGCTGCGACCGGAGAAGCGCTAAGTTCAGCCTCGACCCCCGCCGCCCGCGAAGGCGCGGGATGCGGCGCGCCGTTTGGCCGGGCTTCAAAGATGGGTTAAGAGATGGACATCCAATTGCGCGCCGCTATCAGCAGCGATGCCCCGGCCTGCGGGCGGATTATCTTCGAGGCTTTCCGCCGGATTAACGAGCAGCATGGCTTTGCTTCGGGCTATGCCGAGCTAGCGACCGCCATTCGCGTGGCGGCGGCGCAACTCGACCACCCGGAAGTGTATGGCGTGGTGGCCGAAACTGGAGGGCAAATCGTCGGCGCCGCATTTTTAGATGAGCGCGCGATAGTTCGCGGCATTGGCCCCGTCACGGTGGATCCGCAGGCGCAGGGGCAAGGCATCGGACGACGTCTGATGGAGCACCTTCTTGACCGGGCCGGCACCGCTCCCGGGGCGCGGCTGGTCACCGATGCGTTTAACGGTCAAGCCGTGGCGCTCTACGCTTCGCTCGGGTTTGAAGTGAAAGAACCACTGGCGCTGGTCACTGGTCGGCCTAAAACGGCAACGTCTCCGGAGCCGACGGTTCGGCCCATGACGATGGACGATCTCGACGATTGCGCCCGGCTCGCCGCGCGGGTTCACGGCTTCGATCGCTCGAATGAGCTTTCCGACGCTCTGAGCCGTTCCGCAGGGTGGGTGAGCTATCGCCAAGGGCGGCTAACGGCCTACGCGACCTCGCTGACCCTGTGGCAGGCAGGACATGCCGTGGCCGAAAGCGATCAAGATTTGCAATCCCTGCTTTGGGGAGCGGCCAGCGCCCTCAATGCTCCTCTTTCCTTTCTTCTTCCCCTCCGTCAATCCGAGCTGACGCGCTGGTGTATCCAACAAGGTCTTCGACTCGGCAAGCCCATGCTGCTCATGTCCATCGGCGAATATCAAGAACCCAGGGGGGCCTGGTTCCCTTCCGCTCGCTTGTAAGGGTCGGAATTCGCTTGGCCGCAAGCCTTCCCGTCATTGATAATGGTGGCGAAGATGGGTTTTGAGCTTTTTGTCGCACTCCGGTACTTGAAGGCAAAACGTCAGCAGGCGGCCATCTCGGTGATCACCGTGATTTCCGTGCTGGGCGTGGCAGCGGGGGTTTGCGCGCTGGTGGTGGCGCTCTCGGTGAACAACGGCTTCAAATCGGAGCTGGAACGGAAGCTGCTGGGCGCGGTCACGGACGTGAATTTGATCCGCGTCAAAAACGACGGCATTCGGCGCTACAACCGGCTGACGGCACGCCTCTCCAAATTGCCGCACGTGGTGGCGGCCGCGCCCGCCATTTATGAGGAAGTTCTGATTTCCAGCCGTCAACGCGCCCAGGGTGCGGTGCTCAAAGGAATCGAACCGCAACGCGAAGTGCAGGTTGGCTCGCTCCTGCGGCATCTAACCGAAGGGTCGTTGCAGGGACTTTCTCAAACCTTTCCCAGCGCCGACCCCATTATCCTGGGCAAGGACCTCGCCCAATCGTTGGGGGTTTTTGTGGGCGACACCGTTTTGGTCACCAGCCCGCAAGGCGCGCTGACGCCGTTCGGAACCGTTCCCAAGTTCCGGCACTTCCGCGTGGTGGGGGTCTTCGACTCCGGCTTCTATGATTTCGATTCGAGTTGGGCGTTTACCAACTTGGCGGCCGCGCAACGCCTCTTTGACCTGCAAAATGTGGTCTCCGATATCGAATTCAAGATTGATAATGTTTATCTCGCTCCGCAGGTAGCGCGGGAGCTGCGGCGCGCCGCCGGGCCGGGCTTTGATACCACCACCTGGATGAGCCAAAACCGCTCCTTGCTGAACGCCATGAATTTGGAGCGGCTGGTGACCATCCTGACGATCGGCCTCATTGTCCTGGTGGCCGCGCTGAACATTTTCATCACGCTCACCATGATGGTCATGGAAAAGAACCGCGATATCGCCGTGCTGATGTCTATGGGAGCCCGGCCCGAGCAAGTGTCGAGAATTTTCAAGTTGCACGGGCTGGCCATCGGGGCGCTGGGCACGGCGCTCGGGCTGGCGCTGGGCTACGGCATTTCCTGGGCCGGGCAGCGTTATCACCTGTTTCCTCTCTCGCCCCAGGTTTATTCTTTGCCGGCAGTACCGTTTCATCCGCGCCCGGGCGACGGGTTGTGGATTGCCGCCGCCGCTCTGGCCATCAGCTTTTTGGCCACGCTCTATCCGGCGCGGGCGGCCGCCCGATTGAATCCGGCTGAGGTTTTGAAATACGAATGAGCACCACCGATTCGGCACCGCTCCTCCAAGCCGAGGAGCTGACCAAAATCTTCCGCTCAGCGACCGAAGACGTCGTGGTCTTGGAGAGATTGAACCTGGAGGTGTACGAAGGCGAGCGCGTGGCGCTGATTGGAGAATCGGGAACCGGTAAAACGACGCTGCTTCATTTGCTGGCGGCGCTGGACACTCCCACGCGGGGTGAGCTATACTTTAAGCGTCAAAAGCTGAGCGACTTCTCCTTGGCGGAGCGAGCCGCTTACCGGAACTTGCAGGTTGGATTTGTTTGGCAAATGCATTACCTTTTACCCGAGTTTACGGCGCTTGAAAACGTGATGTTGCCGCAATTGATCGCCGGGACGAAGTTTGAAGAGGCCGAAACGCAAGCCAAGACCCTTTTGGCGGAAGTTGAGATGGACAAAGCTTGGCAACGGCGGGCCGGTGAACTCTCCGGCGGCGAACAACAACGCGTGGCCCTGGCAAGGGCACTCGCCAACCGCCCGGCGCTGCTTTTGGCGGACGAGCCAACGGGGAACCTGGATCGCCGGACGGCAGGTCTAGTGATGGACCTGCTCGAGCGCCTGCACAAAGCGCACCGATTGACGTCGGTGGTCGCGACGCATAATCTGGAATTGGCACAGCGTGCTAGCCGAACGCTGCGGCTAGAAAACGGTCAACTGGTCGAGACCGTAGTTCCGCGGTTTTATTGAAAGCCCGTAACCCCGCTGCAAGGCGAGGTTGGAAGACAAACTGAGGAGCTATGTTCGAGAGATACACGGAAAAAGCGCGTCGCGTTATATTTTTTGCCCGCTACGAAGCCAGCCAGTTTGGCAGCCCGTACATCGAAACCGAGCATCTGCTGCTCGGCCTGCTAAGGGAAGACAAAGCCCTCACCAATCGTTTTCTGCGCTCCCACGCTTCGATCGAATCCATCCGCAAACAGATTGAAGCTCGCACGCCGCCTCGCGAGAAGGTTCCCACTTCGGTCGAACTTCCGCTCAGCCAGGAGTGCAAGCGCGTCCTGGCTTATGCCGCCGAGGAGGGGGAGCGGCTGGCGCACAAACATATCGGGACGGAACATCTGCTGCTGGGTTTGCTGCGGGAAGACAAATCCTTTGCGGCGGAGATTCTCCACGAACGGGGCCTGCGCCTCTCGAGCTTGCGCGAAGAATTGAGCCGGGCACAGAGCGAAAAAGCCTCGTCCAGCCGGCCCAAGGAAACGTCGCTGCTGGCCGAGTTCAGTCGGGATTTAACTCAGGCGGCGCGGGAAAACCAGCTCGACCCGCTGGTCGGCCGAGAAAGGGAGCTGGAGCGGGTCATTCAAATCCTCTGCCGGCGAACCAAGAACAATCCCGTGCTGATTGGCGAGCCGGGGGTGGGCAAGACCGCCATCGTCGAAGGGCTGGCGGAGCGTGTAGCGGAAGGCGACGTGCCGCCGTTTTTGGCGGATAAGCGGATTCTCGCTCTGGATCTTTCCCTCATCGTGGCCGGCACCAAGTATCGCGGCCAGTTTGAGGAGCGCCTAAAAACCATCATGAAAGAGCTGATGGAAGCTCAGGATGCGATTATCTTTATAGATGAGATTCACACCCTGGTCGGCGCCGGCTCCGCCGAGGGCTCGCTCGATGCGGCCAATATCCTTAAGCCCGCACTCTCCCGCGGCGAGATTCAATGCATCGGCGCCACCACGCCAGCGGAGTTCCGCAAATCCATTGAGCGCGATCGTTCTCTCGAGCGCCGCTTCCAAGCCGTGAAGGTGCCTCCTCCCACCGAGGAAGAAGCCATTAAGATTTTGATGGGCATCAAAGAACGCTACGAAAAATTCCACGCCGTCAGTTATACGGACGATGGACTGACCAGCGCGGTCTATCACGCCAGCCGCTACATTCCGGATCGTTTCCTGCCGGATAAGGCCGTGGATTTGATTGACGAGGCCGGGGCCCGCGTGAAGCTGCGCCAAAGCGCGCTACCGGAAGAGATGGTGGACGTGCAAAAGCGCATCAAATTCGTGGTGCATCGGATGGAAACCGCGATTGCCAACCATGAATTTGAAAAGGCGCGTTTCTATTCCGATGAAGAGCGCAAAGAACGAGAGAACCTGCGCCTGCTCCGCGAGAAGTACAATATTGATGAAACCGCCATCGGAATCGTGGGCCGCGAAGACATTGAGGAAGTCGTGTCCCGGTGGACCGGCGTCCCCGTCCACTCCATTAAAGAAGAAGAAATGTCCAAACTTCTCCGCATTGAGGAGGAGTTGCATAAGCGCATCATCAGCCAAGACAAAGCCATTTCCGCCCTGGCGCGCGCCATTCGCCGCTCACGGGCGGGGTTAAAATCTCCCAACCGTCCGGTCGGCTCCTTCCTGTTTTTAGGCCCGACGGGCGTCGGCAAGACGGAGATGGCTCGTTCCTTGGCCGCCTTTCTGTTTGGCAGCGAACGCTCTTTGATTCGCTTCGACATGTCCGAGTATATGGAGAAGCATTCCGTCTCCAAGCTCATCGGTTCTCCGCCCGGCTATGTCGGCTACGAGGAAGGCGGGCAGTTGACCGAGCGCGTGCGGCGCACGCCGTATTGCGTCGTCTTGTTGGACGAAATTGAGAAAGCCCATCCCGACATCTTCAATATCCTGCTGCAAGTCTTCGAGGATGGTCAGCTCACGGACGGGCTCGGCAACACCGTGGATTTCAAAAACACCATCATGATTATGACCTCCAACATTGGAGCGCGCTACCTGGAGCGCCGATCGCACTTGGGCTTCCAGTCGGCCACGGAGGGAGCGACTGAAAAAAAGATCGAAGAACTCGTGATGAGCGAGGTGAAACGGCTCTTTAACCCTGAGTTTCTCAATCGCCTGGACGAAATTATTGTCTTTAGCGCCCTGTCGGAAAATGACCTCATCCTCATTCTCGAGCTCCTGGTGAGCCAGACCAACCAGCATCTTGGTCAGAAGAACATTTCCATCAATTTGTTGCCGGAAGCTGCCAAGTGGATCCTGGAAAAGACTTGCACGGACCGTTCCTACGGGGCCCGACCTCTGAGAAGGGCCTTACAAAAGTATGTGGAAGATCCTCTTTCGGAAGCGCTGATTCAAGGGGAGATCCAGCCGCCGGCGGTGCTGGACGTGGTGGTGGAGAATGAGGCGCTCAGCTTCCGTTCGGCAAAGGACCGGCTTGCCACGGCCACGCCTCTCTCACGCTAGCACCCTTGTCGCGGGCGCTTCAATCCCCCGCAGGCAACGCCGACCTGAAGGTTGGCTTTCCGGCGAGGGAAGCTCCTCCGTTGATCCAAAGAGCATCACGGCCAACTTTCGATGCGCTCCCGGCATCGGAAAGAACTAAACTGTGGCGGAGGAAAAGGGAAGAGACTTTTCCTGGAGGAAGGGGAGATTGGAGCAGAAAATTCGAGGACTTGCGGCCGCAGTGCGCAGGGCCGCTCTCGCGCTGGCTGTAGCGAGCGTCTTCGCGCTCCTCGCCGCCGCCGCGCCGCGCCAATCATCGAACTCCCCCGGCTCGCCCCAGGCGGCTTCCGGCTCTACTCAGCATCCAACGACCTCCGGGCCGCCCGCGAAGACTCCACCCGCCCCTCCTTCGCCGCCGCAAAAGTTGCAATTTATCAATCCCAAAGCGGCCGCTCCCGTGCCACCTCAAAAGCTTGAAAACGTGAAGGCTCCTCCCACGAAACCCGCGGCCAAAGTTAAAAAGCCCGCCAAGCAAGTCCTCATTGACAAAATCATCTTTCGTGGCAATCGGCGCATTCCAGACTCCACGCTGCGCGCCCGCATCTTTTCGCGTCCTGGCATGACGTATGACGTCAACCGCCTGGAGCGGGACTTTCACGCCCTGTGGAATACGGGCTACTTCGACGATATTCGCTTGGAAGCCGCCACAGCCAAGGACGGCAACAAGATCGTCATTTTCTGGCTCACGGAAAAGAAGCTCATTCGCAGCATTGCCTACAAAGGCATGACCACGATTACCGACTCCGACGTGATGCAAGCCTTTGAGAAGGAGCGCATCGGTCTCACCATTGATTCGCAATATGATCCGACGGTGGTCAAGCGCGCCGAAGTCGTGATTCGGGAAATGCTGGCGGCGCACGGGCGTCAATTTGCCACGGTGCGCGCCCGCACCCGCGATATCCCTCCTGATTCTGTGGCGTTGACCTTCATTGTCAACGAAGGCCCCAAAATCAAAATTGGCACGATTCGATTCGTCGGCAACACCGTCTTTCCCAACCGTGTTCTGGTTCAGAGCATGAAGGACGTTCGTCCCATCGGTTTGCCGCCCTGGTTCTACTGGTTCCATCGAACCTATGACCGCGACAAGGTGCTTTATGACCTCGGCAAAGTCCGCGACCTTTACCAAAACCACGGCTATTTCTTCGCCACGCCGAAAGAGCCCATCGTCAAAATGAGGAACACCGAACACCGTTGGCCCTTCTTCTTTTGGAGCTGGGGGCACGGCAAGGCGGTGGACGTCACCATTCCCATTGACGAAGGTCATCAATATCGTTTGGGCAAATTTACCATCCGCGGCAACAAGCTCTTCCCCACCGCCAAGCTCGAACCGTTCCTGGGCATGAAGCCGGGCGATGTCTTCAGCTTGGGCAAGATGCGCACCGCCATTAAGAATCTGACCACGCTGTACGGCGCTTACGGCTACATCAACTTTGTGGCGACGCCCGACCCGCAGCCGGTTCGCAAAAAGAGAATCATCAACCTCGCCTTCGACTTCGACGAGGGCCACCAATACTATGTGCATCGGATTGAGTTCTCCGGCAACACCAAGACGCGCGACAAGGTCATTCGGCGCCAGTTGCTAGTTTATGAAGGCATGGTCTTCAACTCGGAGTTATGGAAGCTGAGCATTTTACGGGTCAACCAACTTGGATTTTTCAATCCCATCAAAAAGAGCGATTACGTCATCCGGCAGAATCATCGAAATCACACGGTGGATATTGACCTTAAGGTTCACGAAAAGGGGCGCAACTCCATCGGATTCTCCGGCGGTGTGAGCGGCTTGGCAGGCAACTTCATCGGCTTCAATTACGCCACCAACAATTTTCTTGGTCTGGGAGAAACCCTAAGCCTGGATATGGAGTTCGGCACCTATCAGAAGCTCTATCAGTTTGGTTTCACCGAGCCTTATCTGTTTGACCGGCCGATCACTTCCGGCTTTACGGTGTTCAAGAGCTATTACAATTACAACGAATTGCAACAAACCTCCGTCCTCACCGGGCTGAACCTCACTTCCCTGCAAAACACTGCTTACGGCCAGCTTCTCTTCCAGAATTTTGCGGAGAACTCTTCCGGCTTCACCGCGTTTGCCAGCTATCCTTTGCGGAGCAGCTTTGCCCGGGTTGGCCTCACCTACAGCTATTCCAAGAGCAGCATCACCGCCTTCAGCGCCGCGTCGCTCAATTATTTTGAGGCTCTCAACTTCAGCGGTTTTGTCGGCCCCAATTCGCTTTCCGGCATCACTTCGAGTGAGGTCATGCCGACCTACCTTTACAACACGGTGGACAATGAATTCAATCCTCACACAGGGAAGTACATTTACGCGGCGCTAGGGTTTTCAGGCAGCGTGCTCGGCGGCAACGTTAACACGATCAATCCCGTCTTTGAGTTTAAGTACTTCCATCCGATCAACAAACGGCGGAATGTTCTGGCCTTCCACTTGTACGCCTCCACCATCTCCGGGTTTGGCGGCCGGGTTCCCCCACCGTTTTCTCGTTTTTACATGGGCGGCGAATATGATATTCGGGGCTTCGATCTGCGAACCATCAGCCCGATGGCCTGGTTCCCGACCATCGGTTCCGTGTGCAACTTGGACTCCGCCGGAAATCGCATCCAGGGTATCGGGAGCAACGGCCAGCCCAACGGGACCTGCGGCTCCTCCACCAAGTTCCCCTATTACACGCCCATCTTCCCTGGGGGCGACACGGAGGTTTATGGTAACTTCGAATATCGCATTCCCATCATGGGCCCGGTCACCCTCGCTTATTTCGTGGACGCCGGCGAGGACATGGCCCTTCGAGCCAGCCAGTTGCAAATTGCGCCGGCCTCGCTCAGCCAGATTCACAATGAATTCCCTTATTTCCCGCTGCCGACCCAGCTTCATGCAATTCCCGGGACGAACTACCAGCCGCGCGCCTCAACCGGCTTGGAATTGCAAGTAGTCATTCCGATGATGAATATTCCTTTTGAGATTTATTGGGGTTATAATTGGTTGCGGCTCGATAAGGTGTTGACGCCGCCGCAGGATTTGCCGCCGCGCTCCATGTTCCCCAACCAGGCAACATACGACGAAGTGTTCCCGTTCTTTTCCGGCCTTCGGTGGCAGGACATCCGATCTCGGTTTGGATTCACCGTGGCCCGAACTTTCTGAGGGGAGGCGAACAAACCGTAAGAGCGGCGGAAGAGCCATCCAAATTTAATGAACGTTTTGGAGCCACCATGACCACCTCGGTCCGAACCAGCGTGAAAATAGCCGTGCGTGGCTCAGGAACCCTCAACAATTTAGGGCTATTTTCCAAGGAGTTAAGATGAAGAATCAGATTTTGACCCTCACAACGCTGGCCTTGCTGCTGGCTGGCCCGATGAGCCTTCCGGGCTGGGCTGCCTCGACACAGCCAGCGTCATCGGGAAAAGTCGGCATCATTGATATCCAAACGGCGATTCTGGATTGCGCGGAAGGCAAGAAAGCCTTTGCCGACCTGCAGGCCAAATTCAAGCCGCGACAAGAACAGATTCAGAAGGACCAGCAGGCCGTCCAAAACCTCCAAAACCAGCTTGAGACCCAGGCTACCACGCTGAGCGGCAGCGAAGAGCGCCGCTTAACGCGCGAGTTGCAAGAAAAAGAAACCATGCTCAAGCGCGAGGAAGACGATGCCCAAACGGACTTTACCTATGACCGTCAGGACATTGTTCGCCGCATCGGCCGCAAGATGGTTCAGGTGATTGACCAGTACGCGCAACAGCACGGCTTCTCGCTGGTGATGGACGCTTCCACGGTGCCGGTCTATTACGCGGCCAAAGGGCTCAATATCACCGGCGCCATCGTGGCCGCCTACGACGCCAAATATCCTGTGCAAACGGCGAACGCCACGCCGCCCGCTGCTCCCGCGGCCGCGTCGAAATCGGCCTCTGACAAGCCGAAGCCTTAATCACGCCTCTTAGGCTTGTTCTCCCGGAAGGCCCTCGAGCGGAAGAAGCCTCGAATCCCGTCCAAGGAATTTGCTCACGCGGAGGGTGAGGTCGAGGGTTCCTCCGGCGCGCCTTCCGGCTCGGCATGGATGCTGACCTTGGAGATTTGCGGGAAGGCTTTCCGAAAGCGAAACTCAATCTGCTCGGTCACCTCGTGGACCAGACCGATCGGGAGTCCCGGCTCCATCGTGCAGTGCAACCGCACCAACATGCTTCCGCCCACGGAGTGAATCTCCACCGAGTGGCAATCCACCAGGCCGGGTGTTTTGCGGGCAATTTCAATCAGCTTCTGCTCCATCTCGGCTTGCTTGAAGGGACGGTCGCCAGCCGTCTCCACGCTTCTCACCTGGGGTTCCAAGTGGACGTTCACCCGCTCCACATTGGCCACTTCCTCGCGGAGCCGTTGTTCGAGCCGAGTCGCCTGCCGGTGAGCCTCCTCCAGCTTCAATGCCGGATCCACTTCCAGGTCAAGGTCCACGTGAAGCCTGCCGTCCACCTCAAAAGCACTGACGTTATGAATGAAGAAATTTTCCCGATGCGCCACGGTTCGAATCTCCTCCAGCAGATCTCCTCGCGCCGGTTGGCGGGGCGTGGCGCGAATCACGACGTCGGCGTTCGGAAACAGTTCGCGGATTTTGGCCTCCGCCAAATCCACCACCGATTGAGCATGTTCGAAGGGAATGTTACTGCCGAGGGTCAGCCGAAGGTCCACAAAAAGCCGATTGCCGCTCTGCCGAACCCGGATATGATCGCCGCTGAACACGCCCTCCACGCTCGCGACGGCTTTGGCAATCGAATCCTCCGCTCCGGCGGGCGCGGCGTCCACCAGCGCGTCCACGGTCTTGCGGCCCAAACGCAGCGTGACGCGCACAATAATGGCCGCCACGACCAAGGCCGCCAGCGGGTCCGCGGCTTCCAAGCCGGGAATCTTCCATGCCTTTGCCACCCAAACCAGCAGTAGCCCCAGGACCACCACCCCGGAACTGTAGATGTCGGTTGAGAAATGCAACGCGTCGGCTTCGAGTGCCGGGCTTTGGTGCTTGCGGGCCACCCGAGAAAGGGCGCGCGAGCGAAACACATCCACCAACATCGCTGTCCCCATCACGACGAACGCCCAAACCGACGGTTCCACGCGAACCGGCCTGAAAAAAAGCCGCTCCAGCGATTCCACCGCAATCCAGCCGCACGTGACCAGCAACAGGGCGGTCTCAATGAACGCCGAAAGCGACTCAAACTTGCCGTGCCCGAAGGGATGCGAAGGATCCGCCGGCTTATCCGCCAGCCGAATGGAAAAATAAGTCACACTGGCCGCCACTAAATCCAGCCCCGAATGCGCGGCATCCGACAAAATGCCAAGGCTGCCCGTCTCCATCCCCACCGCCAGCTTCATCACCATCAAAGCGCCGGCCGCCAGAATGGAACTCAGGGCCACCGCTTGCTTCTCATGCGCGGAAAGGCTTTCCTCAACTTTCGCTCCCAGACTGCCGGCCATCGCCCCGCCTCCGTCACCCTCCCCGCGCCGCCCACCGTCACCCTCAGCCGGACGGCCGCCTTTCAACTTGCCGCGTCCTCCAACTCCGCCAAGGCGGCGCCAAGCTCCCGTGCAGTGTGCGTATTGCCCTGTTCTTGAGCCAATTTCACGCCCCGCTCAAGGATTTGCCGAGCCTCCTCTGTCTGTCCCAGTCGCTCCAGAAGCATCCCGGCCTGATAATACGTCGGCAGATATTCCGGCTGCTCGTGCAACAGAATCTTGAACTGCGCCCAGGCTTCTTCGTCACGCCCTGCCCCGGCCAACTCCATCGCCAAGGCATAGAGAAGAAACGGGTCCTTGGGCTTTGCCTTTAGGCTTTCCATCAGAAATTCCATGCGTGTTGAGTCCATAGCCTCCCCGCAGATTGCAGCAGTCGTCCCGCGTCATTCGCCAAGTTCCCTTTCCCTCCAGTGTGCGGGATTCTGAGGCGGGAATCAATCTTCACTCCCATGGAGAGCGACGTCTGCGATTCGGGCTTGCAATGCCCGTGCGCTCACTCCTAGAATCATGGCAAGGGCAGTTTAACCGGGCCTGTAGCTCAGTTGGGAGAGCACCTGGTTTGCAACCAGGGGGTCAGGGGTTCGAATCCCCTCAGGTCCACCAACGATCCCATTACGCGTCAAGCAGTTGCCAGATCTCTCCCGCGGGTGTTCGCCGTGGCTGCTTCAAACGTCGCGTCATAGGATACGCACCCGTCGAGCGATGGCACGAGCACCGTGCATCCGCCTTCCGGCTCCTGGGTCAAATCAATTTGTTAAGATACACTTTTCCCACCTTGCTTATGGCCTGACGATGCTATATCACCATCTCCAACGCGGCGCCAGCCGCAGAGGTGGAGACGCCCAACCGCTGCGCCACCTCCTGTGGTAAAATGCGAATATGGCCTCACGTTTTGGCTTGTCGGCCCGCAAGGAGCCGAGGCAGGAGCGCGGCCGGCGGCGGGTGACGCGTTTGCTGCGCGCGGCCGAGCAGGTGATCGCGGAATCGGGCTATGAAGGGGCGACCATGTGCGCCATTGCGCGGCGGGGCGGCTCCGCTGTCGGTTCGCTCTATCAATTTTTCCCCAATAAGGATGCGCTGGCCGACGCGCTGCGGGAAAGCTTCACCAAGGAATACGAGGAGTTTTGGAGGGTCGGCCGGCTGGGCGGGCAGAAGCTAGAGGTCGAGCCGCTGACCGAACGCTTGCTGACTTTTCCCGTGGCGATGGCGCAACGCCATCCCGCCTTTCTGCCGCTGCTGGATTTGCCGCCCAGCCGTCACAGCCATCGGCGCCACGAGAGAATGCGTCGGCGCATTGCGGCGATATTGCGCCTCGGCCGTCCCTGGCTGTCGCGCGCCCAAGCTCTGCGTTTAGCGGGGGTGTTGCGCCAAGTGTTGAAGGCCTTCCTGACGCTTTACGCTCGAGCCACTCCGACCGAGCGCCAGCGGATTGTCGAGGAATTCAAGCTGCTTCTGGCGGCCTACCTGCACGCGCGGTTAAAGGAGTGAGAAACCTTCAGGTCATTCGATTCGTCCGCACAATATTCCTCAGAAGGGGGCAACCTTGCCAAAGGACACGTCCAAAAGAGCGAAAGAGGCCGTCGCCGCGGCCGTCTTGCTTGGGGTGATGATGAGCGCCGGCTGCGAGCGTCCAGCCGTCCATGCTGCCGCGCCGCCGCCGCCGGTGGTGGAAGTGGTCACGGTGACGCAAAAAGATGTTCCCATTTACGGCGAATGGGTGGGAACGCTTCAAGGTTATCTGAACGCCAACATTGAGCCGCAAGTTTCCGGCTACCTCATCCGCCAGGATTACCGCGAGGGAGGCTTTGTTCATCGGGGCCAAGTGCTGTTTGAGATTGATCCCCGACCCTTTCAAGCGGCGCTCGACCAAGCCAAAGCTCAACTGGCCGCGGCCAAAGCCCAGTGGGTCAAGACCACCCTGGACGTTCAGCGGGACATTCCAGAAGCCCGCGCCCAAGCCATTCCACAAAGCCAGTTGGATGACGATCGTCAAGCTCAACGTGCCGCCCAAGCCGCGGTCGAAGGCGGGCGCGCCGCGGTCGAGCAAGCCTCCCTCAATCTGGGCTATACGAAGGTTCGCTCGCTGATTGGCGGGCTGGCGGGTATCGCTCAGGTTCAAGTGGGCAATCTGGTGGGGCCTTCCACGGTGTTGACGTCCGTCTCGCAAGTCAATCCCATCAAGGTCTATTTTCCGATCAGCCAGCAGGATTATCTCCGCATTGCGCAGCGCGTGCAGCCGGGCCGGATGAATCTGCTGAGCCGCGCCGCGGCGATTCCTCTCACGCTGACGTTGGCGGATGGCAGCGTGTATCCCTATCGCGGACGCATCCTGTTCGCCGACCGACAAGTGGATCCCCAAACCGGGACCATCCAGATTGTGGGAGCGTTTCCCAATCCTGACGCCGTGCTGCGGCCGGGAGAATACGCGCGCGTCCGCGCCCTCACGCAGATTCTGAAGGACGCGTTGCTGATTCCTCAGCGCGCCGTCACCCAATTGCAAGGCACCTACCAGGTGGCCGTCGTCGGCGCCGACCATCGGGTCAGTTTTCGCTCGGTCGAAGTCGGCCCCACCGTGGGCACCCTGTGGGTGATTACCTCGGGCTTGCACGCGGGCGAGCAGGTGATTGCGGAAGGCGCGCAAAAAGTGCGGCCGGGCGAGCCGGTGACGCCCCAACCTTACCAGGGAGGGAATCGCTAAGCCATGTATCGTTTTTTCATTCGACGCCCCATCGTGGCCATCGTGATTGCGATCCTCTTCGTGCTGGTGGGAACCCTCATGATCTTCCGCCTTCCGGTTTCGCAGTTTCCGCAAATCGTTCCTCCGGAAACCAAAATTCAGGCGACGTTCGTCGGCGCCGACGCCCAAACCATCGCCCAATCGGTGGCCACGCCCATCGAGGAACAGATGAGCGGCGTGGACAACATGAACTATATGTATTCGCTGAGCGCCACATCCAATAATCAGATGACCATGATTGTGGATTTTGGCGTCAGGACCAATCCCGACACCGACCTGATTTTGAGCCAGATGCGGGAAACGCAGGCCGCCTCGCAGCTTCCCTCCGATGTCACCCGCTACGGGGTCATCGTGCAGAAGTCCACCACGGCGCCGCTCATGCTGGTCGCGCTCGACTCGCCCCACGGCACGTACAACGCTCAATTCCTGGCCAACTACACCTACATCAATCTTTACGACCCGATTGCCCGGCTGAAAGGCATCGGCAACGTGCAGGTCTTTGGTTCCGGCCAATACGCCATGCGCATCTGGCTTAACCCGAACCGCATGGCGCAGTTGGGCATCACCGTTCCCGACGTGGTCAGCGCCCTTCAGGCGCAGAATACCGTCAATCCCGCCGGTCAGATTGGAGCCGAGCCCGCCCCGCCCGGCCAGGAATTCACCTACGCGGTGCGCGCGCAAGGCCGGCTCATCACGGCGGCGCAGTTTGGCAACGTGGTGGTGCGGGAAAATCCGGCGGGCGGCGTGGTGCGCCTGCGCGACATTGGCCGCGTGGAGCTCGGCACGCAGTTCTATTCGCTCAAGGGCCGGTTGAACGGCCGGCCCAGCGCCGTCATCGCCGTCTATCAGCTTCCCGGCTCCAACGCCGTCGAGGATGCCCGCGAAGTGCGTGATTATATGGCCCGCGCCAAGCTGCGCTTTCCGCCCGACATGGGCTACGCCGTCTCGCTCGATCAGACGTTGGCCGTTTCCGAAGGCATGAAGGAAATTCTTATCACTCTCTTGATTGCCCTCGGCTTGGTGATTCTGGTCGTGTACCTCTTCCTCCAGAATTGGCGCGCCACGCTGATTCCGCTGCTGGCCGTGCCGGTCTCCCTGGTGGGCACCTTTGCCTTCTTCCCGCTGTTCGGCTTTTCCATCAACACGCTCTCCATGTTCGGATTGGTTTTGGCCATCGGCTTGGTTGTGGATGACGCGATTGTGGTGGTGGAGGCCGTGGAGCGGCACATCGAGGAAGGGCTGGCGCCGCGCCAGGCCGCGCTGACCGCCATGCAGGAGATTTCCGGGCCCGTCATCGGCATTGCCCTGGTGCTCTCCTCGGTCTTCGTGCCGACGGTTTTCATTCCGGGCATCACCGGCCGGCTTTATCAGCAGTTTGCGGTCACTATTGCCATTTCCGTCATCATTTCTGCCTTTAACGCGCTGAGCCTAAGTCCGGCGCTCGCGGCCTTGCTGCTTCGTCCCGCCAAGCCGGGACGCGGGCCGCTGGCGGCATTTTTCCGTTGGTTCAATCGGGTCTTTGTTCGCTCCACCAACACGTACATTCGCGTCTCCGGGCAATTGATTCGCAAAAGCGCTGTGGCGATGGTTCTGCTGCTGTTGTTCCTGGGCGGCGCGGCGCTGATAGGCAAAAAACTGCCCACCAGCTTTCTGCCCGAGGAAGACATGGGCTACGCCTATGTGAACCTGAGCCTGCCGAACGGCGCCTCGCTCCAGCGAACCAATGCCGTGGCGCATCGAATCGAGCAAATCCTCCGCCGCACGCCCGGGGTTCGTTACGTCACGAGCGTGGTCGGTTTCAGCCTGCTGAGCTACGTTCAGGCGACCAACTCGGCTTTCTTCTTTGTGACCCTCCAGCCGTGGAGCGACCGGCGGCAGGCCAAAGAGCAAGTGTGGGCGATTGAGGCGCGACTCAACCGCGAATTGAGCCGCCTGCCGCAAGGCACGGCCTTCAGCTTCTCACCGCCCGCCATTCCCGGCGTCGGCACCTCGGGCGGCTTCACGTTTGTCTTGGAGGATCGCAACGGCCAAGGCATTCCTTTCTTGGCGGCCAACTTGGCCAAGTTTTTGGCGGCGGCGCGCAAGCAACCGGCCATCGGCTCGATTTCCACCACCTTCGTGCCCAACATGCCGGAAATGTACGCTCGCGTGGATCGCGCCGAAGCGCTCAAAATGGGCGTGAGCTTGCCCGATGTTTATACCACGCTTCAGGCCTTTCTGGGCGGCATCTTTGTCAATTACTTCAACCGCTTTGGCCGGCAGTGGCAGGTCTATGTGGAAGGTGAACCCAACTTTCGCACCCAAACCACCGACGTGCGCCGCTTTTATGTTCGCAATGACCGCGGCCAGATGGTGCCGCTCTCGACGCTGGTCCACTTTGAGCCGGAGCTCGGCCCCCAGTTCGTCATGCACTACGACGAATACGACGCCGCTCAAATCAACGGCAGCGCCGCTCCGGGCTACAGCTCCGACCAGGCGACGGCGGCCTTGAAACGGGTTTTCCAGCAAACCATGCCTCCCGGCATGGGTTACGGCTACATGGGCATGTCGTTTCAGGAGCAGCAAGCCCGCCACGGCGTTTCCGCCACGGCCATCTTCGGCTTGTCGCTGTTGTTCGTCTTCTTGATCTTGGCGGCGCTGTATGAGAGTTGGTCGCTGCCGTTCAGCGTTCTGTTGAGCACGCCCATTGCCGTCTTTGGCGCCTTGGGCATGTTGCTGCTGCGGCGGTGGTACGTCGCCCGGTTCTATCCGGCCTACATGGTCCACCTGAACAACGATGTTTTTTCGCAGATTGGTTTGGTGATGCTCATCGGCCTTGCCGCCAAAAACGCCATTCTGATTGTGGAGTTCGCCAAAAAACAGCACGAGCAAGGCAAGTCGCTCTCCGAGGCGGCGCTCGGCGGAGCGCGTCTGCGGCTTCGACCCATATTGATGACGTCCTTTGCTTTCATTCTGGGCTGCGTCCCGCTCTGGACGGCGTCGGGCACCGGCTCGATTGCCCGTCAAATCATGGGGACGACGGTAATTGGGGGAATGCTGGCGGCCAGCGCCATCGGCGTTTTCTTTATTCCCGCCATCTTTTACGTGGTTGAGCGCGTTTCGGGCGCCGAGCGCCATCAGGCACCGCAGTGGGCGCCGGGCGAGGCTTCGGGGCAGGGGGATTAAATGAAAAAATGGGCCCTTCTTAGCCTGCTCGTGCTCTTTTTCTCCTCCTGCATGGTTGGCCCGAATTATCATCGGCCGCCGGTCAGTCTGCCGGCGGTTTATCGTGGCGCGGCCCCTTCCACCGCGCCGGCGTCGCTCGGCGCGGAAAAATGGTGGCAAGTATTTCAGGATCCGGTGCTCGTCAAACTGATTCACACGGCGCTCGTCCAGAATGACGACGTGCGCATTGCCGCCACCCGGGTTCTGGAGGCCCAAGCCGAGTTCGGCTTGACCCGAGCCAATGAATTTCCTTTCGTTGATTTTGGGGCGGGGCTTTTTAGCGAGCAGAATCCCAAAATCTCCAAGGTTTTTCCGGCCTATCAAGTGAACGCCGGCAAGCTCAATCTTTCCGTCATCTGGGACTTGGATTTTTGGGGGAAGTATCGGCGGGAGACAGAAGCGGCTCGCGCCCAGTTGCTCTCCACCGAATGGGGCCAGCGCGCCGTGGAGTCTTCGGTTGTGGCGAGCGTGGCCGCCGCCTATTTCCAACTTCGCGCCTTGGACTCCGACCTTTCGGTAGCCCGTCGCACCCTCGCCTCGCGCCAACGCTCGCTGCGGCTGATTCAGGTGTTGGCGCGGCACGGCTCGGCCTCGGCGCTCGACGTGAGCCAGGCTGAGCAACTTGTGGACACGGCGGCGGAACAAATCCCTGACCTGGAGCGCCAGATCGCGCAGCAGGAAAATCTCCTTAGCCTTCTGCTCGGCCAAAACCCCGGCCCGATTCCTCGCGGCCGTCCTCTAATCGAGCAGCCTCAACCCGCCGTGGTGCCCGCCGGCTTGCCCTCCCAATTGCTCGAACGCCGGCCCGACATCGCCGAGGCGGAAGCCAATCTGATGGCCGCCACCGCGCAAATCGGCGTCGTGAAGGCGGCTCTGTTTCCGGATATCTCGCTCACCGGAACCGGCGGAACGGAAAGTTACGCGCTCAACCGCTTGCTCATCCGCCCCAGCCGAACCTGGAACGTTGCCCTCAATTTGACCCAGCCGATTTTCCAGGCCGGCGCGCTTCATGCCGGCGTGCGTTTAGCTCAGGCCCAGTGGCGCCAAATGGTCTTTGCTTACCATCAAGCCATTTTGACCGCCCTCGAGCAGGTCTCGGATAGCCTGGTCGCTTACCGGCAGGATCGCCAATATCTTCGCCAGCAGTTGCGGCTCACTCGCGCGGCGCGCCGCTCCGATCGCCTCTCGCTCATTCTTTACCGCCACGGCGGCGCGAGCTACCTTCAGGTCCTTACCAGCGAAACCAATTACTTGGCCGCCCAATTCAACCTCGTTCAGGCGGAATTGAACACCCGCCTCGCTCTCGTTCAGCTTTACCAGGCGCTCGGCGGCGGCTGGCAACCGTAACGGATGTGGCACGGGCGTCTCGCCCGTGCATCAACACAGCCAGGATGGCGACGCGCATGGGGCCGGGGCGTCTCCCCCGTGGCGGAACACGGCCAGGATGGCCGCGCCACAAAGTGCTAGCGCGGTGATTTGCTTCCAGAAAGATACTGCTCGGCGGTGACGTGCTCCATCCAATCCACGGTCTTGCCGTCGAGCTTTTCCTGAATGGCGATGTGCGTCAGGCCCGTGGCGGGCGTGGCCCCGTGCCAATGTTTCTCGCCCGGCGCTAGCCAGACGACGTCGCCCGGTCGGATTTCCTCAACCGGCCCTCCTTCGCGCTGCGTCCAACCGCAACCCGCCGTGACGATGAGCGTTTGTCCGAGCGGATGCGTGTGCCAGGCCGTCCGCGCCCCCGGCTCGAACGTGACGCTCGCGCAGGAGACACGAGCCGGTTCGGGCGCCTGCGCCTGCCAATCAATCCGCACGTCCCCCGTGAACCACTCGGCAGGTCCTATCGCCGATGCTTGCGAGCCAGCTCGCTTGATTTCCATATCCAACTCCTGTCTTTGTTAAGGTTTGGACCAAATTTACTTCGCTCGGATGCGGCTCTCGCAGCCATTGAAAGCTGGGCTTGCGATGATGTCTCAGGAACTGTAGGATAGTGTACGATGAAAACGGTAGCCTTGAGCGCCCACTACGATGGAAAGAAGATTGTGCTGGACGAGCCTTACCCATTGCCAGAAAACGCTCACTTGGTCGTGGTCGTGCTTCCCCAAGACGACGAGCGGGACGATTGGTTGCGGCTTTCCGTCCAACAACTGGCTCGCGCTTACGGCGATAACGAGCCCGAATACACCGAGGCTGACCTTCGCAAATGAACGAAGGCGACATCGTCCTCGCTCCCCTTCCTCAAGCCGATGGCCGCATCAAGAATCGTCCTGCCGTTCTTCTCCGCCGCCTGCCACCGTTTGGTGATTGGCTCGTCTGCGGCGTCAGCACTCAAGTGCACCAGGGCGTCGCCGATTTCGACGAACTGGTCGGGCCGAGCGACCCCGAGTTTGCGACCACGGGCCTGAAGGCGGCCTCCATTATCCGCCTGGGATTCCTCGGTGTATTGCCGGAAACCGCCCTGCTGGGCACAATCGGCTCAATTTCACGCGAGCGTCACCATCGCCTTCTCGCGAGTCTTTGCCGCCACCTGAGCGCGTAACGCACCGGAACTCAAACGCGCACGAATTCCAGCAGCGGACGGCGCGAACTACGGGTTTTGCGGTCTCTTGTCCGAGCGGATGCGTGTGCCAGGCCGTCCGCGCCCCCGGCTCGAACGTGACGCTCGCGCAGGAGACACGCGCCGGTTCGGGCGCCTGCACGAGCGGATCAATCCGCACGTTCCCCGTGAACAACTCGGCAGGTCCCTTCGCCGATGCTTGCGAGCCAGCTCGCTTGATTTCCGTGTTTTCACCCTCCCACTTTCCTTGCGTTCAGCGATAGCTCGTCCGCTCGATCTCTTCGGGATAGCGGGCTCCTTGAATCGCGATTTTTGACGCCGCGCTTTCGATCTCGCGGAGGTCGTCCGGCGTCAGCTCGACGTTCACGGCGCCGAGGTTTTCTTCCAGGCGGCTCAACTTCGTCGTGCCCGGAATAGGAACGATCCACGGCTTTTGCGCCAGCAGCCAAGCGAGCGCAATTTGAGCGGGAGTCGCCTTTTTTCGCTTGGCGATCTCCTGCAGCAGGCTCACCAGCGCCTGGTTGGCCTTCAATGCCTCGGGCGTAAAGCGCGGCAGTTGGCTGCGGAAATCGGTGCGGTCGAACTTCGCGGTTTCGTCAATTTTCCCCGTGAGGAAGCCCTTGCCCAGCGGACTGTACGGCACGAACCCGATGCCGAGTTCCTCGCAAGTAGGCAGCACGTCCTCTTCCGGGCGTCTCCACCAGAGCGAGTATTCGCTCTGCACCGCCGTGACCGGCTGCTCGGCGTGGGCGCGCCGGATGGTCTTGGCGGCCGCTTCCGAAAGCCCGAAGTGCTTCACTTTGCCCTGCCGAATAAGATCTTTCACCGCTCCGGCCACATCTTCAATCGGCACCTCGAGATCCACGCGGTGCTGATAGAACAAGTCAATTGCGTCAACCATAAGCCGCTTCAGCGAGGCGTCGGCCACCTGTTTGATGTGCTCCGGGCGGCTGTCGAGTCCCGCCAAACCCCGCTCCGCCTTTGGGTCAATCTTCCAGCCAAACTTCGTGGCAATGACGACCTGGCCGCGAAACGGCTCGAGCGCCTCGCCCACAAGCTCTTCATTCGTGTACGGGCCATACGCTTCCGCGGTGTCGAAGAAGGTGACGCCGCGCTCCACGGCGGCGCGAATCAGCGAGATCATCTCCCGCTTGTCTTTGGGGGGACCGTAGGAAAAGCTCATGCCCATGCAGCCGAGGCCGATGGCCGAAACCTCAAGACCGCTCTTGCCCAGTTTTCGTTTTTGCATTGCTTATCCTCCGCAATGATTTCTGACCTGTCCAAGTGTATCCCCGATGGCCTTCGGGTGGTATCCCAATCCTTCCTCAAGATTGCCTAATCCTGTCGCCGCACCACTTTTTTGTTAACAAGCCGACTTGTTTTGCCGTAGCCTGAACAAGAGAGAGGCGTGGGCATGGGACGGGCGGCGGTTCAAGCGTTGGTCGGCGGCGGGTCGGATTCGCGGCTGGCGGAAGCGCGCGCCGAACTGGCGCGCAAGATCGCCTCCCACATCCAACACGCGGGAGAAAAGGCAACCGTCGTCCCCGGTCTCACGCTCTACCGCCGAACCCAACCAACGCCCTGCAATCCTGTGATTTCCCAGCCCAGCTTGACGGTTTTCGCTCAAGGGCGAAAGCGCGTCAATCTTGGCGGAAGGGTGTATGGGTGCGACGAAACCACCTTCCTGCTTGCCTCGGTGAGCGTGCCGGTCACCAGCCAAATTATCATGGCGAGCGAGCAGTTGCCGTTGCTCTCGCTCCACCTGACGATTGAAATGCCGATGGTTCGCGACGTTCTCAGCCGTGGTGAATTCCCCGAGCCGACCATCCCCTCTGAAGTCCGCAGCCTTGTGGTTGGCAAGACCACGCGGGAGCTGTTGAGCGTATGCTCGCGGCTCCTCGACCTTCTCGACGCGCCGCAGGATATCCCGTTCCTTGCCGCCAGCATTCAGCGTGAAATCGTTTATCGCTTGCTTCGCTCTCCCGAGGGTGGCTGCCTGCGCGCGCTCGCCGCGCTGGGCGGGCCAAGTCACCGAACCGCTCTGGCGGTGGCTTGGCTGCAGGCCCATTACGACAAGCCCTTGCGGATGGAGGAACTCGCCGCCGTCGTCCGCATGGGCGTCTCAACGCTGCACCATCACTTCCGCACGCTCACCGGCACGAGCCCATTGCAATATCAGAAACAACTTCGACTGCATGCGGCCCGCGAGCGGATGCTCAAGGACGGTCTCGACGCCGCCAGCGCGGCCTTCGAGGTCGGCTACGAAAGCGCCAGCCAGTTTAACCGGGAATACCGACGCTTCTTCGGCCAACCCCCTAGGCGCGACCTCAACAGACTGCGCGCCGCCGATCCTGCCGCATGGAGCACCTAGCGCAAAAGTCGCGCGTCGCAACCTCTGCGGATCGAGCCGCTGGGATAAGCAGCGCTTCCCCGCGTCCACCAAGTGCCACGACCAGCGTGTAATGAGAACGGCTATGGTACACTCAGCAAGGGCGTTCGCGCTGGCGATCGGGCGCAAAGAGTGACCCCAGGTAACTTTGAATGAGCGGTCTATCAGATCCCAAGGCAAGGCTGCGGGAAATTTGTCGCATCGCGGCGCGCGTCTTTTACGAGAAGGGTTACGACGGCGCCTCGATGCAGGAAATTGCCCAGGCGGTTGGCCTTACCAAAGCCGGGCTCTATCATCACGTCGGCAGCAAGGACAACCTGCTCTTTGAAATCATGAATTATGGGATGGATATTCTGGATGAGACCGTGCTTGCCCGCGTCCAGAACATCCAAGATCCCCGTGAGAAGCTCCGGCAAACCATCCTGGGGCACATTGACTTGATTGTCCGTGCCCGCGACCTGGAAATCACCGTCATCTTGCACGAGAATCGTTCGCTGCAGGGGGAGTTGAGGGAAAAAATCAATTGCCGCAAGCGCGCTTATGTCAACTACTTAAAAGATCTCATTGCGGAGGTGCAGAAGCAATCGGGCCGCCCGGCTCTGCTTTCCCCGACGCTCGCTGCGTTTTATCTCTTGGGTTTGGTGAACTGGTTATATCAATGGTACCGGCCCGAAGGCACCATCGGCCAAGCTGAGCTCGGCCGGGCAACGGTCGAATTTTTCTTTCGTGGGCTGCTAGGCTATACACCGGAGGAGGGTACGCGAGCCAGCAGCTAAGAGTTCGCCATCCAAGTGGCTATGAAAATCATCGCCTTTCAAGGAGAGCGCGGCGCGTTCAGCGAGGAAGCGGCTTATAGGCTGCTCGGTCACAATCTTCGTGTTCTTCCCTGCGAGAGCTTTAGGGCGGCGTTCCGAAGCGTGGTGCGCGGCCTGGCAACCCACTGCCTGGTCCCCATTGAAAACACGCTGGCAGGCTCGGTTTATGAAAACTACGACCTACTGCTCGAAAACGACCTCCACATCATCGGTGAGGTGAATCTCCGCATCGTTCACCACCTGATGGCTTTTCCTGGAACCACGCTCCGAAACCTTCGCCAAGTCTATTCGCATCCCGTGGCGCTTGCGCAGTGCAGCCGGTTTTTTGCCCAGCACCCGCGCCTCGAGCGGATTCCTTTTTACGACACCGCGGGCAGCGTCAAAATGCTCGCCGAGCGGCGGCCGGCGGGAGCGGCGGCCATTGCGAGCCACGTCGCAGCCGCAGCCTATGGGGCGCGGATTCTGAAGAGCCATCTGGAGGATCATCGGGAGAATTTTACTCGCTTTCTGTTGCTCTCCAAGGAAAACCAAGTCTCGAAAAAGGCGAACAAGGTTTCGATTGTTTTCTCCACGCGCAACGTTCCTGGCGCTCTGTTCAAGTGCCTGAGTGTTTTTGCTTTACGCGACCTGGACCTCTGCAAAATGGAGTCGCGCCCGTTGCGCGGGCGCCCATGGGAATATTTCTTTTACCTCGATTTTATCGGCAACGTTCAGGATACGGCGGTGCGCAAGGCGCTCGCGCATTTACGCGAGGTAACCCATTTCCTTCGCGTTCTCGGTTGCTATCCGAGCGCTCCACGCTGACCACCCTCCATCGTCGGCGCCGGTTTCCCCACCTCTCCGCCGCAAGACACGGCAGCCAAGACTCCCCGGTCCCGTGGGGCCATGAGGAGTGCCCCCGAGTCGAGAAATGGCACGCTTCTTTGCTCTGCAGGCGGCAAAACAGAGTCGTCATATCCCGTCGGGAGTATTAAAATAGAGAGGATGAGTCGCGTAAATCCGAGGCGTTCGGTGACGAGTGGCAAGAGTTTCTGGCACGGGTGGCCGATGGGCAAGTCTCCGCGTCTTACAGCGAAGGCGTTTCCACTCGCGCCCATCATGGCGGCCTTTCGACAAACCCACGCGCCGCGACCGAGATGGTCCGCGCTCGTGCTCGCTGGCGCGTTGATCTTTGCGTCTGCCCCCGCTTTTGGCCAATCTAAAGCCAATGCCATCCCTGATCTGACGGGCCGGTACGAATTTCTCACCCCAGAAAACACCCTTGCGCTCCTTCAGGAAGACACCACGCTTAAGGGTTACATTGACGTTTGGCAAGGCGAAAACGCCTCCGACACCATCTTCAGCTATAACCTCACCATTGGCTCGCGGCACGGGAACCATGTCGAGTTCCGTACCGAGAAAATCCATGAAAAATACTACCGGTTCTCAGGAACGGTCAGGCGCGGCAAGGGCAAAGCGCCCGGCGACCGAGATTATCTCGAACTGGTGGGTGAACTCGAAACCATCACGGACAATTCTGTAACCGGCAAGCCGCAGATTGAACGCCGCCAGGTCATCTTCAAGGAGAAAAGCCGCCGCCAGGCGGAGCAGCCCTGAGGCGCCGGGTGAAAGCATCCGGGGTAAAGCATCGTGAGGCCGCTTAACCCCCGCTGCCCCTCACAATGGATTCATGCGACAAGTGGCGCAGCAGACGATTGAGAAAGTCGCGATTGGTGATGGACATGTTTCGAAACTCGAAGCCCAGGCCCATCCCCGGCACCACTCGGCGGACCACAGCCAACGTGCGAACCGATTCCCTGTCCTTGCCAATGGCCAACTGAGCGATGGCGCCGGCAGGCAGCAGGTCGTCGCACCGCACCAGGACGCCGGTCGAGCTAATGTCCATCACCACGCCCAAGAAGCGGCGCGCTCCCGCTTCTACTGCCACAGGAATCACCTGGGCGAGGGCGAGATCGAATCGCTTGGCGCGTCGTCCGGACAAGCTATGAGAGCCTCAGAAGAAGTGCGGAAAGACCACCTGCAAAGCACCAGTATATCCTGCAGCGGTCCTTTGTCCAGCGCCCTACGCCAAGACCGTTCGACATCGAGGCTTGGGAGCTTCTACCGACGGTGCTCCTTCACGGACGAGCCGATGTGAAATTTGAAATCTGGGCTGAAATCGGAAGGCCGCGAAATTTAGGGTCTGTTCGCTCTCGCTCAGCGACTGACCGGTTCGCTGACGCCGGCTAACGACGGCATTCCCAAGACAATCACGGCAAACCGCTGCTCACAAGTCCGCGAAACTTTTGTCCAGGATGCGGACGGCTTCGTCGGCGTCGGCTCCCGTGATATTGAGGGGCGGGGACATGCGGATGACGTTGCCGTAGAGGCCGCCTTTGCCAATCAGCAGGCCGTTCGCGCGGGCGCGCTCCATCAACTGATTGGTTAATTCCGACGCAGGCTCTTTTGTTTTTCGGTCTTTCACAAGTTCAAAGCCCTGCATCAGGCCCATGCCGCGCACGTCGCCGATGACGGGATATTTTTCCTTCAAACCTTCGAGCCCTTGGCGGAAGCGCCGGCCAACGGTTTCGGCATTGTCCATCAGCCGTTCTTCCTCGATCAGGTCAATGGTGGCTTTGGCGGCGACCGCGGTGACGGGGTTGCCGCCGAAGGTGGAAATTGTAAAGCCCTTGTAAGCGTCGGCGATTTCGGGTCGCGTGATGGTGCAGCCGACGGGCGCGCCGTTGGCCATGCCTTTGGCCATCGTCATCATGTCCGGCTCGACCTCCCAGTGCTCGATGCCGAACCATTTCTTGCCGGTGCGGCCGAAGCCGGTCTGGACCTCGTCGGAAATAAACAGTCCGCCGTAATTGCGAACGATGTTGGCGACAATCTTGAAATAGCCGGGCGGGGGAACGATGAAGCCGCCGGCGCCCTGGATGGTCTCCGCCAGCATCGCGGCGACGGAGCCGGTGGTGGACGTCTTGATGACTTCCTCGATGTCTTTGGCGCAGTGCAAATCGCAACTCGGGTAAGTCAGTCCGTAAGGGCAGCGATAGCAATAAGGCCCGGGCGCGTGGACGACGTTCTGCGGAACCAGACCGGCCCTGCGCCAATTGAACATGCCGGTCATGGATTTGGTGAGCTGCGTGTGTCCGCTGTAACCGTGGCGCAGCGCGATGACCTCCGAATTGCCCGTGAACATGCGGGCGGTCATCACCGCGACCTCGTTCGCTTCGGAGCCGCTGTTGGTGAAGTAGCACTTCTTCAAGCGGCCGGGGGCGATCGAGGCCACTTTCTCCGCCAGCGCCACGACCGCTTCGGTCAAATGCGCGGTCGAAGTGTGCGAGACTTTATCCACCTGCGCCTTGATTTTCGACGTGACTTTTTCATTGGCGTGGCCGACGCTCACGGTCACGATGCCGCCAAAAAAGTCGAGATACTGGCGGCCCTCGATATCGCAGACGTACTGCCCCTTCGCGTGATCCACGACGAGTGGCTCTTTGTAATAGGTGGCGGCGCAGTCGAAAATAAATTCCCTTTTTTTACGGATAATTTCTTCTTTGGTCATCGGATCGCCTCAGTGGGCTCTCGAAGAACAAGTTTACACTGGGAAGGGCGTTCGGGAAAGGCACCCTTCACCTCGCAGGCGTCATCGGGGGGAATTAACGTCAAAAGCTATTGCGAACTGCTGGTGGCCGCGACTTGCTGCGCGGCTTCCTTGCGAACGTCAATAGCTTTCTGTTGCCAGTTATCCGCGATCTTGAAGTCTGCCAGCCGCTCGGCGTTCGTGGGCTCGAGGTCGGCCTTCTGGCGATACATCAGGTTGAGATAAGCCATGGTATCGAAATCGTTGGGTTTGAGCTGGAGTGATTTCTGCAAGGCTTGCAACCCTTCCTCCACCAATTTGCCATTCTCGTCCGCGAGCTGTTGACGCGCCTTCGGAGGAAGAGGGGGGTAATTTCCGTCGCGCCCCGGCACGTTGAGCTTCAAGGTTTTCCGCAACTCCATATCCTTGACGTTGCACTGGAGCCAATCAATCACGCCAATCCAATAGTAGGGCTGAGGGTCGTTGGGCTGAACATTAAGCCGTTCTCTTTGGTACTTCTTGGCTCGCTCAAAGTCCTTCATGTTGTAATAGATTTGGGCGATGCTCGCCAGGGCGGTGGGGTTTTTGGGGTCCATCTGCAGAACCGACTTAAATGCCGCGATCGCCTCATGAGCCATTTTATCGTTGTCGGGCGTATCGGCACCCGGGATGTATTCCTGCGCGTAAGCCGTCGCCAGATACAGTCGGGCGTTCAAAAGACCCGGGTCCAGGCTTACTGCCTGCTTGAAATCCTCAATGGCAATTTCATACTGCGCATTCCGATAAGCCAGGACGCCTTTGTTCAGCAGGTCCCGAGCCTTGAGGCTATGGACAATGCTGGTGCACCCACTAGAGACCATAACTGCCAGCACCACCCCGCTCAGCAGGGCGAGCTTCTGAAATCTCATCGAAGTTCCTCCGTGACGTATGCAGCGGGGTTAGTGGCCCATCTCGAGGTTATGCGTAATCAAACCGATTTTATCAATACCGGCGCCCTTGGCAATATCAATGAGCTGGGCGACGTCCCCAAAATCAAGCGAGGGGTCTCCTTTGATAAAGATAACCCGGTCGTTGCGTGTCTTAAAGATGTCTTCCAGGCGCTGTCCCAAACTGCGAATATCGACTGGCTGCTGATTGATGGTCACCTGACGATTCGCATCCATGGAAACCACGACCGTCCTTGCCAGGACCGCCGGGTCGGGCTTGGCGTTGGGATTGGGTTGCGGCGCCAACGCATCCAATCCATGGGGTGTCAGGGGCGTAATCACCATAAAGATGATGAGCAAAACCAGCAGTACATCAATCAAGGGTGTCACGTTAAGGTTCACCATCGTGCCCCCCTTGCTTCCTCCAACTGTCATTGCCATATGGGTACCCTCCTTAGTTCTCTTCCGCGCTTGCCGCGCCCCGAGCTCCGCTCAGGGTGAAACCGGGATGGCCGCGGCAATCGGTCGGCGCTGTTGGACCTGCTCGGTGAGCAGCCCTAACTGCTCAACACCAGCAGCACGGACGGCATCCACCACCGAGGTTACTTCGCCGTACTTGGCGCGAGCATCGCTCTTAATATACACGATCTTGTTAATCTGGTTTGCCAGGCGATTTTTAACCTTCGTGGTGAGCTGGCTCATCCGTACGGGGCTGGTGCCGAGAAATAACTTTCCATCACGTGTGATGGCAATGACGACCGAGTTGGTTTTCTCTTCTCCCGGCATCGGGCGGCCGTTTTGCGCCTGGGCCAGCTTCACCGATACCCCGTGCTGAAGCAAGGGGGTAATGACCATGAAAATAATCAAGAGCACCAACATCACGTCCACCATCGGCGTTACGTTGATGTCCGCCACTGCCTCCGGGGCTTTGAGTTTGTACGCCATTACTTCTTACCCCCTCCCGCGCGCTTAATGAAGTAATCCACCAGTTCGGAAGAGGAATTATCCATCTCCACGTCAAAAGCCTCGACCTTGCTGGTAAAGTAGTTATAGACCCACACCGCGGGGATGGCGACAAAGAGCCCGACAGCGGTGGTCACCAGAGCCTCGGAAATGCCACCGGCCACGGCGCCAATCCCTGTCGTGTGCTGCGCCGAGATGCCCTGGAAGGCGTGAATAATTCCCAGCACGGTTCCGAAAAGTCCCACAAACGGAGCCGTGGACCCGATGGTCGCCAAGCTGGAGACCCCGCGTTTTAACTCTGCGTGAACGATCGCCGAGGCCCGTTCAAGCGCTCGTCGTGAGGCCTCAATGGTTTCTCCGGGAATTTCCGCTGACACTTGGTGGGCTTGGAACTCCTGCAAGCCGGCCGTCACGACCTTGGCCAGGTGACTCCGTTTGTTTTGCTCCGCGATCGAAATGGCTTCATCAATCTTGCCATCTTTCAGCGCGTTGGCCACGGCGGGAGCAAACATGCGCGATTGCTTCCTGGCCGCCTGATAAGCGATCCAGCGGTCAATCATCACACCGATGGACCAAGCCGACATAAAGAAAAGCACGATGACCACGGCGCGAGCCGGCCAGCCCATCAGCCGCCACATGCCGAGAGGGTCAAAGCTTGTCGGGGGTGCTGCCTGAAACAGCATGCTCACTACGATCGAAGTTGCGGATGCCATAATCCTTTATTTCCTCCTCAAAGATTTTGCCAAAGCGGACTGGTTTAGTCCTCCAGAGTGAAGTTCACATCAATTTCAGTTTCAACCTCCACAGGTTGGCCATTCAACAAGGTCGGCTGGTAGCGCCATTGGCGAACCGCCGCCAGCGCCGCCGGCACCAGCAGCGGGTGGCCAGAGAGCACGGTTAGATCCTTAATCGTTCCGTCCTTGGCGATGATGGCTTGCAACCTCACCGTGCCCTGAATACGGGCCATCTTCGCCAGCGGCGGATATTGGGGCGTGGGTCCGTAAATCAGCTTCGCGGCCTCCACCTGCCCACCCACGCGAATCCGGGAAGGCACTTGCGCCTTGGGCGGCGGAGGCGGCGGCGCAGGACCCAACCCGCCGAGTACTCCGCCAATCACACCGCCGGCTGACCCTCCGGGCACCCCGCCCGGCACGCCGCCTTCCACCCCGACGGCCCCCTGGGGCCGCGGCTGGTCTTTGATGATCTGGATGGTCTTGGGAATAACGGTCGGCGCTTTCAGCAGTTGCTGGAGAGAAACTTGATGCACCACAATCTTGGGCGGAGCTGCCGCCGGCGGTGGAGGAGGCGGCGGTGGTGGGGGGGGGGCAACCAGAAACGTCATGAGCTGGCCTTTAGGCAGCGCATTGGTGTAAATCAAGGGGTAGAGAATCATTCCCCCGATCAGAATGATCTCAAAGATGTAAGCAATCGGCAGCGTGGCCCGTTTCCAATTCCCCGTCCGCTTGGCAGAATAGATGAGATAGAGGATAAACCCCACCAGATTCAATACCAAGACCACTGCAAACCAAAGCACGGTGCTAAACCCGAGATGCCGCGAGTCCGCAAAGACGTAACATAGGATCAACGCATAAAAGAACAGCGGCAACCCGCCAAACAGAACCGCTTGCGTTAGAAGAATTTTCGCGTTCGCGGCCGGCCCAAGAATCAGCGGCGCGCCAAAATACCACAGGGCCACGCCCACCAACCCGACGACCACCGAGATCACCCAATGCAGGGTTTTCAGTACTGGCGCGCGGGCAGGTGACGAATCGAGTAACGTCTCGTCAAACATGCCAGTAACCCTCCTTTGACCTCCCCGTCGGCCGGATGATGCGGGCCAGCGAGGGACTTCTTTCATCGCCGCGTTGCGGCGGCCTCTCGCTCGACGACTCGGGCTTTCTCCCTCACCACTCCGCTGCGTCCCGCCCGTTGCTGCCAGTACAGCAGAACCGGGCTGGCAATGGCAATGGAAGAATAGGTGCCGATAATAACACCAACCACCAGCGCAAAAGCAAATCCGTGGATCACCTGACCCCCAAACAAGAAAAGGGACAACACGGCCAAGAAAGTCAATCCCGAGGTTAAAATCGTTCGGCTCAGGGTCTGATTGATGCTGCGGTTGACCAGCTCCAGAAAGTTGGCGCGCTTGGTCAGGCGGACATTTTCGCGTATGCGATCAAAAACCACAATCGTGTCGTTCATCGAGTAGCCCACCAGCGTTAGCAGCGCCGCGATGACGGTCAGGGAGATCTCTTTATTCAGCAGGGAGAAGAAGCCAATCGTAATAATCACATCATGAAAAGTGGCAATCACCGCCGCCACGCCGTAGATTAGCTCAAATCGAAACCAGATGTAAAGCAACATGGCGCCCAGGCCGGCCAGGGTGACATAAAGCGCCTGCCGGCGCAAGTCCGATCCCACTTTGGGGCCTACAATTTCGGTATTGCGGATGGCGAAGCCCGAAAGATAGAAATCCTTTTCCAGCGCTCCGGTCACGGCCGGCGTTACCCCCGCTACCGAACTCAACTGGGAGAAGTTGCTGATGAGCCCATCTTGGGGCGGATTGTTGCGGAAATTGATCATCGCCCGCGCCAACGTGGAGTAAGTTTTCGTGGCAGCCTCCATGCCCTGAGCTGCTAAACCCAACGGATCCGCGACCAGAAGATGCTCGGCCACGGTGTGGGCGTCGGCATTGTTGAAATCAATCTTTCCCGCCGGTCCAACTCCATAAAGGGCGGTCAGAGCCTTCACGATATCCGTCTTCCCGGTGTCCAAGGCGCGATTGCCTTGCGCTTTCCCGATCAAGGGAAGTTCGATCACGACCTCATGCTGGGAGGCAGTGCCGATGCTTTGGATCGAAGCATCCCGCAGACCTTCGGCGGCGAGGGCCCGACGAATGGCTCCCACATCCGGCGATTTGGCAAACTTCACCGTCACTTGCGTCCCGCTGCGGAATTCAATCCCGTAAGTCAGACCGTGATGAACCACAATGGAGGTGACGCCCGCCACAATCAGCACCAGCGAGAGACTGATGAAGTACCACTTCATCCCCATCCAGTCAATCTTCGGTTCGTGGAAAAACTCCATCGTTGGCTCTTACTTCTTCCCTTGAGATGAGACACCGCAAACAGCCATCATGTTCCCAAAAAACATCCTAAATGCTGAGCGCCATCCCCTTTTGCCGCCGTGACAGCACATAATCGAAAATCGTTCGGGAAACAAACACCGACGTGAAAAGGTTGGCAATCAAGCCGATGGTCAACGTGACAGCAAATCCTTTCACCGGGCCCGACCCGAAGCTGTAAAGAATCGCCGCCGAAGCGATTGTGGTGACGTGAGTATCAATAATGGTAACGAAAGCGTGCTCGAAGCCGCCCGCCACCGCCGCTCCCGGGGCTTTGCCCAGCCGCAATTCTTCCCGGATCCTTTCAAAGATCAGGACATTGGAGTCCACGCCCATGCCCACCGTTAAAATCACGCCGGCAATGCCCGGCAGGGTCAGCACCGCGCCGAAATACACAAAGGCAGCCACCAAGATGACCAAGTTCAAGATTAAGGCGATGTCGGCGTTAATGCCTGCGCCGCGGTAGTAGATGAGCATAAAGGTAATAATGGCGATAAACCCCACCAGGCTGGCCACGATGCCGTGGCGAATCGAGTCCGCGCCCAAGGACGGCCCGACCGTGTTCTCAAACAAGACGCTGATGGAGGCGGGTAGCGCCCCCGAGCGCAGTTCCAAAGCCAGCGTCGCCGCCTGCTGAGGCGTGAAGCTGCCGCGGATTTCTCCCCGGTCGCGAATCTGGCTATCAATCACAGGCGCGGAAACCACGCGATTGTCGAGCACAATCGCCAATCGTTTCCCCACATTATCCCCGGTCACGTGAGCGAATCGCGTGGCCCCATCGCGGTTCAGCGTGAAATTGACGATGGCGTTGCCGTTTTGTCCGGTTCCCGGCTCCGCGCTGGTAAGGTCGCTGCCCGTCACGGCGGCCACTTGATCCACAACGTACCAGATTTCTCCGCTGCTCGTCCCCGTGGAAGTATCCGCCTTGCCGGGAAGAAGCTGTGAGTCCGGCGGCAAGATGCCCCCATGCGCGGCGAGCGCGGCGTCTCGGCTGGGGTACGGCCCGTCCCGTACCAGCTTGAGCTCCAACATGGCCTGCGTGCGGAGAACATTTTCAACGTGCGTGGGGTCGCTCACTCCGGGGAGCTGGACCACCAATTCATAGTCGCCCTGACCGTAATCGGCAACTTCAGGGCCTACCAAGCCCAGCGCATCAATGCGGCGCATGATGGTGTTTCGCGCCTCGTTCAAGGCCTCATCTTTAATCGTGCCTATCTGGCTGGGCTTGAGCGAAAGCAGCCGAGCCGTCGCATCCCCCGGAACGCGCGAGACGGTCCAAGTAGAAAACTCGCTACTCACCAAGGATTGGAACGCCGCAGGACTGGAATCCGGCAACCCCTTCACGAGAAGGGAAGTGCCTCCCTGCGGCTCGATGTCGGCGTAAGGAATCTTTCGGCTCGTCATTTCGTCGCGCAGTCGCCCGAGCGCTTGACCGACCGTGACCTTCACCGCATCGTTCACATGAACCTGGAGAATCAGGCGCGTCCCGCCCTTGAGGTCGAGTCCCAAATGAATCCGATGGGCAAGGTTTTCTTTGAGTTGTTGGAAAGTCTTAGGGAACCCCGTTACCTCGAGGACACAGGCGAGAATAGCGACGAGGATGATGAGGAACCGGTTCCTGACTCGTTTATCCATTCAAGCCTCTTAGGCTTTGCCGCCCTTCCGTTCGCCCTGTTTCTCGCCTCGACCCGCTTTCTCCCTCAAAGCTGGGTCCCGCGGCTCTTCCGAGACGACCCCGGCCACCGCCGAACGGACGACATCCACCTTCACCTGATTGGCAATCTGAAGCTGGACAACATCCCCCTGGAAACCGACGATCGAGCCATAAAGGCCCCCGGTTGTTAGGACGCGATCCCCTGTTTTGAGGTTGGCGAGCATTTCCTGGGTCTTTCGTTTTTGTCGCTGCTGCGGCAGGATAACTAAAAAATACCAGATTAGGAAGAGGGGGCCAAACAGCAAAAGAAACTGGCTCAGGGCGGCGCCCAGTCCCGGGTCCGCCGCCAACACGATAGGTTTGACTACCCAACACTCGATCAAGGTCGAGCCGTTTATGCTCCGTTTGGAAATGAGGAGACCGTCCCGGCTGGGTCGGCCTGAGGCGGTTCGCTCGCTCCTCTACACTCGGTGTTTAGATCCCTCGGCACTTGCGCCCCGAGCCCGCACCTCAGCGAGCAAAGCCCCGAACTTCCCCGAAAAAATAGCCTGCCTGATTTCCCTCATGGTGTCAAGGTAAAACCAGAGATTATGGTAGGTGGCCAAGAAGGCCGCCAACATTTCCTTCGCCACAAACAGGTGGCGCAGGTAAGCGCGGGAATAGCGCCGGCAAACCCCGCACCGGCAAGCTGGGTCGGGCGGGCCGGGGTCGCGGGCGAAGCGGGCGCTCTTAATCACCAAGCGGCCCTCCGAGGTAAACAGGCAGGCATTCCGCGCGTTGCGGGTCGGCAGCACGCAGTCAAACAAATCGGCTCCTCGCGCCACGCCTTCAACCAGGTCCTCGGGCGTCCCAACGCCCATCAGGTAGCGGGGCTTCTCCGCGGGCAGACGTCCGAGGGCGTATTCGGCCGTGTCGTAGAGCAAGGTCTTGGGCTCCCCGACCGACAATCCTCCCACCGCGTAGCCCTCAAAACCGATGCGCAGAATTTCATCCGTTCCCTCGTCGCGCAACCGCAAATCCGTTCCACCCTGAATGATTCCAAATAAAGAAGCGTGAGGAGCCTCGCCACGATGCTCGTCAAAGAACCGTTTGGCGCGCTCGGCCCAGCGGTTGGTGCGTTGGACGGCTCGGCGCAGGTTCTCTTCGCTTGCCGGATATTCCACGCATTCATCCAGAGGCATCAGAAGGTCGGGGCCGAGAGCGAGCTGAACCTCTACGGCCCGCTCTGGTGTTAAGTAATGCGAAGAGCCGTCCAAGTGGGAGCGGAACCAAACGCCGTCTTCGGTCACGCGTGTGAGCCCTTTGAGGCTCATCACCTGAAAGCCGCCGCTATCCGTCAGAATCGCATGGGGCCAGGCCATGAACCGATGCAGGCCGCCAAGTTCACGAATCGCCTCGTGGCCGGGGCGAAGGTAAAGATGATAGGTGTTGGCCAAAACCATTTGCGCGCCGAGTTCCTCGAGTTGATCCTGAGCGATTGCCTTGACGGTGGCTGCCGTCCCCACCGGCATAAACGCCGGCGTCTCCACCACCCCGTGGGCAGTTTGAAGCCTCCCCACGCGGGCCGCAGATGAATTGTCACGCGCCAGAATTTCGAATTGAATTCCCATGACACTCGACCGAGACCCGCCTGGAGTCTGCTCCCAATATCAGGCGGCAGCCTCATTCACCTCTAGCGCGCCTTGACACCCCGCGGTGAGCCTGCCTTTACGCCGACCAAGCCGAGGCATCGCCGCCCCTCGAGCCACGCGGTTCCGGAATCAAGCAAAAACATCTGCCTCGCTCGAAGCTGGCAAGCCTCCGCTCACCCAAAGCGTTCTGAATTAAGGCAGCAACGACCCCCAAAGCCAGAATTCTCGGGCTTCTCGGGAAAAGCAACGCGGGTCGCGGCAAGAGCCCTTCCTCTAAAGTAAAGTCGAAGACCAGCCCTCGGCCCAAAGTCACTGAAGCTCAAATCAAATCGAAACGTGGAGGTCTCGTCAAGAAAATTCATTCCGGCCCGAGCCAGGGATTGAGCTGAGCCAAACCCTCGCGCAGACGAACCGTTAATCGTAACGCCAGACAACCCGACAAAGCGAGGCCCCGGCGGCGTCCGGCGGATGGTTGCGGGCCATGAGAGGGGCGAATAAAATCAGGTTTCGGGGGCCTGCGGCGCATGGCGGTTCTCTGCGTCAGGCTGACAGCCACGAACCATGCCTTGCCGCTTAGGGAAGGCCGTTAGGGGCGAGCCCGACATGGACCTGTCTCAAAAGGCAAACGTCAGCCTAACAGAACGTGCGCAAAGCGCCGCCGTGGCACCCTACCCGCAACTGGCGCCTTACTTCAAGGAAACCGCGCCGGCCGTCCTCATTGGCCTGGCACGGAATCCTCACCTAAAAGAGCGTGACCTGCTCCGGTTATTGGAGCGCAAGGACCTGCCGGCCAAAGCCGTGGAAGCCGTTGCCGCCCACCCGATAACCGAGCAAAGCTATGCGGTGCGGATAGCGCTGGCTCGGCATCCACGCGCGCCGCGCTCGGTCTCGCTGCCAACGCTCAAGCAACTCTATCTTTTCGATTTGGTGGGAGTCGCGCTTGCTCCGACAGTGCCGGCAGACGTGAAGCGCGCCGCTGAAGAATTGGTCTTAAAAAGGATGGAGGGGCTCCCGCGAGGCGAAAAAATCACTTTGGCGCGTCGCGGGCCGGGGCGCGTGGCCGCAGCCCTCGCACTAACCACTGACCGCACGCTGATTGCCGCCGCGCTCGATAATCCATATCTTACGGAGGCGCACCTCATTAAGGTTCTTGGCCTCCAGCAAGTCCCGTCAACGACCGTCAAAGCTCTGGCCCAGCATCGCAAATGGTCGCTACGCTACAACCTTCGGCTGGCGATGGTGCGCCATCCGTTGACCCCCTTTCATGCGGTATTGACCTGGCTCCCTAATCTTGCCGTGAGTGACCTGCGACAAATCTCTCAGGATCCCGCCATGCCGGAGCCGGTGCGACGGTATGTTCAAGCCCACTGCCAAGCAAGAACCGAACCGCCGGTCGCTGGCTCGGTTCGGTTGCGTGGGCCGGATTCGTCCAGCCACCTTCATTAGTCGCCTTCGGCCCAAGGCTGCTCGCGCGCCTCCGGTTCCCTGCTAAAATAGCTCGACGTGACGGAGAAGCCGCAACTTTTCGGAACGGATGGCATTCGCGGACGAGCAGGTGAATATCCGCTCGACCGGCGGACGCTCTTTCATTTGGGAGCAGCCATTGCCAACGTCCTGGCGCGGCATCGAACGGGCAAGCCACCGCGTTTACTGCTTGGCCGGGACACGCGCGAGTCGAGCCCTTGGATTGCGGGAACGGTGGCTGCCGGCCTGGAGTCGGCGGGAGCCTGCGTGATCAACGCTGGCATCCTGACCACCCCCGCGGTCGCCTTTCTCGTCCGCGAACACGGATGGGATGCCGGCGTAGTGGTTTCTGCCTCGCATAATCCCTACACCGACAATGGCGTCAAGGTTCTCGCCTCGAGTGGCATAAAGCTGAGCGAGGATTGGGAGATTGAAATTGAAGAAGAATTGATGCGAGCAGGGCAGCTTTCCGTTCCAACCGCTGAGCCGGACGGCGATTACGACCACCATCCCGCCTCAAGACTTGCTGAAGAACTTAAAGGAGAATACCTTCGGTGGCTGGCGCGCCTGGCGCCGGGGACGGCGGCCCTGCGGCGATTTCGATGCGTGGTGGATTGCGCCAACGGCGCTGCCTCCGAATTGGCGCCGAAACTGCTGGAGCAGTTGGGCATCGAGGCGCATATCCTGCACGCTTCGCCCGACGGTCGAAATATCAATCAAGCGTGCGGCTCGGTTCACCCGGAGGAGATGGCTCGACGGACAGCAAGGGAAGGAGCTGATTTGGGCGTGGCTTTCGATGGAGACGCCGACCGCGCGATCTTCGCCGGGCGCAACGGCCAGGTGCTCAACGGGGACTTTGTGCTCTACGTATCGGCGCTCGAGCGGAAGCGGCGCGATGCGTTGCCCCATAACCTCGTTGTGGGAACCTTGATGACCAATTTGGCCGTAGAGTTGGCGTTGGCCCAACACGGCATCACCTTGAGACGAGCCGCCGTGGGAGATAAATACGTCCTGGAGGAAATGCTTCGGAGCGGAGCCGAACTGGGCGGCGAACCCTCCGGCCACATCATCTTTGCCAGCCTCGCTCGGGGAGGCGACGGTTTCGTCACCTTCCTGGAGGTTCTCCGCTTAGTCACGGAGAGTGGCAAGCCGCTCGAAGAGCTAGCCGCCGGCTTGCATTTATTTCCTCAAATCATCCGCAACGTTCGGGTGGCCGAAAAGCCGCCCTTGGAATCCTTGGAAGAACTCCATCGGGCTATCGCAGACTGCCGCCGGCAGATTGGCGCGCGAGGCCGCGTGGTGGTACGCTACTCGGGTACGGAACCGTTCGCCCGCGTGATGGTGGAAGCGGAAGACGCGAATTTAGTCGAGCATCATGCCGGGTGCATCGCGCAGGCGATCGAAGCCTCGCTCGGTGTCCAACGCACTGGACGCGAGCAGAACTGAGGACGGTCCGAAGGATTCTTGGCCGGTCAGGGCGGTCGCGCTCCCGATTCGTCCTCGGCAACCGTAGTAAAGGAAGGTGCGAACCATGCCTCGACATTGCGCAAAGTTCGTTGCTTTGACAACCCTCCTCATGCTGCCTGTCTGCTCTCCGGCCCAAACCACGCCTAAAGACATCCTTGTTCCCGCGGGAACCCGGATCCCACTGGAACTCGAAAGCGCGATTAACTCTAGAACCGCCTACGTGGGGCAATCCGTTTACTGTCGGACCATTTTCCCGATTGTCGTCGCCAACCGCATTGTGATCCCTGTAGGCAGCTATGTGAGGGGTTCCATCACTCAGGTGAAACGCCCAGGCCGAATTCGGGGAAAGGCGCGGCTCGGACTTCGATTCAATTGGCTCACTTTGCCGACCGGTATGACCAAGCGGCTGCGGGCTACGCTGTCCGGTTTTTCTGGAACCGGCAAGGAAGGCTTTAACCCTCAAGAAGGGAAGATCAAGGGCGCAAGCTCCAAAGGCAAAGACGCGGGTCGCGTGGCGCGCACGACCGTCACGGGAGCGGAAATCGGCACCCTGGCTGGGATTGGAGCCCACCATTCGCTCGAAGGGCTGGGGATTGGAAGTCTTGCCGGCGCCGGCGCCGGAGCGATTTGGGTGATGGCGACACGCGGTCGAGAAATCGTGCTGCCGCGCGGCACCGACCTTGAATTGCGCCTCAACGCACCGCTTGACCTAAACGCCGCGGAGCTTTCCCATTGAGCCGCCACGCGTGACGCTCCAAAGACCGTGAGCATCTGCGCGCAGGAGCACACTGGCCGGTCCGCAGGCGGAAACGGGAAGCTCAGGAAGTTCCTCGAAGGTAAAACGCCGGGCCGCGCGCTGGGAAACGATGCCTCGACCGGCTCCCTAACCTATATTTTGTGTTCTGAGTGGCGGCTCCCCGTTCTGGAATATGACGTCAAAGTTGAGTCGCCCAATCACTTGCCCTTGGGGTGTTTCGACGTCCACTCGCCAAGGGCCGGGCGTAATAGCCGACACAACGGAGAACGTTCGGTATCCTCCGTCACTACCTCCCACCACGGAAAGCGGGATGCGCGCGCGGGTGATCCATCTACCTTCGGCAGGGTCGTAATATTGCCACTCATGAATGATTTTTGTGTTCAAAGCCGTGGGAGAAAAAACGGCAGTATAAACAGCCAGTGAGTTTCCGGGAGCAATGTGGACGGCTTGGCGGAAGGCGAAAAAGCGCTTGAGAAAATCTACGGAAGCAAGCCCGGTGCTCCTGCGGTATTCACGGGTTATTGTATATTCGCCCGGCCCTCTCACCACCAAGCTGTGGCAGACGGCGGCGTCCTTCAACGAAAGAGGGAGGGGCGGAATGAGGTTGAGGAAATAAAGGCCGTTCACAACCATCAGAATGCCGGCCAGCGAACCGAAGACGGCCCAGCGAGCATGGCCTCGGAACCCCTGGCGCGAAAACGCGGCCAGGATAAGAAGAATGAATCCAATCGCCGCCACGCTCACCACGCCACTGAGGAGGAAGATTCGGGTGCCGAGACGGTGCAGCAGCATCGGCATCAAATAAATGGCAAAGCAATAGAAGGTCAGGAACAGGAGCGCCATCTGGAAAGATAAGCGCGTAATCCGACGCTTTAAGAATTGATTGGCGACGAAGGCGAGCGCAAGGATCAGCAGAAAAGGCCAACTGGTGGCGAACGTGCCGCTGCGGAAATAGAGCACCAAATAGACGGAGAGCAAGCCTCCAAAAAAGAACTGCAAGACATTCACAAGCCAGAACTGGAGTTGGGAGAGATTCGATTTTGGAGCCGGGCCATCTTCGGCAAGTTGGTCGCCAAGCAGGTTAATCCACACGATGCTGACCGTCACGATGGCGAGGTGAAGGGCAACCCAAAAATTGTCCCAAAAACGGTCCACTCGGTGGAGCGTGAGGGCATCGAATACAAAACCGCCGATGAGCGAGAGAGAAGAAATCGGTCGCTCCAAACGCAAGTACCAGGTTTGCGCGAGTTGCTTGACCGACGTGCGGCGTTGTGGCATGGCGGAGCGAACTCCCCAACGTCCAGTGTAAAAGAAGATGGAGCATGAGGGAATGCCGCGCGCCCTGGTTGATTCCAACGGGAAAGCGCCGCCGGGGCCGGGCTGACGTTCGTCTGCCCCTCGGCGGGTTGGACGTCGCCTCGCGGTCTGGTCAGCCAAACCAGCGGCGCCCGGAGGTTGAGTCAACGCCACGCGTTCGTGGGATTCTCAAGAAAAACAAACGGAGGGTTCGGTTTCGGCTCAGCCTTCTGGAGGCATTTTCGCCTATCCGAAACAGCTATGCTATTATCTCCCTTGCTACGGAGCGCCTTGGGCTTTGGGGTAAACCGTGTCAAGCTTGATGGGTATGACAGACCAATCTCAGCCGCAGCCGCCGTTGCGCCGGCGCAGCGGTCGGATTCTGCTCCGGCTGCCGTTGCTCGTGGGCTCGGCCGACCCGAACCTGGCAGCCCATTGGGAAAACGTGGAGACCATTATCGTGAGTCTTCACGGAGGGATGCTTCGCACCCATCAGCCCTTCGGGGTAGGGGCCATCTTGGAGATTCGAATGCGCAACCCAGAGCGCGTCGCTCACGCGCGAGTGGTTTGGACCTCCACCGAAGAGACGCCGCAGGGCATTGAACTCGGGTTCGAAATCATTGACGAGGAGGATTTCTGGGAAATCAAGTTCCCTCCGGATTCGTCCCCTGCGGCTCGCGGAGGCTAGGTGTTCCGCCGAGCGCATCGCCAAGGCGGGAGGTGTGGATGCTAGTCCGCGACTTTATGACCTCGGAGGTCGCGACCATTGACGAGCAGGACAATCTTTTGGATACGACGCTGACGTTTCGGCGAACGCACTTCCGGCATTTGCCGGTACTGGCCAAGGGTCACTTGGTGGGCATCGTGACCGAAAGCGATGTTCGGCAATTTCTTCCCTCCCTGATGGCGCGCGGCGGGCCAGAGGAATACAACCACATCCTCGAATCCACGCCCGTGGCCAAGGTCATGACCCGAAATCCCCTCACCGTGAGACCGGACCAGCCGGTGACGGAAGCGGCTCAGCTTCTCTTTACTCATCACATCGGGTGCCTGCCGGTCGTGGAGGACGGCCACCTGAAGGGAGTCATTACCACCACCGACATGCTCCGGCTGCTGATTTACCTCACCCGCGAGCAACTGGCTCAGGAATAGGGCGCTCCGCCGCCGTTGCCAACGTTTCCCTTGGCCTCTGCGTCGTGCTGAAGTCCCGCCATGAGGCTGCGAAGACGATGGGGTGGGAACGAAAACCCGAGCCCGAGGTGATGGACAACGACGCCGAAGCGGAAGCTTACGCATCGGCCGCGGCGCAAAACTATCTGGATGCCGTGGATGACACGTTGGTCGCGCAGGCGCTGAGCCTGTTTTCACGCGCCGGGGCGCCCTCGGGAAGGTTACTGGATTTGGGATGTGGGCCGGGCAACATCGCGCTCAAATTGGCCCAAAAGGCTCCCGGCCTTTGCGTGGTCGGGGTGGATTGCTCGCGGGCCATGATTCATCAGGCGCTTTGCGCCGCTGAGAAGCAGGGGCTTTCCGACCGCGCTCGGTTTCTGCAAGGGGATGGCAACCGTCTCTGCTTCCCAGACGCGAGCTTTGATTACGTGCTTTCCAATTCGGTTCTGCATCATCTGGCGAATCCAACGCGAGTGCTGCGGGAGATGGTCCGCGTGACTCGCCCGACCGGTGTCATCTTAATGCGGGACTTGCGCCGACCCTCCCGGCTCCTCTATCGCTGGCACGTCGGGTGGCACGGTCGCTATTATTCCGGGTTGATGAAAAAACTTTATCGGGATTCGGTTCGCGCGGCTTTCACCGTCGCCGAGTTGAAGAACCTGCTCGCGCAGGCGGGGCTTGAGGGGGCGACGGTCTTCACCCACCGCCGCACCCATCTAGGCTTCGTCTTCGACTTCAAAAATCGGAGGGCGATGTGACCGGGCGGCCAAGTCGTCTAGTCTTGGCGCTGTTCCTACTGCCCCAACTTGCTTTGGCGAGGCACAAAGCCCCGCCCACCTACGCGATTCCGATTCCGGGCCCGCCGAATTTTTCTCCGCTCGCCTGGCTGGTCGGCCGTTGGAGGGGGCAAATCACGGGTCCCGGCCAACGGGGCCAGTTGCGCTGGACCGTCCAATATGGTGCAGGTCGCCGGGTGATTGTGCTTCGAGAAAGGCTTTCCCTTCAAGCGGCGCGGACCGCGCCGGCAACCCAACGATCCTGGCTCGGGATTCTGATGGAGCCTCGCGCGCGGCCACCCTACGTTCTGCGCGTCTTCACCTCGACGGGTTTTTTGATTCGCTACACGGTGATGGCTGAAGGGCCGGAGATTCGCTTCAATTTTTCTGGAGGCGACCCGGCGCCTGCTGGATGGCTGTTTCGCCGCAGCATCCAACGAACCGGAGAAGCAGCCTTTGTTGAAACCGTGCAGGTGGCGCCGCCCGGCCATCCCTTCTTTGATTACTACAAAGCGCAGTTCACTCGCCTCCCGTCATCCCGACCGGCAACCGCGCCCTCTTCGCCTTAGGACGGCTGGCCTTTCTGATCTGGGGTAGAATGAAGTCTGGCAGCTAACCGCAAGGCGCGGGCCGCGTGACCGGCAGAGACCGTGGGTCGTTGGCCGCAGGCTGGCGCGGGAAGGACGCCTCCAATGTCGCCCCGTAAAAAGAAATTGCTTTGGCTGGCATGTGGCTTCGTGGTTGCGCTGTTTCTGCTGGTGGTCTTGGTCGTGCCAGCTTATCTGAATATTAACCGCTATCGCTCTCAGGTCGAAGCCCGGCTGGAAGCAGAAACAGGAAAGCCGGTCCATGTCGGCCATTTGGCGCTGGCGCTGTTTCCCAGCATCTCCGTTCGTGTGGATGATTTCCAAATCGGAAACCCCGACGGTTTTCCCCCGGGCGAACTACTGAGCGTGAAGAGGATTGATGCCACCTTGAGCGCCCGCGCGCTCTGGCATCGTGTCGTTCAAATCACTTCGCTGAACCTCCAGAACCCGAACCTGCGTCTGCTTTCCGATGGTCAGGGGCATTGGAATTTTCAAAGCCCTCCGAAGGCGCATGAGGCCGGCTCCTCTGCCTCGGCGGCGGATCGCCCGCTGTTTACCCTCGGAGTGATTTCGCAACTCCGCGTCGAAAACGGCGAGTGGAGCGTAGCGGATGTTCTCCCCTCCCATCGCGCCGGCCCGCCCTATGTCGAGGGTCAAGGCGTCTCAACCGACCTCCGTAACGTCAATCTGAGTGTGTTCGGCGCGCGCGGCGCCTCGGCCTCACCCCGCGCGAGCCTATCGAATTGGCTCTTTCCAATCGCTGAGGCCGCCGAGCAGGCTGCGCCGATGGCCGCGCAGGGCTCGTTGGCAGCTCGGAACCTCCAATTCGGCGCGCTCCAGTGCAGCAGCTTCAAGTCTGACGTGCGTGCCTATTCCACGAAGATTCTCTTCGACAAATTCGTCATGAAGGTCGCCGGCGGCCGTGCCACCGGAAACTTGACCCTGGATTTCTCTGGACCACATTTTGGATATTCGGCAGATGCTCAGCTCCAGAAAGTGGACATGGCGCAGTTGCTCGAACCGTTTCCGCAAGCGCGCGGCAAGATGACCGGAACCTTGGACGGAACCGTGAAGTTGACGGGCGAGGTGGCGCAGTCTTCGGACCCGCTTTCGACGATGAACGGCAGCGGTCAGCTCAGTATCCGCAACGGAACCATGCCCACCTTGCAGTTGAATAGGAACTTATTGCTGCTGGCGCACGCGGCGAGCTTAGGCTCCGCGGCCGGCAACCCTTCCTCCTTTTCTTCGATCTCCACCGATTTTGATGTTTCCGCCGGCGTCGTTCGGAGCCGGCATGTGGTGATGGTCGGCAACGGCGTGGATGTGAATGGCGCCGGAAGCCTCGCTTTGGTCGGGCGGCAAGGTCTGGACTACACGGGCGTTGCCATGCTCGAGGCAGGCCCAACGGGGCTGACCAACGTGTTGGCGGGCGTCCTCGGGGGCAGCTACAATAACGGCAAACTTTCCTTTCCCTTCAGCCTGACAGGGACGCTGAACAACCCTCGCTTCATCCTGAGCGCCGCGGGCAGCGGGTTGGCAAATTTGCCGGCCGCTCTCGGACGGCCCGCCTCCGGCTCCGGAAGCCAGACTCGAACTCAGCAGGGCTCCGGCTTATTACAGACCTTGCAAGGATTGTTCGGAAAACGGAACCCAACGACAACTCAGCCGAAGAATCCTTGAACAATGCCCAGGCGCGGAGCCGGCGGCAGAACGACTGGGGTCAAACATACTGCATTCTCAGAGGCGCGAGGTGGGTAGCGCCAGGGAGCGATCCCGCCGTAGCGGCGACCCGAGGAGATAAGCGGCGCCGCTCGTGATGGACTGCATTGCGAGAATTCCTGACAACTTGGCGCCTTCCGGCCCTCATTTTGGTTCCGGCCTCAATCCTTGTGGCCCTCTTAGGGATTTCACCTCCGTGGGCCTTTGTGCTTTCGGCGGCGAGCTTGGTTCCTTTGGCGGCCGTGCTCGGTAGCGCGACCGAAGCGCTTTCTCGCCATCTCGGTCCGGCGGCCGGCGGATTGCTGAACGCCTCCCTCGGCAACGCCACCGAACTGATTCTCGGCTTGGTTCTGCTCTGGCACGGGCACACGCAAATCGTCAAGGCCTCGTTATCTGGCAGCATTATCGGCAACTTGCTCCTGGTGTTTGGGCTCGCCATTTTTGTGGGCGGCTTGCGCCGAGAAAAGCAGTCCTTTAGCCGCGCTGCCGCCGGGGCCAGCAACACCATGCTTTTCCTGGCTGTCGTCGGGCTGGTGATGCCCGCGTTTTTTGCTCTCACCACCTACGGTTCGCTCCGACCTCAAGGCCAGATCATTCCTTTGGTCAGCCGCTGGACGGCATGGGTGCTGCTGGTTTGCTATTTCGCCAGCCTCTTCTTTACTTTTCGGACGCACCGCAATCTGTTCGGGCGAGTCGGAATAGAACCGCCGCGCGGGACGGTGAAGGCGGCGATCGTCGCCCTGACGCTTTCGGGCGCGTTGATCGCCGTGGAGAGCGCCATCGTGAGTCACGGCGTCGAGGCCGCCAGCCACGCGCTCGGTTGGACAAAGACGTTCCTGGGCGTGGTGGTGCTTGCCGTCGTGGGCAACGCGGCCGAACATTCCTCCGCCGTGGCGCTCGCGCGCAAGAACAAGATGGATTTGGCCCTCAGCGTAACAATGGGAAGCAGCATCCAAATCGCTCTGTTTGTCGCCCCGTTGCTCGTCCTGCTCTCGCAGTTCCGCGCTCAACCGATGACGTTGGTGTTCCCTCCTTTGGAGATCGTGGGGGTGTTCCTTTCCGTCGCCGTCGTGGCGCTTGTCTCCTTTGATGGCGAAACGAATTGGTTGGAAGGCTTCCAGCTCTTGAGTGTCTATGTCATCCTAGCCATCTTTTTCTACTTTGTGCCCTCGTAAGGTTAGGCCGGCGCCGCAAGCTCGATTCCATGTTTTCGCTCTTTGAGCCTGACCTTTCCTCCCGTTGGCCGGTCCCGGAGGGCGCTCGGCGCCGGGTTCGACTCCGCTCCCACTCCTTTCTGTAATGTGACGACCGTCACGGGCGGCCTGACTCCCTAGCGTTAGTGTGAAATGGGTATCCGGAGTCGCTCGGATGCGCCAACTTTGCCGCGGAGGACCGTACCATGGCTTATGTGATTGTAGATACTTGCAACAAGGATGAAGAATGCATTCAGGTTTGCCCGGTGGATTGCATTCATCCTCGAAAGGACGAACCGGGGTTTGAGGAAGCGCCCCACCTTTACGTGAACCCGACCGATTGTATTGATTGTGGAGCGTGCATTCCCGTTTGTCCCACCAACTCCATTTTTGTACTGGATGAGGTCCCGGAGGACAAAAAGCAGTTCATCGAGGTGAACGCGAACTATTATCAGACCCTGGCCAGCTCTTAGCCGTGGCCGGCTGCGAAAAGAGCGAGGGACGGCCGGGCCTTCATAAGCTCAGACCGGCAGTCGCATAGAAACCTCCCGACAATTCCCATAACCCAGTGTCGCGCCGCCGTGTCTCTGGCTGCGGCCAGAACAGGCTGCACTTTGAGAAGTCGCTCCATCGAATGGAAGCCGGCGGACTGAACGGCGTGGACTTGGCTTGACGAAGTTGAATATCTAAGTTCTTGCGCTGTGTCGTGCGCCCCCGAGATTAGGTGCCTTGGGGGCTACCATGCCGGGCATGTCCTTACCAATCGGCTTCTCGTTCAGGACCCGGCCGCCATGGCGGCTCACCGAGCCATGCGATACAGGCTGGCCAGGGGTTCATTCCCTTCCATCACTCCTCTTAGCCGTTCAGCGATTTCGAACAACGGCACCGACGGTGAACCTCTGACGTGACGCCTACCGGCGCGACCCTTGAAGCGCGCAGACTCCGCGCCCTACAATAACCAAAGGGGCCCATGACGGATTTCAGAGAAATCACCAAAAAGGTGGAGAGCTACCGGCCCGGTGAAAACCTGGACTTGTTAACTCGAGCCTATCAGCTCTGCGCCCGCGTGCATGACGGTCAAAAACGACTCTCGGGAGACCCCTACATCTCTCACCCCCTGGAGGTGGTCAGTATTCTTGCCGATCTGCGGCTCGATCAGGTTTGTCTGACGGCCGGCATGCTCCACGACGTGGTGGAGGACACGCCCACCAGCATTGCCAGCCTGGGGCAGGAATTTGGGCCGGAAGTGGCAAGGATTGTTGAAGGCGTCACCAAGCTCGGGCGCATGCAGTTCCTCAATCGGGAAGAACAGCAAGCAGAGAATTTCCGCAAGATGCTCTTGGCGATGGTGGACGACGTGCGAGTCATCCTGGTAAAGCTTGCCGACCGCCTCCACAACATGAGGACGCTCGAGTTTCTTCCCCCGGAACGCCAACGCCGCGTCTCCCGCGAAACCTTGGAGGTTTATGCGCCCATCGCCCACCGCTTGGGAATGGGGAAATTGCGAGGTGAATTGGAGGATCTCGCGTTCCGCTATCTGGAACCCGAAGCCTACCATGAAGTCAAGAAGGCCGTCGAAAGTCGCCGCAAGGTCAACGAAGAATTTCTAAAGGACGTCCAGACGCAAGTCGAAGCCAAAATGAAGGAATACGGCATCCCGGCGCGGGTCGAGGGACGGGTGAAGCGGCTCTATAGCATCTGGCAGAAGCTCGTGAGGCAGCGCATTACCATCGAGCAGGTCTATGACCTTTTGGCGGTGCGGATTATCACCGATAGCGTTAAGAACTGCTATGCGGCCCTGGGAGTTATTCACAATACCTGGCGGCCCGTTCCGGGGCGCATCAAAGATTTCATTGCAATTCCCCGACCCAACTCCTACCAATCCTTGCATTCTTCGGTGATTGGCCCGCACGGCCAGCCATTCGAAATTCAAATCCGAACCGAAGAGATGCATCGCTTGGCGGAAGAAGGCATTGCCGCCCATTGGAAGTACAAAGCGGGTCAGCCTTTAACCCCCGAGGATGATGAGCGCTTTGCCTGGTTAAGGCACTTGGTCGAATGGCAGCAGGAGATGCGCGACCCCAGCGAGTTCCTCTCCACCCTCAAGATTGATCTATATCCGCAAGAGGTTTATACCTTCACGCCGAAAGGGAAGGTGATTGTGCTGCCGCGCGAGGCCACCCCGGTAGATTTTGCCTATGCCATTCACACCGAGGTGGGCCATCATTGCGCGGGCGCCAAGGTTAACGGCCGGATCGCTCCGCTTCGAACCAAGCTTCGCAACGGCGATATCGTGGAAATTATCACCCATCCTGATCACCGCCCCACGCGCGACTGGCTCGCTTGGGTCAAGACCTCACGCGCCCGCGATAAGATCAAGCACTGGATCAACCTCCAGCAGCGCCGTCAAGCCATTGAGATAGGAAAGCGGCTGATTGAAAAAGAAGCGCGAAAATATGATGTGTCCCTGAAGAAACTGGAGGAGGCTGACGTCCGCAAGGTGGCGCAGGATTATGGTTGCACGCAGGGGGATGACCTTTACGCTGGCGTTGGATTCGGCAAGCTGGCTGCCCGGCAGGTTCTCGCCAAACTGGTTCCCACGGTTCCTCTGGAGTCGCGCCCTCCCGCACGGCTGGCGACACGGGTTAAATCCGCTCTCGGCATCAAGTCGGATGTGGCCATCCAAGTTCACGGTTACAACGATCTCCTGGTGTATCGCGCCAAGTGCTGCAACCCGATCCGTGGAGAGGAGATCATTGGCTACATCACTCGCGGCCGAGGGATCGCGGTGCACTCTAAAAATTGCCCCAACGTCCAGAGTCTGATGTATGATGTGGAACGGCGCATTGAGGTCGAATGGTCCGGACCCAAATTCACCTTCTACCCCGTCAAGCTGGCGCTATTCACGGCGGACCGTCAGGGGATGCTGGCGGATGTCACCACCGCCATCAGCGATGTCCATTCCAACATCCAGAACATTGCCGCTCGCACCGGAGACAATCAAGCCCACATTGACGTCACCGTGGACATCGTGGATAAGGACCACTTGGAGAGGATTATCTCCTCGTTAAGAAAAATCGAAGGTGTTTATCAGGTGGAGCGAGTGGTGGGCCCACGGTAAGCAAACTCACCGGCCGGCGAGGGGCCCTGGGCGCTCGGTTGAGCCCACGCGAGACGAGGGACTTTCACGCCGTCGAAGATCGCCGTGAGGGAGCCGATGGCCCCGGCTTGATAACTTTGCCCGACCGGAGGCACGCCGCGCAAACCCGCAATCGCCTCGTGGCCCCATTGACGACCGCGCGAACCCGCTTGAGGTTCGGATTCCAGCGACGGCGAGTGACGTTATGGGCGTGACTGATGTGATTTCCATAAGCCGGCGCTTTTCCACATAGATCGCAGGAATAAGCCATGAAAAAACCTCTTAGAAGAAATTGCATTGCAAATCGCCTCATTATCTTAGCACGGAAGCTGAGGTTTGCCCAGCGGACCGCAAGGCCGCGGCAGTTGCAGCTTCATTTCGAACCGGCCCAACCCGCTTGGCGTCCTTGGGAGACGCCGCCGCGATGGACCTCGGCTCGCCTCGGCGCGCTGCTGGCCGGCTTGATTTTGATGGCCAGTTGTCACGGAGGCCCCGGCTTGGCGCCCAACGTTTTGGCGCGGGTGGATGGTCAGCCGATCTATCGCCGGCAGGTTGAAAGCATTTACCAGCAGCGGAGGAAGGCAGGCAATGACGCGGCGGACTCGGAAGAAGCGGCCAATTTCAAACTGAATATCCTCAATGACTTGATTAATGACCAGGTCTTGCTCAATGACGCTCAGCGTTCTCAAATTAGCGTCTCGGAAGCCCAAGTGGACAGGCGCCTCGCGCAACTCAAAAGCCCCTATTCACCACAAGAATTCGCCCAGAAACTGCAACAGGAAGGAATGACGCTCGGCGAATTGAGGCGAGAGATCAAAACCAGTTTGATTGTCCACCGCTTGATCAACCGCGATATCGAGGCGCATATTTCGGTCAGCCAGGCGGAAATCGCCGCTTACTATAAGCGCAACCAAGCCAGCTTCGACGTGCCGGAGACGGAATACCATCTGGCTCAGATTGAGGTGACCCCGTATGCGGATCCCGAGGTGCGCAATCTTAAAGACGACGACGCCAAGACACCGGTTGATGCGCAGCGCAAGATTAAGGCGCTCTACGCTCAGCTCCGAGCCGGGGCGAGCTTCCGTGCCCTAGCGGAAAATTACTCGGAAGACCCGCGCACCGCCCTGAGCGGAGGGGATATGGGTTTCATTCCTCTCTCGGCGCTCAATGCGGATCCAACGCTCAAAAAAATCGTGACTTCGCTTAAACCCAGACAAATCTCCGGCATTGTTCAGACACGTTCCGGATATCACATCGTCAAGCTATTGGGAATTGAAAAGGCCGGGCAACGGACTCTTTCCGACCCGCAGGTGGTTGCCACCATTCGCAATACCCTCATGAGCGAAAAAACGCAGCTCCTAAAAGCGGCTTTTCTCGAGGTCTTACGTGACAGGGCCCAGGTGAGGAATTATTATGCGGAGAGGATTTTGAGACAAGAGGGAGTCGCCATGCGGTAGGCCAACCGAGCGGCTCCAACAAGCCCGCCGAGCGACGGTCGTTGGCAGCCTGCAAGGGCTGCGCAAGAATCGCGCGCGGCGCTCGAGGGTATTTATTAGCTTCCGGCTTTTGCCCTTCGGCCGGATGATATGCCAAGCAGACTGGGAGATGATTCCTGCGGACTCGGCGAAGGGATTCCGCTCCAATACTCACAGGCAATGATGGAGTTGGCGGGTTGCTGCGTGTCGTATTTCAGATAAATGGCGCTGCCGAGCATTCGTTGGGCTAACTCGTAAGCCTGGGGAAGGCGGGTTAAATCCTGGGCAACCTCGTAGCGGACACCGGCAACGTCATACCTGTAAACGACCAGCCGGTGATTCCTCGGGTCAGCCTGGGGTTCAATCACATCAATAATTTCCCCGGAAGTCAGCCGCCCGCGGCGATGGAGGTCCAGACAGCGCGCCCGCTCCACCTCCTCCGGCGTTTTTCGGCGCGACCGCCAATAATAGGCCATCGCCCCAATCGCACCCAAAGCGGCGACCACCAGGCCGATCAGCTTTTCCAAACCGGAAACGATCATCGCATTTTTCGCGCGCCGCACGGTACCGTGGAGCCATCGCGGCCCGCCGCTGCGATGATAGCACGACCGGGGGCGGGGAGACAGACGATGCCGTCCCGCCGTCTCCTGTCTTTCGGCGACTGACCTTATTTCCCAGTCTTGACGACGAGGGGCTGAGACTTGGCGCTCTCATAGCCGGCCTGATTGACAGCGCTCACGGCATAAATGTATCGCTGGCCTGCCTTGACATTCCGGTCGCGATACACAGGGGTCTGTGCGAGCGTTTTGTTGAGCAGTGTGAACGGTCCTTGGTTTTGACGCCGATAAACTCGATAGCCTGCCAGGTCCGCTTCCGTATCGGGTTTCCAGACCAACTCCACCACGCCTGCCGAATAGATCCCGCTTAGACCTCGAGGGGTTGGCGGAGGAAAGATATCGAGCGGCGTGATGCCCACCAGGTTGGAGTTTTCGCTCTCGGCAACCTCCCTTCCATGAACGACTATCGCCCGGACCATGAAAACGTAATGCTCTCCAAATTCAAATTTCCGATCCTCGAATTCTGTCGTTGCGGCTGTCCCTAAAAGCCGAAAGGAATGCGGTTGACCGGTGGCGCTGGCATAGACTTGATAGGTTAACGTTGAGGCAATGGGGCGACCGCTCAGCGTCGCTCGGGGAGTTGACCAGCGGAGAACCAAAACCTTCGGCTTTGCTCGGACGGTTAGGTTTCGCGGTGGCTTGGGGACGTCCATGACATGGACAACCCCGAGGTTGGAAGCAGCGCTTCGCAAAGCGCGCCCTCGAAAGCCTCGCACTTGGCTGACCGCCAAAAAGCTCAGCGTAGAGCCCAAAAGCTGTCGGAATTGGTTGGGGGAGAGCGTAAAAACATAAAGCAGTTCCGAGCCGTGGCGATACCGAGCCAGGCTGGCCGAGTTGAGGCTCACCCAAGGTTTGCCGGTCGTGAGGGGGAACGCGGGGGCTTGGTTGGGCGGAGCGACGGCGCGGAAAAGTTGCAGCTCAATCGGCTTGGTGAGTCGTTCACCATCCGTGGCAAGTCGGGGCAGCGTTAGTTTGAGTTCGATGCTTCGGCCCACCTGCTGGGCGGCCAAATCCTTGATGCGCTGGGGCCGCTCGACCCGCGGGGGCTGAGGCGGCCCTTCGGCCGCGCAGCCCAGGAAAAATGCGCAGATCGAAACAGTGAGCAGCAGGCGATACCCTCGCCCGGGGGGCCGACGACGCCGGAAAAAGAGGAGAATAAAGCCCGCGACGGCACAAGTCTCCACGCGGGCGTGACGGGCCGCTTTCACCGGGAAGGTCACAAGATGTAGCGACTCAAGTCTTGATTCTTGACGATATCCGCCAACTGCTTTTGGACGTAGGCAGCGTCAATGCGGACGTTCTTTTTCTTAAGGTCGGGGCCCTCGAAAGAAATCTCGTCCAGCACTCTTTCCATGATGGTGTGAAGCCGACGCGCGCCGATGTTCTCCGTCTGCTCGTTGACGGTAGCGGCGAATCGGGCAATCTCCTCCAGGGCGTCATCGGTGAAAGAAAGTTTGATGCCCTCCGTCTCCAGCAACGCCGTGTATTGCTTGACGAGCGCGCTCTTCGGCTCCTTCAAGATGCGAATAAAGTCCTCTACCGTGAGCGCTTGCAACTCAACCCGAATGGGAAACCGGCCTTGCAGTTCCGGAATCAGGTCCGAAGGCTTGCTGACGTGGAAAGCGCCGGCGGCAATAAACAGGATGTGGTCGGTGCGGACCATGCCATACCGCGTATTGACCGTCGTACCCTCCACAATCGGAAGAATATCCCGCTGCACTCCTTCCCGACTCACATCGGGTCCGTGACCATGCTCGCGCCCCGCGATCTTGTCAATCTCATCGAGGAAGATGATGCCCGACTGCTCGGCCCGCTCCACGGCAGCGCGGGTCACCTGGTCCATATCAATCAGGCGGTTCTCTTCTTCCTGAATCAGATAGTCCATGGCGTCGGCCACCCGCATGCGGCGCTTCTTGGACCGTTGACCAAAAAGACCCGGCAGCATATCCCGGAAGTTGATGTCCATCTCCTCAATGCCTTGCGAGGAGACAATCTCAACGGCGGGGAAGCTGCGCTCGCGCACCTCAACTTCCACTTGCCGTTCATCCAACTTGCCTTCACGAAGCTGGGCGCGGAGCTTCTCGCGCGTTCTCTTGTAGTGCTCGCCGGCCGCCTCGCCATGATCCGTTCCGGGGGGCTTCTCGGGCCCGGCCGAGGTGGACGGCGGCGGCAGCAGAAGGTCTAACAGGCGCTCTTCGGCGTTTTGTTCGGCTTTTTCGGCGACTTCTTCGACCTTCTCCTCTCTCACCATGTCAATGGCGATTTCGACCAAATCGCGGATCATGGATTCCACATCCCGTCCGACATAACCGACCTCAGTAAACCGAGAGGCTTCCACCTTCAGGAAAGGCGAGTTGGCCAGCCGCGCCAGCCGCCGGGCAATTTCCGTCTTGCCCACGCCCGTGGGGCCGATCAGAATGATGTTTTTGGGAAGAATTTCTTCCGCCAACTCGGACTGGAGTTTCTGCCTCCGGATGCGGTTGCGGAGAGCGATCGCCGTGGCTCGCTTCGCCTCGGCCTGGCCAATCACGTATTTGTCCAGCTCCGCCACGATTTGACGCGGTGTCAGTTCATCCAGCACCGAAGCTGTTTCGATATTTTCCGGAAGGTAAAAGACCATAGCTTTGCTTTCTCGGGCGGCGGGCTCTAAAGTTCCTCAATCTGAATCTGGTCGTTGGTAAAGATACAAATCTCGCCGGCCAACTGCATGGCTTCCTGGACAATTTCCTTGGCGCTCAGTTTGGTATGCTGAGCCAGGGCGCGCGCCGCCGCCAGCGCGTAAGGACCGCCCGAGCCTATCGCCACAATGCCATCGTCAGGCTCGATGACGTCGCCATTGCCACTCACCAGGTAAGTGGATTTCTGGTCGGCAACCAAGAGCAAGGCCTCCAGGTGACGTAAAGCCCGGTCCGTGCGCCACTCTTTGGCCAACTCCACCACCGCTCGGCTCAGATTGCCGTGGAACTCTTCGAGCTTCTGCTCAAAACGTGAAAACAGCGAAAGCGCATCCGCGGTGCTGCCGGCAAAGCCCGCCAGCACCTTGTCATTGTACAGGCGCCGCAATTTGCGGGCTTTCTGCTTGACCACGCTCTCGCCCATGGTGACTTGCCCGTCGCCTCCCATGGCCAGGCGCCCGTCTCGCCGGACACTCAAAATGGTCGTGGAACGTATCTGCGGGCTCTGATGCACGTGGATTTTTCCCACCCTCATTATAGCAGATCGGAGGCATTCTCACTGTGGAGCCTGGAAAGAGGTCGGCGGAACGGCCACGTTATAACGCACTTTATTGCGGAAAAGTTCTGAGATGCGCTCTCCGTTCAGATAACGGGTAATGTGCATGGGGGTTTCAATGCCCTGAAACGTCTGATAGTTACTATATACGTCGGAATATTCCTGCCACTGGTGGGTGCGGGGATCGCGCACCCGGTAGGTAATCTCGCGCGGAAGAAAATTGTCCTGATCGAGATAGATTTTGACGTGGACGTGGCGCGCGTCAATCATTTCGACCTCTTCGAGCGGCTGATTGTCCTTTAATGCCAAACCTTTATCCTCGATAAAGATGCCGGGTTCATGGATGAGCACGCGCAACACGTTTTCGAGGCTGTAGCGGTTGCCGACTTTCCAAGCGCGAATTTGCTCGGGCGTCTGCTGAATGATTCCGTAGTGGTCAATCTCCCATCCCCGCTTTCCATTATTGATGCGGGTGACCGGCGCGTCACTGCCGTAAGTAAAGCGGCGCTTGTCAGGAGGCACCTCAATGTTTTTATAAGGGGCGAACCCCGCCGTGCTGTGGTCCTGAATCAAAAAGACTTGGCCGGTCGTTCGCAGGCTTTTCCAGCCGAGGAAAGCCGACCCACCGAGCGCCTGAATCGAGCGCTCGAGCTTTTGCTTGGCCGCCGGGCTGATAAAAGACGGCGGTGGTGACCCCTTGTCTTGTGCCGAAAAGGACGCGGTGGCTGCCATCACAAGCAGCAACCCGCAAAGCACTGAGCATGAGACACGGTGGGGCGTTCGCTTCCGACCGCCTGGTGTCCCGACCGCACGCTCCATGAACAATGACCCTCCCAGTAACTTAGATGATATTTCGCCGCCTCGAGGGAACCTCGCCGGCGGAGCCCCTCGGATTGCTCGGGCCACGTTTTGTAGCCCCTCGACCTTCTCCATCTTAGACATTCATCTTACAGGCGATTGCCTCCGTGCTCTCCTTCAATCGGCCGCCGGCTGGAATCGTGAGGCGATCTGCTCCCGCACTCTCGCTGAAAGAGTTGCGACATCCTGCGCGGACAGATGATCAGTAAAAATCGGCGGATGAATGATGACGTCCACTTTCCCTCGGCGAACGTGCAAAGAATCGGGCTTTAGAACCTGCCGCGAGCCGTTGAGCGTAATCGGGATAATAGGCACGCCGGAAAGGATGGCCAAATAGAAGCTGCCATTCTTAAAGGGCAAGATGCCGGGCGTGCGGCTCCGGCTGCCTTCCGGGAACATGACGACCGAGCGCCCTTCGCGAATCCTTTGGGCGGCTTGTTCAAAGCCCTTGGCCGCAGCGCCGGCACGACCACGGTCCACCGGAATGTGTCCCGACCGGCGCAGGTGCCAGCCGAGAAACGGCCATCGGAACAGAGACCGTTTGGCGAGAAACCGAAACTGCACCGGTAAGCTCACAAACAAAATGGGAATGTCCATGGCGCTCGGATGATTGGCGCAAAAGACATACGTTTGCCCGGGTTGGATGTTTTCCGCCCCTTCAACGCGCGCCTCGATGCCACTGGTGCGCAAAATCAAGTGGGCCCAGCACCGAGCACAACCGTGCTGCCACCTTCCTTGCGCGTCGAAGAACGAGCCGCACAAGGAGGCTATCCCGCACACCACGGTGTAGAAATAAATCAGGAGGTCGGTAAAGAGCAGAGAGCGCAGGTAGCTCAGAAGGCTCAGGAGCCCCTCACCCAGCCCTGGCTTCCTGCTCTCCGTTGCAGGGGCTATTTCCATCGTCGGTCCTGTCAGAGGACTTCCGCTGGCGCGGGCTGGCCGGCCAAGGTCAGCCGACCTTCGCTCATCGCCGCTTTGATGGCGCCGACAAGGAATAAGGATCCCGCCACGAGAATCACGTCGTCTCTTCCCGATCGCTGAACGGCCAGCTCCAAAGCGCACACTGGGTCGCGTTCGATAACCACGCTGGGAGCCGTCACCGGCGACCGCTCCAAAATATCCTCCGGCGTGGCGGCGCGTCCCACATTGCACTGCGTCAGAAAGACTTCGTGAGCGAGCGGAAACAGTGTTGAACTGATCTCCTCAATCGCCTTGTCGCGCATGGAAGCATAGACCAGCCGAAGCCTTCGTCCTTGCCAACGAGCGGCGGCGAAGCGCGCCAGTTCGCGGGCGGCCGCCGGATTGTGCGCCCCGTCCAAGACAATGAGGGGCGAAGGGGAAATGGTTTCCAGCCGACCAGGCCATCGCGCCTGCTCGATCCCCTGTTCGATGGCAGCCGGTGAAATGTGGAATCCTTGACGCGCCAAAAGGAGGGCCGCGGCGGCGGCCACGGCCGCGTTGCGGATTTGAAAGCGTCCGGCGAGCGGGATACGCAGGTGCAGCGCCGGGCTGTCCTTCACCGTGAGATCAAACCGATAGCAACCGCCTTCCTGCTCCACGCCTCGGAAGGTGGCAACTCGGTCAATCTCAAGCAGTTCAGCTTCCAGGACGCGGCATCGGCGACGAATTTCCTCAAGCGCCGCCGGATGCTCACAGGCCGTGATGACCGGGCGGCCCGGCTTGATGACACCGGCTTTCTCTCGCGCGATTTCCGCATGGGTCCTGCCGAGGAACTCCTGGTGGTCCAACTCGACGTTGGTAATGGCGGCAACCGCAGGGTCGGTGACGTTGGTTGCGTCAAGCCGTCCGCCCATCCCCACCTCCAGAACAACAAACTCCGCTTTCGCCTTGGCGAAGTGCGTAAACGCCGTTGCGGTGAGATATTCGAAAAAGCTCGGCGGGTGGGCAAGGGAGCCTGTGGCACAAAGCCGGTTGACCTGTTCCGAGACCTCCGTGAACGCCTCCGCAAAGTCCTGGTCCGAGATCAATTCTCCATTGACCTGAATGCGCTCATTCACCCGAACCAGGTGGGGCGACGTGTAAAGCCCGGTTCGATAACCGGCCGTCTGGAGGATGCACGCCAGCATCGCGCATGTGGAACCTTTCCCGTTCGTTCCCGCGACGATGGCCGTCGGGTATCGCTGCTCGGGCCGGCCCAGGGCGGCAAGGACCGTCTGGATGGTGGCAAGGTCGAAGCGAGTCTTGCGCAATTCGCGGCCAGAGGCAGCGAGAAGCTCCAGGCATTGGACGTAATCCATAGTGTCCTCACCGCGGGCGCAGGTTGAGCCGATTCATAGGGATATCTTATCCGCCGGTTCTCGTGGCCCAAGGCCACAGCTACAGACCGACGAGATGGGGCGGTCCACTCAGGAGCGTGTGGGCGAAGAATTCCATGCGCCCAGCAGCTCCAGCGTGGAAGCAAGATAAGACTTCAAGTCTTTTCGCGGCACAATGGCGTCCAACATCCCGTGCGCCAAGAGAAACTCCGAGCGTTGGAACCCTTCCGGCAACTTCTGGTGGATTGTCTGCTCAATCACCCGAGGACCGGCAAATCCAATCAACGCCCCCGGCTCGGCGATATTCAAATCGCCCAACATGGCGAAGCTTGCCGTCGTACCGCCCGTCGTGGGATTCGTCAAAACCGATATATAGGGTTTCCGGGTTTCGTCGAACCTCGCGAGCGCCGCGCTAATCTTGGCGAGCTGCAACAGACTAATGGCTCCCTCCATCATGCGCGCGCCCCCCGAACAGGATATGATGACCAGCGGCAGCCGCTGGGCGATGCAGCGGTCAATCGCCCGAGTGATCTTCTCGCCCACCACGGCGCCCATGCTGCCCCCAATAAACTGGAATTCCATGGCGCAAATGATGATCGGCTTGCCGGCCATCAATCCGCGGCCGGTCAACAGGGCGTCCTTCATGCCCGTGAGCTTTTGCGCCTCCTCCAGCCGCGCTCGATACGTTTTGCGGTCGGCAAAGTGGAGCGGGTCGGGAGACGCCAAGCCGGCGTCGTACTCCTCATATTTGCCCTCGTCGAACAGCATGGCCAGCCGCGCCCGCGAACCCATCTTGAAGTGGAAGCCGCACTTCGGGCAGCATTGAAGGTTGTTTTCCAAATCTTTCTTCCAAAGGATTTGTTTGCATCCCTCACACTTCGTCCATAGCCCCTCGGTCTGAACGCGCTTTTCGGCGGGCGAAGTTTCAAGCGGCTTTTTCTCTTTTCGGAACCAAGTCATTCGATTAAACCGAGCCGGCACAGAGTTCGAGGCTGTGGCGACCCGAGGCTCAGTCAATAATCAATGCCGCGCTGAGCGAGAACTCCTTTCTGAAACGGATGCTTCACCTCGCGCATCTCGGTGACTAAATCGGCGATTTCCAACAGCGACGGGTGGGCGTTGCGCCCCGTCAGAATCACATGCACCCCTTCCGGCTTGCTCTTCAGCGCCTCGACCACTTTTTCCGCCTCCAGCATCTTGTAGCTGATGGCGTAGTTGATTTCGTCCAAAATCACCAGATCGTATTCGCCTCTCAAAATCTCCTCGCGGGCGAATTGCCAGGCTTCCTCAACCAGGCGAACATCCGCGGGATCGGGCTTTTCGACGCCGACCTTCACAAACCCCCGGCCCATGGGGAGAATGCGCATTCGATCTTCTCCCAAAAGCCGCGCCGCGTCCAATTCGCCATAATGCCACGATCCCTTGATGAATTGAACCATCAACACGCGCAAGCCTTGGCCGACGGCCCGGAAGGCGATACCCAAGGCAGCGGTTGTCTTGCCTTTGCCCGCGCCGGTGTGGACGATGATGAGGCCTCGTTCGTTTTCGGACAAGCAACCCTCGAGTTCGTTAGCGCGCGTAGGGGAAACCCCGCAGCATGGTAAAGCCGCGATAGATTTGTTCGAGCAAAATGGCGCGGGCCCATTCGTGCGTGAAGGTCATGCGGGAAAGCGCCAAGAGCACGTCGGCTTCCTTCCGCCACGCCGACGAAAATCCATCCGCGCCTCCAATCATGAACGCCAACTCTCGCGTTCCCTGCGTGGCTTGTTTCTCCAACCATTCGGCGAAGGCTTCTGAGGTCCACTGCTGGCCCGCGGGATCGAGCAGAATCTTCACGCTCCCTCGCAGCTTCTCAATCAGCCGCCGCTCTTCGCCGCTGAGCTCCCGGCGCGCCGGCGCTTTCCGCTCGAAAGCCACGTCCTCCAGAACAATGTCCGTGAAGCGAGCAAGGCGCGCCGCGTATTCCGCCTCCAAAGCCCGCAAATGCGGATCCCGGGCCTTGCCTTCGCGCAGGACACGGATGCGCATCGCTGGCTCCTTCTTGACCGCGAGACGTTTTCGTCACTGCCGCGTTTCACGGCGCCGTCGCGCGCCCGAGCCGTCACTCCTCGGCAATGGCGACATGCGACGCCGCTTTCCACAATCGCGGAAGATCGTAAAATTCCCGCGCCCTTTCGGTAAAAACATGGACCACAAAATCGAGGTAGTCCATCAGAATCCATTCCGCTTGAGCATAACCCTCCACGTGGGCCAGCCGCACGCCGAGTTCCTCCAGCCGAGCCTGAATGGCGTCGCAAATGGCTTGCGCGTGCCGCGTCGAGGTGGCGCTGCAAATCACAAAATAGTCGGTAAAAGAACTGATGCCCTTCAGATTGAGCACCTCCAGGTTGAGGGCTTTTCGGCCTTGGGCGGCACTGACCGCCTCTCTCCAATGCGGATTCATCATTCTTCGCGGCTCAGCCGTGCTGGCCGATACAGCCCCTCCTTACGGATATATTGTCTCACGAGCGGGGCCACGCACCCGGCAATCCACCGGCCTCGCCGCGCCGCTTCTCGAATCTGCCGCGAGGAGAGCGGAACCTGCATTCCATCCAAGATGTGCAGGGTCGTGCGCCGCAGAGCAATCCTCCCCGCGCGCGGCGCAGTTTGCCCTTGCAACAAATCTCTCGGAACGATTTCGCCGATGGTCTTCGGGTCAAAGCCCGGCCGCGAGACGACGATAAAGTTTGCCAGCTCCAGGATCTCATGATAATCCTTCCACTGCGGCAGATCAAAAAAGGCATCGGCGCCAATGATGAAGTAGAGATGGTCGCGCGCCCCCAACAGGCGCCTCGCTTTCCGAACCGTCTCCACGGAATAGCTCGGACGCCCGTCCGACGAAGGCGCTTCCAATAACGAAGGAACAAACCGAGGGCTCCCACTACAGGCCAGCGCCACCATGGCGTAACGGTGCTCGAAGGCCGTGAGATGTCCTGAAGATTTGTGCGGAGGGTGACCCGTCGGAACAAACAGGATGCGATCCAGGCGGAACTTGCGCCGGGCAGCCTCGGCGGCTTTGAGGTGGCCAGAGTGGATCGGGTCAAAAGTTCCGCCAAAAAGTGCGATGTTCACAGAGTTGGATTTCGGAATGTCGCAGGAATGCGCTCGTCGGCGGCGGGAATCTTGGGCGTTTCAGCCAATTTCTTCCACAGCGCGCGCTTCAATTCCTCCAAGCCCTCGCCCGTCACCGACGAAATTTCATGGAGTTCCAGGCCCTCGGCCCGGCAGAATTCTCTCAGCGTAAAAAGCCGATGGCTGTCGCCGACCGCATCCACCCGTGAAGCCACCATCAGCATCGGTTTGGCGGCAACCGTGGGGCTGAAGTTCACGAGCTCTTTCATAATCGTGGCGTAGTCCTCCACCGGGTCGCGCCCTGAATGCTCCGCCACATCAATTAGGTGGAGTAAAACGCGGGTTCGCTCCAGATGCTTCAGGAAGCGATCGCCGAGCCCTCGGCCTTCGTGGGCTCCGGCAATCAATCCCGGGATGTCCGCCATCACAAAACTTCGTTCCTCATCGAGGGCAACGACCCCGAGGCAAGGCTCCAACGTGGTAAAAGGATAATCAGCAATGCGCGGGCGCGCCGCGCTCAGCCGCGAAATCAGGGAGGATTTGCCCACGTTGGGAAAACCCACCAACCCCACGTCGGCCAGCAGCTTCAGCTCGAGGAGCAGCTCCCGTTTTTCACCCGGTTGCCCGGGCTCGGCCGTGCGGGGCGCTTGGTGAGTGGAGGTTGCAAAGCGGGCGTTGCCCCGTCCGCCGTGTCCGCCCCGGGCCGCCAAGAATCGTTGCCCGGCCGCAGAGAAGTCCCACAGCATCTCGCGCGTCGCCGGGTCCAGTGCCACGGTGCCCACCGGAACGGTGATGACCAAATCCTCTCCGTCACGCCCGTGACAATCGGAGCCTTCTCCGTGACCGCCCCGCTCGGCGCGAAATTCCGGATTGTACCGAAACTTGAGCAGGGTGTTCAGGTTCTCGGAACTTTCCAGATAAACGCTTCCGCCCCGGCCTCCGTCACCCCCGCTCGGTCCGCCTCGAGGAACAAACTTTTCTCGCCGAAAGGCGACGCAGCCGTTGCCGCCGTCGCCCGCGAAGACTCGGATTGTGGCCTCATCAATGAACACAGGCCCCGCCCCATCGCGTGGAAGGAAGGCCAGCCTGGGTCGCTTGGCCGGATGTGGGGAAGAATCATGGCGCCCAGGAGCCGGGTTCCGGCGCCCCTGCGGCCGTGGGGCTGCCTAATTCGCCGCGCGGGGCAGAACGCTCACAAAGCGCCCTCTCTGCCCCTTATCCTCGAACCGAACCACCCCCGGAACCTTGGCGTAGAGCGTGTCATCTTTGCCCAGCCCGACGTTCTCGCCGGGTTTCAGGCGCGTGCCCCGCTGGCGCACTAAAATCGAACCGCCGCTCACCCATTGCCCATCAAAACGCTTCACGCCCAAGCGTTGCGCGTTGGAATCGCGCCCGTTGCGCGAACTGCCGAGTCCTTTTTTGTGCGCCATACAAAAGATCCTTATCGCGTGAAGTCCGCATCGCCTTAGGGCGCAACAATCTCGTTGATGCGAACTTCACTGAAATTTTGCCGGTGCCCCAACGTGCGCCGATATTGCTTCTTCCGCTTGTACTTCAGCACACGGACCTTGGCCGCTCGCCCGTGCGAAACAATCGTCCCGCGAACGCAAGCGCCCTTAATAAGGGGCTGACCCGTCATCAGTTCGCCTTGGCGAATCGCGTAAACGTGCTGGAACTCCACCCTCGAGCCCGGCTCGCCGGGAAGTTTCTCCACCCGCACCACGTCGCCTGGAGCCACCCGGTACTGCTTCCCACCCGTCTGAAATATCGCGTACATAACGCCCCTTTGGATAGCAGTGCTGAATCTTCATTTTACGGGCGAGCGCGAATCTTGTCAATTGAAGCGCCGCCGCGTCTCAACCCGGAGCGCCGTCGCGCCGGCTAACTCCCTTGCGGCGCAAGGAAAATAATGGAGGCAGGAGTGCCCACGGGCACATATTGGCCGGTAAACGTCAACTCGCCTGTCGGCTGATGCACCCGGAACACGGTCACGGCGTCCGCGCGCTGATTGCAGGAATAGACGAAATTTCCGGTGGGGTCGAAATTGAAGCTGCGAGGATAGTCGCCCCGAGTCCACGTTTCTCCCGCAAAGGTTGGAAATCCGTCCGCCGCGAGCGCAAACCGAGCGATGCTGTCATGCAGCCGGTTCGCCACATAAACGAATCTTCCATCCGGCGAAACGCGAACCTCCGAGGAAAAATTGGTTCCGGCAAAGCCCTTGGGAAGCGCGGAGACGGCGCCCCGTTCCCTCAGCCGGCCATGCGCCGCGTCATATTCGAAGAAGGTCAGCGTGGAGGCTTCTTCCTCATCCGAATAGAACCACCGGCCGTTGGGGTGAAAAGCAAAATGTCGCGGCCCGTCCCCGCTCGGAAGGGAAACGGTCTGATGCAGCGCCATCGTCCCCCGATTCGAGTCAAACTTCCACACAAAAATTTTGTCCATCCCCAAATCGGTCGAGAGCACGTACCGTCCCGACGGGTCGGCGTGAATCATGTGGGCGTGCGGCGAATGATGCCCGCTAATCGCAAAACTGCCCGGCGGAGCGCTGGTGGCGTGGGTTGCGCCGACCGGCCCCTCATCATGATGCACAAAAGTTGCCGCCCCCAATTCGCCTTTTGGACCAATGGCGATGACGGCTATGGTCCCGCCGGCGTAATTAGCCACCAACGCAAATTTCCCGGAAGGGTGAAGGCTCATGTGCGCTGGACCCGAGCCTTCCGAACTCACGGTGTTGAGCAGGCTCAGCCGCCCGGTTGAACGGTCAATCAGATACGCGCTGACGGACCCGGTTGCTTGCCCCTTGTAGCTATGGGTTTCATTGACGCAGTAGAGATGAGTCTTCGCGGGATTGAAGGTAACCCAGGAAGGATTCATTGTGTTGGGAAAGACTTCGCGCTCCGCGAGCGCGCCCGTCGCGGCGTCCACCGCGAACAGGTAGATTCCTTTGCCATTTCCTCGGATCCCTTCAGGCCCCTCGGGCGAACTGTACGTCCCCACGTAGGCAAACGTTGCCTCGCCACCCCTGTGGAGCTTCTCCGGATACGCTCGCGCGAGCGGTGCGTTGACGGCAAGCGCTGCTGCGCCCTTGAGAAAACTGCGGCGCGAAGCGCTGCCCGAAGCCTTCTTCCGACCAAGTCCCGAGTCTTCGCTCATTTTGAATCTCCTCGCCCCTTCGAGCGGGGCCGATCCGTGAGGATTCATACGGCTCAACGCCGAACCGTTACGCAAGCGTGCTGGCCCCCTTCCACGCTCGCGGGTCATCGAACATTCTTGCGCCTTGGCCTGCTTCAGCCGCCGTCGGTTACGCCCATACGCTTGTGGCTGCGCCCGCGCCATCGGTGAACGTCCGATTATGCCCACTCATGAGGTTGAAGACAAGCGTCTTCGAGGAATTCAGACTCACAAAAAGAAAGAGGGCGCTTTCAAGCGCCCTCTTTGTTTTCATTTCCGCATCCTGCGCTCAATCTGATTGAGCCGTGGTTTGCAGGCTTTACCAGATTGTGTTCCAAACCGCCTTGGCGGCGGAGGATGTCTTTTGGGCAACCCAGCGCGGAGCAGCCTCGGCGCCGTGAGCCACGTTGGAGCTTTGCTCTGCCAGCCATCCGGGAGCGGCTTTCACGCCGTGACGTGTGGCCACCGCGCCATCCGCCACGGCATCGCCCGTCGCTTTCCCCGCCGTCACGATGGCGTGACCAGTAGGCGGAGCCGCCGTGGCAACCGCGTTACGTGTGGCCACCGCGCCATCCGCCACGGCATCGCCCGTCGCTTTCCCCGCCGTCACGATGGCGTGACCAGTAGGCGGAGCCGCCGTGGCAACCGCGTTGCGTGTGGCCACCGCTCCATCCGCCACGGCATCGCCCGTCGCTTTCCCCGCCGTCACGATGGCGTGACCGGTAGGCGGAGCCGCCGTCTTGACCGCGCTAACCGTTGCTTTACTTGCTCTGGCCACCCCGCTCACCGTCGCCGAAGCTGCCGTTTTGGTTGCTGGCACAAAGTTCCCAGCCAGCCATCGAATGGCTCCAGCTCGCGCATCAATCCCCCAACCGAGTGCCACCACAAAAATTGTCGCTAAAAGGAGCTTTGTTTTCATTGTTTACCTCCCTTCATCTTCCAAAATCGGAGGAACCCCACCCTTCTTCTCATCGCTTGTCGAGCAACTCCACTGCCACACTGGAAATGCTTCTACGAACCAGCCGTCGAGGTATCTATCGAGCAATCACTCACTTAGAAGCCTCTGCCACCAAGAAGGTTGCACGGACATTGGCGTCGGGCCAGTACTTTCTTCACCATCAAGGTAAGGCATTCCTGTAGCCAAAATGGCGCAGTATCGGCCAATCCTCCACTGGTTTAACCCTGTTGAGCGAGCCGTTGTTACCCCAAACAGACCCGAGGCTTCTTTGAGTTGGCAAAAAAAAGAGGGGAGAATTTCTCCTCCCCTCGAAGCGTCGGGTCTTGGGTCTAATCTCCGAGCTTCGCGCCAATTCCCCCAAACGATGAGGGTTCACCGATGCGAGCTCTCGTCTTCCTTTATGGCACGTCCGCTTCCAAACCAATTGCGCATCATCACAACATGCCTTCCCATAAGCTAAGTTAATTCCTATCATTAGGATATGTTATAGGCCGAGCGAGGCATTTCATCCCCCCGGGCTCAGGTTGACTCACAGAATCTCCTGTTTTTAAGATAATAGAATCCAAATTTCTGGTTCCACAAGACCCATCGGCCACCACGTTTGCACGGCGAGTTCCTTGTTTTCTCGCCTGAAACCAGCCGCTAGCGCACGGTTTCGCGTGTCGCAACCTCTGCGCCACCCGCTCCAAATCCACGTTTCGCCCACGATGACCGCAAGCAGTGGCGGCGGGTTACACCGAGGCTTTATTTATTTTTTCAACGATGAGGGCAGCCGGGCCAGCAGCAGGGGCGCCGCATTCCTTCTTTAAGCTCCGTGCGCGTCCTCTCGACGTGCTGCTTTCGGGTTTCCGGTTTCTTGACGGAGATAATCCAGCAGATCCATTCATTGCGGGCGAGCGGCGTAATGTCCTGCCATTTTGCGAGCGCCGCCGGATCAAGAGCGAGGGCCTTTCGTAAATCCGCGGGCAGGCTATGGACGACACCGCCGGGGATGGCTCTCTTGACCATTGCTCGATTGTACCTCTAAACATCGGCTTGGAATATGCTCCTCGCGTAGCGCCAAGGTAGCCGTGGCCTGCCTTCCTTTGCGGCTCTTGACCTCGGATTCACGGCATCGCGCGCAGCGCAGCCGGTAGCGCGGAGGTTCGCGCTTGGAACCTCTGCGGCTCGAGCCGATGCCTGCGGGAAAGCACCGCACGGCTTCACAACGCGCAGCTCCGCCCTGCGCGGTGGGCCGTCCGACGCCTGCCGCCCTTGACCCCTGCCACCGTCCTTTCCTTGCCAAAGCCCGACTGCCGCGGCCGACGGCACAAACGCCGCAGAGGAGCGCCAACGACGCGCGCCTCTGCGCTACCTGCTATTTGGCCGTAATCCTGAATGCCTACTTGCGGCGAGTGGTGGGCTGGGCCCTGGACCGAACCATGACGGCTCGGCTGACGATCGGGGCGCTCGAACAAGCCATCGAGAATCGGCGTCCGCAACCGGGCCTGGTACACCATTCGGACCGAGGGTTTCAATACGCCGGCGCCGACTATGTGGCGCTGATGGAAAAACACGGCATGGTGCCGAGCATGAGCCGGCCGGTGAACCCTTACGACAAGGCTTATGCTTCATACTGCACCTCCACCAGACCGTGCGTGTCGTTGTTGTCGAAGCGGCGGCGCCTTTCCAGTTTGACGCCCTGTGCTCGGTGAGGAGGGGCGGGGCCAGGATCTTCGTACAGC
>JAKCCV010000032.1 GCA_021838785.1 Acidobacteriota bacterium | reverse complement strand
GAACCAGGCCAGCCGCTTGCGGGCCTCCCGGCCCCGCTCCAGGTACCTGGAGCGGGGCCATCCTAAACCTTTGACCTGCATGGTGACACTCTACCAAAGGTGTCACCAATCATTCTGAACGAACACAGTCCCCCGCCGCATCGTAGGTTACCCCCGTCCCGCCTACCGCCGTCAACTGGTTGTTGGAATTGTACGACATCGCCGGGCACGGCCCACCAAACGTGTTGCCGTTGGTCACGCACGTCATGTTGCCGTACTCATCGTAGCTGAACGTCAAATTGTAGCTCACCGTCCCTGACCCCACCTCCGATGCCGAGGCGTTGGTCAGCCGGTTCAGGGCATCATAGCTGTAACTCGCCGCGTTGCTGTAGCTCGGATTCACGTTGTCGTTGTACCAGTACCCCGCCACCGTGCCATCGTCGCCGCTTGAGGCCGATCCGGGCGCGGCGCAATTGGTCGGATTCGCCGCCCCCTGATAGTAATTATAGACCAGGCAAAAATCCGCCGTCGGGTTCGACGCCGTCCCCAACTCGATCGTCACCGGCTGCAGCCGGTTGTTATAAGTGTAATTCTCAACCGCATTCACGCACCCCGACCCCGCGCAGCCGCCCTTGATATGCCAAGCGGCGGGAATTAAACCTCGGAAGCGATCCGGCGGCGAGTGACGGGCGTCACATCTTTCCTGGAAGCGCGGAGGCATTCTGAGCGTGTGGTAAGGAGGTGGGTATGGACACAATGGCACTCGGTTACATGTTGGCGGGGATCGTTTCCATCGGCGTGGGATACGCGGCGGTTCGCGGTTGGAAGACTTATCGCCGACTTCGAGGCCAACGGTTGGTCACCTGTCCGGAAAATCATCAGCCGGCGGCCGTGAGCCTGGCGGCGCGGGCGGCGGCGCGCGAGGCTATTGTTGGCCAACCGCACCTTCACCTGGCCGAATGCTCACGCTGGCCAGAACGTCGAGATTGCGCCCAAGGCTGTCTTGAGCAAATTCAATCGAACTTGGAGGGCTCGCTGGTTCGGAACATTGTCGCCCAATGGTATGCCGACAAGCGCTGCGCCTACTGCGGCCGGTCGGTGGCGGCCTCCGAACCGGTGTGGGGCGACCATAAACCAGCGCTCGCCACGCCGACCGATGCGCCCGTCGAGTGGGATAACGTGCCGGCGGAAAAGCTTCCTGCCATGTTCCAAAACCACCTGCCCGTCTGCTGGAGCTGCCAGATCAAAGAAAGCTTCCGGCGACGCTTCCCGGAGTTGGTCACGGATCGTCCACCGAGCAAAGCCCGCCTTCGCTTCTGAGGGGCGTAGCGCCAAGGTAGCCGCGGGTTGGCTTCCTTGGCGGCTTTTGAGAAGAGCCGCTGAGGAGCGCAAGAAGCGCGCACCTCAGCGCTATTCACTCCCGGAAGCCATTTCGCCGGCGCTCAACGCCTGGGTTAAAATGGCTCCATGCGCGCCAAGGCGTTGAGTGCGGAAGAACGTCTCAAAAAGCAAGCGCACATCAGCGTGGAGCGGTACTTTGAGATTTCGCTGCTGCTGACGCTGGGGACGGCCTTCCTGACGCTCGCGTCCACGGGAAAGTTGGATTTCGCTTCCGTGCTGCTGGTTTCTGTCGCGCTGGCGACGCGGCTGTGGGGTTACGCGACGGAGCGCGATTTGGGCCTTTCGCCGCGCACCGTCACGCGCTTGGCGATTTTTTACATTTTCTTTTTCTGGCTCGATCTGTTTGTTTTCTCCTCCGGCCCCACCCTGCTCGACAACATGCTCACGGCCACCGTCCACCTGATTCTGTTTGCCACGGTCGTCAAGGTGTTTTCCGCCCAGAGCTACCGCGACTATGCGTATTTGGCGACGCTGTCCTTCATGATGATGCTGGCGAGCGCCATTTTGACGGTCTCCACCACGTATTTGGTTTTCTTTATTCTCTACGCTTTGTTCGCCATTTCAACCTTTATAAGTTATGAGATCAAGCGCTCGACCGAGGCGGCGGCGCAGGCGCCCCATGGCCCTTTCGGAGCGCCGGGACGCAACCGCGCGGCCTTAGAGAAGTCGCTAGGGTTGACGGCACTGGGGTTGGCGGGCGGCATCGTGGCGCTCGCGGCGCTGCTTTTCTTTGTGATTCCCCGCTACCGCACCGGCTACCTGACCGGCCTCGGAAGCACCACGGAAAACATTACGGGGTTTTCGGAAAGTGTGAATTTGGGAGATATCGGGCGCATCAAGCGATCGAACGCTGTGGTCATGCAGGTGATTCCGGAAGGAAACCCGAGAGCGTTTCTCGGCGTGAAATGGCGCGGCGTGGCCCTCGACAGTTTCGACGGCCAGCACTGGTACAACGACAATACCAACCAAATGATGTTTCCCCCGGCTTCCTACCATCGGTTTGTGATTCCGCCCGGCCAGGGGGATCAAAATCGACCGCGGCGGATTCTGCGCTATCGGGTGCTTTTGTCGTCGGTTTCCACCGACGTGCTGTTTGCGGCGGCGGTTCCGGAGGTAATTTTCACTCGGCTGAGAATGCTATCGCTCGACCAGACCCGCTCCATCCACAACCCGCAACACTTTGGTTCACCGATTCAATACGAGGTGATTTCGCAGGTGGGCCTGCCGTCAGCGGCCCAGTTGCGGGCTGCGCCTGACCATTATTCCCAGGAGATGCGGTTTCTCTATTTGCGATTGCCACCGCAGTTGGACCCGCGGATCAAAGCCCTGGCGGAGAAGTTAACCGCCCACTCGGCCACCAATTACGGCCGCGCCCTGGCGATTCAGAACTACCTGCGCAGCCATTTCACCTATACGCTCGACCCCACGGGTATCCAGGCCCGGCACCCCATCAGCAGCTTTTTATTCAAGGCTAAAAAAGGCTATTGCGAATATTTCGCTTCGGCCATGGCCATCATGCTGCGGACGCTGGGTATTCCGGCGCGGTTGGTGAACGGCTTTCAAACGGGCAGCTACAACAAGGTGGGAAAAGACTTCGTGGTTCGGGCCCGCGACGCCCATAGCTGGGTGGAAGTCTATTTTCCCGGTTACGGATGGATTCCCTTCGACCCCACGCCTCCCAATCCGAACCCCGTCATCCCTTCCGAATGGGACGATTACCTCGATGCGTTCACCCTGTTCTGGAACGAATGGATCATCAACTACGATTTTTCCCATCAAGTTCAGTTGGCGCGGCGAGTGGCGTTCGACACTCAGCAATTCCAAGGAACGGCTCGGCAGCGCCTGCTGGGATTGAAGCAACGCGGCATTCGCCTCGCCGCCCAAACCGAGCGCCTCTTGATGGCTCACAAACTTTTAGTGCTTCTCTTCATGGCAGCGGTTGTCGCTTTCCTCTTAATGAGCGAACGCGGAGTGACAGCGGAAGAGTTGCGTCTCCTGTGGGCGCTGAGGTTCAGGGCCAATCATCGCCAGCTTCAGCCCCGCGAAGCCACCTTGGCCTATCAGCGCTTCCTTGCTTTGGCGCGCAGGAAAGGCTTCCGCAAAAAACCCGGCGAAACCCCACGAGAGTTTGCCGAACGACTGCGGGATTCAGGGCTGGGTGACATACCGGAGAAGTTTACTGCCCTTTACATCGCTTCACGCTACGGCCGGGAGGCTATCCCGCTGGCAAGATTGCGAACCCTCATGGACGCCATGCGGCAAGCGCGGCGGGCCTAAGCAGAGATGTCAAATTTTGTCACCTCGAAACGACAAATACTGGCCCTCTTTCCAGGCGGGGATGACCATCCGATTAAATAATTTTAATAAACCATTCTATATCAATAAGTTACCAATTTTTTGAAATAGGCTCCCGATGCCGGAGTTGGCACGCGGGTTGCACTTAGCTCCGGCGACGGCCTAGGAAGTGAACCCGAAAGAATGAATTTAACGAGGAGGATGAATGAGAAAGAGCTCTAAAGGCTTTACCCTGATCGAGCTGCTGATCGTTATTGCGATCATCTTGATCATCGCAGCGATCGCCATTCCGAACCTGTTGCGGTCGCGGATCGCAGCCAATCAGGCTTCAGCGGTCGGGTCCTTGAGGACCTACAACACCTCTGAAGTCACTTATGCCACAACCTACAACACCGGCTTTTCCCCCAACTTGACGTACATGGGCCCCCAAGCCACTGGCACAGTACCCAACGTCACGGCGGCAGGATTGCTGGACAACGTGCTCGCGCCTGGGGGTCCCACGGACACCGCCAGCAAGAGCGGCTACAACTTTACCTATTCACCAGGATCAGCGGATAGCGCCGGACACATCAACAACTACGATTTCTGGGCGAATCCGATTGTTCCGGGCACCACGGGGACCAATTACTATTACACGGATGAATCGGGCGTCATTCGCCAGAACTCGACCACTCAGGCGAGCGCTTCAGATTCACCCCTCGCTGGCTAGTATTGCACGGCGAGGTTTTTGGGAACGAATGCGGGGAACCGAGCTTTCGGTTCCCTGCTTCTTTTTGGCGACACTTCACTAACGCTCGCCTCGACACCATCAACAGGACCCGCGCGATGGCCTGAACAGCGGCGACGCCTTGTTGTTCGCCTGGCAACGGAAGGGCGAGGGCCCGCTGGCGCTATCAATGGAGACCGCCTCCGGGAAACCCATCTGACAAAATTCCCCTCAATCTCACAAGAGAAGCGCAACAATGCGCCCGGTTGCTTTTTAAGGTTGGGCTAGGCGCTTTGCCCGCCATCCACGACGAAGGTTTGTCCCGTGATGAATCCGTCCGCCGAGGCAAGATAAAGAACCAAATCGGAAATATCCTGCGGGCGACCGGCACGACGCGCGGGGGTCTTGCGGATGACTTTCCGCAGGAGCGGCGTGGGTTCTTCATTCGGGAAGAGAATGGTTCCCGGAGCGATGCTGTTCACCAAAATGCGTGGGGCAAGCGCCTTCGCCAGACATCGAGTGAGCATAATGACCCCCGCCTTCGAGGCGCAATAGTGAGGGTAATCCGGCCAAGCTTGCAGCCCTCCCAAAGAGGAAATGTTGATGATGCGGCCCTGCCCATGAAGCTGCATGAGCCGCGCCGCTGCCTGGGCACAGAAAAAAGTCCCTTTCAGGTTTGTGTCCAGCATTCGATCCCAGTCTTGCTCGGTCATTTGGTCCCAGCGTGCAGGGAAAAACACTGCCGCGTTATTGACCAGCAGATCTAATCGGCCCAAAGCGCGCTGGACACTCCGAAACATGGCGCGCACTTGGGCCGGCTGGGCGACGTTGGCTCGGAGAAGAAGACTTCGCCGACCGAGTAGCTCAATCTCGCGCGCAACGGCTCTCGCGCCGGCGTGGGAGGCGTGGTAATTCACTACAATGTCGGCGCCCGCGCGGGCCAAGGCCAGCGCAATTTCGCGCCCCAGGCGACGCCCTGCCCCGGTTACCAAGGCGACTTGTCCGTTGAGAGGACCTTGCTCCATGAACCTTGGATTGATATCACACCTCGAGGGGTTTCGGTAGAGGCGGCGACGCTCCGCAAACTCACCTCCTAAATTTTTTGGTCGAGGGAACTTTCCAATCGGAAATTTGAGTTCGACCCCGCGGCTTGACAGCCGTGGTATCAGCGGGCAGAATAAAGCACGTGGCGGGGTGGGAATGGTCGGCGGTAATGTTCATGCGGCAACGGGACGGTTGCTGGGCTTGATGGCGTGGTTGCTGGCGGCAGTGAGTCTCTGCGCCGCGTCGGCCAGCGCCGCAAACCCCAAGAATGAGCGAAGTCAAAGGGTTGCTCCCAAAGCTTCTTTAAGGACGCTGATGCTGGTGAGCACGCGGGCCGCGGCGCGCGCGGCTGCGCGGGCTAAAACCGCAAAACAAGCCGGCAAGTCGGCGGCGGCGAAGGTGCCTGCGGTGAGTGAGTTTCATGCGACAGCCGCAGGCAGCTTTGGCGGCGCACCGCTCGTCGTTGACAAGAGGAAGAACGATCACGGCCTGCTCAAAAACATCCACGGAAGCCTTTACGGACTCAACGGCGCCGGAGAACGGGTCGAAGGGGGCAAGGTTGGGGCAACCTCCAAGAACGGGAAAACGAGCATCTTTGTTGGAAGCGAGGGCGCAAGCGCCAAAAATCCTTAGTCGTTTGAGCCGATGCCCCCCCCGAGACGCTTCCCACGCTGCGGCGCCGCTCGCTTAAGATACCTCGTCGTCCCGGCGGTGTTGCTGGCCGCTTGCTGCCTGGCAAGAGGCGAGACTCCCTCTGCCTCGGCAACGTGGCCGACCATCGTGCATTGCGGCGACGTTCCGAGCGCCATCCTTGGCCGGCCGGTCAACGTCTGCGTGGATCTGCCCGCCAATTATGCGGCCACAGCCCCCGAGCGCTACCCGGTGCTCTATTTCCTTCACGGGCTATTCGAGCACGACACGGCGTGGATTCGGCACGGTGGAAAAACGGTTTTCGACGCCTTGCTGAAGGAAGGTCGCTTGGGGCCTTTCATCGTGGTTCTGCCGGATGCCGACAACACTTTCTACGTCAATTCTTTTGACGGAAAGGATCGGTACGAAGATTTTTTTATTCGCGAGCTCGTGCCGTATATTGACCGGCATTATCGGACGATTCCCTTGCGGCAAGCGAGGGGCATCGCCGGGGTTTCCATGGGCGGCTATGGTGCTTTGCATTTGGCCATGCGGCATCCCGACGTGTTCGGCGCGGTGAGCGCGCAGGGCGCCGCTCTCATCCCAAAATTTCCGCACCCGGTGCCCACGCAAGGGCGCTGGGGATTTTACGCTCGCGTGTTGGAACATGCTTTCGGAGACCCGCTCTCGGAGGCTTACTGGGACGCCAACAACCCCCTGACGCTGGCCGAACATCCCCGCCGGTTTAAGGGCCTAAAAATCTATTTTGACTGCGGCAATCATGATAGATACGGCTTCGAGTACGGCGCGGAGATGTTGAATCAAATTCTGAATCGGGAACATTTTTCCCATCAGTTTTACCTGCGCCCGGGCGACCACGGATGGCCTTACCTCCAGAAGTATCTTCAGTACGCCTTGCTGTTCCAATGGAAATACTTTCAAAGGGCGGAGCGAAAATACGCCGTGCGGCGAGCCAAGTGATGAGCGGACGGCGTTGGCTTCACTCAAGGTTCGTGAGAGAGGCGCGGTTCCGCGGGATCGCGCTGGGGTTGATAAGCGCCCTGCTAGCAGCGCCGCGATTGTCGGCGAGCGACGCCGCGATCGGCGTGGCGAAGGCGACGTTGGGCGGAGCGCAGGTCACCATCCGTTATGGTCGGCCCAAATTGCGGGGTCGCCATCCCCTGAAAATGATCGAGCCGGGGCAAGTGTGGCGCATGGGCGCGGACATCCCCACCACCATCACCTCAGAGGCGGCGCTCGATTTTGGGGGCTCGACGGTTCCTGCCGGGACGCACTTCCTCTTTGTGCGTTGGGTGGATCCCGGGCTGTGGACGCTGGTGATTTCGAGCAAGCCGCTCCCCCAATACCAACCCAGCACCAAACTTGCTGAGGTGCCCATGAGGCTCGAAAGGATTCGGAAGCCGGCCGAGGAAGTCACGATTTCACTCGTCCGGCGGGGCGCGCTGGCGCGCCTCGCCGTGAGTTGGGGAACCTATCGTTTGGTTTGCAGCTTCAGGCGTGCCCCCTGAGCCGGCAGCATCACCAAAAACCCGCTGGTGGACCGCGAACGTGACGGGGGCTTGCCGGTCGCCACGCGCACCTCGTACAATTTCCGACTTGGCTTGCAACTCCGGCGTGGTTTTGGCGCTCCTAAAGAGAGGGACTCACCGAAGCCATCGGTCAGGAGCGCAAAGATGGAGGCCAGGCCGAGGGTCGCGGGACTGCGCGTGGGGTCAGAGGTGTCGCACGGTTGTTTCGCAGCGGCAAGGCGCCGGCCGAGGCTATAATGACTCTTTGGCTTCGCACACGTACTGCCTTCAATCTGACCGCGCGCGCGCTTCCGGAAGGGAAAGGAAGCCCGGAGTGCCACTCATCTTGGAACGGGCAAGATGCGTTGGCTGCGGCAAGGCCGCGCATCGCTCGACAGCCATCCTTGCGGCCCTTTTGGCTTGCTGGGCGGCGGTGTGGGCCACGCCCATGCGGGCTCAGGCGACGGCACGAGCCCAAGAGGGCAGCCTGTGGGGGCAGAAAGTGGTCCAAATCTCGCTTCGCTGCGACAATGCCCACCTTCAAATCACGGACTTTGCTGCCGAGCTGACTCAAAAGGTGGGCGAACCCCTGAGCCGCGCCCAAGTTTCAGCCAGCTTGAAGCATCTTTTCTCGACGGGCCGATTCACCGAGCTGAGGGCCGACGCCCATCGCGTGCCGGGCGGCGTGGCCCTGGTGTTCGTGGGTCGGGCTCTATATTTCCTGGCAGCAGTGTCGGTGCAAGGCGCGCCAACTTCGCTCGATCCTCGAGCCTTGACCAATGCCGCGCGGTTGCAGCTCGGTTACCCGTTGAGCCGAGCAGACCTGCAAAGTGCGGCGCGCCGGCTCGAAAGGATGTTCCGGGAGGACGGCTATTACAAGCCCGACATCACGGCCAGCGTGGAACGGGATCCCGCGACCCAGGACGCCAATTTGACCTTTTCGGTTCATGCGGGCACGCCGGCCTTGCTCACGAAAGTGACGTTTGAAGGCCATGCGGTTTTCCCACCGTCGCGGCTGTTCGCCATGACCAAATGGCGCCTGGGCCGGCATCTCACGGCTTCGAGCTTGGATCGCGGCCTGTTAAAACTCCATCGCTATTACACTCGCCGAGGCTATCTGGAGGCGAACGTTCTGCTCCGCCGCCGGCTCTACGATCCTCGCCGTAACACCGAGCAGATTATCGTGGAGGCAGAAAGCGGTCCCATTATCGAAGTCAGGCTGCAGGGTGCCAAGCTCTCACGCTCGCGCATGCACGACCTGCTTCCCGTGTACACGGACGGCATCGTGGACCCGCTGGGCTTGGCCCGAGGGGCCGCGCGGCTGAAACATTATTTTCAGCGGCGAGGTTATTTTTGGGCCCGCGTCACCACCTTGCCGGTGGCGCGAGTCGGGCCCAACCACCTTCGCGTCACCTACTCGGTCCGCCGCGGCCCGCAGGGCGATTTTGACGGTTTCCAATTTGAGGGCAATCATCACCTTTCCAGTTCCGAGCTTTCCTCGGTCGTCAATTTCCGCTCGCAGGGCTTCCTGTTTGAGCAATTGATTTTCAGCGACAAATTGCTGAGGCAGAATGTCCAGGCCGTGCAAGCGCTCTACCAATCTCGCGGCTACCTTGACGCGAAAATCACGCCGGAACTCGATTCAAACTATCAAGGACAACCGCACCACTTGTTTGTGACGTTCGCCATTCGCGAGGGTCCTCAAACCACCGTTGCGCAGTTGACCCTGCGGGGCATCACGCCAGAGGAAAAAAAGCAGTTGTGGCCCTTGCTCAAGAACAAGCCGGGAACGGCGTTCTCCCCGCAAAACGAAGAGCGCGACCGTCTCACCCTTTTGCGGTTTTTCGCCGACCGAGGATTTCCACGGGTCCGCGCCAGCGCCACCGTGACCCCGGTGCCCGGCGCGCATCGCGTGGAGGTTGCCTACGCGGTGGAGCGTGGCCCGCTGCAAATGGTGAAGCATATTCTGTTGGTGGGAAACACGTACACGCGAGCTTCCACCGTTCGTCGGCAACTGGCGTTTGCTCCGGGCGAACCGTCCAATGAGGCGGCCATTTTGCGCTCGCAAAGCCGGCTGTACGATTTGGGGGTTTTCAATCAGGTGCAGATTGCTCCCCAGAACCCCGAAGGCATCGAAACCCGCAAAAACATGCTGGTTCAAATGGAAGAAGCAAAACGCTGGACTGTCAGCTACGGCGGAGGGTTGGAGGTTCAGCGGCTGGGAAGCAATCAACCGCAGGGCCAATTGAAGGCTAGCCCCCGCGTGTCGCTCGATGTGACCCGGCTCAACGTGGGTGGTCGGGCGCAAACCGCAAGCTTTCGCGGCAGGTTCTCCACCCTCGACCGCGGCGCCGCGCTGTCGTATTTCATTCCGCGCTTCCATTCGCGGCGCAACTGGGCGCTTCGCTTTAATACGTTGTTCGATCGCAGCAACAACGTTCTGACCTTCACCGCCGAGCGAGCCGAAGCCTCGGTCGCTTTGGAGAAACGGACGGGTCCGGGCTCGCTATTGGCCTTTCGCTACAGTTTTCGCCACGTGCTGGCGTTTAATCTTTCCAACCGTGTTTCGGTGGCGGAAATTCCTCTTTACAGCCTGCCGGCGCGCATTGGAATGGTGGACGTGGATTACGTTAGAGACCGCCGGGACAATCCTGTCAATCCGACGCGCGGCTCTTACACCGTCGTAGATGCGGGCCTGGCCTGGACACGCTTTGCCTCGGAAGCGGATTTTCTTCGTTTCTCCGGCGAGAATGCCACCTATTATCGGCTCGGCCACGGCATTGTGTTTGCGCGCGACACTCGTCTGGGCATCGAGTCGCCGTATGGGCCTCTGCGAGTCGTTCACACCACCGGCCCCCGCGGCCAGCCGGAAACCATCCTGACGCACGAAATCCCGTTGCCGGAGCGCTTCTTCATGGGGGGCAGCCAGTCCGATCGCGCTTTTTCCGTCAACCAAGCTGGGCCGCGCGACCCGGTGACCGGTTTCCCCATCGGCGGCGACGCCCTGTTCCTGAACACGTTCGAGTTGCGCATTCCGTTGGTCAAAAACCGGCTGGGTTTGGTGCTTTTTCACGATGCGGGCAACGTCTATTCCAGCATTCGTCGCATGAAGCTTTTTAAGGTCACGCAAAGTTCTCCAACCGACTTTGACTACACTGTCCATGCGGTCGGCGTGGGATTGCGCTACCAGACGCCGGTGGGCCCGCTGCGCTTCGATTTGGCGTACGCGTTGAATCCCACGCGGTATCAGGTGGAGCAGACGGTGCACGGCGTTACTACGAAGGAGATTCAGCAATTACCGCACTTTCAATTTTTCATCGGCATCGGGCAAGCGTTCTAAGAGTGGCCGGCTGGGTGCTCGGCGCCACCGTGGCGCTCGGCGCGCGCGCCCGGACGCTCGACCGGGTGGTGGCGAGCGTGGGCGAAAAAGCCATCACCGCGAGCGACCTGGAGCAGGAATTTCAGTTTGAGCGTTTCTTGGAAGGACTCCCGCCCGTGGGTCGCCCCAGCCGGGCGATGCAGCGCACTCTTCTGAACCGCCTCATCAGCCGGACTCTTTTGCAGGAGGATATGAGGAAGTCCGGCATCCAAGCGCACCCGCCCCAGGCTGACGCCCGACGCGCGCTCGCGCAAATCCAAAAGCGGTTCGGCACGCGGGCGCGTTACGACGCCGCGCTCAAGACGCTCGGCATGAGCGAAACCGAGGTGCTCAAACGGCTGGAAACCTACCAGGAGACGCTGGCTTATATTGACCGGCGCTTCCAGCCCGTCACGCCTCCCAGTGCAGTGCAAATTCGCACTTATTACGAATCAGTTTTTGTACCCCAGCTTCGGGCCGAGCATCGTCCACCGCCTCCGCTCGCGCAAGTGGAAGCTCCCATTCGGGAAATTCTCGTTCAAAAGGAGCTTGACCAGCGTCTGAATGAGTGGCTCAAGGAAATGCGCTCGACGCAACGGGTTCATGTGTTTGGCAATGCTTCGGCGGACTAGGCGGCCATGAAAACCTTGGCACGCATCGGCATCTGGACGGCAGTGGCGGCGGCGGTGCTGGCGGTCGCGGGTATCGCCCTCACCGCGACGCCGTGGTTTCAACGTTATCTGCAGCGCCGCCTGACGGCTTCTCTGACCCGGTTGACCGGCGGCCGCGTCCAAATCCGCGGGATGCGCTTTCACCCGCTTTTGCTTGAAGTGGCGGCGGACCAAGTGGTGATTCACGGCCTCGAGCCGCGGGGCCAGCGTCCGCTCCTGACGGCGCGCGGGCTGGTGATTGAAATCAGCCCGGCCACACTCTGGGATTTTCAGTTGCGCTTGCGGCAGTTTTCCTGGAAGAGCGCCGTCATCTCCATCAGCACCGGCCCGTTGGGCGCGACCAACGTTCCCGGCCCACAGGTTGCCCCTTCCGCGAGCCGCGCTGTCGTCGCCTTGATGAATCTCTCCGCCAGCACCATGACGCTGGCGGATACGGCCATCTATTGGAACGGCAAGGGACTTCCCTTTTCCGCCACGGCCACCAACTTGGCGGTCCTTTTGCGAGAGACCGGGCCGGGCCAATACGCCGGCAGCCTTGCCTCCGCCGACATTCTCCTCAAGGATAGGTCCCAAAGTTTATCTCCTCTGGCGCTTTCGACTCAATTCAGCTTCACCCGTGCAGGCGCCCGGGTGAATTCTCTGACTTGGCGGTTAGGGGAGCTGAACGGCAAAGGCCAGGGCACGCTGAGTTGGGATCCGTCGTTGCAGGCGAATTTCCAATTCACAGCGGCCGGAGAGATGGCTTCACTGGCTCGGGTTTTCCATCTGCCTGAGTTGCGGAATGGGCTGGTGGGCGTCGAGGGCCGTGGCAAATACGTAGCAGGCCGGCTGCACCTTCAGGGGCGAGGTCAAGCCGAGCACTTGGACTTTCAGTGGGGAGCGTTGAAGCCTGCCCCAATGGCCGTTTCGTTCCATTACGTCCTCGCCCATCGCACGTTAAGTGTGCCGGCTTTCACGGTGACGGCCCTGCAGGGTCAAATCCAGGGAAGCGCCGCGGCCGAGTTAACCCCGGCCCCACCGCGGTTGGAGGTCCATGCGGCGCTCCATCATCTTGACCTCGCGTCCCTGTTTCAGGGTTTGGATGGCATGGTGCCGGTTCTGCAGGCGATTCGTCCTGCCGCGAACCTCAGCGGCCATGTGGACGGGAGCTGGAGCGGGGCGTTCCAAGGCTTGGCGGCGCATTTTGCTCTCTCACTCCAAGCCCCCAGCCACCCACGCGGAAAGGGGATGCCGGTGGAAGGCTCAATCCAAGGCACGGCAATGGGTTCCACGGTCCCGCGCGTCACGCTGACGCAGGTTCGCCTGAAAACGCCCCATTCAACCATTCAAGCGCAGGGCAGCCTTGGGGCAGGGCCCTCCCCGCTCTCCTTCCGCGTGGTGACGACCGATTTTCAAGAATGGCGGCCGCTGCTGGAATTTTTGATGCAAACGCACCTGCCCAGCTCCTTGCAGCTTCAACAACCGGCCAGTTTTTCCGGCGCGGTTTCAGGAGCGCTGGGCAGCACCTTGCTGGTAGGTCAGTTTCAAACCGGCCGTTTTCAAACCAAGGGCTGGGTTTGGAGTGCGCTCGGAGCGAATGTTCGAGTCACGCACGATACCTTCCAGGTGACGGACGGCCGGCTGACGCGCGGGCAAAGCACGGTATTTTTTGCCGGCTCAGCCGCCCTCACGAATTGGCAGTTGGTGAACACCAGTCGCGTGCGTGTCAGCTTGGCCGCTCAGGGCAGCCCGCTAGGCGGCTTGATGGCCGGCGTGGGGATTCATACATCGGTAGAAGGAGCCGTCACCGGAAAACTTGATCTTGCCGGCACGCCGCTAGAGCTTGCCGGCAGCGGTTTCGTCCAGGTTCGTCGGCTACGTCTGGGCCGGGAGACCCTCTCTTCGGTGAGCACGGATATTCAGGTGAGGGATAGCCATTGGAACCTCGAGCACATTCGCTTGGCGCAGGGGCAGGGCCTGGCGACGGGCGCCGCGCACTTTGATCGTTCCTCCGGCGGCTATTTTCTTCACCTGGAAGGCAAGGATTTTTCACTCGCCCGTCTTGTGCCCTGGACAGCTTCCGAAGGACAGGGAGGCGCGCCGGCGATTCGGGGTCGCGCCCATTTCAACCTGCTCAGCAACGGAACCCTTGCTCACCCGAACGCCGCCATGAATTTGACGGTGGCGGATTTGGCGATTGACGCCAATCCGATTGGGAACCTCGGCCTGCGAGTCAACTGGCGAGGCCAATCCATCGTGGCGTCAGGGCAAATTCAAGGCGTCGGAGGCGAAATTCATTTTAACGGTCAGTCACCCGCCGCGGCTCCTTGGCCGTTAACCCTTACCGGAACCTATCAATCGCTTGAGATTGCTCCCTGGATTCACTTGGTGGCGGGTGAGTCGCTCGGCGCTTCGGTGACCGCCAGCGGAGCGTTCCATTTGTCGGGGCCCTTGAAGAATCCGGCCCTGATAAATGGCAGCAGCGAAATCCATCAGCTCAAGATTCGCATTCCCCCATTGAGTTTTGAAAACGACCGTCCCGTCAGCCTGAGCTATGCCGCCTCCTCACTACGCTTCAGTTCCTTTCATATGAAGGGTCCGGGAACCGATTTTTCGGTGACCGGCTCGCTGGGCTTTGGCGCTCAGCCGAAGCTGGCACTGGATATCACGGGTGGCGCGGATGCCACGCTCCTGAGCCTCCTCGACCCATCGCTCCAGGCCGTGGGAGGCTCGCAGTTAAAGGTTCACGTCGGCGGAACTCCGGCGAATCCCGCGCTTGACGGAAGCATGGCCATTCGGAACGTCAGCATCGGCTATGCCGATCTTCCGATCCGCTTGAGCGGCCTCAACGGGACGCTCCAGTTTCACGGAGATCGCGCGGTCATTTCAAGCCTCAAGGGAGTCCTCGGCGGCGGCGAAGCAACGCTGTCCGGTTTTGTCACCCTGCAAGGTCTGCCGCGCTATCAGATTCGCGCGCGTCTTCGCCAGGTGCGGATTCACTACCCGGCGGATTTCACTTCCGTCCTGGACGGCCGGTTGAGGCTGGCGGGAACGGCGCAACACGGAGAAATTTCCGGCGGCGTGGCGGTTCGCAACCTGTTCGTTAGCCCTAGTTTCAATCTGCTGAACCTGCTGGCGGAGTCGAACAACCGCCCAGAAATCGCCTCCACCAGCGCTCCCTCCTCGCTCGCTCGGCAGATGGGGTTCAACATTCGCGTCTCCTCGCCGCAGGGGCTGCGCTTGGATACGCGCGACGCTCACCTGGTGGCGGACGTGGCCCTGCAGGTTCGAGGAACGCTCGCCCACCCCGTGGTGTTGGGCGACGTTCATGCCGAGAGCGGCAATGCCATCTTTCAGGGCAATCGCTATACCATCACGCGGGGCGACCTCACCATGAACAATCCGCTGCGAACCGAACCCCTGCTGGACCTCGAGGCGCGGACGCGCGTCGAGCGGTACGACCTGACAGTAGAGGTGAGCGGTCCTCTCGATCGCCTGCACCTCGCCTATCGCTCGGACCCGCCGCTACCGGTGGAGGATATCGTTTCTTTGATCGCGCTCGGGTACTCGCGCCAGCCCGAGGAAGCGGGCTTGGCCGCCTCCGGCAATCGCGGGCTGTCGTCGTCGGTAGGCGCGAGCGCCTTGCTTTCCCAAGCGCTTTCGAGCCAAGTGGGAGGCCGCATTCAGCAGCTTTTTGGAGTCAGTCGCATCAAAATCAATCCCGAAGTCAACGAGCCGGGGGTGGGCACCGGCCCTCGCGTCACCGTGGAGCAGCAATTGTCCCCCGATTTCACCGTCACCTACATTACCAACACCAATAACTCGCTTTATCAGGTGGTGCGTGTGGAATGGGACTTGAGCCAGGATGTCTCCGTGATTGGCATGCGCGACCAAAACGGCATCATCGGCATGGAACTGAAGTTTCGCCACCGCTTCAAGTAGCCGAGGGCTTCGCGCGCCCGGAAGCGCCGGCGCCACCCTTTTCCCCGCCTCCGCGGCGCGGATGTTATACTTGCGGGAGCGGCCATCGGCGCGGCCGGAGAATTTTCTGGAGCTTTCCGACGGAGAGGTGTCCGAGTGGCTGAAGGAGCACGCTTGGAAAGCGTGTTCACGAGAAATCGTGACGTGGGTTCGAATCCCACCCTCTCCGCCAGACTGCCGTCGCGTTTGCGCCAGGCTTCTCGCCTTGGATTCGGAGACTCTCAAAACCCATCACGAGGCTGACAAGGGCTTTTGGCCCCGGTCATCATCGGGCGCTTGGGTAGCCTCCGCGACTGCGAAGCTCATGGATTTTCCGGGTCCGCGTAAATCTGCTGGCGTCGAATCTGCTTTCGGTAGTCCTCGCAATGGATTTCGACCGGGCGGCACATTTCGTAGAGCCTGGAGCAGAGGGTCGGCCCCAGTTGGCTTAGGGCGGCGTCAATGTCGGGGATGGCCTCGCCGCTCGGCGCAACACTGGTGGAGCGGGAAGGTTGCGCGAGCGGCAGGGTGGTGGTGATGATGGTGAGCTTTTTGCGGTTGTAGCGTGAGTTGATGAGGTAGCCGAGGGTTTCCTTGACCCATTCGCTGGGGTTGAAGGCCGCCAGTTCGTCGAGCAAAAGCACGTCCACATCCACCAGCGGCTGAATAATCCTAAACTCCGTGCTTTCCGAAATCGGATTGTAACTGTCGCGAATGGCCTTCAACAGCTCTCGAAAATCCTGAAAACGGCACTCCACGGCTTTGAGCGTGATGAGTTCCCGAATCACGGCAACGGCGAGGTGCGTCTTGCCGGCGCCGGTCGGCCCAATGAACAATAGTCCGTAATCTACGGGGTATTCTTCGACCAGGCGGCGAGCCAGCAGCCGCGCCTCGCTCAGGGTCCGGTTGGGCCGTCCGTTCTCCAGCCGGATGTGGAAGTTCTCAAACGAACAGTGCTGATAGCGGCGGGGAATCTGCGCCTGCTCGAGCAACGCCTCGGCGCGCGAGACGCCCACACAGTCGCAGCGCGTGACGCGCCGCACCCCGTCGCGCTCCACGGGCCTCCAGCCCGTGCCCTCGCATTTTGGACAATCCTTCACCGGCATGGGATGATCCCCCAAGAATTCTA
>JAKCCV010000031.1 GCA_021838785.1 Acidobacteriota bacterium | reverse complement strand
CTGGTGCGACCTGGAGCCTGCCCCGCGCCCGTCGGCAGCTCCTTGCCCTGCTGATTAGACTCAGTGGACGTTGCGCGTGGTGCCTTACAGAGTTCACGGACACCTCGTAGAACTTAACCGAGTATTATTAGTTCGCCGGAGAATTCCCTGGCCCGTCTCCCTTGTCGCTCGGCCCTGATGAGTCTGCGGAGCGAGCGGGAGCGAGCAGTTTTTGGTAAGCCGCCGTCAACAGAACAATAATGGCTATGGCCCAAAACGAAATTGAGAGAATGTGCGCCTTCAGATACTCTGGCCCTGCCTTGCCGAAGCGAACCCCGACCCATGCTTCAATTCCAAAGCGGATAGCTCCACCAACCATCAAGGCCACCACCATCCTGGTCGCACTCATTCGTAAAACGCCGGCGGCAAGCAAAAAGGGCTTGAAAGGCAACGGTGGCGGCAGCAGCGAGGCCACAACCACGGTCATAAAATCATTCTTCTGAATCCACCGCATGGCCCGGCTCATTTCTTTCTTGGAAGGCTTGCGTCGAAAAATGCGAGCCCCGCTCCGGCCAAGCATATAGATCAGCAGCGAGCCGACAGCAGTCCCGAGGGTGCAATCCAGCGCGTAGAACCACGCCAGCCTCGGGAATTGGCTGCTCAGGTAGATGAGCAGAAGGTCCTTGAGGCCCGGTAAGGAGACTCCCGCGGAATCCAAAAAGGAAAGCCCGAATAATCCCCATCCGCGATAGTGCAAAAGAGCGTATGAGATTTTAGCTCGAAAGGATTTCACGTCACCCAAGCCTCGTTGAAAGGCTTCCCATTCTACGTAGGCTCGTGAAATTAGGCAAATTGCCCGCCGCATCCGAAACCCAGGGATTTGTTCAATAACCTGGAGACAGATTTTCGATCCTAGACAGGTTGCAGCGGGCCGGCCATAACCGGGATTGGAATTACTGCTCCATGTCGGCCATTTACGGTTCGATCGGTACTGGGCAACGACCGGGAATTAACAAAAAACGTCAGCTTGCCACTTTTTGTTAGGCAAGCCAAGCAAAGTGGCTATTTTTGACCTCGCGTCGTCGGCGACTCGCTCTGGTAACCGTCGCAATTTCAACTACATCCAATTCCAGGCTGCAATTGGAAGGTTGCAGGCGTTTGGAGATGGACGTGCCTACCCAAGGTGAAGTCACAGGATTGTGGGAGGCAAAGTCCGATGAAGCGCATGGAACCGGGATTCACGCTGATTGAGTTGCTGATTGTGATTGCCATCATTTTGGTGATTGCCGCCATCGCCATTCCCAATCTGTTGCACTCACGGATTGCGGCCAATCAGGCTTCGGCCGTCAGTTCGCTGCGAACGTTGACCACCGCCGAAGTGACTTACGCCACCACTTACAACAGCGGTTACAGCGAACAGCTTTCCTACCTTGGCCCTCCCTCTCCGGCCGGCACGCAGCCGAACGCAACGGCCGCCGGCCTTGTGGACAGCTTGTTGGCTGGTTCTGGCGACACGTCGGAAAAAAGCGGCTACCTGATAACCTATTCGCCGGGCACGGTTTCAGGCGGAAAAATTGTCGGCTTCGCCATCCATGCTGATCCCATCACGCGCGGCATCACCGGCTACAATTCCTATTATGTTGATGAGTCGGGAGTTATCCGGGAGAACACCAGCGGCACTCAGGCCACTTCCGCAGATTCGCCGCTCGGGGGGTAACTTGCGCCGGATGAGCAACTCTTCTGACCGACATGGCCTCAATCCGGGCCAACTATAGAGCTTCGGCCTGTGTCCCTCATTAGTTTTTTCCTCCGGTCGCTGTTTCCCTGTCTGCAAAATCTCTTTCGGCAGCAAGGTCGGAACGGGGGACGTGAATTTCGCGTGTAAGGGAGGCGAACCGCGAGCTGGCCGAGAAAGGCCTGAAAGATTTGGATGTGACCAAAAAGCCCGTGTCGGTAGCTTCCTCTTCAAGCGGGGCGAACCGATTCGCCATCTGGAAGAAAACGACTGCCAGCATCTCCGTGAAGGCAGTTGGCACACAAGGTTTGTGAATCTCCGCCGGAAGAAAGTCCCCACCGAGCCACGCCGACGCCCCTCGGTTTGCGTTGGGCCCTTGATAAGCTAATGCCAGTTCGCCCCAGCCCGATGAGCACGTACAAATATGCAATGGTCGTGCATTCAAACTCGAATGATTCACACCAGATTCCGAACTTTAGGATTTGCAGCTCTGCGGATGGAGCCAGTTCCCACCTGACAAAATGGGGCGAATGGGACACTCCGGTTGCGCCATCTATCCAGGTGTTCTGGTCAGGAGCTTACGGTGAGCTGTTGCTAGCCTCCCGCTAACAGGCTGAAGTATCGTCCCACAGCCTCAATGCCTCGATAGAAGTTGGGAAGGTGGAACTTCTCATTGGGGGAGTGAAGCCGGTCATCCGGTAAGCCAAAGCCCATCATCACCGTGGGCACGCGCAGGTGTTTTTGGAAGAGCCCCACCACAGGAATTGACCCGCCTGCCCGAATGTACACGGTCTTTTGACCAAACACTTGCGCAAGCGCGTCCGCGGCCGCTTGAATGAAGCGGTTGTCTGTGTTCACGAGGGAGGCCGGCGCAGCCGACAGGACCCGCACGGTGGTGCGGATGCCCGGCGGAGTCAGGCGTTTGACCGCCGAGCGAAATTGTCGAATGACCTCCGTCGGCCGCATGTCGGGAACAAGGCGCATACTTACCTTGGCCGTGGCCACCGCCGGGATGACGGTCTTGGCTCCCTCGCCAGTAAACCCGCCGGCAATCCCGTGAACCTCGAGCGTGGGCCGCGCCCAAAGCCGCTCAAGAACGGAGTAGCCTTTTTCCCCTACTAATGCTGAGGAACCTATTTCCTTTCTCAAAAAAGTCTTCTCGTTGAATGGCAGCCGCTTCCACGCGTCGAGTTCCGCGCGGCTTGGGCGTTGAACGCGACGACAGAAGCCGGGAATGAGAATCCTGCCGTCGCTCCTCTTCAGCGCAGCCAGAATCTCCGCCAGCGCCTGAATTGGGTTGGGAGCCGCGCCGCCGTAGAGACCGGAGTGAAGGTCTTGCGCCGCTCCGCGCGCTTCAATCTCGGTATAAACCAGCCCGCGCAAGCCTGTTGTGAGCGTCGGGAGCTCTGGAGCAAACATTTCGGTATCGCAAACCAGCGCGGCGTCGCATTGGAGCTGAGGCGGACGGGTTGCGACGTATTGCTCGATATGGGCCCCGCCGACTTCCTCTTCTCCCTCGATTAAGAACTTGATGTTGATCGGCAGGCGGCCGGTAGCTTGCAGAAAACCTTCGACGGCTTTAAGAAGAATATACGTTTGTCCTTTGTCATCGGAAGCCCCGCGGGCGAACAAGTCCTCCCCACGGACTGTCGGCTCAAAAGGTGGAGAGAGCCATTCTTCGAGCGGCGCGGGCGGTTGCACATCGTAGTGGCCGTAAAGCAGCAAGGTCGGCTGACCGGCTGCTCCTGTCCACTCGCCATAAACGAGCGGATTCTGCCCGGCCTCGCCTTCGATCAACGCGACCTTGTCGAGCCCCATGGCTCGAAATTCGCCTGCGACTACTTCAGCAGCCCGCCGCACATCCGACTTGTGTTCAAAAAGCGTGCTGATGCTGGGAATTTTGAGCCACTCCTTGAGGCCTGCCAGAAATTTTTCACGATTCGCTTTGTAGTACTCAAAAGTATCCATCGTTAGCCTCCTGAAACGGGCATCATATCGCAGCTTGGTAATAGTTGATATGCCCCTGCGGCCGCGCCTCAACAGAGGAGAAGCATGACCGCAGGCAAACTGGGGCGAACCGCCATCAGCATTAGGAACATATTGGGCGCTGTTGACACTTTCTGAAAATGTAGCGTTGCCCGTCCCACCCAGCGCAACCTCCCTGCGGGCTCGCGCGCCCGAATTCCTCGGAGGAAGCGAAAAGGGCTATGGGGCTTCTAACTGGTTTTGAATAATCCGCGCAATCGCGCCAGATCCAACTCCTCGAAGCTTTTCACGACCAGATGTGCGCGGGTCGTGCGCAATGCCTCCATCGGAAACGTTGAACCGATGGCGACGCACTTCATTCCGGCGCGCACCACCGCCTCAATGCCGGGAAACGAATCCTCGAATGCCACCGCATCTTCAGGCGTGACGCCCAGCTTCGCCGCCGCCTTCAGATAAATCTCCGGATCGGGCTTGGGTTGCCGCACCTCGTCGCCGCTGACCAGGTGTCGAAAGTATTTGCGGTAGCCGAGCGCGTCCACCGCGAATTCGATGTTTTTCGAAATGGCCGAAGAAGCGACCGCCATGGGAATTTGGGCGGCGTAGATTTCGCGGATCAGCCGGTCGAGCCCGGGAAGCGGTCGGGCGTGGGGTCGAAACGCTTGGCGGAATATCGCCTCGACTTCCTCGCTCAACCGTCGCGTTCCCTCCGGCGTGACCTGTGGCCCGAAAAAATGGCGGATCAGTGTGTCGTTGCGCTGGCCGAGGATGGCCTCGGGCAGTTCTGCTTCGTTAAAAGGGATGCGGTGCTGGCGCAGGAAATCCGCCCATTTCTGAAGGTGAAAGGGATTGCTGTCAATCAGCACGCCGTCCATGTCAAAGATGGCCGCGGCCGGCAATTCGTTTGGGTTCGCCATGTCTCTCCGTGTGCCGTGAGAAGTAATGAATTTTGAATTATGCAGGATGAACGCTAAAACCGGAAGCCGGCGGTCGGGCTCTTCAGGCGGGAATGAGCTTGGCAGTCCTCTTGATCTCGATAGGCCGAGGCCACGGTGGCGAGCCGCACTCGCTGTTCACCGACCTGCCGTTTACGCGAGCGGGCTTTCGATCACGTCGCTCACGCGGTCCACTTCCAGTTCCATGTCGCCGTTCGAGTCCACGCGGAATGCGGGGGCGAACCGCGCGCCCCACAACAGTTCGTCGTAACGGTAGGAAGCGCGAGCATGAACCGTCTGGCTGAAAGTATCATCCACGCCTTTAATCAAAATCAAAAACTCCGCCTGCCATCGCTCCAGATCTTCCGCTGTCTTCCCGTAGAGCGGACTTTCGGCGTCAATTGGGTGGGCCACCGTCCACGTCACGGCCAGGAACAGCACGCTGTCGCGTTCGAGCCTCAGCCGCGTGTATTTTCTTTGCAGACTTCCATCCACATGCTCGACCGTCATCAGTAGCATCTGCGCCTGGACTTCCATCAGGTTGCTGACGCCGCGATTGACAATGCGGAACTGCAGGCTCGTTCCGCCGTCATACGGCGCCACCAGCATCGCGCGGCTGAATCCGATCCGCGCTTTCGGACGGGAAAGCCTCGCCACCAAAAATCCCGTCGCCACCGCGAAACCCATCAGCCCCACCATGGACTCAAACGACGCGATCAGGTTCGTAAGCGTCGTCGTGGGATACATCGTCCCGTAGCCGACCGTGGTCAGTGTCTGCGAGCTGAAAAAGAAAGCGTTCAGGAAGCGCCCCAGCGCCGTCGGAGCCTCCGCGCCGTGGAGCTGCCCAACCCCGATGGCGCAATAAATCAGCGCGAAAATCACGTCCAGGCCCACCAGCCCGCCGAACAATATCGCCACCAGCGCGTGCCACGGCCGGTTGATCATGAAAATGAACGGGTGAATGTCCCGCCACGTCGTGCCGCGCCGCCGGATGTTGAACTCGCCGTCCTTGCGGATCACTCGCCGCAGCTTGCCTTCATACCGCTGGGTCAGTCCGGGATCAAAATTTGGTTTGTCCATGGCTTGTTATCCTCGTCGAGCCGCTTCCGAAGTCTCGCGCCGTTCTCGATTGCCCTCGCCCCGCGTCGCGGCGGCCTTAATTGCCGCCACGAACAATTCCCGGACGTTCCGCCTCGGTTCATTCCGGCCGTCCGCTCCGCCGGCAAGGCGCCAAAGCATGGTATAAGAATACTTCATCGTCAGGGCGGGGCGCAGGTTCCGACGGCGCCGCGCGCCGTCGGAGGCATCCATGCGCGTCTGGAATTTTGAGCCGGGTCACACCGCCGCCGAATTCCGCGTTCGCCACATGATGGTCACGTGGGTGCGCGGGCACTTCAAGAACATCCGTGGCCGGATCGTTTTCGACCCGCGCGAGGCCGCGGCATCCTCGGCGGAGGTGGCGATTGACGCCGCCCAGCTCTGGACCGGCGAGCCCGCCCGCGACGCGCACTTGAAGAGCGCGGATTTTCTCGACGTCCAGAACTGCCCGCAAATTCTCTTCCGCAGCGCCCGGGTCGAGCAGCTCGGCGCGACCCACTACCGCATGACCGGCGACCTGACCCTTCGCGCCGTCACGCGGCCCGTCACCCTCGACGTGCAATATTTGGGCGAATGGCAGACGCCTTTTTGGGACGAGGGCGTGGACAAAGGCCCCGTCACGCGCGCCGGCTTCGTCGCCAGCGCCCGCCTCAATCGCCACGATTTCAAAGTGAGCTGGAACGCCCTGCTCGACCGCGGCGGCGTCGTGGTCGGCGACGACGTCCTGATCGAAATTGACGTCGAGGCCATCGAGGAGAAACCGTAGCCGCGGCGCGGTGCCGCCGACCCTGCAGGGCATATGCTAAATTACGGTCCGCGGCTAAATACCAGGCGCTTCGGCTTCGAATTCTCGAGGGCCGGTCGGACGCCAATATCAGTTTCGATGAGCTCTGCCGTCTGCTTGAATGGCTGGGATTGAGAAGCGCATCCGGGGCGCTCGCCATCGTTTCAGGGAGCAGGGTGTGCGGGAGCTGGTCAACTTGCAGATGGTAGCCACGGTCCCGCAGCGCGGGATGCCGTGGGCTCTTACGGCGGACGGACGCATAGCAAATTTGGCCCCCGAGTTTGGCGCGCCTACTCGGCCCCGGTTTTGCGTTTGTGCCGTAGCGACATGCCGCGGTGCGCCATGAGGTTCCAGCGCCATAGTGCGTCCGTCATAGGACGGAATGTCTCGTGGCACTCAGGGCACTCTCGCGGCTTCGCTCCTGCTGGAATTCTTCTCTTACGCCTCATAGGCCTCACCTCCTGCGTGGCACGCGACCGGAACCTGTCATAACCAATCAGGGTGACACATGTCAAGCCAAAAATACAATACCTGGGACAGCATACAGGCTACCACAATATGTTGTGGTAGTAAGGCCTTTCGTCGCGCCTGCGGGTCGAAGAGGCTCCGTTGCCAGCCGTTTCACACAACCCATCCCCCTGCCCCGGCGTCGGGCTGATGTCGTTGCCCTCGGCACGCTCGCCCTCTTCAGGGTGAGTTTTGCGACCCAAAGAATTTCGACAGCGCGTCCATGAGGCTCCGCGGTTGCTTGCGTTCGGCTGTAGCCTGATTTTGAACACCCCCGAGGGTTCCGCTTGAGGCCCAGAACGATGGCTCCGTTTTAATCTTACCTGCCCACACCACCTTGCCCTGTGGGTTGCGCAATTTGTACGCCATGATGATATGGGCGCGCCCCGTTCCAAAGCCGAACAGAACACGTTTAGCCGTGCTACCGGCGTAATAGCTGGTCTCCTTCGCCGAGAGCGACCAAGTTCCTGCGGGCTGTTCTGATTGGGAGGCAAAGGAGCTTACTCCTTTGAATAAATTGCTCTGTTGCAGCGCGGCGAGGTCGCCTTGTTGGGCAGAGGCTATTGCTGCTGACGCTTCTGGCTGGCCGGTGAATTTTGCAACCCAAAGCCTTCTGCCCGCTTGGGCTGGTTGCGCTGAGGGAGCCTTGGTTGCCGTGACCTCGGCGCCCGCCTTTCCATTCGGCGTCGCTTGCGCCGCGTTTGATTGGGTCGGCCCGGTGCCGGGCGCGGGTCCGGTTTCCCCGGAAGCCTCGATCATTGCCAGAATAACGCTGTCCGGCACTCGCGCGGACTTAAGCGCTTTCAGCGCGGCGGGCGTTGTGTCAAAGCTGCACGCGGACGTCTTTATCTTGGCGATGATGATAGCAGGAGAGAGATCCGCTTTTACCAGCCCCACGATATCCTTGTCGGTCAGCCTCGCCCCGGCGGCGGCGGGTGCTGAGGTTTGGCCGCGGGCGGTTTGTGCGTCGGCACATGGCGCAAGTGCTCCTGTGAGCAGGACCGCCGTAATACAAATCACGATACTTCGGTGCATATGCTTTCCCCTCCTTTTGGCCTCGCCTCGATGCCGCCCGCGGCGATTTCGTGCTGTATATCATTGTGCGGGCGGACTTATCGCTGGCACGCCGGCGATAGGGATTCGGACCTCCGAGCCGCCGTGCATGTCCACCGGGCGATGCTGCTCCTCAGCGCAACCGCCCTCCCAACTTACATCCCGGCTGACCGTGAACAGCCTCGGGGCTGTGCCGTCCCAAACATTGACCAGGATGCTGGCCCCTGCTGTCTCTCCGGGGAGAAGCTGTCCGATGCGGCCTGGGAAGCTGCTGGATGCCCACGCGCGGTACTCGAACCGGCGATTGTCGAACAGGCGGACGGAGTTGGCATGGAGCTCCGTGCAGTTCGGGTACGTGCTGACGTTCTTGATCGCGAAGCTGATCTGTACCGCGTGATGGCCGTGCCCCGGCCCGAGAAACCGATCACCGTCCCAGTCGCCGTGCGCGAGGCCGACGGCTGTCACCCTGATTTCCAATTGCCCCAGCCGGACAGGTGTTGAGCTTTGGGGAAAATCCCCCATGTCGTTCAACGACGGCAGTCCTCGCAGAGAGACCCGCACGCCCATGCCCGGCTTTGGCCAAGGCGTATGGCTGTGGTACAACGGGTCAAACTCGGTATAGCCCCGAGGGCGGACGACAGCCAACGCCACAGGTTTTTCGCCGGGCTTGACAATGAAAACCCACCTGCTTCTGAGGACTTCCTCGGGCATTCTGCCGCCAGCCCCGGGCGGGTCAGGGCGCTTCAGGGGATAGACGTTCCCGTCACTGACCATTAGCCTTACCCGTGACTCCGTACACGGACTGAGCGAGTCAGCAAGCTTGCGAAAGTTATTCGTTACGACAACGAGCTGGGGACCCGACCGCGTCCAGTAAGAGCCTTCCTCTGCGGCGGCGAAAGGGCCGGCGTCAACATAAACGGGGTCCGCGCAGGACTTCGCCCCCGCAACCAAGGGCAAGGGCCGCTGCCCGCTGGAAGTCGCCGCACCCCCAACGGGGCGCGCGGACGGGCGCGTCTGCGCCCGGGCCAGCGGGCCAAGGCTGAAGCAGGTAGTTGTGATTACAGCCGTGCAAAACAGCATCGCCGATTTGTGCCGCATCGCTTATCCCTCCCCCTGCCTCACCGCGACATCACCTTCTCGAGGGCCTTCTTTGCGGCGGCGACTTTCCTTCTCGCCCGATCAAGCTCGGCTTCGCCTTCCGCAAGGCTGCGGACCGCGAGTTCAATGTCCGTGCCCGCTATCCAGCCCCGCACGATTCGGACATCCTCGGCATTCCCACTGACGATCCCTTCGGTCTCACCCCGCAGTATTGCTGTCCGATGCTTGCAGCACTGCCCAACCGGGCCTTGCGCGCCTGCCCGGCAGGAGCACGTTGCAGTCACACGGCCGGCCTGCTCATCAAATACAACCGTGTACGGGGCCGGTTCGGACCCTTGGACGAGAAACCTGATCATGCAGGAACAAACCCTCCACCGCGGCCGCGTCGCCGCCCTCGGGCGGGCATCACGGCTCGTCAACCCATGATTCTACAACCTATCTTATCGTCCGCAATCCAAAATTCATAAGCCAAGGTTCACGGCGGACAACGGAAAGTCGTCAGCCACTTCGGCATCGGCCTCAGTGCGGCCAGCAATTTTTCCGGCGGCAACGTATAGAGCACGCTGCCTCTCACTGAGCCGGACGCGCGAGTTCAGTACGTTTGACGTAACGCGGAAAGCCTGCTATGCTGGTTGCGTGATTCTGGGCTTTCGGGGGGCGCGAACCCGAGCCTTCGCGGGCGGTGAGCGCGTGAAGGCGTTCGGGGGCATCGAACGCGCTGCGCGTCTGAAGCTGGATCGCCTGGCAGCGGCCGTGACGCTCAAAGACCTGGCGGCGCTGCCCGGCAACCGCCTCGAGCGGTTGAGAGGAGACCGAAGCGGCCAGTACAGCATCCGCATCAACGACCGCTGGGGGATTTGTTTCGAATGGCAGGAAGGCGCGTCCGGCCCCTCGAACGTGGAGATTGTTGATTACCACTAACAGGGCTTCGCCCCAGCCCGACCAGCATGTATAAACATTCAAAGGGCGCGCATAAAAACTTGACTCATTTACACGGAGTTTCACACTTCAAGGTGTCTAGGAGAAGCAAAATGGCTGTATGCGCGATTCACCCGGGCGAACATCTTGCCGTAGAGCTCGAGGAGTTGGGCATGAGCGCCGCCGAGCTCGCGCGGCAACTGAAAGTCCCGACCAACCGCATCACCGAAATCTTGAATGGTCGGCGGAGCATCACGGGCGACACCGCCCTGCGCCTCGCCCACTTCTTTGGCACCTCGGCTGAGTTTTGGCTGAATTTGCAGAGCCTCTATGAGATCCGCTTGGCCGAGCGCGGCTCGGGCCGGTCCATTAGGTCCCTGCCCACTCTGAGCCGGCTCGGACACCTTCGCGCCTGAAGACTTCCGACCTCGAGGCCTCACCCTTGCCGCCACCGTCCGGGAGGCCGCTCATCCATTCAGCCGTCAGAATGCAGGGCTGGCGTCTATTTCGGCAGCGGCCTCAACGCGGCCAGCAATTTTTCTGGCGGCAACGTATTCAGGACATCTTTTTTGGTGAGCCAGGCGCGGCGCGCGGTCAGGACGCCGTAGCGCATGAGCTTCAAGTGTTCGGGGTGGTGGGCGTCGGTCGAGATGATGATCTTGAGGCCGCGCTCCTTGGCGAGCCGCGCCAGCCGGTCGGAAAGGTCGAGCCGTTCGGGATTGCCGTTCAGTTCCATGACCACGCCGTGTTGCTTGGCGGCGGCGAAAACCTTCTCAACATCGAAATTAAACGGGTCTCGCTTCAAGATGTGCCGGCCGGTCGGATGGCCGAGGATGCGAACGTAAGGATTGGCCAGCGCCTTGATGAGCCGCTCCGTCATTTCTTCGCCCGGCATGGTCATGCGCGAGTGGACGCTCGCCAGCACAATGTCGAATTGTTTGAGCAAGGAATCCGGGTAATCCAGCCGCCCGTCGCCCAGGATGTCCACTTCCGCCCCCGCCCAGATTTCGATATCTTTCACTTTTTTTCGTGCCGCGTGGATGCGCCGAATGTTCTCGACGGCGCGCTTTTCGTCGAGACCGTTGGCGATGGTGACGGCCTTTGAGTGGTCGGTAATCAAGATGTAGCGGTAGCCTAGTTTTTTGGCCGCTGCCGCCATTTCCTCGACGCTCGCCTTGCCGTCGGAGGCGGTGGTGTGCATTTGCAAGTCGCCCTGGATGTCGCCGAGTTCGACCAACCGTGGGAGCTGGTTCTTCTCCGCCAGCTCGATTTCGCCCTGGTTCTCGCGCAGCTCGGGCGGTATCCAGGCGAGCCCGAGCTTCTTGTAAACCTCCTCTTCCGTTCTGCTCGCCAGGACTTTTTCGCCCTCGAACAATCCGTACTCGGAAAGTTTCCACCCGCGCTTTTTCGCCCGGTCACGCAGCGCGATGTTGTGTTCCTTCGAGCCGGTGAAATACATTAGGGCCGCGCCGTACTGCTGGCGCGCCAGCAGCCGCACATCCACCTGCATCGTGCTTTTCAGGCGCACGCTGACCTTGTCCTCGCCTCGCGCCAGCACTTCGGCGATGGAAGGGTGCTTCAAAAAATGCTCGGCGGTCTGGGCGGGGTCGCTTCCCGTCACCAGCAGGTCAAGGTCGCCCACGGTTTCGCGCCCGCGCCGCAGGCTGCCGGCCGGCGTCACTTGTTCAACGCCGCGCGATTCCTTCAAATAAGCCGCCAGTTCCTCCGCCGTCTCCATCGCCGTGTCCAGGCGGAAGCGTCCCGCCGCGCGCCGAAACAGTTCAATCGCTTTCAGAATGTTCTGCTCGGACTTTTCATCCATTTTGGGCAGCTCGCGCAGCTTGCCGGCTCGGGCGGCCGCTTCAAGCTCGTCCACGTTTTTGATGCCCAGTTCTTTGTTGAACAGCCGGACCTTCTGCGGCCCCACGCTCGCCAGTTGCAGCATATCCAGCAGCCCATGCGGAACTTTTTTCAACTGCTCCCGGTGATACTGGCACTCGCCGGTCTCGACCATCTCTTTGATCTTGGCGGCCAGGTCTGCGCCGACGCCGGGAATGTCGGTCAGCTTGCGGTTGGGATCGCGAGCGACGTCCTCCAGCCGCTCCGGATAGCTCTCAATCGAGCGCCGCGCCCGCTCGTAAGCGGCGGCCTTGAACGTCCACTTCGGGTCGTCCTGGACGATGCGCAGCAGGTCCGCGATTTCCTGGAAGACAGCCGCAATTTCTCGGTTTTCCATAGCGAGCTTCAACCTCCTGCCGAGGACGATAAGGAGCACAAGACAGCCTTGCGGATATCCTGAGGCGATTTCTGTTTTGACGCCTGAGTGGTAATATCATGGATGGGTTGGTCCATGCGTCGCAGCCGCTTTGGCTTACAAGGCAAGATTCTGCTCATCATGTCCGCCGGCGTGGTGACCGTGGTGGCGGTTTCCACGATGATTGCCATGGTGCTGACCAGCCGGCTGGTGGCCGAAAAGATCTACCGGCAGGCTCTCGCCAAGGCCAAGCTGATGGCGCACCAGTTGGTCAACGAGCACGCTCTCAACCATCCCCCTCTGCTTTTGCAGGCTCTGCGGCAGATGATGCATGACTTCCCGAGCGTCAAGCAGGCCGACGTCTATCTTCACCAGCCAGTGCACCATTTAGTGGCCACAACGGACCCGACCGGCCAGCATCTCGAACTCGATCATTTGCCCGGCGTCCAGCACTACAACGAGTATGAATTGGTCCGTCCAGACCAGATTACCATTGAAACGCCGAACGGGAGATTCTGGATTATGAGCACTCCCATTCGCGAGCACGGAAAGGTGGTCGGCTGCCTGGACCTCAAGGTTTCCAAATCGCAGTTGAACGCCATTACGCGAGAGCTGGCGCTGCGGAATCTGTTGCTGATGCTAGCGAGTCTGGGAGCGCTGGCGCTGATGATTCACCTGTTTTTCCTGGAACGCGTGCGAACCCCGGTGCGGGAGATGATCGGCGTGATGGAGGCCGCCGAGGCTGGGCAGTTGACCGTGCGCGCCCGCGAGGGAAGCCAGGACGAAATCGGCGAGTTGGCCGGCCACCTGAACCGTATGCTCGAACGGATCGCCAATTTCAACGCGGAGCTGGGGCGCAAGGTGGAGGACGCGACGGCGGAACTTGCCCGCCGCAATGAACAACTCAAACGCATCAACGAAGAACTGTTTGAGACCCAAAAGACGCTGGCCCGCTCCGAGCGCTTGGCCATGGCCGGGCAGCTTGCTGCTGGCCTGGCGCACGAGATTGGCACCCCGCTCAATTCGATTTCCGGCCACGTGCAGCTTCTGGCCCGGCACGGAGTTTCAGGTCCTTCGAGCGCGCGCCGCCTGCAAGTGATCGAACGGCAGATTGACAGTATTGTGCGCACCGTGAAGCAGCTCCTGGCCTGGACCCGCAAATTCGATCTGAAGCTGGAGCCGGTCTCTCTCCGCCATTTGGTGGAAGAGTCGCTGTTGCTTTCCTCGCCGGCCTTGCAGCATCGCCAGATTGAAGTTGTCACGGAATGGGACCCGGAATGTCCACCCGTCTATGCCGACGCCGGCTATTTGCAGCAGGTCTTTCTGAATCTCATCAACAACAGCCTGGACGCCATGCCGCGGGGCGGGGCGCTCCGCATACGGCTGCGCGGGCCGGAGCACCCCAACGGACACGAGGCCACGCTCGAGTTTGAGGACACCGGTTCCGGCATTGCCCCCGAGGATCTTCGGCACATATTCGAGCCGATGTTCACCACCAAGCGGCTGGGGGCGGGAGCCGGCCTCGGTTTGGCGATCTGCGATCAGATTATCCGGCAGCACGGGGGCACCATTCGAGCCGAGAGCGAAGTGGGCCGCGGCACGCGCTTTGCCATCACGCTGCCTCTGGACGCGCGCGAGCAGGCGGAGAGACCCTCCACCGAATGCGAGGAAACAGCAGTTAAGGCACAAGCATGAGTGAATCCCTCTCAAACGACGAATGGTTGAATGACTTCGAGCCACGCCTGCTGGTCGTGGACGACGACCGGGATACCCGGGATCTCCTCCAGGAATTGCTCCGCGATGCCGGCTACTGTGTTTACTGTTCCAGTACGGCCGAGGAAGCGATCGCCCTCGCCAAACGCTTAAACTTTGAAGTGATCATCAGCGACATCCGGCTGGGGCCGGAGATGAACGGCCTGGATGTCTTGCGCGCGTACAAAGCCGTGCAGCCGCGGTCCGAGGTCATCCTCATCACCGCCTTCGGCTCCATGGAAACCGCCATCGAAGCCGTCAAGGCCGGGGCGTTTGACTATCTCTCGAAGCCTTTCAAGATTGATGAGGTCCTTCTGTTGGTCAAGCGCGCCATCCAGAACCGACGCCTCACCACGGAAAACGAAACCCTGAAAGTGAAGGTGTCGGGCGTTCCAAAGGTTTCCGAACTGGTAGGCCGAAGTCCGGCCATGCTCGCCGTGTACAAAAAGATTGGCTTGGTGGCTAACGGCCGTTCCACGGTGCTGATCTACGGCGAGAGCGGGACAGGCAAGGAGCTGGTGGCGCGAGCTATCCACTCCAACGGCCCGCGCGCCCGCGAGCGTTTTTTGGCGGTTAACTGCGGCGCGTTTACCGAGTCCTTATTGGAGTCCGAGCTGTTTGGCCACGTGCGGGGCGCGTTTACGGGCGCTACGTCCGACAAAGCGGGCATTTTTGAGGATGCCAACGGCGGCACGGTTTTCCTCGACGAAGTCTCGGATATGAGCGCGGGACTTCAAGTCAAACTCCTGCGCACCCTCGAGGACCATGAAGTCCGTCCTCTGGGCAGCAATGATTCCATCAAAGTGGACGTCCGCGTCATTGCTGCCTCCAACCGCAGGCTCGGCGAATTGGTGGAACAAGGCCGCTTTCGGGAAGACCTTTTTTACCGCCTCCGGGTGATCGAGATCAATCTTCCCCCTTTGCGGGAGCGCGGGCAGGACATTCCTCTGCTGGTGGAACATTTCCTCGGGCGATTGGGGGCGGAGCTTGGGCGTAAGTTCAAGATGAGCGAAGAGGCTCTTGATGCGTTGATGACCTATGACTGGCCGGGAAACGTCCGCGAGCTGGAAAACACCCTTGAATCCATCGTCGCCCTGAGTCGGTCGGGCGTGATCTCCGTTGAAGACCTTCCGCCGAAGATGCGAACCATCCCGCCACGACAGAGGGAAGAAGTCGTAGAAGAGATCTTTCAAGGTCTGCCCACACTCAACGAAGTTTGCCGGCGTTACCTGCATCACGTCCTTCGGGCGACGCACGGCAACAAAACCGACGCCGCCGCTATCCTGGGCGTAACCCGCAAAACCATCTACCGGATGCTGGGCCGCTGGCCCTTGGCGGGCCTCGCCAATGAACCCGAATCTCTCGAGGAAAGGACCCAGGATCGGGAGAGCCCACGGACGCCGTCGGATGAGAATCGCCCCGGCAAATAATGCCACTCCATTTCTGGCGCTCCGTGAAACGGGCCCAGCAAAGGCCAGCGTGGCCCTTCTGAACTCGTGCAGGTAAGCTCCTGAAAACAGAATGCTTCCGCGAGGCGTTCAAATAATCCGCGCGGAAGCCACTTTTAGGTTATCCTAAAAGGAGAAGGCGAGTCTTCTAAGACCCGCACGGCAGGGGAGGCGCAAGCGTTTCGTGAAATATTCTTACATCATCCAATGTGCCTGGAAGCACATCCGGTCAGGTTTCAAGCTGCCCTACATGACGATGTTTGAGACCACGCTGATGTGCAACATGTTTTGTGAGTATTGCATTTTTGGCGAAGCGGGGAAGTTCAATGACCTCAAGTCGCGCGCCGAGCGCGAGCGCATCTTTCGCCGGATTGATGAGATGGCGGAACTGGGCGTTTTCGCCCTCAGCTTTTCCGGCGGCGAGCCTCTTCTGAACCCGAATACTTCCGATTACATTGCTTACGCTGCCGACAAAGGCATGTGGACCTCGATGCCGACCAACGGATTGTTGATTAAAAAGTACGCTGACGGGGTGGCGCGGCTCGATATGCTGGAGGTTTCCATTGACTCGCTGAACCCTCAGCGTTTTGCCAAGCGGCGCGGCTTGGACGGCCTGCCGCGCATCCTTGAAAATCTCGATTATGTTTTGGCCAAGCGCAAGCCTTTCACCACGCAGATTAACGCCGCCGTCAACCTGGAGAATCTCGCCGACCTGCCCGCCTTGGCCGAATTCGCGAAAGCGCGCGACTTGGTTCTGCATCCCGAAGCCGTCCACAACGTGATGCGGGCTGGCGAGCTATTGCCCGACTTCGAGCTGCACGGGGCCGATCTCGACCGCGTGGAGCTGGCCTTGCGCGAACTCCGTGCCGCCTATCCCAAAAACGTCCGCTTCTACACCCACTATTACGATTTCTATCGGCGCGGCGGTTTTGGCCCCGACTTCCCGTGCCGCCATCCCTCCAAGCTGATCTCCATGAAGCCGGATGGTTCCATTCATCTTCCGTGCGCGTTCATGACGTTATTCCAATCGCAGGCACCGTTGCAGGAGATTTTTGCCGATGAGCGCGTCAAAAAAATCATTGCCCAGGAAGCAACCCTATGGGATTTTTGCAAGGGATGCAAAATTGGCTGCCCGTATGAGGTCAGCGCCTTCACGAACAGCCCCATGCTCGCGGTGGAGTCTGCCCTGAATTTTCTCCGCATCGTTTGACGAAACTAGTACATCGTACGAATAGTTATTTATAATATTGTGATTTGACGTTACAATCGGGGCATGCCAAGAGTCGCCCCTAAGATTATGCTCGATTCGATGCAAAAGTCGCAGCTGCAAGATTGGGTGCG
>JAKCCV010000011.1 GCA_021838785.1 Acidobacteriota bacterium | reverse complement strand
CTTCAACCGATCCCGATCCCTTGCGCTCATCCACAGCTCCTGTTGTTTGTTCATCCCAACAGTTTGCCGGTTCTTAACAGGAACTTCTTACTTTGCTGGAATAGGATCTTTTCACTTTGCCGCGACATTAACCTTTTAGCCGTTGACAGGACGCGGAGGGAAGAATAGACTCTCTCCCGAACGCAGGCGACCTATGGGAATTCTGACTCAATGACCCAACTTTTCTTCTCTGGCCTCGTGATTGCCGGATCATTTCTTGGGGGGATGCTGGGCTCGCTGACAGGTCTCGGCGGCGGCGTGGTCATCGTGCCGATGCTGGCGCTCGCGTTTCACGTGAATCTTCGCTACGCCATCGGGGCTTCCCTCATTTCCGTGATTGCCACCTCGTCGGGTTCGGCGGCGGCCTATGTGCGCGAAGGATATTCCAACATGCGAATCGGCATGTTTTTGGAAATCGCTACGACGGTGGGGGCAATTTGTGGGGCCTGGCTGGCGACGCGCGTCCCCACGGCAACGATTTCCATCGTGTTTGGAATCATATTGCTGTATTCGGTCTATCTCTCCTTGCGAAAGCATGGCAGCGCCCTGGTGTCGCACGATCCCTGGTCAGACCGCCTGAAGATGAACGGCGCTTACCCGACGGGTGGGGGCGAGAGGCAACCATATTCGGTGACGCACATTCCGGCCGGATTTGCCACGATGTTTGGCGCCGGCACGCTCTCCGGCTTACTCGGGATCGGCTCCGGGGCAGTCAAGGTTCTGGCGATGGACAGCATCATGCGGGTTCCATTCAAGGTCTCCACCACCACCAGTAACTTTATGATCGGCGTGACCGCCGCAGCAAGCGCCGGGATTTATCTGCGCAAGGGATATATCGTGCCCGCCTTGGCCGCTCCCGTCTTGCTCGGAATACTGCCGGGTTCACTCTTGGGAGCGAAGCTGCTGGTGAAGTCCCGTTCCAGGTCCCTGCGCTGGATTTTTGCCGCCGTTATTTTAGTTTTGGCTCTTGAGATGATTTACAACGGCTGGACAGGAAGGGTCTGACCCATGCGAACCGTGCAGGATCGTCAAGTCGAGGTTTTCATCGGGGAGGTTTTGCGGACCGGAGTTCTTCTCTCGGCGACGATGACCCTGATTGGATTTGTGCTTTACCTGTGGCACCACGCCGGAGCATTGCCTCATTATGCTACCTTTATTCCCACTCGCGGGCGCTTCTTTTCCGCCGCCACGATGCTCCACCGCGCTCTTGAGGGTCACGCGGAGGCAATCTTACAGATTGGGATTTTGCTGTTGATCGCCACGCCGGTCGCTCGGGTGGCGTTTCTGATCGGCGCCTTTGCCCTCCAAAGCGACCGACTCTATATTGCCGTCAGCAGTTTGGTGCTGCTGGTGCTCTTGTTTTCCCTCTTCTTCATGAAATAGCGGACAACGTGCGAGCGAGGCCTCCAAAGCTCACCCCCTGAGCTTGCGATGGAGCTTCCAGAAAGGGCGCGCAGGCTTCAACTCGACGCTTCAAAGGGTGCGGCGAAAAAGGAGCGTGGCCGAGGTCATCATCACAACGGTAAAAAGCGTCAGGAAAAGCAAGTCGCCCCCGATGGCCGCGAAGCCGGTGTTTTTCAGAAGCAATGACTTGAACGCATGCACCGCGTAGGTGAAAGGGTCCACCGTAGTGATGGCTCGCATCCACGCGGGGAAACCTTGGATGGGATAAACCGCGCCGCTCGGGAAAAACAGCAGCGTGTTGAGCACGCCAAAGGTCGCGCGAGGAACCAACGGATCATCCACCCTCACCATCATCAGAAACATCATGCTGATGAGCGCCAACGAGGTGACGACGGTGACGACGGCGAGACGAACAATCCGTCCGGGATCCAGCGGGTGGGGAATGCCGGCCAGCAGAGAGCCCAAAATGCTCAACACCAACCCGGCCATGACCGCTTTGGTGGCCCCGGATAGGTTAAAGCCCATAATGAGTTCGAACTTGGTAATCGGCGTCACCAGATAGCCCTCGTGCAGTCCGCGCGCTTTGTCGTCAATATAAATAATGCCGCCGCCGATCATGGCGGAAACGAAAATCGCCAGCACCACCGAGCCAGCGAGCAAGTACTGAATGTAAGGGACGTAAGGATAGAGTTCGACCACCTGGAGCGTGACCTGCGGATTCACGCGGGGAGGCACCCGCGGCTGATTGTAATCCTGCACTAGCTGGTCAAGCTCGCCTTGGAGGGCACTGGCGACGAAATTATCCGTGTTGTCCTCGATGATTGCAATTTGTGGGGAGGTATTTTCAAGGACATCGCGAGAAAAATTGGGAGGGATATTGATCACGCCGTTGATGCGGCCATCCCGCAAGTCGCGGAGGGCCTGATGCAGGTCCGTGTAATCTACGGTTTCAAAGGTCTTCGCGTTGGCAGCCACGGCGTTGAACATTTCCCGCAGGCGGAGGGCCGAAAGGCCTTGGTCCTGGTCCACAACGCCCAGTCTGAGATTTTTCAGCTTTCCACCAAAGGCATAGCCAAGAACCAGGAGTTGCACAAGCGGGAAAACCATCGAGACAAACATTAAGGTAGGGCTGCGGAAGAACTTTCGCAGGTCGCGCTCGATGAGGGCCAGAATTCGGTTCATTGGCAAAACCTCGTTAGCGACTTAGAAGCCGCCACCCTTCCGGTAAAGATGGCTAATGTCCAACTTGCTTTCTTGGAGCTCATCTCGCAGTTGTCCCCCTGTGTAATGAGTGAAAACATCGTCGAGGGTTGTGCTTTTGACCGACAGGGAAGCCACCTCGATGCCGGCCCGCTGGGCGGCTTCGGTCAGCGCCACCATGGTCCGGGGCCCGTTATGCGAGGCAATGCGGAAGACGCTGTCGTGCCGCTCGACGCTGGCCACTTCAGGAAGCCTTTCAAGCGCCTCGCTCCAACCCGGGGGAATTGAAGTGAAGCTGACCTCCACAAAACTGGCCGCCGGGATGGAGGCCTTCAGCTTGAGCGGTGAGTCAAGGGCCGCGAGCTTGCCGTGATCCACAATCGCAATCCGGCCGCAAAGCCTATCGGCTTCATCCATGTAGTGAGTGGTGAGCAGGATGGTTAGGTCTCGATCGCGTTTCAACCGCACCAGCATGTCCCACACCGCCATGCGCGAGGTGGGGTCAAGACCTGTCGTAGGCTCATCCAGAAAGAATATTTTGGGCTCGTGAACCAAGCCACGTGCAATTTCCAGCCGGCGACGCATGCCTCCGGAAAGATTTTTCACGGGCTTTTCCGCCCACGCCGCCAACTCCACGGCGGAGAGCAGTTCCCTGACAATGGTCGTCCGTCGCTCTCGAGCCACCCCGTAAAGCTTCGCGAAAATCATCAAATTCTCAACCAAGGTCAAATCCAAGTCCGAGGTGGTCGCCTGCGGGATGACTCCAATGCAGCGCCGAACCTCATTGGACTGCCGCACCACGTCGAAGCCATTGACGAGCGCGATGCCCTCGGTGGGAGGAATCAGCGTCGTCAACATGCGAATCAGAGTGGATTTGCCCGCGCCATTCGGCCCCAACAGACCGAAGATTTCCCCTTCTTCAACCTGAAAGGACAGCGAGTCCACCGCTGTGAATCCATTGAAGCGCTTGGTTAGCTTTTCAACCTGGATTGCGGGGTTCACACGGACTCCGATGGGCTGGCGAGCCGCCGGCCCCCGTCATGGTTAGCCGCTAAAAGGTAATTGGACGTAGGCGGTCAGGCCGGGCGCCAGTCGGCGATCCTTATTATCCACGCGCAGCCGAATTTCAAAGGTTTTGATGTCGCGCTTGGTTCGGCTGACATCACGCTGCGTGGCGTACTCCGCGTCCACGCCGCGGAAAAAAACGGTCCCCGTCCGCTCCAGCCCGCCGGGAAAATGTATCGGGAACTTTTCTCCCAGGCGGATGCGGCTGATATAAGTCTCCTCCACATCGGCGCGGACCCAGAGGTTGTCAGGGTCATAGAGCACCACAATCGGCTGCCCGGGCGTGACGACTTCACCCGGGAGCGCGGCGCGCAGGGAGATTAAACCTGCGATGGGCGAGCGCACCTCCGTATAGCTCAGTTGAACCTTGGCCACCTTATTCTGGGCCCGAGCCGCCGCCAATTGGTGCTCGCTGGCAATCAATTGCCGCTCACGCATTGCTACCTGCACCGCATTCGCCTCGGCCAAGGCCAAGGCGGCCCGTTGCGCCTCCACCTGTTTCTGAAGCGATTCGACCTGCGCGTCCGCCGCCAGATAAGCCGCCCGCGCCTGGTCATCATCCTGCCGGGAGCTGATACCTTCCTCAAAAAGCGCGTCGGTTCGACGATAGTTGAGGCGGTCCAAATCCCGGGTGGCTGCCGCTTGCTTTTCCTGCGCCTGCGCCGCCGCGAGCGCCGCCTTGGCCTGGGCAATCTGGTCGCGCGTTTGGAGCTCTTGGAACTTGAGATTGGCCTCCGCCACCTCGACCTGTGCGGCCGTGCTCTTCATGGCGGAGGCGTAATAGGCCTGATTGGCTCGCAGCTCCTGCGGGGCGATCAGAGCCAGCAGTTGCCCTTTGGAAACGGCATCGCCCGTTTCCACCGTCATTTGGGCAATACGCCCCTGAACTTGCGAACTCACCACCACCTCATCGGTGGTCACGACGCCCGTCAGGACCATGCCGGACCACCGGGAGCGGGTGAAAAAGTAAATCAACCCGCTGGCGGCCACCACAACCACCAGAAGAATGGCCAAGGCTTTACGGCTCATTCCACAGGCTCCTCGGGATCGCGAAACAGCCCAAAGCGGACAAACTCCAAGGCCTCCCGCTTCCGCTCAGCCAAGCGCTTCTCGTCATACGGATCAAAGCCCCCGAGGGCACGGATAAGAGGGGCGGTGGCAAAATAATGAACCGTCAGACTGATCAAGGACATCAGCGCGTGACCTGCGTGGGTCGGCCGCAGTTCACCCTCTCGCACCCCTCGCTCAATCAACTCCACCAAACGACGCATCCCCGGCAAGGTCCATCGCTGACGCAGACGTTGAAGTTCCGGCCCTCCCGTCAGCATGGTCCGCTGTAGCAGAATCGGGAAGAAGGGGCGAGCGCTCACAAAGTCAAAGTGCATGCTGACGTAGGCCAAAAGCTTGGCTCGAATGCAGCCGCCGCTGTCTAAGACATTTTGAGTCCGCCGCTCGAACTCCTTGAGGTGCTCCTCAATCACCGCCAGGAAAAGCGCGTCTTTGCTCTTGAAGTAATAGTACAGGAGCGCCTTGTTGACGCCGGCTCTTCGCGCGATGGCCTCCGTGCGCGCACCCGCCAAGCCTTCCTCGGCGAAGACGCGCTCTGCAGCTCGTAAGATGGCGGCTCGCGAGGCGGACGCCCCATGGTGGTTCCGCGTCGTTCGCCGGCCTGCGCCAGTTGGGAGAACAGACGTCATGTTTTAACTAACCAGATAGTTAATTTATACCCCTCCTCCAACCCGCCTGTCAAGCCGAAGACGGACCGCAAGAGACCTGCCCCATGCGCCGGAAATAGAGCCGGCGGCAAGCCAATTAAGATAATCAGCGCGGCAAGGTGGTCGCGCGACGGGATTGATCCCGGTGACGTTGCAACGCTAACTCAATGAGGCGGTCAAGGAGCCGAGGGAAACTGAGCCCGGTGGCCTCCCAGAGCTTCGGGTACATGCTAATCGAGGTAAAGCCGGGGATGGTATTGATCTCGTTCACATAGATGCGTCGCGTTTTCCGATCGAGAAGGAAATCTACGCGGGCCATGCCGGCACCGTCAATGGCCCGAAAGGCTCGAATCGCCAGGTCCCGCACTTCGTCGGCCTGCCTTTTGGAAAGTGGGGCGGGAATAATAAGTTCGGAGCCCTCCTTGAGATATTTGGCCTCGTAGTCGTAGAACTCATTTATCGGAATCACCTCGCCCGGAACTGAAGCCTGCGGCTGCTCGTTGCCCAGCACCGAGCATTCGATTTCGCGCGCGTCGAGCCCGCGCTCCACAACGATTTTGCGGTCATACTTGGCCGCCAAGTCCATTGCCGGTCCAAGCTCCCTCGCATGGCGCACCTTGCTGATTCCTACCGAAGAGCCCAGATTGGCCGGCTTGATGAAGACGGGATAGCGGAGTTCTTTTTCGATTTTTTGTCTGACGCTCTTCGACGACCGTTCCCATTCGCTGCGCGCGACACAGACCCATTTCACCACCGGCAATCCGGCGTCGCGAAACAGGCGCTTCATGACGTCCTTGTCCATCCCGACGGCGGAAGCCAACACGCCGGCCCCAACATAGGGGACGTTCGCTAGCTCGAGCAGCCCTTGAACGGTCCCATCCTCGCCGAAGGTGCCGTGCAGCACGGGAAAGATCACGTCCACTTGGGGGTCCGCGGGCCGAGTTCGTTTCTGATCCAGCGGCACCAGATTTGGCCCGGTGGGATCGGCGGAAGGCAAGACCGGCGTACCGCGATCGAGCACCTCCGGGAGCAGCTTGAGGGCTTCCGAACCGACACGCCATTGGCCCTGGCGTGTGATGCCGATCGGAATCACGTCATATTTCCGCGGGTCGAGCGCCTTCCAAACCGAACTCGCCGAGGTGAGCGAGACTTCGTGCTCGCCCGAGCGCCCGCCGAACAGCAGTCCGACGCGGATCTTTCTGCTCAAAGGATCTTCTTCCCTAGCGCCGAAGCCGCCAAGCCGACGCCCAAAATAGCGGTTTTGTTCAACACATCTATGATCGGGTTGATTTCCACAATTTCAAGCGCCAACATTTTTTTGCTGTCCGAGATCATTTCCATGGCCAGGTGCGCTTCGCGGAATGTGATACCACCGCGCACGGGGGTGCCGACACCCGGCGCTTCATCGGGGTCCACCACATCCATGTCCAATGAAACGACGAAGCCCGCCGTCCCCTCGGTGGCGAACGCGACGCTGCGCTCCATGACCGCCCTCATGCCGTGCTCGTCAATGTCGCGCATGGTGAAGACGTGCACGCCGGACTGTTTGACCGTGCGGCGCTCGCGCGCGTCAAGGTCGCGCGCGCCGATCAGCACGCAATTCTTGGCCCGCATCTTGGGCGAAAAGCCGAAGATGCCGACCAAGGGTTCCGGGCCGAATCCCAGCGTCGCGGCAAAAGGCATGCCGTGGATGTTGCCGCTGGGGCTGGTTTCGGGCGTATTCATGTCGGCGTGAGCGTCAATCCACAGCAAACCAACGTTCTGCTCGCGATCGCGGTAAAATTTGGCGACGCCGGCCTGCGTGCCGATGACCATTGAGTGGTCGCCGCCGAGCGAGAGAGGAAAACTGCCGGTCTCAAGCGTCTGGTAAATCTGGTGCGCGACCTCACGGCAGGCTTCCGCAATTTCGTTCAAATACTTGGCGTGACGGTCGCCATAGTGCTGTTCTTCAGGGTTCTTAACGTGAATATTTCCAGCGTCCTCCACCTGGTGGCCAAGACTCTTCAGGGTGGCATTCAATCCCGCGGCGCGCATGGCGGAGGGGCCCATGTCCACGCCGCGCCGTTCCTGGCCGAGATCAAGAGGAACACCCAAGATGCGAATTTTCATGGCCCCACTCGCTTCATGTCGGCGACATCCGTGAACCGAATATCATAACGCGAGCCCACGCTCCATGCGGAGGCCGGCCCGCTATGGCGTCAAGCGGTAGAGCATGCGGGGAAACGGAATGGTTTCGCGGACGTGATCGAGGCCGCAAATCCAGGCGACGATTCGCTTGGTTGGCGCGTGTTAACGGTAAACCTCTCGACGATGCGCCACGCGTAGTACCAGCACGTTCCAGCGGTCATCTTGAATCCGGCAAATGGCCCGGTAATCACCGATCCGAAAGCGCCACAACTCGCCCTTCTCTCCTTTAAGTGCTTTACCCAGCCGCCGGGGACCCTCTCTGCCCGCTATGCGTTCCTGAAAATAGCGAACGATTCTGCTCTGCGCTTGACGGCCGAGCTTTTCCAGCTCGTTGAAAGCGCGCGGGTCAAAGCTAACCGTCCAAGCCAAGCTTCCTCACAACTTCCTCGAGCGGGATGGGAGGGCGATTTTCCTCCAGCCGGGAAATCGCTATCAGGTAATCCTCCTGCTCATCCAAAAACTCGCCGATGGCCTTGGTGGCGTAATACGATTTCGGTCGGCCGGTCCGCTTGGCGAGCTTATTCAGCCTTGATTCCAAGGTCCGCGGTAGCCTCACGGTGAGCATGGCAACACCTCCGCCTCGAAATACATGTAATACATTTTACCCTCACGTGGCTTTTATTTCTATATGCCCGGGAAGTCTCTGCAATGCGTTTACGGCGTCAAGCGGTAGAGCATGCGGGGAAACGGAATGGTTTCGCGGACGTGATCGAGGCCGCAAATCCAGGCGACGACGCGCTCAATCCCCATGCCAAAACCCGCATGGGGCACGCTACCGTAGCGGCGGAGGTCGAGGTACCATTCGAAGGCTTCGCGAGGCAGTTTCTGCTCCTCAATGCGGCGCAAGAGCAATTGCTCATCTGCGGCGCGCTCGCCGCCGCCAATAATTTCACCGTAGCCTTCCGGGGCCAGCATATCCGCCGAGAGAGCCACTTCTGGCCGCGCCGGATCGGGCTGCATGTAAAACGCCTTGATGTCACTCGGATAGCCGTGAACGAGCACGGGCCGGTCAAAGCTTTCTGAAAGCAGCGTCTCATCTGTCCCCCCAAAGTCAGAGCCCCAAACGATCTCGCTTCCCTTCTCCTTCAGCATTTTCACTGCGTCGTCGTAAGCCAGGCGCGGGAACGGCGGCACACACACCTCCAGCTTCGAGACGTTCCGTTCCAGGGTCTTGAGTTCTTCGCGGCGGCGCTCGAGCACGCGGGCAACGACGAACGCGACCAATTCTTCCGCGAGCGTCATGATGTCATCGAGTCGAGCGAAGGCAACCTCCGGCTCAACCATCCAGAACTCGGTCAGGTGTCGCCGGGTCTTCGATTTTTCGGCGCGGAACGTCGGGCCAAAGCAATAGGTCTTGCCCACGGCCATGGCCGCGGCTTCGTTATAAAGCTGGCCGGATTGCGTCAGATAAGCCTTCTCGTCGAAATAGTTCACCTCAAAAAGCGTCGTCGTGCCCTCACAGGCGCTCGGCGTCAGAATGGGCGTGTCCACCAACGTGAACTCGCGGTCGTCAAAGAAATCTCGGCAGGCGCGGATGATTTCGTGACGAACCCCGAGGATGGCGCGCTGGCGAGTGGAACGCAGCCAGAGATGCCGGTGGTCCATCAGGAATTCGACGCCGTGCTCTTTGGGAGTGATGGGATAGGGGCGCGTGGTGGGAACAATCTGAAGGATTTCGACCTTCGTCACGTCGAGCTCGTAGCCGCCGGGCGCTCGCTTTTCCCCGCGCACCTTTCCCCAAACTCGCAGAGACGACTCTTGCGTCAGGTTGCGTACCGATTCAAAAACCTCCGGGGCGACGGCGCTTTTGACCACAACCCCTTGAAGAATGCCCGTGCCGTCGCGAAACAATGGGAAAAGGATTTTGCCGCTCTCGCGCAGGTTGTAGAGCCAGCCCTGAATGAGAACATCCTGTCCTTCAAACTGCGCGATGTTGCGAATTTCAACGGCCGGGGTCATGGTGTAGTCCAGAGAAGGATTCCAGGAACAAGCCTACGGAAGTTAGCCGTCAGAAGACCGATCCGTCGAAGATGAACTGATAGGAAATCACTCCGGCCGAAGTCTTCTGGAGCCCGCGATTCAGCTCATTGGATCGCCTCAAGCCTTTCCCGCACTTGTCCGAGCCGGGACAGGATCGTCATGGGCGGTTCGTAGCTGCGCAACTCGAACAGGATCGGAAACCGGTTGCCCGCGCTCCGAAAATCGCGCACCGTTGCCGACCAGTCAATCGTTCCCTCGAAGGGGACAAGGTGATCGTCCTTTTCGCCTCGATTGTCGTGGACGTGGGTTGAGGCGATGTGGTCCTTCAAGACCTCGAAGGCTGCGTGGACGCCGCCCGTCATTTGCGCGTGCCCGGTATCGAAGCAGATGCCGAGGTCCATGCGCGTGTAGCGGATAAATTGCAGCAGGCGGTCGGGGGCAGTGAGGCCGCTCGGAATATTTTCCAGCAAGATCGTCACGCCAAGGTCCTTGGCGAAAATGTTCAAATGCTCGAGCGAGGTGAAGGCGGCGTCGAACTTTTCGACCTCGAATTCCTCGCCCGGCAGGCCCATGTGGAGGATAAGGTAGCGAAAAGGAAATTTTTCAGCTACGGCAATGGCGCGCTTGATTTCCTCCATGGAATCAATCCGGTGTCGGCGCTCAAGCGAAGCCACCGAAAGCTCCAAACCTCCCGAGCGCCCCCAATCGGCATCCGAATAAAGTGGCGCATGGAGGGAGTGCAGCGAGAGCTCATGATCCCTAAACCACTGGCCGATGTCCGCCACGTGATGAGGATCGTGATAATCAAAGTGCTGGCGGGCCGCAAACAGCTCCACGGTTCGGAATCCGGCCGTCAGGATGTGATCCAGAATGTGCGGCGAGAGCCGTTCATTGACGAAAAGGTGCGTGGATAAGGCAAATTCCATCAGTAACCCACCGCCCTTCCATTGCTACGCGGGTCGGCCGCTCCGAATTTCCAGCCCGTCTTCGGATCCACTTCGATGGCCTCGCATTCGCCCATCGGGCCGCGGAAAGCAATTTTATACCCCGCGGCCTTCAGCCGCGAAACCGTATCGGCGGAGAATCCCCAGCGTTCGAGATATAACTTGTCGGGCATCCATTGGTCGTGGAATCGCGGCGCCGTGACCGCCTCGCGAACATCCATTTTGTAAACGAGCACATTCAGCAGCACCTGGAGAACCGTGTTCATAATCGTCGAGCCGCCGGGCGAGCCCAGCACCAGCCGCAATTTTCCCGAGCGCGTCACGATGGTGGGCGTCATGCAGGAGAGTGGGCGTTTGCGCGGGGCGATGGCATTCGCCTGGCTCTGAATCAACCCATACATATTGGGAGCGCCAGGCTTGGAAGTGAAATCATCCATTTCATCGTTGAGGAGGAAGCCGGCCTTGAGCACGGTCACGCCGCTTCCGTATCCATTATTCAGCGTGAAGGTGTTGGAGACGGCGTTGCCGGCGGAGTCCACCACGGAGATATGGGTCGTGTTGGGACGTTCGAACGGCAACGGATTGCCGGCATGAATCGGGGCGTCGGGTGGAGAGTGCAGGATTTCCTGGCGCAGCTTGGCCGCGTAAGCCGGGCTGAGCAGGCCGGCAATCGGCACCGAGACGAAATCCGTGTCGCCCAGATAGGCGGCGCGGTCGGCGTAAGCCCTCCGCATGGCCTCGGCAATGAGGTGAATAGATTCATACGAATTCGGCGGACCGAGGTGGAGAGGAGCAAGAATGTTCAGCATTTCCACGAGCGCCACCCCGCCAGAGCTCGGCGAGGGAGCGGTCAAAATGTTGTAGCCGCGAAAATTTCCGCGAAGTGGCTTTCGTACGATGGCCCGATAAGCCGCCAAGTCTTTCAACGTGATGATGCCGTGATATTTCCGCATGGTCGCAACAATCTGACGGGCAATGGGCCCTCGATAGAATGCCTGCGGCCCACGGTCGGCAATCATTTTCAGGGTACGGGCGAGCTCGGGCTGGCGGAAGATTTCTCCGGGGCGGTAGAAGTTTCCGTTGCGCAGATAGATGCGCCGGGTTTCGCTGAATTTGGAGAGGAGAGCCGCGTGGAGCTTGAGCGACCGGCTGAGCCAATAGCTGACAGGAAAGCCTTGCTCGGCCAGGCGAATAGCCGGCTGCATTACTGTTTTCAGACCGAGCCGCCCATATTCCTTCTCAGCCAAGGCAAAGCCAGCCACCGTCCCGGGGACTCCCACGGAAAGTGCCCCGACGGTTGAAAGCCCTGGCACAATGTTGCCGTGAGCATCAAGGTACATGGAGGGCGTTGCGGCACCCGGGGCTTCTTCACGATAGTCAATGAAGGTCGAGCGGCCGTTGGCCAGCCGAATCAGCATAAAGCCGCCGCCGCCCAGGTTGCCGGCAAAAGGGTGAGTGACAGCCAGCGCAAAGCCCACCGCCACTGCGGCGTCCACGGCATTGCCGCCGGCTTTCAGAATCTCCACGCCGACTCTGGAGGCTATCGGCTCGCCCGAAACAACCAGGCCGTGCCGTGCGGCGACCGTCGTGAAGGCTTCCGTTGGGCGCGGAGCCGCAACCCCAAGCACCCAAAGTATCGCGCCAACAGCCCAGATGCTTCGTTTGGACGAGAAAAGCACGAGACCTCATTCCTAAAGACACACGGGCTGGCTAGAGGGACGCGCCCCGCCGATAACCGGACGTCCTCACAGTCCCGCTGGAGCATTCAATTTAGGAGAAACGTAAAGGTGCGTCAAGTGCTGCGAAACGGCAAAGCAGCCCGTGGCTCGAAAAGATGGTCCGCGCTGGGTCATGGGCGCGGCATTGGCCTGAAAGAGGCGCCCGGCAAATGAACCGGCTACGCCGGAGGCACAACACCTTCCGCTGCCAGAATAGGCGCGCCCCCTGTCACGGCCAGCGCATACTCGAGGCCCTTGTCAAACGCTGCTGTGTTAAGAACCTCCGTTCCCGCCGGAACCGAGACACCGATGGATTGGCGCGCCGCTTGGGAGCTCACCACGTTGGTCAGGCCGACCATAAAACCTACCATGACCATGTTGAGAACCAGCTTGCGCCCTAGCGCTTCCGCCAAGCGCGTGGCGGGGATTCCGTAGGCTTTGAGGCCAGGGCGGGAATCGTCAAGACGCACGAGGTCTTCCTCAAAAAGGAGCATACCGTTCGGTTCAAGATCGCGGACAAACCGCGTGTAGGCTTCTTGGGACATGGCAACTAAAAGATCAAGGCGAGTCAGGTAGGGGTAAAGCACCGGTTCCGGCGAAACAATCAGTTGGACGCTGGCCGCGCTACCGCGCGCTTCCGGGCCAAAACTCTGAGTGAGGGTGACGTATTGCACGTCGTAAATCGTCGCCGCACGCCCAATCACCATGCCGGCGAGGATGACCCCCTGGCCTCCAAAGCCGGCGATGCGAATCTCCCACGTTTTCTTCATTCGACCCTTCACCCCGCGTAACGATCTCGAAGAACCTGGCGAAATCGCTGCTCCATCGTTTGCTGAAGCGTGGGACGCTCGATATCCACGAACTTCCCCAGTGTAATCTCGCCTTGAAAATGGAGATTCACATCACGAGTGTTCGCTCCGTGTCGGATGACGCTGTGCTGTTTGTAGTAACGCATCGTCTCCAATCCGTCCCCCAGCTTGTTGCGCCTCTGATAGAGCGTTGGACAGGGTGCAAGAATTTCAATGAACGAAAAGCCCTTTTTGCGAAGGGCATCGGCCATCGAATGAGCGATATACCGCACGTGGTAAGCCGTCCAACGGGCCACGTAAACGGCTCCCGACGATTCGGCCAAATAAGGGAGATTAAAGGGCCGTTCGAAGCAACCGTAGGGCGCTGTCGTGGCGGTGGCTCCCACCGGAGTCGTCGGGGCAACCTGCCCTCCTGTCATTCCATAAATGAAATTGTTGATACAGATCACCTTGATATCCACGTTCCGCCGTGCAGCATGGATGAAGTGATTGCCGCCGATGGCGATCAGGTCGCCATCGCCGCTATAGACCACCACGGTAAGTTCCGGGTTGGCCAACTTCAATCCCGTCGCAAACGGGATCGCTCGGCCGTGCGTCGTATGAAATGAATCTAAGTTCAAATACCCTGCCACGCGACCCGTGCACCCAATACCGGAGACAATCGCCACCTTATCCAGAGGCAGCTTGGACTCCGCCAAAGCGCGTGCGAAACAATTGACGGTGGTCCCGATCCCGCATCCTGAACACCAGATATGGGGCATGCGTTCGCTGCGCAAGAACGGCTCGACCGGATTAAACGGAACCATCACGCCCATGAGCCCACCTCACGGAGAACCTTCACAATGCTTTCCGGCGGGTGGACCGCTCCGCCGGCATGGGGAACCAAAATCGTCCGAGCGCGTCCTGCCGCAGCCCGCTCGACTTCCCGCACCATCTGCCCGTAATTTAACTCCACCACGACAAAAGCGTTGACCCTCTGGGCCAATTCTCGAATCCGTTTCTCAGGAAAGGGCCAGACGACGATGGGGCGCAGTAATCCGACTCGTAGGCCCTCCTCCCTCGCTTCCTGGAGAGCCCAAAGTGCTACACGAGAGCTGATTCCATAAGCCACGAGCACAATCTCCGCGTCCTCGAGCTGCTTCTCCTCCGTGCGAGTTAGGTCATCCGCGTGGGCACGGATCTTGCCCACCAACCGGCCGACGAGCGCCTGCTGGGTCTGCCATTCCATCGAGGGATACCCGTGCTCATCGTGGGTCAGCCCCGTCACGTGAAAGCGATACCCTTCGCCTACCCTCGCCATCTCCGGAACATCATCCGACGCGGGTTTGAAAGGAAGATATTCCGACGGCGCCTTGGAAGTATGACGGCGAGGAAAAATGTTGATCTGGTCGGCAGGAGGAATAACGACCTTCTCGGTCATATGCCCGACGGACTCATCCATCATCAGAAGGACGGGATTGCGATACTGCTCTGAGAAATTGAATGCATCGATCATAAGATTGAAGCATTCCTGCGGGGAATTAGGGCAGAGCGCAATGATTTCGTAGTCGCCATGCGAGCCCCAACGCGCCTGCATCATGTCCGCCTGAGCGGGGAGGGTCGGCAGGCCGGTCGAGGGGCCCCCTCGTTGGACATTGACGAAAACAGAGGGTGTTTCGGTCATGGCCGCAAAACCGATGTGCTCCATCATCAGCGAGAAGCCCGGCCCCGAGGTAACCGTGAACGCTTTAGCTCCTCCCCAAGCCGCGCCAAGGATGGCGATTGAGGAAGCCAGCTCATCTTCCATCTGCAGGAAGGTTGCGCCCACCAACGGAGCGCGCGCGGCGAATCGTTCCACAATTTCCGTCGAGGGGGTAATCGGATACCCCGCCGCGAAGTTCGCTCCTGCCGCGATGGCGCCTTCGCAGGCGGCATGATTGCCGTCCATAAAATGCGCCCCACTCAGCACTGCCGAGGGCCTCGGCGGACTCAAATCCCACCTCCTTGCCGCACACTCTCGACACCCGAGGTGTCGTTGCCGAGTGGCGAAACCCCAGCCGCTGAGGCTGTGGCGGCGGGGGATTCCACTGGCACTCGGATGCCGTAGATGGCGAAGTCCGGACAATAGAGTCCGCACAAATCGCAGCCGGTGCACCCGGCCTCGTTAACCAGGATAGGCGGATGATAGCCGTGGCGATTGAATTCCTTGGAAAATTCCAGCACTTTGGGCGGGCAAAACTCGATGCAAAACCCACACTCCTTACAACGGTCCTCGGTGATGAGAACCTCTCCCCGAAACTTTCGAGCCTTGACTCCTGTGGTAGCCGCCGGCATCTGTCGCCTCCCACAACACTTCTATGCTCCTACCTCCCGACCATGAATCACTGTGACGGCGGTCACGCTTCCTGGGTGAAAAAGGAACAATCGAATCGTCGTTCTGCTTGCTCCTGGTAACTCTCGCCGCGCAGACGCAGCCCGTAACCTCGCGGCGTGGTTATATCGCCCGCTCCCTCTTACAGCAGTTGAGGGATTAAACGTAGGATTGAGGTTCTGCGTGGGGCTCGCTCGGCTGGAGCGCGAAGGGGAACTTACCTGGGGAAAGGAAAGGGATCAGGGTTTGCGGGCCATTATTGGAGCAGGCTCTGGCTGTTGCCGTCCGCCTCCTGTGGGACGAGGCTGGCGGCGGCCACCTGGTCGCCCTCTTCGAGAGCAATCAGGCGCACCCCTTGGGCGGATCGGCCCGATTCGCGGATCTGATTGGCGTCCAGTCGGGTAATCTTGCCCTGCTGAGAGATAATTATAACTTCCGCATCTTCCGTAACCCTGAGTGCGCCGACCACCTTGCCGTTGCGTTCGACGGTTTTCACGTTGATGACACCCCTGCCCCCACGCGATTGGAGGCGGTATTCGGTGATAGGAGTCCGCTTGCCGTAGCCTTTCTCGGTGACCGAGAGAATCAAATCCTTCTCGCCCACCACTTCCATTCCCACCACGTAATCCCCCTTGGCGAGGTCAATGCCTCGAACCCCATAGGCGGGACGGCCCATGTCGCGCACGTTACTTTCAGGGAACCGAATGGCCATCCCTTCATGCGTGGCCAGAAAGATGGTGTCGCGGCCCGTGGTGAGCTTGCCGGCAATCAGCACATCCCCATCTTCGATGCCCATGGCAATGATGCCTCGCGACATAGGGTTGGAGAATTCAAACAGGCGCGTCTTCTTGATGATCCCACGGCGCGTGACTAACGTCACGTAACCTTCGGCGGCATACGTCTGGCCGTCCACCGTGACGTCTTTGGGTTCTTCCGGTAACTCCCGCACGGCCACCAGCGAAGCCACTTTCTCCTCCTTCGCTAGATTCACTAAGTTGACGATGTTTTTTCCTCGACCAGCCGCCCCCACATCAGGAATCTCATACACTTTGAGCCAATGGACGCGACCGGTGTCCGTGAACACCAAAATGTAGCTGTGCGTGGAAGCGATGAACAGGTGCTCGACAAAATCTTCCTCCCGCGTCTTCATGCCGAGGCGCCCTTTGCCGCCCCGGCCTTGCTGGCGATACGTGGAAACCGGCGTGCGCTTCAGATACCCGGAGTGGGAAACAGTGATAACCACGTCCTCGTCGCGGATCAAATCCTCCAGCTTGATCTCCGCCTGCTCCTCGATAATTTCCGTGCGGCGCGCATCACCGAAGTCCTTTTGGATTTCCTTTAGTTCGTCCACAATTACCTTTTTCAGAGCTTTCTCACTGGCCAGAATTTCTTCGTATTCGGCGATTTTCTTCTTCAGCCCGTTGTATTCCTCCTGAATCTTCTCGCGCTCGAGAGCGGTTAATCGCTGGAGTTGTAACTCAAGAATCGCTTGCGCCTGGCGATCTGTAAACTCGAACCGAGTCATCAAACCTTCTTTGGCCTCGGCCGGGTTTTTGGCGGCGCGAATCAACTTGATTATCGCGTCAAGGTTTTGAAGCGCTTTCAGGAAACCTTCCAAAATGTGGGCGCGCTCGCGGGCTCTTCGCAAGTCGTATTCAACGCGCCGCCGAACCACATTGACGCGATGCTCGATGAAGAGCTGAATAGCCTCGATGAGCGACAAAGTGCGCGGTTGGCCGTTTACGATGGCCAGCATGATCATGCCGAAGGTTTCCTGAAGCTGCGTGAACTTATACAGATTGTTCAGGATGACTTCCGGCTGTTCGCCGCGCTTGAGTTCAACGACAATGCGCATGCCGTCGCGGTCGCTTTCATCGCGGATGTCGGAAATGCCCTCAATCCTCTTGTCCTGGACCAACTCGGCGATCCGCTCAATGATTTTGGATTTATTCACCTGGTACGGAATTTCCGTGATGACAATCTGCTGCTTCTCTTTGGTGGGCCGTTCAATAGCCGCCTTGGCGCGCATGGTGAACTGCCCGCGACCCGTCTCATAGGCCGCCTGAATGCCGCTTCGGCCGTAAATGTAACCGCCGGTCGGGAAGTCCGGGCCGGGAACGCGTTCGAGCACTTCCTGGATGGTCGCGTCAGGTTTTTGAATCAGCAGAATCGTGGCATTGATGATTTCATTCAAATTATGCGGAGGAACCTTGGTGGCCATGCCTACGGCGATGCCGTCCGAGCCGTTGACGAGCAGGTTGGGAATTCGCGTCGGCAGGACCAGCGGCTCTTCCGTGGACTCGTCAAAGTTCGGCACAAAGTCCACGGTCTCTTTCTCGATGTCCGCGAGCAACTCTTCAGCGAGGCGGGAAAGGCGGCACTCGGTGTAACGGTAAGCCGCCGGAGGATCGCCGTCCACCGAGCCGAAATTCCCCTGGCCGTCAATCAGCGGGTAGCGCATGTTGAAGTCTTGCGCCATGCGCACCAGCGTGTCGTAAACCGCCGCGTCGCCGTGCGGGTGATATTTCTTGATAACCTCGCCCACCACGCCCGCGCACTTGATGTAGCGCTTGTCGGAGGTGTTTCCCTCTTTGTACATCGCGTAAAGAATGCGGCGATGCACAGGTTTGAGCCCATCGCGCACGTCCGGCAGCGCCCGCCCGATGATGACGCTCATCGCGTAATCGAGATACGACGTGCGCATCTCGTCTTCGATGTTGCGCGGGACCTCCCGCAGCGGCTGCGGCGGTGGCTGTTGTTGCATGTTTTCCTGATCAGCCATAAATTAGTCCTTCCACGACTTTTATCTGTCTCTAGGTTTGGGCGTTCGTGGTGGCGAGGACGACGTTCCACCATCCCTCAGATATCGCGCCGCGCGTATTTTGCGCCGCCACCCACGGACGTCCTTCATGTCCCCCCGGTCCGCCCACGTGCCGAAGGCTCGACGCTCCGCCGCGGACCTGCATCGTGCGCAAGACGCCTGAATCTCCGGCCCATAGGCTTTCTTTATTAGCATTTCTCGAGGAAGTCCCGCGAGGCTCAAAAGAGGGATTTTACCATTTCCGCGCCCGTCTGTCTGTAAAGAAAGCTGCCTCAGGCAATCCCTCTTTGGGGATTGTGGTTCCGGGCTCTCGGAGGAGGATTGACTTTTATTCTTTTGGCAATATAATGCCATTAGAATGGCACGTCGCCCGAACAGCGTCGGGACGGTTCAGATTACTATATCGACCACTGTGCCGGTGCGGAGTTACCTGGAGGCCCTTGTAAGAACCGGCCTGTATGGCAAGAATCCGGCAGAAGCGGCTGAGCGATTGGTCACGCGCGGCCTCGAGCGGCTTTTTCGCGAGGGCGCGCTGAAACGGCGGAGCTAGTTATGGCGTCCGGTGCGCAGGGGGAAAACGACCCTAGAGCTCCAGGGCTGGAGAAATAACCGTTGACCGCAGCCCCCCGCGCAACTATATTCGGTGGTCTTGGCATGTTAGCATTTGCGTTGCTCCTCGGATAAGGGGCGCAAGGTGGCCTGACGTACGTACCATTCGATGCCCTATGAAAGGGAATAAGCATCCAACCAGCCAGGGGGTGATATATGGGCACCGCGACAATAAAACCGAGCCGGGAGGGCCTGCTCCCGGAAGATGTTCTGACGGCCATATTCGCAATGGCGAAGGAGCTCTCAGGCGAAGATCGCCTGGCGTTCCGAGGCCATGACCCGACCCTGCAGAAGGTTTTCCGCACGCTTGCCGAAGAGTTGCACAGCCGAGCGTTGGACGGCTTCGTGTTCTCTGACAGCGGACCAGAACCCTACAGCCCCGTGCTAAGCGAGTCCATTTCCCGGCTGCAGCTGTCCGGGCTCCTCGGGAGGGAAAACCCGGACTACGAGGTCGTGTTCCTCCGCCGCTCCGCTGATGAGTACTTCAATCGCGAACTTAAGCCGCGGCTCTCGGATGGCGAGGCTAAAGAGCTGAGCAGTTTGGCGCAGAGATTCCTGCAACTCGTGACGCGCGCCTAGGGGCCGCCGTTGCGCTGACGGTGCCACCTTCGAGGCCAGTTGGGTGGTGCGAGGGGATATTTTGACATCTGGGCTGGAGGAACGGGTAAACTCGTTTGTCGAGTGGACATTTGGCAGCTCGGCACCCGTCGCCCCGCGAGATTCGAAAGTCATCAATGACGCCCTGCTAGGGAACCAATATTTTACCAGGGCCGAAATCGCGGTAATTGACTCTCCGTTGCTGCAACGGCTCAAGAAGATCAGGCAAACTGGCTTGGTGTTCCAGGTTTTCCCCTCCGCGACCCACACACGGTTCGAGCACTGCCTCGGGGCCTGCACGATTGCCGAGAGGTGCTTCAGGGCCATCCAGGACCGGCACTCAGTGGAGTTCCCCGGAAAGCCGTTTCCTGCCGACCCCGACCGCCTCAGGGGTGACCTTGCGCACCTGCGAATGGCGGCGCTGCTCCACGACGTGGGCCACGGCCTGTGCTCGCACTCGTCCGAGCAGATCTACGAGGAACTGACCGACCTCCAGGAGTTCAAAAAGAAGCCCGCCTTTGTCAAGAATGCACCGGGAGAAATTCTTTCCCACCTGATAGTCAAGTCGAAGGTGTTCCGGGAGTGGTTTGAACGGGTGGCCGTCACTGCGTGCCGGGCGGAGATCAACCTGGATGTTGTTGCGGAAATGATCTTGGGGAGGCACCCCGACAAGGATAAATACTTTCTCGCCCAAATCGTGAGTAGTCCATACGACGCCGACAAGCTGGACTATATCGCCCGCGACAGCTACTACTGTGGGCTGGCGCTCACGGTTGACCTCGCCCGCTTCTATAGCATGATCTCGACAGCTGAATATATGGGCCACAGGCTGCTTGTCTTGCGAAGTTACGTGCCCCTTGAACAGATACTGTTCAGCAAAATGACCTTGTATGGGTCGGTGTACCACCATCCGAAGGTCAAATGTCTCGACGCGATGCTTCGGTCGCTCATCCGCCACATAGTTGAGAACGGGGATCAGTGCGGCTTGCACTGTCGGGATAAGGTCATCACCTTCAGCGAGCCCGTGGAGTACCTCTACGTTACCGACGATGAGTTTTTCAACCAGTTCGGCGGGTTCGGCGATGAGTTTGTAAAGAAGATGCTCAGCAGTTTCAAACGGCGGAGCCTGTTTGTTCGAAGCCTCGAAACATCGCGAAGGACGGTGTCGAAACAAAACTGGGATACCTACCATCGCAAAAGAATCGTCGATCTCTCGGCACATTCGGCCGACCTGCACCGTGTGGAGGAGGAAATCCATAAGCTGCTCCCCGCGGAGGTCAGGGGTAGGTGCAATCTCGACGAAGTCCTGCTGAGCGTCCCTGGTGTGCCCAAGATCAAAAGTGACTTCGCATACATCCAAGCGTCACCCTCGGGCGACATCGAGTCGATCGAGGATTTCTTCCCTCTTGAGCAGTGGACGGAGGCTTACGCGCACCACAAATGGAAGAGCTTCGTCTACGCGCCGAAGGAACACGCGAAGGCTGTGCGGGACGCGGCGATCTCAGTGATGAAGGATGCCTTGGGCATTGAGGTCGACGCGACGCTGTCAAACATCGCGTGCCACCTCGCGTGATGGAGATGTGTCGCGTCCGCTACCCTGCGCGATCTCGGTCAGATATCCAGGTTCTTCACGTCCAGGGCGTTCTCTTGGATGAACTGGCGGCGGGGCTCGACGGCATCGCCCATGAGGACGGTGAACATTTCTTCGGCTTCCGCGCGATCTTCAATGCGAACTTGCAGCATGGTGCGGTGCTCGGCGTCCATGGTGGTTTCCCAAAGTTGCGTGGGGTTCATTTCGCCGAGGCCCTTGAAGCGCTGTACGGTGAAAGATTTCTTGCCGGCGGCCATGATCCGCTCCAGCAATTCGCGGCGGTCCTCGATTTCGATCTTGTCGCCGTTGGTGGAAATCACAAACGGCGGCTTATCGTTTTCCCGCACGCGCTTGTGGAGTTCAAGCAGGCGGCGATAGTCGGCGCCCGACAACCAGTCCCAGTCAATCACCCGCTCGCCAAGCCCCTCCCCGGAAAAGCGCAAGGTGTAAAGATTGTGTTCTTCATCCAGTTCGATTTCCGTTTTGAAGCCTTCCAGCCTCAATTCTTTAGCCACCCGCTCGATTTTCGCCTGGTCTTCGAGTTCGGCTTTTTTCCCGAGTTCAGCTTTGAGGAGCGCGTCAACCGGTCGCGGGTCGCCCAGACGCTTCTCGAGCTTCTCGAAGATCTCCACGTACTCGCCGAGCGCCATCAGAAAATTGGTTAGTTCGCCGCCTTCCAGACGGACTTTCTTTTGGCCGTTCCCAATTTCCACGGCGTGATCTTCGGCGGCGCGGCGCAGCACTTCGCGCCGGAACTCCTTCTCATCCCGGATATAGCGCAGAGTCTTGCCTTTCTTGATGAGATAGAGCGGCGGTTGAGCGATATACACGTGGCCGCGCTCGACCAACTCTGGCATCTGGCGGTAAAAAAAAGTGAGGAGTAAGGTTCGAATATGCGAACCGTCCACGTCGGCGTCGGTCATGATGATGATCTTGGAATAGCGGAGTTTGGCGGGATCGAAATCGTCTTTGCCGATGCCGGTGCCGAGCGCCGTGATGAGGGCGCGAATTTCTTCGTGCGCCAGCATCTTGTCGAAGCGCGCCTTCTCTACGTTCAGGATTTTGCCCCGCAGTGGCAGAATCGCCTGGTAGCGGCGGTCACGCCCCATTTTGGCCGAGCCTCCCGCCGAGTCGCCCTCCACCAGAAACAGCTCGCATCGCGCCGGGTCCTTTTCCTGGCAGTCGGCCAGCTTGCCCGGCAGCCCCCCGGAATCAAGCGCCCCCTTCCGGCGCGTCAATTCCCTTGCCTTGCGGGCGGCCTCACGCGCCCGCGCGGCATCAATTGCCTTGGCGCAGATCTTGCGGCCGACGGTTGGATTCTTCTCAAAGTACTCCATCAGCCTCTCGTAAACAAAACTCGCGACGTTGCTCTGGATGTCGCTGTTGAGCTTCCCCTTCGTCTGCCCTTCAAACTGCGGCTGCGGCAATTGCACGCTAATCACCGCCACTAGACCTTCGCGGACGTCCTCGCCCTGCAGATTTTCCTTCACATCCTTGAAGAGGCCTTGGTTCTGACCAAACTGGTTAATGGCCCGCGTGAGCGCGGATCGAAAGCCGGAAAGGTGCGTTCCGCCATCCACGGTGTTGATATTATTGGCAAACGAAAAAACCGTCTCCGCATAGCCGTCGTTGTATTGCAGAGCAAATTCCATGTGGATGTTGTCGCGGTCCGCTTCCGCGTAAATGGGCGTGGCATGGAGAACGTCTTTGTTCTTGTTGAGGTGCTTGACGAACTCCGCGATACCGCCCGTGTAGTGAAACTCCGCCTGCTTATTGCTTCGCTCGTCCTTTAGGTGGATGGTCAGACCTTTATTGAGAAATGAAAGTTCGCGTAGGCGCTGTGCTAGGGTGTCGTAATTGAACTCAATCGAGTCAAAGATGGCGGCATCGGGTAGAAAGGTGATTTTTGTCCCGCGCCGATTTGTCTTGCCGGCCTTCTTAAGTTCGGCCATCGGCTTGCCGCGCTCGTAGGATTGCTCCCACGTGTACCCGTCCCGCCAGATTTCAAGGTCGAGCCGTTCCGAAAGAGCATTGACCACGGACACTCCGACGCCATGCAAGCCGCCGGAAACTTTATAACTATTGGTGTCAAATTTTCCGCCGGCGTGGAGCACGGTCATCACCACTTCGGCGGCAGAACGCCCTTCCTCTTTGTGCATGTCCACCGGGATGCCTCGGCCATTGTCAACGACGGTAACCGAATTATCCGAGTGAACCGTGACTTCAATACGGTCGCAATAACCGGCTAACGCCTCATCCACCGCGTTGTCCACAACTTCCCAAACCAGGTGGTGAAGGCCGGCAGGCCCCGTGGAACCGATGTACATGGCCGGCCGCTTGCGCACAGCCTCGAGGTCACCCAGCACTTTGATGCTGTCGGCGTCATAAGCCGCCGCGGCCTTGGTTGTCTCTAGCGTTTCCTTAGTCACGCTTTCCAACCTTCCAGAAAGTGGTTAGCCCTACACAAAAAGACCGACGGGAACCTCACCTTCCCGCCGGCCTGAATCCCCTAAGACTCTCTAACCCTACCCCATCTTCTATTTTAACCCCTTACACGCGCATCGGCATAACTACATATCGGTAGCGCCACGCCTTATCCTCTAGAGGCCTCATCTGCCCCGCGCTCTGTTCGTCCTTGAGTTCCATCCTAATCTTCACGCCGTCGCCGGCGACATTCAAAAAATCCAAGAGGTATTGGTAGTTAAAGCCAATTTGCAAGGGTTCGCTGGGGTACTGCACGTCCAAGACCTCATGCGCTTCGCCAAAGTCTCCACTGGAAGAAAAGATTTCCATTTTATCTTTGTCCAGTCGAAGTCGGATTGCTCTCGATCGTTCGTCAGCTAGGAGTGCGACGCGCCGGATAGCATCCGCAAGGGTGTCCTTTTCAAGCTCAACCAGTAGTTGATTCTCTCTTGGGAGAACCGCCTCATAGTTAGGAAATTGCCCAGTAAGCATCCTTGAAATTAAGGCTCGGTCCCCAACTGAAAAGAAGAGATGATTATCATCCCGCGAGAACTCGACCACCGCGTCAGGATCTGATTCACTGAGCAACCGTTCAAGCTCGCCCATCGCCTTTCGGGGCAGTAAAACACGCAATTCGTTCTTTAACCCTCCGACGTGAATGTCGCCTTCGATGATAGCCAAGCGGTGCCCATCCGTGGCCACCATAGCGGCGCTTTCAGGTTTCAGCACCAGGAGAGCTCCGTTAAGTGTGTAGCGTGATTCCTCGTTCGAAATCGCAAAGATGGTCCTTTGAATCATGAGGGACAACATTTTGCTGGGAATGGAGGCTAGCGGCTGGGGAATCGCGGCGAGCGAAGGATAATTGTCCTTGGCCATCCCCACCAACTTAAAGGATGACCTCTCGCAATTGATCTGAATCCAGTGGTTTTCGAGCAACTTAAACTTGATCTCCGCCTCCGGCAAGGACCGCACAATTTCCAATAGGCGTTTCGCTGGAACCGTTGTCGAGCCTTCCTTTTTAACCTTGGCCTCTGCGGAGCAATGGATCGCAAGCTCAAGGTCGGTTGCACTGATTTGAACCTTGGGGCCGGCTGCTTCTAAAAGGACGTTGGATAGGATGGGAATGGTAGCTCTCTTCTCAACGACCCCTTGAGTTAGCCCCAATTCCTTGAGTAAGTGGCTCTTTGTGACGGCGAATTCCATATTGATCACCTTAAATGATATTAGGTTTTAGTAGGAGGGCGGTTGAAAATGTGGAAAAGTTGAGGCCACCCTCTCTACACTCGCCCCTGGGGAGTTCACGCCTGTTGATACCTACAAGAGCCCTTATTATAAAGCGTGGAAATCTTAAAGCCTATTTTCTTTCCACAGCGCCATCCACAGCGTACTTACCTAACTCTATCTTAACCTGAATTTAGGGAATCACTTAGCTTGTTAATGAGTCTGTTTAAATCGCGGTCTATCTTGCGCGCTTGGTCAATCTTGGCAATCGAATGGAGCACCGTTGTGTGATGCTTGCCGCCAAATTCTCTACCGATCTGGGGTAACGATGCCTCTGTTAGTTGTTTTGAGAGATACATTGCAATTTGGCGCGGGTAGGCGACAGCACGGCTGTTATTCTTAGCCTTTAACTGAGAGATAGTGAGGTTAAATTCCTTCGATACAGCTCGCTGGATATGCTCAATGGATATCCGCCGCTCCTCCTGGTCCACTAAATTTTTCAATACTTGTTGGGCCATCGCTAGCGTGATCTCTGTGCCTGTTAGCGATGAGTACGCGATCAACCGGGTCAATGCGCCCTCTAGATCGCGAATACTCGATTTAATTCTCAGAGCGATGAGTTCCTCGACAGGCTCCGGGAGTTTGACGCCCTGCGTCTCGGCCTTTTTCGCAAGAATCGCCCGTTTAGTTTCCGTGTCCGGTGGTTGTAAATCTGCCGTCAAACCCCAGGCGAACCTCGACCGTAACCGCTCTTCAAGGCCCGGGATCTCATTGGGAGGCTGGTCGCTGGTGAAGATGACTTGTTTTTGGGCTTCGTAGAGAGTGTTGAAGGTGTGGAAAAACTCCTCCATGGTCCGCTCTTTGCCCGCGATGAACTCAATATCATCCATCAACAAAACATCCACGTTGCGGTACTTGTCGTGAAAGGAAGTCATGCGGTCGTAGCGGAGCGAGCTGATGACCTCATTCGTAAATGCCTCAGAGGACACGTAAGCCAGGCGGACATCCTTCTGATGGCTTTTGATCGAATGCCCCACCGCTTGCATCAGGTGAGTTTTCCCAAGGCCCACGCCACCGTAAAGGAAGAGAGGATTGTACGCCTTCGCGGGCCGCTCGGCCACAGCCCTCGCCGCGGCATGTGCAAATTGATTACACGATCCGACAACAAATGTGTCAAAGGTGTACTTTGAGTTGAGTTGGTGCTCGACGGCGTTGAAGTCAAGTTTGGCCTGGATTGGTTTGGGCTCCCCGTCGCGCTCGGTCTTCTTTGCCAAACTTTCGTCCGGCAGGAGACGAACCTCTGCTGCCCCAACGTTCAACTGCTGGAGGGCTTCCTGTATCGTGGCGCCGTAGTGCTCTTGAATCCAATCCTTGAATTCCTGGTTAGGGACGCGAACCACCAAGGTGGGCCCCTCTTGATGGCTGTACCGGGTTGGACGCAGCCAAGTCTGATAGTTTTCGTGGCTGATCTTGCTTTTCAGGTATCCGAGGACTTCCTGCCAAGCGTTCATACTGCCTTCGGAAGGGAAGGGCATGGGGCCGTGGCCCTCGGAGCGGAGAGGCGACTTGCTCGTCGGGGAAAATCCTACCCGTCGTCGTGGCCACCTATCCTCGAGGACTTTCCCGTGTCCCTTAATGAAATGATCGCTGCTGAATGAGGCGACTCAAAACTCCTGCGTAGCTTCTTCCCTTCGAGTTTCCAAGATAGCACAAATCGCCCAAGCATTCCACATCCCGCACAAAGTCGAGCTTGGGCAAGGGAGCCGCGGATTGGTCTTCAGAGACTTCATCCCATTTTGATGAGGGCTGGGCCGCGCATCAGGGCGGCGCGCTCGATGATTCCGTGCGGATGGCGATTGCCACCAGACATTGGATTGGTCTTCAGAGACTTCATCCCATTTTGATGAGGGCTGGGCCGCGCATCAGGGCGGCGCGCTCGATGATTCCGTGCGGATGGCGATTGCCACCAGACATTAGCCGGCGGGGGTAGAGCTCTTGACGGGCTCGAGGCGACCCACAACGAACCAATAGGAAAACAGGCCGCTCAGCAAAATCGCCGGAGCAAGGATGAAGGCGGGCAAAAAAGAGCCGGACCATTTGATGAGGAAACCGGTGAGCAGGGGAGCCAGAATGCCGCCAAGGTTGCCGGCAAAATTTTCAAAGCCGGTCCAAAGACCAACCTCGCCCGGCGGGGCGCAACTCTGCAAAATGACGATGAGGTTGGCGGTCGAAAGCCCCACCAAGCCTGAACCGACGATGAGCGCCAGAGCCGCATCAGCGCTGTGCACGCGCGCGGCAGGAATAATAAGAAGACCGAAGAGGAAGCCGAAGGTGACGATGCCTTTACGGGTGCGGGTTTCATCCCACCCACGGCGAATGAGGCGGTCGGCAATCCAACCGCCGAGAGGCTCTGAGGCGCCGAAAACCGCGTAGGGCAGAGCGGCGTAAAGGCCCGCTTTGACAATGCTCAGATGCCGCTCGACGTAAAGGTAGTCAGGCAGCCAAGTGACCATGAGATACCAAAAGTAATCAAAACAAAAAAAGCCGAGACAAATGCCCACCAAGTTGCGGTTGAAACGCCGAGGGCCGCGCCGCGGGGCGGACGCAGCACGGGCGGCACGAGCCCGCGCGCGGACAACGCGGGCGGGAAAGACCGCAAACCAGGGTATTAACCACAATAGCGCGGGAACGCCGACAGCCACAAAGGCTAGCCTCCAGCCCCAACGCGCCAGCAACAGCGGCATCAGCAGGCCGCCGGCGGCAATGCCGATGCGCGTGCCAAAATCGAAAAAGCCGGAGGGCGCGCCGCGCTCCTCCCGCTGGTAAAGCAGGCTCACAATTTTGGTGCCCCCGGGCAGATAAATGGACTCGCCGACACCGAGCACCAAGCGCAGGACGATCAGCACGGCGAAGCTGCCTGCGATGCCCGTGAGACCTTGCGCCAGCGACCAAACCGCAAAAGTGCCCGCATAAATCCACAGCAGGTCGAAACGGTCAGCCATGGCCCCAATCGGCAGTTGCATCAACGTGTAAGACCAGAAAAAAGCGGAAAGCAGAAGTCCTTCGCTCGCCGGGCCCAAATGGAAATCGTGAGAAATCAGCGGCAAAGCAAAGGAAATCGTGGCGCGGTCAAAGTAGTTGATGATGGAGGCAATAAAGAGTAAAGAGACCACCGCCCAGCGGCGAGTGTTCGAGACGGACTCGGAACCGGAATGGGCTGAAAGCGGCGAGCGAGCGTGGGCGGATGAATCCACAACCCTCCTGAGCACCTCTTGCTCGCCGAAGCATACCTGAAATGCCCTAAAGTTCAAGCTCTGTGAAGCTTGAGTTGGGGGACCGCGGGTTTGCCAGAGGCTCGTGTCGGCACACCGATGGAGGGCTGCGTTGCCGGACGTGAGTTTTGTTGGTCGCGCTCGAAGTGGGCAGGCGCGCCGATTACGAGTTCGGGGTTACCTCCAAGTTCAGGGTTGTGCTTCGAACGACGGTGGTATCCGAACTGAGCGTCCCCGTGATGGTAATGGTGTAGCCACCGGGAGTGGAACCGGTGGCGGTGGTGGTGGCGGGCCGACAGGCCGCGAAGAACAGCTCCAACATGAAGAGCAGGCAGAGCATCCCCACCTGAACCGGAAGCCACCGTGATTTGGCGGAATCGGGAAACCGCCGGCGCCGTCGCGCCAATTCAAGCAGCGCCAGCAATATCACGAGCGCCGCCGCACCCACCCAGTAAGGAGAAACACCGCCGGTTGGAGGGGGAGCGGGCGGTGGCACAGATCCGTTTTTGGTGGTGTTGATGGTCAAGGCAATGCTGGAGGGACTTCCGTTGGGGGTCACGGTCGAATTGGAAAACGCGCACGTTGCCCCGGGCGGCATACCGCTGCCGCAGGCGAGCGTGACTTGCTTGTTGAAGCCATTGATGGGGGTTACCTGAATCGTATAAGTCGCGGGAGCACCGGCGACCACCGTATCAAGCGACGGAGTGGCAGAAAGGCTGTAATCCTCGAACAGAAGATGAAGGTTGGTGGTGGCACTCTGGGAGCCGCTGGTGCCGGCGACGGTAAAGGTGTAGTTGTCATCGTTGTTGGTGGCCACCGTGAGCGGGATGTTGGTAATCGTCAGGGTGCTGGTTTGGCCGGAGAGGATGGATGCGGGATTGAAGGCGCAGGTGGCGGCTGTGTACGTGGTGCAGAAAGAGGAACTCAGGGTGATGGAGCCGGTGAAACCGGACGGGGCCGAGGCCGAAACCTTGAAGGTGGCGCTGCCGCTGCTGCTGACAACAGAAGTGACCGAGGGGTCGGGCGATGACATGCTGAAAACGGCAACCCCGGTACCGGAAAGCGATGCTGATTGAGGGCTTCCGGTGGCGTTGTCGTTTACGCTGAGCGTGCCGGCCCGCGCGCCGCTCGCCGTGGGCGTGAAGGTCACGCTCGCGGTGCAGCTCTGTCCCACGTTGAGAACGTTAGAAAAGGCGCCGCAGTTATTGGTTTGGGCAAAATCGCCCGTCGTCGTAATGCTGTTAATGTCGAGCGTGGAGGAGCCGGTGTTCGTAATGGTGATGGTTTGGGGCGAACTGGTGGTTCCCACCGTTTGGTTGCCAAAGGTGAGGCTGGTGGGCGTCAAGGTGACGGCCGTGGCGGCCGTGACGCCCGTTCCAGTAACTTTGATGGTCTGCGGGCTGCCGGAGGCATTATCGGTAATGCTGAGGGTTCCCGAAGCCGTGCCGACGGCCGTCGGCGTGAAGGTGACATTGATGGTGCAGGAGGCTCCGCCGGCAGAAAGCGTGCCCACGCAATTGTCGGTCTCCGCAAAAGCCGTGTTGGAGGAGGTGATTTGAGAAATCGTAAGAGGGGCCGTTCCCTCGTTCACCACGGTGACGATCTGCTCGGTGCTACGCACACTGACGGTCTGATTCCCAAAGTTCAGCGTGGCCGGCACAATGGCGATGCCGGGCGAGTTCGCTGGCTCGATTTTGGCAACAAAAGCGTTGCCGGCCACGCCGGTCAGGCTGGATTGATACGCCCCGGCGATGGCAGGGAAGTTGTTCGAGGAGGTGCTCCCGGCGAGATAGATGTTGCCCGAAGAGTCCAGGGCAATCGCTTGCCCAAAATCCGCTCCGCTGCCCCCGAGGAACGATGAATAAATCAACCCCGTCCCGGAAGGGTTCACCTCCGAGATAAAAGCATCAGGGCAAGTCGTTGAGCCGCACAAGCTGCCGGCCGTAATACCCAAGATGGCCTGGGTGGGATTCTGGAGTGGAAAGTCGTTGGATTCCGTAAAGCCGGTGACATAGGCATCGCCCGAGGAGTCCACCGCGATACCATTGCCCTGGTCGGTTCCGCTGCCACCGAGCAGTGTGGAATAGACTAGCGTAGGCCCGGACGGGTTCAACTTGGCGACAAAGGCATCCGACTGGCCGTGGTTGGAGGATTGAAAAGCGCCCACGGTGGTGGGAAAATCCGGCGAGGTACTGCTCCCCGTCACGTAAATATTCCCGCTGCCGTCCACGGCCAATCCAAAGGCGCGATCATCCGTGCTTCCTCCCAAGTAGGTGGAAAAAAGCAGCGAAGAGCCTTGCGGGTTCAGCTCACTGACAAAGGCATTGACGGTGCCGGCGTTGGCGCCCTGCTCGGGATTTTGAAGGGGAAAATCTTTTGAAAAGGTGTAACCGGCTACGTAAGCATCGCCAGATTTGTCCACCTGAATGGCTTGGCCGACGTCCGCCCCGGAGCCACCTAAATAAGTGGAGTAAATGAGCTGCGAGCCTGTGAAATTGATTTTGGCCACAAAAGCGTCGGAAGCTCCGTGATTGGTGGACTGCAACGGATTCACGGTCGGAAAGTCCGGCGATTCTGTCGAGCCGGTCACGTAGGCGTTGCCGGAAGAATCTACGGTAATGCCCAGACCGGCATCGGCTCCAGTTCCTCCGAGATAAGAGGAATAAACCAACTGCGTCCCAGTGCTGTTCAATTCGGCCACGAAGGCGTCACCATTTCCTTTGTATGCGTTCTGGAAAACGCCCGTGGTGACGGGGAAATTGGAGGAAGTGGTGCTGCCGGTCACATAGGCGTCGCCGCCGGCGTTGACGGCGATGGCGGCTGCTGAATCGGTCCCCAGCCCGCCTAGAAACGTTGAGTACACAAGCTGCGGGTTGCTGGAACTCGTCGCGGAGCCGCTGGGATTGATTTTGGCGATGAAGGCATCGCCGTTGCCGGAATAGGTCGTGATGGCAGCGCCGATGGTGGTGGGGAAATTGGCGGAATTGGTGATGCCTGCTACGTAAATGTTGCCGGACGAATCCACGGCCACGCCATAAGCGACGTCACCTCCGGTGCCTCCCAGGTAGGTCGAGTAGGCCAGCACCGGGTCAATCGTCAGTTGCTGCCGACGGTTATATGGTCCCAGCCGAAAACCAATGACGTGATGGGCGCCGAGGTGGTAACTGACCGCAACTTCGCGCCCGGCTTGATAGGCGCGCGGGCGGCGCAGTTCGACAGCGCCTCCCGCGACCTTAACCACTAGGTCGCCGCGACGATTGAGGCGGAGGCCCTTTGCCCCCTCAATTTGCCAAGCAATTCGGTTTACGTCGCCCCCCGGCTGAACCACAAAATTGCTCTCCAATAGTCCCTCGTGCCCGTCATAAACCAAGTCCACGCCCCGGTAGATTCCTCGATAAACCACCCGACCGTAATGCGGGATGTGGGTGTGCCAATCCTTGGGATTGTTGCCAATAAAATAGTTGCTGTAGCCGGGCAAGGGATCGTTACCGGCGATCCCAGCGGTCGAAGCCGCGCCTAGCAGCCGCATTCTCAGAGGTTGTTCCTTCCAACCCGTCGGCAGATGTCTCTTCCGAAGCGTTGGAGGGAGCAAGCTGAGCACGGCCTCGTGCGATGTGAGAAACAAAGTGTAGCCGGGTCCGTGGGCGAGGTAGCGCACTCGAGGGTTGGTTTGCCCCTCGTTGGCCTCAAAGCTGAGCGGCAGTTGGGTCCAGAGATTGGCCAAGGCTCTGCGGGTCGGCAGCCTTTCAGGTTGCGCATTGCCGCGGCGGCTATTGCCCATGGTGGTGAAGATGAGCAGGCACCCGGCCAGAGCCAGGAAAGCCAAAGCTCTTCCACTCAAAGACCTCGCCCGCGTCGCGGTCTTAGCCCCGAGATGACTCATTGCGTTGTTGGTGTCATTCACAACGATTCTCCTTGAAGACATCGGACCTCAACAAGAGTCCTGGCAAAATCCAATTCAGAAGGCTTCTTCATCGGCGCCTCACTTCGACCCTGTATTCGCTCATGGCGCATTCACCGCCAAATTTACGGTTGTGGTCCGTTCAATGCCGCTGGCATTTCCCAGCTTGCCGACCAGGGTAAACGTATAAGTGTTGGCCGGGGTGCCCGACTGGGCGGGCGTTGAAGTCGGCCCGTAGTAGTAGTTGTTGCAGGCGGCGACAAAGCCGGCCATTAAGACGACCAGTGCCAGCAAAATCAGATGGGCGCGAGCTCGGCGGCGTTGCGGTGGGCGCGAGCGATACGCCCAAAGCGCCAGCAAAATCGCGGCCAAGCCGCACGCCCAGAGCGCCACTCGCCCCGAGGGAGCCAAGGGTGGCGCGTTGGGGGGAGGCGGCGGTGAGGAAGCCGGGGCGGGCGCCGTGGTGTTCACGGTGAGGCTTGAGGTGGCCGGTGCCGTGCCATTGAGCGTCAGCCCAGGAGGCGAATAAGTACAGGTAGTTTGCGGAGGAAGATTGGCGCAGCTTAACAGCACTACCTGATTGAAACCATTAATCGGCGTTACGTTAACTGTGTAAGTGGTCGAACCGCCGGCCGTCACCGAGGCCAGCGGAGGCGTGGCGGAAAGCGAAAAATCTTCAAAGAAGATGGAAAGCGCAAGGTTGGATTTCTGAGTACCACTGCTTCCCGTGACCGTGATACCGGTTGGGTTGGAGCTTGGTGCCGACAACCCGCTGACCGTCAGCGTGCTGGTCTCGCCAGCCGTAATTGAGGAAGGATTGAAGCTGCAAGTTCCCGAGCTGCAAGAAAGCGTAATCGTGCCGGTAAAGGAAGCGGGCGCGGAAGCCGCAATCGTAAACGTGGTGCTTTGGGTCCCGATCAGCAGCACCGACGAAGGCGTGTTGGCGGAGAGCGTGAATACTGGGTTCCCTGTGCCCGATAGGTTCACTGTCTGAGGATTATTCGCCGCGTCGTCGTTGATGGTCAGAACACCGGTCTGGCTGCCCGTGGAGGTTGGCGTAAAGGTCACATAGATGGTGCAGGCTCCGCCCACATTGAGCACGCTCGGCGTGGTAAAGGGGCTGCCGCAAGTGTCCGTCTCGGCAAACTGCCCGGAAACTGTGATGCTCGTTATGGTGACGGCCGTGCTTCCGGTATTGATGAGTTGAATCTCCTGAGCAGGACTGGTGTCGCCGACGGTTTCCGCGGCGAAGGCAAGACTGGTGGGCGTGGCGGTCAGTTGGCCCGCCGACGTCACGCCGGTTCCTGTGAGCGTAATGGTCTGTGGGCTTCCTTGCGCGTTGTCGTCAATCGTGACCTGATCGGTTTGCGGTCCGAGTTGATTGGGCGTGAACGTGACTTGAATGCTGCACGTTCCACCACCGGCCGGAACCTCGGTTCCGCAGTTGTTGGTTTGGCTGAAGGGACCCGTCACGGTAATGCTGGAGATGTCCAAAGGCGCGCTGCCCATGTCGGCTAGGGTGATGGTTTGAGGACTGCTCGAACTGTTGAGGGCCTCGTTGCCGAAGTTAAGGGTCTCCGGGCTGACGGCAACGGCCGGGGCATCCTGCGGACCAATCTTGGCCACAAAGGCGTTGGACAAACTATTGGAACCCTCAAAAACCGATTCAGGAGCCCCGGCGATAATTGGGAAATTGGCCGATTCCGTGCTGCCCGTGACGTAGGCATTCCCTGCCGAATCTACTGCAATGGCCTGACCGGCGTCGGCCCCGTTGCCTCCCAGGTAGGTGGAATAGACCAGGTTGCCGGAAGGATTGAATTCGGTGATAAAGGCATCCGAACAAAGCGTTGTCCCGCAGGTACTCGAGCCGGAAAGACCCAAAACCCTTTGCAGGGCGTTCATTAAGGGGAAATCACTCGACTCGGTGTATCCGGTAACAAAGGCGTCTCCCGACGAATCGAGCCCAATGCCGTTGGCCTGATCGGCGGCGCTCCCGCCCAAGTAGGTGGAATACACCAACTGACTCCCGCCGGGGGCAAACTTGGTCACAAACGCCGCGCTGCCGGACTGGTCGCGATTAGTGGTCTGAAACGCGGTGGAAGTCACGGGAAAGTTATCGGATGATGTGCTGCCTGCAACGTAAATGCTGCCCACCGAATCAAGCGCGATGGCCTGGGCGCTGGACATGCCGCTGCCGCCCAGATAGGTGGAAAATACCAAACTCGACGTGGCCGGAGAAATTTCCGTGACAAACGCATCGGACGTGCCGCTGAGGGTGGATTGGAAGGGGCTTTGAGTAGGAAAGTCGGAAGAAAAGGTCTGTCCGGCAACATACACATGGCCGCTCGTGTCCACGGCTATCGCTAATCCTTCGTCCGCTTGACTGCCCCCGAGGTAGGTTGAAAAGAGCAAGGCCGTGCCCGTCGGATTGAGTTCGGAAACGAAGGCGTCGGAGGGGCCATTCAATCCGATTTGTAGCGGGGATTGAATCGGAAAATTCGTTGACGCGGTGGACCCGGTCACAAAAGCGTCTCCGCTCGAGTCCACGGCGATGCCTCGGCCGTAATCGTTTCCGCTGGTGCCGGGGCTGGAGGATGTGGCCGGGGTGCCGCTGCCACCGAGGTAAGTCGAATAGACCAGCGAGCCGGTCGGACTCAACTTGGTAACAAACGCATCGCTGCCGCCGGCGTTTTGAGTCTGGAAGGCCCCCGAAGTGGTTGGGAAGTCGGTTGAATTCGTGTAGCCCACGACGTAGGCGTCGCCCGAAGAGTCAAGGGCAATGCCGGTCGCCACGTCCAGGCTGCCCCCACCCAGGTAAACCGAATAAATCAGCCCCGTGCCGGAAGGATTGAACTTGGTCACAAAGGCGTCACCGTTTCCAGCGTAGGTTTGGCCCGTGGTGGAAGGAAAGTTAAGTGAGCCGGTGGTTCCTACCACGTAGGCGTCGCCCGAGGAATCTACGGCAATTCCGTAGCCAACGTCTCCTCCGTTGCCACCAAGATAGGTCGAGTAGGTCAACACCGGGTCAATCACCAATTCCTGACGCGGGTCGTAAGGCCCTAAGCGGAAACCTACTTCGTGATGAGCTGCCAGCCGATAGCTGACCGCAACTTCTCGACCGGCCTGATAGGCTTTCGGGCGCAGCAGATAAACTTTGCCATCCCTCACCGGCAGCACCAAGTCTCCGGTGCGATCCAGGTGCATTCCGCGGATGCCACTCAACTCTAAGCGAATCAGCGCCGGATTGGCGCCGGGTGACACGCGGAAGTCGTTCTCCAAGCGTCCTTGGCGACCGTCATAAACCAGGTCCACACCCGGGTAAATCCCTCGGTACACAACCTGCCCGTAATGCGGAATCCACATGTGCCAGTGCTTGGGATTGTTGCCAATAAAATAGTTGCTGTAGCCCGGCAACCGATTCTCGCCCGCGATGCGCGCCTTGCGGTTTGAGCCGATTAGCTTCAAATGCAGCACGTCAGATGAACGCAGGGCCGAAGCAGCATCTGCCCGAGGATCGAGTTTTTGCTGCGCGCTTGTGGAGGGGAGGAAAACTCGAGGCAAGCTCGGCAGAAGAGAAGCGGAAGAGCGAAACGCCTTGCTCCCGGTGGCCAATTGCGAACCAACCGAGTGGAGGATGGCATCTTGCGGTTTCTGCAGCACGAGCCAGGCGGAGGTGCGGTCAAGAAAGAGGGTGAAACCTGCCCCTCGTGCTACGTACCTTGCTGGCGATGCCGCCTGGCCCTCGTTCGGCTCGAAACTGAGCGGCAAATGAGCGTAAGAAGCCCTCCAGGAGCTTGAGCGGCGAACCTCCCCAGGCCTTTTTGAGGCGCCCGGCAGACGCGGCCGCGAGGACCCCCAGGTTCCAAGTCCAGCAATCATCAATGCCAATAAGCAACTGCTGGTCCTGTTTTTCAAAATCGGCATTCCCCCTCGGCCCGGAAAATTCGTCGGCTTCGGCCACTTTGCTCACCGTCCTGACGAACGGCACTGCTGAATCTGTGGCTACTGCGTCGCGGTCAATGTCCTGAACAGCGACGTCCCATGGAACTTCAACATGACAAACGCGGAACCATAGGCGTAGTGGACACTGTATGTGTAACCGAGCTCCACATCAAGGTACTTGAGGTACTTGAATCGCCCAATATCGAGCCATCCTGAGTAACCGTTATCGCGTGTCAGGCTCGAATTTCCGACAGCCTCGAACACGTTATTCCAAATCCTGTGGTGATTGGCATCGCCGGCCACGGTCGAATCCGGTGAAACCAACCGGCTGAAAACCTTTTGCGAACCGGCCGGAACCAGAGCATAAGCCGAAGCGCCGAGCGAATAATGTTTCAGAATCGTGTAGCTTGCGCCCCCCTCAAAATCGGAAATAAAACCTAGCGTCTGGTAAGGCCGGGCGACATCGAAAGGCCGGGGCATCAGGGTGCGATCCACAGTTCCATTGGCCGCCCCAAAGTTCACAAAGGGAGTCAACCCCATGAAGTGCGTCTCGACGTGGTTAAACCAATCCACGCCAAAGCGTCCCGTGGTATAGACCCGCTCGGCGTTCGAAAGCGGAGCGGTTCCCGTGAGAATCGAAGTGAAATCCAAGCCATCGCGCTCGGTGGTGTACCGCAGGTCGAGGAAAGGGTTGCCGAGCAGGGTGGTCCATCGCCAGTCGTGATTGCTCACAATCGAGAAGGGACTTTGCACCGTGTAGAGCGTAAAGCCGATGTCTCCGCCAAAGTGTTTGGTCAGATTGTAGCCGACGCTGACGCCCTCGTTAAAAACAGAGCCCAGGTTAGAGTGACTGTACACGGCCACGGCAAAGGCGGTGGGGCCGAGCGATTGGCCTGAGTTTGAGGCCGGAGTTGTTTTTCCTGACGAGCTCTGCGCGGCACTCAGCTTTGATGTGCCGAGGATGACGAGCGCGACGAACAGCAGCTTGTAAACAGTCCTCACTTGTTTTATCCCCGTCCCCAAAAGTTACTGCTCCTGGTTTGAAGCGTCCTCATTTTTCCCTGGGGGCATGAAATGGCCAGCCCCCTCAGAACCCAAAATCGCTGAGCTTACATTATGGCAGCTTCGCAAACTCTGTTTTCTTTGGCAAGGATTTTCCTCCTCTGGCCCACCGGCAAAACAGTGATTTGCGAGCCGGCGGAGTGCCCTCGATAGCCCACCCTCCGGCTTGGCCCCGCCAGCTTCGTCACCGCAGCGTCTTTCTTCCTGGGCCGCGCGGCGCCTTTCCGGGCGCTTTGGGCGGAAGATTTAGAAAGGGCTGGTCAACTAAGCGCCGCCTCCAGAATCAAGAACCCTAGCCACCGACAGCGGCGGCGGACACGCCCGGCCGTAAAGCCTCCATGCCGTCCGCCGCCATCACAGAAACACCACGGATTGAATCCCGGAAATCTCAAACGTCTTGCGGCACTTCGGGTTGGTGCACCGGGCAAAATCGTCGCGCCGCAACATATAAGAGCGGACTTTCTGGAACCGGGCGCGATCTTGCTCATTCACCTGACCCTTGAGCGCCTTCTTTTTTCGGCGCTCAATCCAGCGAATCTGATAAATGTCCTTTTGATGGCAGAAGAAACAGGAAAGGTTGGCCGGTTTCAACACTTCCTTTTCGTCAAAAAATTCACGCTCATCCATGCATAACCATTTTATATGGCTTGGCCCAAATCGCCAAGCGCGGGGGGTTGCTCAAAGCGAGGGAGGCGGTTTGAGGAAGCGCGGCCCCAGCCAAAGGAGCGCCGTCGCGTCCACGAGAAAATGGGCCAGCATGGCCGGGTAAAGCGAGCCCGTGCAAAGTACAGATACCGCCAGCAGCGCTCCGAGCACGGTGGCGCGAGCCACTCCCTGGGAGCCCTGATAGGTGTGGGCCAAGCCGAAGGCCAACGAGGACGTCGCCAGGCCCCAGCTAGCCGAGTGAAACCAAGCGCTGAGCGCACCCAGGAGAAATCCGCGGTAAAGAAACTCTTCGCACAACCCGGCTGTGGGGGCGACGATGAGCAAGGCCCACCATTTCTCTTTTCGTGTTTCGGGCATCAGCAGAAGCACCGTTTCCGGCTCCGCCGGCCACCACCCGCGGCGTTCAAGGAAAAGCACTCCGCCGAGTCCAGACACGATGACCCCTGCAAGCCCGATGGCCCACGCGGCCAAGGTCATCAGCCGGGCGGAACGCAGCCCGAGCGCCGCCCAGTTGCCGCCGGAGATTTCAACCACGGCGAGGGTCGCGGCCACAAGCGCCCACTGCGAAAGCACGGCAGAAAGGTAGAGCGCCAAGCGCGGAATCTGCCGAAGCAGCTCGGGACGTGTTGTTTTGAGGGAAAGCGTGGGAACAGCCACGACCAGGCAAATTACCCACACCGCGCGCGCGACTTCAGCCAGCATGGAAAGTTATCTCCCCTGGCGCAGTCCAGCGGAGCTTGGCCGCTGGAGAAGGCTCGGCGGGCTTAGGCCGTGACCCTTCGGTGGCCCGGCTTACGAGGCTCGGCGCAGCAAGTAGGCCCCGAGCACCGCGCGACAGCGATCGCGATAATCCTCAATCGGCAGCCCCTCGGCGCCCAGCAGCCATTGGAGGCAATACCCGTCCACCAAAGCGCGGATGGTGGCCGCCGCTTCATAAGGATGCACTCGACGAAATTGCTGCTGGCGAATCCCCGCCTCCACAATGGCGGCATCGCGGGCACGGCAGCGGGTGAAGAAATCCTCGAAGAGTTTGCGGAACCGTTCCGAGCGCGTTCCAACAGCTACGTAGTCGAACAACACCCGGTAGAGATTACGATTGACTTCGGTACTGTGGAACAGCAGTTCCAGCTCGGCCGAAAGCCGGGCCCGCGGTGGGTCGTCGCTTGCGGCAATGCGGTTCAAGCTCTCGTCGAGCTGCGCCAGCAGCCACTCGAGAACGGCCCACAACAGATCTTCCTTGGTGTGAAAATAATGGAGAGCCCCGCCTTTGCTCGATTCCGCCCGCGCCACCACGCTGTCAATGGTGGTGGCGGCAATGCCCTTTTCGAGGATTTCAGCGTAGCCTGCCTTAATCAACTCTTCGCGGCGGCGCGCCGTCAGCACAGGGTCAACGCGGCGTGGACTCATACCTGCCGTCCTTACTTGTGGGGATGGAACCGACTTGGCATCTTACCCTTCCTCTCTGGTGCGGGCGCGCGGCTGGCTGAGATTGAATCATGCGAGCCAGGCAAGCCCCATCTTTCCCAGGGTCAGCACCAGCCAAATGCCAAAGTAAATGGCGAAAATTGTCTTCGCTTTCACCTGGCCGCGCGAGGCCCGCGATAGTCCCACGGCGACGAGCGCCAAAAACCAGAACGTGAGCAGATCGAGCGAGCTGGCCAGGGCATAGAGCGGGCGCGGCGTGGAAGCCGAGTCGAGAAAAAAGCCGAGACTAGTCGGGATGGGGCTTTGAGGATTTAATCGGCTGAGATCGCCGAACAAGAGCACGGCCATGCCCATCAGGTCACCAATGACGGTCGGCAACGCGGCGTAACACGTCACGGAAAAGATGGTTTTGAAGCTGGCTTGCGCCCCAAAAATGCCCCTCAAAATCAGCAGGCCCACCCCTGCCGCCAAGGCTAAAAAGATGGGAGGTCCCACCACCGCTCCCACCGGCGTCAACACGTGGGCAACGGCGGTGGCGTTCCGCAACGCTTGATCAAGCTGCTCGGGCGTCATGTGGCGGGCTTGTCCGCTCTGGTGAAGCGAGCGAAGAATGATGTTCCGAATGCCGATCTTGGATGTCAGGGTTTCCGTCAACGCGACGGAACCGGCCATCAGCACAATCAGCGGGCCCCAATAATTCGGCTGAGCGGCAATCTCGTCGAACGTCGTGGTCGGATCCAACAGAACGCCCAGGGCGCGCGCGCCAAACGAGTTTTGTTGGGTCATGGGTGGTTCACTGCCCGGCAGAGCATCTGCACTCATGGTTATTTTCACCCCTTGAAGCTGACGACTCCGCAAGAGACTACGCCAGGCGCTTCCCGAACGCAAGTCTCCTTCAACCCCAAAAGGTGGAGGTTCCCGTCGCCGGAAGACGAAGGGGTTAAAATGCGTGAGCTTGACGTGCCGTCGCCGTCCGTTTGCGGCTACAATCGAAGACGCCATGCGGTCGAAACCAAAAGCCTTGCTCGGCTTGATAGCGCTCGCGGCGATGCTCGGCGCCTTCGTTCCGCGGCGAACCTGTGCGCAGGCCGGTACGACCGAACCGGCAAAGACCGTTGGCAGCGGCGCTAGCTCCCGAGGGTCGTCCGGCGACGCGCCATCGAGCGCTTTGCGGCAGGAAGCCCAACAAATTTTGAAGCAAATGAGCCAAATCACCGGCCTGCCCATTCGATCTCAGGTGCATTATCGGGTCGTCAGCCATGCCGAAGCTCAGCGGGACATCCTTCGCAACCTTCAGTCCCAATACACGCCGCAGGAGTTTCACATTCAAGATGCCATGCTCAAAGCGTTCGGCTTGGTGCCCGCAAACTTCAGGCTGCGTCATTTTCTAATTTCTTTTTATACAGAACAGGCGGCGGGGTTTTACGATCCCCGAACCAAGACCATGTACATCGCCCGCTGGATTCCCGATGCCATGCAACCGATGGTGCTGTCGCATGAACTCACCCATGCGCTGCAAGACCAAAACTTTGGATTGGAGAAATTTCTTTACGCCCACCGACAAAATGACGATGCCTCGGCGGCGCGCCAGGCGTTGGTTGAGGGCTACGCGACGGCCGCCATGTTGCAGCGGATCATTGCTCCCGCCCAACTGGGGAATTTCTTCTCCATCCGCGCCTTGCTCGGTCCCATGCTGGCAGGGCAGATCGAGCAATTTCCGGTATTTTCCAAGGCCCCCTTTTTCTTCCGTTATGAATCGCTGTTTCCTTACGTAGCGGGCGCCGGGTTCGCCCAGCAGGTGCTGCGTCGAGGCGGATGGAAGCAACTCAATGCCACGTTCCACGACCCGCCGGAGACGACAAAAGATTTTTTTGATCCCGAAGCTTACTTCCGAAAGCTCTCGCTTCCCAAAGTGACTCTGCCGCAACCGAAAGCGCTTCAGCGTCTGAAAAACCTCTCCCTCCTCGAAGAGAACACGTTGGGCGAACTTGGGGTTTACGTGGTCGTGGGTCAGTTGATTTCGCAAGCGGAGGCGCGCCAAGTCGCCTCGGGATGGCTCGGTGACCGCTATTTGCTGTACGAAAACCGGCAAAACGGCCACACCACCCTTGTGGGGCGAACGCTTTGGACAAGCCCGAGCTTTGCGAAGGAATTCTTTAAGGACGAGGAGGCCATGCTGAAAAAGAAATATCCCGCTCTGCAACCGCGCGGCAAGCCGCGTCAAGATGTTTTTAACGCGACAAATGCCGATGGGCGGGTTATGGTTTTGCTTCGTGGCCGCGAGGTTTTGTGGGCCGAAGGCATCCCGCGCCATCGCGGGCGGGCCGTTCTCAAATTTTTGCGCTCATTACCCAGCCCCACTGTGACCATCGCCGGTTCTGGAGCGCGTGTTAGGCCCTCGCCGGGGCTAGGAAGCAAAGCGGGACGGTCGGTAAGAGTCAAGTGAGCGGGAAGGTTGCCCGCGCAAGATCCAATCCGCCACCCACTGGGCCGTGGCGGGGGCGAGAAGGATGCCGTTGCGGAAATGACCGGTGGCGAAAAAGAGATTTTCCCAGACGGCGGGACCGAGAACGGGATAATGGTCGGGCGTATCGGGGCGCAGCCCCGCCCAGGCGGTTCGAAAATGGGCGTCCTTGAGGAAGGGAGCGAACCGCATGACCCCTTGCAGAATCGAGTGCAAGCCCCCGGCGGTAACACGGGAATCAAAGCCAGCATACTCTGACGTGGTTCCGGCCAGCAGCCGCCGGTTTGGCCGCGGCACAAGATAATGCATCCCGGCACGGACCACGAACGGCAGATCCATGGCTGCCTCCAGTTCCACCATCTGCCCGCGACAGGGTTGGATCGGCAAGCGGAGGCCGAGACTTTGAGCGAGGGGTCCGGACCAACTTCCCGCGGCTAGAACGAAGTGGCGCGCGGACAGGGTGGAGGCGGGGGCCGTAACGCTAGCGCTTTCGACGCGGCTCGTCCGAGCGTTCAGTCCGGCGGCGGACACGCCACGGTGGAAAGTCACCCCGGCCTTCTCCGCGGCCTTCACCAAAACGCGGGCTAATTGCTGGCTATCGAGCCAATGGTCGCCGGGAACAAACACTCCACCGGCAAGTTCGGGCGATAGGCCGGAAAGACGATGACGAACCTCCTGGCCGCTGAGTCGCTCAAGAGGGAGCTTGAGCTGGCTCTGAGCGCGGTAAACCTGGTCCAGTTCTTCCATCTGCGTTTCGTCAAGCGCGACCAGAAGTGTGCCGTCGCGGTGATAATCCACCCGCTCTCCTGTGAGCGATTCCAATTCGTCGAGAAAGCCAGGATAGAGGTCTCGACTGAACCGCGAAAGCTCAAAGAAATCATCCGGCTGAACCATTTCCCCCTGCGGCGCCAACATGCCGGCGCTGGCGCGGGTGGCTTGGCCCGCGTCCGCGTCAGCGTCCACGACGGACACGCGCAGGCCGGCGCGCGCCAGACGAAGGGCGATGGAAGTCCCGATAATTCCCCCGCCAATCACCAGAACGTCGGAAGCCGAACTGCCCATAGGATTTCCTTCCCGCTGTCCGTGCCTTTCTGCCACGGCGGTGATTGTGCCCCTCAAGCCAACTAGGCCGTGTGACCGCCCGTCAGTTCGCGCACAATGTCCCCCACGAAGGTCTTGGCGTCGCCGAAAAGCATCAGAGTTTTGTCGAGGTAATAAAGCGGGTTGTCAATGCCCGCGAAACCGGGACTCAGGCTGCGTTTGATGACCATGACGGTGCGAGCCTTGTCCACGTCCAGGATGGGCATCCCGTAAATGGGGCTGCCGGGCTCGGTTCGAGCGGCGGGGTTGGTGACGTCATTGGCACCAATCACCAGCGCGACGTCGGCCTGGGGAAATTCGGGGTTGGCAGCGTCCATGTCGAGCAGCTTGTCATAGGGGATGTCGGCCTCGGCGAGAAGCACGTTCATGTGGCCGGGCATGCGGCCGGCGACCGGATGGATGGCAAATTTCACATCCACGCCCCGCTTGGTCAAGACGTCAAAAAGCTCGCGCACCTTGTGCTGTGCTTGAGCCACGGCCATGCCGTAGCCGGGCGCGATAATGACGGTGTTGGCGGCGCCGAGCAGCGTTGCCGCATCTTCCGCTGTCGCCGAGCGCACCGTACGAGACTCAGCGGCCGTCACGGCGGAGGCTTGCACCTGTCCAAATGCCCCGAACATCACGTTGGTGAAAGAGCGATTCATTGCCCGGCACATGATGACCGATAGAATGAAACCCGAGGAACCGTCCAACGCTCCGGCGACAATCAGAACTTTATTGTTGAGCACAAAGCCCAACAGGGCCGCCGATAGACCGACGTAAGAGTTCAACAGGGAAATCACCGTGGGCATGTCGGCGCCGCCAATCGGCGTGACCAAAAGAACCCCAAAGAACAAGGAGACGGCCACCATCCATGGGAAAAGAAAAGTGTCGCCGGGATGAAAAATGAGAATGAGGGCAAGAATAACGGCCGCACCAAGCACCGACAGGCTGACCACGTTCTGTCCTCGGTAAGTGATCGGACGCTGAGGGAGCAGCTCTTGCAGTTTGCCGGCGGCAATCAGGCTGCCCGTGAAGCTCAACCCGCCGATGATGACTTCCATGGAGATTTCCGTCATGCCGAATTTAGTGATGTGGGGGGCGCGGACATAATACTCGGCAATGCCGATGAGCGCGGCGGAGAGCGCGCCAAATGCGTGACTCAAAGCGGTCCGTTGCGGCACCGCCGTCATGGGAACCAGGCCCAGGGGAATACCGATAATCGCGCCCACCAATAGGGCAACCAGAATCCACTTGTAGGCGACGATTTCCGGGTTAGCGAGCGTCGCAAGGACGGCCAGCGCCGCTCCAATCTCTCCTGCCAGAACGCCGCGCCGCGCCGTGGCTGGCGAACTCAGCCAGCGCAACGCCAAGATGAACAACACGATGGCCACGAGATACGCAAAATCAATCAGGTAACGTAGGGTCAGAGGATTCATGGTTTCTTCTGCCGGCTGAGCTTGAACATGCGTAACATCCGATCCGTAATCAAAAAGCCGCCCACCATGTTGCTGAAGGAGGCGGCCACGGCGACCAGTCCCAGAATCATCGAAAGGGGCGTTTGCGCGCGCCCCGCGATAATGATGGCCGCGACCACCACCACGGCGTCAAGGGCGTTGGTCAGCGCCATCAGCGGCGTGTGCAGCAGGCGTGAGACGTGCTTGATGACCTCAAAGCCAATGAAGCCGGCAAGCACGAAAACATAGACGCTGGAAATAAAGTGGGCTGGCATGTTCCTGTTCTCCTTGGCTCGGCAACAGCCTCTCGGCGCGGATGGGTGGTCGGCCGGAAACTGCGCTCAAACTTTTTCCGTGCCCTTGGTCGGCAAAGCGGGCAGTGAAAAAAATTCCCGAACCCGCGGGTGAACAATTTCCCCGCCCTGCGTGACGAGGGTCTCGCGGGTAATTTCGTCGCTCAGGTCGAACTCGGGCTGACCCTTCTTGAAGACGTGCAACAAAAAAGAAGTAAGGTTGCGCGCATACATTTGGCTGGCATGGTAAGGAACCGCGCTGGCCAAATTGATGTAACCGATGATCGTCACCCCGTGCTCGACCACCATTTGGCTGGGGCGAGTCATCTCGCAGTTGCCGCCCCGTTCCGCTGCCAGGTCCACAATGACCGATCCCAAAGCCATGCGCTCCACCATCTCCCGCGTTACCAGCACGGGGGGCTTTCGGCCCGGAACCACCGCGGCCGTGATGACCACGTCGCTTTCGGCAACCGCACGTCCAAGAAGTTCGCGTTGGCGCTCGTAGAAGGTTTCGTCTTGGGCCCGGGCGTAGCCTCGGGCGTCCTGGGCGTCCTTGGCCTCGATGGGCAACTCAAGAAAACGGCCGCCAAGACTTTGGACTTGCTCCTTGGCCGCGGGGCGAAGATCGTACGCCGTGGTCACCGCGCCGAGCCGTCGCGCCGTGGCAATGGCTTGTAAGCCCGCCACGCCGGCTCCAATAATCAGCACTCGGGCGGGAGTAATCGTGCCGGCGGCGGTCGTCAACATGGGAAACAGGCGAGGCAGCGTGTCCGCGGCCAAGAGAACGGCCTTATACCCGCAAATGGTCGCCATCGTGGAGAGCGCGTCCATGCTTTGGGCGCGCGTGATTCGCGGCATCAGCTCGAAAGAGAACGAACTGACGCCCGCAGCCGCGATTTCGCTGACCGTTTCCATGGCGCCGAGAGGCCGCAGGAAGCCCAGCAACATTTGACCGGCGCGCATGAGCGGCAGGTCATCTTTTCCAGTGCGATCGTTGGACCCGTAACAGAGAACCTGAGCGATTAGGTCGGCCTTGGCAAAAACCTCGCGCCGATCGGCGAGCAATTGGGCGCCCTTGGCTTCATACTCCGCGTCGGCATAACCTGCCGCCGTGCCCGCACCCGCCTCGACAACGACAGTGAATCCCGGCTTGGTAAGACTCGGTATCACCGACGGGGTCAATGCCACCCGCCGCTCGCCAGGAAAACTTTCCTTGGGAACCCCGACCACCATATGTCCTCCGCGGGCCTGAGCCGATCGAGCCTAGGCGGTTTGCCGGTTCGCGCGAAGGGGCGTCGCACCGAGGGCTAAAGTAAACCGGTCCGCTGGGTTGAAGTGCTGGTCTGGCTTCGCAACCAGATAAACGACCTTAAGTCGGAAATCTATCACAAAAGAAGGCCGTTGGATAGGGGTTACGCTGCGTCACGGAATGCGTTTGATTTTTAGGGGGCAGCAGGCGTACATTGGCGGTAGAAAGAGGGTAGCTTATGAGACGAGCGATGCAAAAAGCGTTCATGGGATCAGTAGGAATCACGCTCACGGCCGCGGTGGCCTGGCTGGGTGCCAGGCCGTTGCTAGCCGGACCATTAGGCGCCTTCGCCAGCTCTGGGGGTTCGTCAAAGCTTGTCCTGCTTGCGCAGAATGAGCCGTCAAGTTCGAACCCTTTGCCTTCGCTTGGAGAGTTAGCGCGCAAACTGCGGCAGGAACGCGAGGCGCAGGGCACGAAAGCGGTGAAGGTCTATACCAATGATACGATTCCTCAGCATGGCGGGCTGGCGCTGACGGTTGCCACCCCCAAGTCTTCCCAAAGCGGGCCGAGCAAATCGAAGCCGGCCGCTCAAACTTCTAAAAAGCACGGCGAGGCTTATTTCCAGAAACGGGCGAAGAGAATTCGCAGCGATTTGAATCTCCACGAGCGCGAACTTGCCGTGCTCAAGCAGCAACTCGCACAAGCCCAGATCACCTATTACCCAAATCCTCAGAAAACCTTGCAGGAAGAAAGCGGTCCGGGCTTTCAATCGAGCGCCAACAAACTACGGCAGGAGATTCAGAGTAAAGAAGCGCAGATTGCTGCGGATCACAAGGCGATGCAGGAACTTGAGCAACAGCTTCAGCGCGAAGGGGGAGATCCGGGATGGATCCGTTGACTTCGCGAAGGCCACACGCCGTCGCGAAGCGCCTATCTTGCCCACCGTGTTTGGAACAAGGCGGCGTTCTTGCCGGGTTCGACGAGTGATGAAGAGATAGAGCGAGGTGAGCCTATGAGGCGCTTAATATCGTACGGTGCGACGCTGTGGATGGTCAGTTTCTTCCTCGTGCCGATGGTGGCTCGAGGTCAATCCTTGGGCGAGATTGCGCGCAAGCTGCGCGCCGAGCGGCAAGCGGAAGGTAAAAAGCCTGTGAAGGTTTACACCAACGATACCATTCCCCACAGCCCCGCTTCGCAGCCCGCCACACCCGAAAGCGCCACGGCCTCAACGCAGGGTACGGCCGCCTCGGGCCCTCAATCCTGGAATCCGGCCATCGGCTTGGCGCAGAAAGCGGCTCAAACCGCCTCCAATGCCGGCAGTTCGACGCTCGGCACCGTCATGGGCTCGTCGGCTCAAAGCAAGATGAAAACCAAGGCGTATTGGCAAGCCCGGTTCAGACAGGCGCGAGCTCGCCTGGCGCGCGCCAAAGAGGAACAAACGCTCGACCAGAACGAGCTCAGCCTCCTTCAGCTTCAAAAACAACAAACCCTCAACCCAAACCTCATCTCGACGCTTAGCAAGAAAATCGCCGCCAAGCAGAGTGATCTGGCCGAAAAAGAAGCGGCAACGGCCAAGGCTCAGAAAGCGCTCGACGAGCTCAAACAGGAGTTCAAAGCCAGCGGTGCCCCCGCCGACTGGAGCGAAACCCCTTAACGCGGCTTCGAGCCTACGTGCAAAGCGGCCACTCCCCAGCTTAGGTTGCGATAGCGAACATTGATGAAGCCTGTAGCCTGCATGAGCCTGACCAGAGCATCCTGATCCGGAAAGCGCTCTACGGAGTCAGGCAAGTAGCGGTAGGAAGCTGCATCGCCGGAAATCCATCCCCCGAGCCGTGGAAGAATGCGGCGGAAATAGAAGCGGAACAGCGGTCCGATCACGGCACTCCGCACGCGGGAGAATTCCAGGAGGGCCACCGTCCCACCTGGCTTGAGGATGCGATACATTTCCGCCAGCCCGTGGCGGTAATTGGCGAGATTGCGAAACCCAAATGCCACTGCCACGGCGTCGAACCGGTCGTCTGCGAACGGCAAACGGAGAGCGTCGGCTTCAACAAAAGCTAAGCGCGGCAGGCCGGCAGACTTTTCTCTTGCACGTGCCAGCATGGGATGGCAGAAGTCCACGCCAACCACCTGCCCGGCCGAACGCCGCGCCAGCGCCAGCGACAAATCGCCCGTGCCGCAGCACAAGTCGGCTACCACGGATTCCGGCCGCGCCAAATCCACGGCCAGGGTGTTGGCCGTCGCACGGCGCCACAGAATATCCGTCCCCAGTGAGAGGAAGTGGTTCAAAAAATCGTAGTGCCGTGCCACTCCGGCGAACATCCGCCGCACCTCGGCGGCGGTGGAAACTGGGTCGTCGGGACGGCCCAGCGGACTCCCGGCGTATGGCGGCTCTATCTGGTTGGTCACGGAATCGCTCGCCGGAGATCGCGAAAGGCGGCGGCAGCCGTCTCGAGAGGAACGTCGGACATGATTCGCACCTTGCCGATTCGCTCCGGCACAACCCAATGCACCTGTCCGCGAACGGTTTTTTTGTCGTGGCCCAGCAGGTGGAGGACGCGCGCCGGGCGTAGGTCGGAAATGGACGGCAGCGGACCTATTTGCCGGACCAGTTCGCGGATGCGTAACCCTTCATCCTTCGCCAAAACGCCCAAACGCTCCGCCAGATAGGTGACCCCCAGCAAACCCCATCCGACGGCCTCGCCGTGCAGAAGTCGCCGATAACCGGTTGCCGCCTCGATCGCGTGGCCGAAGGTGTGCCCCAAATTCAAAACCCGCCGAAGATCCGATTCGCGTTCGTCCCGATTGACGATTTTCACCTTCACCTGAGCGGCACGGGCAATCAACGGTTTTAGCGAGGTCGCGTGCTCAGGCCGGAGCGTCGTCAGAAGGCGTTCTAAATCGGTGAAAAAGGCCGGCCCGGAAAGCAGGGCGTGCTTGGCTACCTCATAAAAGCCGGACCGGAACGTCCTCAGCGGCAGCGAACTCAACACCATCGGTTCAGCCAACACCATGCGCGGCGGGTAAAACGTGCCGACGAGGTTCTTGGCAGCACCGACGTCCACGGCTGTTTTGCCCCCGATAGCGCTATCCACCTGCGCCACGACCGTGGTCGGCACCTGAAGGTAATCTATCCCGCGCATGTAGGTGGAAGCCACAAACCCGCCCAGGTCGCCGATGACGCCGCCGCCGAAGGCTATCAACAGCGAGCGCCGGTCAGCGCCCCACGCGGCCAGCTTCAAGGCAATGCGTTCAACGCGGGCTAAGGATTTCGAGGCTTCGCCGGAGGGCACGTGGATCACGCGCGCCGACTTCAATTTGCTGGCGCGAAAAAACGCCCTGCCCCATCGCCGCCACAAGGCAGGTTCAGTCAGGATAAAAACGGAAGAGTAAGCTTCGAGCGCCGCCGAATCCAGCGCGCTCCACGCACCGCGACCCACGACGATGCTGTAACAGAAGTGTCTGGACTTTACGGTCAGGCGTTCCATCAGAGCGCTGCATCCTCCCAGTAAGCGAAACAATTAACATACCATCATTGCTCGGCAATGTCTGGCCGACCCGAACGGCCAAGTCGCACGCCCAGCGCTTCAACATTTCGTGCTGAAAATTGAAGTTGAAAACGTGCTTGGCCCCTCTTCAGCAGGTTTGGTTTCGGACCTTTCCCCGCTCCCCCTGAGATCTTCGCTGCCTCGACGGCCTCCCTGCCGGTCATCCTCCCAGCCCGGCGCAGGCCAGCCGCGCCGATGGCAAGAGCCACCCTTTCTCGGCGTCAGATTTTATGTGCAGTGCCTAAAGGCGGGCGTGTCGCATTAGCTTGCCGGCCAGCCGATAGAACTTCCAGCGCGGCGTTGCCAGCGACAGACGCGGATGCATGACGGCCAACCTTCTTATGCTTCACTCGCCGTGGTTCATTGCTGAGTCGGGTGGCACAAACTGGGGCGCAAAGCCGGCCGCGGCGAGTCAAGGATTCGAGGTCACGGCCAGGGGTTGGCGAAGCGTGAAATTAATCTTGGTTTCCGAAGGTATGACGGCCTCCTGCGCATGGGTAGTTTCCTGAACGGCCGTCCCCGCGCCGGCTCCTACAGCGGCACCAATGGCTGCACCCTTGCCGTGACCAGCGAGGGCGCCAATCAGCGCGCCCAGTGCCGCGCCGCCGCCGATCGTTTCAGCGCTGCGCTTGCCCCGCGAGGCTCCCTGAACCAAGTAGGCGGAAGAAACCACAGGATATTTGACTCCTCCTGCGGAAACACTGACGAGCTTCAACTGGACCTCCGAGCGGCCCTTGATGTGGCCGGCGCTGGCAACTTGTGTCACCCGCAATTCAGCATTCGCGTCCTGGGGAATGACAACCTGCCCACTCTGAATCACAGGCGCTGCGATGCTGGCGTGAATAATATCCCCCACATGATTTTTCGCGGAGTCCACCTGGTCAATTGTTCGGACGCTAATGGACGTTCCCGCCGGCAGGGTGATGGTGACGGGCTGGGGCGGTGGAGCTGGAGCGGAGGATGCGGCTGGCTGTGCAGCCGTCGGGCTCTCGGTGGGAGCGGATGACTCCGCCGCTGAGCCGGCGGGCGCCCCTGCCGCCTGGCTCGAACGCCTTCGGACTTGTCGCGAAGGTTCGCGCGGGACGGGCGCAGGATTGGCCTCCGCCTCGCTCGCGCGAGAAGAGGAACCGACGGCGAGCTCATCAATGACCTGCTTCACCCCGCTGACCGAATTGGCCAGTTGCTCGGCCTGCGCCTTTTCACCGCTACTCGACACCGTACCCGACAGTACGACCACGCCTTTCTGCGAAACCACTTGGATATTCTCCCGCTTCAACTGTGGGTCCTGAAACAACTTGGCCTGAATAGCGGAGGTAATCGCGTTGTCGTCCGGGGTTTGAGCACTGTGGAAGTAACTGCACCCCGACATGGTTAGAAGAACACCCACGATCAAGGTCGCCGAACGGAAATTGCGTCTTGGCATATCCAACTCCTTGACTCTCGACTTAGCTTCCCAGCCGGCCTTCCGGCTGGGGATTAGCAGCCTTTGCTGAATGTAGCCCTTTCTTCGGGTGAAGTCCAGCGTTGCCGGCAACCGGCAGTTGGAATTTTCGGAGTCACTTGGTCCAACAATGGTAGAATGAGCTGGGAGGCAAGGAAACTCGTCCTTTGAGGCCAGGGCAGCACGGGTTTATCGGCCAAGACGGACCACCGGTCAATAATGGGCGTCACACGAAGTCTCTCGATTGTCATTCCCGTCTTCAATGAAGAACCCAACATTCAGCCGCTTGTTGACCGGCTGAAAGAGAGTCTGGACGGCTGGCCGGACGAGATAGAGTTCCTGTTTGTGGACGACGGCAGCACCGATGGGACCCTCGAAGCACTTCGACGGGCTCAGCAGAAAGATGGAAGGATTCGCATTGCCCATTTTCGCTCGAATCTTGGACAGACGGCTGCAATCACAGCGGGCTTTCGATTAGCCCGCGGTCGGGCTGTGGTCACCCTCGACGGTGATTTGCAAAACGACCCGGCGGATATCCCTCGTCTGGTGAAAATGCTAGCGGAGTGGGATGCCGTCTGCGGGTTTCGTGTCCATCGGCAGGATGGATGGTGGAGGCGCATTTCGTCCCGCATTGCCAATGGGTATCGCAACTGGATGACCGGCGATGACATTTTGGATACGGGCTGCACGTTGAAAGCCTTTCGGCGGGAGTGTGTCGAGCACCTGGAGCTTTACACGGGACTCCACCGTTTTCTTCCTACCTTGCTCAAAATACGCGGCTACCGAGTGACCCAAGTGCCGGTGAGCCACTATCCTCGCCGGGCTGGAAAAACGAAATACGGAACGTGGGGCCGGCTCCTTAAGGGGCTGGGCGATGTGCAGGCGGTTCGATGGATGCGAAAGAACCGGATTGATTTTGAATCGGTGCTGGAATTGGAGGAGTCGCCAACCCAGGCACCGCTCGAGCTCGTGTCTTCAAAGGCCGGGGCTCGAGGCAACGCAGCCCCCGCGTCGTAGAAATGATGAGCAGCTCTCCCATACTTTCTTGAGCGCCGACGTCCCGACCCAACCTCAACCGTCGTCTGCTTGGCCATCCGAGCTTCGATCGTGGCCGACGTGGCGGAATGGGTTCATTCTGCTGGTGACCGCCTACGCCAGCTTCTTCTTGGGGCTTGGCCGCCTGCCCCTCCTCGAACCCGACGAAGGACGCAACGCGGAGGTGGGGCGGGAGATGCTGGCGCTGGGCCGCTGGCTCACGCCGCATTACGACGGACTGGTGTACTTGGATAAACCGCCCATGTTGTTTTGGTGGATGGCGGGCTCATTCAAGCTCTTTGGCCTCTCGGCATGGGCGGCTCGATTGCCCTCGGCGCTCGCGGCCCTCGCGGTGCTGTTGCTGACCGGATACCTGGCAAAGCGTATGTTCAGCGGCTCAGTGGCTCTTCGCAGCGGGATCATTTTTGCCACCGCCCCGCTGGTCATGGTCTTTGCGCGGCTGGTCATCTTCGACATGTTACTGACATTGTGGGTGACGCTTGCGCTCCTCTGCTTCTGGCTCAACGAGGGCGCCGCATCGAGGTCGGTTCTCGCCGATGTGTCAGCGTTTGCGGCGATGGGTTTGGCCACCCTCACCAAGGGTCCCGTCGGCTTTCTTCTTCCCGCGCTCGTGGTTTTTGCTTATTGGGCGCTGCGGGGACGTCTTCGAGAAATCCAGAAGCTTCACTGGAAATGGGGGTTAGCGGTTTTCGCAGCTATCGTCTTGCCGTGGTTTGTGGTCGTGAGCATTCGCCACCCGGATTTTCCGCGCTACGCGCTTTGGGATGAGAGCCTGCGCCGCTTCGCGACCTCGAGCGCGCACCGCCAAGGAAGCCCACTTTATTACCTTCCGGTTTATCTGGCGGGATTCCTTCCGTGGAGTTTTTTCCTCTTAGCCTGCGGTTTGGGACGAATTAGAAGATGGAGAGAGTTGTTGCATGAAGACGGCGCACCGAACCTCTTTCTGGTTTGCTGGGTGGGAGTAATCTTCGTATTCTTTTCCATCTCCCAATCCAAATTGCCCGGTTATTTCCTTCCAGCGACCGTACCTCTCAGCCTCCTGGTGGGAAAGGTATGGACGGAAGCGGAAAGCGCGGCCCATGGGCATTTGCCGGGCTGGATGACCGGAGGTTTTGTGGCGCTTATCCTGCTAGGATTGACGGGGCTTGTCGCCTGGCAACTCTGGGGGTATGCGGCTCACGGATCGCGCCTCGCACATAAACTTCCGCCCGATGTGCTCCCGCTGGTCAAGCCTGAGCTTCTCTACTCGGGCCTGATAGTAATCGCGTTGGCCATGTTGAGCCGCAATCTCATGCGTCGAGCAAGACGACGATGGGCGGGGCCATCCTCCCTGGCGGTTGTGGCCCTTACTGGTCCTTTGCTCATCCTTCGCTGGTACCGGCCGCTCAAGCTTTACGCCGCGGTAAATTCCAGCCGAGCCCTCGCCGCAACCATTCAAAAGAGCGCGGAAAAAGACTGGCCGATTTACGGTTATTACTATTTCCGAACAGGCCTTCCATTTTATTTGCGCCGGCCGGTCGGGCTGATCACCGCGGATGCCGATGAGTTGACCAGCAATTATCAAGTCAGCCGATGGCGCAGAATGAGCACGAAATCGGCGGGACGATGGCTGCCACGTGGCATCTCCCAAGCGCTCGGCTGGCCTTCAAGCCATCCCTTACTGGTCCGTGCCAAGGACTGGCGAGGCCGAGCAGCGTTGGTCATCACTCGGGGGGTGCAAGCTCCGATCTTACCCGGAGCGGAGGCCGTGCCGCGCTGGACCGGCTGGGGCACCACGGTGTGGAAGGTGAGGATGCCGGCCCGTTGAACTTCGGGCGGCTGGACATCGGCATCCGACGAGCAAGCTTCATTCTATGTGCGGCATTTGCGGTATTTACAACCTGGCACAAGACCCTCTCAAGGATGGGGTCGCCATCGAGCGCATGTCGCGCCGGCTCGAGCACCGTGGTCCCGACAGCGCCGGCTTCTTAAAACTTCCCTACTTGGCGTTGGCCATTCGCCGGCTAAGCATCATTGACCTCGAAAGCGGCGACCAACCCCTGGCCAACGAATCCGGCAACATCAAGCTGGTCTTCAACGGGGAAATTTATAACTACCGCGAGCTAACCTCAAGCCTCGGCGAACGCGGACACCGGTTTCGAACCCGTTCCGACGGGGAAGTCATCGCGCACCTTTACGAAGAAGTGGGGCTTGAATTCGCCACGCAGCTCAATGGGATGTTCGCCATCGCCCTGTGGGACGCCGGGACGCGCCGGCTGGTTCTAGCCCGTGATCGGGCCGGGGAGAAGCCGCTTTACTATTGGTTGCAGGGAAACACACTGGTCTTTGCCTCTGAGATCAAGGCCCTGCTCGAATTTCCTGATATCAGCCGCCGGCTCGATTCCGAAGCGGCCGCCCAATTTTTTCTTTACGGCTACTTTCCAGAATCGAAAAGCGCCTTCCAAGAAATTCGGAAATTGCCCGCTGCCCACCTTTTGGTTGCCGAGAAGGGTCAGGTGTCGTTGAGCCGTTACTGGGATTTGCGGAAATATTTGCGCCCGCCGGGTCTCCCTCGGCCGGCGCGGCGCGAGGTGTTACAGCTCACCGAGGAACTCCGAACGCGCATCCGCGAAGCTTCAATTTCTCGGCTGGTCAGCGATGTTCCCTTGGGGGTTTTCCTCAGCGGAGGCGTTGATTCGTCCACCGTGGTGGCCAACATGAGCGAACTTTCACCGGGCAATGTCAGCACGTTTGCGTTGGCGTTTCAAGAAAAGTCGTTCAATGAAGAGCCTTTTGCCTCGTTCGTTGCGCGCCACTTCCAAACTCGGCATCATGTGCTTTCGGCCGACTTCGAGAGCCTGAAGGAAGGGTTTGACGCTCTGCTCCATCACCTTGATGAACCGCTCGCGGATCCTGCCGTCATCCCTACCTATTTGCTGGCTCGCTTTGCGCGGCAACGGATTAAGGTGGCACTGAGCGGCGAAGGCGGAGATGAATTGTTCGGAGGTTATCCGACCTACATGGGAGCGCGTCTGGCCGGATATTATCAACGGCTGCCCCAGCTCGTCCGCCGGCAGTTGTCGGGGCGTCTTCAGAAATGGTTGCCGGTTTCGTCGGGCGCGGTCCCCATTGGGGTATTCCTACAACGCTTTCTGGCGTATGCCGACAAGAACCCGCCCGAGCGCCATCAAAGCTGGTTTGGAGTGTTTCCACCCGAGCAGCTCGATCAGCTTTTTTTACCGGATCGGCTGGCTTCCTGGCCCGCCAGCCGGCAGGCCTTGGCGCCCACGTTCCGGGTGCTGGAGGGGGCCTGCTTTGAGGACCCCATTGCCGAGCTTCTCTACATAGATTTTCATCTGTATCTCGAAGGCGATTTGCTCGTCAAAGTGGACCGAGCCAGCATGGCCTGTTCGTTGGAACTGCGGACGCCGTTCCTTGACCACCGGCTCATTCAATTTGCCGCCGGCTTGCCGACCGATCTGCGGGTTCACGGCTTTCAATCCAAATACATCTTCAAAAAGGCTGTGGAGCCGTGGCTTCCTCGAAAAATCCTTAACCGGCCCAAGCGCGGCTTTTCCGTCCCCATCGCGCGCTGGATGCGAGAAGACCTGAAGCCGCTTCTCGAGCAGGTCCTGGAGCCGAAAAGGTTGCGGCAACAGAGCCTTTTTAATCCGACCTATGTCCGTTGTCTGCTCGAAGAACATTGGTCAGGAAAGGCCGATCACCGCAAGGCCTTGTGGGCCTTGCTCTGCTTCGAGCTTTGGCACGAACGTTGGGCGAATGTATGAAGAGCAAGCATCAAGGACGATTGCGCCCGAGCCTTCCTCCGCCCCGCGAGGGTTTCCTACCGAAGGAATGGGGCATTGTCCGTGCTCTTCGGACGCCGGAGCAAGTCCAAAGTTTTCTGAGAAATCTGCCCTATAACTACGAGAAAACCGGCGAAACCCTGCGAACCTTTCGCGGCGTCGTCGCTCATTGGGAAGCGCATTGTCTGGAGGCTGCGCTGGCTGCTGCGGCGATTCTGGAGCAGCACGGCTACCCGCCGCTCCTGCTGGATATGGAATCGCAGGATGACCTTGACCATGTTGTGTTTGTGTTTCGGCTGCGTGGTCGGTGGGGGTCGGTGGCAAGGTCGCGCGACTTCGGCCTCCACGGTCGCAAACCCGTGTTCCGGACTCTGCGAAATTTGGTCTATAGCTATGTGGATCCCTACGTGGACGGCAAGGGACGCATTACCGGCTATGGGGTGGCGGATCTCAGGGATCTGGTTCGTTGTGATTGGAGGCTCTCCGAGCGCAATGTGTGGCAGGTCGAAAAGGCGCTTATCCACATGCCGCATCGAAAGCTTCCAACCTCTGACCGGCGTTATCGTGCCACGCTGGCTCGTTATTGCGCCTTCAAGCAGAAGTATCCCCATCGCATTCCCGATTTCTACGAGCATCAGGAGCGGTGGATGTAATCCCGGGCCATTCGGGTCGGGGATGTTTTCGTTCGCGCGCGTCGTCGAACGTCATCACGAGCGAATCAGCCTATGGTGTGGTCAGTATTCGATGATGCTTTGATCGCGGCCCTCGAGGTCAATGCGCATAATCCATTCCCAATTGAGATTATGGTCTCTGAGAAAATTCTCGAGAGAAGGTTGGTTGGCCGCCTCAACTTCGATGAGCATGCGCCCCGCGATCTGGCTTGCGACGACGCTCCGGACCTTGACTTCCTGCGCTGCCAGCAGGCCGAGCATGACCTCCCGAAGCGATTGCTTTGTGAGACAAGCGGTGGTGTGGGCAGAGAAATAGAGGGGCATGGCTCGTTTCCTTAATTGAAGTTCAAATGACGATCATGGGCGGATACGCTGAACCCCGACTCGCCTTCCAAACTGCGTTCTCAGGCCACCGCGTGACGGATGGATCCCTCCGCGTAATTCATGGCGATCCTTGAAGCGCCTGGACCAGCAGTTTCGCCTTCCGCACTAGGTTGAGGGCTCTTTGCAGGTCGTTCTCCTGAAGCGCGCGAACGGATTGGGCCAGGAAAACCTGAGCGCCACCGAGTGTGCTCAGCTCATTCTCCGGCAGGCCCGCCCGGTGTAATCGGTCAATAGCTTGTTGCACTTGTCGTTGGGAGCGAAGAATAGCATCTCGCAGCGCCACTTGTTGAGACGAGTTCTCTCGCGGCGCCAGTGCGGGAACGGGAATGGGTTCAAGATGCATGGCAGGCGCGGGCGGCTTCCTGCGCGCTGGGCTTTGGCGGCGGGTTATCGTGGCACCCGGCGCAGGCGACGGAGACACCGGCGCGGGCGGTTCAGGTTCCTGAATGACGAGCACGGCAGTCGTCGTCGGCTTTGTCGCAGCGGGCGGTGTTGGAATGTAAACAATGCGCGGTGTGGTCTGCCGCTTGGGGCAACCCCCAAACAGCAACGCCAAACTCCATACCGTCCCTAATCTTTTAAGCATTCAAGCCTACTCATTTTAACACCCTGGCAGGCTCAACGCGCAGCCGAGGTCGCTCTAGCCGATTATCGAGGTTGAGTTCCGCCGGCACCTCCGCCGCCTCGTGAGGGCGGCATGACGTCATGCCGCTCCCAACGATGAATTGAACCCAACAGGCGCTTGAGCTTCGAGGAAATAAGCGAGAGACGGAAAACGTGGGGCAATGAACCGAATCGCGAAGTTCTGGAGAAAGACCTGGCCTGGCATCCCCGCAACGCTCAGCGCCACCAGCAGCACGCTGCTGAGGATCGTCGCTGCGACGAGCGCTAAGGTCAGCGTGGCAGCGTTCCACGTCCAGACCGCCCCCGCCACGCGCAGCGAAAGCATGACGACGCTTGCCAGCAGCACGCCGCCAGAAAAGATGGCCAGCAGGGCCGGAAATAGCAACACCAGCACGGCCGTCCCAATAAGGATGGCCAGCCCCACCCGAACCATGAGGTACAGCCCAAAGGTTGCCGGCTCTTTTCGTATCAACCGGATCAGTTCAGACCACGCGGCGACCACGGAGATTCGCTCGACGTACATCATGGGCACGGCAAAATCATCCGTTAGGGTAATGGCCAATGCGGATAGCGTCCCCACCAAGATGACGCAGCCCAGAAGCAACGCGACGGTCAACGAAAATGCCCAGGAGGGCTTGGAGCCACCCGCTTCCAAGTAAGGTAAGGCGGCGATAGCCATGGCTCCTAACACGCTTCCCACTACCAACAGCAAGCCAAGCAGAAATCGGAAGTAAGAATGGGTCACGCCACGGTTCCACATCCAAGCTCTCCGAATCCGAATGTCCTTTCGCGCCACGGCGTCCACGAGGATGAACCGCCCTTGGGCGCGAAGATACAGCAAGCCGAGGCCGCTTGAAAGCAGAAGGATCAAAGAGGGAATCAGCAGCCAGGAGTGTTCTGCGCCGTAGGCCTTGGCCTTCAAGGCCCAGGAACGGAGTTGGAAGTGCCCGGGTAAAACACCGACCATCCAGTTGAAGGCCGCCGTGGGCGCGCCGCCGCCCAGAACCAGGCAAACCGCGCTTAATTTAACCCAACGCCTTGTATGGAACGGCCGAACCAGCAGATCGAGCGTATCGTGCCAGGCCCGGATGAACGCTTCCGAGAGCGAAGAAGACGCGCCCCGCAGAACGCTGGTTGGCCCTTCACGACCCGCATGGAAAGGAATAGGAAGCCGCCCCACAGGCACCCTTTTCTTCCTCAAACAAACGATTCAATCTGCTGCAGGGCGGACGGCGCAGTTTTCCGCCCCCTTGCTCAATGTGGAAACTCAGGCGCGCCTTCCTTCCTGCTTGAGCTTGTCCGCGCCGTCGCCACCGATTCACGCGGTCGAGGCGCGGCTGCTGCCGTGCGATTTGACTTGCTCCTGAAAGACGCGATGCCATTCCTCGCGCTTCTCCAGCACGAACTTCTTGGCGGCTTCGCGCGAGGAGAAAACGCGATGGCCTTTGAGAATATTGCAGGGCTGACAACACGTGACCAAGTTTTCCATGTGGCGGCTTCCACCCTTGGCGTGAGGATGCACGTGGTCAATGGTCAGAATCAGCCAGTTTGAGAAGTTGTGCAGCCCATCCAGGCCGCAATACTGGCACTTGAAGTGGTCGCGCTTGAAGACGCTCATCGCCTCCTCGCGCGAGATGTGCGGCGCGGGTTCCCCGAAGAACTTCGCGATCTTTTTGAATGGCATGGCTCCTCCTGCCGGTTGAAATGCCCCGTTCGGCGGTCTCTCCCACGGGGTCGGTCCTGTGTGAGTTTGTCCTCCGACCGATAACCCGTCTGCCTCATCTTACTCCCCCACCCTGTGTTTGGGTAGTGGCCTAGGAGGTCGGTTGAAGGGGGAGAGAAATCCGGAACGTCGTGCCGCGGTTCGGCTCGCTGGTAAAGTCAATCGCCCCGTTGTGAAGTTGAACGATGCGGTAGGTCATGGCCAGGCCGATGCCCGTTCCTCCCGGCTTGGTGGTATAGAACAACTCAAAGATGTGCTGTTGAACCTCTGGAGGAATACCCACGCCTTGGTCGGCCACTTCCACTTCTATCCGGTCGCCGGCGCATCGAGGCCGGACCTTCAGTTCGCCGCCCGAAGGCATGGCCTGGCAGGCGTTGATGACCAAATTCAACAAAGCCTGTTTAAGCAAGTCCGCGTCGGCGAAAACGAAGGGCAATGAGCCGTTGGCTTCAACCATCATACGGACGTGGTTTTTGTTGGCGTGAGGCTCGGCCAAGGCCAACACGTCGCGGACCAGCCGAACGATGTCCGTGGGAGACCGGTGCAACTCGATGGGATGAGTGAAATCGAGGAAAGTCTTTACGACTCGATTCAACCGCTGAATTTCCTGCGAGAGAACACTGAGGTGCGCGTCCACGGCAGCGCCTTGGCCGGTCAGCTTCGTCTTAAGGACCTCGATTTGAAGGCTCATGGCATTTAAGGGATTTTTGACTTCGTGAGCCACGCCGGACATGATGCGGCTCAGGGCGGCCAGTTTCGCCGTGTTGTCAACTTGATGGACCAACTCAGCCTGACGCGAGGCATCGCGCAGCGTGACCAAGGTTCCCACCCGCTCACCGTCCCTCGCCGCGAATTGAACGCTCACCGCCGCCTTCCGGATTCCCTCCGAGCCTTCGACGGGAAGCGAGGGCCAGAGCGACGGTTGGCCCGCCCGAAATGCCTCTCGAACAGCCCGGTCGAGCGGCCGTTCTGCTGAAAAGACCTCCTCCACACGACGCTGCATTAGCCGCTCCAGCGGCGTGCCTAAAAACCGCGCCGCTGTCGGGGTGACTAAAACCAGGCAATCGTCCTTGTCAAACAGCATCAAACCCTCATTCAAATTGGAGAGCAATTGGTTGAGGTTATCCTTCAGCTTTTGATAGGCGCCTTTTTCACCGCGGATTTGCTCGCCCAACATATTCAACCGCGAAGATAGGACGCCCCATTCATCGCGGCGGTGGAGCGGCAAGGGCTCCGCGCTTTCTCCCTGCGCCATCTGGGCGACGCTGCGAGTAATGGTTTCAAGGGGCCGCAATAGCTGATAGGAGAGCAGGCTCGCGGTCAGCGTCGCCAAAAGAATGGCCAGCGCAGCCAGACCGAGACCCCTCCGAAGCTCCGGCGTGAGCTCCTGACGCAGAAAGATGGTGGAGACACCCACGCGCACTGTTAACGGCTCGGTGCCTAGGGCCACCGGCAACGTTACCTCATAAACGCGCGGGCGCCCATAGATCACCTCGATTTGCCGCACGATGCCGGCGTTCAGCAGGTCCCGGAAGGCCGGCGGAGGCTGATAGCGCTCCCCAATCTCAGCGGGATTGTTATCCACGAGCACCGTTCCACCGGCATCCGTGATGACCACATTATAGATGGTCGCGGAATAGCCAACGGCGGAGTTGAGAAGCGTGTTGAGGCCGCGATCCTGGGAGAGCCGTGATTGCACAAACGCCAGAATGGCCTTGGAGTCGAGCGGATTGGTGCCGGGAGGAAGCTCGCTGTGGGCCAGCACGCTGCGGGCTTGTTCGTAAACCTCGTGCGCCAGATCCTCTCCCTTGCGTCCAACCTCCGCTAATGCCTGATGCGTGAGGCGGGAGAGATAGACCACAGAAATGGCCAGAACCACCAGCAAAACCAGCAGGGAGATGGCGGCCGTTAGTTTAGCTTTGAGGCTGAGCCTCATAATCCTTCAATTTGTTGTGGAGGGTTTTAAGGCTGATGCCGAGCATCTCGGCCGCCCGCGTCTTGTTGTGAGAGGTGAAAGCTAGGGTCTCAAAAATCAGTTTTCGCTCGGCTTCCTCCACCGTCATGCCGGGGCGGAGCCGAAGCTCGTCAGCGCCGCTCACCGGCTGAGACCGCCCGAAATCGGGCGGCAAGTCGCTTTGCCCAAGCACATCACCACCCTTGGACAGAACGACCATCCGCTCCAGCGTGTTACGGAGCTCCCGCACATTGCCGGGCCAGGAGTGGCGGCGGAATACCTCGAGCACGCTTTCATCCACGCCTCGGACGTTCCGCTGATGCTTCCGGTTTAAGTCATTCACAAGCGCCTGAATCAAATCTTCGAGGTCCTCCAAATGCTCTCGGAGGGGTGGCATGGTAATCCGGACCACATTCAAGCGATAGTACAGGTCCTGGCGCAAATGGCCTTTGGCGACGGCGTCCTCGGCAACCTTGTTGGTGGCGGCGACCACCCGCACGTCCACCGTGATTTCCGATTTGCTGCCTAACCGCCGTAGCTTGGAATCCTCCAGCACGCGTAGAAGCTTGGCTTGCGTCTGCAAAGGCATTTCTCCGATCTCATCGAGCAACAGCGTCCCGCCGTCCGCCAACTCAAAGCACCCAATCCGCCGCTCCACGGCGCCGGTGAACGCACCTTTTTCGTGGCCGAAAATCTCGCTTTCCATCAGGGTTTCGGGAATGGCGGCGCAGTTGACCGCCACGAAGGGCCGGGAGCGCCGCGGACTCAGGTCATGCAAGGTCCGCGCCGCCAGCTCCTTCCCCGTTCCGCTCTCACCGGTAATGAAGACGGAGGCTCGAGAAGGCGCCACCTGGCTCAGAATGGCCATGATTTCCTGCATAGCCTTCGATCGCCCAACCAAACTTCCCAGGATTCCTGCTTCCCGCAAGCGACGGTGGGCCACTTCAAGTTGGCGAAGGCTATCGTGCCTTTGCAAGCAGTTGCGCAGCTCCACCTGGAGACGTTTGGGATGGATGGGCTTTTCCAAAAAGTTGAAGGCTCCGAGCTTGGTCGCTTCTACGGCTTCTTCAATGCTGGCTTGTCCCGTCAGCATGATGAAACCCACCTCGGGATCGGACTCTCGAACCCGCTTCAGCAGGTCCATGCCGCTCAGCCCCGGCAGCCGCAGGTCGGAAATAACCACGACCGGGTTAAACGCAGCCACCAAAGCCAAGGCCTCCTCCGCCGTCGCTGCCGACCGGCTGTCGTAGCCCCAAGCGGCGATGAGTTCTGCCAGCGCCTCGCACTCGTGAGGCTCGTCATCCACGACCAAAATGCGTTCACCCTTCTCCACTCGCTGGCTCCCCTCTGGGTTTTAGCCCGGCCACGCCGCGCGCTTTGTGCCGCGCCTCCGCATGCCCACCTCGCCGCTGCTTTTCTTGGGCTACCGATGTGGCCTCAGTCGTCAATTATACGCGACTCGCCGCAGGCTGGCGACCTTGCACCTTCGTGCCGCCAACGCTCTTCAGTTTGACACAGAAGCTCCCTGAAGGCTGATAGTTTCGGCACACGCTTTGCCCCCGGCTATCCGGAGTTGACTTGGGTTATTTAAGCGTTATAGTAACTAAGCCGCCATGGCTTGCAGCATCGTGGTGCGCGGACTATGGCCTATCGAATCTTAATTGCTGACCGCGATCTGACTTCGGCAAGTCTCTGCCAGCAGGTGCTGAGGCATCTGGGACACCAGGCCACCGTGGTGGATTCCATCGCTCGCTTGCAGCAGGCTCTCGCGCGGGGTGACGCCGACGTCCTTTGGGTAGATGAATCCTTTTCCGGACTCGATGGCTCGGCCGTCTTTCACAAGACCGCCCGTCCGTTGGACATCATCTTAGTCGGCCGCGGCAATTCAACCCGCGAGATGGGAGGAGCGCTTCCCGGCAACATTTTGGAGCGCATCCAAAAGCCCTTCAGCGCCGAGGAGCTGAGTTCGACCCTCCAACGCGCCCTCGAAAGAAAAATGCTGAATCAGGAGAACGCGCTGCTGCGCAAGCGCCTCCAGGCTCGTCTTGAGTTAGAGGGGCTGGTCGGCTCCTCGGCCAAAATGCAGCGAGTTTACGATCTGATCGTCAAGGTTGCTTCGGCCCGTCACCCAGTTCTGATCCTTGGAGAAAGCGGGACAGGCAAAGAGCTGGTGGCTCGGGCCATTCACGCGCTAGGACCCGCCAGCCAAGAACCCTTCGTTCCGGTGGATTGCGGCGCGCTCTCCGCTCATCTCATCGAAAGTGAACTTTTTGGCCACGTGCGCGGCGCCTTCACCGGCGCGCATCAGAATCGCACCGGTTTATTGCTGGCCGCAGGCAAAGGCACGGTCTTCCTGGATGAAATCGGCGAGCTCCCCCTTGAATTGCAGGCCAAGCTGCTCCGCGTTTTGCAGGAAAGAGAAGTCCGACCTGTCGGAAGCAACCAGAGGCTTCCCTTGCAGGCCCGCGTGATGGCTGGCACCAACCGGCATCTGGAGGGTGCCATCACTCAGGGAACCTTTCGCAAAGACCTTTTCTTTCGCTTGAACGTAGTTTCCATTAAGTTGCCACCACTGCGGGAACGGAAGGAAGACATTCCCGCGCTCGCATATCACTTTCTGCGGCGCTTCACCGGAGAAGGTAGCCCCATCGAAGATATCTCCCGCGAGGCGCTCACCTGCCTCATGGGTTATGACTGGCCGGGGAACGTGCGCGAACTAGAGAATTGTATTCAACGGGCTGTCACCTTGGGCTCAGGCCGCGAAATCCAGCTTCACGATTTGCCTTCCAGTCTGCAATATGGCCTGTGGGCAAGGGAACCAACGGCAGTTCCAACGCTGGAACAGGTCGAAAAACGCGCTATCCTCGAAGCCCTGGATGCTGCCGAGGGCAACTGCCTGCGGGCGGCGAAACTTTTGGGTATCGGTAAGACCACCCTCTATCGCAAGGTCAAAGAATACCGGCTCGAAAACCCAGGCCGTTCGGCGGCTCACCGCTAAGCTAAGCTGACGACGCCGGCGAACGCCGCGTCCAAGGCGGCATCAAGCCAGTGCTCTCAATGACCTCCTGACATCGTGCGCGCACCGGTCTGCCTCAATCCTTCGAGCTCATGGCCTCGACGGTGCGGGGCAATTTACCATGTGGTTCTACGTTGGCCTTCTCACACGGGATTTCAAGTGGGGGCAAGCGCCGCTTGGAGCGCAACTTTTGCTAGAATCCGAAGTGGTTCGCTCATGGCCACCATTGCGCTCGATGCTACCTATGCGCTTGACCCAATGCCTTCGGGCGTCGCCACCTACTCCCGCTCTCTCATTGCCGCGCTTGCCGTGCTTGAATCCCAACACGAATTTCTCTTGTGCTACCGCCTCTCCCGGTGGAGTCAACGGAAGGCGCTCGTTCCGGCTTTGCCGCGAGGGCACCCCCGCAACCGACGCTTCAGCGTGTCGGGCTACCAGCAAGGGTTGACGTTTTGGCTTCCTTGGAGAGCCGAGCTGTTTCATAGCCTGGCGCAACGTCCTCCAGCCTTTCGCTTCCGGCAAGAGGTGGTGAGCATTCACGACGTATTTCCGCTAACCGGCCTTACCTACTCAACCGCCGAGTTTCGGCGGAAGTTTGGACGATTGCTCATCGAGTCCGCGCGGCGCGCGGCGCGCATCCTTGTCCCCTCGGAGTACACTCGCGGTCAATTAGTTGAGCATGCTGGCGCGGAGCCGGCAAAAATCCTGGTGATCCCTTACGGCGTGGCCAGCCCCGCGGCGCGCTTGCCACCTGGAGAGATTGCGGCGGAACGCGCGCGATTGGCGGTTCAGGAGGGTTTTCTCGTGTTGCACGTCGGTGTTTTGCAGGCGCGCAAGAACGTGTTGAATGCCCTGCGCGCGCTCGAGCAGCTTCCGCGAACCTATCGGATGGTCTTTGCCGGAGGGGACGGCTACGGCGCGGAGGCCATCTATGACTACATCCGTCAGCAAGGGCTCCGCTCGCGCGTGGAACTGCTGGGTCACGTTGCGGCGCGCCGCTTGCAGGCATTGTATCAGTGCGCCGACGTGCTGCTGTTTCCCTCCCTGGAGGAAGGATTTGGCCTCCCCATTCTTGAAGCCATGAGCTACGGCGTGCCCGTCGTGGCGGCCAACACCTCCGCGCTTCCCGAGGTGGGAGGGGCGGCGGCGCTCTACGCTGAGGCCCTCGACCCAGCGGACATGGCGGCCAAGGTTCGCCAGGCGGTTGAGGACCCGGCCGTTCGACAGAGACTAATCGCGGCTTCGCTGGAGCGAGCCGCCCAATTTACCTGGGAGCGAACCGCGCGCGCCACTTTGCGGGTTTATGATGAGGTCCTGGCGTCATAACATGGCCTGATGACCGTGACCTGAGTTGACCCCTGCAAGACGTGCAGCGGGGCGGGATACTGCGCGGCGGCAGAGCGGCAAGGGCTGACCGAATGGAGAGAAATCATCGTCGGAGGTTCTGATGCTCAATAAAAACATTGGCCAGTTCAGAATCCTGGTGGGGTGGGCCGCGCTCAGCTTGGGTGCCGTTTTGCTTTTGCGCGGCGCGCCACGCCCTGCGCCGGGCGCCTCGGGCAAGCTGGACGTTTATGTGATTCCGTTTTCCCATCTGGATCGGTTCTGGGCGGGAACGGGCGATGAGTGCCTGGCGCGCGGCAATCGGGTTATCGCCAAGGCGATAGCGATTGCCGAGCAGCATCCGAGCTTCCGTTTTTTCCTCGAATCGAACAACTTCGTTAACAACTTTGTGGAGAGCCATCGCGGCACGGCGGAGCTGGCCGAGTTCGAGCAATTGGTCCAACAAGGGCGCATCGAGATCGCGCCGGAGTGGGCGGGTATTTTTCAGGAATTTCCGCCCGGCGAGGTGTTGGCGCGCAATCTGCTCTACGGAACCCTTTACGCCGAGAAGGAGTTCGGCGTCCGTCCGCGGGTGGACGCGCTGAGCGATATTCCCGGCTTTACGCCGCAGTTTCCGCAACTGCTGCGCGAGGCCGGCATTCCTTTCATGATTATGACGCGCATGGGGCCACGCGACAAATCCTTGTTCTATTGGGAAGCGCGGGACGGCTCCAAGACGCTGGTGTGGAATGACCTTTACGGCTACTGTTGGGGCGCGCAGCTCGATTTCCCGGATATTCTCAGTGAAACCAAGCGGCAGAGCCTTGCGCAGCAGATCGAGCGAGTTCATGCGACCGCGCCGGGACCGATCTTTATGAGTTCAGGCTGCGATTTGTGGGCGCCGACGGCGAAGCTCATTGCGAACCTTCGGGCGCTCAATCAAGCGCTGCCAAGCGATCATTTTATCTTGGCGACGCCGCAAACCTTCTTTGCGCGCGTCCGCGCGACCGCCGGCTTGCCCGTGCTCCAAGGCGAAATTCCCTCTGGCTGGCCGATGGTTGAAACGTCCATCGTGCAACTCTGGCAGTGGGCCGTTCCGGCAACCACGACGCTGCTCGATGCGGAAGAGTTCGCGGCCATCAATGACGCTCTCGGCTACGCCCCTTACCCGCAGGCGACGCTGGATGATCTTTGGAAGCAGCTCATCACCTCCATGGACCACAACCATGATGGACAGGGGGGCAGCATCGGCGACGAAGAGAAGAAAGAACGCTCGGAACTTGCGGTTCTGCGCGGCGGAGAAATCCTCCGTCACATGCTGCGCAACATCGCCGAGCGCGTTCAAATTCCCATCCCAAGGAGCGTTCCCATTGTCGTCTTTAATCCCACCGGCTGGACGCGCGACGACCTGGTCAAAACGCATTTGACGCTGTTTGGCAACGTGGTGCCCGGGCACATTAGCGATTACAAGCAAGGGATCCGACTCGTGGATAGCGCGGGCCACGCGGTTCCATTCCAAATTCTTCAATACAGTGAAAACATTTCACGGGCGCTCGAGCTGATCTTTGTGGCGCGCGGCGTTCCTTCGCTCGGTTACAAGACGTACTATTTGGAGCCGGCGGGCGCGCCCGTCACGTTTCCTGCCGCCTGCAAGGTGACCCTGGATCAAGCGAAGGATCGAAAAGATCCGCGACGGCCGCTCGGCACGGATGTGATGGAGAATCGCTTCTATCGCGTGACGGTGGACCGAGCGACCGGTGAAGTGACCGTGTTCGATAAAGATCTCAACCGCAATGTGACTCAAGGCATGGAAATCGCGGCGGAAGAAGAGCGGGGCGGAAATAACGTTTCGCCCGAACTTTTGACCGGCCGGACGATTTACGCGAGCGTCAACCGGGTGCGCCTGACGGAAAACAACCCGGTGCGCACTGTCCTAACCATCCATGAGCAGATTGCTGACATTCCCATTCTCCAGCGGCTCACGCTCTATCGGGAACTGAAACGATTGGATATCGAAACGCGCATTCAATGGAAGCGCGACCGGCTGTTCAACGTGCAGCAGCTCATTCCGCTCGACCAGGCGCATCCCGAGATTCATTACGGCGTGGCGTTCGGGGCCAACCGTGCGACCAACATTCTGCCGGGTTCCGAGCCGAGCACGGGCGACGAGATTCAGAAATCGCTCTGGGAAAGATACCGCGAGGTTCACGGCTGGATCTTCGCCGGCAACGCGGCTTGGGGTGTGACGGTGGCGGCGGACCATCCGATTTTTGAATTGGGCCAGCGGACGCTCCGCGCCGACATGATTCGCGGGCAGCGGTACACCTCGGTGAAAATTGTGCGCAACGGGAAAGCAACCTCCATCCATTATCCGCCGCCCGGAACTTACGTGTTTCGTTACTCGTTGAGTTCAGGGGCGGGCGATTGGAGAATTCAACATTCTTACGAGTTGGGAAAGAATTTCACGAACCCGCTTTTGCCGGTGGAAGTGGTGGACAATGTTTCGCCCAAATCGCTTCCTCCCGAGCAATCGTTTCTCCGGCTCCAATCTCCCGACATTGTGGTCAGCGCGCTCAAAAAAGCGGAGGCGGATAATTCCATCATCCTGCGCGTGTATGAGACGGAAGGGAAGCCGGCGACGACGCCCGTCTTTTTCCTCGGCAAGCGGCAAGGCTTCCGAGAGACGAATCTGATGGAACAGAACCTAGGCCCGAACGAGGAGCAGACCTTGCGGCTAAACCCGTATCAGATCAAGACCCTTCGCCTTCAGCCTTGAGCCCTGGGTTCCAAGCTGATGGATGACGCGACGAGAGCTGCAAGGATGGACGGCATGGCCCGATTCCGGCAACAGGGATTTCCCGAGGACCACAGCCTTGGGTTTTCCGAATTCCCTTCCTGGAAGACGATGCGGGGCTCTCCGCCGGCGACCTCGAGGCACCCTTGGTAGCGGGGGGGAGGATCGAACTCCCGACCTAGGGATTATGAGACCCTCGCTCTACCACTGAGCTACCCCGCCCAAATTCGCCATGCGGAGACACGACCACGCCCTCTGAGTTTAGAGGATTGCCCGCTGCGCGGTCAAGGCAACCACGCCACCCGTGCGGACCTACCGGCTGAATCAGCAGGCAGGAAGGCAGCCCCAAGGGCGCGTGGTGAGCTGCCCGTCGTGGCCGGGTGCGGGAGGGCCATGCTCATTTCTGACGTCGCGTCGAAGGCGATGGTCGCGCCAGCATGAGAAAAATTTATGTTGACTTCTGGTCGCTGCCGGATGTAAGAAAGTCGGCATTGTGACCACCGGGTAATCTCAGTCCCGTCACAGAGGAAGCCGTGCTACCAGGGGCTGGGTGGTAGGCCATGAGCCGCTTTTGCCGCATCGCCGTGTTGGCTCTTTTCGCCACGTGCTTGGCGGCGCCGCATCTGATGCGCGCGCAGCATGCTTCCCGCGCCGCGGCGCGGGCTTTCCCGGCGGTTCCGGGCGCGGCGGCACCGACAGAGACTCCGGCCCTCCTTCGCGCCCGCGAGGAGTGGTTCTACGGGCAGCGCGCTTATCCGCTAAAGCACATTCCGCCCGGCGCGCGCCTCAAGGCTCTCCGGCAGCTTCGCCGTATGGAGCAGCAACTCGGTCGGCGGATTAAAGAAAGCAACAGTAAGGCGTTCCCTTCGGCCTCAACGGGTGGCACGGGCGTCCCGCCCGTGGAAAATCAAACCTCTACCGCAGCGCAATCCTCATCCACTTCGCTTTCCGCAACCCAATGGACGCTCATCGGCCCCCAGCCAACGAGCAACAGCCTCCTTAACCTACCTTACAACCCCGTTTCGGGCCGCGTCACGGCGCTGGCCGTTGACCCGGCCAATCCTGACATTGTTTATCTCGGCGCGGCGGAAGGCGGCGTGTGGGGGACGACCGACGGCGGCGCCACGTGGACGCCGCTCACCGACAATCAACCGTCGCTCGCCGTGGGCTCCATCGCAGTGGACCCGACTACCTGCACCTCAACCGGCTGCGGAACCATCTACGTCGGCACCGGCGAGGAGAATTTCAACGCCGATGCCTATTTCGGCGCCGGCGTTTTGAAGTCCACCGACGGTGGATCAACTTGGACACAGATTGCCAGCCCATTCGTTGGGCCGTTTGGCTCCGACCAATCGCAAGGGGGCGCTTATATCGGCTCAATGGCCGTTAGCCCGACCAACAGCCAGGACATCTTGGCCGCCGCGAATTTCAACGGCCCGCCGACCCCCAATCCCGCTTCCGGCGTGTATCTCTCTATCAACGGCGGCTCAAGTTGGACGCTGGTTGAGGGCGGGCTTCCCGCCACGCAGGTTTTCTTTGACCCGACGAACGGCAGCGTGGCTTATGCGGCGTTCTACAGCGCGGGCGTTTACGAGTCCGCCAACGGCGGACTCACCTGGAGCGCCGACAACGGAACGGGGACGAACCTCTTGCCCGTCACCACAAGCACGCTCAGCACCGGCCGGTACGCGCTGGCCATTGATCCGAAAAACACGACGACGCTTTACGCGGGTGTCGCGGCGTCGGACGGCTCCCTTGTCGGATTCTTCAAGACCGTGGATGGCGGAACTGATTGGATACCAATTTGGACTCCGACCGCCAACAACAACCCAACGTTTCCCTCCAGCTATTGCGACCCTGCCGCCGCGCCCGCTGGGCAGTGCGATTACGATAACGTGGTTGCGGTTGATCCGGTCAACGAGAATGTGTTCGTCGCCGGGTCCTTCGAGGGCGCGCCGCCGGGGACCGCCCCGATTTGGGAATCGAGCGACGGTGGCTCAACCTGGTCGGACCTTGACCCGCCGCCCACGACCAGCGGCGTTCAGGCCGTTCACCCCGACATGCACGCCATTGCCTTTGCCGCCGATGGCAGCAAAATGTACGTTGGCTCGGACGGCGGCGTTTGGAGTTCCACCGATTTTTCCACCTCCACCCCCGCAACCTGGACCGACCTCAACGCCACGCTCGCCCTCACGCAGTTTTATCCCGGGATGTCAATCCTGCCCTACGATGCGAGCGACGCCGTGGGCGGGACGCAGGATAACGGGACGCAAGCATACAACGGGCAGCAAGAGTGGACGAGTATTCCCCGGTGCGGTGACGGCGGCTGGACAAATTTGGTCGGGGAGGCCGAGCCGAGCATACTCTACTGGTCCTGCATCTGGACTCAGCACGTTTGGCGATTCGATTTCCCAAGCGGCCCGCTCGCTCAAATCGATACCCAAATAAACCCCAACGACCGCGCGGATTTCGTGCCGCCGTTCGTTCTTGACCCTTCTACCTCGCAAACCCTCTACTTCGGCACTTACCAGATTTATCAGAGCATGGACGGCGGGAACACCTGGAACGTGATATCTCCGGACCTGACCGGCGGCTCGACCACGGACTTCGCGACCACAATCGCTGTCGCGCCCAGCGACTCAAACACCGTCTATGCGGGAACAAGCAACGGCCAGGTCTGGGTCACGACCAACGCGACCGCGGGGATCGGGTCCACCTGGACGCCAATCGCGGCCAGCCCCTTGCCCGACCGCTGGGTGACGCAGATCGCCGTTGACCCCAAAACGCCCACCACGGCTTACGTTACCTACTCCGGCTTTTCGGGCTTTACGGACAACGTCGGCCACGTTTTTGAAACCACGGATGGCGGCGCAAGCTGGACGGACATCAGCGGCAATCTGCCCAACATTCCGGTGAACGATATTGTGGTGGACCCGGACATCGCGGGCACGCTTTACGTGGCCACCGACATTGGCGTGTTGACGACCTCGAACGCCGGGCCGGGCGACACCTGGACGCCCATCAATGCCGGCCTGCCGAACGTGGCCGTGCTGTCGCTCAAGCTGAATGAAGCTTCGCGGATTCTTCGCGCCGGAACGCACGGCCGCAGCGCCTGGGACCTGTTTGTGCCGGGCAATCTTCCCGTGGCCGATTTCTCGACCCCGGACGTGGATTTTGGCCAGCAGCTTATCAACACCACGAGCGCCGCGCAAACCGTGACGCTGACGAACGGCGGAACCTCCTCGATGACCCTGAGCGGCATTTCCATCACCGGCGCGAACGCCGCCGATTTTGCCGAAACCAACGCCTGCCCCGCCACGCTCGCCGCCGGAGCGAGCTGCACGATTAGCCTCACCTTTGCGCCGCCCGCGCGCGGCTCGTTCACCGCCAATCTTCAAGTGGCTGACAACGCCCCCGCCAGCCCGCAGCTTGTTTATCTGAGCGGGCAGGGGATTGATCCGATCGCTTCGCTCTCGCCCTCCAGCCTCAGCTTCCCGAATCAGAACGTCGGCACAACCAGCAGCCCGCCGCAGACCGTCACCTTGACGGACATAGGCCAGGACCCTCTCACGGTTTCAAGCGTAACCGTGACGGGGATGAACGCGGGCGATTTCAAGGAGAGCGATAACTGCGTGGGCACGGTGCAGCCAAGCGCCAGTTGCACGATTAGCGTGACGTTTGCTCCCACCGCGCCGCTCGCTCGCGCGGCCAGCCTGAGCGTTGCCGACAATGCCGCCGGCACCCCGCAAACGGTGGCGCTCACGGGCACGGGCGTGGGGCCGACGGCGAGCGTCTCGCCCGCGAGCGTGGGCTTTGGCGGCCAGATCGTCAATACCACAAGTTCGGCCCAAACCATCACGCTCTCGAACACTGGCAACGCCAGCTTGACGATTTCCGCCATCGGTGTTTCGGGTCCCAATGCCGGCGACTTTGCTATCGCCACGAGCGGCACGACATGCTCGACTTCCACGGCCGTGGCCGCCGGTTCGAACTGCACGGTGGCCGTGACGTTTACGCCCGCGGCCAGCGGCTCGCGCGCGGCGACGCTCATCTTTACCGACAACAATAACAACGCTTCCGGCAGCGTGCAGAATGTGCCGCTCGAGGGCACGGGAGAAGATTTTTCGGCGGGGTTGGCGTCGGGTTCTTCGTCTTCGGCCACGGTTTCGCCCGGCGGGCAGGCGAGTTACACTTTGGTCGTTTCGCCGCTCGGCGGATTCAATCAGACGGTCACGTTGAGTTGCTCGGGCGCGCCCTCTCTCTCGACGTGCAGCGTCAATCCAACCTCGCTCACGCTCAACGGCTCAAGCGCGCAGAACGCGACCGTCACCGTGACGACCGCCGCGCCCACGTTTGCCCCGCCGCGTGGGCCGGGCTCGAAGCTCCAATCGCCTCGCTTCGACCTTCCGCCACTCGTCTCCAATCTGAAATTTCCAATCTCAAATTTCGGCCTCCTCGCGCTCTGGATCGCTCTGCTCGGCCTCGCCGTCGCGGCGGCCTTTAGGCCGCCATTCCTGTGTTGCCCTAAAGGGCGACGCACCCCTCCGGACCGCAAAGCTCCGCTCTTCCGCTGGGCGTTGCTCGCTCCCTTCGCGCTGTTGCTGGCGGCGCTGGCGTTTTCGCTCTCCTGCGGCGGAGGTGGTGGCGGCTCGAGCGGGCCACCGCCCTCGCCCGGCACCCCGGCCGGGACTTATACCTTGACGGTGACGGGCACGTCGGGGAATCTCACGCACTCCACCACCCTCACGCTGACCGTGCAGTAGCGGAGCGCCGGGCAAGGCTCACCGCTCCCCGACGTGGCAAAGGGAGCGCGCCGCGCTGATGTAACCGAAAACCAACGTTAGGCGCGCCGGGCTGCCCGGCTCAACATTACCATCAGTACGATTGACGTCAGTCCCCAGCTCAGCCAACAGTCCTTCGCGACGACCGGTCTTTCTCGCGCTCAGGCACATCGGGTTGCCTTGGAGGCCGCAAGGTATCAAATGGTGGTGGACCGCGCGTCCGTAGCGGCTGATGCTCTGATGGACCTCGCGGCGGGGACCGGCGGCAATTTTGTTCCCAACACCTACGACCCCGAATACGCCTTTCCAATGGCTGTTCCTTTGCCCCGCTCCCATTACGTTCTCACTTTTTACGTCTCCTCCTACCGCGCCAATGGCAGCTTTCACAGGCTGCAGGTCGAGTTGCTAAGGCATCCCGGCCTTATGGTACAAGCGCAAGATAGCTATTTTGCTCCCGCCGAGCCGCGAACGCCGCGCCCAGCGGTCCGCCGTGAGCGTGCTGCTCCTTCGCGGCAAGTCCGCCGCGCCCGAAGACGAGCCGCCGCATAGCTGCCGCCCGGCTACCGGCAGCTCCGAAAATTTGGCAACTCGTCAAATTTGCGTCTCCGCTCCAACACGCGCGTTTGCAGAGATACTCCCATGCCAACCGCATTCCCGCGTCGTAACCACAGGCAATGCGAACAGTGACGAACGTCACTTCCGAGGCGGCTCATTTACGCCAAGATGAGCGCGCACACAGGGCCGCTGACGGACCATTCCCTTGGCGGGACGCTGCTAGGGAAAGGTGGCCGGGCGGTGTCAACGTCGCGGTCGAAAAGCGAGGCTCGCAATGGACCAACTCACAAGAAAATGGTTGTCTCTCCTGCTGGTCGTTTTGCTGGTTCTTCAGACAACCGCGACGGTCTCGGCCGGGCCACAAGTCGTTGCAAGCCCTTCGCAAACCGAGCCGCAAGTGGTCATGGAGGAGCAGCGAGCCACCGCTGAATTCACTTCCCCTCCGCCTTTGGAGGAGGTGGCGAAAATGCCCACGCTTGAAGTGGCGACATTGGCTCTCAAGTTCAATTACAACTTGAGTCAGATCCAGTCGCAGATTCAGGCGCTCAAAAACCAAAGCAAGGCGCGCGAACAATCCTACAGCCAGCAGGCCAAGGCCGCACAGCAAGAAATTCAGGCCAAGGAGAAGGCGCTGTCCAAGCTACCGACCACGCTCTCGGACCCGAAGGTCGTGGCGCAGCGTCAACAGATTCAGTGTGAGATCTTGGAGACCAAGACGCGAATTACGGACCAGGCGCTCGCTTTCCTGCAGGAACAGATTTCGCGCGATGTCCAAATGTCTCATCTCAGCCTTCTGGGCCATTGGAGAGGCGAGCATCAGCAAATCGCAGCTCAAATAGCGGCCGGCACCTCGAGCCAGCGGCAATTCGGCAACGTGCTCGATATTGGCAACCGGGGGAGTCAAAAGCCTTTCGCCGACCAGCAAAAAGACGTTGCGCTCGGCCAGCGGGAACTCGAGGATGCCCGGCGCTCGGGCCGGATGCCGAAGGAAATCAAAGATCCTGCTGTTCAACAGTTCGTCAATCAGGTAGCCGAAAGAATCGCGCGCAATAGCGACCTCCAGGTTCCGCTGCACGTGTACGTGGTGCAGCAGGAGGTGCGCAAGGACGGGCGTCCGGTGCTTGGCCAGGACGGACAACCCGAGCAGGTTACCAACGCCATGGCCTTGCCGGGAGGGTTTCTCCTGGTTTACGCCGGACTCATCATGGCAGCCCGCAATGAATCGGAACTCGCCGGCGTGATGGCGCACGAAATCGGCCACGGCACGGCCCGGCATTCTGCTCGCCTGATGAAAAAAGGGACGACCTACGGGATTCTTCAGTGGGCCACGCTCATCGCCTTGACGCTTTTTGCTCCCGGCCTTTTCCAGGCCGGCAGCTATCTGGCGTACCAATTGAAGGGCTTGCTGTTGCAATCCATCTTCAACGGGCTGGGCTTGGTTTTCACCCTGGACGCGCTGGGGGTGAGCCGTGATTCGGAAATGGAAGCAGATCAGCTTGGCATGCAATATGCCTGGAAGGCTGGCTATGACCCTGAAGGAATCATTACATTCTTCGACGCCATGGCTTCGAAGTCCGGCTATGCCAGTCGCACATCGTTCTTTGCCACGCATCCGGCCTTCGGCGAGAGGACGCTCGGCGCATTAAAGGAAGACACCATCCTCACGGCGATCGATCCCAACAGAAAGTACATCGCCGACACCCAGCGCTTCGAGCAAATCAAAGGGCAACTTGCGAGAGAATTGCACAAGACTCGCGCCGAAATTCAAGAAGAAGAGAAAAGCCGTCCCACGCTTGAAATGCGTGGCAACGTGAATCCCGAGGCTTGCGCCGAGATTCTTGTAAAAAGGCGGCCCGCGTCCGGGGAATCCGTCACGCCTCCGCAACCCTAAAGCCGGTTCGTCCCTCGCAGATTTTTGGCTTGCTCATCGCCGCCACGGATTAGAAACCTTCCTGGCGGTCGCGCAGCGGGCCTCTGCGACATCGTCGTCCATCAGCGTTGGCCCTTTGAGTTCGCCCTCTCGCGCGTGTTCCTCGTCACCGATGGCCTAATGGCATTGACCTGGGGTCCTCGCAGATTGATACTGACCCTAACCCGGTTGTCGTACGAATCGCGCTTGCGCCTGCAGCCACTCTTGCCGGAACTTCACCCCTGCAAGCGCTGGGGTCAAGGTCATGGGTCCTCGCCGTGAACGACGGTCTCCGGGGTCAAGACGGATGTGGGGTTTCGCGGCCGGCCTGACACCATGCGCTTTGGCCACAAGGACACTCCGCCCACGCCCGGTCGCGTTGCTGAACGACGGAGCCCGCAGCTCTGATGACGCCTTCCGTCCAGCCAACCGAATTGCCCGCCGAGGCCCGCGTCGGAAAGCTTGCTACTTCTTTTTTGGCGGGACCACGGCGTCCTTGAACGCCTTGGCAAGCCGAAACTTGACCACGGTCTTGGCAGGGATTTTAATCGGCTCACCGGTCTGGGGGTTGCGGCCCATGCGTTCCTTGCGATGAGCCTTGACGGCCTTCCCTAGCCCCGGGACGACGAACTGCCCGCTGCTTTTACACTCCTTGACCGCCAAACTGACCAATTCCTCGAGCGCCCCGGCAACTGCCTTTTTCTGAAGTCCCAACTTCTCGGCCAGATGCCCCACCACTTGCGCCTTCGTCATCACTTTCGCCATTGCTGCTCCTCTCTTCTAATTTTGGGAATCCGTAGCCCCTCTGAAGGCCGACACTCTACGCAATAATCGCGCGTCTGTCAAGCCATTTTACAATGGCACCCGGGAGAAAGCCCGCCAAATATGCGCCTCATGTCAAGCCCGCGGGAGGGCCAGGGGAAGGTTGGCCTCTCCGTGGAGCATAGCCAAGCCATGGGCGAGGGTGTTGCTGCGGCCCGTTTCGTGGACGATTTTTACGACGATGCGTCCGGGCCGAACTTTCCCACCACGAGCGGGGCGGCGCACGGCTGTCGAAACATCGTGGCTCGCAAAATTAAATATCGCGGCGCGATAGGTTTCCGTGGCGTGAGCGCATGGCGGTGGGACTAGTCGAGGACGGAAGCGATCCAACCGCCGCCCACGACGACGTCGCCTTGGTAGAAAACGGCGGCTTGCCCCGGGGTGATGGCCCGCTGGGGGTGGGCGAACTCCACGGCTGCTTGGTTGGACCCTAGCGCCTCGACCGAGGCCGGCGCCGGCGGGTGCTGGTGTCGAATCTTGACTTCAGCCTGCACGCGGTCACCCTCGTGCACAGCGGCAATCCAGTTGACATCGCGGACGATGAAGCGGCGACGCAGCAAGGCCGCGCTATCGCCCACCATCACGCGCCGACGGGCGGGATCAAGCGCGGTGACGTAAAGCGGCTTGCCGACGGCCACCCGCAGGCCCTTGCGCTGGCCTATCGTGTAGTGGTGCAAGCCGGCGTGCCGCGCCAGAATGCGGCCGTCCTCGGAGACAATTTCGCCCTCGGAGGGCAGTGAGGTTTCACCCTGCTCGTTCCAATACGCTTCGATGAAGCGGCGATAATCGCCGGAAGGAACAAAACAGATTTCCTGGCTATCGGGCTTGTCGGCGACGGGGAGATTTTTCTGGCGAGCTATGGCCCGCACCTCCGGCTTGGTGAATTCGCCGAGAGGAAACAACGTTTGCGCCAACTGCTCCTGGGTGAGGCCAAACAGGAAGTAGGATTGGTCGCGCGCCCGGTCGCGGGCTCGCAGGAGTTGATACCGGCCGGTGGCCGGGTCCGAGCGCACGCGGGCATAATGGCCGGTGGCGATGCGGTCGGCGCCGATTTGACGGGCGGTCTCAAGAAAGCGCGAGAATTTGATCTCCGTGTTGCAAAGACTGCACGGCACCGGGGTCTCGCCGCGGCGGTAACTCTCAATGAACGGCCGAACGACGGTTTGCTCAAACTGCTCTTCCAGGTTGACAACGTAGTACGGCAGCCCGAGAAACGCGGCCACGCGGCGCGCATCATAGACGTCATCGAGCGAGCAGCAGCGGCCCGCGGCGCGAGCGCCGGAGGCGTCGGTCATGCCGCCCGGGAGCGACGGCAGTCGCCGCTGATTCCAGAGCTGCATCGTCAGGCCCACCACGCGCGGCGCGCCGTCCTTCGAATGATTTTCAGCCAGTAGCGCGGCGGCGGTGGAACTATCCACGCCCCCGCTCATGGCCACGGCAATGGTCATCTTCCCCCTGGCAAGAGCGGGCTAGCGTCGGAGCTTGCGAAGCGCGTTTATCCTGGCCTCGTATTTAGCGTACCCGCGATCCGTGAAGTTGACGCTGGCGGCGACGTCGGTAATCGGTCCCTCAATTGAGCCCTCCGCTTGGAGGTGTGTAACGGCCGTGCGTTCGCTGTCTGCCTGTGGCCCAGTAAACTGAATGAGAACGCAGTCATTCTTGGCCTTGCTGCTTCCGTACACGTCCGCTAAGCGAATAAGCAAGTCGTCAAGGAAGTTGTTGTTGCTCATCTGCGCGTGCTCCTCCTCGTGTTCGGTTCTGGCTGCCACTCACGCCGGATCCATAATCCCTAATCCCTAACTCCTAGTCCCTGCCGCTTTGTAATGCGGCGAGACCGACCGCAACTGCTCGGCCACCACGGGAATGATTTCGAGGGCGTAATCCACCTCTTCCGCCGTGTTGAAGCGGCTCAGACTGAAGCGAACGCTGGAGCGGGCCTGAGCGGGCGTGCGACCGACCGCGGTCAAAACGTGCGAGGGTTCCACCGCACCGGAAGAGCAGGCGGCGCCGGTGGAGCACGCGATGCCGCGCAGGTCAAGAGCGATCACAAAAGCTTCGCCCTCGACGTAATCGAAGCTGATGTTGGTGGTGGTGGGCACGCGATGAGCGCGGTCGCCCGTCACGCTCGAAAGCGGCACGCTGCGGAGAACGCCCGCTTCCAGGCGGTCGCGCAATGCGGCCACACGCTCGCCTTCTTCCGCCATACGCGCTTGGGCGATTTCGGCGGCTTTGCCGAGACCGACAATCCCGGCGACGTTTTCGGTGCCGGGTCGCCGGTCGCGCTCATGGTGGCCGCCGTACATGAGCGGCTTTAGAAGCGTTCCTTTGCGAACGTAGAGCGCGCCTACGCCCTTCGGCCCGTGGAGCTTGTGCGCGGAAAGCGACAACAAATCCACGCCCAGTCTATCCACATCCACGGGAATTTTGCCCACCGACTGCACGGCGTCGGTGTGAAATACCACGCCCCGGGCGCGCGTGATGCGGGCAATCTCTTCGAGCGGATGGACGGTGCCGAGCTCGTTGTTGGCGTGCATCACGGTGACGAGGACGGTATCGGGCCGGAGCGCGCGCTCAATGTCGGCCGGGTCCACCACTCCGGAACTTCCGACGCGGACGTAGGTGACGCGCACGCCGCGCTTTTCCAGGGCCTGGCAGGTGTGGAGGACGGCGTGGTGCTCGATGGCGGTCGTCACCACATGCTTGGTGTCGCGGCGCGAGGCCTCAACCACGCCGAAGATCGCCGCGTTGTCGGACTCTGTACCGCCGCTTGTGAACGCCATCTCGTTGGGCCGGGCGTTTAACAGGCGCGCCACTTGCTCGCGCGCGGTTTCGACGGCGGCCCGCGCCTGCTGGCCAAACCAGTGAATAGAGGAAGCGTTGCCAAAATGCTCGGTCCAGTAGGGCCGCATGGCCTCGACCACTTCCGGGGCAACGGCGGTCGTAGCGTTGTTGTCAAAATAGATTCGACGCATCGGTTTAATCTCAGCCTAGACGAGCGGCGCTTGGAAGTCAAATCACGGCCGCGCAGGCTAAAATCCTTCGCGCCCCGGTTCACGGATTTAGGGGCGCGTTGAGAAAGCGCTGCGAGCAGGATTGTGAGGTAAACTAGCGGGTATGAAGGTGGGTCTTTCGCTGCTTGCGGTGGTCGGTGTGGTCTTCATAGGGGCGACGGCGGCCGCTCAAACACGCCCTTCGGTTGGGAAAGCTGCGGCAGCACCTTCGGCGAGCGCGGGGCTGCTTTTTAACCGGGCGGAGAAGCTGTTGGAGGAGGGCGCGCTCCATCAAGCTTACGAGGAGGCAAGCGCCGGGCTGAAGCTCGATCCCTCAAGCCCGCGCGGCAATAACCTCCTGGGACTGATTTACAGCCAGGAGAAACAATACGCGCTGGCGACGGCCGCATTTCAGAAGGCGCTTCAAGCGGCACCGCGCTCGGCTGAAATCCTCACCAATCTGGGCAATAGCTACCTTGCCCAGAAAAAAATGCGGCGGGCCGAAGCGGAGTTTCGCGCCGCGCTGCGCGTGAACCCTTCCAGCCGAAGCGCCAACTACAATCTGGGCGTGGTGCTGCTGGCGGAGCATCGGCCCCAAGAAGCCATTCCTTGCTTTCAGGCCGTCCGGCCACCGGACGTCAGCTCACGCTTCAACTTGGCGCAGGCCTACTTCGAGGCTGGGGAAAGCGCGCAAGGTTTGGCGGAGGCGCGCCAGCTTTCACGGCTCGCAAAGAATGACGTTCGGGTTCATTTTACGCTCGGGGTTCTTTTAGCGGCGAACCACCAAGTCGCCGCCGGCGTCCGAGAACTTGAAATCGCCGACGCGCTCCAGCCCGGCACCTTCGAGATTCTTTATAACCTGGGCCAAGCCTACTTGGACAACGGCCAAACGAACAAGGCGGAGATGGTCTTAGGCCAGGCTCTGAAGCTTCGACCGCAGTCCGCCGCAACCCTCTACCTGCTGGCGCGAGCCGAGGCCCATCAGCGACAAGACGTGAAGGCGCTGGAATTGCTGGTGAGAGCGCACAAGCTCGCGCCGCGCAACACGGATGTGATTTTCCTGATGGCGCGGCTCAGCATGAAGATGGCCTATTACGAGGACGCCATTCCGCTGCTTCAAAGCGGCCTGAAGGTGGCGCCGGATCGCCCCGACCTCCATGCGGCGCTCGGCGAATGCTATTTCATTTCCGGGCAGGTTCAAAAGGCCATTCAGCAGTTTCGGACCCTCATCCATCTCAGCCCAACGGCCAGCTCTTACGCCTTCATGGCGCTCTGCTATCGGCACCTGGGCCAATTTCAAAAAGCACAGTCCTATCTTGAAAAAGGACTCCAAGCCGACCCGCGCAACGCCGCGTGCCTTTATAACATGGGCTATATCGCCAGCCGGGAGGGGCACTACCATCAGGCGGAACAGTGGCTCAAAAAGGCGCTTGCGCGCGACCCGAATTACGTGGACGCTCTCCTGGAGCTTTCCAGTGTGGAAATGGAGGAAGGAAAAGTCGCGGAGGCTATCCCACAGCTACGCCGCTGCGCTCATTTGGATCCTCGTCCGGCGCCGGTTTACTACAAACTGGCGACGGCCGAACGCGACCTTCACCAGATGGCCGCGGCCGAACAGGATATGAAAGTTTTTGAGACCCTGTCGCGTGACCCGACTCCGGGACCCTATCCTTACCAGCATCTGTTCGATTATCTGGATCAGCGCGCCGGCCTCCCGGTGCGTCGGCGATCTCAACTGGATTTGCCGCAATTGCAGGAAGAGGTGAAGTTGCATCCCGGCCGACCGCGCGACCTCTACTTGCTCGCGGAAACCTATTTGAAGCTCCACGAGCCGCAAGCGGCTGAACAAACTATCGCGCAGCTTGACCGAGTGAGCCACGGCGACTTCCGCACGGCCGTTGGGGTGGGAGTTCTGCTGGCACGTTACGGCCTCTATCCGCAAGCCATCGCCCACTTTCAAACCGCTCTGAAAGCCAATCCAAATTCCAATGACACCTGGTATGACCTGGCCGACGCGTACTTCCGCGCCCACGATGACGCCGACGCTCTCGCAGCGGCCCAACACGTTTCGCCTGCCGGACAAAACGACCCCGGCTACCTTTCGCTCTTAGGGGACATTGAGTCGCACCTCGGTAGAACCTCCGAAGCCGTCCGTGCCTATCGAGAAGTTATCGCTGAGGATCCCGACGACGATCAAAATTACCTCTCGTTGGCGCTGGCTTATATGAGGTCGGGAGAGATGGATGCGGCACAGCAAGTCCTTGCCCAGGGTCTTCATTACACGCCGAATTCCGGGACGCTTTTTTGGGGAATCGGCGTGCTGGCGGCCGCCGACGGGCACCCGCAGCGTGCGGAACAATATTTGAGAAGGGCTGTGGGCTTGCTTCCGCAGTGGCCAGCCACTTATTCGGCCTTGGGCGTCCTTTACTATGAGACCGGCCAAATTCAGAAGGCTAAGGAAATCCTCCAGGCGTTCATGGAAAATGGTCCGAGAGGCGCGCTGAACGTAGAGCGTATCGAGCAGGTCTTAGCCGCCGCCTCGCAAAGCCAATCTCAACCGGTCAATCCTCCCAGGCTTTCGCCGCAGGCCCGCCAACAATTCCTCACGGTGGCCCTCGCCCTGGCTGACGAGACACATTAAGATGCTGGACTTTCTTCGCCGTGGGCGCGCGTCCGATGGAGGATGGGTGGCGGGCTGGTTTTTAGAGGTCCGCGGAGGGAACGAAAATCTCTTCCCGATTTGGCTCGGCATGGGCGATAAAGGTCTCCGACATGCGGTCGTGCCAGGTCAAACTTTCGGTATCCACGAGCGCCCATAGGAAGCCAAGCATCAGCGGAGCAAGAGAGACGAGGTAGCCGACACCTCGCCAAAAGGAATCGCGGAGGGTAGGCGCTCCGCCTTGGTTTGATCGAACTTCCAACCCCATGGCGGCGAGGCCGGGGGTTGCCGCTGTAAAGATGGTGAAAGCTGCAAAATAGACAAAGATGAAAAATGCCGCGATAAATCCTACGACGGCGATATCAAGGGGTGTCTTGGCGAGACGACCGCCGGCGCGCCAAAAAATGAGGGCAAACAGCCCGCTGGCGGCGGCGAGCACAACCGCGTCGAGAATAGCCGCGACAAAGCGTTTGCTGAGAGGAGCCACCGCCAGCGGCCCCTTGATCTCTCCGGTCGAAGGTCCTTCGCTGGCTGAGGCAGGAGTCTCCAGAATGATTTCGAGCGGGCGGGGTTCGGGGGCTGTTTCGGGCGGAGGGCTCTGCTCAACCGGCGCGGACCCTCCCCATGAATCCAAGCGATCAGGTTCGGCCGAGAAGTCATCGCTCGGAGCTTCATCTTCCTCCAAGTCAATCGGCGGCAAAGGCGGAGCGGAGAAACCCGGACTCGGGAAATCCAGGATTTTGGCATTTGGCGGGTCTGGCGGCGCATCTTGCGCCTCGAAGTCGAAATCGAGGTTCGGGTTGGGCTCAACTCCTCCCTGCAACCGAGCCTGGCGGCGCCGATAGCCATGGAGGCGCGCGGATACTTCGGCTTGCCAGTCCTTGACTGGGGGGGGGTGAGGCGGCAAGGCCGCGGGCTCATCGGCGGGCGTTGCGGAGGGAGCGGGCCGTCGAGACGGCGCCTCGTGGCGCGCGGAGAGCGAGGGTGAAGGTGCCGTCGGCGTGAAGCGATAGCCGCACTTCTTGCACTGCGGAAGTCCAGCAAAGCTGACGAAGCCGCATTTCGGGCATGTCACGGGGGAGTTTTGCCCTCCTTGCAACGGCCCACAAGCCGCACGTCATCTTATCAGATTCCGGCCGCAGGCCAAAGCAGTTTCGAGTAAAATGGCCGGTCAACAATCTTCCATGGGCGGCGCGCGTCTTCACCTCCAACGTTCGATGGGTCGGCTGCGGCGAGGGTTCCCGCTGGCGGGGCTGTTGCTCGCCGCCTCGCTGGCGGCAGCAAGCCGGAAAGTCTCGCCCGCCCCCGGCGCCAAGCAACTTCCGCAGCTCGAAATCAGCGCCGATTCCGAGACCATCCAAAAAGGGACTTACAACTTGCGAGGGCACGTCCGGGTGAGTTACCGCGGAATGGAAGTGACGGCAGATCGAGCCACCTACCATTCGGCGACGGGCGAGGTCACGGCCAGCGGCCATGTGACGTTCATCTCTCCCGAGGCGCACTTGACCGCCGAGCAAGCTCGCTACAACGTGGTGACGGGGCGGGGCTGGTTCTTCCACGCCACGGGCTACGTCCACCCACGAATGCGCCCGCGTCCGGGCGTCCTCCAGACCGCCAGCCCCTTTTACCTCCACGCCCGGAGCGTGGAGCGGCTGAACGAATCGAATTACTTGCTCGACCACGGTAAGGTGACTACGTGTCGCCATCCGTGCAAGGGTTGGACCATCACCTCGCGCCAAGCGCACGTCGAGGTAGGTAACAAGGTGGTCACGCACGGTGCGATGATCCACTTTTTGCGTGTGCCGGTGCTCTATTTGCCGGTGATGATCACCTCTATCCAGCGGACTCCGCGGCGCAGCGGATTTACTTTGCCGACCGTCGGCGATTCCTCGCAGAAGGGCGTGATTTTGGGAGATTCTTTCTTTTGGGTCATCAATCCAAGCGCCGATCTGACCCTCGGCTTGGAGAATTACAGCTTGCGGGGTTTGGCGCGCCTGGCGCGCTTTCGCGCTCGACCGAGCACGGACAGCTTTCTCAACATCAATTATTTTGGCGTGAACGACCACGGCATCGGGCCGCTGCGGCAGAACCGCGCCCCCGGCAACAGCGTGCAGGCTACGGGTGCGGATCAAAACTTGTGGGACGGCTTCCGCGGTGTTGCCGATATTGATTACGTCAACTCCCTGGCCTTTCGCCTGGCCTTTTCGCCGACTTTTGCCGAGGCGGTCAGTTCGGAGGCGCATCAGCAGATATTTGCTACTAAAAATTTCGGCGCGTATAGCCTCAACTTCGACGCCTCGCGCTATCAGAATTTTTTGAGCGCCCAAACGCCCAAGAACTCGGTGGTGATCAATCGGTGGCCCTCCTTCTCCTTTTCCGGCATTGACCAGCAGATCAAACATTCACCCTTTTACTTTTCGTTTTCGAGTTCGGCCGACGGTGTTTCGCGGGACGAACCGGGCTTCCGCACGCCCGATTTCTCTGACCGGCTCGATTTCTTCCCTCAGTTGACGTTGCGGCTGAAATCCTTCGCGGGTTTTCACTTTACGCCCAAAATCAGCGCGCGGGTCACGCATTACGGCACCAGCCTCAAGCCCAATCAAGCCCCTCTCACGCGGCTGCTGGGGGAAATTTCCTTGGACTTCCGCCCGCCGTCGTTCGAGAAAGTCTTCTCCAAGCCTCATTTTGGCTATCGGTTCAAGCACGTCATCGAGCCGGACATCCGCTACCGGCTGGTGCGGGCCTCCGACCCCCAGGATATCCCCGACATCGTCCGCTTTGATAGTTTAGACGTGCTGACGGAAACCAACGAGATTGAGTATTCGCTGACCAATACCCTTTTAGTGCGCAAGGATACTTCCGACGGCTCAAGCACTCCCCAAGCTCGAGACTTAATCTCCTGGCGGTTGGACCAGGTCTATTATTTTGACCCCACCTTCGGCGGCGCGCTGCCACCGGGAACCGTCGAGGCCATTCAGCCGACGCTTTCCTTGACCGGTTTTGCCTTCGGCCTGCCGAATGGACGTCACCTTTCGCCTTTAGTCTCGGTGCTCAAGGTCGCGCCCTTTTCAAATTACGACACGGAGCTACGCGCCGACTTCGATCCGAGCGGCGGGGGAGTGTTGAATGCCGGCATTACGTCGGGAATTCACCGCAAGCTGTGGGGTCTGCAATTGACGGATTTTTTCATCAACCACACGGCTTCTTTGCCCTCGTTGGTCACGCGGACGATTTCGACGCCGCTTTCCGAGCTGCCGTCGTTCAACATGTTGCGCGCTTTGGCCACTTACGGCAGCGTGAACCACAAAGGTTTGACGGGCGCCCTCGGCCTGGATTACAACTTCGCGCAGCATATCGCGGAGCAGGTGGTCAGCCAAGCCAGCTATAACTTCGGCTGCTTCAGCATCGCCGTTGAATATCGCCGGTTTGATTTAGGTCCGCTGCGGCGCGAAAATGAATTTCGCGCGGCCATATCGTTTGCCAACATTGCCACGTTCGGAAATTTCAGGTCGCGCGAAAGGCTCTTTTGAGGAACCATCGAGCGAGGCCGGCGCCGGAGCCACGGTAAGAAAGGGAGAAGATTATGCCGTTTCCGATTCATCGTCCGCGAAGATTGCGCCGCACCGAAGCGCTCCGCCAGTTGGTGGCGGAGACTCGTTTATCGGCGCGCTCGTTGGTCTATCCGCTGTTCGTTTGCCCCGGCTCGGGTGTGAAGGAAGAAATTCGCTCCATGCCAGGAAATTTTCGATGGTCGGTGGATCTCTTGGTGGAGGAGTGCAAAAGCGCCTACGACGCCGGCGTCCCGGCGGTAATCCTATTTGGCATTCCGGAGAAAAAAGACGAATTGGGTTGCGGGGCTTATGACCCGGACGGCATCGTGCAGCGGGCCGTGCGCGCCGTGAAGAAGGCGCTGCCCGAGCTCATCGTCATTTGCGATCTGTGCCTGGACGAATACACCAGCCACGGCCACTGCGGCCTGGTCAAAGACGGCGAAGTGGACAACGATTCCACGCTGGAGCTGTTGGCGAAGACTGCCGTCACGCAAGTGGAGGCCGGCGCGGACATCGTCGCTCCCTCCGACATGATGGATGGGCGCGTCGGCCGTATCCGGCAAGAACTCGACCTTCGAGGGTTTCATCAGACGCCGATCTTGGCCTATTCCGCCAAATACGCTTCGGCATTTTATGGACCCTTTCGTGAAGCCGCCGATTCCGCTCCGAAGTTCGGCGACCGCAAAAGCTATCAAATGGATCCCGCCAACCAACGCGAGGCTCTGCGGGAGATTGCCCTCGATATCGAGGAAGGCGCGGATATCATCATGGTCAAGCCGGCGCTGCCTTATCTCGACATCCTTGCGCTGGCGCGGCGAACCTTCGATGTACCCATCGCCGCCTATCAAGTCAGTGGTGAATTTTCACTGATTGAAGCGGCAGCACGGGCGGGCTGGGTGGATCGCGAACGGGTGATTATGGAAAGTCTGACCTCAATCCGCCGTGCCGGCGCCGATATCATCCTGACGTATTTCGCCAAAGAAGTGGCCCGGAAATTCGGATGCTGAAGCGAAACGGTCCGAGTCGCCGAGGCCACGCTGCCAAGCTTCCCACTGTCGCCGGAGCCGCACGGTTGCGCCGGGGCAAGGCGGTGGTCGGCGCCATCATCTTGTTGGCGTGCGCGGCACTGCCGGCCCGGCCCACGGCGGCGGAGCTTCATGGGCGCAACCGGCTTGACCGGAGCATTGAAGCCATCCTGGGTCGCTCCCCCGCGCGGCTTGGCTTTTGGGGCGTGGAGGCGGTTGAGCTGCCGAGCGGCCGGCGGCTCTGCTCGCTGAATGCGCGCCATCTTTTCCAACCCGCGTCAAATCTCAAGCTGTTCACTCTGGCCACGGCGCTTGAAAGGCTGGGGCCGGATTTTACTTTTTTGACTACGGTAGAGGCTTCGCAAGCGCCGGATGCCGACGGGCGCGTCGGCAACCTGTTCATTGTGGGGCGCGGCGACGCCAACTTTGCCAGCAGCCGCGTGTTGCCTTACGCGGGCCCGAACACGCCGCGCAACACCGCCGCGTCGCTCCAGGCCATCGAGGATTTGGCGAATCAAATCGCGGCCCACGGCGTCCGCCAAGTCACCGGCGACCTGATTGCCGATGATCGCTACTTTGTGGATGCGCCTTATCCTGCCGACTGGGCGGTCGGCGATCTGGTGTGGGGCTATGGCGCGCCTGTCACCGCGCTCGCCTTCAATGACAATGAGCTGCTGTTGCATATTCAGCCGGCGCCCGAAGCCGGCGAGAGGGCAGCGGTGTGGCTCGATCCAGTCCCCCATTATTACCGCATCAAAAACCACCTCCAAACGGCGGCTCGCGGAAGCTCGAGCAACATTCAAATTGCGCGCGGGCCCGGCTCGATGACGCTCCACGTGTTGGGTCAAATTCCGGCTGGCTCGCCTGAACAGGTGGAAACCGTGGCCATTCAGAACCCGCCTCGCCTGGTTGCCGTATTGCTGCGGCGCGATTTGGAGGCGAAGGGAATTAAGGTGGAAGGGCACGTTGAAGTTCGCCGCTTGACGCCCGCCGAGGCCCTCCATGGGACGGCCCAGCCGCCCGAGGCCCGCGTGGTGCTGGCGGAGCATCGCTCGCTGCCGCTGGCGGATGATATTCAGTTGACGGCCAAGGTCAGTCAAAACCTCCATGCGGAAATGCTGCTGCTCACGCTGGGACGCGAGCTGGAGGGCGTGGGAAGTCGCCAGGCGGGTCTGAAGGTGGTGTCGGCGCTTGCCCGCCATGTCGGCATTGATCCGGATGAAATGCGCGTGGCGGATGGTTCGGGACTTTCGCGCCAGGATTTAGTGGCGCCGGACGCGATCGTCAAGCTGCTGGCGTGGATGTCCCGCGCGCCGCATTTCCGAACCTTTTGGAATGCCTTGCCGGTGGCCGGCGTGGACGGCACGCTGGCCGACCGGTTTGTGGGCACGCCGGCCCAAGGGCAAATCCACGCCAAAACCGGAAGCATTGAACATGTGGATTCGCTTTCCGGCTACATGAACCTGCCGGACGGAAAGCTCATTGCTTTTTCCATCATGGCCGACGCCGATCCGCTCCGGCACGAAGCGGCGATTGCGGTGCTGGATCAAATTGCCCTCAAAATCTTTGAAGACGCTTCGCGCTTTCCGGCTCAGTAACTCGTGGCAGGCTGGCGGGCGTTGACCGCGCAACCCTTCATTCTGGTTTGGCAGCAGGCTTTTTCACGGACGAAGCGCCGCGATGTTGGAGCGCGAGGGGCGGAATATGAAAGTTCCCTCCCAGGCCGCCCAGCTCGGCCAAATTCATCGGGCCCACAAGGTTGACCACCGTAAGCTCTTTCGGTTCCACGTCGAGGATGGCCATGCCAACTGTCTCGCCTCCCTCGCGCATAATGTAGATGTCGGTGACTTCTCCCGTCTTCTTTTCTTCAACGTTGACGAGGGCTTTCCAGCCGGCCTGGTGAAGTTGCCTGAGAATGCCTTCCACGTCGCGCCGGCTGTATTCGCCCGGCTTGGAGAATTCGTAATCCCGCACATAAATGCCCTTCAGCCGCTGGAGCAGTTTCTGCTGCTTGCCCGACACATGGCCGGCCGCGAGCGCGACGGCATCGGGTCCCAGGCTGACATTGGTCACATTGGAGGCTTTGCGGGCAAGTTTGTTGAGCGCGCTCAGGTCGAGCTTGGCGGATTGCCCCAAGGCCGAGGGCGCGGCCGCAACCACCGCGCCCATGCTGAGCGCGATGGCCATGATGACGGGCGTGACGAATCGGTTCGCATTGACGGTGTTCATGGCTGCTCCTTTGGAGAGAAGATTTGTCCCTCTTGTCGAGGATCACGACCGCCCCGGCGCATGGCGCGATCAAGGGCGTGGTTCAATTCATAACGAGTGATGCGCAAAGCCAGAATCGCTTCCTGGGCGGCTCGATGGGCTTGCAGCCGCCGTTCCATCGCGCGACGCTCAAGAGCGACGCCAATCAGCAACACGCAGGCCATCGCGGCTGCCGCCAGCCAGCGCACGGCCGGATTCCTGAAAAGCCTCGGCCTTAAGACAGCCTTCCGCTCCTCCGCTTCCACGCGCGAGAGGATACGGTTCCCAAATCCGGCGGGCGGCTCGCGCCGACGCAAAGCCGAGCGAAGTTCATCTTCGAAGGCTCTCATACCTTAACGTCTCCCACCGAACGGGCCAGCTTGGCCTGGAGCACGGCGAGCGCGCGGCGCAGGCAACTCTTCACCGTATTGAGCGGCATTTCGAGGGTGTCGGCGATTTCACGCAGCTCAAGATCCTCCTGAAAGCGAAGAATGACCACCATGCGCGGCTTGGGCGGAAGCGCGGCCACAAGCCGTCGCAGCCTTGCCGAGAGCCACGGATCGCCCGGCGCGGGGTCCGTGCTCGCTTCCGCAACTTCCTCCAAGCTGATGGGTTGGGGCGGCCGCCGACGAAGTTCGTCGAGAGAGCGATGGACGGTGACTTTCCGCAACCAGAAGCGGAGGTGCCCCGGCGATTGAATCGAACGAAAATTTCGATAAAGTTGAACGAAAACCTCCTGGGCCACGTCCTCGGCTGCCGCGGCGTCTTGTAAAAAATGATAGGCGAGGCTGAAGACCATCGCCTGATGCTGGCGAACCGTGCTTTCAAAGAGGTGGGTCGAGTTGGGTCCATGTCCGTCGTTCACGTTGGGCGCTCAAATCGCCGCGCGTTTCGGCTCCAATAACCCATACGCAAAATCGGCCGGAAAGGGTTCACCAAGTTGTTTCCCTCGTTGCGTGAGCGCGACGGAAAATCGTTCTTTTCGGAACCTTGAGGGGACCGTCAGCATCCAAAGAGGTGTTGTCGAAAACGCTCAAATGCGGGAGAGAGGCGGGCGGCGGACAGAGCAGGTAGCCGCTCGGTGAGGTGAAACGATGAGCTTGATCCGTGAACAAGACGCGGCGGAGATTTGCAAGCGCCTCGAAAACATGCCGACCCCGGTACGCCTGATACACTTTACGCAGGAACTCAACGTCGAGTACGGGCGCGAAACGCGGGAACTTCTCCAGGACTTAACCGCGCTTTCCGACAAGCTGACGCTCGAGGTCTATGACTTCCTGCTCGACAAGGAAAAAGTCGCCGACTACGCGGCGGATAAGGTCCCGGCCACCATCGTCCGCAATGGAAAAGATTATGGCATTCGGTTTTATGGCATTCCCGCAGGCTATGAGTTTTCCGCGCTTCTCGACGCCATTTTAGATGTTTCACGTGGAACGTCGGAGCTTAGCGAGGCCAGCAAGGAAAAACTGCGCGCCCTGAGCGTCCCGATCCATCTCGAAGTGCTGGTCACCCCCACCTGACCGCATTGCCCCAAGGCCGTGCGCCTGGCTCATCAATTTGCCTTCGAGAGCGAGCAAGTGACCGCCGATTGCATCGAGGCGACGGAGTTTCCCGAGCTTGCGACCGAATACCAGGTCTATGCGGTGCCGCGAACCGTGGTCAACGGTGAGAGATTTATCGAAGGGGCTTTGCCCGAGGAAATGTTCCTGGACTCGATTTTAGACGCGGTTCAGCCTTCACCCAGCTAGCCGTTGATCCTTCGCTATGCCAGGAAGGGCGGAGGAAGCTCTTTTCGGCATCGCGCTAATATTGCAGAACCGAGTGGAGATCGTACGGCGCGAGCTTTTGGCGCCCGTTCAGAAACACCAGTTCGATGAGGAAACCCAAGCCGGCGACTTTGCCGCCGAGTGACTCCACCATGCTGGCGACAGCCGCCGCGGTGCCCCCGGTGGCCAGAAGGTCGTCAATGACGAGAACGTTTTGACCCGGCTCGATGGCGTCCTTATGCATTTCAAGCGTGTCCCTCCCATATTCGAGCGTGTACTCAGCCCGCGCCTTTTCCGCCGGCAGCTTGTTGGGCTTGCGAACCGGAACAAAGCCGGCATTAAGGCGATAGGCGACCATCGGCGCAAAGATGAATCCGCGGGCTTCAATGCCCACCACGCGGTGAATCAATTGGCCCACGTAATGGTTGGCTAAAAGGTCCACCGCCCAGTGCAACCCCGCAGGTTCTTTGAGCAGCGTGGTGATATCGTAAAATAGAATTCCCTTTTTGGGAAAATCGGGCACTTCACGAATCCATCGCTTCAGGTCTTCCATTCATCCTCCTTCGCTCAATCAATCTGAAACCGGGCATAACGCTTAATGACCGGCTCATCGGTAACTGAAAGGTTAGTCACGCGCGCGCTGGGCGGGCCTTGGGCAAGCCGGCGTTCAAACTCATCGAGAGCGGGGGGCTCGCCGATGGCGTAAGCTTCCACGGTGCCATCCCAGTTATTTTTGACATAACCGACGAGGCCAAGCTGACCGGCCACCCGCTGGGCGAAATAACGAAAACCCACTCCTTGGACTCGCCCGGAAACGATAAACTTCCTCGCTACTTTCATCGGCGATTTGCCGCCTGGCGTGGCCGACTTTCCCATGGTCAGAAGCTCCGATCGGAGCAAGCTCGCGTCGCGCGACTGGCCCTAAGCGCCATCCACCAGCCTTGCCGCGCCGTTCTGATCTCTCAAATCTCGCGCGGCGCGGCTGTGATTATAACGGGGCAGTGAATAGGCCGACAAGCTAAGTCGCAGCGAAAGGAATGGCAAGAGGTCTGTGGGTTTGACTATGCCGGAATAGATTGGCCTATGGCAAGGATGGATGACGGACGGGCGCGGGGCACCGCCTGACATAAGGGTTCACCGTTCCGTTGCGCGCGATTGGATCGGTCGAGGCTTTGAGGCTATAATGCCTTCCGTGCGGCCAAGACAAATCTTCGGCGTGGCGGTGGCCCTTTGGTTTGGGGTGGCAGGCTCCATGACGGCAGCCCGTGCGGCGCCTCCCCGTCACGGGCCGCGAGATCTTTCGGATGGCATCATTAAGCGTGTCACGTGTCGGGGCCGAAGCCTTCACATGGCCCTGCAAACGCCGCATCAGCTCCTACAGCTTTCTACCGACAACTACTTTCGGGTGGACTTCACGGCCACCAACTTCAAGCCGAAGGGCACCCTCAACCCATGCAAAGAGATGGTTGGCATGAAGGCGCAAGCGATCTTCTACGATGTTCCTCATCACCCGAACGAGGGCGTGCTCATCTCCGTCCAGCTCACCAAGCCGAAGCCCGCTCATTCCAACTGAGTGCGCGGGCGGGATGGAATCGTTGGTCTCGACGGCGAGGGCGCGGTGAGACGGGCCTCTTCCTCCGCGGCGCCGTGACAGTTTCCTCGAGCATATTTTGACAGCCCCGTTAGCCTATGCAATGATTACAGGGGAGAGTCCTTTTGAAACAAGAGCGCCTTCAACGGATCATCTTTGCCCTCATCCTTTTTCTTCTCATCATCGCCCCGCTGTTTTCAAGCGGTGTCCGGATGCTCGTGGATTGGATTTGGTTTGGGCAGATGGGCTATCGGTTGATTTACAAAACCATCCTCGAGGCCGAAATTGCGCTCAGCGGGATTGGCGGCATGGGCGTGATTATTCTCGTGGGCGCCAATTTGCTGATCGCCCGCAGCATCGCCGCTCGCTACGGATTTCGCCTTTACCACGACACGTTGGAGTTTCCCGCCGTGGAGCGTTTTGCGGCCCTGTTTCGTGGTTTGATCTGGCTGGCGATTCTGCTGGTGGGATACGTGGTTGGCCAGTGGGCTTCGCTGCACTGGCGCGAATATTTGCTCAACCAACACTCGTTTCCCATCGGCACCGTGGACCCTATCTTTCATATTCCCCTCGGCTTTTACCTGTTTCAGTTGGGTTATCGTTGGTTCCTCTATCACTTGGCGCTGGTCATTGTGATTCTCTGCCTGCTGAGCACGACGTTTCTCTATGCGCTGGAAGGAGGTGTCTGGGTCACGCCCCGCGGCCCGGCCATGGCGGCGCCGGTTCGCGCTCATTTGATGGTTTTGGCCGGACTGTTCTTTGTGCTCATGGCGTACCGGGCGCGATTGGCGATGTACAGCCTGCTGTTTTCCTCGCGCGGCGTGCTCTATGGCGCCGGTTATGCCGACGTCCACGCCACGCTGCCGGTTCTGAGAATCTTGATGGCGCTGTGCCTGATCACCGCCCTGGGCTTTTTGGTGGGAGGCGCGATCGGCCGGCTCGCACCGGCCCTCTGGAGTCTGGGAGTTTTGGTGGTGGTCGCCTTTGTCGGCATCAACATCTATCCGAGTGTGGTGCAGCACTTCATTGTGACCCCCGACGAGTTGAACAAAGAAGAACGTTATATCCGTTACTCCATCCAGTTCACGCGCCAGGCCTACGGCCTCGACCACTTTAAGGAATACAAATTCCCGGCCTCGAATGATTTGACGGCGAAGGATATTGAGCAAAATGTTGCCACGATGCGAAACGTCCGCCTGTGGGACCACAAGCCGCTATTGACCACCTTCGCGCAGTTGCAGGAAATTCGCACCTATTATGACTTTGCGGCAGTGGATAACGACCGCTACTGGATCCACGGCGTTTACCGGCAAGTCTCGCTTTCTCCGCGCGAACTCTCCGCCACCAACCTGCCGGGACAGAGTTGGGTGAATAAGCACTTAATTTATACCCACGGCTACGGCCTTTGCTTGAGCCCCGTCAATGAATACACCTCGGACGGCCTGCCCGTCTTCTTCATCAAAAACATTCCGCCGGAATCCACGACCGCGATCAAAATTACCCAGCCTGCCATCTATTACGGCGAATTGACTCGCAGCTATTGCTTTGTGAAGACGCGCCAGCAGGAGTTTGATTATCCCTCCGGCAACCATGACGTTTACTGCACTTACGCGGGAACGGGCGGCATCCCCGTGGAGAATTTCTGGCGGCGGCTGCTCTTCGCTTTGCGCTTCGGCCAGAAGAATATCCTGTTCTCCACCGATATCCGCAACAGCAGCCGCCTGATGATGTACCGGCAAATTCTGGAACGCGCTCAGCGCCTCACCCCCTTTCTCAGTTTCGACTCCGACCCTTACATGGTGATCTCCAAAGCCGGCAAGTTGTACTGGATCGTGGATGGCTACACCACGTCTTCCCGCTATCCTTACTCTGATCCCACGCCGGGGGTCGGCAATTACATTCGCAATTCGGTCAAGGCTACTATCAACGCCTACGACGGTCGGGTGATTTTCTATGTGGCCGACCCCAACGACCCCTTGATTCAGGCTTGGTCGCGGATTTTTCCGGGTGTTTTTCGTCCTTTGACTGAAATGCCAGCGGATTTGCGCGCGCACATCCGCTACCCCGAGGGCTATTTCGAGATTCAAGCCTCCAAGTACGCCGTCTTCCACATGACCGATCCGCGGGTCTTTTACAACCGGGAAGATTTATGGCGAGTGGCTCGCTCGAATGCGCGCGGTCCCGCCACGCGCATGCCGCCTTATTACACCATCATGAAATTGCCCGGCATCAGCAAGACGGAAGAATTTATCCTGATGGTTCCCTTCACGCCGGCGCGCAAGCAAAACATGATTGCCTGGATGGCGGCGCGGTGCGACGCGCCGAATTACGGGCAGGTGGTCGTGTTCACATTTCCCAAGCAAAAGCTGGTTTTCGGCCCCCAGCAAATCGAATCGAGAATTGACCAACAACCGAGCATTTCCCAGCAATTGACCCTGTGGAATCAATCCGGCTCGCGGGTGATTCGCGGGACGCTCCTGGTGATTCCCGTGAACAATTCGCTGCTTTACGTGGAGCCGCTTTACTTGGCGGCGGAAGCGGGCGGCGGCTTGCCGCAATTGGAGCGGGTGATTGTTTCCTATTCGAACCGCGTCGTCATGCAGGATACGCTCAATGACGCCTTGGCGGAAATTTTTGGCGGCACGGTCTCGACCGGCGCCCCCGTGGCCGCCACCGCGGCCGGTCAGCCGGGATCTCGCGCGGCGCATGTCGCCCCGAACTCCGCGGCCTTGAGCGCCCAGTCGCTTTCCCTCATTCAGCGGGCCAACCAGCATTATCAGCGCGCGCTCACGATGGAGCGTGAAGGTGATTGGGCCGGTTACGGGCAGGAAATCCAAAAGCTAGGGCAGATTCTCCAGCAACTTGCGGCTCAGTCAAAGTAGTTGCCGCTGGCAGTGGGCGGCAGGCTCACGGCCGCAGCCGGCGCGCCAACTTGCTCAAATCGCGCCAGACCATCCTGGTAAATGCACATCCCGTGATGTTAGCCGGAAGGGCGCGGACGAAAACGCCAAAGCCGCTTTTCGTTCGCCGAGCAATCCTTGCTGCGCACAACTCCAATGGAATCCGGCCATCCACGGTCGGGCGCAGCCTCGCCACGAGTGAATGGCCGCCAGTTGAGACCGCAATGCTCAGTTTTTGGCCGGTTGATGGGCCATCAAGCTGCACGCATCTACCGCCCCGCTCGGACTCAGCGCCTCACTGCCCACGTCAATGTGCGTGATGATTCCCTTTTTGTTAATCACGAACGTGGTGCGATTCGCGTAACCGTTCGGATTGAGCACTCCGTACTCTCTGGAAACCTTGCGCTGAAAATCACTCAGCAAGGGAAAGGTCAACCCAAGCTGCTTGGCGAAGACACGGTTGGCCGGCGAGCTATCCACGCTGATTCCAAAAACCTGCGTTCCTGAATTTTCAAATTTGGCGATATCAGCCTGATACGCCTTGAGTTCTTGCGTTCAGCCAGCCGTGAAAGCTAAAACATAGAAGGCCAAAACGACATTCTTCTTGCCAAGGTAATTGGCCAGGTGTACCGGTCTGCCATTCTGGTCGGGCAGCGTAAAGTCGGGCGCCCGGTCGCCCACCTTGAGGGGCGTGGCCAGTGCCCATGCCGGAAGCATCATCCCGGCAAAGATGAGTCCCACCCACAGCCTCTTTCGCCTGGAGTTCATGCCAAACCTCCTTGTCTTCGTTCCACGACGAAACCCCGCAAACATCTTGACCGAGTATATCACCAAACCCATCCCCAAGAGTGGCGGAGTGGAAGTGTCAAGTTTTTGTCCGTTAGAGAGTAAGAGTCGCCGCAGACCCTTGAGGTTGTGGTCAAACTGACCCTAAGCGAAGACGACTTCGAGGTCACCTATCGGGAGGGCCGAAAACCGGTGGGCTAGAGCCGCGTGCCGACCTCAAGGTCGCCGCCGGCGAGGGCGACCAACTCCGCGAACGCCGCAGGCCGGAGGGCTTCAAATTCCTTTTGTTTGACCTTAAGGTATCTCCAGTTTGTCCCGGCAAGCCTGGTGGCGTTTTCGCACCAGCGGGTAGCGGCGGCGTCCTTGCGCGGGACATCCACTGTTTCCTGCCCCTTAGTTTCGAGGAGCCAAAAGGTTCCTGCGTCGTCGGTGGCGACGAAATCGGGGTAATATGACTTCAGGTTCATGGCCCCGTCCGTGTATTCGATGGCAAAGCCGAAGGCCTGCGGAAGCTTTGCGAACGCCCGCACGTCCGGGGCGTTGTCAAGAAACTTGGCAAACTCGCGCTCGAAGTCGTTGTCGCATGGTACAAGGTTGAAGACGCACCTACGCCCTTCCCAAACGGGCCGAGACCAGGGAAACGGCTGGCACGTCGAAAGCAAGCGCGCCGGCTCAAGAAGGGTCGGCGATTGTTCCGCAATCGCCAATCCGCCGAGCGCCTTCTTAAAGACATCCACCGTCACATAACGGGCCACGCCGGTGTTCATGGCCTTTACCGTTTTCTGGTCGCCCAGATCCACGGGGTGGCCAAAGGCCTTCATCTCGAAGAACTCTTTGACTTTCGGTGCGAGCGCGGCAAACTGCGATGGCAACTTCACCGCCTCGGCGATTCTCCGCGAGTAATAAGCGATCACCTCCTGCGCCGTTTGCGGATCGGGCATGGTGTAATCACGCTCCACGATTTTCTCCAGCGTGATGATGTCCTGACCTTCGTATCGGAACGTTTTGGAGACCGGATCGTCTTTGCTCATGGGCAGGACAATGGTTTGAAGGGCCATCACGTCGAGCGCGGCAATCTCTTCCGCCAGGCTCTTCTTGCGGACCAGCACCGGCGACAGCGCGGGAAGGCCGAGATCGAATTCCTTCCGGTCGTCCATGGGCATAATGGTGACGATGCGCAGCTTGTCTTTTCCCAGCTCGAACGTGTCGAGCTTCAGGTCTTCGAGCTTTTCGAGATCGTCAACGAAATTGAGGAAGGCGCCGTTGCCGATGATATCCACGCGTTCGGTGAAGCTGGCAGGCACATCGCGGAACATCAGCCGGAGTCCACGTCCGATGGTTTGCTCGGGCAGGATATTGGCCTTGGCAGTGTAGGGGCGCAGCCCGACGACCACGGTGACGTTTTGCACATCCCAGCCTTCGCGCAGCATCAGAACGCTCACAATGGCGTTGATTGGACTGCCGGGGTCGTCCACCTCACGCACCGCCTTGCGAGCTGCATCGAGTTCTTTCTTGCTGACTTCGCCTGACTTGTCCGTGTGGATGACCTGCGTCTTGTCGCCGCCGAATTCCTTTGGATAGGTGGTTCGCAGCCAATCGGCCACGTCCTCGGCATCGTCGGTGGTGTTCATCATGATGAAGAGGACGGGCTTCTTTTTGAGGGGAGACAGTTGCACGCGGTATTCCCGCCAGCGCTCGACCGCAGCCGTCAGATACGGCCGATAGCGGACGCTCGCGTAATCGGACCCTGCTTCCGTGACCTTGGCGATGCCCTTGACCGGGCGCTTGACCACGCCGTCAACAATGGCTTGCTTCAATGGGTAGTCGAAAATTGTCCAAGGGAAAATCTGGCCCTTTTGAAATCGCGGCGTGGCGGAGAAATCGAGCTGCGCGGCGAGCGGCGTCTTGGCATGAAGATTCCGAATCACCTTATTCCACTCGTTGTCCTCTCCGTGGGTGTGGTGGGCTTCGTCGTTAACAACCAGGAGCCTTCCGGCGCGCAGCGCGATGCGGTCGCCAAAATCCGTCAACTCCAATTTCTTGGTTGGAGGCTTCGGGCCGAGCACGGCTACCAGGGGTTCCGGCTCATCATCCTCGGAGCGGTCCGGGCGCTCGTAAAATTGCTGGATGTTCGTCAGAAAGAGCGTGCCGTCGGAATGGGCTTTTTCGCCCTCGCCGCGCACCACGCAATCGAACTCCCAGAAAATTTCAAGTTCTTTCGGAATCATTGGGTCGGCGCGAAAGATGCGCCCGCCGGCGAAGTCGGTCTTAAGCCGCTCCAGCACGATGACGTTCGGCGCGAGAATCAAAAAAGTCTTGGCGTAATCTTTGGCGACTTCATCCGGCTCGCGGGCGGCGTTCAGGTATTGCCAAACAATCGCCATCGCCATCACTTTGGTTTTGCCGCTGCCGGTGGCCATCTTGATCGCGTACCGCGCGAAATCGTCCAGGGGCGGCAGGCGCACGTCCCGCAAGTTCTGGGCGTATCGTTCGAGCAGCGCCTTGCGGGTCCGCACTCGCTCGAATTCCCAGACGAAAATCAGGGTTTCAATCGCCTTGCGCTGGAATGGATGGTATTTGAAGGACAGTCCGGTGGGCAGTCTGTGGTCGGCTTCAAACCAGTAGTTCAGCAGGGTGCGAGTTGTTTCCGTGATACCCTTGTACCCTCCAGCCTTCCACGCTTTCACGGCTTCACGCAGCGCCGGCACGCACGGTCCGGTACGCAGCTTGGCAGTGATGTCCAGTAATTCCGTTTGGGTTGGATCAGCGGCCTTTGTTTTGCGGCGTGCCATAAGCCCTCAGAGGAAGTGGGGAGACATCTCAGTCACTTTGTTTTCCCAGCGCGGAATCCGATCTTTGGCTGAGGCTTCTCCGGCGGCTCCATTAGTTCCCGAATCGCCTCGAACACGGCCTTGAATTGGGAGTCATATTTCCTTTCCATTTCGTCTAGGCGGCGGGCCAAGTCGCGGTGCGAAGCCAGCATTTCTCTGAGCTTGACGAAGGCCCGCATGATGGCGATGTTCACCAGGACGGCGCGTTCGCTCCGCAGCACGCTGGAAAGCATCGCCACGCCCTGTTCGGTGAAAGCATAAGGCAGTGTGCGCCGGCCGCCTCTGCCCCGCTTTGACCTCGCAAAATGCGATGTCAAAGATTTGGCTTCTTCCCGCGTGAGCTGGAACATGAAGTCTGGCGGGAAGCGGTTTCGATTTCTCGCAACCTGCTCATTCAGCCGAAACGTCTGGACTTGGTAGAGTTCAGCCAAGTCCGTATCCAGCATCACCTTTAGCCCGCGAATCAGGAAGATTTTCCGTTCGATCCGCTCAGACGGAATACCGGGTTTTGAGGTCACAATCTGTGATTTCAAATCGCCTTCCCAGAAGCTGGGTGGTCGCAATGTGCGACGACCCTCTTTTTGCTCACTCTCCAGGGCCCTTCTTCAACCGGAGGTCCGACGTGGCTGTTTGAACGAGCCTCTGATGAATGTTAGCGATCGCCTGCGTCGCCTTTGTAACAGTCGGCCGATCCGCGCCGAACGTGGACTGAAAAAAATTCGCTAAATCCTCTCTCACGCCGCTCTTTGCAATCGCATTCAGCGTGAAGATCCGATCGGCCAATAGACTGTCCAAACGAGCGTAGGATTCGTGCAGCGCTTTCTCCTCCTTTACGTCGTCGAGGCCACCCGTCACCCCTTGGATGGCGACGTGCCTGGCGTAGTAATTAAGGTATCGCCAGCGGAAGGCATTTAGTTCGTCCAAGACCTCCCTGTACTCGCGTGCCTTGTTATCCCGAACCCACTGCCCGTGTTGCCAGTGGGCGGTCAGCAACGCGCCGATTACAACGCCGATCAGCCCTGTAGCACCCGGAATTACGTAGCTCCACGCTGTGGTCATTTCTGCCTGTGCTATTTGACGGCTACCTGAAGCGTCTTCGTCGTGTCGTTCCCCAAAATATCAATCACCTTCACCACAATGGTGTACTTGCCCGCGTCGGGAAAGTTGTAGCTCGTGCTCAGCGAAATTTTCGGGTCTTTGCGCGTGCGATAGCTTTGCCACTGATTGTGGAAGGTATCGCCCTTGTAGTCCCAATCCACGGCCCAATAGTCCACCAACTGGCTCCAATGCTTGATGGCCTTGCGAACTTCTTCCGGGATGTCGTCAATCGGGATCACGAAGTCTTCAAGCGTCAGCTTGACCTCGCGGTTTTTGACCTTCACGTCCACGGCCAGGGCGCCCAATTCGAAGAATTTGACGTCGCCCTGCTCCACGGCCTTCTTGTCGAGCGCCTCGTGCGGAATCTTCTTGAACGTCACGTCCACGCGCGATTCGGCGGCTGTTTGCTTCGCCGTCTCGTTCAGCTCAAAGGCAAATTCCCAGCCGAGAACGTCCACGCCGGCTTTTTGTGGCGAGTCCTTGCCCGCGCCCGCCGCTTTCCAGACTTCTTTGGCAATCGCCTTCACGTCCGCCAGCGTCACGGGCGCGTCCACCGCGCCCACGTGAACCATGCGCCCGGCTTTCGTTCCGTGCAGCCAGGCGTAGCCGGACACCGGCGTCGCGTGATAAAGGTCGAGAATGAATTTGCGGTAGGAAAGCTCTCTGGAGTGCGGCGGCTTGCCGGCGCTCTGCTCTGCCCTGGGCGCGGCGTGCGTCGCCTTGCCGCCGCTTTCGTGTTGGGAGGGGGGTGGGTTGCCGCCGCCTTCCAAAGCGGGAGCAAGCTCCCGCACTCCAAATTCCGCCGCCTGCCACGCCTGGCGCTCGTATTTGCCGAGGTTCTGGACCACGAACGGTTTGACCCCCGGAATGCCCAGAAGCCGCTTGCGCGTGGTGTGAATGGCGAAACGGCCAAGATCGCACGCAATCCAGCGGCGATTGAGTTTCTCAGCTACCGCCGCCGTCGTCCCGCTGCCGACGAAGCAGTCCAGCACCAGTTCGTCGGGACGAGAGCAGGCCCTGATGGCCCTTTCTAAGAGTGCCTCGGAGTTTTCTGTGGGATACCCCGTTGTAAAGGAGTATCCCGGAATATCAGTCCAATCGGAATCCAGGATGGTTTCTTGCGCTGGCTCGACCCAGTATTCCGGCCGCCCGGTCTTCTCGCTGAGCCGTATTTTGCCCTCCGCGGCCATCCTGTCGACTCTGGCCTGACTAAATTTGAAGTGCTTTCCAGGGGGAGGATGAAATACCTTCCCGAAGACCACCCTCTCGGGTGGGTGCCTCACGCCCGAGGAGTCGTCCATGTGCCTCCAGAACCCCTCGCGAACTTGCTCGAGCCTCCTCTTGATGTTCACAAACTCAGCGTCGGGCGTCTTTGAGCACAAGAACAGAGAGTCGGTGGCAATGGGGACCGAGATTTGTCCTTGCTGGGTTACGTTCTTGTGTATGCGGTTCACGACGATTTCGTTGTGGAAATTTTCCTTCCCGAACACCTCGTCCGCGATGACCTTCACGTAATGGCTCCAATACTGGTCGTGGCGGATAAATATCCAGCCCCTCGGGTCAAGAAGCTCGTGAAGCATCCAGAGAGTCTCATAGGTCCACTGACAGAATGAGTCTGAACCGCGTCTCCAAACATTTCGGTACGCGGCTTCCTCAACCACGGACGGCTCCTTCTCGATAAACTCGCCATCGGGAATGCGGATGACAATCTGTTGGTCCGTCCCGGTGAAAAACGGTGGGTCAATGTAGATGAGGTTTACTTTCCCAGCGAACTCCGGCAGAAGAGATGGCAGAACGTATTTCTTATCGCCCCAGATAAGCCGGTTGCGCCACTCGGTGGGGCGGCCCTGCGCGAACATCTCGAGCGTGCGCTGGCGGTCCTGGGCGCTCTCGTTCACCGTTTCGATGGTCTGGAACGGCAGGGCGATGCGCACCGGCCCCTGCTTTTTGCCGTCTTTGTATTTGCCGTCCCAAATGAGTTCCGTCATGGTTGCAACTCGGATGGATGCCATCTTAACCGGGAAGCCGGAAATTGCAAGGGGCGTGATGTGTCCGGCGACATGGGGGATTGCGTGATGGCCTGAACGGTGCTGCTACCACGGCAACACCAACGCGGACGTCCCCATTCTTCAACCGGCGAAGCGGAATACCGGGTTTTGAGGTCACAATCTGTGATTTCAAATCGCCTTCCCAGAGGCTGGGAGGGAGACCATGCCAAAGATCGGTGAAGTGCATCGGGGCGGTCGAGAAACGCTCGAAGTTCCTGGCCTGCCCTTGCCTCAAGAAGCTCTGCGGAGCAACCTTACGAAGGGGGGATTTTACCTGATCGGAGGGGAGCCGGGAATTGGAAAGACGACCCATGCTGTGCGGATTCTGGCTGGCCTCGCCAAACGTGGCGCACGCGCTTTCCATTGGCGGGCGAACGTGATAGAACGTGGGGGAAAGAAATTCAAGTGAAAGGGGTGCATGGCATTATGAGCGAGGAAATCAATCGAAGAGATTTTCTGACGAAGACGGCGGCGGGCACGGTGGCGGCGGGTTTGGGCTTAGCGCGGGCGGCGACGGCCAAAAAAGCCCCGCCGAGCGACCGAGTTCGTGCCGGAGCCATCGGAACGGGCCGGCAGGGGAGTTACGATTTTGAAGCTTTCGCCCAGCAGCCGGATGGAGAAGTCGTGGCCGTTTGCGACGTTTATCAGCCGAATCTCCAGAAAGCGATGAAGGCCGCGGGCGGTAAGGCTCAGAGCTACACCGACTTTCGCCAGGTGCTCGACCGCAAAGACATTGACGTCATCATCATCGGCACGCCCGACCACTGGCATCCGCTGCTGATGGTGGAAGCCTGCAAAGCCGGCAAGGACGTTTACGTCGAAAAACCCATCAGCCACACGATTGATGAAGGCATCCTGATGGTCGAAGCGGCGCGGAAATACAACCGCGTGGTGCAGGTGGGAACGCAACAGCGCTCGGGGATTCATTTTCAAAAAGCGGTGCAATTGATTCAAGACGGCTTCATCGGCAAAGTGAGTTTTGTGCGCACGTGGAATTACGCCAACGAATATCCGCAAGGCATCGGCAACCCGGCGGATTCGGACCCGCCAGCGGATCTTGATTGGGACATGTGGCTGGGGCCGGCGCCCAAGGTGCCGTTCAACTGGAACCGCTTTGGGCCCGACCCGCACCTTCCGCCGCGCTGGTCCACGTTCCGATATTTTTGGGATTACGCGGGCGGCTTTATGACGGATTGGGGCGTTCACTTGATTGACATCGTGCAGTGGGCGATGAAAGTGGACGGGCCGAGCGTCATCACCGGACAGGGCGGTAAGTATTATATCCAGGACAACGCCCAAACCCCCGACACGCTGCAAGTGACCTACGAGTACAAGAATCCTGATTTTGTTTGTGTTTATGAGAATCGCTGGGACAACGCCAACTCGATGTACGGCAAAAGCTACGGCATGGAGTTTCATGGAACCGACGCAACGCTTTTTATAGACCGCAGCGGGTTTGAAGTGATTCCCGAAACTCGCATTGAGGGCGGCACGGGCCGCAGGGTGGAGCGCACGGCGGCCATGAAGATGCCGTCCGTCAACCGCTCGCACTTCGACCACGTGCGGAATTTTCTCGATTGCGTCAAGTCGCGGAAGCGGCCCATTAGCGACATCGCCATTGGCGAACGCTCGACGTGCGCCTGCCTGCTGGGGAACGTCGCCTACCGCAGCCAGGAACGCATCGTTTGGGATGTCGAAAATCAGCGATTGCTCTCGGGCGGCGCTCAGGCGGAAAAATTTGTGGTCCGCAATTACCGCGCGCCGTGGAAGCTCGAGGTGTAGATAAAACCCCGAACCTCGGGGCGCAAAGATTCCGTCGCGTCTGGAGGCTTACGGCAGCGAAGTGACGAAAATGGCGTTGGTGTTGGCCTGACCCGCGAGCGGAGCCGTGAAGGCGAGGGTGTGGCTGCCGTCGCTGGTGAGGAAATGGATGCCGCGCCCGCCGGGTTGAATGGCCACTGGAGCCAAGTCCGCCGAGGTGGTCAAGCCCTCAACCGCTCCGTTGCAGTAACAATAAAACGCAAGGTCGCCGGGGTTGGAGGCTGCGGCCGAGGCGATCACCACGCGACCCTCCAAGGCTCCGGCCACGGCGCTTTCCACGCCGACGAGCGGTAGAACGGGCGGCGCCCCGGCGCCCAGACGAGCCATCACGGGCTGGGTTGGGTCGCCTTCGAGGGCCATCGTCTGCGGTTGGGTTCCGTGGAGAATGACCAGCAGCATGGGAACTGGCTTTTCCTGGGGCAGGGGCGCGAGCGCGAGGGCCGTGCTGGCAGGGTTGGGCGGCGGGGTCAGGCTTTGAAAGCTGCGGATGGCGAGGGCGCGAAACAATTGATCGTCGGCGGCTGCGACGGAGACGTCGTTCGGAATCCAAACGGATTCATCCTCGCTCTGAAAAATCGGCTGGAGCATTTCCCCCGGCCCCAAGGCGAAGCCGGCCGGGAGCGGCACGCTCTGAAGGCCCTGCGGCGTCCAAAGATAAAGGCCACTCGCGCTGGGCGAGCCGGAGCCGGACCCCGTGAGCGCGCCAAACAAAATCGCGCCGGAAGAGCCGATCACCGGCGAGGAGAAAGCCTGAAACGGCGCGACGGCCCCCGGCGCGGATTGTCCGGCGAGCGCCACGGCAACCGGCTTGCCTTGCGTCACGCTAAAAATGCCGCTCGAGGGCGCGGCGCCGAGCGCGGCGGAAAATGCAATCGTTCCGTTGTCGTTCATGCTGGGAGCGCCGAAAGACTCGAACACCGTGTCGGCGGCCGGCGCCACCAATCCTCGGAAGGCCACCACGGAGAACGTCACGCCCACTGAACGGACAATGGCGGGCGTTTGCAGTCGGGCGCTCTCAAGCGTGGTCAGAAACGCAATCTGCTGGCGAGCGTTCATCACCAGGCCGGAGAAGGGCCCGAAAACAAAGCCGGGGTGGTCGGGCACAGTTTCGCCGGAAGCCACCAGCAGGCGGGTGCTGGTCTGGGCCATGCCGCGCGAGACCGAAATCAGCAGCAAGCCGGCCACGAGCGGCCACGCGCGTCCGCCCGCCAAGCGGGAAAGCTTGCAAAATGGGCGAATTCTCGCTGCGGCTTGCGCGCCGATGGGATGACCTGCCATAGGCAAATTGCGGGGAGCGTTGGCGCCCCCGTGACACTCAGCGCTCGTGGAGCGGTTTCATCCGGTGTTCACGTCGCCGAGTCTGGGCCGGTTGGATCCGGCGGGGTGGGGTCTCGTTTAGACTTGGCGGCTTTCGCGCCCGCGCGCGGCTTTTCCGCGCCCGGCGGAGCGACTACCCGCCCCCGGAGGCGCGCCAGACCCTCGGACTCATTCGCCACCATGTCGAAGAGCGGAGAAAGCTTGAGTTCATCGAGCACCTTGCGCACGTGGCGATTGACGCCCGCAAGCACCAGCTTGGCGCCCGCCGTTTCGGCGGTGGCCCGGCTGCCCGCCAAAAAACCCAGGCCGGTCGAGTCAATGTAGGGAACGCCGGCGAAGTCCAAAATCAATTTCCGAGTGCCGGCCTCCAGCAGCTCCTTCACTTTCTGCCGGAGGAACGGTCCGTCGCTGCCCGCCATGAATTTGCCGTTGAGGCTCATAATGGCGACATCTTGATTGAAACGAATCGAAATTCTCACCGTAACCGCCTTGACCGGATTCCGGGGGTTTCATCGCCCGCCCGAGAAAGGACCTTGCTTCGCGGGAGAGATGGGGAGCGCGTCCCCATGACCGGCAGCCAATGCCAACTCGCCATGCTAAGAGAGTCGGCCAGCGCTGTCAACTCACCCGCGCGAGGCGGTGATTCGAGGCGACCCGCGGGCCGTTGGTGGTAGGATGCGCGCGCAGTGCCGGAAGTCCAGCCCTGCCCTTGAACGGCCCGCTTCAAAGACCACACAGCGTCGCGTCGCCGGCCGATGCGCCCGCGAGTATCCTGAGTCAGAAGTTCGATGAACAACTCAAAGCCTGTTTCACGCCAAGGCGCAAAGATCGCCAAGGACTTGCGGCCGGCCTGACGGCCCGGAATTATTCATCCTTCTTACGACTCAGGACACTCGCCACCAACGCGAAATGCAATGCTCTCTAGCGCCAACTTTCATTAAGCGGGCGGCAGGGCGCGCGCCTTGACTTCCGATTGGAACCCGACGCGCTTATGACTGCCGTCGCAAAACGGTTTATTCTCCGAGTGTCCGCAGCGGCACAACGCAATGGACTTGCGGCCGGCCAGATCGAAGGTCGCGCCCTCGGCGTCGAGAATGACAAAATCACCTTCAATGCGAAGCGGGCCGTTTTTCGACACCGTGATTTTCGTCGCTTCCATGGAACCTCCTGCGTGGGATGGGGATTACGGCCCGAAAGGCCGAATAATAATCATAATGAGCACCGCGAAAAAAACCAACGCCGTCACGCTGTGCAAGGCCATCAATTTGCCGCGTCCCAACTGGCGGCGTCCGGCTCGCACGGCCCGAAACATCAGGTAAGTGGCGACATCCAGTCCAACCAAGACGGCGACCAGCGCCAGCTTGATCTGCATCCAGGTCTCCTGCACGTAGTACTGCGCATTGGCGGAGAAAAGCATCGTGCCCGCCAGAATGGTGATGATGGCTCCCGGATGAGCCACGCCGTTGAAGACCTTACCGAGCAGGCGCCCCAAGGTTTGGCGCGCCTCATCCGACTTCGCGCTGGCCAGCGCTGCGAGCAAATGCGTCGAGACGAGCAAGCCGCCCATCCATAGGACAATGCCGAGAATATGAAAAACGAGGGACCATCCCCACAGCGTGTTCATGGTTGTCGTCCTCCCGGTCTGGCGGCTTTCAGCCGTCATCTTGTGGGCCTGGCCGCGGCGCCGGGGCGGTGGATCACCGACTTGCGGTCGCTCCGGAGTCAGCTTTCGAGGGCGTCGCCCACCGAGATGAGGCCTTCCGTCAGAAGATCCGCCCGCAAGCCGCCGCGATGCAGCAGGGCGGGTGAAACGCGCTTTCCTAAAAGCCGATTCAGATGATTGCACGGCTCACAGAGGCGAATGCCCCGCATCCACACGGCTCCCACGCGAAAATCGCGCCCCACCAGATGATTGAGCGCCACGCCGCGCGTCACGATGTTGCGGCGGCTGTCCTTGGGGTCGAGGTGAAGGTCATAATCCCTCGCCAAAGCTTCAATCGCCTCGATTTCAATCAGCGTCACTTCCCGGCCTTTGCCCGGGGTTTTGGAATAGGTCCCTATTTGATGGAAATATCGGTCGCCTTCCAAGCCGCGGCCCGGCACGGCTCGAACCTCGGTCACGACCACCATCGCCGCCTTGGCGGTGGGCGCAATTTGGAGGGAAACCACGGAAGGCATCACTTTCATTTCCATTCAGCGCTCACCTCGATTCCAAAATGTCCGATTCGCCTTGTCGTGATCCGCTTCGAGAAAGATGCCGCCTGCCTGCCCAAGGGTCGCTCCCCTTCGCCGTCGAAGGGCGCGATGCCGAGGTTGCTCGCTCTTTACGGCTTCGCCCCATAGGCATGATACAACACCCAGTAAACCACAACCCCCGTCATCGAAACATAAAGCCAAATCGGCAGCGTCCAACGGGCAATGCGGCGATGCGAATCAAAGCGTTTCCGCCACGCTCGGTAAAGCGTCACCAGGACCAGCGGCACAATGGCAGCCGCCAAAATCGTGTGCGAGCCCAAAAGCGCCAGATAGGCGCCGCGCGCCCACCCGTGCCCGGGGAAGCGCACCACCCCGCGCAAGAAATGGTAGGTGAGGTAGCACGCAAGAAAAAGCACGGAACTGGCAACCGCCGAAAGCATGCAGGCTCGATGGGCGCGGACGTTCTTGCGGCGAATAAAATAGTAGCCCGCGAGCAGCAGCGCGACGGTCAGGGAGTTGAACGCGGCCTCGAGGGCAGGCAGGTGAGCGGTCATGGGTCGGCTTGGGCCGGCTTCGCCTCGGGCGTCGCGCTAGGGCCTGGCTTTCTCCAGCATCATGAGGACCCACAGGAGCGGCAAGTAGGCAATCGAAGCGAGCACCAGTTGCCGAGCCAGGCGATTGCTCCGAGCGCGGGCCCAGCGCGCCCCATAAGCCAGAAAATAGAGTCCCAGCGCCAGCGCGCCCACCGCGTAAAGCCGCCCCACCTCGCCGGTGAGCGCCGGGATGAGGCTCAGCGGGACGAGCGCCAGCAGAAAACCCATAATCTGGCGCGCCGTGCGTCGGCCCTCCGCGTCATGGGCCGGCAACATCCGCAGTCCGGCGCGCGAGTAATCTTCGCGGTACATCCAGGCAATGCCCAGCAGATGCGGAAACTGCCAAACAAACAAAATCGCGTAAAGGATGGCCGCTTCCCCGCCGAGCGAGCCGCGCGCGGCCGCCCATCCGATGACGGGCGGCATGGCGCCGGGCAAAGCTCCCACCCACGTGCACCACGGGGTTTTGCGCTTGAGGGGCGTGTATAAAAGGAGATAACTTGCCAAGGTGAGGAGCGCCAGCACGCTGGCCAGGGCGTTCACTTGAATCCAGAGCAGCGCGCCGCCCGCCGCCGCGAGCGCCAGGCCGTATATCAGCGCGGCGGATGAATTCATCCGGCCGGCGGGCAAGGGCCGTTGGGCGGTGCGGCGCATCCGGGCATCGGAGCGGCGCTCGAGATATTGATTGAGCGTTCCCGTTCCGCTCGCCACCAGGAGCGTTCCGAGCAAGGTGTCGAGCAACAGCCCCCACCGCATCGCTCCGTGCCAGGCCAAATCAAAGCCGGTCAGGGTGCTGACGAGCACCAGCAAATTCACTTCGGGCTTGGTCAACGTCCAATAATCAGCCAGCCAGACGAGCCAACGGGCGCGCTCGGGCCGCGGCGCAAGTGGGAGCAAATCGGCGGCGTCGGGAGCCGAAACGCGGGTCCGAGGTTCTGTCATGCTGTGGCCTTTCTTTGCTCGGCCGCTTCCGCCGAGCGTTCCGGGCTTGCCGTTCGGACATAACGATAAACTCGATAGGTCAGCCAAAGGCTTGTCACCAGCACCAGCCCTCCCACGGCCACGTGAGCGGTGGTGATATCCACCACCGGGGCTTCCGGTTGTGGGGCATTCTGATGCGTGAGGACTTCAATGTAAGAACCGACGCCCAAGAGCAGTTGCAGGGCGAGTAAAGCCACCAGCAGCCGCGCTGCCCGAACCAACGGCTGACACTCGTCAAAATGATTTTGAACGCGGACGAAGATCCACAGCGTGGCCGCCGTGACCAGCAGCGCCACCACGATGTGTGGAATCACGCCAAAGCCATGATGACGGAAAATGGCGCCCAGCAAAATGAGAATAAAAATCGTCACCGTGTTGGCGACCGTCAGCCAGCGGAGGCTCGGCGACTCGTGGTCTTCCAACTTCGCGTCATCCCACCGCCACTCGGGGCCGGTGAAGACGGCCAAACTCACCATGAGGCAAAAGAAGACTTGTGCCATGCACGCGTGGGCGACGGAAACGGCCACCGGCAAATACATCAGCACGGTGATGCCCCCCAGCACCGCCTGAATCAGAATGGCCAAAACCGACAAGCCGGCCAGGCGACGCACCCAGCGGCGCTCCTCGCTTTTCCAAATCCAGCCTGCCAGGATGAGCGTCAGAATCACCACCACGCCCGCCACCAGGCGATGGCCGGCTTCGTAGAACACCCCGCCCACCATGCGCGGCATGCGGAAGCTTCCGAAGAAGGTCGGCCAGCTCGGCACCGAAAGGCCCGCGTCGTTGGAAGTGACCAGCGCGCCGGCGATAATCAGGAAGAAGGTGGCGAAGGCCACAAAAATGGCGTAGCGGTGCAACCACGGATTGACCCTGCGACGAGTCATCAGACCGTTCCACCCCGCGCTTTACGTCGTCTCTCTCAGCGGGGCTTTCGCTGGCGCGGCTTCGGGGACGCCGTAAAATCGGTTTCTTCGCCGCGCCGCCAGAACCAGAATCCCCACAAACAGAAAAACCGCCGGCGTGCCCAGGAGCAGAATGCCGCTGCGCAAGGCATGAATGCCGCTCCCCTTCGCGGCCGCCGCGGAGGTGTAACAGAGCACGCATTGAGCTAAGACCAGACCACTCGACAACACTTGTGGGCGCTCCCCAGCAAAGCGAAGTCTTTTATTTTACCACTTCCGTGAGCAACTTGCAGCCCGTCCGGGCGATGACCCAATCTTCCTGCGCGCGAATCAACAGCACGCGGACCTTGGAGGGCGGCGCGGCCAGATCCCCGTCGGCGTGGGCTTCGGAGTTTCGTTTCGGGTCGAGTTCAACGCCGAGAAAAGCCAGGCGCTTGCACGCGGCCGCGCGCACTTCCGGCGAGTTTTCTCCAATGCCGCCGGTAAACACCAAAGCATCCAGCCTGCCGAGGCTGGGCAGGAGCGCGCCGACGTGGAACGTCAGCCGCTGGACGAACAGCCGGAAGGCCAGATCCGCGCGTGGCTCGCCCTGGGCGCGCGCTGCCAGCACTTCCCGCATGTCCGCCGAGATTCCGGAAACCCCCAGCAAGCCCGAGCCGCGATTGAGGATGTCCTCAAGCTGCTCGGGGGTGTAACGCAGCTCCCGCATTAGATAGAGGAGCAGGCCGGGGTCGAGCGAGCCGGCCCGCGTGCTCATCATCAGCCCTTCGAGCGGGGTAAAGCCCATGGTGGTGGCGAGGCTTCGCCCGCCGCCGACCGCCGTGAGCGAGCAGCCACTCCCCAAATGGCAGGTGACGAGCCGCAAGGAAGTGGGCTCCCGATCGAGCAGTCGCGCCGCCCGCGCGGCACAGTACTCGTGGTTGATGCCGTGGAATCCGTACCGCCGCAGCCCCTTTTCGAGCCACTCATACGGTCCCGGGTAAACCACTTCTTCTTCCGGCAGGCTGCGGTGGAACGCGGTGTCGAACACGGCGACCTGCGGAATCCTCCCAAAGCGTTCTGCCACCGCTTCCATGCCTTGAATTTCCGCTCGATTATGGAGGGGCGCGAAGACGCCCGCTTGGGCAATCGCGCTTTTGACTTCCGGCGTGATCAGGACCGGCTCGGTGTAGCGAGCCCCGCCGTGGACCACCCGGTGGGCCGCCGCTTCCACCACGGGACCGTCCTGCCGCCCCAATCCCGGATGATTGTTCAGCGTGCTCAACAAGTGGGCAAGCGCCGCTTCATGCGAGCCTACCGCGATCTCAACCTGTTCAGCGGGTTGTCCGGCCGTTTGGATTCGCAGCCGCCCGCCGCCGGCTTGGCCCCATTCAATCCGCGCCTCCCAGAGCGCCGGCTGCGCGTCCTCCGGCAGCGGAGCGCTGACGTCATACAAACACGCTTTCTGACTGCTCGACCCGGCGTTGAGAACCAGAATCCTCATGCAGCTTCAACCGCGATGCCGCGCTCCCCCGGAGTTGCGACGCTCCGCCGCACTCCTTGCCTGCAACCTTCTCTCGCCGACTTCGCTTGGAACGTGCTAGGGCGCGAGGCGAGCCGATCCCTCACTCCGTTCCCGAGGGATACGGCCACTGCCAGTTTTTAATTTCCGGCATGTCGTCGCCGTGCGCTTGAACGTAGGAGCGGTGATCCACCAACCGGTCGCGCAGCCACTGGCGAAAATGAGCGGTGACATTTTCCAACTTGGGCACCCGGTCGAGCACATCCAAGGCCAGGTGGAAACGGTCCAAATCGTTGCGCACACACATGTCGAAAGGCGTGGTGGTGGTTCCCTCTTCCTTGTAGCCGCGCACGTGGAGCTGCTGGTTGCGGCGCCGATAGACCAGGCGATGGATGAGCCACGGATAGCCGTGAAAGGCAAAAATGATCGGCTTATTGGGGGTGAACAGAGCGTCATAGGCGCGATCGGGCAGCCCGTGCGGATGCTCGCTCTGCGGCTGAAGCGCCATCAGATCCACCACATTCACCACGCGAAGGCGCAGATCGGGGACGTGTTGGCGCAGCAGGTCCACGGCGGCCAGCGTTTCGAGCGTCGGCACGTCGCCGGCGCAGGCCATCACGGCGTCTGGCTCGGCGCCTTGGTCGTTGCTGGCCCAGCTCCAAATCCCCACGCCTTGCGTGCAGTGACGCACGGCCGCCTCCATATCCAGCCATTGCAGCTCGGGATGCTTACCGGCAATGATGACGTTGACGTAATTCCGACTGCGCAGGCAGTGATCCACCACCGAGAGCAGCGTGTTGGCGTCCGGCGGAAGATAGACTCGAACGACCTCGGCCTTCTTGTTCACCACGTGATCAATGAATCCCGGGTCTTGGTGGCTGAATCCGTTATGATCCTGCCGCCACACGTGGGACGTCAGCAAGTAATTCAGCGACGCGATGGGCCGCCGCCAGGGAATCCCGCGGGTGACTTTCAGCCACTTGGCGTGCTGGTTGAACATGGAATCCACAATGTGAATGAACGCTTCATAGCAGGAGAAAAATCCGTGCCGGCCGGTCAGCAGATAGCCTTCCAGCCATCCTTGGCACATGTGCTCGCTCAAGACTTCCATCACCCGTCCGTCCGGCTTCACGTGGTCGTCGGTGGGCAGGATCTCCGCCGTCGAGACACGATTCGTCACTTGAAACACGGCCTCTAGGCGGTTGGAGGACGTTTCATCCGGGCCCATCAGCCGAAAGTTCGCCGGGTTGAGCTTCATAACGTCGCGCAAAAACGTTCCGGCCACGCGCGTGGATTCCGCCGTGAGGGTGCCCGGCTTCTCGACGGCGACACCATATTGGCGGAAGTCCGGCATGTGCAGATCTTTCAGCAACAAGCCGCCGTTGGCGTGTGGATTCGCTCCCATGCGGCGCGGGCCTTGGGGCGCTAGCGCCGCCAGCTCCGGCCGCAATCGGCCGGCTCCATCGAAAAGCTCTTCGGGCTGGTAACTTCGCATCCAGGCTTCGAGCATTTTCAGATGGTCGGGTTTCGCGGCCAGATCCGCGAGCGGGACTTGGTGGGCGCGGAACGTGCCCTCGACGGGCAAGCCGTCCACTTCCTTCGGGCCTGTCCATCCCTTGAGCGTGCGGAGGATAATCATCGGCCAGCGGGGCCGTTGTTGGAAGCCGTTTTGCCGCGCCTGGGCCTGGATGGATTGAATCTCTTGCAGCACGCGCTCCAGCGTGGCCGCCATCGCCTGATGCATCGGCTCGGGCTCGTGGCCTTCAACAAAATGCGGCTCATAGCCGTAGCCCACGAAGAGGTCACGAAGCTCTTCCGATGAAATGCGCGCCAACACCGTTGGGCCGGCGATTTTGTAACCGTTCAAGTGCAGGATGGGTAGCACGGCTCCATCGCGCGCCGGATTGAGGAACTTGTTGGAGTGCCAGCTCGTCGCGCAGGGGCCGGTTTCCGCCTCGCCGTCTCCCACCACGCAGCAGGCGATGAGGGCCGGGTTGTCAAAGACGGCTCCATAAGCGTGCAGCAACGAATAGCCTAGCTCCCCGCCTTCGTGAATAGACCCGGGGGTTTCTGGAGCCGTGTGGCTGGGCACGCCGCCTGGAAACGAAAACTGGCGGAACAGCCGCTTCATCCCCTCGGCGTCCTGCGACACCTCCGAATAGAGTTCCGAATAGGTTCCTTCGAGGTAGGTATTCGCCACCACTCCCGGCCCGCCGTGGCCCGGCCCGGTCACAAAAATCATGTTGAGGTCGCGCCGCCGAATCAGCCGGTTCAAGTGAGCGTAAATGAAGTTCAGTCCCGGTGTCGTGCCCCAATGCCCGAGCAGTCTCGGCTTGATGTGCTCGATTTTCAGCGGCTCGCGCAGCAAGGGATTATCCATCAAGTAGATTTGGCCGACGGAAAGATAGTTGGCGGCGCGCCAGTAAGCGTGGATTTGGTTTAATTCCGTTTGCGACAAAGCAGGTTCCATCAATCACCTCGCGCGTTCTGAAACCTCCTCCAGCGTAGCACAGGCGAGCCTCAGCACGAGGAGGGAACTCCTCTTCACCCTCTGTCGCCGTCCGGTCCGCCGCATTGGCGCGTAGCTCGCCCGGCTTGCCGGCGGAGAAAACGGCCGCAGGCGATGAATTCAAACCCACAAGGCCAGCATCAGAAACAGGTAAAGCCAGAGGATGTCCATGAAATGCCAATAGAGGGTTGTCACCTTGAGGATGGTCTGCCCGCTCGCGCCCCGCGCGATCCGCCGATGGCGCGCCACCAAGTAAAACAGCGCCAAAAGTCCGCCCGCCAGATGCGCGCCATGCGCGGCCGTCAGCAGGTAGAAGAAAGAGCAGGCCGGATTGGTGGCCAAATAAACTCCGCGCGCCGCCAGCTCGCGCCAGGCGTCAAGCTGCCCCGCCAAAAACGCGACGCCCAGCGCCGCAGTCGCCATCAGCCAGCCGAAAAATGGCCCCTCGCGCGCCGCCCGAAGGCTTCTGCCGGAAAGTTCGAGCGTCACGCTGCTGGCCAGCAACATCGCCGTATTCAAATACAGAATGCGCGGCAGCGCCACGCGAGTCCAATCCGCGCCGAGCCCCGCCCGCACCACCATGGCGCTGGTGAAGGCGGCGAAGAACATCGTGATGGAGGCCATGGCGATCCAGATGCCCGTCGGGCCCACGCTCAGCGCCGTGCCATTGCCACCGGCGGAGCGACCGGCGGAGCCTTCTCCCCCGTTGCCCCCGTCGCCAAAGCCCCTTTCCTCAAGCGTTGGAAATTTGGTCTGCGTTGTCATCGGCAGCTTCCTTTCGCGCCCGCGACGGGCCCGCGTCCGGCGCATTTTGCATCACGAAATCCTGCTCTTGACCCGCCACCGCGTACTCATAAGGGCCGCGATAAACCGCGCGAGCCGCGCCCGGCGTGGCCCATTCGAGCGTGGTGGCTTGCCAAGGATTTTCGCCCGCTTTCTTGCCCCCAAACAGGCTCCAAAACAAGTTGAAGATAAAAAGAAACTGCGCCGCGCCCAACCCGAGCGCCGCCACCGTGATGAAGCGCTGCAACGGCATCAAGGGCTGAAGATAGGGATCCACAAATTGCGCGTAGCGGCGCACGTTGCCCGCCATGCCCAGAAAATACATGGGCATGAAGACGCAATACGCTCCCACGAACGTCAGGATGAAGTGAATCTTGCCGAGCGTTTCATTCATCATGCGGCCGAACATTTTCGGAAACCAAAAATACGTTCCGCTGAAGATGCCGAACATGGCCGCCATCCCCATGACCAGGTGGAAGTGCGCCACCACAAAATAGGTGGCGTGGAGCTGCACGTCCACCGGCGGCTCGGCGAGAAAAATACCGCTCAATCCGCCGCTGACAAAAATGGACACAAACCCCAGGGCAAACAGCATGGCGGTGGTCAGTCGCAGCCGGCCGCCCCAAAGCGTTCCGAGCCAATTGAACGTCTTGACGGCGGAAGGCACGGCAATGATGACGGTCAGCACCGCAAACGCAAACGCTGAATACGGATTCATTCCGCTCACGAACATGTGATGGCCCCACACCAGAAAACCCAGAAATCCAATGGCGATGGTCGCCCACACCATGGCGCGATAGCCAAACACGGGCTTGCGCGCGAAGCAAGAAAGCAGATGCGAGGTCACCCCCATGGCCGGCAGAATGGCGATATAAACCTCCGGGTGACCGAAAAACCAAAAAAGGTGCTCCCACAACAGCGGTGAGCCGCCCGCGTGGCCATGAATCATCTGCCCGCTCACGATCAGCCCGCTCGGAACAAAGAAGCTGGTTCCCGCGACGCGATCCAGCATCAGCAGGACGCACGCCGCCAGCAGCACGGCGAAGGAAAGCAACATCAGGATGGCGGTGACAAACCACGCCCAGGCGGTGAGAGGCATTCGCATCAGCGTCATGCCCGGCGCCCGCAAATCGAGCGTGGTGGTGATAAAGTTCAGCGCCCCCAAAAGCGAGGCCACGCAAAACAAGGCAATTGAGATGATCCACAGGCTCTGCCCCAGGCCCTCGCCCGGACCCGTGATGCTGCCAAGCGCGCTCAACGGCGGATAGGCCGTCCAGCCGGAAATTGCCGGCCCACCCCGCACCAAAAAACTCGCCAGCAACACGCCCAGGCTTGTGAAGGTGAGCCAGAAGGAAAGCATGTTCAATCGCGGAAACGCCATGCGCTCCGCGCCCAGTTGCGCCGGCAAGAGACAGTTCCCAAACCCCGCTTGAGGCGCCGTGGTTAAAACAAAAAAAATCATCAGCGTTCCGTGCACTGTCAAAAGCGACAAATAATATTCCGGCGTCATCAGCCCGGCTGGCGCGCCCGAGGCGGAAAGCGCGCTCAGGCCCGGAATCGCCAGCCTCGGCCAGGCCAAGTGGACGCGCATCAGCCAGGACAGAAACATCGCCACGAGCGCCGCAAAAAGCGCCAAAAAATAGTATTGCCTGCCGATGATTTGGTGGTCGGTGCTGAAGACGTACTTCCGCCAAAAGCCCCGGGCGACTTGCGGTGCCACGCTTTCACTGGAAGCCTTTGCCACGTCACTCGACCTTACGCTCTGCGGCGCGAGCCTGGTGCGATTGCCGCCTGTCCAACGGGCCGTCACCTGGCGGGCCGCCATTCAACGGTGCTCGCGAAGCGCAGGGCATCCGCCAGCCGGCTCTTTCACCCATTGGCCGGTTCCGGACCTCTCATTGCTCGGCCGCCTGGCGCGCCAGCCATTGCTTGAATTTCGCCTCCGTCATCACCTTGAGCGGCGCCCGCATCGCGTAGTGTCCCAGCCCGCAGAGCTGTGTGCAGACAATCTCATAGTTGCCGGTTCGAGTCGCCGTAAAGTGAATCGGAATCACCATGCCCGGGACGATGTCCTGCTGGATGCGAAGCTCCGGGACGTAAAAGGAATGAATCACGTCTCTCGACATCAGCAGCAGCTCGACGGGCCGGTCAACGGGAATGCCGAGCGTCGCGGTGACAATGTCGTCGCGCGAGGTGGGATCGCGCGCCGGGTCGAGCCCAAAGTAGTTGCCCGTGGCGTCGTTGATCAGCCGAAGGTGCATGGGGCCAAACACGCCGTCCGGCCCCGGATAGCGGAACCAATAAGCAAATTGCTCCGCCTCCACCTGAATCTTCACGGCGTTGGGCGGCGCGCCGATAAAATACATCCGCGCCCAGGTTCGATAGCTGTGGAGCGCCAGGCCGATAAACGTCGCGCCCGCCACGACCGCCCACGCCACTTCCATCCGCAGATTGCCCGTGAGATAGCGGGCGCGGCCGGCCTTCGGTCGTCGGCCGATGCAATACGCCAGAATCAGTTGCGCGGCCACAAACAGGATGCCCGTCACCCAGAGCGTCAGCCGAAAGTCGCCGTCCACCCCCGCCCCGACGGTCGAGATATTCGGCGGAAACCACCACACCCGCCGCCAGAACAGCACGACGGTCGCCACGGTCGCCGCCACCATCGTGAACGCAAGAAGTTTGCCCATGACCCCACTTTCCGCCGCGCCAAGCCTGAGCCTCACATCGGCTGGAACGTGAAATTCGCCTGCGTCGTTTTTTTCGGCCGCACCGTCACGGACTTCTCCATGGTGCCGAAGGTTGCCGTCCATGCCTCAACGGTATAAGTTCCCGCTGGGACGCCCCGCAGCGCGTACTCGCCGCTCGAGCCCGTCACCGCGTAAAAAGGGTTGGCCACCGCGCCGATGTAGCATCGCATCCAGGGATGCTGATTGCACTCTGCCGACATCATCACTTCGGGCCGCGAAAACGTCTTGAAGATGGGCGGCGCGCCCGGCGCCTGCGAAACATTCCATTCCGGATTGTTTTTGGCGATCAGATGCACGTTGTGCATCGTCGGGTCTTCCGAGATGATTTCAAGCGGCTGCCCCACTTGAATGCCCAGCACGTGCGGCACGTACATGCAGCCCTTCTGCGCCAGCAGCACGGGCCGGGAGGGCGGCGCAAAAACATACTTCTCCGCTCCGGCGCGAAGGTAAACAAAAACGTTGGGCAGCGTCCCGTTGGGGTTCACTTTGCCGTCTTCGGCGTGAACGGGCCGGCCGCGGTGCTCGCTCGCGCACACCGGGTCTTCGTTCATGTGAATCACTTGCCGGCGCGGCGGCGTGCCCTTGAAATAAATCGTGCCGTCAATCTCACCCACCGTGGCCGGATTGATTGGCGTTGGCTTCGAAGCCATCACGTGGGGACGAGGTTGGCTGCAAGAGGACAGCATCGCGCAGGCCGCTAGCGCGCCCAGCCATAACCGCCCGCTCCGCTGGACTGCCCTTGGACCGTGCCGCCTCACCTTGCCGCTCCCGTGCCCGTAGCGCTCCATGGCATCCCCGGCCGGCTTCGATTTCGCCGAACCGGCGCGCTCTTAGTTTAACGCAGGGACGCGGGAAATCCACCCTCGTGCTCGGAAGGATTGAGAACGTCGCCCGTTGCTGGCGCGCCAAGCTCAGGGATGGCGCAGCTCGCCTCCGGGCCGCTACAACGAGGCGAGCCAGGAGGGGTAGCGCAGAGGTGCGCACCTTTGGCGCTCCTCTGCGGCCTTTGCACCGTCAGCGCCGGCGCGAGCCGCAGAGGTTGAGACGCACAACCTCTGCGCTACCTGCTACCGTGCAGGGTAAGCATCACCAATGGCAGCGCCGGTCACTGAGCGTTCTTGATGAGCACCACGTCGCTCGACTGGCTGCCGCGGGCGAGCGCCAAGTCGCCTTGGGGCGACCAGGCGAAATTGAAAATTTCACCGGAAGTAAACTGGGTTGCCTGTTTTGCCGCGCCGCCCGCGAGCGGCTGCGTCCATAGGTTTGAAACGCCACTCACCGTGTTGACGTAGCCGATGGCGCGGCTGTCGGGAGTCCACTGCAAGGTCTCCGGGCTGGCCCCGGCGGGAACGGAGAACATCTTGGCGGCGGGTCCGCCACTGAACGGAATCACGGCGATTTTCATCTGGCCGGCTTCCGGGGCGATGCAGGCGATCCATTGGCCGTCGGGCGAGATTGAGGGGCGGTAGCAAGGCTGGTTCGTAATCTTTCGCTCCGCGCCGCCTTGGATGGGCACGCGCCGAAGCTCGGGGCCGCCGTGGCCACGCGATGCGAAGACCACCCACTTGCCATCGGGCGAGCACGAGGGTTCAAGGTCAAAGCTGCCACGCGTCAGGCGGGTGAGGCCGCTGCCGTCGCGATGGATTCGCCACAGATTCACGCCGCCCTGGCGGTCAGAATCGAATACAATATTATCCCCCGTCGGGCAGACCGAAAAGTGTTCGTCGTTCGCGCCCTGGGGATTTGACAGGTTTTGCGCACCCGTTCCGTCCGGGCTCACGCTCCAGACAGCGACCGAGCCGCTATCCGCCGAAGAGTAGAAAATCCGGTTGCCGGGCGGCCAGTTCACTATGGTGAGGCCCTCCGTGCCCTGCGCGATCGAAGTAATCTGCCGGGGATGGTCAAGGTCGCCCTTGGCCGCAATCCACAGATTGGAGTCTGTTTCCGACTCAACCACGCTCAACGTTTTGCCGTCCGCCGTCAATGTCGGCATCGAGTAAGCGTTCAAGTCGTGTGTTACCCTGCGCATGGCCCCGGAAGGATAGGAGACCCGCCAGAGTTGCAACTGGAATACCTGGCTCTGATTAGCGGCGGCGACGATTAGCCCTCTGCCGTCCGGCAACCACGTCAGCGAGTCCAGCCAAAGGCGCGTATGCGCCACAACTCTTTGTTTGCCGCCGCCGGCGCTCACGGCGATTAGGGAATTCGAGTAAATTCCGGCGAACGACTCAGACGGAAGCGCTATGACCCTTCCGTCGGGAGACCAGGCGGGAGGATCCTCGAGAAACTCTGGCGACTTGCCGGAAGCGATGGCGTGCTGCCCGGTGCCGTCCGAGTTTGCCACAACCAGGGTTGTTTCGCCGGTGGCCAAGTTTCTGCGCACAAAGGCGATTCGCTTTCCGCCTGGGGAAACGGCAACCCTGCCTTGAGCGTCACGAGCGACCTCCTTCGGATTGCCGCCGAGCGAAGGGATGCGATAGACCACCCCGGAGGAAGCGGCGACCGTGCGCGAGTCGTAGTAGATGAAGTTTCCATCCGGCGTGAAGGTTACACCCGAGTAATTGACCGCCGCCGTGGGAAGAATCGGAGCGTCGCTGCCGGTCGCCGTCTGGCGCAGCCAGATGCTCTCGCGGCCCGGCGCGCCCCGCACGTAGGCGACGTAGCGGCCGTCAGGTGAGATGGCGGCGGATTCGACGTCGCCGAAATTCGTGAGCCGCTCGATTTGTCCGACTTCAAACCTCATCGGCGGCTTGGGCCGAAAGGCGAAAAACCAGACGCCGGCGGCAGCAACCACGATGATGGCCGCGAGCGCGGCGAGCAAGGCGTTCTTATGGCGCTTGACGAGCGCGCCCACCATCTGTGAATCCGAACTGCTTTGCTGGGCACCCGTAGCGGCGACCTTCAGGTCGG
>JAKCCV010000010.1 GCA_021838785.1 Acidobacteriota bacterium | reverse complement strand
AGAAGGAAGCGCCCCGTGAGGCGCGCCGTGGGCGCTAACCTCAGTCGCCCTACGGGCTCCTTCGGTTAGCGCCCACAGGAACTACTTACTTTGCTAAGAACAGGAACTTCTTACTTTGCCTTGACACAGCCAAAACGCGCGTCAGCATCTGTGGGAATTGCCGCGCCGCCTGTACCCCAACAATGAAGGGAAGCCCAAAGCCTGGATGAAGGCCCATCAGAAGCGCCTGTCGGACAAAAGGGAAATCGAAAAGCTTGTGGGCGTGCTCCGCGCCACCCCCTCTCGCAACTCCGAAGTCGCGGAGAAGCTCCGCACCGAGGCCGACTACTTCGAGCCGAATGCAGAACGCATGCGCCGCCCAAGTTTCGCCGCCAACCCCTATTCGTAGGCTCGGGCGTCATCGAAGCCGGGGGCAAGACCGTGACCGCTTCCCGCCTAAAGCCATCGGGAATGTTCCGGACGGTTTGAGGAGCCAACGCCATCCTGGCCCTGCGCTGTTGCCACCTCAACGGCCGCTTTGAGGACTACAGGGAGAGCCGAAGGGCGGCTTAACCTCCACATAATGTCGGACACACACGGTGGGGCAGCGTAGGAGATTCCGTCCCTCAGCTTAGCGGGTTGCATCTCCGAGCGCGCCGGGCGGAGCCCTCAGGGTATAATCCGAAGAGCATGCAGCCGGAGTTTGCAACCATTCCCTTTCAGGATGAAGCCAAAGCCGAGGGTAACCTCAAACAGGTGGAGGCCTTGCTGCCCAGCTCCCTTCATCAGCCGCTCGCGTCCCTGTTGGCGCACTCGCCGGACCCGGACCGCGCGCTCAACCTGCTCGAACGTTACGCCCACGCGGCGCCGCGAGAGGAACTGGTCGAAGCCTGGATCGCTTATAAGCTGGGCAACCAGGTCCAGGCCGGCAACCCGCGCCCCCATCCGTCCGAGTCCGCGCTGTATTACGACATCTGAAAGCCTTCGAGCACAGAGTCACTACAGCCAGAAAGGGCGCGGTCACCGTGTCCGCGCCTTTTGATTTCAGGACGCCATGCAACGGTTCAGATGCCCTCAGATGGCCTTGACAGCTGTGCTAGTATATCCATACACTTGTGATTTATGGACGCCGTCATCCGAATTGATCCCGCCGACCCGTCGCCCTTCTACGTTCAGATCGCGAATGGCATCAAGGCCCACATCGCCGCCGGCCGCCTTGCATCGGGGGACGCGCTACCCAGCCTGCGCGATCTCGCGCAGGACCTCGGTGTAAATGTCAACACGGTCAAAGCCGCCTACGAATTGCTTGAACGGATGAACCTCGTCTATCTGCGGCGCGGCAGCCGGGCGCGGGTGCGCCAGTCCCCGGTCTCCAGCGCGACTGAACGGGACTTGCGGCTCGCGCTCAAAAAATTGTTTGTGGACGCGCGTCTTGCCGGCCTGGACGCCAAGGCTTTCTTGCGACTGTGCAAGCAGGCCGCGAAGGAGGGGCTGCAATGAACCTGGGAATTTTCATGATGGCGTTTGCGGGACTAGCGCTTTGGAGCGCGCCTTTCTGGTTTCGAAAGGACGTGCAATTTGGGGTGACGATAACGGCCGCTCTCCCCGGAGAGGTTGTCAAAAGCATCCGGCGGGCGTGGCTTGCGGCGGAAGCGGTCCTCCTGCTGGGCGGCGTCGCGGGCTTCGCCTTCTGGCTCAACGCCAACTATCAGGAATCCGAGTGGCCGTTGGCGCAGGTCGTCTATGTTGTCTTCGCTCTTGCTGCCTGGGCCGCGGGTTGGACTTGGGCGCATCGGCGTCTGCTGCGCGAACGCAACCGGGCGGGAGCAATTCCACCGGCGCCGTCCGGGTCGCGAGAAGCGAGCCTGCGCCCGAGACGCTTCGGAGAACACTACTCCCTGGGAGCGGCATTTACCGCCGCCTTGATATTGATGGCGTGGTGCGCGTGGCTCACGCACGTTTATCCCGAATTGCCGGCGCGCGTTGCGGTGCACTTCGCTGCCAGCGGCCGGCCTGACGGCTGGGCTTCCCGTTCCTTCAGCGGCATTTTCTTTCTGCCCGGCCTAGGGCTGGTGGTCTGCATCATCGTTGACCTGATTGGATACACGATCATTCATTCGCGGATCATCGTCACTTCCGGGCCTGCCGGCGAGGCTGAACATGCTTACCGACACTCGGTGCTGCTGTTCATGCAGTGGATGAAGCCGGTGATGATTCTGTTCTTGGCCTGGATTCAGGTGGCAACCCTGCTTCCGCAGATGGCAGGCCGCCCGCCCGTTTTCGGCCCCAAGGAGGCTCTTCTGCCCATGCTTCTTCTCTTCGGTTACATCATCTCCGGCGCCATTTGGATGGGATGGGCTCGCCTTCAGGAGATCGAATTCTCACGCGCCGGCGGCGATACGACTCCCGATGAAAAATGGATTCTTGGCGGCCTGCTCTATTACAACCCGGCCGACGCCGCCCTGCTGGTTGAAAAACGGTCGGGCCTCGGCTACACCTTCAATATGGCACGGCCGCTGGCGTGGGCAATCCTCCTATTGATTCTCGGGCTGCCGTTTCTCCCAGCTCTGCTTCCCAAACTTCTTCGCTGACTTGTCACCGGCGAGAGGATGAACGCGTTGGCGCGCAGGTTATAATTCTCTTTCATGCGCGCCGAGTTCAGCTCCGTTCATTTTGAGAACCGCGCCAGAGCGGAAATCAATCTCTCGCGCCTAACAACTCGGCTGCCGGAGGCGCTGCTGGCTCCTTTGGCCTCGCTGCTTTCGCACTCGCCGGACCCGGACCGCGCGCTCAACCTGCTCGAACGTTACGCCCACGCGGCGCCGCGAGAGGTTTTGGACCAACTGGCCCTCCATCCGACGGCCCTCACCTATTTGGTGGCGGTCTTTGGTTACAGCGCCTTCTTGGCGGAAAGTTTTTTGGCTGAGCCGGCGCTGCCGCTTCATTTTGCCCGTGACCGCAAGTTTGCCAAACTTAAATCGAAGGAAGAGCTGTCACAGGACTACGCCCGCTTTGCGACGACTCATCCCGAGCCGTGGCTTTCCGCGCAGCTTGCGCATTTCAAGCGGCGAAACTATTTGCGCATCGTGCTGAAGGATGTGCTGGGTCTTTCAACGCTCGGCGAGACGACGTTAGAGCTCTCTATGCTCGCCGACGTCATCCTTTCGAACGCTTTGGCGTTCTGCGATCGGGAGCTTGAAAACCGCTACGGCCAGCCCCAGTACCGCGACGCGCAGGGAAGGATTGCCCGCAGCGGCTTCAGCATCGTGTCGCTCGGCAAGTTGGGCGGCAATGAGCTGAATTACAGCTCGGACATTGACCTGCTGTTTCTCTACGAACGCGACGGAGAAACCTCCGGCGGCAGCGAACGCGATTCCATCATTTCCAACAAAGAATACTTCGTGCGGCTGGCTCACGCTTTGACGCGCGCTATTACTCAGCCGACGCCGCACGGCCAGGTCTTTCGCGTGGACCTGCGGCTCCGGCCGGAAGGCGAGATGGGCGACTTGGCGATTTCCGTGAAATCGGCGCTCGAGTACTACGAACATCGGGCGCGCGATTGGGAACTTCAGATGCTCATCAAAGCGCGCCACTCGGCCGGCGACGTGCGTGTCACCCGCGAGTTCTTGAGCGCCGTGGAGAATGACGCCTACGCGGCGCCGGGCGATTTTGAAGCGGTGGAGAGTGTGCTCCGGTCGCGCGAGCAGATTTCCAAGAAGCTTCAGGAGCGCCATGGCTCGGAGATAGAGGTGAAGCGGCATCGCGGAGGCATTCGAGACATTGAATTTCTGGTCCAATGCCTGCAGCGGTTGCACGGCGGGCGCGACCCGTGGGTGCGCTCCGGCGGGACGCTGTTCGCCCTTCGCAAACTGAATGACAAGGGATGGCTCTCCGACCGGGATTATGCCCGCCTGGTCAATGCTTATGAGCTGCTCCGCCGCGTGGAGCACCGCATTCAATTCGAGCTGGGTCGGCAGACACACCGCCTGCCATCCGATCCCGCCGCGCTTGACCAGTTGGCGCGCCGGTGCGGCATTGAGGATCCGGTTTCACCCGGCCAAGCCCTGGTGAAACGCTTGGAGAAGACCTTCGCCGAGGTCGAAGAAATCTACGACAAGTTGATTCACCCCGCCTCGACGCAACCCTCCAAGGAATCCTACCAATTGAAGCCCCTCAGCCCGCCCAGCGCGGATTACGGACTCCATTCTTATCATTTATTGCTGAGCTACCTGGACGCGCACGCTCCCGAATTGGCGGAGCTCGTGCGCCAATCCGCCATGCCCGACCGAGCCCGCAAGAGCGTGACCCGTTTTTTTTCCGGCTTACTGGCGTCGCCGGAGAGATTCCGAGCCGCGCGGCTTAAACCGGAGGCGTTGGCCCGCGCGCTCGATCTGATGGGGAAGAGCGAGTACTGGGGGGACGTCCTAAGCCACCATTCGGAGGATTTTGAAACCTTGGAGCCTCCTGAGCTCGCCGAAGAACCGAGGGGGCAGATCAGCATGGTGACGCCGCCCGTCGCGATGCCTGAACCGTTCCCGTGGGCGACGGAAAAAGGCTTGGACTTACGCCAGAAAATGGCCATGCTACGGCGGCACTACCGGCAACGCATTTTGGGCCTAGCGGCGGCGGACCTGGACAGGATGGTCAGCGTCTTCGAGCGACTTGAGCGGTGGTCCATGCTGGCGGCGCGGGCGGTGGCCAGCGCCCTCTGGATGAGCGAGGAAACGGTTGGCGTCCGCGGCGCTTCCGAGACGGCGCCGGGGAGCGGGAGCGCCTTAATCGTGCTGGCACTCGGGCGCCTAGGGCTGAATGAATTCGATCTCGCCTCGGACGCTGATTTGATCTTTGTAATTCCATCGGCAGCGGTGGGCTACGATCCGGCCTCGCTGGTTCGAGTGGCGGAAAAGGCCCTCGAAGCCCTTTCGAGTTACACACGGGATGGCGCCCTATTTGCCGTGGATACCCGTTTGCGCCCGCGCGGGCAGGAAGGCGAGTTGGTGATTACCGAAGGCGCTCTGCTCGACTATGTAGCCCGCGATGCTCAGGTCTGGGAGGCCCTCGCCTACCTCAAAGCTCGCCCGGTAGCGGGAGACTTCAGACTAGGTCAACAAGTGGCCGAAAAGCTGATTGCTGCCGTCTTTGACCGCTTCCAATCCCACCCCGACCTCGAGGGTGAACTGCAGGCGATGCGGCGTCGGCTGGAGCGGGAAAGGAGCGCGCATCCTTCCATCACCAAAACGTGCCCCGGCGGTTATTATGACGTTGACTTCACCATCTCATTTCTCCGCCTGCAAAATCGCCTTCACGCCCCGCTCGGCGCGAATACACCGGCACAGGTGGACCTTCTGGAACGGGCCGGCTTGATTTCCGCCTCGGACGCTTCTACGCTAAGGGAAGGCGCGACCTTTCTTCGCGGTGTGGATCACGCCGTCCGCCTGGTGCGAGGCAGGCCGGCGGAAGGATTGCTGGAGCGAGGCGGAGCGCGAATTGCCATCGAGTCCGTGCTGACGCGATGGGGACTGATAGAGTCATCACAAAGCCTGGAAGAACGTTTGCGCGAGGTCGAACAAGAAATTCGCTACGCTTATCGGCGAATCGTCGGCTCGGAGTAGGGCCCCATCTGAGGAGGATCCCATGGAAGCAGCGCGCGCGCGTCGCTCGCCCCGGTTGGCGTTGGCATTGCCCATCCGGGTCTTCGGCTTCGACTTTCAGGGCATTGACTTCGTGCAGGACGGCAGCACGGCCGTTGTCAGCCAGCATGGGGCGAAAATCCGCTTGGGCCGCAACCTGATTCCCGACCAGGAAATTCGGATTCTCTGCCAAAGGACCGGGCGCGAAGGCGTGTTTCGCGTGGTTTGCCGCGTTTCAGGGATGGAGAAAGGCTCTCTTTTCTGGGGTGTCGAGTTCTTGGAAATCGGAACCAATATTTGGGGAATCGAGTTTCCCGAGGTGCAGCCCCAGGACCAACGCACTGTCAGAATGATGGTGCAATGCCCGGAGTGCAAAACCCGCGAGCTCCTCCATGCGGAAGAACGCTTGGTGGAGGCAGTTCATGAGATGGACGGCTTGCTGCGGCGTTGCCAACTGTGCGGAAAATCGGGACTCTGGAAAACTGTTCCCTACACTGACGCCTGATTCGACGCCGACTGAGCGAGCCTCCCGCGGCCAGGGCGAAAACCCCGCTGCGCCCGGCTGTCATGGTTGGATATATCCCACAATGTCCGCCGTGCAGTCCCTGAGCACTCTGCCTTTCTCCGTCTCTCCCGGCAACACGCGCGAAGCGTATCCCACTTTTTGAATCACAATCCGGTATTGTTGGAATTCGCACTCATCCGGCAACAACAGTTCGTCGCTGCGGTAGATTTCCGCAAAGCGGATTCCCTTGGCCCCCAAATCCACCAGCGGATCGCGCACCCGCGCCACGAGTCTTCCTTTCTGATAAATGGCGTCCGGCTCGCGGCTGACCGGCGGTTGAGGCTCGGGCGGTTTGGCGGCCGTGGATTGAAGGGCCAATTTTCTGCTCCTCAGTTTATTAAAAATACCGACCAACGCCATACGTCACCCCGCACGGAAAACTTCTCGCCGCTGCCGGGGCCAGGTGCTCAACATCGAAGAAGAATGCCCGCAGACGAGAGAATGCGTCCTCTCAATTTGAAATTGGGCATCCTTCTTTTTTTTCTAATCAAAATCTCAGCATTTCGTCAAGAGGGGAGAAACGTCCAGGCTGACTCAAGCGACGGCGCAAAAATCACCTTCTCCACAACGGGCGCAAGATGAAGAGGATTTCCAGAGAATCGGTCAACGTCCGAAGCGCGCGACAAGCTCGGCTTGCGCGATGATATGTCCTCGGATGGCCTGCTCCACTTGCGGACGGGTCGCGCCGGGGGCGAGACTCAATCGGGTGTTCAGGGCAAAAAGGCGAAAGTGATAATGGTGCGGTTTCCCCGGCGGCGGGCACGGACCGCCAAAGCCCAGACGCCCAAAGTCATTTCGACCTTGCGCGGCGCCGTTGGCGAGCCTTGCGTGCTTTGGTACATTTTCAGGAAGCTGCCGCAGGGTTGGGGGAAGATTATAGATGAGCCAATGCGTCCAGGTGCCGGAAGGGGCATCGGGATCCAGGATCATCAAAACCAAGCTTTGGGTGCCCGGAGGAGGCGAAGTCCAACTCAGTGGCGGTGAAATATCTTGCCCCTCGCAGGTGAACCTCTTTGGAATCGTGCCGCCGGGCGCAAACGCAGTGGTCGAAACCTTCCAATCTACTCGGGGTTGTGCTTTTAGTCGAACCTCCGTCGCGGTCCATGCCGACAGGAGAGCCGCGACCACGAGCAGCGGCGCAAAGCGGAGGAACGTCCCGCTGCGAAGGCTGCGGTCAGAGCGCTTCAACTGGCCGTTGTGAAATCCGCCAGCAGCCAGAAAACTCTCGGCCGCTCCCGCGCCGCGTGTCTTACAAAGTTTCCGCCAGAACACGATGGCCCTCGAATCTATCTAATCAACCTGCACTTTCAGCGGACGCTTGCGCACCCGCCTCGCGAATCACTCTATATTTTAGTGAGACGATGTTCGGCCTGCAATGGTCTCCAACGGGCCGTGGTCCCGGCACGTGGCGCCGAGCATCGCAGGCGCCTTGTCAGGGTTGCACGCTGCGGCTCTTTGCCCCGCAACAAAAGCCAACGCCTGCCTTTTCCTCTCTCGCTGATAAGGCGCTCGCTTACTTTTTGACTTTGAGTTTCGGTTTGATGGCGTCTTCACGTTGTTTAACTATCTTCGCGGCCATGGACCGAATGACATCCGGGACGTTCCTGTTGAGGGCGACGCCCTTCATGTCCCGATCATTCAAGCGGTTGAGCAACGGCAAGCTCACGTCAATGGGCGTGCGAGGGTTGTTGACCAGCGCGAGGGCGACGGTATAGCTTTTTATGAACTTCCGGTTCGAGGCGATCAACCGCAGAATGTCCTCCGAGACGCTCTTCATGGAGGCGTAAGCTTCGATCTCCTGGTCCGAAAGCTTGGGCGATTCGAGCACGGCCCGCGCCACAATTTTGTTCGCGTCACGAATCAGAATGAACCGTTCCTCTTGATTGCCCGTGAGCGCCGTTTTGATTTTTTCCGCCGCGTTCATGCGGTTGATCCTCTGGACCAGCGTTTCCCGCCCAGGATCTTTAACCTCGACCTCAACAGCCTTCCCGCCGGCTGGAGAAGGCGCAGCCGTAATCCTTTCCTGGGCAAACTGACCCGTGTTCATCTCAACCCAATCGCGGAGGTCTTTCGGCAAAGAGGGGTTGTTCAACAGTGCCGACGCCAGCTCGTTTCGCTTGGGCACCAGGTGGTTGGTAGCGAAATCGAGCAGAGGGATCGGCGTCTGCGGGTTGGACAGGATTTGACCCAGCTCCTCCAGGTTCCACGTTTCAAGCGTATAGAAAGCGGTGTTGCGAATGCCCTCATCCGGATCGGAGGTTAGGAGCACTAGAATCTCAATCTTTTCTTCCAGCGTCACCGGCAGGTTGCCTTCGGCGCCCTTGCGTCGAATGACTTCGGGAGCATGGCCTTCCCGCAACGCGTCGGCTAATCGCGAAGCCATGGAGCCTCCGTCAGGGTGTGGATTGGGTTAGACTCGCTGGGGTCAGATGAACGGATTTCACTTCGCCCTCTTGACCCAAAGGCTTCAGGGTTTGGCCATTCAGGGTCAGAATGACGCCCTGCGCGTTGCCCGTCAACACGTCGAAATCCTTGGCGGCCTGAAAAGTTTCGATGTTGTCAGGGTGAAGAATGCCTTGGAAGACCGTGCGGCCGTCAGCCTTGACGGTGACCCAGGAGCGTTCGGTGGCCGCGATTTGCAGGTTGAGCGCGGCGGGGCTGCTCGGCAACGTCGCAGAGGGCGGAGGGTTCGAGGCCGTTGCGCCGGAGACTGGAAGCGAGGCGGAAGACGCGGCGCTTCCCACCGAAGGCGCGTTAGAAAGACCGGCGGTCGAAGCCGCAACCGTCGCCGGGGTCACCGCCGATCCGGCGGATGCCGCCGCAACGGGCGCGGCGGGCGCGCGGGGCAAGGTTGCCGTCTGCGAACGTCGCCAAAAGATGTAACCCGCTACCAGGAGCAAAAGCACCGCCACGGGCAACGCCAAGCGGCCGAGGCGCGTTGGCTTTTTTTCGGTGGGCCGAGAACGAAGGGCAGACCAATGGCTGATATCCGGTTCGTCGTGGTCCCGTGTCAATTGCTGGTACTCCGCGAGCAAGGCTTCATCGTCCAGGCCCAAGTAGCGGGCGTAGGAGCGGATAAAGCTGCGCGTAAAAATGCCGCCGGGGAGTTTGGAAAAATCCTCGTTTTCGACGCATTCTAGGAAGCGGACGCTAATCTTGGTGGCGGCGGAAATCTCCTCCAGCGTGACGCCGCGCATTTCCCTTTCCCGCCGCAGGTTCTCGCCGAACGAGCCCATTTTTTTACTCTCGGAGGGATGCCCCGTGAGGCACCATTTCTGATATTATGGCCCGCTGGCGAAGGGTGTCAATTGGTTTGGGCTGGGGCCATGTGCCGATCCCCCTTGCTCCAACGCAAGAGGTAAGTGGTTAAAAGAAGCCTCGGTGGATAACCAAGTTGGCAAGAGGCGACGAAAAGAGTTGAAAACGGACGGCTAATCGTTTAATAGTGGTCACATCCTTAAGGAGCTTCGGACAGGCCAAGGTGCCCATGGCGCAGCGCGACGAAGAGATTGCAGAGCTCAAGCGGCAAATCGAGCGATTATCGCTTTTCCACGAAGTTGGCAAGGCGCTCGCTTCCACGCTGGATCTGCAAAAAATTCTCCAAACCATCATGGAGAAAATCAGCGACTTCCTTCAGCCCGACACTTGGTCGCTGCTGATGCTGGATGAGAATACCCAAGAGCTGCATTTCGAAATCGCCATCGGCAATGGCGCCAACAAGCTTAAGGATGTGCGGCTGAAGCTGGGGGAGGGCATTGCGGGCTGGGCGGCGCTACACGGCGAGCCGGTGTTGGTGAGCGACGTGAGCCGCGACCCCCGGTTCTCCAAGAAATTCGATGAGATCACCCAGGGGGAAACCCATTCCATTGTCTGCGTGCCCATCAAGGGGCGCGAGCGGGTACTGGGCGTCATCGAGCTGGTCAATTGCCTCGGCAAGGGCAGCTTTCGCGAGGAAGACATCCCGATTCTTAAGAATCTGGCCGATTACGCCGCCATCGCACTCGAAAATGCGCGCTATGTCCAGCGCATCCATGAGCTGACCATCACCGATGATTGCACCGCCCTCTATAACGCCCGGCATCTGAACTTCGTCTTGGACGCCGAAATTTACCGTTCAACCCGCTACAACTACGAGTTTTCCATAATTTTTATTGACCTCGATCACTTCAAGCTCGTCAATGATGGTCATGGCCATTTGGTAGGCTCGAAACTTCTCTGGATGATTGGCGACTTGATCAAGGGGAATTTACGCCTGATTGATTATGCCTTTCGATACGGCGGCGATGAGTTTGTGGTGCTGTTGCCGCAAACGTCCAAGGAAAACGCCTTATTAGTGGGACGCCGGGTCAGGGAACTGCTGAATTCCAAGGTTTTCTTCACCGAGGAAGGGCTGAATATCCGTGTGACCGCGAGCTTTGGCGTGGCCACCTTCCCGCAGGACGCGCGGACGCGCAAGGAGCTTTTGCATCTCGCCGACGAGGCAATGTACGTTGTGAAGAACACCACCCGTGACAATATCGCGCTCGCCGGTGAGGGCATCCGCGCCTGAGCCGAAGCGCCCCGCGGGAGTATGGTTCGTTACGGTCCTGGAAGCGGCAGAAAGCGTAAGGGACATCGAGCCCTGGCCGGCGCGCTCGCGGAACAGCCTGCCGGCTGAGCAAGGAGAGCCGAGATGAATCGTGAAGCCCTGGGAATGATTGAAACGCGCGGCTTGGTGGCCGCCATTGAAGCCGCCGACGCCATGGTGAAGGCCGCTAATGTAGTCCTGATTGGCAAGGAGTACATTGGTGCCGGTTACGTCACGGTGATGGTCCGGGGCGACGTTGGGGCCGTCAAAGCCGCCACCGATGCGGGTGCCGCGGCGGCCCGCCGGGTTGGAGAGTTGGTGAGTGTCCACGTGATTCCGCGCCCCCACGAGGAAGCAGAGAAAATCCTGCCGGGCAGCAAAAAGCCGTGAAAGGCGGCCGGCCACGAGTGCCCGCGATGCCGTTAGGAACGCGGGTGCACCGGTCACAGGCGGCCCGCCCCTCGTCACTGTCCTATGGACCGCGATCTTGAATCCATTCAAGAAGTCCGGCGGCTGGTGGATAAAGCCGCCCAAGCCGCCCGAACCCTGGCCACCTTCTCCCAGTCCCAGACGGATTCCGTGGTTGCCGCCATGGCTGAGGCGGCGCGCCGCCACGCTGAGCCGCTGGCGCGCTTGGCCGTGGAAGAAACGACTTACGGCGTGGTGGGCGATAAGATTGAAAAAAATCTCTTCAGCGCCCGCGACGTTTACCATGCCATTAAAGATCTGAAGACGGCCGGCATCATCCGCGAGGACCCCAAGGACGGTATCGTTGAAATCGCCGTGCCCGTGGGCGTGGTGGCGGCCATCATTCCATGCACCAATCCGACCTCGACGGCCATCTTCAAAGCGCTCATTGCCCTCAAAGGCCGCAATGCCATTGTGATGAGCCCGCATCCCTCCGCCGTCCGGTGCATCGCTGAAACCTGCCGCATCCTGGAGGAGGCGGCTCGGCAGGTAGGCGCGCCGGAAGGTTCCATCGGCTGCATGACGCTGGTGACCAGCCAAGCCACGGAAGAGCTGATGCGGCATCCAAAGACCGCCATCATTCTGGCCACCGGCGGAGCCGGCTTGGTGCGCGCGGCCTATAGCTCCGGCAAACCAGCCCTCGGCGTGGGACCCGGCAACGTCCCGGCTTACATCCATCGCTCGGCCCATCTTGCCAAAGCCGTCGCGGATATCCTGCGCGGCAAATGTTTCGACAACGGAACCATCTGCTCCTCCGAGCAGCACATGGTGGTGGACCAAGAAGTTGCCGAGGCGGTTCGGGCGGAGGCGGAGCGGCAAGGCGGTTTTTTCCTCTCGCCCGAGCAAAGTCAGGCGGTGGCGCGCGTCCTCATTCTCCCGAATTTTCGCGTCAACCCCAAGATGGTGGGCCAGTCTGCGGAAACCATTGCGCGCGCCGCCGGCTTTTCAATTCCGAACGGCACACGGGCGCTCATCGCCCCCTTGGAGGGCATTGGGCGCGACCATCCTCTTTCCGCCGAAAAGCTCTCGCCCGTGCTGTCCTTCTGCGTGGTGAAAGATTGGCACGAGGGCCTGGAAATCTGCCGCAGGCTGCTGGAGTTCGGCGGCCTGGGTCACACGATGGCAATCCACGCTCAGGATCAGCAAGTCGTGCGCGCCATGGCGCTTGAACTTCCCGCCTTTCGTTTAGTGGTCAACACTCCGGCGCCGCACGGTTCCATCGGCTATTCGACCAAGCTGTTTCCCTCCATGTCGCTCGGCTGCGGGAGTCCCGGAGGCAACATTACCTCCGATAATCTTTCGCCCTGGCACTTAATTAACATTAAGCGTCTGGCTTGGGAACGGCGCGCCGTCACCGGCGTGCCGGCGACGGGGACATCCGACTCCAGCATGCCGGAGTCTCCTGCCTACCGAACGCCCTCTTTCTCTTTACCCGCGGCAGGCCTGGGTCAGCCTCCCTCGCCGTCCAAGGACTTGCCGGCTGACCGCGAGCAGATTTCCCAACTCGTGGAACGCTTCCTCAGCGCGCGGCACTCTCGCGCAACCTCGGCCGACGTGCCAGCGAAGGCTACGGCTCCAACTTCGGAGCCCGCATCGTCCGCCGAGGTCGCTGAGGCTTCTTCCGCTCACCCCGCTACGCCGCCCCGCGCGGTGGATTTTGTTTGCGAGGAAGATGTACGTCGCGCCCTGCGCCATGGGGAAAAAATCTACATCACTTCCCGCACGCTCGTCACGCCCGCGGCTCGGGATTTGGGCGAGGCCAACGAAGTCTTTGTCACGATTTGACAATGCCGCGGCCTCCTGAAGGTTGACCCTGGCGGATGTAGGGACCAAACTCAAAAACCGATCCTCCCGTTTCAAGGAGTTACAGCGCGCCGTCGCCAACATCGGCTAGGAAGCAAGCCAATCTCGGACGCTTGAGGTCACGCGCTCGATGGGTATGCGGCCAGTTTGCTTGGCCAGCGGAAAGTCATCCGGCGAGACTAAATAGGCCGCCGGGTGATTTTCAGCGACGCAGAGGCAAGCAGCGGACTCATATTCTGGATAGCGCATAGCAGCCCGCCAAGTGTAAAAGGAAAGAACGTCAGCATCGAGCGCGCTTCCCGCGAAATCGGGGACGTCGGGCAGGGGGCTGACCTTGTCTTGATTTTCAAAGATGGCGACACTGGTAAAAGGTTTGGGCTTGTTGCGAATGCCGTAGGAGGCCAGGACAAAGGAAGGCCGAGCGCGGCGGAAAGCTTCCGACGCAGCCCATTCCACGAAGGCACTGCCGAACAGAAGCGCGCCGTTCCCACTCAAGAACACGGAGCGCACGAATTGCTGTGCCCGATGATCCTCAGAAATCTCTGGCGGGCACCACCGTTGCACATTGATAGCGTGTAAATGCTCGAGGACACGGTCGGCGTCGGCGAGATCCTTCTGCATCGTATTGAGCTGATCGAGAAAATTTTCTCGGAAAAGCTTGAGTCGCGGGAAACTAAGTAAAACAGCTTTGGAGGGAGAGCCTGTTGCGACACCGAGCGCGTTCCAAACCGCCGCCAGAGTGAGGGGCGCGCCCTCGAGAGCCCATATCTCATCGGACCTCCAGCCCAGCTTGTCGGACAAGGTTCCGAGCAATCCAGCCGAGTGAGGAGCACCGGAAATGCCCAGGAGGGCTGCCACAGACCCCCGACCCGCGCTGAGGCCAGAGATGTCCAAGGTGAGCGGCCTACCCACATCCCCCCAGTGTTGCCACGGGCTTTTCGCAGCAAGAACCAGGCGCGCGGGAATAACCAGCAGGATCAGCCGACGCCGAGCTTGCGACGGCCGTCCGGCAGTTTCCATCCCTCGATTGATCGCCTCGTTGACCCGTCGAACCTCCTGCTGCCATTCAAGATAGTGCGGTGAGCGCGCGAGAATCGAGGCTTCCTCCAAGCTCTCCTCGCGAGTGGAGAACTCCCCTTGAACTCCCATTTGGGCCTCAAGGGCGTGGAGCGGCTGAAACAGCTTCTTGAATGCCGCGTCGTTGAGGCCGCCGAGGTAGTCCAGGACGCGAACGATATACCCCTGCTCATAAGGCCACAGGCTATCCCATTCTCGAACCTCTTCGTTAAAGAAAGGCTGGAAGGTCACCGGGAGACGCTGGATCAAACCGCGCTTGAGGAGTTCCCGTATTTCGAGAGGGAGGTTTTCCATAGCCTTCAATTAAAGCGCTCGGCGTCACTCTGTCGTTCTTCCGGGCGCGCCCCTAAACCTTGACCTCTACGAGTCTCTGTCCCTGCACATCGGGCACCTCGCAACCTAGGAAAGCGGCCAAGGTCGGACAGACATCAATGTGGTGAACGGGCCGCTCGATCACCCGCGGCGTTCCCACCCCTGCACCAAGCACCATCATCCAAGTGTCCCGGCAGGAGGCATCGTAAGAACGATGATTCTCAAAGCCATTGGTCCTGGAACCGGCCGGGTCACGGCCGAATTCGGGGAGCACGATCATGGTGGTTCGGCCACGGTAAGCAGGATTCGTTTTTGCTTCCTGCCAGAGCTCATAGACCAACCGGTCTCCCTCGCGGATTCCGGCGACGTGCATGGAGTACGAGCCGAAATGGGCGACCTCGACGTCCGAAAAATCTACAACCAGAAGAGCGGGAGCGAACCGCCGCATGATCTCCCGACTGATCCAGAAAGTCAGAGCATCGCCCGTGCTAGGTTTTTGACTCTCGACGAATCTCGTAATGGCGCGCTGGATCGTTTCGCGCACGCGCGGCACGAGGAGGTCGCGCGTTTCAAACACCGACCAACCCAACCCTTCGTAGTTGTTCTGCTCCAGCATTTCTTGGAGTTCTTGTTGCATTTGGCGGGGGTTGGCGGTCGCGCGCCGCCGGCCACTCCAAACGGCATTCATCACGGCATTGATGAGCAATTGTTTGGGAAAAACTACGTTGGCTCCGAACCTTGGCCCGTAACGAGAAGCCGAACTGGCGCCGATCATGTCGGTTAAGGCTTTGTTACTCGCTACCATCCAGACTTGGCTCTGCGGGACCCTCATCTGCTTTCGGTAACATTCGAAAATGGTCGGCGTTGTGGGAGGGAACTTACCCCAATCGTCCACGCGCTGCCAATTTCCCGTCAGGATGCTGGCGATGGCGTTGTAATGGGCCGTGACCCCGTCGTTGTGAACCGTGAGGTAGAAAAGCGACTCCGGCCCTAGGTCGTAGGCAAGATGAGGAATATTGCTGAAGCCGGTGGACGAGAAGGTTTCGGCTCGGCGCACCCCGCCAAAGATCACTAAAATGACCTTGCCCTCCGCATCCTCGCGGGGGTGGCCTCCGCTGGCTGCCAAATTCCCACCCAGAAGCGTCTCCGCCGCCAGCGTGGCCGCAGTACGCAGAAAATCGCGCTTCGTCATGGGCATCGTCGCTCCCCCGCACGCCCGTATATGTTTCTTTCAGCACGATGTCAGTGACGGCCGTCACGCCGCGGTGCGACGGCAAGCGAAATCCTACCGGCTCGAGAAGCCCGCGGCTCTCGCCTCGACGCGGAAGCGAAGCTTCAACACGGGACGGCGACGCGGGTTGAAGAGAGGTGAGGGGCAGGATGAGCAAGACCTTATGGCATTTAGCTGAGGAGCAGCGCCTTACTTTACCTCTGCGGGGACATGGCCAGTACGGGCAGGAGCCGGCCCCGTAGATTCTCGAATGACGAGTTCAGCCGAAACCAAATATTCTTTCCCTGGAGCGTCGGTGGAAGAGGACAATTCGTGCAAAGCATCGGCGGCCATGCTTCCCAGAAGCTCGCGGTGAATGTCCACCGTGGTCAGCGCCGGAGTAACATACTCGGCAAGGTGGGTTTTATCAAAGCCGGTCACCGAAACGTCCTGTGGCACGCGAACACCCGCATGGGTCAGCGCCTTAATGACGCCGACGGCGGTGAGGTCATTCACGGCCACGACGGCGGTTGGAAGCAGCTTGAGCCGAAGGATCTTCGAACCAGCGGCCAAGCCTCCCTCAAATCGCAGATTACCTTCCAACACCGGCCCGGGATCAAGCTCGAGCGCTTTCATCGAGGCAATGTAAGCCTGCAGGCGGACCAAATTAGACTTGAGCCGAGGACGCCCCCCGACAAAGACCATCCGGCGGTGCCCCAAGCCGTAGAGATGCTGAACGACCTGTTGGATGCCGGAAGAGTAATCAATGCGGATGTTGCTGGCGTAAGGTCGAACCGGCCCGAGATCAAGAAAGGTCACGGCAATACGACGCCCGGTAATCTCGCGGATGAGTTGAGGACTGAATTCGGAGGTCATGACGGCAACGCCGCGAACTTGGTGCTCAAGCATTCTTTCCGTGGCGCGTCGCATCAACCGCGGATCGTAACTGGTGTCGCTCAAAATCACCTCGTAGCCGTGATGGCGTGCGCGGGCTTCAAAGCTTTTAATCACTTCGGGGAAAAATGGATTTTCAATGTCGGAAACAATCATGCCGAGCGTGCGACTGCGCGCCGAGGCTAAATTGCGCGCGTGAGCATTCGGCAGATACCCCATCCGGCGAACGGTCGAAAGAACCAGGCGGCGAGTCTTGGGACTCACTTGACCCGTGTTGTTCAGCACGTGGGAGACCGTGGCCGTGGATACCCCGGCTTGCCCGGCCACGTCCCGAATCGTTAGTCCCATAAGTTGCCTACAGCACACGCTGCCGCCATGTCAAACTCTCCCGCCCCAGACTCTCGGTTGGTGGGTGCGGCATGACGGGTGGGCGGATATCTCAATCTTTTGTTTTACTACCCCGCTACGTACAAAGGCACTAGCCATTGTTAATTATCGTAGTATAAAGTCAAAAAAAAGACTTGACAAGCATCGAAGCGCGTGCTATTAAGTTAACCGCTTAAGCTGTTTACTTGTTTTTTTCCCGTCGGATATTGGGCCAAGGGTAGGGATTCAAATCAACATCAACCGAGACCGCTCAGGCAGGTTCTGAGCGGGGAGGTTCATCGTGACTCGTTCCAACCAGCTACCAGAAGAGGAAGCTGGATCGAGGGGTTGCCGCCAGGGGAAGAAGGGGCGTCAATCCTGGTTATCACGCTTCAGATATCGCGCGCTTCCGGCGCGCCGCTGCGGACAACATTGAAGGAGGAACAAGCGATGGCGGCAAAAGGTTTTGGTTTGCGGTTTTGGTCGGTGATGGCGGCGGCTCTCATGTTCATGGGAGTTGCTTCCTCGAATCTGCACGCCCAAATTGACACCGGCACGATCTTGGGCACGATTAAGGACCAAACGGGCGCCGTGATTCCTCACGCCAAGGTGACCCTCACCAATGAGGGCACGAACTTTTCTATCGTCACAACCTCCAATGGGAGCGGCAGCTACATCTTTACGCCGGTCCAAATCGGTACCTATACGGTGAGCGCAGAAGCGCCGGGATTTGCCAAGGCTCTGCGGACGCACCTGAAGCTCAACATTGACGAGCAGTTGGTCGCCAACGTGACGCTTCGACCGGGCGTCGTCACGCAAACCGTGCAAGTGACCGCCGCCCCACCCCCGCTCCAAACCCAGAACGCCTCGGTCGGACAGGTAGTTACGGGGCGAAGCGTCCACGATCTCCCACTCAACGGCCGCAATTACACGTTCCTCGCTCAGATCGTAGCTGGGGTGAACACTCCGCAGGCGGATACCCGCGGCAACGCTGCCACCGGCGCGTTCTCAGCCAACGGGCTGCGCCCCGCGCAAAATAACTATCTGCTCAACGGCATAGACGACAACGAGGACACGGTGGACTTTCTAAACGGGACCAACTTCGTGGTGCTGCCACCCGTGGACGCAATTTCGGAGTTCAAGGTTCAGACGTCGGACTTCAGCGCGCAATATGGCCGCGCGGGCGGCGCCATCCTGAACGCCACCATCAAATCCGGAACCAATCAGCTTCACGGGGATCTGTGGGAGTTCTTCCGAAACGACAAACTCGATGCGGCCGACTTCTTCGAGGATGCGGGCGGCATCCATAAAGGCGAGTACCGCCAGAACCAGTTCGGCTTCACGATTGGCGGCCCCGTCGTCATTCCGCACGTTTATAACGGCAAAAACAAGCTGTTCTTCTTTGGCGACTACGAGGGCCTGCGCCGCCGCCAAGGTAGTGTGTTCACGAATTCCGTGCCCACCGCTCTCGAACGGTCGAGTGGATTTACCAACTTCGCCGACCTCATCCTTGGACAGAAGGGGAGCGCGGTCGAGACGGACGCCCTGGGACGGATGTTCCCAGCAGGCACCATCTTGGACCCCGCCACCACCCGGCCCGTGGGCTGCGGCGTCTCTGACCCCGTGACCGGAATAGCAGGTCCGCCCTGCCCGAGCGGAACGCCGACAGGAACCACCGTCGGCTACGTGCGGGATCCGTTCTTCACTGGTGGGAGCATTGCCGGAGTTACAAATTTTACCGGCGACTGCCCAAGTGAGGCGGCTTGCATGCTCAATCAGCTTCCTGCCGGCCGGCTTGATCCCAACGCGATTAAGATTCTCGACCTTTATCCGGCGCCGAACGGGACCAGCCTTTTCGGCAGCAACTACACCGATTCGCCGGTCCTCTCGGAGAACCGTAATTCCTTTGACACGCGGATAGACTGGGATAAGAGCGAAAAGGATCAGATGTTTGGCACGTTCAGCTATGTCAACGATCCCCAACTGATTCCCGGCCCGTTTAAGGGTGTCGCCGACGGTGGGGCGTTCGAGCAAGGCAATCAGCAAGCACTCTCGATTCAGGGCGCGCTCAGTTACACACATATCTTCTCTCCGACGCTCGTAAATGAAGCGCGGCTCGGGGAAAACCGTATCCATACGTCGCGCTACGGCCCGGTCGCCACTCAGTTTGGGATTCCCGCTCAATATGGGATTTCGAGCTCCATCCCTCAATGCTGTGAGAACGGCGGTCTGCCGGCCTTCGGCATCAGCGGTTTGAACACTCTTGGGTCGAACGCCTTTTTGCCGTCGAATGAGATCAGTCAGACAACTCAGCTCATGGACAACCTGACCAAGGTCTATGGCAACCACACCTTCAAGATGGGGATCGAGTTCCAGCACGTTAAGTACTCGACACTCCAGCCGCCTTGGTCGCACGGCCAATACAACTACGACGGGGTCTATACCGGCATCCCGGACGGGGCAACCGGAAGCACGGGCCCCGCTCAATTTTTATTGACGCCCATCAAATCAACCGTTCCGAACGGAATCAACTACTTGGGCGGTACGGACGCTGTCTTTACGTCAAACATTTCGCTGACGGATGATTTGAAGAACTATTACGGCGCCTATTTTCAGGACGATTGGAAAACGACTTCTAAGCTAACCCTGAACCTGGGCGTTCGCTGGGACTATTTTGGGCAGACCCACGAGCACTTTGGGGCCCAGGCGAACTTCATTCCAGGGCCCCCTGGAAACGGGGCCGAGTACCTGATCCCCGCGAATCGCGACACGGGCTTATCTCCCAGTTTCCTAGCGCTTACAGCTCAGGACGGCATCAAGATTGTTCCCAGCAATAACCCCAACCTGGGGCTTTCGCAATGGACCAACTTCTCACCGCGTCTCGGCTTTGCCTACCGCGCTACCCGAAAGCTAGTTTTGCGGGGCGGATACGGCATCTTTTACAACGGATTCGAGAATCGTGGCTACTCGCCCAACATCGGTGAAAACTATCCCTTCCAGTTTAACTTCTCCTTCTTCAACCCGAACGGCGAAACGCCGATCGGAGCCTCGGCGTTTCCAAGCTTCGCGGGAACGCCCTGCGCCAACGCCTTTACGTTTGAGACGGGATTTGACTGTACGCCGCTCAAGGCAACGTTGGTCCAGGCCTCGGGCTTGGCGCTCCGGGGTATTCAGTACAATTACATTACCCCATACACGCAAGGGTGGAACCTGACCGCGGAGTATGAGCTGACGCCTAGCACGACGCTCACCGTGGCCTACGTCGGAAATACGGTTCATCACCTAGAATCATTTCCAGGCTCGAACGAGGTGTCGAAAATCCTCCCGACCGGAACGAACATACATGCCACGTCGGCCCCGGGCAAAGGGTTGTACCTTCCCTATCCTGACTTTGGAAACGGCTCAAGCTACGCTGCCACGGAAGGCGACAGTTACTACAACGGCCTCCAGACCACGCTCGAGAAGCACTACGCGAATGGGATGGACTTCCTCGCCAACTACACGTATTCAAATGCTCGAAGCGACGCCGGAGACTTACTGAATGGAGGGACGGGAGGAGGGTATCGCTGTCCGTACTGCGCTGGGTTTGGTATCCAAGGCGACTACCAGAATGCTATCTACAGTATCCGAAACGTTTTCCACTTCAGCGGCAGCTACCAGCTACCGTTTGGCAGTGGGAGACGCTTCATGGCCCACGCGAAGGGTGTAGCAAACGAGGTCGTTAGCGGCTGGAGCGCCAACTGGATCGCCACAGTCGAGGGCGGGCAACCGCTCAACATCCGTTGCGCTCGGGGGACCACAGCAGGGACGGGCTGCGACGCCCTCTTAACAGGCCAAAATCCGTACGCTGGGCCGCACAACGTCAATCAATGGCTAAACCCTGCCGCCTTCACTCAGCCGTGTGTTTTGGGTGCCACAGGGCCGATTTTGGGCGACCCAACAGGCTGCGCTCCGCTAACGGGGCTCGCTGCCATGGGTGGAGCGCCCTCTCAGGTCGTCGGACCAGGGATTAGCCGCTTAGACTTTTCTCTTTTCAAGGATTTCCGTCTCTCGGAAAGATACCGGCTACAATTCCGAAGCGAGTTCTTTAACATCTTGAACCACCCGACCTTTAACGCCCCGGGTTTTGGCGGCAACGGTGTCGTTGCCATTCCCGGCTCGACGGACTTCACGAACAAGAATTTCGGCAAGATTGGGTCAACGCGTTTTCCGTTCCAAGACCCGAGGCAGATTCAATTTGCCTTGAAGCTTTTCTTCTAGGGGCCGGTCGAGGAACGCGGAAAACAAAAATTTAAGGGCGACGGCTGAGGCGGAAGCGGAGGGCCGTCGCCCGGTTCACCCGCAGGGGCGGGCGCTCCACGAAGGGGCGACCGCGGCAGGGTCTCGCAAGGCGCAGGCCAACCGAAATTAGATGCCTGGGCTGAGCACAGGAAGTCATTTGAGGCCGCTCATCTCCTTGCCTGCGGCCGGCGCGGTGTTAGAATGATGGGGTGATGTCCATGAGCTTCCCGGCGGCTGCCGCTCTGTTTTTGAGCGCGGCGCTTGTGGCGCCGATGCCCGGGGGCGCAGACGGCACGCGCGCGGCAGGGTCTCCGCAAAGCCAGTTCCAAGCCGCGCTTTCCCATTACCAAGCCGGACAATACTCCATCGCAGCCGAGGAGCTGGAAGATTTGGCTCGGCGTTTGCCACCCAGTTTCCAGGTCGAGGAGCTGCTGGGCTTTGTTTATTCCGCGGAAGGAAAAGCTCTTCAAGCCACTCACGCCTTCGCGGCGGCGGCTCGGATAAGACCTCAATCCGCCGCGGCGTGGGCGAATCTCGCGGTGAGCCACGCGCGCCTGGGGAGAAATGACCTGGCCGCAGCGGAGTTCGAGCGAGCTTTGCGGGCGCAGCCCAACGATTACGAGGCCAACCACGACTTTGGAGAGTTTTACGCCCGCCAGGGGAAGATTGCCCAGGCTATTCCGTATCTTGGAAAGGCGCAAGCGCTTCGCCCTTCCGCCTACGGCAACGGTTATGACCTGGGTTTGGCCTATGAGAAAACGGGGCAGCTCCAGGTGGCACGGCAGGTAATTGTGCGTCTGCTTAAAACGCGGCCGACGGCGGATTTATACAACTTGCTGGCGGACGTTGATGAGAAGCTCGGAAATTTTGTGGCCGCGGCGAATGAATACCAACAGGCTGCCCACATGGACCCGACCGAACAGAATATTTTTGATTGGGGAAGCGAATTTCTGCTCCATCATACCTGGAACGCGGCCATCGAGGTTTTTTCAAAGGGTCTGGAACGTTATCCAAACTCGGCGCCGTTAGCCGTGGGGCTGGGCTTGGCGCTTTACTGGCGGGGGGAATATGAGGCAGCCGTCAAGGCGCTGATGCGCGCCACGGACCTTGCTCCCTCCGACCCGCACCCCTATTACTTCCTGAGTCAAGCCTATCAGCGGGCGCCCGACCAAGCCACCGCCGTTATCGCCAGGTTTCGACGATTTGAAGAACTTCATCCACTGGATGCTCGCGCTGCTTATTATTACGGCATGAGCCTTTGGAAAGGCAAGGAGATGGAGACCGCCGGGCCTGACCTGGATCGAGTGGAGGCTTTGCTGAAGAAGGCAGAGCGGCTTGATCCGTCCTTTACAAGAGCGCACCTAGAGCTTGGCGACCTATACTCTCAGGAAGGCCAATATGCCAAGGCGGTGCCCGAATATCAGGCGGCGCTTCGACTCAATCCTCACCTCATGGACGCCTACTATCGCCTTGGGCAGGCTTACGTGCATCTTGGGGAAAAACAGCTTGCCGAACAAGAGTTCAAGATTCACCAACAGCTCTACACGCGCCACCTGGCGGAAATGGATCAGGAACGGCAGCAGATTCGCCAATTTGTGTATTCAACCCGGAAGGGAGAGGCTGACCCGCCGGTCCATTGAACGAAGGGTGCTGGCGGGACGGCACGCTACCACTTCCAACCGATTGCGCGAGGTAGGAAATGAACCGCAGAAAATTTCTCGACGGTGTTGTGAAGACGGGAGCGGCTGCGGCGCTGGGAGCAGGCCCTGCGGCGATCGCCTCACCGCGCCCTCTATGTCCTCCCTCGCCCGCCGCACCACCCGCCGCCGGCGGGGCGCCCAACAGCCATTGGATTATCCCCTCGGACAAGCCGGATCAATTTCACCTCAAGGTCATGGAATTCAATCCCATTCCGGCTCCCGACCTCGCCACCTGGGAGTTGGAGATTGGCGGGCTGGTTGAGAAACCCTTGCGGCTCAAGCTGGCGGACCTTCATTCTTTGCCTCAGATCACGCAAAGCAGCCGGCTAAAATGCGTACAATGTTGGTCGGCTCGAATTACGTGGAATGGGTTTCGAGCTAAGGAGCTCCTCAATATTATTCGGCCGAAGCCGGGCGCTACCTGGATGCGCGTGGACTGCGCCGACCGCTATTACGATTTTCACAGCCTGGAAGCATTGCTCTATCCTCACACCCTCTTTGCAACGGGCATGTATGGCCATTCCTTGACGCCCGAGCACGGCGCGCCGCTGCGATTGGTGATTCCTTTTGAGTACGGATACAAATCCACCAAGCTCATTACCAGGATTACGATGATGAATCACGGCGGAAAAGGAGTCGTGGCTGATACCTGGCCTTATTACACGCAAAGCGGCAGAATCCAGCCGGGCTACGACCACCCCTTCGATATTCCCGGCGTGACCAAGAGCATCAAAGGCGGCGAGATTACGGAGTACTGAGGCGAACCATGCCGGACACAACTGAAAGCCTTGGCCATGATTGGAACCCACGACGGCGTGATGTGCTGCGCCTGATTGCGGCTTTTCTCGCAGAGCATTTTTTGCCTCGACGTGCGTTGGCGGAAAGGCTCAGGAGCTACAAAAAACCGACCCATCGGGTCATCATTGCCACCTTTGGCGGCGGCGCCCGTTACAAAGACACCCTAGCTCCGGAAGGCTGGCGGAATATTCCCCATCTGACGCAGGATTTGATTCCGCAAGGCCTGCTCTATCCGACGGCCATCAACGACGGCATTACCGACCACTATAACTCGAGCGCCGCTCTGGTGACGGGCAACTGGCAGCCCGTGGACCCATGGGGAAGTCAGCCGCCTTTGACCCCGACGGTGTTTGAATATTTCCGCAAAGAACGTAGGGTCCCCGCAGAAGAAGCGTGGGTGATTGCGACAAACAAAAGTTTCGGCCTGATGGGGGCGAGCAATCTCCGAGGTTATGGTGACCGCTACGCGGCCAACGTGATTTTGCCGAAACAGCTTCTACTCGATGCCATTCAGCGGGCCGTCAGCACGGATAAAGGCCCGGGAGTGGAGAATCGGGAGGCTTTCGCCAAGCAGATGCTTTCTTCCCTCGACGAAGGCTATGAAGGCTTCGGCTGGCAGGTGTATGAGTCCGGGCACCAAATCAGCCATGAACTCAAACTTAGCCTGGAGAAGGCACTTCTCGATTATTTCAACGACCCGCGCGTGCCCTCGAGTGGGGACACGCTGACGTTTTTTATGGCCAAGGAAATTATGCGGCGATTCTCTCCTTCGCTGATGCTAGTGAATTTCTGGGATATGGATATAGCTCACTTCGGTTCTTATTCGCTCTATCTTCAGGGCATCATGCGGACCGATCGGCTGGTCTGGGATTTGTGGCAATACGTGCAAACTTCTCCGGACTATCGCGGCCGCACCACCATGTTTGTGATTCCGGAGCTGGGACGCGACGCGGATGCGGATGGAAACGGTTTTTGCAACCACCGGAGCGGTGATCCCTCCTGCCGGCGCGTATGGATGCTGGCGCTTGGCGAAGGGGTGCCTCGTCGAGCGGGTTCGGAACGGCCCATCCGGCACGTGGACATTGCGCCGACAGTGGCGGAAATCCTTGGCTTCAAGGCTCCTGACCTGCAAGGTAAGCCACTGGTGGAATTGGCCGTTTAGGCCCTTTCGGCCTTCAAGGCCCTCGCGGTGGGTAAAGGATCTGGCGGCGGTCAGGTGATTCGCGCGGCGCCTCCGGGCACAGGACATTAAGCGATGGACATTTACGACGGGCTCGCTCCAGACGCCAAGGCTTTGGTGGAACAACACCAAGCCGTGCTGAAGCGATTGCCACGGACGTTTCTGGTCAATACCCTCATCCAAATTCAGAGGTGGCCCTCCCTGTTTGAAGCGGAAAGAGATTATTTCCGGGCTTTATTCGATCAGCTCTCCGCGTTGACTCCAGCAGAGTTTGAACAGATGTTCGGGCCGTTGAGCGCCTTCGAGGCCAAGACGGGCTGCGCGCGGCTCGATGCAAAGAACGCGGCAACTCTTCAGCAGGAGCAGCTCCAATTTCTACGGCGGCAAAGCACCAACTTTGAATGGCGACGGTTGATAGTCGCCATTTTCGAGAAGCTCGAGCCGATGGTCGAAGCGCGGCTTTACTCCTCCAACCTGCCGCCGCGCTTGGTCGTGCTCATTTATAGCCAAGGAATTGCCATTGAGCGCGAGGCGCTCTGGCAGCGCCTGCAAGGCGTGGGGGTTCGCATTCCGCTCGACCTCGGCGCCGCACAAACCACGGAACCTTTCCTGGCCCAGTTGCTCACGGGAAAACCACCCGCCTCCAAAGCACCTACACTTTTCAAATGGCTGGACCACGTGCAGGGCCTTCCACCCTCGCAGCGGTGGCTCATTGAAACCGGGGACGAACTCCACACGATGTGCGAGCAGAACGACCAAATCGTCACGGCGGGGCCGAGCGCCACAGGACTTAGCTACCGGCGGCTGCGACCCTATCGGCGGCGACTTTCGGAGGCCATTTACTCCAAGGTTTCTACCGGCGGCGTCGGCGGGCCGGTGCAGCTTTCAGAATGGCTGGAGACCTTGGAGGCCAGGCCGCACGAGGGTTTGTCGCTCTATCACGATCGCGCGGTCGTGGATTTTATCCGCGACATCCTGGTCCTGGGCGGAAACGGAACGTTGATTATCAACAATTCGTTTGTTGAGTGGAGCAGTGTCCAGGCCCTGCACCGCGCCCGGCCTCGCCTCTTGGTGGCGCGGTTCGGCGTGCGCGATAAGCTCAAACCCTTTAGCAGCCTCCTTTTATTTTCACAACCTCGGCCCACGGATAAAATTCCCCTCACCCAGGATCCGCTGGGCTCCTTCGTGGACGTGGAGTTGGAAACGTACTACATCTGGCTGAAATCAAGCGGCGAACTGCCTTACCGCGGGAAAACGCTGTATCTGCTGTTGGCGGAAGGGGTGAACCAAATGCTGGCCATTCCGGCGTCCGAAGCTGCCCGCGCGAAGCTCGATGTATCCACCCGTGTCACACTTCCCGACGTGATGGCGACCATGGCGGAGTGGCTCGGCGTCCCATCACTGCCTGTCAATGGCCGTCCGATCTCCGCGCTGCTTTCTTGAGGGAAACCGCATGGCCGTCGGTCACCCTGCCCCATGAGGCATCTTCGCAAAAGCTTTACCGAGTAAGCTGCTCCAGGGCGCGCTTCGCCAACGCATTCGAAGGATGCCGTCCAAGGAATTCTCGCAACAGGCGCAGCGCGGCGCGGCGCCGACCCTGCATGACATACAGGCGGGCCAGGTTCAAGTAGGCTTGCTCAAAATCGGGAGCCGTCCGGAGACATTGTTGCAGCGTCCGTTCCGCCGCCGAAGGATGTCCCGAACGGAGCAAAACGACACCCAAATTATTCAGCGCGCTGGGAAAATCCGGCTGGAGGACAATCGCTTTTTGAAGGAACCGTTCGGCCTTGGGCAAGTCCTCGTGCTTGGCATAAAACATTCCCAACGTGTAGCTGGCCTGCGGATCGTTGGGCGCCACCGAGACGGCTCGTTGAAGTTCCGCTTCTGCTTCAGCCTTCCGCCCCAGCTGGTCGTAAAGATTGCCCAAGTTTTCGAGCGCGATAGCGTCGGAGGGATCCTGTTGGATAGCGCGCTCTAAATTTGCAATTGCCTCCTGGATGTTGCCCGTTTCAGCCGCTATCATGCCGAGGTTATTCCAAGCATTGGGGTAGATCGGTTTCAGCCTGACGGCGGTTTGCAGGGCTTGGCGGGCCTCGGCCAGCATGTGCTTTCTTAAGTAGAGGGTTCCGAGATTGTAAAAGGCGTCCGGATTCGTGGGGTCGGCTTGAATGGCTTGCCGAAAGGATGTGATGGCCTGATCGCTGTACCCACGTTCAAAAAAGGCAACTCCATAGGTGAATTGATTGCGCTGAAGAGGTCCGCCGTAATAGGTGCCGGCAAACGGCAAGGCCCGCCGAATTCGCTCCGCTGTTGTGCGGGGCGCCGAAGCCCAGTCGCTCAAGACACTCCGCGGGTTCACGCGGCCACGGTAAACTCGAATGATCCACCCTTGCGGGTCAATAAGGAATGAGGTGGGCGTAATGAGGTTGCGATGGCGATCGAACAGATAACGATACAAGAGGTCGTAAATCGCCACCACGTCCGCATTGCCGAGGAGTATTGGAAACCGCATTGAGCGAAGGTTGGCGCGACTGCGAATCTTCATGCCTTCCGACGGCTCGGGGACCAAGATGGCAAGCAGCGCCACACCCTGCTCCGAAAAGCGCGTCAGGTCGGCCTCGAAACGCCGCAGTTGCTCCCTCGATTGCGAGCAATCGAGCGCCCCAAAATTCAGCAGTAGGGGGCGACCGCGAAAACTTTCGAGCTTTTGCACCCTCCCGTTGAGATCGGGCAAGGCGAAGTCAGGAGCCTGAAGCGGCTCGATCAGCCAAGTTTGACTGTGTTCCGAATCGTCCCTGACGGGCAGAGGAAACGAGACCGAGCCGGGCCCGAGGGAAGCCGTGCCGAAGGGAACAACCCGAAAGGTGGCTTGCCCTTCCTCAATCTCAACACGCGAATTGAGGGGCAGGTTCTCAAATGCTTGTTCCTGCCCGTTCGGCCAGCGAACGGTGGCGCGAACAGCCTTTTGGGCGTTTCCCAGGCCGAAGAAGAGTTGCTTGGTGTGTTGGGTCAAAAATCCGCCGCCTGCCTGAAGCACTCTCGATTGGACACCCTGCGGGCTCTCGATGCTAACGGTAGCTCCAATGGCGTCTCGGTTGCTCTTCCGGCCCCGAAGGGAAATCGCCAATGCCGCTCCGGGGTGTTGCATACTGTTACGGAGCATTCTGAGCCGCGGCGAATTGCGGCTCTTGAGGACAACCTCGAGCCGGCCATCGTGATCAAAGTCGGCCAACGCGAAGGAGCGGCAATCCTGAATAAAATCGAGCCCCACCACCCCCGAAACATCCATAAAGCCTCCGCGCCGGTTGTTGACATAGAAAACATTGCGTTGATAGCCGTCCCAGGTGCCGTCGGAACGAATCAACTCGTTAATGGCGTTCCAACCTTTTTCATAACCCGGCGAGGGCAAAGCGTTGAGGGGCGATTGCGCAACTACTTGGCGCCAGAAGAAGCTGGCGAGTTCCTGCTTGTGCGGACCTGAAATGAAGCCGTTGACGACGTACAGATCGGGATAACCGTCCTGATCGAAGTCCCAGGAATCCGAGCACCACGCCCAGCGGCCTATGCCCACGCCCGCTGAGGCGGTGACATCGGCAAAATGATGGTTCCCCAGGTTGCGAAAAAGGGAATTGCCCGAAGCGTGCTTGCGAAAAAAAGCTCTCACCCGGGGCGTTGCCCGAGGCTGAAAGACATCTTGCGCGGTGACGCGCCGCCCGGCTGCCGTCCACATATCCGCGACGTAGAGGTCCATCCGACCATCGTTGTCAAAATCCATCCAGCAGACGCTCATGCCGGCTCCGTAATCCTCCACGCCTGCCGCCTGAGCCACATCGGAAAACGTTCCATTGCCGTTGTTGTGGTAAAGATTCTTGCGCCCGAAATCATTGACCACGTAAAGGTCGGGCCAGCCATCGTTGTCCTCATCACACCAACCGCACGTAAAACTGTAGCGGTGGTTGTTTTGGTTGAGGCCCGCGGCTGCGGTCCAGTCGGCGAAGGTTCCGTCCCCTTCGTTGTGAAAGAGAAAGTTGGGCGGGCCGTTTTCGGCGTCATAGTAAGGCACCGGATAGTTGTATTGGCTGAGACCGAGATAATAGTTGTAAATACAACAATAGAGGTCCAGGCGCCCATCGCGCTCATAATCGGCTGCGGCTGCGCCCGTGAACGTTCCTTGGGGCGCCCGGGCGAATTTGAAGGCATCCGCCTTTAACTCAAATCGTCCGTCGCCCTGATTCAGAAAGAGCAACGGCCCACCCGCCCGCACCACCAGAAGGTCCTGACGACCACGGTTAAGAAAGTCGGCAAACAAGGCGCAGGCGGTATTGTCGAGAACGCCGACACCGGCTTGATCGGTGACATCCTCGAAGGTCCCATCGCCGCGATTGCGGTAGAGGCGATTGGGAAGCCCCGCCGGCTCGCATACGTAGAGATCATCGTAGCCATCGCCGTCAAAATCGCCGACGGCCAGTCCGTTGTTTCCATAAACGTCAATACCGCACGCGGCATCCAACCGCGAGCGCCAAAAGTCGGTTCCGGGAAGCATCTGTTGTCGGAATGACGCATTCCCTCCAAAGGCCTCCAGGGTAATGTCGCGGAAAAGGGGACGGGGTGAACGACTGACGGTTTCCGAGCCTGCCGTCCAGCGCTCAACCTTCCAGCCGGTCACTGGAAATTTTCTCCAGCGGAACGTCCATCTTCCGAGCCGTTGTTCGCGCCCTCCTTCCTTAGAGCCCACCAAGGCATACAGCACGTGTGTCTCCACGCGGAGCGGGTTGGCCTCCGTCACTTGAATTCCTTCTAACATGAACTCAGCAACGAGCAACTGTCCGAGCGTGGCGAGGTCGTCCTTCCAAGCGCGCAGAAAAACCTCTGGCCGAGCAAGGCGTGCCGGCTGAAAGCTTCTTTCAAAAATTTCGAGCTCGAGGTCGCGGCGCAAGGAGGATTGCCGAGACGCGACCGGCCAAAACACGGCCATGGGATTCGCAAAATCGGGCGCGAGCGCGTCCGGGTTGGGCTGCGACTGACAGAGCGAGGATGACCAGCGGCCCAGGATGACTTCAATTTCAGTGGCGTAAAGTTCGGTGATAAAGCCGTCGCGCCCAGGCCGAACTTGACTCAGCACGGGCGCGAGCGGGCTTGGCTGGCGGAACTGCGGAGTTACGCGGCAACCTGACGGGTCCCCTAAAGTCCTTCCCTCCGGCGAGGAGTGACGCCGAATGCCACTCGCCCGAAGCGAGGTTGGCAAAACCAGCATTGCACTCGCGGCCATGCGGTTAAAAAACTCGCGCCGCGACGCAGAATAAGCCGAGGGCGGTCGTGCTTGCTTTTTCAGTCCTTCTCTCCTAGGGCGCTGATGGGCAGGGAAACAGCCATCCGAAAACCTCCTGGCTGCGGGGCAAGGCAACCCGAATCGTTAGCTTCTCACGCGCGCGCCGTGCGGTCCGGCGGTCGCTATGCCCACCCCCTGCCCTTTCAACATTCCGGCGGCCGAGCTCAGGTTGCTATTGGCGCACGCGATGGGCATCGGACGGAGCGTGCGCCGGAGCGTGCGTCCACGATTTGCCTCCATCGAAAGTGACGAGCACGCTCCCGTCACGAGTTGTCACTTCGACGGACTGCGGGCCGTCGGCGCGAACACGCATCAAGTCCTTACGGGCGGGAAATGGCACGATCTGCCACTGGCGGCCTCCGTCCTCCGTCCGTAGCACGGTCCCCTGCGCGCCCACGGCCCAGCCCACCCGTGAGTTGAAAAAGCTAATCGCATGAAGGTCGGCCTTGGCGCCGCTGGGCACAATGGTCCAACGGCCGTCGGCGCCGAGCCGCTCGATCAATCCGCGCCGCCCCACCCGCCAGCGGCCTGGGCCGAGTAGCAGGTGTTGCATGACTTGTTCTTCGAGCGCAGGGTTAGCGGGAGCGGGTTGTGATGACTCCATGCCGCTTGAGTAGCCTCCCTGAACGCCCGCGTTAATCGGCGCGGCGCGAAGGTTTCCGGCAGGGGTTAGCTGAAGCGCCTCCCCCGATGGCCGGCTCTTTCGCTGCTTAAGACGGCCCTGCCGGGATTCGCCTGCACGTGCCTTCGAGCTCGGACCGGAAGAAGCTTGAGCCGGCGACGAGGCAGCCTGCGTTTTCGGATGATCTTTCCGCGAGACAACCGTCTGGGCCCCCAGGTGACAGCTCAAGAGAAACGCTGCCACCGTCCGAACGCCGGTCCAGAGCCAAACTCGAATTTGCCGCGTTTCGATTTCCATCCCTGCCTCGAATCGCGCTCCATCCCACCCTTCTGTTCGCCTTCTGGACATATAGCCGATTTCAGCGGGAGATTCAATGAGTTGTCAGGGCTGCTTTCAGGGCAAATGAGGCGCGCCACCGCTCGGCGCTCTGGTGCGAATTTTCCTGGTTTTACCGCGCGGCGTACTGACAGACGTGGATTTTATGAACGTGAGTCGCCTTTCTTGCGCTCGTTGCAAGGCTTGAACCATCGCTTGCTCCTTTTGAGCAAGCGCCAACTGACCTCTGCGGTAATACAGTTGAGCGAGCAGAGCCCGTGCTTCAATATCCTCCGGCGACGCTTTGAGCGCTTTGTTCAGCAGGCGCTCAGCCTCGACGGCGTTCCTATCGTGGAGGGCCATTTGAGCCGCCTCCAGCAGCACGCGAGGGTCATTGGGCGCCACGCGCTCGGCGTGGGATAAATACCGGGCCGCCCTATTGTAGTGCCCGTGCAGACGGTTCCAACGCGCGAAATACGCATTCGCCGCAGAGTCGTTGGGATCGAGCGTCAAGGCCCTCTGATAATAGGCGCGCGCCATCCTCGGTTTGCCCAAATGTTGGTAAGCGCCGGCCATATATGAGTTGAGTCCCGGGATTTGCGGGTTGAGTTTTTCCGCGATGGCAAATTGGTGAAGGGCGAAGCGGCTTTCTCCCAGGCCGAGGTAAGCCTCGCCGAGTACAACGCGGATCTCGGCGGATCCGGTCGCCGCCAGCGCCTGCTTCAAGGGTGGAACGGCGCGACGATAAAATCCCAGGTTGAGATAGCTCGCCCCGAGAATGAAATTGGATGCGGCGTCCGATGGCGATAGGGCTTGAGCTGCCTGGGCCTCGCTGGCGGCAAGCTCATACTCTTTGAGGTGAAACAGACACATAGCCAGCAACTGATGCTCTCGACTGGAGTGAGGCTGCACCAGAATGGCACGGCCAAGCTCGGAAACCGCCTCGGCGTATCGCTGCGCCTTGATGAGGGCAACGCCGAGATCAAGGTAGGCTCTGGCATCGTGAGGATTGAGCGCAATGGCCTCGCGGTAAGCATGAATGGCTTTGCCGTCGTTCCCCTGGCGCAGGTAAAGGCTTCCAAGGACCAACAGGTCCGATGCGCGAGGAGAACGAGCGACGCAAGCCTCATAGCTTTGCAGGGCCTCGTGGGAATGCCCTTGCGACAAGAGCGCGCGGGCCGCACGGCAGGATGCCCGGCTGATCCCCGGCATCGCCAGCGCGGCTATGAAGGCAAGCGGAATCGTCCACGGCCGAAGCGCCCCACCCTCATTCGACCACCCTGGCAAACTCTTCACCACGTCGCGCCCCGCACCATCATAATCTACCTGCCGATCGAATGTCGGGGTTGTTGACCGAAGGCGTGCGCGGCGCTCACGGTCTTGGCGGGGCCGTTCACTCGGAGGGTTTGGGCTCGGTCGGCTCGACCGTGGGGGCGGGACTGCCCGGGGCGGCTGCGGTCTCGATTTCGCCCTCAACCTTGACCTTCACGCTGACGGTCACTTCCCGGTGCAACCTGACAGGCACGTTATATTCGCCCAAGACCTTCAGGGGAGCGTCAAGCTGGATTTTGCGGCGGTCAATATTGAAGCCACGAGCTTCCAAGCCGGCGACAATATCCATGGAGGTGACGGAGCCAAAGAGCTGGCCTTTCTCGCCGGCGCGTCGCGTCACCACGATTTCTACATCCTGCATGAGCTTGGCAAGCTCCTCCGCCGCGCTCTTTTCTTTGGCCTCAAGTTTGAGGAACCGCACGCGCTGTTGTTCGACCCACTTGCGGTTTTGCGGCGTGGCAGCGACTGCCAGCTTTTGAGGAAGAAGGTAATTGCGGCCGTAGCCGTCAGCGACACGGACGATTTGGCCGCGCGAGCCGAGCTTGTCTATATTCTCGAGCAAAATGACTTCCATCGCTCCACTCTCCTTGACATCGGTAGCCGGCGCCGCGCCCCGGGCCTCCCATCTATCGTCGGACTGGTTGATAGGGCGGGATCCTCTCGGTGTTGGAGGATCCGGCACCCTCGGGCAACGGCTGCGTCCGCTAGAGCTGCGTCGCAAACGGCAACAACGCGATGTTCCGCGCCCGTTTAATGGCCGTCGTGAGCACGTGCTGATGCCGTGCGCAGGTTCCCGTCAGGCGGCGCGGCAAAATCTTGCCTCGCTCCGAAATGAATTCTCCGAGCAGCTTCGCATCCTTGTAATCAATGACGCCGATTTTCTGCTCGCAGAATTTGCACACCTTGCGTCGGCGGAAGAACTGGCGGCGCCCGCCGGTCGAAGGATTATTGTCGCGTCGCGGGCGCCGCTCTGAACCTTCCGCAGCAGTTCGTTGAGTTTCCATAAGTTATTCACTCCTTGGTTGGACCTCTTGAGCGGGAGGTTCCGCGTCTGGCTCCGAAGAAGCCGCGGCCGCGCCTTTGGCTTTCGGCCGCCGCGCCTCCTGCCGAGCCAGGCGAGCCTTGAACTTGGCGCCGCGCTGAAGCTCCTCGTCCATGCGGAGGGTCATGTATTTGATGACCGTGTCCGTCACCTTCAGGCGCCGTTCGAGTTCGCGGACCGTCGCGCCGTTCCCCTCAAAAGCGAACAGGACGTAGAAGCCCTCGCGATGTTTGTGAACGCGATAGGCGAGGCGTCGGCGTCCCATCTTTTCGACCTTCTCGACTTTGCCGCCCGCGCCCGTCACGACGCCCTCCGTCTGGACCACCCATTGATCCACTTCTTCCTCGGCCACATCGGGCCGCACGATCACCATCAGCTCATATTTCGCCATAAAACCTCACGATTCCTGGGAAAGAACCCGGCGGTTGAACCGCGTCATGGCCCTTTGAGGTCCTTCCTTCAAGATAGCCCGGACAGCTTCCACGGCTTGGTCAACCAGTCCTGCGACCGTTTCAAGTTGCGACTCGGGGAAAGGCGTCAAAACGTAGGAGACCAAATCTTCGATGGGGCGATCCGGGGCGACGCCCATGCGGAGGCGCAAAAACCCATCCGACCCGACCGCTCCGATGACCGACTTCAACCCGTTGTGCCCTCCGGCGCTGCCCTGAGTGCGAATCCGAAGCGTGCCCAGGGGAAGATTTACGTCGTCCAAGAGAACCATCAAATCGTCCGGTGTTAATTGACGCGCCTCCAGCAGGCGGGCCACCGCGAGACCGCTCAGATTCACAAACGTCTGCGGCTTGGCCAAGAGAACCGGTTCTCCCTCCAGTTGTGTTTCCGCCACCAACGCTTGCGATTGCCGCCGGGAAATGTCCACGCCGCAGATTTCCGCCAGCCGATCCAATGCCATAAAGCCCATGTTGTGCGGCGTCAAGTAATACTCGTAGCCGGGATTCCCCAACCCCACGATTAACTTCACAGCGAGCCACCCGCTTCTGAAAATCCGCAGCGCGGCGCCAGGCTCACCCTCCTTGCCCGGCTTTTATGATTCCTTGCCGCCTTCTTTCTTGGTGTCGCGCTTGTTCTCCTTCTCCCCTTCACCTTCCGCTTCCGCTCCTTCCTCTTCGGGTTTGCGCTTGCGGATGAGTTCGGGCTCAGCCGGCGCCGCTTCCGTCACTTCCGTGGTGGCCTTTTCCTCTTCCACTCTCGGGGCGATGACGTGCGCCACCACGCGCTCGGCTTCACTCAATACCTTGACGCGGGAGCTGACCGGCAACTCCGAGACGCGCAGGCTTTTGCCCAGCATCAGGCCGGCGACATCCACCGTGACGTGGTCCGGGATATCCTCGGGCAGGCACTCGATTTCAACTTCGCGGAGGACAATCTCAAAGATGCCGCCCTGGACTTTGACCCCTTGAGGCTCGCCGGTAAAATGAATCGGGACGCGAACCTTGAGCTTGGTGTCCAAGGCGATGCGAACCAAATCCACATGAAGCAACTCCTCGCGCACCGGTTCCCACTGCCAATCGCGCAACATCACGCGAGCCGGGGCCTTGTCCTGCACTTCCAGCGTAAAGATGGCGTTATGTCCAGACTCCGAATGAAGGATGCGAAGAATGGCCTTCGGATCGAGCGCGACGGGAATCGCCGGCCCGCCCCCGCCATAGACAACGGCCGGAATCTTTCCCGAACGGCGCAGCCGTCGGTTGTCGTTCTTCCCAAACCTTTCGCGAAGCTCGGCACGAATCGTAAAGCTCATAACGCTCTTGCTCCTCGGCGGAGAGAATCTGAACCGCCCCCCGCCCTTTCCCCAACGGAAACCGGCTCAGATGAACAGCTTGCTCACCGAAGTCTCCTCATAGATGGAGCGGATGGCGTCGGCGAGCAGCCCGGCGACGCTCAGCACTTTGATGCGCTGGCAGTTTTGGGCCTCGGGGGTCAGCGGAATCGAATTGGTCGCCACCACCTGCTCGATGGGGGCGTTACTTAAGTTGCGAACTGCGTCACCGGCAAAAACACCGTGCGTGCAGCACGCAAAAACCTTTTTCGCCCCCTTATCCATCAGGGCCACGGAACCTTTGGCGAGCGTGCCGCCCGTGTCAATCAGATCGTCCACAATCAGGCAGACCTTGCCCGCCACCTCACCGATGACGTTGAACACTTCCACCACGTGAGCATCCTCGCGGCGCTTGTCAATAATCGCCAGCGGCACCCGCAATCGCTTGGCAAAAGCGCGGGCGCGTTCCACGCCGCCCGGATCCGGGGAAACCACCACCAGATCCTTCAGGCGCAGCTTGCGAAAATAGGCGACCGTCACGGGCGTGGCGTACAGATGATCTACCGGAATATCAAAATACCCCTGAATCTGGCCGACATGCAGATCGAGCGCCAAGACGCGATCGGCACCGGCGGACGTGAGCAGGTCGGCCACCAGCTTGGCCGAGATGGGCACGCGAGGACGATCCTTTCTGTCCTGGCGAGCATAGCCGTAGTACGGCATGACCGCCGTGATTCGATAAGCCGAAGCCCGCCGCAGCGCGTCCAGTATAATCAAAAGCTCCACCAAATTTTCATTGACCGGACGGCACGTCGGCTGAATGACAAAAACATCGGCTCCGCGAACATTTTCCTGAATTTGCAGACGCACTTCCCCGTCCGGAAAGCGGTCCACCCGCATTTGTCCCATGCGAACTCGCAGGCGGGCGCAAATCTCCTGCGCCAGTGCCGGATGCGCGTTGCCGGTGAAAATTTTGAGCGCGTGATCTCTTTGTCGCGGCATCCTTAAAGTCGCTCGGGTGAAAACTTTTCTCAGCTTGGCTGGGAGGCCTGGATTCGAACCAGGGTTCCATGCTCCAAAGGCATGTGTCCTACCACTGGACGACCTCCCAAACGCATGGATTCCCCTCGCAGGCCAGGCCGTCAAGAGATGACAAGCAAGCTCCGGCACTTGCTTCTCGGGCGCCGACTCCGAACACCTTACGGCTCTTCTTCAACCAACCGGTGCCAATATTCGGCGCGGGGCAAGGTCCGCGAAGAGAAAACCTTCCACCCGGCCGGAACATACTGCCGGGCGCGAGCCAATTGTTCGGCGGAATCGAAAACAGCGTAGAGCGCTGAACCGCTGCCGGTCAGCAAGGCAGTTTCGGCTCCGGCCTGGATGAACCGGCGCTTTAATCTCGCCAGTTCTGGCCACTTCGCGAAAACGAGAGGTTCGAAATCGTTTTCGGCCGGTCCCCATTCCATGAGGGGAAACAGTGGCCGCGTACCAAAAACAGCTATTTTAGACCGCCTTTGGCTTTTCGTCAACCTCGCACCAAGCTCCTTAAAAGCCGCCGAGCTTGAAATGCCGAACCCCGGAAATACAATCAAGCAACGGGAAGACGGCAAATCCGACATGGGGTAAACCTCTTCCCCGCGGCCGCAGCCGAGGACGCGACCTCCCAAAAGAAAAAGGGGAACGTCGGAACCAAGGCGAGCCGCCATCCTCAAACGGACGTTCAGGCCAAGGCGGTCGCCGGTTAACCGCTCCAGTCCTAAGAGCGTCGCGGCGGCGTCGCTGCTTCCGCCCCCCAGGCCACCTCCGGCAGGAATTTTTTTCGTGATGCTAATGTGGACCCCACGCCGATACCCTCGAGCGTGCCGCCATGCCAGCGCCGCTTGATACGCCAGATTTTCTGGGCCGTTCGGGATTTGTGGGTCGTCGCACTCCACCTCAATGGCCTGACCGCGAGGGATGAGTTGAATTTCCAACCGGTCGGCGAGCGTCACGGTTTGATAAACGGTTCGCAGCTCGTGATAGTTATCCGGCCGCCGTCCCAATACTTTCAGATATAGATTGATTTTTGCGAAGGCCCGAATTCGAACCGATCGTCTCACTCCGTCGAACCCCAGCGGTCGGCCCTGAGCAACGGGCAAGGTGGTTTAATTCGAATGGGCAGCGGGCTTCTTTTTTCCAAGCGCCGCATTCAACGTGTGCAATGCCTTGCGGAGCTTTTCGGCGTCTTTGGTGGTGAAATCGCTGGAGAGCGAATGGTGCCAATACTCCAGCGCCTTTTCCCACTCATCGCGGGCTTGGGTCTTCATGCCGAGCTTCAGGTAAACGTAACCCATGTGCATGCGGATGGTCGGGTCGTCAGAGAGCAACTGGACCGCCTTCTCGAGCGGAGCGCGGGCTTGGTTGTACCGCTTCAGCTTGTAGTAGGCCCAGCCCAGGCTGTCCAGGTAAGCGCCGTTATTCGGTTTCAGGGCCACGGCTTTCTTGATGTATTCGAGCGACTCGTGCAATCGAATGCCGCGGTCCGCCAACATGTAGCCGAGGTAATTGTCCGCCGCGTCGTTCAACGGATCTTGTTGCAGAACCTTTTTGAAGGTTTGCTCCGCCAAATCGTATTTTTTCTCGCTATCGTAAACCGCCCCCAGCATGAACAAGGCATATTCCTGGTCAGCAGGCTTGGAGCTGAGCGTGAGGGCTTTCTGAATGGCGGCCTGGGCCTCCGGATAGCGCTTGGCTTGGGAATAGACCTGCGCCATCGCCAGATAGACGTTGCGGTCTTGGGGAGTGCCAGCGAGCATCTTGTGCAAGATCCCAATGGCTTGCTGGACATGCCCCTGCTCGCCCAGATAGGAAGCCTGCAACATCTTCAGCGATTGGTCCTTGGGATATTTCTTGAGGGCCGCCTTCAATTCTTGGTCAGCCTGATGGCGCCGATGCGCCAGCCGGAGCGTTTCCACGATGAGGGCCTCGCCTCGCGGCGCTAACGTCTGGCCTAGCTGCGTGATTTGGCGGAACTCAGCCAGGGCTTGATCGTACTTCTCCTCAGAACGGTAAATCAGCCCTAAACGCTCCAAGAAGAGGGCGCGATTGCTGGCTGCGGCCAGGGTGTACTGTTGGTTCGGATTTTGGGTTTGATGGAGAAGCTGGTTCAGCAGCGCAATGGCCTGGTCATCCTGCCCCACGACGTGATCCAGAATCGCCGTCTGATAAGTGACGTCCAAGCTGTCCGGAGAGAGTCCTTTGGCGCGAACTAAATTTTCCCGGGCTCGGTTAAAATGCCCCTCTTCGCGCTCAAGCTCGGCCAAGCGAACGTAGGTGGCCCCGTCCTCGGGATCGGCTTTTAGCAGTTGTTCGAGTTGGGCGCGCGCCGGGTCAAGCTGGCCGCTCGCCAGAAGCGCCTCGGCATAGGCACGGCGAATGGCTTGATTGCTGGGGTCAAGTTGCAAGGCCCGCTGGTAGGAGGCTTCGGCGCTTCCGTAGTCACCCACTTGCGCCTGCGCATAACCGAGCATTCCGAGCAACCCTGGGTCCATCTCATCTTCGGGGATCTTTTTCAGAAGCTGGATGGTCTGACGGAACTCACCCTTCTCGCCATAGAGTTGGGCGAGCTGAAAAATGGCGGCGCGGGAATTGGGATGGTTGGTGAGGACGCGCTGAAAAACGGCCTGCGCTTTGGCAGGCTGATTGTTGAGTTTGTAAAGGCGGCCCAGGATAAGCGCCGACTCCAAATCCTTGGGATCGAGCCGCGTGACGGCTTGGTACTGCCGGATCGCCTCCAGCAGGGTTTGCGCCATTCCGGCGTTGGTTTGGGGCTGGCCAAGGCTCTCAGCGTAAATCTGGGCCAACAGCCGGTGCGCCTCCACATCGTCGGGGTTGACCTTGAGGACCGCCTTGGCCTCCTGAATCGCGTCCGCAATACGGCGGACCCGAGCGTAAAGCCCTGCCAACTCAACCTTAAGGAACAAAGAGCTCGGATCGGCCTGAATCGCCTGCTGATATTCGGCAATGGCCCTCTCGATGTAATCACTCCGGTTGTAAATTCCGGCCAACTCCTCGTAACGTCGCGCCAGCATGTAATGATAGTAGGCCGCCGCATGGTCGGGCACCGCCTGCGACTGCTTGCTGGGCGATGCCGTGGAGGCTCCCGTCGAGGGCGCGGAGACGGATGGATTGGGCAGTTGGGGCGGATTCATCTGCGCCGCCGCGCGCGCCGCCGTTCCTAACAAAAAGACGCTCAGTCCGAGCGCCCAAACTTTTACCTGGTGTTTCATGATGTTCGCATCGCCTCCGCGGGACTCGGGCATTGCACCCATTATGCCATGCATGTTTCGTCCCGTCAAAGATTCTCTGCCCTCTCTTCGATGCGGATGAGCAAAGTTACGATGCTACCCGCCAGGGGATGTTTTCGTTGGAGCCCTGAATGGCCTCTGGGCCCGGGCGCGCGGTTACGCTTGAAAATTTTACTTGCATTTAGCAAGTTTCTGTCTTAAGGTCTTTGGCGGTGCAGGGAAAGCGTAGGCATAAGAGGCGATCGGGCTGTCCGGTCAGCCTTTCGCTCGAAATCTTTGGGGATCGCTGGTCGCTGCTGATTATCCGCGATTTGATGGTTCGCGGGTTCCGAACCTTCAAGGAGTTTCAGCAATCGGGAGAAGGAATTGCGACCAATATTCTAACGGACCGATTGCGACGACTCGAGGCGGCAGGTCTCCTCACCCGCAAGGCTGCGACCGCAAGGCGGCGAAAAGTGAATTATCGGCTGACGGAGAAGGGCATTGACCTGGCGCCCGTGCTGCTCGAGTTGCTGATTTGGGGGGCACGGCACGAGGCGAGCGGGGTCTCCTGCGCCCTCGTTGAACAGATGGCGAAGAACCGTGAGCAGGTTCTGGCCGAAGTCCGACGCCGCTGGCAAGAACACGATGCAAGACCGTTGCAAGTGAAGGGTCAATGGATTTGGCCGTAGGGGCGAGGCCATCTTGGCCGTGTTGGTGCACGGGCGCGATGCCCGCCCCACGCCCGACAGCCAACGGCGACGAACGTGTTGATTAAGGTAGTCCATTCGTTCTCTCAAGGAGCGTGCCATGCAACTGGTCCCTCATCTTAACTTCAAGGGTCAATGCGAGGAAGCCTTCAAGTTTTACGAAGGATCTTTAGGCGGTAAGATTCAGTTCATGATGACTTACGCAGACTCTCCGATGGCTGAGAGAATGCCTCCGGAGTGGCGCAAGAAGATCATTCACGCGACGATTCGGATTGGAGACGCGCTCGTGATGGGAGCGGACGCTCCGCCAGACCATTTTCAGAAGCCCCAGGGCTTTTCCTTGTCGCTTGAAATCAAAGAGCCGACGGAGGCGGAGCGCCTGTTCCAGGTGCTGGCCGAAGGCGGCCAGGTCACGATGCCCATTCAAAAGACATTCTGGGCGCAACGCTTCGGAATGCTTGTAGATCGCTTCGGCATCCCGTGGATGATCAACTGCGGCGAGGCAGCGTAGCTTCGGGGCGACACTCGGGGAACCGTCTCAGGCCGTCGGGAGCTGCCAACGAATTCATGGAGCACCGCGGAGGGATTAGGCACATGGCCCGTTCTGCCGGCGGTGAGGAGGGGAGTGAGCCGATTCCTGAAGCGGGGTTTATTGGGATGACTAAGCCTGGTGTCCGTTGCCGCGGACCAGCTTATCCACGGTATCAATGAGGGCGTTGAGTTTGTATTCGGTAGCAGCCTGAATTTCGCGGAGCTCTTGAAAACCGGCGGCCACCCGCTCGGCAAGGGTGATTTCGGCCTGGGCCAGACGGCCGACCAAGTCGGTGACGGTCGCCATCGAAGACTCCAACTTGGCGAGCCGCTCTTCGTGCTGGTGGGCCGAGGCTTCAAGCCGGGCCTGCACGTTGAGAATAAACTCCATGGTTTTTTCAACATCCATAGTGGGTAGTATATCGCAGAAAAGGAGCGACTCATGAGCAAAGTACGGGTTCTGGTGGGCACGAGCAAGGGAGCTTTTATTCTGACCGCGGACGGCAAACGGAAAAACTGGGATGTGAGCGGGCCATTTTTCCGGGGCTGGGAGATTTACCACATGAAAGGCTCGCCCGCCGATCCGAATCGCGTTTATGCGTCGCAGTCGAGCGGCTGGTTCGGGCAAGTGATTCAGCGCTCAAGCGATGGCGGAAAGACGTGGGAAACGCCGGGCGGCGGCGTGACGACGTCGCCCCAAGGCATGCCCAGGGGCGAGAGCAACCGATTTGTCTATGACACTTCCGCCGAAACGGGCAAGCCGCTCACCACGCATCAGTGGTACGACGGCACGCAGCACCCCTGGGAATTCAAGCGAGTGTGGCACTTGGAACCGTCACCGAGGGATCCCGACACGGTTTACGCCGGGGTGGAAGACGCGGCGCTGTTCCGCTCGACCGACGGCGGGCACACCTGGCGAGAACTCGCTGGCTTGCGCGGCCACGGAACCGGCCCGCAATGGCAGCCGGGCGCGGGCGGCATGTGCTTGCACACCATCATCCTCGACCCTGACAATCCGAACCGGATCTTTGTTGCCATCTCTGCCGCCGGGGCGTTTCGCACGGACGACGGTGGCAAAACGTGGAAGCCGATCAACCGCGGCCTCAAGTCTCCTTACCTGCCCGACCCAAACGCCGAGGTCGGCTACTGCGTCCACCACATCGCCATGCACCCGTCGCGCCCCGACGTGCTCTTCATGCAGTTGCACAACGGGGGCGGCGCCTTGCGGAGCGACAACGCCGGCGACCTGTGGCACGAGGTTCGAGGCAACTTGCCTACCGACTTCGGTTTTCCGATTGATGTTCACGCGCACGAGCCCAACACGGTTTACATCATTCCAATTGACGGCGAAGCCGGCCGCGTTCCGCCGGAGGGAAAGCTGCGCGTTTACCGCAGCCGCTCGGGCGGCAACGAGTGGGAACCGCTGACCCAAGGTTTGCCGCAATCTCATTGTTACGTCAACGTGCTGCGCGACGCCATGTCCGTGGATTCTCTCGAGCCGTGCGGCGTGTATTTCGGCACCACCGGCGGGCAGGTGTACGCCTCCTCCGACGGCGGCGACACCTGGGCCCCTATCGTACGCGATCTGCCCAAAGTACTTTCGGTGGAGGCGCAGGCGCTGCCATGATTCGCGTCGTGCTTCCTCAACATCTCCGGACGCTGGCCAAGATTGACGGCGAAGTCGAGCTCAATGTTTCGGGTCCCGTGACGCTGTGCTCGGTGCTGGATACGCTCGAAAACCGTTATCCCGTCCTCTGCGGAACGATGCGCGATCACGCAACGGGCCAACGCCGGGCATTTATTCGGTTCTTTGCCTGCTCGGAAGACGTCTCGCACGAATCGCCCGACGCTCCGCTGCCCGATGCCGTGGCAAGCGGCGCGGAGCCGCTGCTCATCATTGCGGCAATAGCCGGGGGTTAAAGAAACTGAGGTCGCGGCAGAAGGGCTTTCCAAAGAATAAAAATGGGGAGCACTCGATTGCTCCCCATTCACACATTTGTTTTCCTGCCGTGGCAGCGTCCGCGGAGCGCCGCCCACGGCACACACCGCAAGAGCGGTGTTTCGGTTAACCCGATTTGGATTCTGAGCCCGGTGGAGTCATACCACCTTCCTCACTTATCTTCTTACCTCTTCCAGCGAGAATTTTCAAGAGGTTTTTGCTTTGCGAGGATGGAGCCTGGGCATCCAAAGCCGTCGGGCTCCAGCGCAGCCCCCGTGCTGTCTCAGTGGTCGGTCGCGGAAGCCTGGCTAATACATTTCTGCTTGGAAATTAGTTCAATAAAACTGTCGTCCCCCAGCGTGCCTTGTATTGCATGATTCCCGTCACATTCTTAGACTTAGGCCGCTTTCTTTGAATTTCGCGTCGGGTCCCGCAGGGTAGCACGTTACTTACAGGCATCGGGAAGGACGAGCTCTTTGGCTGAGCGCGCGTGGGCCAAACGGCACGAGCGCCACGCGAGCCCCAAGGCTGTCGGCTTGATTCCCTGCGCAGAGATTGCTCCGAAGGAGATGGTGGCATATGAAAATCATTGGTAAACGGCTGGGATGGGTTGCTGTGCTGGGGGTATTCTTCTTACCTCTTTCAGGGCGGGCGCAGGTCAACATGGCGACGTTGAACGGCGAGGTGCTGGATGCTCAAGCTGCGGCCGTGCCCGGGGCCAAACTCCAATTGAGATCAACCGACACCGGATTAGCGCGCCAGACGACGACCAATGCCGACGGCTATTATGAGTTTGCAGCGGTCATTCCCGGAAATTACCGGCTCAAAGTAACCGCAACGGGGTTCCAAACCGAAGTTCGCTCGCTGGTTCTGGCGGTCAACCAAGTCCTACGATTGGACATTAGTTTGGTCGTGGGCAATACGACCCAACAAATTGTCGTCGAAGGAAAGTCGCCTTCGCTGCGGACCTCGGATGCGACTTTGGGCGAAGTGATTGACCCAACCTTGACGGAGCAGCTTCCTTTAGATGGCCGTCATATTCTGGACTTGGCCATCTTGGCGCCGACGGCAGTCCCGAACATGGATATGGGTGTTCAGGACGGAAATCAACTTCAGCTCTATTGGCGTCCTGGCCAGGGCACGGAGTTCACCGCGGCGGGCGATCGGGCTAATGCAAACTACTACCTGCTCGACGGGACCACGGATTCGGATCCGACCTTCTGGACCTTGTCCCTAAGCCCTTCGCCCGACGCCATCCGGGAATTCAAGGTTCAGACGGGGAGCTACTCGGCCGAGTTTGGAGGGGGCGGCGGCGCGCAGGTCAACATGATCACCCGCTCCGGCACCAACCAACTGCACGGCACAGTCTATGAGTATCTGCGGAATACCGCGCTCGATGCCCGCGTCTGGAACGCCAACAACGTTCCCCATTTGGTGCAGAACCAGTTTGGCGCTTCGCTCGGCGGCCCCATCCAGAAGAACAAGACGTTCTTTTTCGTTAATTACGAGGGGTTTCGCTTCAGTAATCAGGTTTATCAGATTGAAACTGTGCCGACCGCGGCCGAACGCGAGGGAAATTTTAGCCAAAGCGGGCAACGCATTTACAACCCCTTCAGCGCGACGTCCAACCCTAATTTCAACCCCAACCAGCCGGTCAGCCCCAGCAACCCGCAGTTGATTCGCGCGGCTTTCTCAAACAACATCATTCCGCCCTCCATGATGAGTCCTGTGGCTTTGCAGGTGCTTCAGCACGTTCCCTTGCCCAATCTTTCGTCATCTTCGGCGATGGGAGGGATGGGGATGGGCCCAATGTCCGGGGGCTCGGATTCCAACAACTACCTGGACGTACGAACCGCTACCCAGCCGTGGAATCAGGCCACCTTTCGGGTGGATCACAATTTCGGAAAGGGTGATAGTTTTTTTACCCGCTACTCCTTGGAGCACGAAAGCGGATTTACGCCAGTGAATCTGCCCGGCTTTGGACTGTTTGACGACAACCTCGCTCAAAACCTTACGGTTTCCTATACGCACATTTTTTCTCCCACGATGATTAACAACCTCTCGTTCGGTCTTTCCCGCCTTTCCATGCATGAGTATTCTCAAAACAATTTCACGCACGATTACGTCACACAGCTTGGAATTCAAGGTTTGTCGTGGGGAGGCAAGGGTGCTTGGGGCATGCCGTATTTTAATATTCAAGGCTACAGTCCTGTGGGCGACTCCTACGTTGCCACGCCCGTCCAAGACTGGGATACCTTCCTGCAGGTGGAAGACACGTGGAGCTGGCAGGTGGGGCATCACTCCTTGACGATGGGCAGCGGTGTCCTGCCGTTTTTCTGGCCCATGTGGGGCTTTTTTGAGACGCGCGGCTTTTATCAGTTCACTCCTGGCTTCACGACCCGCACCGCCAGCAACGACAGTACCGGGTCCGGCTTGGCCAGCTTTCTGCTGGGTCTGCCCGTCGTCAAGCAGCGCCAGGCGGGCGTTCCTTCCATGAATCTCCGGCAGTGGTACGGCAATGCGTTTATCGAAGATGACTGGCGAGTGACGGACGCCACCACGCTGGATTTGGGACTGCGTTACGAGTATATGAGCGCGTTATCAGATACAGAAGAGCCGGGAGCCAACCTCCTCTTCCGCAACGGCAAGCTTTACGCCTTCGTGGGCGGCCAAGCCGGGATGCCGCGTGGCCTGTGGTACCCCAACGACCTGAACTTCGCTCCGCGCTTCGGCTTTGCGCATCAAATTCGCAGCCTCGGCCTGGTGCTGCGCGGCGGCTTCGGCGTGTTCTACACTCCGGTGGACATGAACACGTGGTGCAATCAACGGCACAACCTACCCTACGTGTTTCCCGAAACCCAGCAAAGCGACAACTATATCCCCAGTCTTTTTGGGTTCAACTTCGGCGCACCCGTGATGGGAAAGACGGTGGTCAGCTTCGCGGCTCTCGACCCGCATTCGCCGCCTCAGTACATCAACCAATGGAGCTTTACCGTCCAGAAAGCGCTGCCTGGCAGAGTCGTGCTGGAGGTTGGTTACCAGGGCTCGCGGGGTTTCCACTTACAGCGCGCTCACCTTATCAACAATGCTCCACCGGGACCCGGGCCGATCCAGCCGCGTCGCCCGTACAAGACGATTACCTTCCTCGCCGGCACTTCCTTTGTGGGCGACAATCCCGAGAACTTCGCCATCGAAAGCACTACCTTCCCCGTTTCCGCCATCAACTACCTGGAAAACACCGCCGACAGTTGGTATGACGCTGGCTGGATTGATGTTCGCAGAGAGTTCCAGAATGGCATCACGTTTTTGACCAATTACACTTGGTCGAAAAGCCTCACCGACGCGCCCGACTTCCGCTCCGCCATGATGCAACCGGCCATTCCGCAGAATAATTCCGATCTCCGAGCGGAGAAGGGGCTCAATGGCATGGATGTTCCCCAACGCTTTGTCGCCAGTGTGGTCTATCGGATCCCCGGATGGGGGCAATCATCCTGGCTCCATCACCTGACCTCCGGGTGGACCTTGGGAAGCATTTTCTCCGCTGAAAGCGGGATGCCGTTCACCATTTCGGTGTTCGGCGATACGGCGAACGCCGGAACCTTGCTGGGTCAAAACCCCATCCGCGCCAACGTCACCGGCGCCCCACTGTTTCCGGCTGGAACCCGCACGACGGCGAAGTGGTTCAATCTGGCGGCGTTTGCGGCTCCCCACCCTTACACCTTCGGCAATGCAGGGGTCAACACCGTGTTTGGACCGGGATTTGTAGATCTGGACCAAGCCGTGCAGCGCGAATTTGCCCTCACCGAGCGGGTTCGCTTCATTCTCCGCGCCGAAGCTTTTAATGCTTTGAACCATAGCAACTGGGGCGAGCCCAATAACTACGTCAATACGCCGCAGTTTGGAACCATCACCATGGCGCAAGGGCCGGGCCGTGAGATTCAGTTGAGCGGCCGCATCAGCTTTTGAACCGACGCTCCCATCGGTCGGCCAACGGTTGACGTCATGCCGCGCTTTTAGGTGCGGCGACACTTGTTGGCCCCTGAACTCCGCCCTTCTTCCCGACCCGAACCACATATTGATAAACTGACTATTCTTTTAAGCCGTGGCGCGGCGAGTCACGCTGCCGCTCCGCGCACCCCCGCCAGGGGGCGCGGTGACAACGTTGCCCACGGCGGAAAAAACGGAGGCATGCACATGGCAAAAAGCTTCAAAGACTTGACCGAGCAGGAGATTCTGGCGCTGGCCATTTCCCTCGAGGAAGAGGACGGTCGTATTTACGCTGATTTTGCCGAGGGACTTCGCGACACCTACCCGGCCACGGCCAAGGTGTTGGAAGGCATGCAGGTTGAAGAGTCCGAGCATCGCCGCAGCCTGATCGAAACCTACCGCCAGCGCTTTGGCGAACACATTCCGCTCATCCGTCGCACAGAGGTGAAAGGCTTTATCGCGCGACGGCCGGTCTGGCTGGTGCGGCCCCTAGGCATTGAGCAGGTGCGCAAACATGCGGAAAGCATGGAACTGGAGACTCGGCGCTTCTATGAGCGGGCTGCGACGCGGGTCACCGACGCCTCGATTCGTAAGCTCTTGGTGGACTTAGCGGAAGCGGAACGGCGGCACTCGGCGCTCGCCGACTCGCTCGAAGAGCAACTGCTGACGCCCGACGTGCGCCAGGCGGAAGCAGCCGCCGAGCGCCGCCAGTTTGTCCTCCAGGTCGTGCAGCCGGGGCTTTCCGGCTTGATGGATGGCTCGGTCTCAACGCTTGCGCCGCTGTTTGCCGCCGCCTTCGCCACCCATTCGAGCAACGCGGCGTTACTCGTCGGTCTGGCGGCGGCGATTGGCGCCGGCATTTCGATGGGCTTTGCGGAGGCGCTCTCCGACGACGGCTCACTGACAGGGCGCGGTTATCCGTGGGTGCGCGGTGCGATTTGCGGCCTGATGACCGCGGCGGGCGGACTCGGCCACGCGCTGCCATTTTTGATCTCCAATTTCCGCATCGCCGTCAGCCTCGCCATCGCGGTGGTGGGCGTCGAGCTTGCCCTCATCAGTTACATCCGCCATCGCTACATGGACACTCCGTTGGTTTCGGCCGCCTTGCAGGTGATGGTGGGCGGCGCCCTGGTCTTCCTGGCGGGAATGCTCATCGGCAGCGCCTAATCGTCCGCGTGTCGCGACGGCCTCTTTCCCACCGTGAGCCTTTTTCGCGGCCCTGCGCGGCGCTCTGCCCTGCAGGGACCTCCTGTTTCGGCCGTCCAAACGAGTTTTCGCCAATAAACCCAAAAGAGCCAACGGCTATTTTCGCCACCCAGGCCGAGTGTGATGGCGGTCACTGCTTGGATTAGGACCGCGGCGAATGATGGTCTTGAAGGGATCCGGACAGGAGGTAACAATCGGTGGCCACGCAACCTACAACAATCAGGTCAGAAACCCCACGGGAAGTCATCTACCCCGGCACGGCTGCGGCCGTGGACGGCTCGGAGGCAGCCGTTTATGTGGAATCGCATATTTCACAAGGCGCCTGCGCCTACCCCATCACCCCGTCAACGCCCATGGGGGATCGCTTCGGCGTCGAATATGCCAACGGCACCAAGAATCTGTGGGATGAGCCGCTCCAATTTCTTGAGCCGGAATCCGAGCACAGTTCAGCCTCCGCGTGCGAAGGGTTTGCGTTGGCAGGCGGGCGCGTGACGAACTTCACCTCCGGCCAGGGCCTGATCTTGATGAAGGAAGTGCTTTACGTCATTGCTGGGAAGCGATTGCCCGTGGTGTTCCACATTGGCGCTCGGGCGCTGACTTCTCAATCATTGAATATTCACGCCGGACATGACGATGTTATGGGGGTGGCAGACTGCGGCTGGGGCATCGTTTTTGCGCGGAATTCCCAGGAAGTGGCCGACTTGGCGCTTATCGCGCGCCGCGCCGCGGAGGATTCCGAAACCCCCTTCATGGTGGCGCAAGACGGGTTTATCACCACTCACACCGTTCAAACGGCGCGCTTGCCCGAGCCGGAATTGATGCGGCGGTTTGTTGGCGCGCCGTCGGAAAAGCTGCGCAAGCTGTTCGACCCCACCGCGCCGCTGCTGAGCGGGCCGGTGCAAAATCAGGACGCCTACATGAGCGGCAAGGTCGCCCAGCGGTATTTTTATGACCGCGTGGCGCCCGCCCTCAAGCTGGCGATGCGTGAATATAGCGAACTCACGGGCCGTATTTACGACTTTCTGCGCCCCTATCGCATGGAGGATGCTCAATACGCCATCGTGGGATTGGGATCTTTGATGGAAACAGCCGAGGCCGCGGTGGATTTCCTTCGCGCCCGCGGCTGGCGCGTCGGAGCGCTCAGTGTCCACAGCTTCCGGCCATTTCCGTCGCGGAGGATCGCGGAGCAGTTGGCGCGCTCGGAGGCCGTCGTCGTGGTGGAAAGAGCGGACGTGCCGCTGGCCCAGTCAAACCCCCTCACGATGGAGGTGAAAGCGGCGTTGGCTGATTATGACCACCTGCCCGGGCGACTCACTTACCACGGCCCGGAGGTTTATTCTGCGGTGGCCGGCCTGGGCGGACGCGACGTGCGTCCGGGATATTTCTTGGCGGCCGTGGAGGAGATGGCCAAGGGAACCGGCAAGAAATTCTTTGTCCTCGGCGTGCGGCACCCCAGCGCCTTGGAAATTCGTGAAGACCCGGACGTTCGCCCTCCGGACGCCTATTCCGTGCGGGGACACTCGATCGGCGGATTTGGCTCCGTGACCACCAACAAAATCCTGGCCTCGGTGGCCTCCGATCTTTTTGGACTTCACGCCCAGGCCTTTCCCAAGTACGGTTCGGAGAAAAAGGGGCTTCCGACCAGTTATTATTTGACCCTCGCCTCCGAACCGATTCGATTACACGCCGAGTTGCGCCAGGTTGAATTCGTGGCCGTTCAGGATCCGAATGCGTTTTTGAACGGCAACCCGCTGGAGGGAATCGAAGATAACGGCATCGTGTATTTGCAGTCGCAGCTAGAGCCGGACCGTATTTGGGATAGCTTGCCGCGGGCAGCCCAAGAGACAATTCGGACAAGGCACGTGCGGTTGTTTGCCCTGGACGCGTTGCGGATCGCTCGCGAATCGTCCAGCCGAGCCGACCTTCAAACCCGCATGCAGGGTATTGCGCTGTTGGGCGCCTTCCTTCGCCTCACGCCGTTCCGCCACCGGGCAGGTCTTGACGACGACGCCGTGTTTGCCTCCCTCGATAAGGCTTTTGAGAAGTACTTTGGCAAGCGAGGCCGACGGGTCATCGAAGACAACCTCAAAGCGGCGCGCCGGGGTTATGACGAGGTGGTGGAAATCCATCCTCCGGCTACGGAGGAGGTGTCCGCCAAAGAGACGGTCGAGCCCTCGGCCCTCAAGCCGGCGCGGAACCTGGATGGCGTGGTCCCGGCCGACTTCTGCGAACGGGTTATCGGAGCTTACCATCATGGCGAAGAAGAGACGTTGGAAGCTGACCCGTATGTCGCGCGCAGCTTGATGCCACCCTGGAGCGGGCGCGAACGCAGTTTCCGACATCTGGCTCCGGAAATTCCCGCTTTTATTGCCCCCAACTGTGTCGGGTGCATGGATTGCGTCAACGAATGCCCCGATACGGCCATTCTTGCCAAGGTGGTTCTGCCCGAAACCCTTGAAGAAAAGCTCGCCCAGGTCGAGAAGCCGGAGCTGCGCGAGTGGCTGGGCGCCCAGTTCGTCAGCACCACGAAGTATCACGACTTGGTCGTCAAGCGCGGACAAAAAGGCGGATTGTTTGGCATCTTTGTTGACCCGGATAAGTGCAAGGGGTGCGGCGAGTGCGTAGAGGTTTGTGGGCGTCACGAGGCCCTCAAAATGGTCCAGAAGGAAAACGGCTCGCTTCACCCGTACGACCTGGCGATGGATCTTTACCACCATCTTCCGGAGACCCCTCCTTATTTCCTGAATGAAAAGTCGCTGGGCGACATGATGTTGGCGGGACGTTCGCTCCTGTATGCGGGCGGCGCAGGGTCGTGCATGGGCTGCGGCGAAGCCACGGCGGTCCGAATGATGCTGGCCGCCACCGGCTTTGTCTATGGGTCCGACGTCGGCATTGTGGCCGCGACCGGCTGCAATACCGTCTATGGTTCCACCTACCCCTACAATCCTTTCGGCGTGCCGTGGACCAACTCGCTGTTTGAAAATGCTCCCGCCGACGCCATGGGGATTCGCTTGCGGTGGGATCAGGAAAGTTTTCGCAAGCGGCGGCTTTGGGTGCTGGGAGGCGACGGGGCCATGTACGATATCGGCTTCCAGTCGCTTTCGAGGATGCTCGCCTCCGGGATGGACATCAAGGCCCTGGTCCTCGATACCCAGGTCTATTCCAACACGGGAGGCCAGAACTCCACGGCCACCTTCACCGCCCAAGATGCGAAAATGGCGGCCGTCGGCAAAGCCCGTGGCGGCAAAAGCGAGCACCGCAAGGAGATTGGACAGATCTTGATGATGCATCGGCACGTCTTCATCGCCGCCACCACACCGGCCCATATCAATCACTTCTACAAGTCCGTGATGGCCGCCAATGATTTTCCCGGCCCTGCCGTCGTCATTGCCTATTCCACGTGTCAGCCTGAGCACGGCGTGCCGGATGACCGCTCCATGGCGCAGTCCAAGCTGGCTGTAGAGACCCGGGCTTTCCCCTTGTTTATTTACGACCCGCGCAAAGGTGAAAAAATCAGCGACTGCCTGAGCCTCTCGGGAAATCCGGCGCCCAAAAACGATTGGTACGTAGATCCCCAAACCAACCAGCCCTTGGACTTCATCAGCTTTGCACGCACCGAGGGGCGCTTTGCCCGCCACTTTGACTCGAGCGGCTTGGCCGACGACTTTCTGAAGGCTGCTCAGCAAGACCGTCTGGAGAATTGGCATCACTTGCAGGAATTGGCGGGTTTGCGGTAAGGTTGGCCGCCACCACGGTTTGACGCACAAGCCACGAGAGGAATCCGTGGCCTACGCCGCGAGGCCAACCGTAGCCGGCGTTTAGTCCTTGGTGGTCAGCTCAAAGATCTTGGCTTCTACGAACAATTGAAACAGATTCGGATCGAGAAGGTGCGATTTCACTTCTTGGCCGATGATATCGAGCGCTCGCTCGACAGGGACCGCGCGTTTGTAGGGGCGGTCGCGCGCCGTGAGGGCGTCAAAGATGTCGGAAATGGTCATCATCTTGGTCTGGAAAGGAATCTCGTCGCCCTTCATGTGGTAAGGGTAGCCGGAGCCATCCAGTTTCTCGTGATGAGCGCGGGCAATGGCGGGAATGTTGCGCAGCTCCTTGGTCCAAGGAATTTGGCTCAGGAACTTGAAACTGTGAATGACGTGGGACTCAATTTGCAGACGTTCATTGGCATCGAGAGAGCCTTTGGGAATGGAAAGCAGCCGCAACTCGTCCGGAGCGAGGAGCGCTTCCGTGGAGCCGTCCGGGTCCTGAAAGCTCCAACCCGCAATTTCCACCAGCTTTCCTGAAGCAGCTTCGGGAAGGACGGTCGGCTCATTGGCGCGAAGAATATCGTTGCGGAATTCGTCAAGCTGCCGGAGGTTTTCCTCCAAGCGTTGGTCGAGCGCCGCGAAGGCTTCTTGGAAATTATGATTTCCCTCCCGCAGCAAGTGGTCCAGCTTTTTGCGGGCGGTGTCGAGCTCCAGTACTTTGCGGATATATTGGAAACGCTTGCGGATCAGTTCGAGCTGAGAGGGATAGAGCTTTTTCGCCTTCACCAACACTTCTTCGCGCACGCCGACCTTGCCGAAATCGTGTAGCAGGGAGGCGTAACGGAGTTCCTGAATCTCCTCACGAGAGAAATGGATGTTTTTGTAAGGGCCCGCTTCGGCGCGGTCCACCACTTCGGCGAGCCCCACCGTCAGCTTGGCGACGCGCTCCGAGTGGCCGAAGGTCGTTGGGTCGCGCGATTCAATGGCGGTCACGGAAGCCTTCACAAAGCCTTCGAACAAGCGCTGGATGTCGCGGTAGAGAAGGTTATTTTCGAGCGCTACCGCGGCCTGGCTGGCCAGCGAAGCGGCCAACTCCTGGCTGTGCTCGGAAAACGGAACCACCTCTTGCCGCACCGCCCGGGGCGAGGTGAGTTTGGCTTCCTTGCGACGCTTGGCGTTGATGAGTTGCAACACCCCAATGCATTCGTCCTTCTGGTTTTTCATAGGGAGGACAAGCATGGAGCGTGTGCGGTAGCCAAATTTCTCATCGAAATCCCGATTCAGGCGGAAAGGAAGATTGCGGATGCGGTAGGCATCCTTGATGTTTAGGATGGAGCCCGTGGCGGCCGCGTATCCGGCGATGCTTTGGCGGTCAATAGGCAGCGTGAACTGCCGAAACGGCACCGAGTGACTATCGCTCTGCGTCAGCTTGAAGAGCAGGTGTTTCCGTCCTTTCTCTTCCTCTTCGACCAGGTACAAGGAGCCCGCGTCGGCGCTGGTGATGTCGCGGCTTTTGGTCAGAATCAGCTCGAGCAAGGCGTCCGTGTTGCGTTCGGTGGAAAGCGCCACTCCGATGCGATTCATCGTGCCGAGTTCCCCCGCCATCTCGCGGAGCTTCGCGCTGGCCTGCACGGAATCCATCTCCGCCTGCACGCTTCGGAGGGCCCCCTGAATCGCCCATTCAAGGCTGACGCGCGGCGCTTGCCGCGGCAGCAGGGCGAACAGCTTGTTCCGAGGCAACCCGCTCGCGGGCGGAAGGTTGTCGCCCAAATAGACGACCGTCCACGCATCGAGGCTCCGCACGCGGCGGCGAATCTCCGCGAGATGGTTCTCATCGCTGCAAGCTACAAAAACCGCCGGCCCCTCCACGCCTTGATGGGCGGTTTTCCGACCTTCGAGACCGATGACCGGACATGGAGTCTTGAGCCGCTCTAGAACGGCTCCTAGCGGGGAAGGCTTGATGTAGTAAATCGTACCCTTCATCGAGCGCCATCGCCCGCGCCAGGCGCAACCCGCCCTGCGCGAGCTTCCCTATTATACATCTTCATAACGGCTCCTCGTTGCAACACCGTTCGTTGACGCACCGCCCGCAAAGCGACGACAGGTCCCCGAGTCGCATGACTGAGCGAGTTGCGGGCGCGTCGCCTTTTGCAGTTATCCGCCAAAAGATGCTCCCCGCGGGATCTCCCGGGGAACACACGCCCCATGAGCCGAGACCTTGGCCCGGCCAGGCCATTGAACCTTTTCACAAGATCCCGAATCTAATCATTAACGGAGGGTGAATGTTACCATGGTATTCCACGCATTATCCGTACTCTTCGTTATTGCCATCAAACTGATTTTGCTCGGGGTTGGGCTTCTTTATTTATTTCGGGTCCTCTGGACGTATCACGCGGAGGGCCTCAAGGCAGTTCCACGGCACACCTGGAGCGACCCAGCCCGCTCCGCTGACGCGCTGGCGATTTGGCTAGGTTTGAAGCTCGTGGACGGAGTTTGGGCGGGCGTGAGGTGGGCCATTAACGTCCTCGAGGAAGCGTCGGCCGACGTCGGCGAATGGTTCATGGGCCATCGAGGCGCGGGAAGCTAGATTAGGCCAAGGGCATCCGTTTCTCCACCCAAGATCCGCTGGCCGACGAGTGGGCTGGACTTTTTCCCACTGCTCAACCGTAGGAATGCTCGTCGTATCTTCCACGCCGGTTGGCGGTCCAGCAGTCCCATAGGTTTCACGTGGAACTTTGCTCGTTCCGGCTGCGCCGCTGCCCCGTGTGCCAAGAAGCACAACGTAACCCTCTTGCCCTGCGAAGGCCTTTCTGCGATTTTTGAGATAAGATTGCAGCCTTTGATGGCAGGCTTAGGTAGAAGGACGCAGTACTTCGGCTCCGACAGCGTGAGTACGGCCAAGCGGTGGGCATGAGAGAAGACATCGAATTTTGGGTGGGCTTGACGCAGGTGGAAGGGTTGGGTATTCGCGGCGCTCACCGGCTCATGGAGCATTTTAAGTCGCCGCAGGCGGCTTACATGGCCTCGTTGACGGAGCTGGAAGGGGCAGGGTTGCCAGCCGCGGTCTGTCGAGCGATTTTCCAACAGGCAGGATTGCGAGAAGCGGAGAAAGAGGTTCAAAGCGCCAAAAAGGCGGAATGCGAAATCATCACCTGGGCTGACGACGAGTATCCGCCGCTTCTCAAGCAGATTGCCGATCCTCCGCTGCTCCTCTACCTTCGAGGCGATTCAAAAGCTCTTTCCCGTCACGCCTTGGCGATGGTCGGAACGCGCCGCCCCTCGCCCTACGGGCTTCAAGTGGCGCGGCGGCTGGCAAAGGATTTGGCGGAGCGGCAACTGGTGATCATCAGCGGTCTCGCGCGTGGAATTGATTCCGCCGCGCATCACGGCGCGCTCGACGCCCAAGGGGTGACCGTCGCCGTCCAAGGCCGTGGCATGGATGACATCTACCCCGCCGAGAACCGGAAGTTGGCCGACAGGATTTTGAAGACGGGGGCCATTATCTCCGAGTTCCCGCTCGGGACCGGGCCAACCCCGGAGAATTTCCCGATTCGCAACCGCATCATCAGCGGGCTTTCGCTCGGCGTGATGGTCGTCGAAGCGAGCGAATACAGCGGCTCGCTCATCACGGCCCGCCTGGCGACCGAGCAGAACCGTGAGGTGTTTGCCGTCCCCGGGAACGTCACTTCACCTCAAAGCTTCGGCCCCAACTACCTGATTAAGCAGGGCGCGAAGCTGGTGGATCAATGGGGGGATGTCATCGAGGAGTTTCCGCCCGAAGTTCGCGGCCAGCTTCTTCCACCGGCGCCGGATGCGGAAAACCAACCGATTTCCGCCGAGCCCGGCGCGCTTTTCGATCAGTCACTCTCGGGAGATCAGAAACAAGTGTTTGAGGTTTTACGGCCCGACGAAGCTGTTTTTTTAGACGACATCTTTGAGCGCGTTCGGCTGCCACAGGCGCGCATTCTTCAGCTCTTGCTGGAATTGGAAATGAGCGGCCTGATCCGTCAATTGCCCGGAAAGAATTTTATTCGCAAGCTCTGACCGTCGCGAAGGACGGCGGGATAGCGATGCCAAGCCCCCTTCCGTTTCCAGCAACGAGCGGAAATCCGTTCGGCGGATCGTCCCGCGTAAACGACGCAGTGCATTCTTTGGCCCTCAGCCCCCGTCCCGCTCCCAACGGCAAGGTTTTGGCGGCATCGGTTTCAGACATTGAACGTCGAGAGTTGACAGTTAGCGGTTTTCCGCATCACAGTAGGGAAGGGATGCCGAAGCATCTTAAGATTTCTCGCCGCGGGCAATCCTGAGACGGAAGCTGCCTTCCAATCTAAGATTGCTACGGCAGTTTGTGGACCGACCGTTATGGGCAAATCTCTGGTCATCGTCGAATCTCCGGCCAAGGCCAAGACGATCAACAAGTATCTTGGGTCGGATTATGTGGTGAAAGCCTCCATGGGCCACGTCAAGGACCTTCCGAAGAAGGACCTGGGCGTGGACGTGGAACACGCATTCAAACCGACTTATGTGCTCATTCCCGACAAGCAGCCCATCCTAACGGAACTGAAGGCGGCTGCCAGCAAAGCCGATGCCATTTATCTGGCCGCTGACCCCGACCGTGAAGGGGAAGCCATTTGCGCCCACCTGCGCGAGCTACTCGACTCCAAAAAGCGAAAATTCTATCGGGTGTTGTTTAACGAAATCACACGGGATGCCATCCGAGCGGCTTTCGAGCACCCTGGTGAAATCAACGAAAACTTGGTGGATGCCCAGCAGGCGCGTCGCGTTTTGGATCGCCTGGTGGGTTATCAAGTCAGCCCCTTGCTGTGGGACAAAGTCCGACGCGGGCTTTCCGCTGGCCGCGTGCAGACCGTGGCTCTCCGACTCATCGTCGAGCGGGAACGTGAAATTCAGGCTTTTCAAATTAAAGAGTATTGGACCCTAACCGCCCGGCTGGAAGGGAAAAACACTCCGCCCTTTGAAGCCCGCGTCGTCAAATGGAAGGGTCAAGACCTGGAGATTCCTAACGAGGCCGCTGCCAGCGAGCACCGGGCGCAGCTTGAAGCCGCAAGATTCACCGTTCAATCGGTAGAAACCCGTGAGACGCGCAAATATCCTGTCCCGCCCTTTATCACCAGCCGATTGCAACAAGAAGCGGTGCGCAAACTGCGCTTTACCGCCAAGAAGACCATGAGCGTGGCACAACGGCTTTACGAAGGAGTGGAGCTTGGCGCCGAAGGCTCTGTGGGGCTAATTACTTACATGCGGACGGACTCGACCCGCGTCGCCGAGAGCGCCTTGGCGACGGCGCGAGATTACATTCGGAAAAATTTCGGCCCCAGCTACTTGCCCGCCGAGCCCGTTCACTATAAAAGCAAAAAGGGCGCCCAGGACGCCCATGAAGCTATCCGCCCGACCGACGTCCTGCGCACGCCGGAATCGCTTCGCGCCTATTTGGGCCCCGACGAATACAAGCTCTATAAGCTGATTTGGCAGCGTTTCGTTGCCTCGCAGATGAATCCGGCCGTCTTTGACCAAACCACGGTGGAGATTGCGGCGGGCGATTATCTGCTTCGGGCGACGGGTTCGGTTGAAAAGTTCAACGGCTTCCGCGCCGTGTACGAAGAAGGAAAGGATGAGAAGGTGGATGAGAGCGAGGAGGACGAGGCCAAACGACGGCTGCCGGCGGTCGAAGTGGGCCAAGATCTGCGCCTTCTCGAAATGCTTCCCCAGCAGCATTTCACGGAGCCGCCCCCGCGTTACAATGAGGCCACGCTGGTGCGCGCGCTCGAGGAAAAAGGCATCGGACGGCCCTCGACTTACGCTGCCATCCTTTCCGTCATTCAGAACCGCGCCTATGTGGAAAAGGATGCTCAGCGGCGCTTTCATCCCACCCAGTTGGGCATGCTCGTCAACGACTTGCTGGTGAAAAGCTTTTCCAACATCTTCGATATCGCCTACACGGCGCGCATGGAAGAGGAGTTGGACGAGGTGGAAGAGGGCAAACGGACATGGACGGAGGCGCTCGCCGAGTTTTATAAGAAATTCAAGAACGACCTGCGCCTGGCCGAGCGAACCATGGAGGATTTGAAAGGCGAAGGGCGCCCCAGTGAGGAAAAATGCGAGAAGTGCGGCCGGCCGATGGTCATTCGTCTGGGCCGCAATGGTCAATTCTTCGCCTGCACGGGTTATCCGGAATGCGACGGCACCAAAGACATGTCGCCGGAGTTAGCGGCCAAGTACGGCGTTGCCGTGCCGGCCAGTTTGGCGACGCCTGAAATCGCCGAGCAGACTTGCGAGAAGTGCGGCAAGCCGATGGCGGTGAAACGCGGCCGCTTCGGTTATTTTCTCGCCTGCACGGGCTATCCTGCCTGCCGCAATACCAAGCAAATTGTGATGAAGGACGGTCAAGCCACCCTCGCGCCTCCGCCGCCCGAGGTTCCCGAGCAGACTTGCGAGAAGTGCGGCAAGCCGATGGCGGTGAAACGCGGCCGCTTCGGCTATTTTCTCGCCTGCACGGGCTATCCCACGTGCCGCAATACTCGAAGAATTTTCATGAAGGAGGGTCAGGTCGTCGTGGCGCCTCCGGCTCCTGCCATCCCAGAGCAAACCTGCGAGAAGTGCGGCAAGCCCATGACCGTCAAGAGCGGTCGCTTCGGCTTTTTCCTGGCTTGCACGGGCTATCCCAAGTGCCGTAACAGGAAAAAAATCACCGTGACGGAAGGACAACCCGCCACCGTCAGCGGTTAAGGTCGCGCCTCATTCAACTTTTGCCGTCAAATCTGCGAATAAGGCGTGGGACTGAGGATCAGGTTGGTCACGTTGGTGACGATGGGTTCAAAGGCGAATCGCTCCTCGTGACTGAGCTTCTGCCAGGCAGGAGCCGTGTCAAAAGCCCGCCAGAGGCGGTTTCGCTCCGAAAGGCTGCCGAAGGCCAACATATACGTAAGTTGGGGCATTCGTTGTCCAATGAGCGTGTCGCCATAAAAGACCGGCCAAAAACCCGCGGCGCGAAAGATGTCAAACTCGCCACTGTGAAACATCTCGATTTTTCGCCAGTGATCGCGTTCGCTGGGGCTTTCGTAGGTGCGAAGCTCAAAGACGCGCGGCCGGTGAGCCGCTGTCATCGGTGGAAGGTGTAGGCGCGGCTGGCCGCGAAACGCCAGCATCAGCGAGCTCTCCATGCGCTCGAAGGTAGGCGAATCGGCCGGCGCATCCAGAAAAGTCCTCCCGGCCTTGAGGTATTGAGCATCCGAACGAAGATGCGCCTCCAGCCGCACCAGCCGCTCCGGCGAAGCGCTCGGAATCAGAACGTAAAGCACCGGATTGCGCGGGCCGACCGTCTGGCTGAAGACGCCCACCGGTCGGATGCCCAGGCGGTTGACGGCGGGTAGGAAGGCGTCGCGGAAAAACTGATGGGTCGTTGCGCTTTCGTTCCCGGCGCGCAACTGATAACGCCGCAGTTCGTAATATTGACGGGCGGATTCGGTGGCCGCGGCCCCGTGAAGGCTCGCCGAGGGTGCGAAAGCCAATCCCGCGGCCCCAAGCGATGAAGCCAAAAACTTTCTTCTTTGCATTAGGTCCTCCGGATAAATTGGAGCTGACGGGGGGATGAGCTCATGGCCGCCCGTCGCCGCCTCGCCCTGCCGACGCCAAGCCCGGCTAGGCTTGGCGAGCCTCGGTATGATGTCGAACCTCCACGCCTTGCACGAGGAACAAAACATCTTCGGCGATATTGGTGGCGTGGTCGGCAATGCGCTCAAGGTTGCGGGCGATGAACAGGATATCTATCGCCTGGGGAATCGCTTCAGGGCGACTTTGCATAAAGCGAATCAGCTCGTGATAGATGGCGTCGCGCAGGCCGTCCACCGCATCATCGCTGACGAGCACGCCGCGAGCCAGTTCGCTGTCTTTTTTGACAAAAGCGTCAAGCGCCTTGCGCACCATATCTTCCGCCAGGCTGGCCATGCGAGGAATGTCCACCAAGGGGCGAATTTCCGGGTCCCGCATGAGCGAAAGACCACGCTCCACAATGTTGACCGCCAAATCCCCCATGCGTTCCAGGTCGTTGTTGATTTTGATGGCCGAGGTAATCAAGCGCAGATCCGCCGCCATCGGCTGCTGCAAGGCAAGCAAGCTGACGGCCATGTCATCAATCTCAATTTCCATCTGATTGATGCGCGCCTCATTTTTGAGCACCTGCTGCGCGAGCTCGCGGTCGCGGCGCACCACCGACTGCACGCTGGTGTAGATGCCGTGCTCGACCAGCCCGCTCATGGCCAGCAGGCGTTTCCTCAGCTCATCGAGTTCCTGAACGAAGTGGCGCAAAGCGCTTCCTTTCGTGCCGGGATGGGCGTTGCTCAAAAGCCCGATTCCCTGCTCCATCGTCTTTCGCCGCCGCGGAGCGGTTATCCGAATCTTCCGGTGATGTAGTCCTCGGTTTCCTTGCGCGCCGGCGTCTTAAAAAGTTTCTCCGTGGGGCTGAATTCAATCAACTTTCCCATCAGGAAAAAGCCCGTGTCGTCGGAAATCCGCGCCGCCTGCTGCATATTATGCGTCACAATCACGATGGTGCAAATTTCTTTGAGGTTAAAGAGCAGTTCTTCGATTTTAGCCGTGGCAATCGGGTCGAGCGCCGAACACGGCTCATCCAGCAACAGAACCTCCGGCCCCACCGCCAGGGCGCGCGCGATGCAGAGCCGCTGCTGCTGGCCGCCTGAGAGGGAGTAAGCCGATTTGTGCAGATGGTCTTTGACTTCATCCCAAAGCGCCGCCCGCCGCAAGCTCTGCTCGACCAATTCCTGAAGTTCATTCCGCCGCCGCGCCAAGCGATTGACGCGCGGTCCGTAGGCGACGTTATCAAAAATAGACTTGGCGAAGGGATTCGATTTCTGAAAGACCATGCCCACGCGGCGCCGCAGACGAACCACATCCATCTTAAAAATATCTTCGCCGTCCAGGAGCACCTCGCCCTCCGCCCGCGTGTGGCTCATCGTTTCAAACATGCGGTTCAGCGTTCTTAAGAAGGTGGATTTGCCGCACCCTGAAGGGCCGATCAATGCCGTAATCCTCTTCTCCTGGATGGCCACGGTCACGTCAAACAGAACCTGGCGCGGACCGTAATAGAAGTTTAAGCCGCGGACGCTCAGCTTGGGCGTGGCGCCTCGGCCGGCCGCCGGATGCTCCTCTTTCATGGAATCCTGCGCCGAGCTGGGCGCGTCTTCGCTGACTGCCTTCACCATAGGTTGCTCCCTCGGGCCCGCCCTTTCCGCCAGGCGTTGGCGCTTTGCCCAGGCGCGCCGTTCATCCTACCACGGCAGGAAAGGCTTTCTCGAATTCTCCGAACTCGCCGCGCAAGCCGGCCGCGGCGCCGTCGCCTCCGGCGTCGTTCACAGCGCCGGTCTTTCCCACGGGGAGCGCCTTCGCCAACCCTCCAAAATCGTCCGCGAGAGGATGCTGATAATCAGCACGAACAGCGTGACCAACAGCGCCGCCGCGTACGCGAGCGCATGGGCGCTCGAGAACGGCTCGGTAATAAATGCCCAAATCGCGTACGTCAAGTAGCCGATCGGTTCATTGGTCAAGTGGCCGGTCCAAAGATAGTTCGACCAACCCGCCGTATAGAGCAGAGGAGCCGTCTCGCCAACCGAAATGGCCACGGCCAGCAAAATGCCCGTCAAGATGCCCGGCAACGCCGTCGGCAAGCAAATACCCAGCACCACGCGGGCGTCGCCCGCCCCCAAGGCGTAGGCGGACTCACGCAAAGCTCGCGGCACTTGGCGAAGCGCCATTTCCGTGGTGCGGCAAATATAAGGAAGCGAGATAATGGCGAGCGCGATGCTGCCCGCGGCCACCGAAAATTTCCATCCCAAATCCACCACCAGCGTGACGTAGCCGAAATAGCCAATCACGATGGAAGGCACCCCCACCAGCACGTCCGCCAAAAAGCGGATGAAAGGAGCCAGCCGCCCAGCGTCAAATTCCGCCAGGTAAATGCCCGCCGCGAGCCCCGGCACAGCCGCCAGCACCACGCCGCCCAAGGCGAGCACCGCCGTCCCTTCGATAGCGTTCAAAAGTCCGCCGCCGTAGCCCTCCGTGACGTGCGTGAGGATGGTGGGCGAGAGGGCGCTTAAGCCGCGCAGGAAAACGACCCCTAGAATCCACAGCATCGCGCCGCCCAGCAGCAGCAACGCCAGCGCGCTCGAGCCCCAACCGACCAAATCAAACAAGCGCCGGCGGAGCAAGGAACCGCGCCGTGCGCGCCGATCAGGGGCGCAAATCTCCGTCGCGGTCGTGGCCATAACTACACCCCTAGGCTGTGACGATCTTGATAATAGAGCAGCACGCGCGCCAGCCCGTTGACCAAAATGGAAATCAGGCAGAGCGCCAGCGCCACCTCGGCGAGCGCGCGCACGGCCATGCCCGTCGGATCCGTCAAGGCACTATCCAATTGCGAGACGATGAAGGACGCCATGGTCGAAATGGGAGCATAGATGTTGTGCGGCAAATAGTTGACAGCATTGCCGCTGATCATCAGCACGGCCATCGTCTCGCCCAGGGCGCGGCCGGTGGCGAGGATGCTTGAGCCGATCAACACCCGTCGCACCTCCGGCAACAGGACGGTCCAAACCGTCTCAAAGCGGCTGGCGCCGAGCGCCACAGCGGCCTCGCGTCGGCTGGCTCCCTGGCTCACCAAGGCGTCGCGCAGGGTCGCCGTGATGAGCGGCACAATCATCAACGTCAGCACCAGGCCGCACGTCAGCAGGCCATAGCCGCTCCCGGCGTGGCCTCCCAAAAAGGGGATGAAGCCAAGATATTTGGCCATCCACGGATAGACACGATGGGAAAGAAACGGAATCACCACCACGTAACCCCAAAGACCGTACACCACGCTCGGAATCGCCGCCAACAGCTCGACAAACAAGGAAACCCATGAGCGCAGCATGGGCGGTGTGCCTTCCGCCAGGAAAATCGCCGCCCCCACGCCGACCGGGACTGCCAGCGAAATCGCAATGGCCGTGCTCAGCAAGGTGCCGGCAATCAGAAATAGAATGCCGTAGTGAGCCGCGGGCAGAATTTGCTGGCCGCGGATCGTTATGGGATTGGCGTAAAGATTTCCTAAATTCCAGTTGTTTTGGGTCAAAAAGTGCCAGCCATTAAACCGAATCGCCGGCCAGGCGTAGATGCCCAGAAAAGCCACCATCACGATGAGCGTGGCGCCGACGACGCTCCCCAGAAGTGCCGTGAATCGGCGGAAGTTCATCTTTTCCCTCTGGACAAACTCGGCGCGTGCCCCTCAAGGCTCGCGCCGAATCTCAACCTTCTTCTTCCCTTCTTGTGTCGGCTCGCGGCGTTTCGTGCCATTCCTCCGCGAGCCTTAAGCGGCTGAAGGGTTGGCTGCCCGCTTAATGAATCTGCGCAATCTGCGCTGCGCTCAGTTTGACAACCGGGGCCGGAAGCGGAACAAAATGGACGGCCTTCATAAAGTGCGGCGCATTGCCCCCGCGCGGGCTAATGGCCCACGTGAAGAACTTGCGCAACGCTGCCGCCATCTCGGCCGAGGGTTGCTGCCGGCTCACCAAGGCGTATTCGTAATTGATGATGGGATAGGAATCGGCTCCGGGCGCGAAAATCAGGCTGATGCGCTCGTCGGGCGGTGTCTTGGGCACCATCTGAGCGGCGGCCGCTTCCGCGGTCTTAGCGGAAGGCAACACAAAATTGCCGTTGCGATTCTTCAGCAAGGCGAGGCCGAGCCCGGCCTTTTCAATAGCGTTTTCGAAGCTGGTGCCGATGTAGGCGATCGAATAAGGATTGTCCTGAATCGCCGTCACCATGCCGGGGTTGCCTTCGGCGCCGAGGCCTCCGGAAACTGGCGGCCAACTGACGGTGGTCCCGTAGCTGACGCTATTGGCCCAAGCAGGCGTGCTGAAGGAGAGGTACTGCGTAAAAATGAACGTGTCGCCACTACCGTCGGTCCGATGCACGGGAATGATGAGGTGATGCGGCAAGGCCACGCCCGGATTCAGCCCTTTGATGGCGGCATCATCCCAATAGCGAATCTGGCCTTGGTAGATGCCCGCCAGCACCGGCCCACTCAGCTTCAGATGCTGGCGATTGAGGCCCGGCAAATTGTAGTTCACCATTTGCATCGAGATGCAGAGCGGAATGTTCAGCAGCGGGTGTTGCCGCACCAGCACGTCGCTCATATAAGCGTCGGAAGCTCCGATCTGAACGATGCCGGCGACCGCCTGAGCAATCCCTGTGCCGCTGCCGGTGGATTGCGGCGTGATTCTCACCCCGGGGTTGGCTTTGGTGTAATACGGAATCCAGAGTTGAAAAAGCGGATAGAGCAGGCTGGACCCGGTTTCCAAGATATTGATGTCGGCAGGCGGCGTTGGCAGCGGGCTGGCCGATGACATCGCCCCCTTCCCCGCCACCGCCAAGACGGCGATAACGGCTGTGAGTACCCCGACCGTAATAGACTTCAGTCTTTTCACAAAAATATCCTCCTTTATTTTGAAATTCGATTGTTACAATTTCGTTACAACTGCGTGACGCGAACGTTAGAGCTTGCCGACCGGCGCCGATCCCCCGCCGGAAGCTCCGTCGCTTCGGGGTTGGCCGGCCGGGGGATGGGCCGGCCGTCCAAGGGGTGAAGATTTGCTCAAAAATCAGCACTGGGTAGCCCACTTATTTACCCAAGGTCGGGGCCGAACCCGGCAACGTATAGCGAAGGTCCAGAAACACCGAGTTCAGGCTGGCGTTTCTTGGGCTGCCCGGGGCCACATACCAGGGATTGCGCGTCAGATACGAGTACTGGCTGATGAAGTTCAGCGCCCCGTAGCGCGCGCTTTTCCAAAGCGTCTGGTTGAGGCCCACCGTAGCTTCCTGGATGGCGCGGTTTTGGCTGGAGGGCGACCCCGCGTAGCCGTAACCGATCAGCTTGCCGTTCGCATCTATGGCGGTGTTTCGCGCCACGTAAATTCCGCCGTAGTAGCCGAACAGCAAGCTGTTGCCGTGCGTATATTCCAGGCCGGTCACCGTGGAGCCGGAGTGAATCAGCGAAGGACTGCCATTAGCCCTGGCGATGAGGTCCGGTGCTTGGCCGAAGATGTATCGCCCGCCGCCATCGCTCCAGAAATTATTCGTCAAGAATCGCATCCCTTTAAACACCTGGAAATTCAGGTTGGCAAACGCGCCGCCCCCCGTCGCCGAATACGTTTGGTGGTTCAGGGGGTTCCACAGTTTGAAGTTGCGCTCCACGCCGCCGACCTCAAAGTGGAATCGGCTGGAAGGATCGAGCGCCAATTTGGCGATAACGTCGGGAGCCACATTCGGCACGCCAAACGTATTGCTGCCTACGTTCAACTCGCTCGCGTAAGTTGAGGCCAGCGCCGAGGGAAACGTAATGAGCGGCCCTCCTGCCGAGCCCCCCGCGTACTGTTCGGGGCTGTCCAATGCCGCGGCGAAGGCCACGTGGCGGCTGGGGTGATAAACCACTCGCAGTTCGGGGATGCGTCCCCACACCAGGCCGGCTTGGTAATTCACATCCATGTCCTGGGTAAAGAAAATGTCTCCCGGCAAGGGCGAGATGCCGTCGCGCCCCGGCGTAATCAGGCTCCAAGTTTGCCCGCCCAGGACTTCCCAATCGCCTTTGCGAACATCCACCCAATAGAGCCGTGACCGCAGGCTGTTGCTGTTACTGCTGACGGCGGCGTTGCCGGGTGAGAGCCCTAAAAAGTCGGACTCCATATAACCGATGACGTGAGCGCCATGGACTTCCGCATCCAGACGAAAGCCAACCCTGGAGTTCTGCATGCTGAAGCGCAACTCGCTCAGATTGGTCTGGAAGACGTTGCCGTAGGGAATGCCGGCGAAGTTCGTTCCAATGCCGCTGCCCGCATCGTGGTTGCGCCATTCGCTGGTGAAATCCATAAAACCCACCGGCGTGATGTAGGCACTCCCAATCTTGAACTGAAGCGGCGACGGCGCGCCCGCTTCCCCGCTGCTGGAAGCCGCTCCGCCGAGCATCGCAGGAAGGCTGACGGGGCTGGCGTCGGCAGCTTTGGAGGCGGGGACAACCGGCGTCAGGCTGGCCTCCGTCGTGGTTTGCTCGGATGGCGCCGGCGGCCGTGCCGCAGCCGGATGAGGCTCAACCTGCGCCTCGAGTTGGCGAATCCTTTCGAGCAATTGGGCGATTTCCGCCTGCTGCTTCAGCAATTGCTTTCTAATCGAGGCGATCTGGCGGCGCGATTTCCCCGCATCGTTGGATTGCGGAGATTTGGTCGCCTCTTGAGCCGTGCTCCGGTGGGAGGCTTGCGCCTTCCCGGCTGATGCGCCTCGCGCCACCATGACGACGCACGCTGTCGCTACAAAAGTCAAAAAGCTTCGCTGAATGCTACATTTCATGTTCATTTGTCTCCTGTTGAGCGTTGGATTTCCTCTCAAGCCCACGACCGACGCCAATTTAAGTTTCTTGAAAGGCTAAGTCTGTGCGAGCCAGATTAAGTCAAGCTGAACAAATGATGACAATTTGGTTAAATTCAGGCAGGGGAAGTGCGACAGGGCGCCCGCGATTGGCGGGAAATGCCACGCCGTCCGTAAAGTAGGAGGGGGCGCAAAACATCAGGCCGTGCTGCGCGCCGCTTCAGCGCAAGGCAGCCACAGCGTGAAGGAGGAACCTTTCCCTAACTCGCTTTCAACCTGGATGGTGCCGCCCATGCGCTCGATAACGTGTTTGACAATCGAGAGACCGAGGCCGGTGCCGCCCACTTCGTGCGATTTGGCCTTATCCACGCGGTAAAAGCGCTCAAAGATGCGGTCGAGGTCCTGCGACGGGATGCCGATGCCCGTGTCTCGGACGGCAATGCGCGCCCGGCCGTCTTCCGCGCGGCCTGCGCTCACGTGAACTTCGCCACCCGGCCGGTTGAACTTGATGGCATTGTTCAGGAGATTGACCAGCGCCTGCTCAAAGCGATGACGCTCGCCTTCGAGCTTCAGCTCGTCTCCGCGCTCCCACTCAATGCGGACGTTGCGGGCGCGGGCTTCCGGCTCAACCACCGCCAACGCCGACTTGAGGCATTCGGCCACGGTAAAGATTTCCGTCGTGGGCGGGTCGGTTTTGGATTCAAGTTCGGTCAGCGTGAGCAGGTCCGAGGCCACGTTGTTCAAGCGGATGGCATGATTCTTGATGATTTCAAGGAACTGTCGGTTATGCTCCTTGTCTTCGAGCGCCCCTTCCAGCAAGGTCTCCGCATAGCCACGAATGGCGGCGAGCGGCGTGCGCAGCTCGTGGGAAACGTTGGCCACGAAATCCGTTCTCACGCGTTCCAGCCGCTCCATGTCCGTGATGTCGTGGAAAATGGCGATCGCTCCGGTTCGTGGCGGCGCGGTGAGCGGCGACGCCTGCACTTCCAAGGAGCGTCCCTCGGGCCCTGTCAGACGAATGCGCCCTTTGACCAGCTCGCCGGAAACCAGCACGCGCGTCAGGACGTCCAACAGGCTCGGGTCGCGAACCACTTCGAGCAAGGGAAGCTGTTCGGGCGGAGGGCCGTCATAGTGAACCGCGCGCAAAAACGCCTGATTGCAGAACGTCACGCGCAGCTCGTTATCCACCGCCAGTACTCCTTCCACCATGCTGGCCAAAATAGCCTCCTGCCGCGCCGATTCCAAGCCGAGGCGCTCGACCACGCGGCTTAATTCCACCGCGGCCTGGTTGAGCGCCTGTCCGAGCGTCCCCAACTCGTCGGTGGTTTCCGCCAAGCTGGGATCGGGCGCGGGTGAGGATGCCAGTCTTTGCGCCAGGTGTTGTAGTTGCTGCAAGCGCCGGACGAGCGGGCGAGAGAGCGCCACCGCGACGACGAGAGCCGCCAGAATGCCCCAGAGCCCAACGTCCCAAATCTCCCGATCAATGCCGGAGGCGAAGACGGCGCTCCCAGACGAAGAGCCCAAGCGACCCACCTCCCAGCCGAGCGCCAGCAAGGTCACAGCAACCACGAGCACGCTGCCCAGGAAGAACCTTCGAAAGATGCGGCTCCGAAAAAGGTTCAACAAGATGGCCTCAGCCGGGTGGCTCTATCCGGCCTCGTGAGCGTCGGCGGCCGGGGTGGCAAAGCGGTAACCCGAGCCGCGAACGGTTTGAATGTAGCGCGGCCGGTTCGGCTCCGGCTCAATCTTTTCCCGCAGGCGACGAATGTGAACATCCACGGTGCGCGGCGTTACAAAGCGGTCGGTTCCCCAAACCTCGTCGAGCAACCGGTCGCGGCTGAAGACCCGCTGGGGTTGCGAGGCCAAAAAGCGCAGCAGCTTGAACTCGAGGGACGTCAATTCCACCGACTTGCCCCGCAAGCGGACTTCGCGCGTCGCTCCGTCGAGGCGAAGATCGCCCACCTCAATAATTTCCGGCGGCGCCTCCGAACGGTCGCGGCGGCGCAAAACCGCCTTGACGCGGGCCACCAGCTCGCGTGGGCTGAAGGGCTTGGTGACGTAATCATCGCCGCCCATCTCCAGCCCCAGGATTCGGTCCACCTCGCTGCCCTTGGCGGTCAGAAAAATCACTGGTAAGGAGCGCGTGCGCTCCTGAGCGCGAAGTCGTCGGCAGAGTTCCAGGCCGTCGTCATCCGGCAACATGATATCCAGAATCAACAGATCGGCCGGATGGCGCCGCAGATGCTCAAAGCCTTCGCGCCCGCTCGTGAATCCCTCCACCTCAAAGCCTTCTTTGCGGAGGTTGTAGCGCACCAGTTCCACCAAATCTTTCTCATCCTCGATAATCGCGATGTGTGGCCGCATGAGCTTGGGGAATTCTAACATCCCACGGAAAAGGGCGATAGGTCTTCGCGCCTCGGTCGGGCTCGCCCGCTGGCCCTGACGGAAACTGATGCCCGAAGGGCACCTGAGCCCAGACTCAGCTCGGTGGTGGGTCGCTCGCCCTAATTGGGAAGCGCGGCGAGCTGTTGCTTGATGGCGGCAATAACGGTCGGATGGCCCGTGTATTCCTTCTCAAGCTGAGCGTAGATTTGCCGGGCGCGCGCCGGCTGCTGCGACGAGTACATCTGGGCCATCGCCATCAACGCCGTGGCCCGCGGCACCGCCAGGGTGGGGTGCTGGGAAAGCTCCTGATAAATTTTTTCAGCTTCGGCCGTCTTCCCGGTTTTGGCGTATTCATTGGCCAGGGCAAACTTTGCGAGCGAGGCAATCTCCCGGTGGGAGTTCCTGGCCGCTTGCTCGAGAAGCTGGATGGCCTCGGTATCTTTGCCGAGCTGCGCCTCGCAAAAGGCCGCATGAATGCGCGCATAATCCGCCGCATCCGTGCGCGGGTATTTCGCAATCACCTGTTGAAATTCGCCGAGCGCCTTCTGATACTTGGCCTGGGCGGTGGCGAAGGATTGGTCGCCCGGAGATAAGGTCCCCGGCGCCACCGTACCGACGTAGGCATTAAACGTCTTCAGGGCCGCGCCCAGCATCACGTTGGCGGCCGCCTCCTGCCGGGCGGAGTAGCGCTTGAGGCCAACGACCAGTCCCACCGCCACCACCACCACGACTCCGCCCAAGGTGAGGGGTCGCCAATGCTTCCTCGCATACTGCTCGAGCGACTCCATCTTCTCGCGGAACTCGTCTTGCTTCAATTCGCGGCGTGTTAGCCGATCCACCGTTTTCCCTCCTTGGAGCGCCTCATGCCATGTTAGCAATCCCGCAGGGCCGGGTCAATCGGCCAGCGAGCGTCAGGCACAAAGCCGGCGGACCCTTGTCCTTGACTCCATGAGGCAGGGTTTATAAACTCATGGGCCGTTGACGCGGGTCGAAGTCAACCGCAGCAGGCTCGGCGGAGTGAGGGTGGCGGGAGGTGACGTGCGCCCTCGACAATTTTTCGGAGGCCAACATGCAATACTTCAATTTTCCTTTCTCGAGAATTCGCGGGCTTTGCCTCGCGGCGCTGACCCTTTGCGGCGCCGCTGCGGCGCTCGCGCAGCAGCCCATGCTGATTCCTCAGCCGCGCCAGCTTCGCGTGGAGGCCGCGCCTTTCCTCGTGAGGTCGGGCCTTGAAATAGACCTGCTCTCGCCCGCCTCGCCCCAAGACACCTTCGCCGCGCGAAATCTCCAGAAGGAACTGCGCCGCGACACGGGCCTTGATTTTCCGATCGTCACCACGTTGAGTGCGCCCGTCGGCAAGCCGGTGATTATCATGGGGCGACTGAACCAGCCGTCCCTGGTCTCGCTCCTGCGGCAAGCCGGCCTCGACCCGCAGGGGATTCCGGCGCAGGGTTATGCGCTCAGCGTCTCGCCAAGCCGAGTTCTGGTGGCCGGCCATGACGCGGCGGGCTTATTTTACGGCGTGCAAACGCTTCGGCAGCTGCTCGTGCCCACGGGCCAAGGCGAAGCCAAAATTCTGGGCGCGCAGATTCGCGATTGGCCGGCGCTTCGCTATCGCGGCACGCAGGTAGATTTGGCGCGCGGCCCCGTGCCCAAGTTGGCTTATCTCAAGTTGATCGTTCGCACCATCGCCGCCTTCAAAATGAATCAGCTCTACCTTTACATGGAGGATTCCTTCCGAGTGAAGGGCCAACCGCTCATCGGCGTGCTGAGCGACACGCTGACGCAACACGATTGGAAGGTGCTGGTCGCCTACGCCGCTCACTATCACGTGGATCTCGTGCCTGCCACCGAGGATTGCGGCCATCTCCACCAGATTCTGAGGTTTGAGGAGTACAGCGGCATGGCGGAACGCCCCCATGGATTTGTCCTGGCGCCTTCCGATCCCCGCGACATCGGTTTCCTGAAGAGCATTTACGCGCAGTTACTGCCGGTTTTCCCCTCTTCCATTTACCACGTCGGCTGTGACGAGACCTTTGAATTAGGACTGGGCCGCAGCAAGGCCTTGGTGCAGCAGGAGGGTTACGGCAAGGTTTACGTGGACTACTTGACGAAGGTCTATCATCTGGTCCGCAGTTACAACAAGCAGGTGATGTTCTGGGGAGACATCGCGGTCGAGCATCCCGACATGATTCCAAGCCTGCCCAAGGGCTTGATCGTGGCCAGTTGGGTCTATAGTGCCCACAAAAGCTATGCTCGGTGGCTCAAGCCGTTTGCCGGAACCGGCATGAAGATTTTTATCTGCCCTTGGACCAGCAACACCAGCCTCATCGTTCCCGACTATGAAGAGGCCGCTTACAACATCCGCCAGTTTATCGCCGACGGCAAAAAAGTGGGCGCGATTGGGACCGACATCACCGTCTGGAACGACGACGGCGAAACGCTCTACGGCCCCAACTGGTGGAGCATCGTCTATGGCGCCGCCTGCGCCTGGGAGCCCGGCAATCCGAGCGTCGCGCGGTTCAACCGCAAGTTTGACTGGGCCTTTTTCCGCGACCCCAACCCTCGCTTGGTGAACGCCATCATGGCGTTGGGGCATTTGAATGAAGTGATTCGCGCCGGCGGGCCTGTTCAGACCTATGACATGAAGCGTGGTGGCACTGACGACGCCAAGTTCTGGCACAATCCCTTCTCGCCGCTCTGGCAGCCCGAGGTCACCAAGACGTTGCCCATCGCTTCCTTAATCCGCATGACGGCCGAGAAGGCTTACACGGTCATGGTCCAAGACCGGCCCTTGGCTCGCCGACACACCGGGCTTCTGCGGGACTTGGAATTTGCCGCGCTCAAGATGGACGCGCTCGGCATGCGCTACCAATACGTCCAGGAAATCTCCAATCGCTACGACGATGCTTACGGCCACCAAAACGATCGCGCCTGGCGGCAGACCGGCAACGATTTCTCCGACATTGACTCCACCAACGGCCGCCTGCAAGACCTTCGCGATTACACGACTCGATTGGAGGAAATCTATCGCCAGCGCTGGCTTAGCGAAAACCTTCCCCACTGGCTACCCAACATGCTTCAGCTCTACGACCGCAACAGCCGACTTTGGCAGCGCTTGATCGCCAAATACAACGATCTTCGTGTGGCCTACTATCGAGGCCAGCCGTTGCCCACTCCCGAATCTTTGGGCTTGCTTCCCGCTTCCTCCACCAGCCCCGCGGCCGCGAAGCCGTGAAGGGCGAAGAAATTCGGCCTCCGAAGCTGGGAGTTTGTGCTATGATAGCAAGTGTTCTAAGTCGTAAGAAAGATGAATAATTCCGGGCCGTCAGGCCTCCCGCAAGCCCTTTGCGATCCTTGCGCCTTGGCGTGAAACAGGCTTTTAGTTGTTCATCGAACTTCTGACTCAGGACACTAGATTGCGCGAACAAGGCGCGGGGGTGTTGAATGAAGAGTAAGTTTGGCAAACTAAGTTGGATTGCGGCGCTGGTTTTGGCAGCCAGCGTGCTCTCGCAGCCATCCTTCGCACAGAATCCGAAAGCCACAGCCGCGGCACCTTCATCCGCCAGCGTCAAAAGCCAGCCCGGCGCCGAAGACCGCGTGGTCTTGCGCGTCGGCGGCCAAGAGGTAACTCAGTCCGACATGGACTTTTTAATCGCCTCCCTCAGCCCGCAGACCCAGGAAGCCATTCAAGCCCAAGGTCGCGCTCCGGTCGGCAACGAGTACGCGCTCCTGCTGCTGCTCTCACAGCGAGCCGTCGCTGATCACCTGGATACCCAAACGGCCATCCAGAAGCAACTGGCCCTCGACCGCATGAAATTGCTCGCGCAAGCCGAGTACCAAAACCTGGCTGAACACGTCCAAATTACCCCTGCCGAGGTCAGCCAATATCTTGCCACGCACAAAGACGAATTTAATCAGGTCCAAATCCGCGAGATTTTGATTCGCAAGAAACCCGCCGGCGCGCCCGCCAATGCTCCCGGCCTCTCTTCCGCCGACGCTCATGCCAAGATGGCTGCCATCAGCAAAGCCCTGTCTGCGGGAACCGACGTCCAGCAAGTTGCCAAGCAATTCGATATGCCGAACGTCGTGATGGTGGATACGCAAGTTCAGACCGTCCGCGAAGGCCAGCTTCTGCCCGCCCTCGATAAGGCCGCCTTTTCGCTGAAGGTCAACCAGGTTTCTGACCCCATTGAAACGCCTCAAGCGCTGGTCGCCATTCAGGTGGTGGGCCACAAGCAAGCCGACCCCCCCACGCTTTCCCGGGAAATCGAGAGCATTCTTCGTCAGCAAAAGTTACAGGCTGAGATCGCCAGCCTCAAGAAGGCGGCGAATATTTGGATGGACCCGACCTATTTCGGGCAGAAGTCCTCCGACGGCCCCGCAGGCTCAGAAGCCTCGCCGACCTCCGCGCAACCCGCCGGCAGCCCGCGTTAATCGCCTTGGCCGATAAAGCCTCGGCTCCAGAACTGTTTGCGCTCGCCGAATTCGTCCGCCGCTGGCCGAATCCCCGGTTTTCACTTCACTTCCAGACTTCGCTTTGCGCAAACTCCACAAAACCTCAAGATGTTTGTTTTCCGCTCACCCTGGCAATCGTTCGCTTGGCCGGAACATTTTTGGCCCGGCAGATGAACCGTTTTTCAAAAGTCATTCGACTTGGGTCGCTTCGGCACGATGCCATCGGACGGAAATTTTCAACAGTTTTGTTGAAAACCTTGTGGAAAACAGGCTGTCGCAGCCCGTTAAAATACGAGGGCGCAATGGGTTTCTGCTCTTTGCACCGTTGTTAAGCAACGCTGGCAGCTTCTCGCCGGCTTGCCGAAAAAGCTCGGAAGCCGGCCACGGGCAGTGGGTGGCTGCAATGGGTTTTGGACCACCAGCCGACTGTTTGGCTGATAACGGCGGGCACGTTGGTGTTGACCATTTATCTCTACGTCATCGTTCCCAGTAGTTGACTTGTTCTTTGCCCGCTTGTCTCGCGCCGTCCGCCGCGCTCCAGAACCTCTGGTTGCGGCCTCAAAGTGAAGGAGGAGTTTCCGTCATGGCCGTGACGCATCGCGCGGCCCAGCGAGCCACCGCCGCTGCCGCCACGCCACCGCCGCCGTTTTCTAGCGAAGCGAATTGGATGGCCAAATTCCCCGCCGTGGAGCTTTCCACCGCTCCGCGCCGCAGCTCCAGTCCCGTCCGCTCGGCGAGTAAGCGGTTGAGCAGCCGATTTTGGCTCCCACCGCCCACCACGTTCAGGCGTCGAAAGTGGCGGCCGGTCACTTCGCTAAGCGCCCGCAGCACTTCGGCGTAACGCGCCGCTAGGCTGACGAAGATGACATTGGCCATCTCCAGAGCGTGCCCCGCGTCCTCGGCGAGAGGCGCATGTCCCGCCCGTTCCAACGCTTGATTGATTTTCGTCGGCATGGCCCCCGGCAAGAGAAGCTCTGGAGCGTCCACGTTGAACGTGGTCTCGGGCATGGGTCGGCGCTCGCATTCCTCGAGTAGCTCTTCGACTTTCCAGGCCCGCCCGCCCACCGCATTCCATTCCCGCAGGCACTCCTCGAGCAGCCACATCCCATTGATGTTTTTCAAAAACCGTATTCGCCCGCCCACTCCGCCTTCGTTCGTGAAGTTCTCTCTGAGCGCCGCCGCCGTGATGCACGGCGCTTCCAGCACTGTCCCGAGCAGCGACCACGTGCCGGAACTCAAAAATGCCCAGTCAGATCCGTCATCCGGAATGCCGGCGATGGCCGCCCCAGTGTCATGGCACGCGGGAGCTATCACGCGCGTGCCTCTAAAAACCTGCATTTCCGCAAGCGGCCCGCCCATCGGCCCCAGAGGCGCGCCCGGTGAAACCACGGGCGGCGCGGCGCCGCGGTCCAACCCCACGCGCTCAAAAATTTCGTCGCACCACTTCCGCGTCCGCGCTTCGAGCAACTGCGTGTGCGTGGCGTTGGTGTATTCGGAAACGGCGGTTCCTTCGGCAAAGCCCGCCAAGCGAAAAAGAAGATATTCCGGCAGGTTGAGCCATCGGGCCGCGGGCTTGAGGCCGTCGCGCCGATCGGCCCAAAGCTGATACAACGTGTTGAAGCGCAGAAACTGAATGCCGGTTAATTCATAGAGCCGCTCGCGCGGAATGCGCTCCCACACTTCCGCCATCGCATTTTCCGTCCGCGGATCGCGATAGCAGAACGGTTCGCCGAGCGGCCGTCCGCCGGCATCCAGGCGCACGTAATCCACGGCCCAGCCATCCACGCCCACCGAATCCACCTTGCCGGCCAATCCCTCGGTTGCGCGGCGAAGCCCTTCTTCCGCTCCCTGCCAGAGTCGTTCGAGCTCCCAATAAAGATGCCCGTCGCGCTCCACCGGGCCGTTCGGATATCGGTAAGCCAGGCGCACCTTCATCGCACGGCCGTCCCACTCCGCCACGCTCACCCGGCAGCTTCCCGCGCCCAAATCAATGGCAATGCATCGCATCAAGTTGATCGTTGATTTTCAGCCGCACCGCCGTCATGACCTTCTTCGCCGCGGGCTGCGGTTCTTTGGTTATCTCAGAAAGGCTTCCGTCAGCCCGCCATCCACCGGAATCAAGTGCCCGGTGGTCACGCGCGCCCGCTCGCTCGCCAGAAAAAGAATCGCTTCCGCGCAGTCGGCCGGCTCGATGGCGGTTTTGGTGAGTGTCCGTTCCGCGTAGAATCGCGCCAGCTTCGCCCGCAGTTCTTCGGTCGGCTCATCCGGGCGATGCTCGATTTTGTATTTGGCGAGCGACGTCAGCACGCGCTCGCGGGGAAACATCGCCGAACCTTTCACCACCGTCGCCGGGCTGATGCCGTTCACCCTCACCTTCGGCGCCAGAGCAATCGCCAACTCCCTCACCAGATGGCTCACCGCCGCTTTGCTCACGTCGTACGCTTCGCTGCCGGCCTTCGGCACGACGGCATTCGCCGAACTGGTGAGCACGATCGCCGCCGGCAACCCCTGCTCGGCAAAAATCTTACGGATTTCATCCGCCAAGAGATAATTTCCCGTGATGTTCACATCCAAGGTCAACCGCCATTGCTCGTCCGAGATGCGCCCGTCGGCCGCCGTGGGAAAGATGGCCGCCGTGTTAATCAGCATATCGGCGCCGCCGAAATTCATCACCGACTTCTCGATCGCGGCGCGGATGGAAGCGCGCTCGCGGATGTCCACCTCGGCAAACAGAGCAACTTCCTTTCCCCCGACGGCTTGAGCTTCCTTTGCCGCACTCTCCGCCTCCGCAAGCTCGCGGTCGGCCACCACCACGTGCGCGCCGCGCTCCGCAGCCCTTCGCGCCACTTCTCGGCCAATGCCCGACCCGCCGCCGACCACCACCATCACTTTGCGGCTGAACTCCTTTTCTGGCGGTTGCCCTCGCAGCTTGGCCTCTTCCAATGACCAATATTCGATGCCAAAGGCTTCCGCCAGCGGCAAAGCCACGTAATTCCGATAAACCTGAAACGCTTCCGACGGCGCGGCCGCGCCCGCCTGCGGCAGAGGATTCGGCGGTGGACCTTCTTCGAGCGCCGTCGCGCCCTCCATCACGTGAATGGCGTTTATGTAAAACTCGCCGGTGATGCGCGCCTCGGTTTTGTTCTTGCCAAAGCTGAACATGCCCACGCCCGGCACCAGCACGACCGTCGGATTGGGGTCGCGCAGGGGTGGTGAATCGGGTTTCGCGTGCTGGTGATAGTAAGCCTCATATTCTTTCCTGTATTCTTCCAGCGCCGCATCCAGCGCCCGACGCAGGGCCTCCTCATTTCCCGTTCCCGGATCCCACGGCACCCACAGCGGCCGAATTTTGGTGCGCAAAAAATGGTCGGGACAACTCGTTCCTAAATGAGCCAGCTTCGGCCCCTCCTCGGAATTGACGAACCGTTCCACCTCCGGCAAATCGTTGAAGTGGCCAATCACGCCGCGCGCTCCTGCCACGCGCCCTCGCAGATAAGGAAACAGCTCCGCCGCCACCCGGCGATGGTCCGCTCGTCGGCGGTAGCGCGGCCCGCCGAACAATTCCTGGCCCGCTTTTTCCACCGCCGCCATCACGAATTGCCCAAGCTGGTCAATTAGGGTGATGGCGTTCAAGTACGCCTGCCGCTGCGTTTCGCCCCAAGTGAACAGCCCATGTCCGCCCAGCAAAATGCCGTCCGCCTCGGGGGTGGCCTCCACGGCGCGTTTCAGCATCATGGCCAGCTCAAAGCCGGGCCGCCGCCACGGAATCCAAATCAGCCGATGCCCAAACCGTCGGTTAAATTCCTCCATCTTCTCCCGTCCGTTGGCCGAGGCCGCGAGAGCAATGCCCCAGTCCGGATGCAGGTGGTCCACGTGCGCGAAGGGAAGCAAAGCGTGCAGCGGCGTATCAATCGAGGCCGCCGCGGTGCTTTGGCCGAAGCCGCAGAGCGGATAATACGCCACCATCTCATCTTCGTGGGCCGCGCCTCGATACCGCCTTTCAAGCCCTCGCAGCTTGTCCAAGTACAACACGGCAAAGCCGCTGCGCTGGATGCTGCCCAAGTCTCCGCCGCTTCCCTTGACCCACAGCGCCGTCCGCGACTCGCCATCGAGCGGGTCCGTCTGCTCGATTTTTGAGCTGGTATTGCCGCCGCCAAAATTGGTAATGCGCAAGTCTCGCCCCAGCAGGTTCGACCGGTAGCGCAACCGCTCCGGCTCGTCCAGCCCGCGCGCCACTTCCTCGTCCCACAGGTCGGCCAAATACCGCAAACTTTGCGCTTGCCCTACGGCCATCTCATGTCCCTCCACCGATCGTTCCTAAGATTCTTTTGGCTCCGCCCGCGCGACGCAAAGTCCCTCCGCCTTCGGGGTTGCGCCGATTCCGCATGGCTTTTCGTGCGAAGGCGGCGATGTTTCGCTCAGCATGACAATTTCGGATGCCTCGGCAACTCGTTAGGCGTAGCTGCCGGCTGCGATGGCGCGGCCCGCCCGCTCGCGGGTGATGCGCTCGAGGTATCCGCTCCCGCGGAACGCCGCCAAGGGATCCTCCGCCAAGCCTTTCGAGCGTCGCCACGCCCGCACCGCTGGTCGCACATCCGTGCTAAAAGCGTCTTTGTAAATATTTTCCGCGTCAATCAACCGCTGCTCCTGTTGCGCCTTCGCGAGGGCCAGAAAATCAATCAGCGCTGCTTTCGCGTAAATCTCCTGCGCCGTCATCACCGTTTGAATCATCTCCTCGATTTTGCCCTTCAGGTTGTGGCTCTGGTCCACCATATAGGCAATATCGGCGGGGTGGCCCGTCTCCCACTCGTAATACCGAATCTCGGCAAAGATGCGGAAGACCTGGTAGGGATCAATGGAGCCGAGCGTCAAATCGTCGTCCGCGTAGCGCCGGTCGTTGAAATGGAATCCGCCCAGCATTCCCTCATCCAGCAGCCACGCGACAATCTGCTCGATGTTCTGCGCCTGGTAGTGATGCCCCGTGTCCACCAGCACGCGCGACTTCGGCCCCGCCTCGCGCGCCAGTTCCAGCGCCATGCCCCAATCGGCGATGTCGGTGTGGTAAAACGCCGGCTCAAACGGCTTGTACTCAATCAGCAACCGCTGTTCCGGCCCGAGCGCGTCGTGCGCGCGCTTCAGGCCTTCGGACATCCACCGCTTGCGCGCTCGGATATTGGCCGTGCCGGGGAAATTCGAGCCGTCGGCAAACCACGGGGTCACATCGCGCGAGCCCAGTTCTTTGGCGATTCGCACCGAATCCAGGATGTGTTCGAGCGCGTGCCGCCGCACCGACTCCTGCTCGTTCGACAAGGAGCCAAACTTGTACATCTGATCCTGAAATACATTCGGGCTGATCGAACCCGGCCGCACCCCGTAACGCGACGCCAGCTTCAACACGTCTGCGCAGCGCGTCCCTGCCGGCACGTCCCAGAGCACGTGCAACGCCACCGTCGGACACGCTCCCGTAAACTGATTCACCTGCCCGGCGTCCGCCAATTTCTCCTCCAACGTCTGCGCCGCCGGCTGCAAGAATTTCCCAAACCGCGTTCCGGTATCCGCGAACCCCCATGACGGAAGCTCAATGCGAAAGCCGTCGAGCGCCTCGCGGACCCGCGCCTCCATCGCCGAATTGGTCTCTTCGCTCATCTCTCATCCTCCTTGTGAAATCTGATGATACCGCCTGCACCCCGCGCCGTACAGCCCCATGAGCGCTAACCTAACGTGCATACCTGGATTGTGCACCCCATTGGCCGCTCGGCTAAATCAACCGCGAGCTGGTTCCAATTGGACAGCACCTCCGCCATCGGCAATTCCGGTTCCACCGCATTTTGCATTGGACGGAGCGCGAAGCTAAACTCGCGCCACTCGCAGCACTACGCTTCCTTCGGGCAGTTCGTACCCCCCGAGGGAAATCTAGGGTAGCAGCACAGGGTTGAAGCTGATTTTTTATGGAGGCGAGGGAATTATTCTCGGGCGTTGGTGCCGGAAGCGCCGCCAATCCGCATTCTGTAAAATGTGCGGTAGATGAACACCGAGGCGATGGCAAAGAACACCGCAGCCAGCGCGTGGGTGAGCGTGCTGCCGTGGGTGGCGTTCAGGCGCACGGCCAACTCGACGGCCAGCAGTCCGAACAGCGTGGTGAACTTGATGATGGGATTGAGCGCCACTGCCGAGGTGTCCTTGAAGGGATCGCCCACCGTGTCGCCGACCACCGTGGCGTCGTGCAGCGGCGTCCCCTTTTCTTTTAACTCTACCTCGACAATTTTCTTGGCGTTGTCCCAGGCGCCGCCGGCGTTGGCCAGAAAGATGGCCTGGTAAAGCCCAAACGTCGCGATCGAGATGAGGTAGCCGATAAAGTAAAACGGTTCCACGAAGGCAAAGGCCAAGGTAATAAAGAAGACGGCGATAAAGATGTTCAACATGCCGCGCTGCGCGTATTGCGTGCAAATCGCCACCACTTTCTTGCTGTCGCTGACCGAAGCCTTCTCCACGCCTTCCAGCTTGATGTTGGCCTTAATGAACTCGACCGCGCGATAAGCGCCGGCGGTCACCGCTTGCGTGGAAGCGCCGGTAAACCAATAAATCACCGCGCCACCCGTGACCAGCCCGAGCACAAAAGGCGCGTAGAGCAACGAGAGCTTGCTGACGTTGTGGGTGAGGCCGTTGGTCAGGGCCATGATGGTGGCAAAAATCATGGTGGTGGCGCCGACGACGGCCGTGCCAATCAGCACCGGCTTGGCCGTGGCTTTGAAGGTGTTGCCGGCGCCGTCATTGGCCTCCAGCATTTCTTTGGCCCGTTCAAAATCCACGCTGAGGTTAAAGTCGCGCTTCAATTCCGCCTGCACGTTGGGGACGTGCTCGATGAGTGAAAGCTCATAGACCGATTGCGCGTTGTCGGCCACCGGGCCGTAAGAATCCACGGCGATGGTCACCGGCCCCATGCCCAGAAATCCGAAAGCGACCAGCCCGAAGGCGAATACCGGCGCCGCCAGCATAATGTTTCCGAGGCCGCGCAGGCTGACCCAGGAGCCGATGGCCATCAGCACCATCATCGTCAAGCCCAGGTAATAGCTGGAGAAATTGCCCGAGACAAAGCCGGAAAGAATATCGAGCGAGGCGCCGCCTTCGCGCGCCGAGGTGACCACTTCCTTGACGTGCCGCGATTCGGTGGAGGTGAACGCCTTAACCAGCTCCGGAATCACCGCGCCGGCCAGCGTCCCGCAGCTCACAATGGTCGAGAGTTTCCACCACAGCGTGGGGTCGCCGCCCAAGTTCGGAATGATGACGGCGGAAATCGCGTAGGTCAGGATCATCGAAGCGAAGGAGGTGATCCAAACGAGCGAGGTGAGCGGCGCCTCAAAATTCATTTCCTTGGCCGACTGGTACCGGCCGCGCGCAATGGCGGCGTTCAGAAAATAGGCCACCGCGGCCGCCACCAGCATGATGATGCGAATCACAAAAATCCAGACCAATAGTTGCACCTTGGTGACCGGGTTTGGAACCCCGAGAAGAATGAACGTGATGAGCGCCACGCCGGTCACGCCGTAGGTTTCAAAGCCGTCGGCCGTCGGCCCCACCGAATCGCCGGCATTGTCGCCCGTGCAGTCGGCAATCACGCCGGGGTTGCGCGCGTCATCTTCCTTGATTTTGAAAACGATTTTCATCAAATCGGAGCCAATGTCGGCAATCTTCGTGAAGATGCCCCCCGCAATCCGCAAGGCTGCGGCGCCGAGCGATTCGCCAATCGCAAACCCGATGAAGCACGGACCGGCATAGGCCCCGGGCACAAAGAGAAGAATAATCAGCATCATCAGCAATTCGACGCTGATCAGCATCATGCCCACGCTCATGCCGGCGCGGACCGGAATGCGATACACCGGAAACGGCTTGCCCTCCAAGCTGGCAAACGCCGTGCGCGAATTGGCCAGCGTGTTGACCCGAATGCCAAACCACGCCACGCTGTAACTTCCCAAAATCCCCAGCACGCTGAACAGAAGGATGATGCCTACCCGCAGGGCTTCGTACTTCAACAGCGCCCCGAAATAGAGCACAATGATGGCCGCGATGAAAAGCCAGAGCAGGAAAAGGAACTTTCCCTGCTGCACCAAATACGTCTTGCAGGTCTCCCAGATCAGTTGGGAAACCTCGCTCATCGCCCGATGAACCGGCAAGCGTTTCAATCGGCTGTAGCTGACGAGCCCGAACAGCAAGCCGAAAATGCAAAAAAGGATTCCGTACATCAGCAGCGCGTGGCCGCCTATACCGAGGAATTTGACCTTCGTGAAATTGGGCAGTTGCAGGTTGGCTTCGCCAGCTTGAGGCTGGGGTGTCTGGGCAAAGGCCGTGGAAGCCATCGCCATCCCCGCCGCCAACAGGAGCCATCGCCAGACGGCTCGGCTTCTGCCGATTCGCTCGGCCTTCTCCCCCAGGCGCCTCGCCGCGCCCCTCGCTTGTTGAACGATGCCGGGCCACAACCCCGCTCCCGATGCGGCATCTTGAACCACCTGCTGAAAGCTCGCCCCGGCGATGGGTGGCGAACCGGCGCGCCTTGCGCGGCTCGCGCCCAGACTAGCAAGCAACACGCTCACAATGACGACTGCAATTAGAGAAATCACATACCCTCCCGTCCGTCTTTGCTGGTGCCCTCCCGAGGCGGGTTTTACCTACCGGGGTGGCCTTGCTTTAGGATGGCAACTCCAGGGACGCGGAATCGTCCGCTTACTGAACGTTGTTTTTTACCATAGAATCCGCGAGACCGTCAAGCGCGCCCGACACGTGTTACCGATACACTTCCGCGTTGACCACGTTGGGCGGCCTCTGGCCGGACAAAGCGGCGGTGAGATTCTGCGCGGCCAGCATAGCCATTTTTAACCGCGTTTCGGCCGTGGCGCTGCCCAAGTGGGGAATCAAAACAACCTGCTCCATGGTGAGCAGCTCTGGGTGAATGCGAGGTTCATTCTCAAAAACATCAAGCCCGGCGCCGGCCAATCTTTTCGCTTTCAATGCGTTCACCAGCGCTTCCTCATCCACCACCGGCCCGCGCGCCGTGTTAATCAAAAAGGCCGTCGGCTTCATCAATTCCAGGTCCTTGGCTTGGATGAGGTGGCGTGTTTCCGGGGTTAGAGGGACGTGCAAGCTGACAAAGTCGGACTGTTGCAGCAGGGTTTCCCGATCTACATACGTCGCGCCAAGCTCGCGTTCTATCTCCTCCGCGACACGATGCCGAGTGAAATAGAGAATGCGCATGGCAAAGCCTCGCGCCCGCCGAGCCGTCGCTTGCCCGATTTTCCCAAAGCCAATCAGTCCGAGGGTCTTCTGATAGACGTTCACCCCATAAAGCAAATTGTATTGCCAATACTTCCATCGTCCCGCGCGCGCGAACCGATCCGCCTCAACCAGCCTCCGCGCCGTCGCCAACAGCAGCCCAAAGGCAAGATCGGCGGTCGTTTCTTCCAGCACTCCCATCGTGTTCGTCACCACGATATTTCGCCGCGTACACGCCGCCACGTCAATATTGTCGTAACCCACCGACGGCGTTGAAATCACCTTCAGCCGCTTGGCCTGGCTGAGCAGATCCTCGGTCACCCGATTGCTCACCACCAGCAGCCCGTCAACGTCGCGGCAAGCCTGCATCAGCTCCTCGGCGGGTATCGGAGCATCCTCGGGATAAAACCCAACCTCACCGTGAGCCTTCAGCAGGTCCATGACCGGCTGCGGCAACGGCCGCGTGACAAAGATTTTCGGTTGCACCGCCATACCCTCCCTTCGCCAATGGTCGGAACCGCCTTTGATATCACGAACCCTTCCCTCCGGTCAAACTCGCCGGCTGCGTGGGATTGCCTTGGTCCGTGTCGAAGGCCCCGGAGGAGAGCCGTCCACGCGCGCTACGCCGCTACCGCATGCTCTTGACAACCGCGCTCGCTCGATCAACGATCCGATCCCGCGCCGTCCGCGGATTGAGGCAGTCCCAGCGGAGATTTTTGCGAGCCATCGGCGCTGGGGCGGCAAAGGCGTCCGGGGCTCTCCGTCGGTCACCGAATGGCCGTGACGCGACTAAAGATGATGGAATCCATGAATCACTTCCCGCAACCCCAGCTTGCCCATCCAAATTCCAAAATCGAGACCATGCCTTCGCCCCTCTTTGACGACCCCAAGCACGGCATCAGGATATACCAAGGCGACTCGCTCGAGCTATTGCCGCTCTTCCCGGAAAATTCCGTGGACCTGATTTTCGCCGACCCGCCGTATTTTCTTTCAAACGGCGGCATCACCTGCCACGCCGGACGCATGGTCAGCGTCAACAAAGGGGCCTGGGACCGCTCGCCCGGCCCGGACGCCATGCACCGGTTCAACCGCCAGTGGCTCGCCCTCTGCCAGCGGCTGCTCAAGCCGAATGGCACGATTTGGGTTTCCGGCACGGCGCATGTCATCCATTCCGTTGGCTTCGCCATGCAGCAACTCGGCATGAAGCTCTTGAATGACATCACGTGGGTCAAGCCCAATCCGCCGCCAAATCTGTCCTGTCGGTATTTCACTCACGCTACGGAAACCATCATCTGGGCGGCGAAGAACGCGAAGAGCCGGCACACGTTCAATTACGCATTGATGCGCCAGTTCGCCGACGGCAAGCAGATGAAAAGCGTGTGGACGATTCCTGCGCCCGACCGCGAGGAAAAACGCTTCGGCAAGCACCCCACACAGAAGCCCGTGGCGCTCATTGAAAGGATTCTGCTCGCCGCCTCGAACGAAGGGGATTTGGTTTTGGACCCCTTCATGGGCAGCGGAACAACCGCCGTCGCGGCGCTGCGCACGCGGAGAGCGTTTCAGGGAATCGAGAGCGATAGAAGGTGGACCTCGGTGGCCGCGAGACGGTTGGAGGAGACGAGTCCGTCCGCCCCCGCGGCCACGATCGAAGGCAGAGCGAAACGCGCCAGGTCCAGGGGTAAGTCCAAGCGGCGATCAACAGCGCGTCGCCGCGCCCCGACCCAAGCGCGGGTGCGCCCAGTAGGGGGCATAATATTCGCGGGGCTTCAGCCCGCGTGAGGGGCTATGTCCGGCAAGGGCAAGGCAGTCGAAAGCGGCGGCGGGCTAGTGGAGGCTGTCGTAAGCCTGGGAAGGATGCTCGGCCTTGAGGCAAGGGAGCAGTTCAAGGTTGGGCGCCGTCTGTGGGGCGCGGAGCGGCATATTGACGTCGTCCTCCGAAATCCAAGGAACGGGAAGACCCTCGGCGTCGAATGCAAGTACCAGTCCGTCGGCGGAACTGCCGAGGAGAAGGTGCCGACGACGATACAGGACATCGGGGCGTGGCCGATTGACGGCATCGTCGTCTTCGCCGGGGAGGGGTTCACCGAAAATATGAAATCATTCCTTGTGTCGACGGGAAAAGCGGTCGAGCTAAACGACCTTGAGCCGTGGCTTAGGCTTTACTTCGGGCTCGACCTAACCCAGCCCCGAGGGACGCGGGACGCCGAATGAGCGACGCGGGCAGGGGAACGCCGCCTCGCGCCACCAAGGGGCTTGCCGGCCGAAGGTCCCATCACGGCTCGCAGCCGTCGTGAAACCTCAGCCGGGGGAACTCCGAGAGCATGTCGCGCCACGCAAGTCGATCCGCCTCGCTATCAGACTTCCCTTCCTCTGCGACGTAATGGCCGAAATACCAAACCCAACAGTGGTCTTCCCACGGCGTGAGCCTCGCGTACCGTTTCTTTGTTCGTCGTCTTCCCGTCATACCCGACCTTCCTCAGGTCTGTGATCGGCAACCCGGGGCGGGACCTTAGCGAAAATTGTGCGCGGGCTGGGCAAACGCGAATTTTCACTCGGCGAGGTTTATGCGCACGCGGAAGCGCTGGCCCGCCTGCATCCGCAAAACAAAAACGTCGAGCCGAAAATCCGTCAGCAGCTTCAGATCCTTCGCGACATGGGCTTTCTGGAATTTCTCGGTCGGGGCAGGTACCGGGCCTTGTAGCGCGGGCCCCTGCAACCTGCGGCTTTTTCACAGTTCCCACAGTCCCGACGGCGGGTATAAACTCATAACTTATTTCAGGCCGCGGTCCACCTTACAAAGCCTGATTTTGTGTCCTGACAATGGGGAGCACTTCAGAGACGGCTGTTAACACTTCGAAGTTAGAAGATATGAACCCTATACCGACTTGGAGCAAATGAATGGATCGGCGAAACTTCTCCCTCTCGTTTGCCGGACTCTCTCTGGCAGCAGCGTCGGGTGCCCTTTCTTCCGCTCAAGCTGAATCCACCTCCAGAGTTCAGTCCTCCTCGCCCTTCACATTCACGGCTACCGGCAAGGAAGAACGCCCCTTCCAGGCGTCGCCGGAGGCGACACTCGCGGAACGGCACGGTACCGGATACCTCGATCATCTGTGGTTCGGCGGAGATTTCCCGAACTATAAGAATCTTCGACTTCGCTTCTATGTCGATGGAGAAGCCACGCCGTCCATTGACATGCAGCTCGGACTCGGTGTTGGTGTTGGCTTCGAAGACCCGACGGCGCCCTGGGGAACAAAATTCAACGGCATTACCGGCGCACCGAGTGGAATCTTTTTCAACTACCGAATTCCCTATACGAAAAGCATCCGCGTGACGGCTGAACTCCCCGAGGGCGTCTCCCGCGATACCCTCCTTTGGTGGATCGTGCGAGGGCTCGAGAACATGCCCCTCGATCTATCCGGCTGGAAGATCCCGCAGGGCAGCCGGCTCAGGCTCTACAAGAACGTCGGCCTTCAGGTTCAGCCCCTGCAGGAATTCGACCTGTGCAGGGTGCCGGGAAACGGAATGGTCTTCATGGTTACGATCGCGGCGAAGAGCACCAACTTCGAGTTCATGGAAGGCCAGATGCGCGCCTACATCGGCAAAGCACAAGAGCCTCAGTTTCTCTCCTCGGGGCTGGAAGACTACTTCCTCGGAACTTACTACTTCAACCGCGGCCTATATCATCTTCGCCAGGCAGGTCTCACTCACCGCGACGAAGACGACCACAGCTTTTCCGCATACCGCTTTCACGATCTCGACCCGATCTTCTTTTCTGACGGTCTTCGCCTGTCCTGCCGCTGCGGCGAGGAGAGAGGCGGCAAGATATTCGGACCCACTGGCAAGCCGCAACTGACTACTTACACCACTTATTCCTGGGTCTATGAGTGGCCTGCATCGAGAGAGCCGAATTAGTCCCGGGAGATTGACTGCCGCGTTGGCGTCGCCGCCCGCTGAAACTCACGCCACCAAATTGGAACCCGCGCCACACCCAACCGTGTCGCGGACTTGTCAAGCGACGGCGGCTTCGTGCCATCGTGCCGACCGAAATTCTCGAGACCGTTGGTGGCGGTTTGCATCGGCAGAGCATTAAAGATATACTTGCAACCAGCGAAGTCGGGGAAGCGAGGGAGGGAGAATTTCAGTGCCGAAAACCCGGCGGCGGGCTGAGCGGGGGACGTCAGCGAGCGGAGACCTCTCAGCCTGGCCGCTTGCTGCGGTCGTTGACGAGCTGGGAAGGGACTTCCAAGGGAACCTCAATCCCACCCAAGTGATGAGTCGGGTGACGCATCGCCTGGCAGAATGCCCCGGCGTTTCCGTTTGCGCCGTCTGGCAGATGGATTCGACGCAAGACGCCCTCAAGTTGGCCGCCGCCTCGGGCTCCGTGGCCATTCCCGCCCATCTGCAAAAAGTAGCCGTCAAGGGGAGCGTATTCGGCCGCGCCATCGAGCGCGGGTTCCCGCAGGTGGTGAAAGCCGAGGGAGTGAAGTCCGACGGTATCCCGAGCTGGGCGCGGCAAAATAAGTTGGGATTCGTGGCCTGCTATCCGCTGAGGCTTGAAGCGGAAGGGATGGGCGTGCTGGTAGTAGGTTGCCGCAAGCCGCTCGCGAAATCTCTCCATGCACAGTTTTTGCTTTATGCCAAGCTGGCTGCTCTGGCGCTGCGGGATGCCGGCCTGCTGAGTTCGGCTCAGCGCACGTTGACGCGGCTCAGCTTTTTGGTGGAGGCCAGCAAAACGCTCAATTCGACGCTCGATCTGCCGGAACTTTTGGGCCGCATTCTGGAGGTCGCCAAATCCCAGGTGGAGGCGGAACGCGGCACGTTGTTCTTGTTGGACGAGCCGGCCAAAGAAATTTGGTCGCTGATTGCCCACGGCCTGGAACGGCAGGAAATTCGGCTCCCCATGGGCAAAGGCATTGCCGGCCACGTGGCGCTGACGGGGGAAGTGATTAATATTCCCGACGCCTACGCCGATCCGCGCTTCAACCCGGAGGTGGATAAGCGAACCGGATTTACCACCCGCAACATTTTGTGCCTGCCCATTCGCAACAAAGCCGGCAAGATTGTGGCCGTGCTGCAACTGCTGAACAAGCGGGAGGGAGCGTTTACCGAGGAGGACGCGGATTTTCTGATGACGCTTTCGGCGCACATCGCCTTGGCGCTCGAAAACGCCCAACTGCATCGGGACCTGCTCGAAAAGGAACGGCTGGAGAAAGAGATGGCGCTGGCGCGAGGCATCCAGCGCAGCCTTCTGCCGGAGACCACGCCGAACCTGGAAGGGTTTGAGATTGCGGTGCTGAACGAGCCCTGTTATGAAGTGGGCGGCGATTACTATGACTTCCTCACGCTCGGTCCGAGCACGCTGTTGGTGGTCATCGCCGACGTGGAGGGCAAGGGCGTCGCCTCGGCGATGGTAATGTCGAACCTGCAGGCGGCGCTGCGCGCGTTGGCGCTTCACCTTCACTCGCTCAATGAGATTGTCGAGGCGCTGAACCGCAAGATGCTCACCGACACACGTTCCCGAAAATACCTCAGCCTGTTTCTGGGCTTGATTGACCTCAAGCGCAAATCCCTTCATTACATCAACTGCGGCCACGTGCCACCCGTCATTGTGCGCTCGGCCAACGGTTCGGTTCGGCTGACCGAGGGCGGCACGGTCATCGGTCTGTTTGAAAACGCCGAATTCCAGCGCGGCCAAGAGAGGCTCCAACCGGGCGATGTCTTGGTTCTCTGCACGGACGGAATCACCGAAGCCATGAACGCCGAAGAGGAGGAGTACGGCACGGATCGGTTGATCGCGGCGGTAAAGGATGCGGCGGCGCAAAAGGCTTCCGACATTGTGACCGCGGTCTGCGCCGACGTGACGCGGTTCTCCCAACGCGGCACCCACCTCGACGACAAAGTGATGCTCGCCATTAAGGCCCTCTGAACACGCGGGCGGCGCCGGGCCATTTCACCGGGCGACAAAAACTGCCCTGACGCGGTGCGGCGCGCCAACTGACCTTGCACGAGGCGCGCGGCCTCTGAGGTGGGCGAGTCAGCGGCCGGCACGAGCAAGTTTGCCCTCCGACGGCGTGGCGCCACCACCGGTGGGCATCACGCCACACACGCCTAATGCGGCATGGCGCTTTGAATCCACACGTGGCGCAGATAGGCTGCCAAGATGCCCAGCCCGTAGAGCGCCGTCAACGCGATGAGCCATTTCAACCAGCGCCCTACCGACTCGATTTTCTTCGCCAGGCGCTGTTGCTGGCTCAACAGGGTCGCTTCGGCCGCTCCAAGGTGCACGGTCTCATCCTCATGGCTTCCCAATACTTGCCGGTAGATTCCCACGACGATGGTGATAATGAGCAAAATCACCCAACCGAAGACGAAAGGCATCAGCTTCATGACCTTCCTCCAAGAATGGGCTGCCGTGACTTACTTCAGCCTGTCGGCGGGCACCGTCTTCGCGCGCGGCGCGAGAAAGCCCCATTCACATTGTGGTGCGACTGCGCCCGCGCCGCTGTGATGGAGCGCACCCCGGCGGCAGGCTAGTGTCATGTTACCGAAATAGGTGAAACATGATCTGTAGAAAACAGAAGGTCCGGATGGGGCCTGAGAGCCAGCTTTCACAAGTTATTTCAGCAGCCCCGTCGCTTTTCGGTGTTTCACTTTCTTCTGTAACGCGACACTAGGCGCCGGCGAGGAATCGAGCTTCGATGGCCTTCACCTTCGCCAGCCGCCGCACGTGGCGCTCCTCCCCCGAAAAGCGCGCGGCGAGAAAGGCGCGCGCCAACTCATGGGCGAGTTCTGGGCCAATAATCCGCGAGCCCAGCACCAGGACGTTCATGTCATCGTGCTCGACGCCTTGATGGGCCGAGTAGGTGTCATGGCAAATCCCCGCCCGAATGCCGAGCATCTTATTGGCCGCGACGGAGGCTCCTACGCCGCTGCCGCAAATCAAAATCCCGCGCTCGGCCCGGCCGCTCCTTACCGCCTCGCCGACCGCCTGGGCAAAGTCCGGGTAATCGTCGGGATGCGAGCCGTCAAAGGCCCCCACATCCAGGACCTCGTGACCCAAACCCTGGACGTAAGCCAGCAGGCTCTGTTTCATTTCAAATCCCGCGTGGTCCGCCCCGAGCACAATCTTCACGACGCCTCCTCTCACGGCACATCTTGATCCGGGCGCGGCAGCCGGTGAGTTTTGCCTCGCCGCAGTCCGTGGCCAAGAATTATATAAACCCCCGCTGAGAAAAGCGACACTCGCGCGCGGTGTGGGGCGCGCCGCGGCGCCTGCCGCACGCCGGAGGTTGGTCTGCTATGATAAGCGTTACGCCGTCGTGAAGGCTCGGGCGGCGGTGGGATGCCTGAAGAGAAGATTTTCTTTCCCTGAAAGGAAACCGTGTACGTAGCGATTCAGGAAGCGATTGGGCGGAAGTATATCGAGGTCGTGCGCGAGCTTTTTGGTCTGACGGTGGAGCCGCCGGCGTTGGACACTCCGCCGCAGCCCGAGCTGGGCGATGTTTCACTGGCGGCGGCGTTCGAGCTGGCTAAAAAGCTGCGGCAGCCGCCGCGGCGGATTGCTGAACATCTCGCCCAAAAGATGCTGCCGATTGACGGCGTTGAGCGAGCCGGCGTGGCCGGTGGCGGTTACGTCAATTTTTACCTGGAACGGGGGCCCGTGGCGCTGCGGCTTTATCGCCTGCGCCACGGACAGACGGAGACTTCCCCGCGCCGAAAGCATGAAAAGGTGTTAGTCGAGCACACTAGCATCAATCCCAACAAGGCCGCACACATCGGCCACTTGCGCAACGCCGTGCTCGGCGACTCGTTCGCCCGTCTGCTGCGGTTCCGCGGCTATCGCGTCGAAGTCCAAAACTACATTGACAACACCGGCGTGCAGGTGGCGGACGTCGTCGTGGGTTTCCTCAACCTCGAGCGAAAAACCGACGACGACGTTCAAGCCATCGTAAACGACCCCGCCACGCGGTTTGATTACTATTGTTGGGACCTCTACGCGCGCGTCTTTCGCGCCTATGAGGAGCATCCGGAGATGTTGAGACTGCGCGCCGACACCCTGAAGGCGATTGAAGAAAATCACGGCGAGGCCGCGACTGTCGCCAAAATCGTTTCCACCGCCATCGTCAAAAAGCATTTGGCGACGATGCTCCGCCTCAACATCGAGTACGACCTGCTGGTGGAAGAAAGCGAAATTTTGCGGCTGGATTTCTGGAAGGCGGCGTTTGAGGAGATGCAGCGCGTGGGCGCGGTTCGTTACGAGACCGCGGGCAAAAACGCCGGCTGCTGGGTGATGAGCCTGGAGGGAAGCCCCGACGACGACGCGGAGGAAAAAAACGACGACGTCAAAATTATCGTTCGCTCGAACGGCACCGTCACTTACGTCGGCAAGGACATTGCCTATCATCTTTGGAAATTCGGTTTGCTCGGCAAGGATTTTACCTACGCGCCGTTTTATCAGTACCCCGATGGGAAAACGCTCTGGCTGACGGCGGGCGAGGCCCAGGGGTCGGCTCCTCATTTTGGCCACGCCACCACGGTCTATTCCGTCATTGACACGCGGCAAACCTATCTTCAAAACGTCGTCGCCGCGGCGCTCAGGGCCATGGGACATGCCGAGGCCGCCGCCCATTTGCACCATTTCGCCTATGAAGTAGTGGGGCTTTCACCGGCTTGCGCCGAGGAATTGGGCTTTGAACTTTCGGCGGAAGACCGCGAGCGCAGCTACGTGGAGGTTTCGGGGCGCAAAGGGCTCGGCATGAAAGCGGATGATTTGTTGGATCGGCTGGTCGAAAAGGCCACGGAAGAAGTTCGCTCGCGCCAGATGACCGACGACCCGGCAGAGCAGGCAGCCTACGGCCGCATGATTGCCGTCGGCGCGTTGCGGTATTTTCTCTCCAAATTTTCGCGCCGCGTCGTCATCGTGTTCGATTTCAAAGAAGCGCTCGCCTTCGAGGGCGAAACCGGCCCCTACCTTCAGTATTCGACCGTGCGCGCGCGGAATATTTTCCGCAAATTCGCCGAATCGCACCCCGGCTTCGACGTTCGTTCGCTCGATCAGGAAGTCAGCCCGGCCCAGCTTCGCGCCGCTTTTGAAGGGGAGGACGGACTGGCGCTTTGGCAGTTGACCGCGCTCGCCGCGCAGCTTGAACTCGTCGCCGACCAGGCCATCACCCATGCCGAGCCGGCCGTCGTCGCCAAATTCGCTTTCCGTCTGGCGCAAAGTTTTAACAATTTCTACCATCGGCACCACATCTTGAGCGAGCCGGACGCGGCGCGGCAAAAGGTTTTGCTGTTTCTGGTGTCCATCGTCAGCCAAACCTTAACGCAAACGCTCGAATTGTTGGGCATCGAGGTTCCTGAACGGATGTAGCGGTTGCCAGGGTTCGCATCTTCTGCTCCATCAACTGTGCGCGGTTTCCCTATTCAGGCAGCCAACTCCGCTCTCCTCTTCTCAGCAGCATCCTACAACTCCGCGAGGATAAGTGCGGTGGGCTGTGCCACGCCATCGGCGTGCTTGACTTCGCCGCCCCCTCGGTCGCTAGAATCAAAGCATGAAGGTTCGCCGGGCATGGGCGGTGGTGTTGCTTGGGATGGGCCTGGCAGGGCCGGCTCGCTCGGCGAAATTGCCACCTTTACCCCAGCTTGATTTGGCGCATGTTTTCCCCGGCGTGCGCCAACAGATTGAAAACGCGGCCACCGCCGCGCGCCAGCATCCCACCGATCCCGAAGCCACCGGGAAGTTAGGGATGGTGCTCGATGCCTACCAGCAATACGCGGCGGCAGCGGTTTGCTATCGTCGGGCACACCTTTTGGCGCCCACGGCATTCCAGTGGGTTTATAACCTGGCGTATGTTGAAATGAAACTAGGTCAATATCAGCAGGCTGCCCAGACCTTTCGAGCCGCCATCAGGATGCAACCGAGCTACCTGCCTGCCCGATTGAATCTTGGCCGGTGCCTGCTGGCCATCGGGCAATGGAGCGAGAGCCAAAGACTTTATTCCGTCATCACGAAAAACTACCCGGATAATCCTGAAGCTTTCTACGGACTGGGCCGCGCCGAAGCCGAGCAGGGGGAGACGGCGTCGGCGGCCGTGGCGCTTGAGCGGGCGTGCCGGTTGTTTCCTCGTTATGGCGCGGCGCATTACGCCCTGGCGCTGGCCTACCGAAAGTTGGGCCACCCTCGCAAAGCCAAGCGACAATTTATCGCCTATCAGGCCAACGCGACCACGGACCCGCCGGCGGTGGATCCGCTGCGCGCCGCCGTGCAGCAGTTGAATCAAGCGCCGCTCCATTATTTGCAGCGCGGGTTGGCGCTGGCTCAGGAGGGAAATCTGCAAGCCGCCATTCAGGCGCATTTGAAAGCCATTGCGCTCGATCCGGATTTCGTGCAGCCCTACATCAACCTCATTCAGCTTTACGCGCGAGTGGGAGATTACACCAAAGCCGAAGAGGAATACCGCGCGGCGGTTCGGCTGAACCCGCACCGATCGGATTGCTATTACAATTACGGAGTGCTGATGTTTGGCCTGGGGAAATACGCGGAGGCCGAGCAAGCGTTTCGCAAGGCGGTGGAGATTAATCCGTATTACGCGCAGGCGCATAACAATTTGGGGTTTCTGCTGGAACAACAGGGCCACCTGCGGCAGGCTTTGCAACAGTTTCAGCAGGCAGTCGAGGATCAGCCGGATTATCGGCTGGCGCGCTTCCACATGGGACAGATTTTGGCGAACCAGGGCCACTATGCCGAAGCCATCCGGCAATTCCGAAAGATTCTTACGCCGGATGACGACAAAACTCCAACTTTTTTGTATGCGCTGGGAGCGACTTACGCGCGAGCGGGGAATTTTCCCCAAGCCCTCACGACGATGCGCAAGGCCGAGGCCGAAGCTTCGGCACGCGGCCAAACTCAGTTGGTAACCAGCATTCAGCGCGACCTGAGAGCGCTAGAGAACAATACCGCCGAGCGCTAACCGCGCATCCTATAAGCTATCCGCGGAAATTATCTTGACGCGACGCGACCTTCTACTTTCAACGCTGGCCCTGACGGGACTTCCCCGCAAATCGAAGGGAGCCGGGCCACGTCCGCCCAGCGCTCCGGCTCTTTTCCGCGACGTGGCTTCGGAGGTAGGGCTGGATTTTTTTCTCTACGGCGCTCCCACGCGGCAGCACTATATGCCGGAGATTATCGGCGCCGGCGTGGCGCTAGTGGACTACGACAACGACGGAGATTTGGATGTCTATTTTCTGCAGGGTGGCTTGCTCAATCCCCAGGCGCGCCCGCTGATGGAGCCCCCAGCCGGGTGGAAACCCGGCAATCGGCTTTTTAAGAACCTGTTGGCGGAAACCGGCAAGCTGCGCTTTGTGGATGTCACGGAGAAGGCCGGCGTCGGACACGTCGGCTACGGGATGGGGGTAGCCGTCGGAGATTATGACAACGACGGCTATCAGGACCTTTACGTCACCAACTTCGGCCACAACGTGCTTTATCACAACAACGGAGACGGCACGTTCACCGACGTGACCGCCGCGGCTGGCGTGGATGATCCCCGCTGGAGCACCAGCGCCGCCTGGTTGGATTACGACGGCGACGGGCGGCTGGACCTGTTCGTTTGCAACTACGTGGACTTTACCGTGGCGGACAACAAGCGGTGCTACGCGCCGGCCGGCGAACTGGACTATTGTTCCCCGCGAGCCTATGACCCGCTTCCCGCACGGCTGTTTCGCAATCTGGGCCACGGGCGCTTCGAGGATGTGACCGCCTCCTCCGGCATCGGCTCTAAACCGGGGTACGGCTTGGGAGTCATCTGCGCCGATTTTCTGGGGAGCGGCCGAACGGATATCTACGTGGCCAACGATTCGGCCGCCAACTATTTGTGGGTGAATCAAGGCAATGGAACCTTCCGCGAAGGGGCGCTTGAAGCGGGTTTGGCCTACAGCGAAGACGGCTTGGCCAAGGCCGGCATGGGCTTGGCCGCCGAAGACGTTGATAACGACGGTCACCTGGAAATTGTCGTCACCAACCTGACGGGCGAGGGCGTAACTTTGTTCCGCAGCGACGGCAAGGGACTCTATGACGACGTGACGGCGCAGTTTCGCCTGGCTCAAGCCACCTTCGGATACACAGGCTACGGCGTGGGGTTTTTGGATTATGACAACGACGGGCTGATGGACCTCTTCATTGCCGATGGCGCGATGACCATCATCGAATCCCTGCGGGCGCGCGCTCATAACGCCTACCCTTACGCGCAGAGAAACCAGCTCTTCCACAATCAAGGGCCGGGACAGGGCTTTCTTGAGGTGACGCAAACGGCCGGGCCGGCGTTCCAGCCGCTCCGCGTCGGCCGCGGGGCGGCCTTTGGGGATATCAACAACGATGGCAGCGTGGATATTGTGGTGACCAACGAAAACGGCCGCGCCCTACTGCTGCTGAATGAAGCCAGCTCCGGCGGACATTGGTTGTTGGTTCGGTTGACCGCCCCGGAAGGCAACCGGTTTGGCATGGGGGCGGAGGTGGGTGTTTTTCGCACCGGCCAACCGACAATTTGGCGGCGCGCTCACACCGATGGGAGCATGCTCAGCGCAAGCGACATTCGCGTACATTTTGGTCTTGGCACAAGCCCTCGAGCCGACGCCGTCGTCGTCCGGTGGCCGGGCGGAGCTAATGAGAAGTGGATGGGAATTAAGGCGGATCAAATAGTGACCCTGCGCAAAGGAACCGGGCATCCGCTCTGAGCGTGCCAAAAAAACCTGAGCCGGTCTTATCCCGCCGTTTCGGCGTTCGCTCCTTTCAAAGGCTCCCTTAGGCCCGGCGACATGTTATGCTAGAAAAAGAGGTAGGTTGAATCCCAGGTAATTAGGCTGGGTAGCTTGGCGTATGGGCGCGAGGTGTGAGGCTTGAACTTTGAGCAACTCTTCGAATCCCTGCCAGACGCCATCATCCTGACGGACTCTGAAGGCAAGATTATCCAACTGAATAACCAGGCTCAGGCGCTGTTCGGCTACAGCCGAGATGAGCTCCTCGGACAACCTATCGAGCGGCTGGTCCCCGACCACCTTCGGGCAAAGCACGTTCAACGGCGGGAAGCCTACCAGGCCGAACCGCACCGGCGTCATCTCAACACGGGCCTGGAGCTGGGCGCTCGGCGCAAGGACGGCAGCGAGTTTCCCGTGGACATCATGCTAAGTCCTATCGCCGGAGAAGACGGCGGCGTCACCCTCAGTGTGATTCGAGATTTAACCGACCGGAGGAAGTACGAAGAAGAATTGCGCCTCCGCGAGGAGCAACTCCGGCTGCTGGTCGAGAGCATTCAGGATTACGCCATTTTTATGTTGGACGCGGAGGGCCGCATTGTCCGATGGGGTCCCGGAGCGGAAAAAACCAACGGTTTTACCGCCGAGGAGGTTTTAGGAAAGCCTTGCTCGATTCTCTTCACGCCGGAAGACGTGGCGCGGGGCTTGCCCGAGGCGGAAATGCATCGGGCGGCGCTTCTGGGGCGGACCGAGGATGAAGGATGGCGACTGCGGAAAGACGGGACCAAATTCTGGGCCAACGTCGTCACCACCGCCATTCGGGATAGCACGGGCAAGATCCGCAACTATTCCAAGGTGGCCCGTGACTTTACGGCGCGCAAGCAAGCTCTGGAGGCGTTGCTGTTGGAATTTTCAAGCGTGCTGATCGCCAGCGTGGACATCCACCAACTGTTGGACGCCATCTCGTCCAGCCTGAGGAGGGTATTTCCTTGCGATTACGCCAGCCTGGCGCTCTTCGACGCCACTACCGGACAGCTTTACGTCCAAGCCCTTGGCGAGGGGTTGCCAGACGAAGGCGCACCCGCCGTGGTCCCGCGCAGCGGTTCGCCGGAAGGCTGGGTCGTCACGTCGCAGAAGGTTTTGTCGCTTGACCGCATTGAGGATTCCGGTTTTCATTCCGGACTCATTCCTTACCTTGCAGCGGCGGGGATGCAATCGGCCTGCTGGCTGCCGCTGGTGAGCCGGGATCGCGTGCTGGGAACGCTGAATTTAGCCAGCCGTCAGCCCAACGCCTTTCGCCAGGAAAACTGTCACCTGCTCTCGCAGTTGGCGAACCAAATTGCTTTGGCGATGGATAATGCGCTGGCCTTCCAGCGCATCACTCAGCTGAAAGACCGTCTGGCAGAAGAGAAAACCTACCTTGAAGACGAACTGCGAACCGAGTACAACTTTGAGGAAATCGTCGGCGAAAGCCCCGGCTTGCGCCGCGTGTTAAAACAGGTGGAAACCGTGGCGGAAACGGAGGCGACCGTTCTAATTCTCGGCGAAACCGGAACGGGCAAGGAGCTGATCGCGCGCGCCATCCACCGGCTTAGCCCGCGCAAGAACCATACGTTTGTCAAAATCAGTTGCGCCGCGATTCCCGCCGGCTTGCTGGAAAGCGAACTCTTCGGTCACGAGAAGGGCGCCTTCACGGGCGCGATCGCGCAAAAGGTCGGCCGCATGGAGCTGGCCGACCAGGGCACGCTGTTCCTCGACGAAGTTGGCGACCTGCCCTTGGAACTCCAGCCCAAGCTCCTCCGCGCTCTGCAGGAGAAGGAAATCGAACGGCTGGGAGGCACCCGCTCCATCCACGTGGATGTGCGGCTGATTGCCGCCACCAATCGCAACCTTGAAGAGATGGTGAAGGACGGCCGTTTCCGCAGCGACCTTTTTTATCGCCTCAACGTGTTCCCGATTTTGGTTCCCCCTCTGCGCGAGCGCCGGGGCGATATCCCCATCTTGGTCCGCTACTTCACGCAGAAACACTCCCAGCGCATGAACCGCAAAATCACGGATATCCCCCAGGAAACCATGGACGCCTTGAGCAGTTATCCTTGGCCAGGAAACGTGCGCGAGTTGGAAAATTTTATCGAGCGGGCCGTGATTCTGTCGCCGGGCGGCAGACTGCAAGCTCCCATAGCAGAACTCAAGGCGGCGCTATCCTCACCTTCGGGTCCCTCCACCTCGCTGGAGGTTGCCGAGCGAGAGCACATCCTTCGCGTTCTGCGAGAAGCCGGCGGCCGCATCAGCGGGCCGGATGGCGCAGCCGCTCGCCTCGGGCTCAAACGCACTACCTTGAACTCAAAAATGCGGAAACTAGGGATTGACCGGCGAGACATCTGACGATAAGCCGTCAATGACGATATAACGTCAGCCAAAACCGGCTTCCGGGCACCTCGGCCTTCCACCAAGAAAGCTGCGTAAGCAATGTATCTTATTGATTATAAGTAGCTTATTTTTAACATTTGGCGAACAGGCTTGGTTGGAGACGAAAATGCTCGTAACACAGGGCGTGGAGGCGTCCAAGAGCAAAGAGGGCTTGGTGTGCTGAGGATCACGACAGAAGCCTCCCCGCACGGGATGAGGATTAAACTGGAGGGACGATTGGTCGGGCCTTGGGTCAATGAGGTTGACAGTGTGTGGACGTCATTAAGGGCTGGCGAACAGCGGCTGAGCGTGGATCTCTGTTCAGTGTCAGCGGTTGATGAGAACGGGAAGGAGCTTCTCAGCCGGATGCATCGAAACGGGACGGAACTGATTGCCGACGCTCCCATGACCAAATATATTGTTGCCGAAGCTGTTAGGGAGGCTGAAAGCCTCCGGGAAGGGAGGAAGTGAGATGCGGTCACCTTATGGGCTGGAATTGATTGAGAATTGCCAAACGTGCCGCGCACGCACCAACGGATTTTTCTGTAAGTTAAATCCCAATGCCTTGCGCGACTTGGAGGCCGTGAAGTTCACCAACAGCTACCCGCAAGGCGCTGTTCTTTTTGTCGAGGGCCAGGCCTCCCGCGGAGTGTTCGTGCTCTGCCAAGGCCGGGTGAAGCTTTCGACCAGTTCAAGCGAAGGGAAGACGCTGATCCTGCGCATTGCCCGACCGGGCGAAGTGTTGGGGTTGAGCGCCACAATTGCCGGTCAGCCCTACGAGGTGACGGCGGAAGCCCTCCATCCCTGCCAGGTCAACTTTATTGGGAGAGACGATTTTCTGCGGTTGCTGAGGCTGCACGGCGAGGCGGGATTGCGGGCGGTGGAGAACCTCAGCTCAAACTACAATTCCGTCACTGACCAATTGCGGACGCTCGGACTGGCGGGCTCGGCGCCGGAGAAGCTGGCGCGCCTGCTGCTTGAGTGGTCGGAGGATGGAGAACCCTCCCCGCAAGGCACGCGCGTCAAGCTGGGCCTGACTCACGAAGAGATTGCCCAATTTATCGGCACCTCGCGCGAGACGGTGACGCGCATCCTCAGTGAATTTCGGGCGCGGCGCCTGGCGTCTCTGCGCGGCGCCACGCTGGTCATCCAAAACAAAGCAGGACTGGAAAATTTCGTCGGCGGCTAGCCTATCCAGCCTCCTCCAAGCTACCGCGCAACGACCGAGGCCTGGAATCAGATGAGAACCATCTGATTCCGGGCCATTTGTTTAATTAAAGCGCGCGCGGATGGCGGGATGACTAATCTGCCGCCCCGAGCCGCAGCGCTCAAGGGCTTCAGCCCGGCAGTCCATCACAGAGGTTCGGCCTCCAATAAAAATGAACTTTCAAAGCATCAGGGAAACCGAATTTGTATTATGATGAAATTAGACTGAGGTAAACGTCCCGGTGAATAGGGCTGAAACCAATCCGTTGGGCGCCAAGGTGCGCGTGGAAACGCCGAGTGGGCCTGTTTCGATCTACCTTTTGGAACAACTCGAGAAGGCGGGAGTCGGGGCGATTTCGCGGTTGCCCTTTTCCCTCAAAATTCTGCTCGAATCGCTGCTCCGCAACTGCGATGGCGTGAGGGTGAAGGAGGGCGACGTTGAAACGCTGGCGCGCTGGCAAGCCACGGCGCCGGGTGAGAGAGAAATTCCCTTCATGCCGGCACGAGTCATCTTGCAGGACTTTACCGGCGTTCCGGCCATCGTGGACCTTGCGGCCATGCGCGAGACCATGAAGCGGCTGGGCGGCGACCCTTCCCGCATCAATCCGCTGATTCCGGTGGACCTGGTGATTGACCACTCCGTTCAAGTGGACGTTTTCGGCACGCGCGAAGCGCTCCAGCGCAATGCGGAGATGGAGTTTGCCAGAAATCGCGAGCGCTACGAGTTTCTGCGCTGGGGTCAAAAGGCTTTTCGGAATTTCCGCGTGGTTCCCCCGGCGACCGGCATTGTGCATCAAGTGAATTTGGAATATCTCGCCAAGGTGGTGATGGCCCGCGCGCAAGACGCCGAGGTGATGGAATTTCCCGATACTCTGGTCGGCACGGATTCCCACACCACGATGATCAATGGACTGGGCGTTCTAGGCTGGGGCGTGGGCGGCATTGAAGCCGAAGCCGCCATGCTCGGCCAGCCGTATTCGATGTTGATTCCCAAGGTCGTGGGCGTGCGGCTATCCGGGCGCCTTCGGGAGGGGGTCACGGCGACGGACCTGGTGCTGCGGGTGACGGAAATGCTGCGCAAGCACGGGGTGGTCGAAAAATTCGTGGAGTTTTACGGTCCCGGGATTTCCCAAATGTTGCTTCCGGACCGCGCCACCCTCGGCAACATGGCGCCCGAATACGGCGCGACCGTCGGCTTTTTCCCCGTGGATGATGAAACCTTGCGTTATCTTCGGATGACCGGACGAACCGAAGAGGAAGTGGCGCGCGTGGAGCGGTATTGCAAAGACCAGGGATTGTTCCGAACCGACCATTCGACCGCGCCGGAATTTTCAGAAAACCTGGAGCTGGATCTGGGGAGCATCGAGCCGAGCTTGGCCGGCCCCAAGCGGCCGCAGGATCGCGTGCCGCTCTCAACCTTGAAAGAGAGCTTCCGCCGGAGCCTCACGCAACCGGTCAAGGAGCGCGGCTTTGGACTTTCGCCGGAAGCGCTTCGGGCAACGGCCGTGCTGCGGCGGAACAGCCATGAGCTTCGCATGACGCACGGCGTGGTGGTGATTGCCGCCATCACTTCTTGCACCAACACCTCCAATCCTTCGGTCATGTTGGGCGCGGGTTTACTTGCCCAAAAGGCTGTCGAGCGCGGGCTGCGTGTGCCGGCTTACGTCAAGACGAGCCTCGCGCCGGGCTCGAAAGTAGTGACGGAATATTTGCGCGAGGCGGGCGTGCTCGAGCCGCTGGAGGCACTCGGATTCAACCTGGTGGGTTACGGCTGCACGACCTGCATCGGCAATAGTGGCCCCTTGCCTGACGACGTGGGCCAAGCGGTGACGGAAAATCAGTTGGTGGCCGCGGCCGTGCTTTCCGGCAATCGGAACTTTGAAGGTCGAATTCATCCGCTCGTGCGGGCCAATTACTTGGCATCCCCTCCGCTTGTGGTCGCCCTGGGCTTGGCGGGAACCGTGGATATTGACCTGGACCGCGAGCCGCTCGGAACCGATCGGGGCGGCCGGCCGGTTTTTCTCCGCGACCTTTGGCCGACGCAGGAAGAAGTTCTGCGGGCGGCGGAGCGGGCCATTAAGCCGGAAATGTTTCGGAAGACCTACGCCAACGTTTGGGATGGCAACCCGATCTGGAACGCGATTCCGGTGAGCGCCGGTGAACTCTACGCATGGCGCGCCGACTCGACCTACATTCAAGAGCCGCCTTATTTTGCGAATTTCAAGCCGCAGGGAAACCCTGTCACGGACATTCGCGGAGCGCGGGTTTTGGCGATGTTAGGCGATTCCGTGACGACGGATCACATCTCTCCCGCCGGCGACATTCCCGCCGAAAGCCCCGCCGGCCGCTTTTTGCGGAGTCGAGGGGTGGAGAAACGCGATTTCAATTCCTACGGCTCGCGCCGCGGCAATCATGAGGTTATGATGCGCGGGACCTTCGCCAATATTCGCCTGAAGAATCTTCTGGCTCCGGGAACCGAGGGCGGGGTGACCGTGCATTTCCCGTCGGGCGAAAGGATGGCCATTTACGACGCTGCCATGCGCTATCAATCCGAAGGCGTCCCGCTGTTGGTGCTTGCGGGCAAGGAGTATGGCGCCGGCTCGTCGCGGGATTGGGCCGCCAAGGGCACGCTGCTGTTGGGCGTCAAAGCTGTGTTGGCCGAAAGTTACGAGCGCATTCACCGCAGTAACTTGGTGGGCATGGGCGTGGTGCCGTTGCAATTCAAGCCGGGAGAGAATGCCGCCTCGCTGGGTTTGACGGGCACGGAAGTTTATGACATTGAAGGTTTGGCAGGCTCACTCCATCCGAGGCAGGAAGTGACGGTCCGGGTGCGAACCCAGGGCCAAGAGCGGTCATTTCAGGCCGTCGCGCGACTCGATTCAGAGACCGATGTCGAGTATGTGCGAAACGGCGGCATTCTTCAGACCGTCCTCAGACACTTCCTCCACCGTTCCTCAGCAGCGTAACAGCGAGACAGAATCGTCTCTTTCCATGAGAGGTCGGAATCGGGTTAACTGAGGGTTTCGACCGTCACCGGCGTATCCAGCCGAATCTTGCACCGAGTGCGCGGCGGCAGGCTGACTTCGGTTCCATGCGCCCAGAATAATTCGTAGGCGATAAAGGCGGCGCCGCTGGCAGGTCCCACAATGGCCGCCGTCGTGGTGCTCAGGGCGAAAGCCTTGGCGGCGCCAAAGCCGCACGCCGCGGCCAGGCCGGCCACGGCATCATGCCAGGAAAAATGTCGCCGCCCCTTGATGTAGCCTTCCGAATCGAGCCTCACGTTGAGTTGACGCTGATTTTCAAGCTTGCTGATGAAAGCGGAGATAGGAAGCTGTTGGCCGTCCGGCAAGGTAAGCTGGTCAAACCGAAGCGCCAATTCGCCGGGACGATGCAGCGTGCCGGCTTGACGAACCGTGGTGATGCGCCCGTCGAAAAGCGTTCCCACCGGCAGCACGATGCGCCCGTGGACATAGACGGGCTGGAGAACTTGCGCTTCCACAGGGTCATTCACGCGGTTGAACTGCGTTTGCATCCCGGAGAGCAACTGAGCCCGCACTTCGGTTCGTGCCGGGACGGTGTAAGCTCCGGGCGCCGTGGCAGGGGCGCTTGAGGAGAGGACCAGCGGGCGGCGGTGCCTGAGCCGAAGATGAGCCCAGGAGGTCAGAGGGCAGACTGAGAGAGCTAAAAGCGTAATCCCTAATCCTGCGAGAACTGGCTTGCGCATGGAATGCCTCCTGGCCCGTGGGTTCAGTTCACGGGCCATCATCATAGCACAATAGAGAGCCAAACGAATGCCGGGATTGTAAAATTCCCGCAAAGGCTACTCACCCGCCCACCGCGCAGGGTCGGCAGTCGCCCTCGCCCGAGACGCCCTGGGGGGCGGCTTCCTCCGTCCTGCCGCAGGGGGCGCGGGGACCCTGCGGGACTTAAGGGAAGAGCTTCGTTATCCGATCTTAACCACCTTATCCGCCTGGGGACCTTTTTGCCCCTCCACGATTTCAAATTCCACCGCATCGCCTTCTTGCAGGGTTTTGAAGCCATCGCCTTGGATCGCCGAATAATGCACAAAAACATCGGCTCCGCCTTCCTGGCCGATGAACCCGTAACCCTTGCTGTTGTTGAACCATTTCACTTTTCCCTGAAGTCGTGCCACTTGCGTTCCTCCTTGCGATTGAGACATTTGCGGATGCGCGGTTGGTCGGCGGGTTCAAAAAAAGGCCAGGAACCATTACGCTCCTGGCCTTCAATTCCATGACGACTTGCCGACGAGTGCACCGCGCAGACTCCCTGCCCACCCATCTATATTCTCGGTCTTGAGGTTTGTCAAGAGCATATTGCCTCGCCAGAACCGGCGCTCAGAAGCAACTGGATCCATCGCCGGGAATTGGCATCGCGGGTCCTGGTGGAAAACCAAAAAACCGACCGTCGTTTTGAGCGGCGCAAGGGTGCTGCCCGAGATGTCCGCAACGAGCGGGGATAACTTCGAGGTGGAACAGCGCGCCGGTCGAAGCGGGCGCCCTGTTGCTCAGCCTTCCGTAATGCTTCCCACCCTTTTGTTGATAAGATAGGTGTGAAGCGATTTGTCATGTCGGAGAAGCCAACCATGCCAGAGGAAGTTCTGACGATTAAAGAGAAGAAGCCGGGTCAGCGCGCCTGCGACGAGAAGGATGCCAAAGGCGAAATCTGCCTGGGGCATCTCAAGTTGTGGCCAGCCAAACGCTGGTCAAAGAGACTTCGCTCTCAATTGGAATCCGGCGCGGTGATTTATCGCTGCGAGCGCTGTCATACGCTTTATCGGCCTGTGGAGCAGGACCGCTCGAGCGCTGGACTTAAATTCGATCAGCGGCCTGTCAATATTTTGGGTGACGCTACGCGCCTACCCGAGTGATACGGTCATGTCAGGCCGCGCCCATGATACTTCAACAGCACGTTCGCAGGCAGCCAATCCGACGAGCAGGTAAGCGTGCTGACGTATCGCCCCAAAAATTCCTCTAGCCAACGCGCCCAATTGCGCTAGAATCTAGCCAGGGTTGCTCCGCTGGGACAGAGCGCCCCGACCGAAGAGTACCGTGATTCGAGAGACCGGTGGGGCCGAGGAACGGACGCGCGGGGCGATGATTTTGAAAGCAAAGCGGAGGTGAAAGATGACCATTCGGCGACTCTGGTTGCCCCTTCTCCTCATCGCCATGACGGTGGGTGGCCTTTACGCCAAGAAGAAGCCCCGTACCTCGTGGCTGGATAAGCCCTTCACGAAGTGGAACAGGGGCCAAGTGGCACAATTGTTCAATAACTCTCCCTGGGCGCGATCTCGAGACTACCGCGGCCAGACGACCGGAGAGCACGGCTCCTTCACCCAGGGCGTGACGGGAACGGCAGGCAACGCGACCCTGGGCGTGAACACGGTGACCTACAGTTTCACTGCCAGGCTGTTTTCATCCGAGCCCATCCGCGAAGCTTATGTTCGCATGCTCCAAATCCTGAATCACTATGACACGATGCCCGCCGCTCAGCAGCGCATCTTTGACGCCAAGGTGGATGGGCTTCTGCACGCCGACGTCAGCAAGGAAGTCGTGGTGACGCTGTTTTACGGCACGAACGATCCTCAGTCGGAGCGAAATCTCAGGCAGTGGTTTGCCACGCAAACCGCCGACACGTTGAGGCAGAACGCTTACCTCTATACTTCCAGCGCCGGCCAAGTTCAACTCGTCAAATACTTCCCAGCCCAAGGAAGCGGCGGGCTGGGCGCGCGCTTCATCTATCCGCGCCTCTTCAACGGCAAGCCGATCCTACAACCGGGCGATTCGAGGATGCGGTTTCAACTGTACGTCCCGCAGGTGGGGCAAACCATTTACCTGGACTTCAAACCGTCGGAAATGATGTACAAAGGGCAGCTCTCCTACTAGAAGTCTTGAAGTAGAGAGCATGGCGTAAATGAGCCGGCTTGACGCGGCAAGCTGCGCGAGAGCGGGTGTTTCGCTGCGGCCGAAGGTTCAGAAACTCAGCCCATCCATGGCCGCGAGAGGGTGTTTCGTCCCGTTTCGCCGCCCGCCGAAATTACCGAGGGCGGGGAGTGCTCTGCGGGGTTGCCGGCGGCGAGGCGGGGGCGTCGGCGGCGGGTGCTGGCATGTGACATTGACCATCGAAGAAGCCGCCCGGCTCAACGGCCAAGGCAGGGGAGTGAATGTCGCCTAGAATTACGCCGCGGGGTTTGATCTCCACGAGCTCGGTCGCATGAACGGCGCCCTTCACCTTGCCAGCCACGCTGACCATCTTGGCGCGAATCTGCCCTTCGGCTTCCCCTTGCTCGGCCACAACAACCACTCCGAGGGAATCAAGCTCACCTTTGAAGTGGCCGTTCAGACGAAGCATTCCGGAACTCACCTTGATTTTGCCTTCAACCTCGACCCCGGGCTCGATCAGGCCGACTACGTCCTGTCCCGCAAGACTTCTTGCCTGGTTGCTTTTTCGGCGGCCGCTGAATCCAAAGGGCATAGGGCTCACCTCGCAAATTGAGTCGAAGCTGCATGCCGAGCGAGCGCGTCGCTCTGGGGATCTCTTGCGCATCGCATTGTAACGCAACCGGCATCGGGGAGTCATCGGTTTTCATCGAGGGCGGATTTCCGCCGCTTCGGGGCGCGCGCGGGCAGGCCTGCCTCGCCAATGTTCCAGGCGGACGGCAGCGGGCGTTTCACATGACTGGAATTGGAATCTAGCGTGGCGACTCTTTTACAATGTCCCGTGTGGCAGGGGCGTCTCACCCGTGCAGGAACACGGCCAAGATGGCCGTGCCGGAAGCTCTGCCTCTGTAAACCTATTTCCGACGCACCCCACCAGCGTTAGCTGAGGGCGCGTGCGGCTCGAAATTTCGCCACCAGCCGGCTGAGACCTTCGAGCGCCATGCCGACGAGAAAGCCCCACGTCAAATTGGTCGTCCATAGAGAGACGAGACCGACGACCACGGCAATCAACAGCCAAGGCGTTCGGTGTGCGATGTCGCTAAGATAAGCAGCGTGTCGGAGTCCCACATAAATCAGGAAAACGGCAAGAACGGCCAGCGGAATCAGATTCAATAGGCCGATGGCGGCGCCGCCAAACAGCGCCAAGAGCAAACACACTCCGCCGATGACGTAGCTCGCCTTTTCCGTCCGCGCGCCAAAGCGGTAGTGCGCGGTGATGCCGCCCGAGCCATGGCACATGGGCGAACCCAAAATGGCCGAACTCGCCAGGTTGATGGCCGCAATGCTCAGCGTAAGCGCGCGCACCGTGACGCGGCGTGCTTGCTCGCCGTACAGAATTCGCGCCGTGTTTTCGGTGGCCACAATCGAATTGCCAAACGTCAGCGCAAATTGGGGAATCACCAGCAGCGGAATCACGCGCCAAAGTTCCATCATGCGCGGATGCAACAGCTCGAGCGGCAGCGGACCCCAATGCCACGCCGGCAGCCGGCCCCACTCGGTCGCCAGGCCCTCCAGCATTCCCGCTACCAAGAGCACCAGCGCCGCGGGGAATCGCTTCGAGCTTTGAAAAGCGAAGAGCAAAGCCGCCGCGCCCAGCGCCACCACCCAGCCGGAAAGGCGAAGCCTTCCGCCGAGAACTTCCGTGGCATTCGGGCTCGCCAGCAAATGAAGTCCCTCCCGCACCAACAGCAAGCCCAGCCCGAGTTGAATGCCCCGGACCACAGGCAGCGTGAACAGCTTGGCGAGCCGGTCGGCCACGTTGGTTAAACCAATCAGGGCTAGAAGAATGCCCATCAGCAGCCCGGCACTCGCAATGGCCGACGGCGCGAGCGACAAGGCGAGAGCGATGGCGGCGACGGCCTTGAACGGCTCAACCGCGATGGGAATCCGATAGTAGCGTCCCGCCAAGATGTAGGCGAGGCCCGCAGCCAGAAAGACCGCCGTGGGGTTCATGTGATTGAGGGTGATGAGGGCGATGGCAATCGGAAACAAAACCCCGATGTCGCCAAAGGCGCCCGCCACTTCCCGCCGATCGAATCCGCGTTCCGCGAGGGGTTCGCTGAGGGTGGTTGCGCTCAAGCCGGTTCACGGCCTCCTTACGGGTGGGCGGATAATCATGACTTCGGTGGCTTTGATGAGGGCGGCGGCCGTTTCGCCCACCTTCAGCTTGAGTTCGCGGGCGGCGTCGCGGGTGATGATGGAGGTGACGGTTTGGCCCCCGATATCGAGCTTGACTTTGGCCAGCAGCCCAACCACTTCCAGCTCCACGATGCGGCCGACGAGCTGATTGCGCCCGCTGATGAAGGTCCCAAGGCCGGTAGCCGGCGCGGGCGTGGCGCGGGCCGGCTCAGACTGGCGAGGACTTGGCGCGCGCGGCGCGTTCTGGAAAAGCAGCCGATCAATTTCGGAAAAGGGAACCCGATGGTGGCCACCGGCGGTTCGCACGGTGCGAATCTTTTTGCGATAAATCCATTGCTTGAGCGTCGGATAACTCACGCCCAAACGCCGCGCCGCCTCCGGGAGCCGTAGGAGTTCTTCCGCCATACCACCTCCTCGACATTCTATACGATTTTACGCCGTAGATGATATGTCTTGAGTTGATTTTTGAAGCTCCGAAAGCGCAGTGGCGTCTAATCTTCCGCCGGCGACACTTGGCGGGCTGAAGGCTCGTCGCGCCGCCTCATGAAGTTTTGGCGGCGCGGCTCTTGATGCGCTCTCGGTAAGCCTGGAGAGCGCCCGGGGCACGCTTCGACATCCATTTTTCATAATCGGCGGAGAGACTCTCCAAGTTTTCCCACAGATGCGGGTTTTTGAAGGATTGGCGGGACGATTCGGCCAGCGGCTTAATCTTTTCCCACACGCCGAAGAACTCCGTCTGCGTCTCAAAGAAAAACTCCGGCTTAATCAGGCCGTGATTGACAATCGAGGCGGCCATTTCCCAGTAGCTGGTCACCATGCGAAAGAACGCATTGGCCTCTGAGCCCCAGGGGCACTGTTGCTCGAACTCCTCCGGCGTGGCGGCCTTGAACTCTCGCATGAACCACTCGCGCGCGCGACGCAGTTTCTCCTCGCGCCGCAGCTCATAAAGCCTCAGCATCAATTCAGCGTCATGATGGTCGGCATGCTCTCGCATAACATCCTCCGGGTTGATTTTGTTGCCCCTCTGATATCATAAAACATTGCGGCAAGCCTTGGCCGGAGCAGCCGGCGCCGCGCTTGCCAACGATTTTTGCGAAGTCTTGCGGCGCGTTGTTCCGCGAAAAGCCGCTCAGTAGGCGCCCTCGCGCTTGAGCACCTTCCAAACGGTCTTGAAAATAATTTTAACGTCGAGCGCGGGCGACCAATTCTCCAAATAGCGAAGATCCAATTTGACACGCTCCTGGTAGGAAACTTCCTGCCGCCCGCTGACCTGCCAGAGCCCCGTCAAGCCGGGCTTGACCCATTGGAAGATATTGCCGTCCGGGCCGAACTTTTCGAGTTCGCGGCGGATAATCATGCGCGGCCCCACCCAGCTCATCTGGCCGCGCAGCACGTTCCAGAGTTGGGGCAGCTCATCGAGGCTCCAGGCGCGCAGATATCTGCCGGGGCGCGTGACGCGCGGGTCCTGTTTCAACTTGTAGGTAGCCTCAAATTCGGCGCGCAGGCGGGGGTCGCGCTCCAGAATCTGGTCGGCGTCCAAGCGCATGCTGCGCAACTTAAAGGCATCAAACTCGCCTCCAGGGCCCAGAACCCGGCGGCGATAAATCACCGGGCCACCGTCGTCAAGCTTAATCCACACTGCGGCGACGCCAATGATGATGAGCGCCAGCGGCGCGGCAAGAATCACCAGCGTCACGTCCATCGCAGTCTTGAGAGCCAGCCGGAAAGGCGTGCGACGCCGGAGCCATCCCGGCGGACTTGCGCCGGGCGACGAGTTGGCTTGAGAGCTGCCTGGGGCCTCATGCGAGGCCGAAGCATGGATGCGCGTCATGGTCGCTGTTACCGCATCGGCGCGCCGCGGTTTTCCGCATTGCGCGCCACCCACCGCTCCTCCGGCGCGGCAGCCGGCGAAGAACCCTCGTCGCCTGAGAGCAACGTACGATAGAGTTCCAAAATGCGCCGGGCCGATTGTTGATAAGAGAACTGCTGGGCGCGCCGGCGTCCCTGCTCCGCCAGGCGAGCGTGTAGCGAGGCATCCCGGGCAACCTGCGCCATGAGGCTGGCCAGCTCTTCAGCGCTCGCCGGGTTAAAGTAGAGCGCCGCATCGCCGCAAACCTCGGGCAGAGAAGCCGCGTTCGAGCTGAGAACCGGCGCGCCGGCGGCCATCGCTTCAAGCGGTGGCAAACCAAAGCCTTCGTACAAGGACGGAATGATGAAGGCTTCCGCCGAGTGGAAAAAAGAGGAAAGCTGCGCATCGGGAATGAAGCCGAGCAGGTGACAACCCGCTCCACAACCGGCTTGGGCGAGCAGCGCTTTCCCTTGTTCGGTAGTCTTGCCGCCGATGAGGAGCTGATGGGGCAACCCGGTTCGCTCGCGGAAGATGCGCCACGCCTTAACGGCCACCACCGTATTTTTACTCTCGATGTGTCGCGCCGTCATGCAGGCGAAATAAGGGGTGTATGGCGCGTAGCATTCCGGCCGCGGCTCGAGGAAGGCATAAGGACCCGGCGCATCGTGAGCGACCGTCACTTTGCTTTCCGGCACGCGCAGCACCCGCGCGATGTCACGGCGCGAAAAGTTTGAGACGGTCACGATGGCAGTGGCGCGACGGGCGGCCATTCCGTACATGGAGCAAACCACGAAACGAGCGAGGCCGCGCTTATCCGCGTACGGCGTGAAGGGAATCACGTCGTGGAAGGTCACAACGGTTGGCACGCTCGCCCATAATGGCATGACATAAAAAGGACAGTGAAGCAACTGAATGCGATCTTTCCGGAGCGCGCGCGGGAAGGCGATTTGCGCCGCGAGGCCATAGCGCGGCCAAAGCGCGGCTCGGAACTCCGCCGCCTCGCCCAAACGCTGAACCAACTCTCGATCCTTGGGGTCGCCATAACAGACAAAATGAAATTCGTCCGAACCTTCAGCCACCAGCGCGGCGAGCAGAAGGCTCACATAGTGGTCGAGTGTCCCGGATCGCCAACGTAGATCGTAGGCGACACGTTTCATTTCGCGCGATGCCATCAGACCGTCTTTGAGAAAAGCATCCTCCGGGTCACCGCTGACCTCGGCCCCGGGTCGCTTGCGCTAGGACGGCGTTCAAAACCTCACTCACCGGAATGGCATCCGCCGCCTCCGACGCGACCGTGCGGGAATAAAAATACTTTTTCCATAGCGGGCTCACAACCTTCGTCAAACGACCGTAGTCATAAATCTCTTGCGGCGCCGTGCAGGTGAAAATGGCCACCACTTTCTTCCGCAGGGCCAAGGCGACGTGCATCGCCAGCGTATCGCCGCAGACGACGTATTCGCACTCGGCAATGTCGCGCATGTACTCCTCAAGGCTCGGACGCTCGACAAAAACTTTTATTGTGAAACCGGCGTCCTGAAGCTCACGGCCAAGCTGCGGATAGTAATTCCATTGTTTCATGGGCCACACGTTGCCCGCCCGGGATTCAAGACCTATCAGACCGGGCGTTTCCCTCGGCGGGTTAGGCAAATTCAGAACGTATTCTTCCCCTGAGAATCGCTGCCCCAGCATACCAAAAATTAATTCCTGATAGGTCTTTCTGTTCTCCATCTTCAGCCGATCCGCCCGGGTCTTACCGAGGCGTGAAATCAGGCTCATGTCGAACCATTCGCGGGACGCCTCGTTGTACGCGATCTGATTCCCGTCCCAGAACGCCCCCAGCCGCTCCCTTGCCCTCACGCGCGAGGCCAGGCGCGCCGCGTCGGCCTCGTCCTCCAAGTTGATGACGCGATCAAAATCCTCTGCGAAAATACAGCCGTCCAGCCGCTCCATCGTCAAAAGCCGATGGATGAACGGATTTCCCGATAGGAGCGGAACCGCCTTTGCCGATGTGACCCAAGTCACCTGCCCTTCGAGGACCCGCAACAGCGCAGTGGTTCTCAATACATCGCCGAGCGCGCCAAGCTTCACGATAAGCGTTTTGGACATGACCAAATTCCGGGGTCAGGAAAGCCTTTTCGCGGCGAGGCGTTCCTTAACAGCAGCATAGACCTCTTCGACCGTAATCGCCGTCATGCACTCGTGCGTTCCTCGCCAGCACGTAAACTCTTTTTTCCCGATGAGCGGAATCGTCTCCGCCAGCTCATCGGGCTGGTAGCAGGGAGAACAAGCCACCCCCGCCCAGACCACCGTGTGGCCGGGTCCGGCCGGCGGATTATAGGCAGGATGGCTAGGACCGAAGATCGCCACTACGGGAACGCCCTGGGCTGCCGCAATGTGCATGGGAGCTGAGTCGTTCGCCACCACCAGATCACAGGCTCCGACAACGGCTGCGAAAGTCCCAAGATCGAGGCCGGAAACCACGCGGAAGGGCTGGCTTGTCATGCTGGCCAGCGCGGCCGAGACAAAAGGCTCGTCCCTTGGGCCCTGCAAGAGCAAAACCTGCGCTCCATCTTGCTGTTGCAGGTTGTCCGCTAGCCGGCCAAACCGCTCCGGCAACCATCGCCGGACGGGTTCGGACGACCCGGAAGTTTCGCCTCCACCGGCGTGAATGCCAATCAGCGGCCGGCCTGGATCATGGCCCCACTCCCGCAACAGTTCCGAGGCCTTGGCTCGCTGGGCAGCCGAAGGCGTGAAGTAGAGCTTGGCTTCGGGCGCCGGTTTGCCCAACAAATTCATCAATTGAGTGATCTGAACCACCTGCGAGCGACGCGGATCAAACGGAATGCCCGCTGTCAGCGCAAACCCGTGCCGCTTCCAATAAAAGCCCAGCCTTCTCGGAATACCCGCCGCGACCGCCAAAAGTGAAGGCGCAAAAAAACGATGCAGGATAAATGCCGTGTCAAATTGCTCGCGCCGGAGTTCTCGCAGCAGCTTCCAAAACCCTCGCTTCGACGCCGGCACCTCGTAGATGCGATTTATCGCAGTATTGCCTTGCAAAGCCGCAACCGCCTGCCGGCTCACCAGCGCCGCTAAATAAACCCCTGGATAAGCCTCGCGCAGGCCAACAGCTAGCGGCGTCAACATCAGGGCATCCCCCAAACCGCCACGGCGAATTATGAGAACCCGTTGAGGCGGTCCCTCGCCGGCGAGCTTGGGCCTCCTGACAAAAGAAAAGAGCACACCCCCGCTGAGGCAGAGAACCTGGCAAAGCCCCTTGCGGATCTTCTCAGCCGCCGTCAACGGCGGCAGCTTAAACTCGACGTTTCGTTGGGTCGCGCGATAGAGAGCCATGGCGAGCCTGGGCAATGTGGGGAGCCCCACCCCAATTTGTCAGGTCTCTAGTGGGCAACCTACAATCATCCGCGGGCTTGGCGTCAGTTGTCTGCAGCCTAGTGGGGATTCGGGCCGTTTTCGTATCTCTGGCTCTCACCGCCCCAGGTGCCGCCATTATGGGTGATTTCCCTTTTGTAGGCGTTTTTGGCGGTGATAAAGCCAAGCCGAGCGCACAATGCGCGTCAGATCTTCCTTCGGTTTCCAACCCAGTTCGCGTCCAATTTTCTCAGGGCTGGCCACCAAAACGGCCGGGTCGCCGGGTCGGCGAGGCGCGGTGACAATGGGAACCTTCGCGCCCGTCACCGCCTCGACGGTTTGGACGACTTCCCGAATCGAATAGCCGCGGCCGTGACCTATATTGTACACAGCAAGTCCCAGCTTGGCCAGCTTGCGCATGGCCAGAATATGGGCGCGGGCGATGTCGCGAACATGAACAAAATCGCGAACGCAGGTGCCGTCGGGCGTCGGGTAGTCATCACCGTAAATCTGGAACGGCTGGCGTGCATCGAAGACCACGTCTAAGATGCGCGGGACCAGATGGGTTTCCGGCCGATGATTTTCCCCCAGCGTGCCCACGGCCCCGGCCGCGTTGAAATAGCGCAACGCCACGCAATTAAGGCCATAAGCGCGGTGATACCAGGCCAAAGCCCTTTCGATGACCAGCTTCGTCTCGCCGTAGGCGTTAATCGGAGCTGTCGGATGGTCCTCGGTGATGGGGACTTGAGTCGGCTCACCATACACGGCGGCGCTCGATGAAAAGACCAGACGCTTGATTCCGGTGGCGAGCATGGCATCCAGCAGGACGAGCGTCCCGGAAACATTGTTGCGATAGAAAAGGCTGGGGTTGCGGATGGACTCATCCACTAAGGCGCTGGCTGCGAAGTGCATCACCACTTCAATGTGGTGCTGGCGCAGGACTCGCTCGAGCTTCTTGCGGTCTGCGATGTCGCCCTCAACCAACGCGATACCCGGCAGGACGGCGCGGCGCACGCCCGCACTCAGATTGTCGTAGGTGATGACGCGGTGCTTGCGCCGGACAAGCTCGGCGGCGCACACGCTGCCGACATACCCTGCGCCCCCGGTGACCAAAATGTTCATGGATGCCTCTTCGCTGCGCGAAGGCAGCCGCACAAGCCCCGTCTGAAACTTTTCGAGTGTACCGCAACTTGTCGAGGTTGGTCAAAATGATTGAAAGCCTGGACGGCGGAAGGAGGTTTAGCGGCCCAAGACGGCAGGTGTTGCGAAATAGCCCGGCTTATAGTGAAGGATCAAGCCCTTGCGGAGCGCGACCACTTTGATGGTTCGGTACGTCCCGTCGAGCACGTCATCGGTCGGCGTGTAGCCGATGCTGTACTGGTTCTGCAGTTGCTCCTCAATGGAATTGAGCGAATCGGCAATCTGAACCATGCGGTCGGCGGTATAGATGCCAGTTTCGGCTCCCAGCCCTTTGTTGGTTTGCATGCTGTCAATCTGGCCGTGGGCCAGATAGCCGCTGAGGAGGTCGGTGCCGGGCTCGTGCTCCAGGGGAAAGAACGCCGCCCCTCCCGTCTGCTCGGCCAGTTGTCGCAGATAGTCGTCGCCGGGATTGCTATAGCCCCAGGGAACGTTGCCGATGGTGTAGATGGCGGTCTCGGCCCGGTGGGCCATGGCAATCGCCTGGTCAAAAGTGTGAGTGCTGTTGGCATCCACCCCGTCGCTGATCAGGACGATCACCCGCCGCGTGTCCTCGGGCGGCCCGGAATGGAGCATCTGGTTTTTGCAGGCATTGTAAATAGCGTCATAAAGCGCCTTGCCGCCGCCGGCCTGCAGGTGGCGAATCTTGGAGTTCAGCCGGTCGGGATCGTCGGTAAAATTTTGGATAAGGGAACTCGTGGAATCGAAGGTCTCGAGAAAGATCTGATTGCGGCTGTTACGTTCCCCCAGGATATCATAGACAAACTCGCTGGCGGCTCGCTTCTCAAACTTAAGAACTCTCACCGCGCTGTTGCTGGTGTCCACCAACAGGCCGATGCGCAGCGGCGGCCGATGCTCCGCGCTGAAGTACCGAATGCGCTGGAGCTTGCCGTCCTCGTACACGCGAAAGTCCTTGCGGGTGAGGTTAATCACCGGCAGCCCCTGTTTATCCAGCACGGTCACCGGAACGTTAACCACATTCACACGGACATGGATTTGTCCTTGCGAGTCCTCACCGGAAGCTTTGGCAAACGAAGAGGATGAGTCTTTCCTCCCGGGCAACCGCGCCGCCCTCGCCGGAGCGAGGCCGCACGCCGCAACGGCCCACGCGATCGCTACGAGCAGAACAAGGCGCCGCCAGCGAAGCGCCCCGTCAGGTTGCCGAGCCTCGGCTCGCCTCATCGGCTTGCCTCCATCTTTGCCTCCCTCAGCCACAAGCTGCCTCATTTATGTTAACGCTGGAGGCCAGCGTTACAAAAGCCGTTTCTCCTCTTGCCTGCTCCGTTTTGGATGCGTCGAGTTTTGTTGATGGATGCCTTTGAACCCTCGTGAGGGGGCGCACCCACGGTCCTCCGCCCGCCACCGAACGGGCGCTTGCGGTGCGTGAAGCACACGAGGGCAGGTTGCCTCTTCCCCCGCCAACGGGCCAACCTCGTAATAAGAGGGTGTGTTGTAATTTGTGGCGTTATGGCGTAATCTGCTGGATGAGCTTTCTTTGACGGGGCGTGGCGTAGCCTGGTAGCGCGCTTGGTTCGGGACCAAGAGGTCCGCGGTTCAAATCCGCGCGCCCCGACCAGTAATCTCAAAGAGTGGGCCGAGTTCAAGGTTTTCAGAAAAGTACAAATTCCTACAAGGCTTACATTTTCCATAGAACACCGACTATTTTTGAAGCCACGTCGCGCTTCTCTTCGGAGACAGCTTGAGTGCCAATGTTCAAGGTAGTCCGAATGTCGGCATGGTGTAGTAGCCCCTTCTGGACTGCCGGTTTCGGACTTGTCCCCGTCGTTGAGACAAACGGTTAAGGCTCAGGATTCAGCGAATGTCATGAAAATGCCATCGAAGCGAGATGAGTCATGGGTTTGTCTCGACGGCAGTTCACGAAGGAGTTCAAGCTGGCCGCCATCGAGCGGCTGGAACGGGGAGTGGCGGCAGCGGTTCGGGCCCTTCGCGTGCCTTGCGAAGGCGCGGTGGTTCGCCAAGGCACTCTTCCCCGAAAAGCCGTGTCGCGTCCGTGTAATCGTAAACCGGGAACATCAATTTGCCGCTCGGCGGGTCGATGCGCGTGCCTCGCCCGACCATTTGGTCAAGATCCATCGCCGAGCGCACGTATTTGAAAAACACGATGTTGCGGACGGCAGATTGTGTCCCACAACGAAGGTGGTAAGCAAAGGTAAACCGTGCCCCAGCATTGCTCTCTGTACATTCATAAACAGCGCAAGGAAATTGACGCGGCGCTGGTAGCGGCAACGCCGTACCGCAAATACCGCGGAACGCTTCGGAACAAGCCTTCCGGCCATGAACCGCCCAGGCCATCGTCAAGACGGCGGAGTGGCGGGAAGAGGCCGTGGGCGAAAATCTCTTTGACGGTCTGGGGCGAGTCCAACGAAAAGCGTGGGAATTACTTGCCCGCACCGATGCCGAGGGCGATACTCCCGCATCCGCTATGGCGCTCTGCGAAGTTCGTGAATGCCTTGAAACCCTTGGCGACCTACTCGAACGCGCCGACCAAGACTCCAACGCTATCGAAGTCAGGGTCATTCACGTGGGCGGCGCGTGGGCGAAATGCCCTAAAGCCGGGGAAGTGCTTTGCCTGGAGCAGATGGGCGACGATACTCGCCCGGCTGCCGGCTCTCAGCGGTCGAAATAACGGTAAGTTCACCCCATCAGACGCAATTTCCAGCGCCGCTATCCCGTCTTGCGCTCGTGGCGCCTAGGCCGGGAGGAAGGTGCAATCGGGGCCGGCGGGGGGACGAACGAATGGCTGCCCCATCCACTTTGCTCTTGACAATCGAAAACCTAACGGCTAAGATAAACCTCAGCTGTTAACTTATGGGAAAAGATGCAGACAAATTGATTCGGGAATATCTGGCGAAGCTGGGCAGGAAGGGCGGCAAGGCGCGAGCCGCGAAGTATGACAAGGCCACGTTACGCCAGTGGGCCAAGCTTGGCGGACGCCCGCCGAAGGAAGGCAAGCGCCATGCAAACTGAAACGGTTGGGCTGGCAAGCGCCGTGGGTGAGTGGAGCGAGAAACCACGCCGCAAGTCTCAGGGCCTCTACGAAAAGAGGCTCGGCTCCGGCTTTCGAGCGGTTGAACGCGGCGAATGAAAAAAATCTGGCCACCCTGCCGGGGGACCAAAAGATGCATTACCCGTTATGGTTTCTGCTACGATTCTGGATAGGGCATAACAGAAAGTGGAGCAAGCTGCCAATTAATTAGGCGGGGGTGGCGGAACTGGTAGACGCAAGGGACTTAAAATCCCTTGTCCCGCAAGGGACGTGCCGGTTCGATTCCGGCCCTCCGCACCAACCTTCTTTCGACTGTGTTGTGGGAGCGGCATCCTCGAACTGGAAAAAGCGCTGGAGGCGCCCGGCATATTGGGCAGCCCACAGTCCAGGCAAATAGCCGGTTCGGGCGAGGAGGTTCGGACTAGGTGGAATTCACTGTTCGAAGATCGCTTGGAACTCTTCCGCTGCGAGCGGCGGTGCCGCCGCAGTGGCCAAATTTTCAGTCACGTGAGTTGAATGGCTCATTCCCACCAGCGCCGAGGTGATGCCCGGGGTAGAGCGAACGAACTGCAACGCTCGCTGGGCGTCGGTTTGCAGTCCCGGAAAATGCTGTGCCAGCGGTTCGGGGATGCCGCCCGCAAGTCGGCTTTGCAACAAGCTGGCGCTAGCAAATACCATCATTCCACGCGCGGACGCAGCTTGCAGCAGCGGAACCTGGCGGCCGTCAAGCGCCTGGCTGCCCGTAGCCAACGCCTCGAGCATCGCCAGATTGAACGGCACCTGGAGGGCGCGGAAGTGGTGTACTTGACCGCCAGCAGCCTCGGCCAACTCGAGTGCCTGTGCAAGCGAAATCGCGTCCGGAGAATCGGGCGACACGCGGAAAGCATTCCACGTCGCCAAGCCGTACATCCGAATTTTGCCTTCCGCCACAGCCGCCTCGAGCGCCTCAAACGCGGCATGCAGTCGGCGATAGAATTCCTCTCGCGCCACCTCCCGCAATTGCGTCTCGGGGTTGTGAAGGTAATAAAGGTCAATCGTCTCCAGACCCAAATTGTGCCGGCTCGCTTCAATTTGGTCTGCTAGATAGCGGGGCGTCATGGCATGACATCCCGCGACGATATCCCCTGGCGTGACGAGCCCGGTGCGGATGAGCCGTTCTTCGAAGTAGGCACGGGGGTCGTTTGGAATTTCCGCGTCGAAGGCCAGATAGCCGCCCTTGGTCGCCACGAACACTTCGTCTCGGCGAAGCTTGCCAGAGGCGATCAGTTCCGCGAGCGCCCGCCCGAGGGTCCGCTCGCTCCGCATGTGCCGGTAATTGATTGCCGTGTCGAAAACATTGGCGCCCTGTTCAATGGCTTGCGTGATGGAGTCATGATAAAGCGCGTCGAATTGTGCGGTGGGCTCGCCGAGATAGGTTCCCAAGCCGATGCTCGATAGCCACAGCGATTGACTCTCTCGGAAGTGGCCCGGCAGTTGCTGGCCGAAGCGATCTCGAAATCGCGCCGTTCCCTCGGTGGTGGCAAAGCCGGGAATCAACATCGCTTCTCCTGCGAAGGCCCGTGGCTCATCGGACTCCGCCATCGCGGCGTGGCTCATCCGCAAGCATTCGGGCGGTGGTTTTGGGCCGGGCTTGGTTTAGATTGCTAAGAGAGGCAACCGATGGTTCCCCTCATCAGCTTTTCACGGCTTTGGGAAGCGAATCAACAAACCGGGGCGCGGTCAGCCAATCCTAACGCGCGCCATGCAAGGCCCGCAGCACAGAAACCAGCACGATGACCAACATGATGACGACATAGATTCGCAGCCCCCACAACAAAATTCTTTCGGAGCGCGAGAGTTTCCGCCGGCCAAAGCGGGTCCGCTGCTTGGCCACCACCAATTGGTCTGCCTCAAGGACGGAAAGGGCAGGTTCAGGATGCTCGAGGCTGATCGGCTCGCCGTTCGCCCGAGTCGCTTCCGTGTCGCGCTGTTCTCCGGATTGCTGTTGGAATCCCAATTCCGACAAATCTCCTTTAACTTCTCCGCCACGGCGCGGGTTGCCGGTCATGGGCTTCTTCGGCCGACCCATATGGCTTCAATTGCACAGATGCGTCGTTCCTCGCTCGGCAGTCGCGGCAAACGCCCCTGGTGACTTTAAGGTATCCGCATCCGGCCGGCAGGGATTCGCCGAAAACGTTCAGACTTCCTGCAGCCCCGCTTTGGGTGCAACCTTTTGGATTCTAACATCAAAAGGCCGCCCGCAAAACCGAGCGCGTCAAGACTTGTTAAGTGTCTCGATGTCCCCTCACCGGTTACGTTGGACACCTCTCGATACGTCCGCCGCCACACAGTATTCCGGCTCTGGAGCCTATTTAGTAACGGACTAATAGCCGCGCAGCTACTTGGCTAGGGGGCGGCGCGCGATTAGAGTTTCTTAATTAGGTTTTCTTAATGGCTCGGCCCCTGCGTTCGCAAGGGGAGAAGTGAAGGCGGGAGTTTCTGGCATCGCGGTCGGAATGAGCGGGGATGGATGTTGCGGGAATGAAAGAAGAACGGGCGCTTTGAGGAACGCTGAAGTAAGCAAGCCCCGCGCTACAACAATCGGAGCGAGCGAAAGCACTTCGGAGGGGGAAGTGAGCACTCGTCGGCCACAACCTGATCGCGGCAGAAACGGGCTGCAGCAAAGAATGGAGTCAGCCGTCAACTTCGTGCCGAAGCCTGGCGCCTACGACGAGACTCACCCATACTGCTCAGTGGTCATTTGCACGCGGAACCGGCCGCATCATCTTGAAAGATGTCTGTCCTCGGTTGCAAGGCTCGACTTCTCCGCTTATGAAGTGGTGGTGGTGGATAACGCCTCGCGCGATGGCACGACGCCGCGCCTCGCGGCCATGTGGGGAGCGCGGTACGTAGAGGAAAAAGTAGTCGGTCTCAGCCGCGCGCGCAATCGCGGCCTGGAAGCCTGTCGCGGGGAAATCGTTGCTTACCTGGACGATGATGCGGTTCCCGAGCGCGGATGGCTCACTCAGTTGATACGCCCCTTCGATGATCCCCAAGTGATGGCTGTCACCGGTCGAGTCTGCCGACCCGACGACACGCCTGTCGAGCCCAATCACCCGCTAAGCCCTCGCTTCACGGTGCCGGAACGTGCCGCGGCGGGGATTGACCAGCAAACGCCGAATTGGTTCGAGGTGGTGAATTTTGGGGGCATTGGCATTGGGGCGAACATGGCGTTTCGGCGGCGGGCGCTCGAGGAGCTGAAGGGATTCGATGTGCGCTTAGGCCGCTCGGCACCGCTGCTCGGCAATGAGGAGACTTACGCTTTCTTTTTGTTGGTCAGCCGCGGCTACCGCGTGATTTACTGCCCGCAAGCGGTTGTTTACCACCCTTGCCACGCCCTTCCCAAAGAGTTGCGGAGCCGCTACTTAAAGGATTTGTACGGCTCGGCAGCCTATGCATCATTTCTGTTTTTTGAGCAGTCGGATTACCGCCAGGCAACCCTGGAATGCGCTTTCCGGCGAGTGCGGCAGAGGCTGGGGCACATGAACGGCCATGGCAACGGGTCTAAGCCGCCGGCGCGATTCCCCCGCAGTCAACTCTTGCTGGCGGCCGTTTCCGGTCCACTTCTCTACTTTCGGTCCTTTTTCACGAACGCATCTTAAAATCCCTTCCGCGCGGACCGGAAAAGTCAGCATGAGGTCCCCCGCCAGCAGGGGAGCGCGGCATTGCCAAAACTAACATGAAAGCCTGCGACAGTTTCCCAAAGCGAGCCGAGGATGAGTAACGAAATCGCGCACAAGGCGGTGCGGAACACCTTTTTCAATGGCCTGAGCATGGCGGGGCCGCTGCTGGCGGGAATCTGCAAATCTGCCATCATTGCCCGTCATCTCGGCCCGTCGCGTATGGGCGTTTACAGCTACGCCATATGGATCGCCGGGGCGTTAAGTGTGGTGGCATCGCTCGGATTGCCCTCGGCTCTCACGAAATACGTCTCCGAATACCTCGGAAGGGCTGATCCCACCGAAGCCGCCAGACTTGCCAAACACTTGGTGAAATTGCAGCTAAAGGTAGTGTTCGCGATTGCCATCGTGGCCGGCATAGTAGCGTTCTTCCTGGTGCATGGGCCGGAGCGGCTTGTCCTGGTTCTTTCGATCAGCATGGTTGTGCCCATCGTCGTGACTCAGGTGTTGGGGAGCGTACTGGCAGGCTGGCAGCATTATCAAGAATTGGCTCTTATCAATGTTAAGAGCTCGGTCGCCACTGTGGGCCTAGTGGCTCTGGCAGTGATTTTGAAAAGTGGTATCGCCGGAATTCTCCTGGCATTGACGGCTGGATATTCGGTCGGGGTGGCGCTCAGCTACCGTGCCGTGCGACCGAGGCTGCGGGAGGGCTCGGCGGGCGAATCCCCCACAAGCCCCGCCGCCTTTCAGCGCGCAAAGGGTTTTGCTCTCACGGAGGCTTATATCCTCTTGTTGGATGGCATCATCTGGCAGAGATGCGAAGTTTTTTTTCTGAAGATACTGTCAACCCTGCAAGAGGTGGCGTTTTACGGGATCAGTTTTGGGCTTGCAGGGAGGCTCCAAGGCATATCTGAATCCTTTACGGGAACCCTGTTACCCCTCTCCTCGGAAGCCTTCGGGCGATCCGCATGGAACGATCTGGGCAAGATTTATTCAATGTCCTTGAAGTACGTGCAGATGGTCATGGTTCCTCTTTGTCTGCTTGGCATTGGCGTTGCGACCCCGCTGATTGGCTTGATTTATGGGCCAGATTACTTGCCGCTCGTTCCTGTGCTACGAGTTCTCCTAGCCTCGGTCACCTTGACCAGCCTAGCCTACGTCGGGGCCGCGGTGCTCTACGCGACGGAACGACAAGGCTTCATTGCGAGGTGCCAGACTCCGATCGCCGCACTGAACATTGTCCTCGACATAATTCTGATTCGCTCCCATGGAGCGATGGGAGCGGCGATTGCCAACTCATCGGCGCAGGTTTTAGAAGTCATCTTTCTCCTCGGCTATGCCGGCCGCGTCGTGGGGGCTCGTTTTCCGTGGCGGGCGACTGCCAGGATTTACGGGGCGCTAGCCCTGGCGAGCCTTCCGGAGGCCCTGGCCGCACGCGGGGGAGCCGGCAGTTGGACCATTGCCGGCTTGGCGGTGTTGGCCTTTTGTATCTATGCGATGATCTTGATTGCGTGGGGTGAGGTGGGCGGGCGAGAACTGAGAGTTCTTACTGATGCCATCGGCCATCCGATTCGGCACGGAGTGGCTCGGGAAATGGCGAGCAATGTGCAATAATCGCCAAGCGCTCCGAGGGTCTTCCGAGGCGAATCGGATCGAGGCGCTGCGATCCAGCGCCCCAGGGCTCGCCGGATTCGGCATGAAGCTGTCTGCTTCCGCAGGATCAGACGGCGCGATCCTGATGGATTGGGCGCAACGAAGTTGAAATGGAGATTTCTGTCATCATTCCGACCTTCAACCGCCAGAGCCTTCTGGCCCGAACCCTCCCGACCGTTTTTGAGCAGGACTTCCCCTCGGATCAATACGAGGTGATTGTGGTATTAGATGGCTCGACTGACGGAGTGGCGAATTGGCTCAGGAGTTTAAGGCCGCCCTGCGCCTTGAAGGTCATCGAGCAACCCCACCTTGGGCAAGCGGCGGCCCTCAACACAGGGTGGCGATCTGCGGAAGGTGAAATCGTCCTCTTCATGGACGACGATATCCTCTGCGACTCGTCCCTGCTCGGGCACCACGTTCGCGCCCACGCAGGTTGCGATGCGGTCGTGGCTTTCGGGAGCGTCCTTAATTCCTCAGAAAGCCCCCGAACATTAGCTGCAAGATGGAATGCCCGATACTGGGAAACAAGTCGTGCGGCATTGATGAAGGACCCTGAGCCGAAATGGCCGCATAATGCGGTTATCCAGGCGAACTGCTCAACCCCGCGGAGCCTCCTATTGGCGGTCGGCGGTTTTGATGAGGCCATGACCCACGCCGGTTATTTCCACTACGACATGGGCTTTCGCTTGTGGAAAAAAGGGGTCAAGTTCCGGTTTCTCCCAGAGGCCACGGTTTACGAGATTTACTGCAAGTCTGCCCGGGACCTGTTGCGAAGCGATGCCTTTTGGCTGGGCAGAAATGAAGTGTCCCTTTGCCGTAAGCACCCCGAGTATCGCCCCTTCTCGTCGCTGGCCCGCCTCGAGCACGGCAGCTTTCTGAAGCGATCCTTGCGCAAGCTGGCTTTGCAGCAGCCGGCTCACCCTGAACTTCTCCTCCGATTCCCTCTGGGGGCGGTGGAGCGTCTGCCCGCCGTTCCGTTCCTTTGTGAGCTGGGAATGAACATGATGGGCAAGGGGCTCGGGCTGGTAAGGCTCCGTGGAGCCGCCGAGGGGTCCGGTTCGCTGGCTGCACTTCGCAGGGAATTTGGCGTGCGCCTGCCAGTTCTGATGTACCACAATGTCGGGCCGTACCAATCGGGAACCGCGAAGGGACTGACGGTCTCGCCCGAGCTTTTTCGGCGGCAGATGCGATGGTTGGCTCGTCGCGGGTACACAGGAATCTCCGCTGCACAATGGATCGAGTGGCGAGAGACGGCAAAGCCGCTGCCTCCAAAGCCTGTACTGCTGACCTTCGACGACGCTTATGAGGACATCGTCGAGTACGCCTTGCCGGTGGTTCAGGAGCTCGGATTCAACGCCACCGTGTTTGTGATCACCGGTTACATCGGAGAAAGCATCAACTGGAATCCGCAAATCACGGACGGCCCCTTCAAGCTGATGAGGGCCTGGCAGATTCAGGAATGGGCGGAGAGAGGCATTGAATTTGGCGCCCACACACGGACGCATCCTCGCCTAACGACGCTGGATGAAGCGCGGCTTGAGGAAGAAATTGTCGGCAGCCGCGAGGATCTGGCCAGGCTGTTGGGTAAACCCGTGGTTTCCTTTGCCTATCCTTATGGCGACCATAACGAAAGGGTGCAAGCCTGCGCAAGACAGAATTTTGCCGCGGCCTTCACCACCCGGGAAGGGATGAACACGTTATTGACCGACCCGGCTGACCTGCGTCGCACCATGGTCTGGCCCGATAACTCCACGCTGGATTTCGCCTTGAAGCTGAGAACGGGCAGCAGCCCGATCACGCAGCATTGGCGCGGCCGGGTGAAACACGCTATCGCGAAGCGATGGAGGGCCCTTCTTGCCTGATGCCCTCGCGGGCAACGCTCGTTGCAGCCGCATGCCACGGCAGCGGTTGGAGTTCGATGGAGGGAGGGTGGACTTGGACGCCGAGCTGTATCGCAGGAGGTGGCGAAAGTTCCAGAAGTACCGAAAGGAACGGGGACTACCATGGACGGCACTATTCACCCTTCGTCTCCTCGCTCTCAGGACTCTGAAGAGGCTGGATCGCTGGATTATTGCCATTGAGCAAGACCGATTTCTGATTGGTGAGAATACGGTCGCATCAGAGTACAACACCCTGGAGGAAAACAGAAAATGGGCCGACAGCTATGATTGGTCGCGGGGCGGTGAGGAGTGGACAAATGACGCCCGGAGTCTGCGCGCGATAGACCCGGGCGAATGGAAGAACCGCCTGGTGACCGAGATGATGCTAAAGTACATCCGCCCTGGCTCAGTCGTGCTCGAAATGGGTGCGGGCGCCGGACGCTGGACAAGAATCCTTGCCCAGCGATGCTCGCGCGTTCTGGCGGCCGATATCTCGGAGGTCGCACTGAACAACTGCAAGAAGAATCTGGCAGACTACCAGAACATCCAATATCTGCTGGTTGGCAATGGCCTCCCGGACGAGATACCCGATGAGAGCGTGGACTTCATTTGGTCCTACGACGTGTTCGTGCATGTGAATCCGAACGACACGGCCCGGTACCTTGCGTACTTCAAGGGAAAGTTGAAGCCGGGGGGGATTGCCATCATTCATCATCCTGGGGAGTACCGGAGCTCTTCTGATCGTGTCAACGGCTGGCGCTCATTTATGACCGGCAGGTTTTTCGCTCATCTGTTGGAAGGGAACGGCATGAGGTTGCTTGAACAAAACCGCGCTCTCCCTCATAAGTGGGGCGATGTGATTACGGTCTTCACTAAGGATGGCAAGCCTGGTCGGAACGGACCGTAAATCGGCGCGCGGGTGTGGCCTTGCAGCGACACGAGGTGCTCCATATTCTGGATTCGGCGGGCGCAGAAGCTACCGGTATCACTCAGAGAGTCGCGCTGTTGGCACGGCATCTCGACCCGAGCCGCTATCGTATCCATGCCTGGTTCCTCTACGGCGACGGACCGCTGGTCAGTGAGCTGCGGGCGGCCGGAGCCGAGGTTCGGGTCGTCCCTTGGAAGGGTGGGCTGCGCAATCCCGCCGGAGCATGGCGCTTCTGGCAGGCTCTGCGTCGGGAGAAAAACCGATTTTCAATTATCCATGAGCATCTGCTGGGTCGCTCCCTTCGCCTCCTCGTTCGAGGCGCGACTTCGGCCAAGCTGGTCTCTCATCTCCACGTCATTTGGTACCGCGAGAAGGGCGGCGTTTACAAGCCGGTCAAGAAGTGGAACTGGGGCGCCCACTGTGTTATTTGCAACTCACGCGCCGCTGCACAAATCATGGTTGGCGCACGCCATCGCGTGGTTTATACCGCGATTCAAGCGCCCGCAAGCTTTCGCCGGCGGACGCCGGGGCAGCCTTCCGACAAAAAGGTGATCGGAACCGCGGGAAGGCTCGTCCCGATCAAGGGAATCAGCTACCTCTTGCAAGCCATGAAGGCCTTGCACTCCACAATGCCAGAGGTCTGCTTGGAAATCGCCGGCGATGGGCCTTCGCGCAGCTTGCTCGAAGCGGAAGCTGCTTCGCTAGGTCTAGCGAGTGCCGTGAGGTTTCTCGGCTGGCAAACGGATTTGTCCCCAGTTCTCCAACAATGGGATATTTACGTTCAACCATCTTTGATTGACGCGACGCCGATTACAACTGTGGAGGCGATGGCGGACGGACTGCCCGTTGTTGCGTCAGCGGTGGGGGGGCTGCCAGAGGTCATCGTGCATGGCGAGACAGGCTTGCTGGTTCCTCCCCGTGATCCCGAAGCGTTGGCGCAGGCGATTCGCCGGCTGCTACAGAATCCCTCAGAGGCTTGCGCCATGGGCGCGGCCGGAAGGGCCCGCGCCATGAAGTACTTCTCGGTGGAACGAATGGTGGTCGAGATCCAGCAAATCTACGATGAGCTTCTTAATCCTCCAGGCGGCACGGCGCATTCGACGACGGGTGGCCGACTCTCCGCTGGAGCGCCCTCCTGAACAGGCGCGGCAAGGCACCGAGGACTCGGCGGAGCGGAACATCCGAAAAGTCCCGCGCCATGAGGTAATGCCTGGGGTGAACGAGGGGAAGAATTTCCGCCGGGGCGAAACGCGGTTGTTCTTTCAGGCGAGGCAGGTGCTCCAGGCTCTCGCTCCTGACATAGATCACCGAATTCTGCGCGTACTACCAAGCCACGTGTTCATTGTTCCAGAACTTTGCTCTCACGCAGTCGATGCCCTGATATCCTTTTGAACGGAACCGGCGCGCCCAGTACTCCGGCCACTGCTCATTGACGTGGTGATCCCCGCCTTGGTGCGTGCGGATTCCGGGGCATGGTGATGGCGATTCCGAAAGCATCGTGATGGTCGTTCCGGGATGATGGTAATAACGATTCCGGGGTCATCGTGATGACGATTCCGGGGATCGTAATAATCGTTCCGGGG